>CAVZVS010000007.1:0-59165 GCA_963778815.1 uncultured Chloroflexia bacterium | reverse complement strand
TCGCCAGTCTCCTGGTGCACGGCCGGGACGGCCCCGACCGACGGCCTCGACGCGAAGGTGTCGGTCCGATGACCCGGATCCTCGTCCTCGATGGACGCGAACCTGAACCTGGTCGGGACCCGCCAGCCGGAGATCTACGGCCGGACCTCGCTCGACGAGATCCACGCCGGCCTGGCCGAGCAGGCACGCGAGCTTGGCCATGCCATCGACTTCTTCCAGTCCAACCACGAAGGCGCGCTGATCGACCGCCTGCATCGGCGCGACTTCGATGTCGCGATCGTCAATGCCGGTGGGCTGACCCACACCTCGGTCTCGCTGCGTGATGCCTTGCTGGCGGTCGCCCGGCCGTTCATCGAGGTCCATCTGTCCGACCCATCGACGCGCGAACCGTTCCGCCAGGTGAACTTCTTGCACGACATCGCCTTCGAGTCGATCGTCGGCCAGGGACCGGGCGGCTACACCCTGGCCCTCGAGTCGATCGATCGACGGGTCGCCGCCGGTGAGCTGCCCGGATGACCGCCTCGGACGACGAGCTGGACGCGCTGCGGGCACGGATCGACGACCTCGACCGGGCGATCGTCGGGCTGCTCAACGAGCGGGCGACGCTGGCCCTCGAAGCGGGACGAGCCAAGGCCGCCGCCGGGCGGGACGAGGTCCGCGACCCGGAACGCGAGCGCGAGGTGCTCCTGCGGGTGGCGATGGCGAATGAGGGGCCGATCCCGCAATCCGACCTGCTCGACGTCTACCGGGCGATCATCGAGGCGCTGGTCGCCCTCGAGGAGCGCGACGCCGCGAGATCCTGATCGATGCCTACGGCTCGGTCCGGTCCTCGATCTCCCAGGCGTGGTCCAGGACGTGCCAGGCGATCCGCCGGGCGGCGTAACGCGACGTCCACTTCCGACCGGCCAGTGCGGAGCCGTCCGAGGGCGCGCGGAGGATCTCGAGCATCGCCCGGCGCATCGCCCCGACCGCGGCGGCGTCGGTCGGCGACGGCGCGCCGAGCTTGAGGCCCATCTTGCGGGCGTAGGCATGCTCGGCGCCGACCACGTGCTCGACGACCCGGTCCCGATCGCGACCGCCGCCGCGCGGCCCTTTGCGCAACTCGGCCGGCGCACCGGCCACGACCCGCTCGAGGATGATCCAGGCAGCCGCGACCAGGGCCGCCTGGCGAGCCGCCTCGGCGCCGTCCAGTGGGCGACGATCGAGCGAGCCGATGGCAGAAGGCACCCCGAAATCGGTCCCTGCGCCACCCTCGAGGGTCTCGACGCTGAACAGGTCGTGGGCCGACACCGAGCCTGGCACGCCTGGGAAGTCGAGACCGGCCTCGGTCGCGACGAGGCCGTAGCGCGGTGCCGCCTCGACGAAGGCCTCCAGCGCTCGTTCGCCGTCCCGGCCGCCCCGACACCAGCCTGGCCAGTCGACGGCCCAACGGAAGGACTTCTTGGTCCCGGTCTCCTCCGCGGTGTCGATCCGGTCGAGGTGCATCTGGTCGGTCAGGTCCGGATCGTCGCTGCGCGAAGCTCGCTCACCAGCTGACCAAGGGCTGGCACGTCCCGGCCCTCCGGGCCGAGCGCATCGACCAGGGCTGAGGCGACGATCACCCCGTCGGCGCCGGCAGCCACCAGGGCCTGGACGTGGGTGGGCCGACTGACCCCGAATCCGACCGCGACCGGGACCGGGCTGACCGCCCGGACGTCACGGACCAGCCGGCCGACGGTCCTGGGCAGGGTGGCGCGGGCGCCGGTCACCCCGACCAACGAAACGCAATAGAGGAACCCGCCCGAGCGGGCCGCGACCATTGCCCGGCGGTCGGGCGCCGTCGTCGGCGCGACAAGGTAGACGACCGCGAGTCCAGCGGCGCGAGCGACGCTCTCGAACGGCCCGCCTTCGTCGGGGGTCAGGTCGGCCACGATGATCCCGCTGGCACCGGCCGCCGTGAGGCGCCGAGCCGTGGCGGCTCCATCACCGCCGCCGATAACCTGGTTGGCGTAGGCCATCGGGACGAGCGGCAGGTCCGGCCGGGCCGCCGCGATCCGCTCGATCAGTCCGATCGAGCCGTCGAAGGTCGCGCCGGCGGCGAGGGCGACCTGCGACGCTCGCTGGAGGGTCGCGCCGTCGGCCAGTGGGTCGGAGTAGGGCAGGCCGATCTCGAGCAGGTCGGCACCGCCGTCGGCCGCGGCTAGGGCGATCCGGAACGACGTCTCGGCATCGGGATAACCAGCCACGAGGTACGGGATGAGGGCGGCCCGGCGCTCAGTCGCGGCCCGCTCGAAAGCCGCTGCGATGCGCCGGGCACCGGGCGTCTCGTTCGTGCCGGTCGTCGGGCTGATCGTCGCGGCCGTCATCCCGTCACCACGGGTTCGAGGGCGGCCAGGTCCTTGTCGCCCCGGCCGGACAACCCGACGAGGACGACCGTCTCATCCGGGTAGGGCACCCCGGAGCCTTCGATCCCGGCGATCAGGCGGGGCAGGACGGCGAACGCATGCGATGTCTCGAGCGCCGGCAGGATCCCCTCGACCCGACCGACCTCGCGCAGGGCGGTCAGTGCCTCGGTGTCCGTGGCCGCGGCCAGCTCGACCCGGCCGGCGGTGACCAGTGCCGCGATCTGCGGGCCGACGCCCGGGTAGTCCAGCCCTGCTGAGATCGAATGCGCCTCGACGACCTGGCCGTCGCGATCCTGGAGCATCAGCGAGCGGCTGCCATGGAGGATGCCCGGCGTGCCTCCGGCCAGCGCCGCCGCGTGGCGACCGGTGGCGATCCCGTCGCCCGCGGCCTCGGCCACGGCCAGTCGGACCCGGGGCTCGCCGATGAACCGATCGAGGATGCCGATCGCGTTCGAGCCACCGCCGACGCAGGCCAGGACGAGGTCGGGCAGGCGGCCTTCCACAGCCTTGAGCTGGGCGGCCGACTCGTCGCCGAGGACGCGCTGGAGGTCGCGCACGATCGTCGGGTACGGGTGGGGGCCCATCGCCGAGCCGAGGACGTAGTGGGTCGTCTCGACGTTCGTGACCCAGTCGCGCATCGCCTCGTTGACCGCGTCCTTGAGCGTGGCCGAGCCGCTGGTGACCGGGCGGACCTCCGTCCCCAAGGCGCGCATGCGCAGGACGTTGGGTTGCTGGCGACGGATGTCCTCGGCACCCATGAACACGACACAGGGCAGGTCGAGCAGGGCACAGGCGGTGGCCGTGGCCACCCCGTGCTGGCCGGCGCCGGTCTCGGCGATGACCCGGTCCTTGCCCAGCCGTCGGGTGAGCAAGGCCTGTCCGAGCGCGTTGTTGATCTTGTGGGCCCCCGTGTGGGCGAGATCCTCGCGCTTGAGGTAGAGACGCAGGGTCGTCGGCAGACGCCCCGGGGCATCGGCGTCGCCGCCGAGGAGCGCCCGGGCGGCCGCCAGCGTCTCGGCGGCCAGCCGGTCCGCCCGGTAGATCGGGGTGGGGCGGCCGGAGTACGTCGCCAGGCGCTCCCGGAACTCGGCCCAGAAGCGCGGGTCCTGACGGATCTCCGCATAGGCTCGCTCGAGACCCTCGAGCGCCGCCATCAGGGTCTCCGGGACGTAGCGGCCACCGAATTCGCGATGGACCCCCCAGCGACCGGCGGCGTCGGCCACCAGCAGACCCGGATCGACCGGGGTCGGGCGGACGGCCACGTTCGGGCGGTCCATCCGGGCCGCCCGGGCGCGCTTGGCGAAGAGCGCGACCCGCACTGCGTCCTTGCCCGGCCGCTGACCGGAGATCCGCGCAGCTTCCACGCCCGAGGCGACGTCGACGCCGAGCGCGGGTACGTCGAGGACCGCCTGCCCGACGTTGACCGGCGAAAGGCCGCCGGCCAGGACGATCGGCAGCTCGCGGGCGACCGCGGCGGCCAGGGCGACCGACGACCGAGTGCCCGTCCCGCCTGGGTGGGGACCGCCGGCGGTGTCGAGCAGGATCCGCTCGACGCCGGCGTCGATGAAGGCGCGCCCGCGAGCGACGACGGCGGCGGCGGCGGCGACCAGGTCCTCCGGCTCGCTCGCCGGCAGGTGGAGGACCTTCCAGGTCGCCCGGCCGAGGGCGGTGGCCAGAGCGGGCGGCACGTCGGCGTTGAGCTGGACCACGTCCGGGTCGATGACCTCGATGAGCGTCCGCAGGCGGGCCTCGTCGGTCTCGGTGGTCACGACGATGACCCGCGGTCGCCGGTCGGCTGGAGCCCCGGCTCGGAGCGCACGAGTGAGCTGGGCGGCCTCGGCCAGGGTCAGCTCGCGGGGCGTGCCGGGGACGACGTTGAGTCCGACGGCATCCGCCTCGGCCCGGATCGCGGCCTGGATCCCGTCGGCGTCGACGATCCCGCAGATCTTGACCGTCGGCAGGCGGTCGAGCGACCGATGGGTCGGTCGGGACGGCGCCGGCCGCCACGAACGAGCGAGCCGCAGCGGCCGGGTCCGCCGAGCGCATCAGGGCCTCACCGACCAGGGCGGCGTCGAACCCGGCGCCCGCCAACCGGCGATGGTGGCCGGGGCACGGACACCCGACTCGGCGACGGCGATCCGATCGTCGGGGACGAGTGGGCGGAGACGGACCGAGCGCTCGGGGTCGACATCGAGGCTGCGCAGGTCGCGGTTGTTGATGCCGATGACCCGGGCGCGGGTGGCCAGGGCCCGCTCCAGCTCGCGGGCGTCGTGCGCCTCGACCAGCGGCTCAAGCCCGAGGTCGAGGGCCGCCTCCACCAGCGCGGCCAGGCGACGGGCCGGATGGAGGACCGCCAGCAGGAGGACGGCGTCCGCCCCGGCCGCTCGAAGCAGCGCCAGCTGGCGTGGATCGACCACGAACTCCTTGGCCAGGACGGGCAGGCTGACCGCCGCACGGACCGCGGTCAGGTCGGCGATCGAGCCTCCGAACCAATGCGGCTCGCACAGGACCGAGATCGCACTGGCGCCACCGCGCTCGTAGGCCGTGGCGCGGGCCAGCGGGTCCTCATCGGGACCGACGATCGCCCCGGCCGAGGGCGAGCGGCGCTTGACCTCGGCGATGAGGTGGAGTCCGGGACGGGCGAGTCGTTCGACGAGTTCGCGTGGCGGCGGGGCGGCCGAGGCAGCCCGGGCCAGACCGGCAGAGCCGATCGCGTCGAGCTCCGGGCGGAGATCGGCGATCCGGCGCGCCGCGATCTCGGCCACGACCCCACCGGCGGGTCGGACGGCGACGGTCACGACCGGACCTCCCGGGCGGGTGACTTGCTGTCCCCGGCGGCCGCGGCCGGCGCCACGGCGGTGACCTCGGCTTCGGCTTTGGCCGCGGATCGTTCGGCGTCGGCGATCGTCCGTTCCTCGCGCAGGCGGGCGAGCAGGCGGCTGGCTCGGCCGTCGTCGATCGCCGCGCCGCCGAGGGCCAGGCCGTCGGCCAGCGCCGGGGCCGTGCCGGCAGCCACGAACGCGGCGGCCGCATTGAGCAGGACCACGTCCCGATGAGCGCCAGGAGCCCCGCCGAGGACGGCTTCGACGAGGGCGGCGTTGTCCTCGGGCGCGCCACCGGCCAGGTCGGCGTTGGACGCGGTCGCCAACCCGAGGGCCGCCAGTTCGGTGGGACCGACCTCCCGGCGGTCGATGGCGGTCGGGGTCACCTCGAGGATGACCCCGGTCCCGTCGAGGGGCAGCTCGTCGACCCCTGCCCCGTGGACGACCAGGGTCCGCTCGGTCCCGAGCCGCTGGGCCACCTCGGCCAGACGAGGTGCGGCGGCCGCGTCACCGACACCGAGGACCTGGCGGGTCGCACCGGCCGGGTTGGTCAGCGGCCCGAGCAGATTGAACGAGGTCCGGACACCGATCTCGCGCCGGGTCGGGCCGGCATGGCGCATCGCCGGGTGGAAGTTCGGGGCGAACAGGAAGGCGAACCCGTACCTGCGCAGGGCGACGCCGGCGCTCAGCGCGTCGTGGTCGATGCGCACCCCGAGCGCGTCCAGGACATCGGCCGAGCCCGAGCGCGAGGTGATCGCCCGGTTGCCGTGCTTGGCCACCGGAACTCCGGCCGCCGCGACGACCAGCGAGGCCGTGGTCGAGATGTTGAACGTCCCGCTGCCGTCTCCGCCGGTGCCCACCAGGTCGATCGTGCCGACCGGCGCGTCGACCCGGACGACCCGGTCGCGCATCGCCCCGGCGAAACCAGCCAGCTCATCGGTCGTCTCACCACGCATCCGCAGGGCGACCAGGAAGGCGGCCAGCTGGCGAGGGGTCGCCTCGCCGTCCATGACCGAGCCCATCGCGGCGCGAGCCTCGTCCAGGCTCAGCGTCCGACCGTCGACGACCGCCGCCAGCGCCGCCCGCACGACCTCGCTCATCGGACGATCGCCTCCGGGTCGGCCATCCCGGAGGTCGCGAACGAGCCGGCTGCATCGTCGAGCAGACCGGCCTCCCCTTCCCCGGCCAGGCGCAGGAAGTTGGCCAGCAGATGCGGCCCCTCGGGCGTCAAGACCGACTCCGGATGGAACTGGACCCCCTCGAGCGGCAGGCTGACGTGGCGCAGACCCATGATCACCCCGTCCTCCTCGGTCATGGCGGTGATCCGGAGCTCGTCGGGCAGGCTGTCCCGGTCGACGCACAGCGAGTGATAGCGGGCGGCCATGAACGCCGGCGGCAGACCCCGCAGCAGCCCCTCGCCGTCGTGGGTCACCTCGGACGCCTCGCCGTGGACGAGGGTCGGCGCCCGGACGATGTCGCCGCCGAAGGCGACCGCCATCGACTGCATCCCGAGGCACACGCCGAGGAGCGGGATCGACCGGTCAGCAGCCACCTCGATCGCCGCGACCGACACGCCGGCCGTGCTCGGGTCGCCCGGCCCGGGCGAGACGACGATGCCGCGCAGGCAGCCGAACAGGATCGTCGGCCAGGGCCTCGATCCCGGACCGGTCGATGGCGTCGTTACGAACGACCACGACCTCGGCTCCGGCCGCCTCGAGCGCCTGGACCAGGTTGAACGTGAACGAGTCGTAGTTGTCGATGACCAGGATCATCGGCCCGAGCCTCCGCCCGGGGACGTCGCCGTGGCGGCGGGCGCGGCGCGAACCGGCGGCATCAGCGCGGGCCGCCCCACCGTCCTCCGCCGCACCCGGGGTCGTCCGACCGGCGGCCTCACCCAGACCGGCCGCCAGCTCGATGGCGCGACGCAGGGCCGCCGCCTTGTGCTCGGTCTCCTCGAACTCCTTCTCGGGCACGGACGCAGCCACGATCCCCGCCCCGGTGTGGACGTGGGCCTGACCATTGCGCAGGACGGCGCTCCGGATGGTGATCGCCGTGTCCAGGTTGCCGTCGTAGCCGTAGTAGCCCACCGCGCCGCCGTACAGTCCGCGGCGCTCGCGCTCGGCGGCCGCGATGAGCTGCATGGCTCGGACCTTGGGGGCGCCGGACAGGGTCCCGGCCGGGAAGACGGCCCGAAGCGCGTCGAGGGCATCGAGATCCGGCCGGAGTCGGCCCTCGACATGGCTGACCAGGTGCAGGACGTGGCTGTAGCGCTCGACCTCCATGTACTTGGCGACCCGGACCGTGCCCGCCCGGCTCACCCGGCCGATATCGTTGCGGCCCAGGTCGACCAGCATCACGTGCTCGGCCTTCTCCTTGGGGTCACTCTGGAGTTGCTCGGCCAGGAGCTGGTCCTCGGCCGGCGTGGCGCCGCGCGGGCGGGTGCCGGCGATCGGATGGGTGGTCAGGCGATCGCCTTCGACCTGGAGGAGCAGCTCCGGGCTCGCCCCGACTACCTCGAACTGGGGTGTCCGGACGAAGAACAGGTACGGGCTCGGGTTGACCCGGCGGAGGGCACGATAGAGGCCGATGCCGTCGATCGGACGACCGCCCGGGCCGGCCGGCAGGTCGAACGACTGGCGCCGGGCGAGCACGACCTGGATCGCCTCGCCCGCCGCGATCGCGTCCTTGGCCGTCGAGACCGCCCGGATGTAGGCGTCCCGGCCGAGGCTTGTCTCGATCGGCGCGTCGGCGATGGAGGCGCCTGTCGTGGCGCCGCGCGATCCGCTTCCGGCAGCCGGGCCGGCGATCTCGGACGCGCTGGGCCGGGCCGTCCGGTCGAGCGCCTCGTAGATGGCCCGCTCGGCGATCGCGTAGCGGCCTTCGAAGTCGGGCGCGTCCGTGTGCAGGCTGGCGACGGCACTGATGGTGTGGGTCAGGTGGTCGAAGACGAGGACCAGGTCGGTCTCGATGAACGCCGCCGTCGGGACTCCGACCGGGTCGGCATCGGGCAGCGGCACGGTCGGCTCGAAGGTCGACACCGCGTCGTAGGCGAGCGCGCCGACCGCACCGCCGGTGAAGCGCGGCATCCCGTCGACCGGCCGGACCCGCCGACGGGGCACGAAGGCGCGCAGCGCAGCCAGCGGATCAGCCACCGGCGAGCTCACCCTGGGCAGGTCGGCCGAGTAGCTGTCGACGCTCAGCGGCCGGGTCTGGACGCTGGCCTGGCCATCGCGGACCTCGAGCAGCCGGCGCGGACCCACGCCAAGGAAGCTGTAGCGTCCGAGGCGCTCGCCGCCCTCAACCGATTCAAGCAAGTAGGCAGGCCCGCCGTCATCGAGCCGCAGGAAGGCGCCGATCGGCGTCTCGAGGTCGGCGTCGCGGGTGGCTCGCAGGAGGATCGTGTCGGCGTCGCCGACCAGGCGCTTGGCTTCCGTCAGGCTGAGCGGTTCTGTGGTGCTCATCGGTTTCGTGTCGCCTCCGAGGCGGTGGGCGGTCCGGGCGCGATGCCCGGAGAATTAAGAACGACCGTTCGTCCCGGGGACGAAAGGTCGTGCCTTCCGCGGTGCCACCCTCATTCGGCGTGTGCCGCACTCTCCTGACCGACGGGTCGGCCGGGCCCCGAGGACCCGCTCGCCGATCGGCGCTGCCCGATATCGCTGGCGCTCTGCGCCGGAGCCTACTGGGGATCGCGCCCGTTCGGTCCGGAGGCTCCCGGGTCCATTCCCCGTCGTCGCCACCCCGGTTTCCACCGACCACCGGGTCTCTGTGCCGACGTGCGACGAGTACTCGTCCCGTTCATCGCCCATTCTTCGTGATGTCGGCGGAGTCTAGGCGTGCCGCCGCGGCGTCGTCAAGCACCTGGGGTCGGGCGCCCGCGACGAGCCGGACCGAAGCCGCCGATCTTGCGCCGGACGACCGGCAGCCAGGCCAGTCCGCCGGCAGCCTGGGCCGCGATGATGACCAGCAGCAAGAGGCCCGGGCCGGTCAGGATCGCTCCCGGGACGGCCCAGTCGAAGAACCCGAAACCGACGGATCCGCCAAGGTCGAGCCCGGCCAGCGAACCGGGATGGTCGCCGTCGAGACCGAGATCAAGGCGGGGTGGCGATGCCTGGCCGGTCCCGCCGCCCCCGGATGCACCACCCGTTCCGCTCGACCCCGTCCCGGACCCGCTGCCGGTCGATCCGATGCCCACACCCACCGGCTGACTGGCCGCCGCCGATGGATCTGGCGACGCCAATGGGCTCGGCGGTTCGGTGGGGGTGGGACCGGCCGATCCATCGGTCGGCGCGGGGCTGGCTGTCGGAGTCGGCGGACGGGTCGGGTCGGGCGTCGGGGTCGCGCTCGGCGGTCGGGTCGGGGTCGGCGTCGGGGCCGGTGTGGCGGTCGCGGTCGGCCGGACGGTCGGCTCGGTGGTCGGCGTCGGCGTCGGGGCGGGTGTCGGCTTCGGTGTCGGTTTCGGGGTCGGGATGGGCAGGCCCAGCACGGTCATCAGGATCGCGACCGGCTTCTTGTAGCTCCCGGTACAGCCGGCGTCCTGGAGCTCGTTGGCCGTCCAGGTCGCCAAGCCCAGGCTCGTGCCGGTGACCTTGACCTTGAGGACCAGGACGTCGTCATCCGGATCGCCCCGCAGACGGTCCCCGTTCGAGTCGGCCCGGGCCACGATGCCGCGGGGCGATCCAGCGCTGACGTCCGCACTCCACGACCGCCCGTTCGAGACGGAGGCGACCGACACGGACGTGACGTCGTAGGCCGAGGGGATGGCGACGGTGACGCAGGCGATCCCGGATCCGCCGCCGTTGCTGCTCGAGGTGTTGGTGACGGTCAGGGTCACGACGGCCGACTCGTCCAGCGGCACCGTCAGTCGATCGGCGACGATCGACCACGACTGGGCCGCCAGCACCGGGCCGACGAGGGCAAGGACCAGAAGGACGGCCGCCGGCCCGGCGGTCAGCGTCCGGCGACCCATCGCGTTCACGCGACCTGGCTGTACGGCGCCCAGAGCCGCCCGGCTGTCGCGTCCCTGCCGGGCAGCGGCGCAGCCCGGTCGGACCGGAGGCCGGTCACGAACGCCGCGACCAACCGCTCCTCGAGCTGCGTCCCGGCCGCCTCCTCGAGGCGGCGCAGCGCCTCGTCGGTGTCGAGGGCCTTGCGGTACGGGCGGGTGGTGGTCATCGCCGAGAAGGCATCCGCGACGGCCACGATCCGGGCGACCAACGGGATCGCCTCGCCGGCCAGCCGGTCCGGGTAGCCCTCGCCGTCCCAGCGCTCGTGGTGGCTGCGAATGCCGGTTCGGATGAGGTCGCAGTCGGGCAGGTCGCGGACGATCAGATCGCCCAGCGTGACGTGCTGCTTCATGACCTCGAACTCGTCCTCGGTCAAACGCGCCGGTTTGCGCAGCATCGCGTCGGGGACACCGATCTTGCCGACGTCGTGGAGCAGGCCGGCGACTCTGATCGTGGCGACCATCTCGGGTTCGAGGCGGAGCCTTTCGGCGAGGTACGCGGCGTAGCGGGCGACATCCTCGGAGTGGCGCTTGGTATAGCGGTCGCGCCCGTCGACCGCCTGGATCAGGCCTTGGTAGACGTCGAACGTACGCGTCTCACCGGGGACGTCGAGGTCAGCCCCGGCCCGTCGGACCGCGTCGCCGCCGCTGGTCTTGGCCTCCTGAAGGGTGATCGCCGCGGTCGACAGCAGCTCGGTGACCGAGCCGGCGTTCTCAGGGTAGGCGCAGAGACCGGCGCTGATGGTGACCGGCAGGGACTCCGACTCACCGAACTGGAGGGCACGCTCGGCCAGCGCACTGCGCAGGCGCAGGACGGCGTGCTCGAGGTGCTCGATCCCGGTCGCCGGCTCGATCACCAAGAACTCATCGGGGCCGTAGCGCCCGAACGTCGCGCCCTCGGGGAAGCCGTCCCGGAGCAGCCCGGCGACGGTCAGGATCGCCTGGTCGCCCGCTTCGTGGCCGTGGGTGTCGTTGAGCAGCCGAAAGTTGTCGATGTCGAGGAGGGCGATGGCGATCGGTTCACGCCGCGTCCGAGCCGTCTCGATGGCGGCCGCGAGGACCGCGACCAGACTGCCGTGGTTGAGGGTATCGGTCAGCGGGTCGCGCCGGGTGGCCTCCACGAGCTGGTCCGTCTGGCGGCTGATCCGGGCCTGCGCCGCTCGGAAGACGAGGAACAGGACGAAGGCGGCCAGGAGACCGGCGGTCAGGGTCACGATGATCACGTCCTGGCGGACCGACTCGAGCCGGGCGAGGATCGGCTGACCGTCGCGCCACAGCCCCACGATGGCCAGGACCTGACCGTTCGCCTTGATCGGGAGGTACTCGCGCAGGACTTCGCCGGTGGCCACCGCCGGTCCCACGGCCTCGGAAGTGGCGGCCTGCGTGACGTTCGCGGTGGGCGTGCCCGCGACGGCCTTGGCGAAGTCGACACTCCCAGGCGCCGTCGTCCCGACCACGGTCGAGTCGTTCGACGCGATGACGGTCCCATCGAGCCGACGGACCTCGATCCGGCTGATGCCGCTCGGTGGGAGGGTGATGCCGTCGGGCAAGACCAGGTGGTGGAGCGGGTCGCTCAGCTTCGTCACCAGGGTCCCCGGTGCCGCGCCAGGTTCGAGGTCCGCCGGCTCCAGCTTGGTCAGGTCGACCAGCGTCTTGACCGTCGCGGCGTCGCTGCCCACGACCGAGCCCAGGATGGACTGCGAGTACGTCGTCGAGACGAGGACGGCCTGGGCCAGGGCGGTGATCCCGACGATCATCAGGAACACACCGAAGACGAGCAACAGCAGGATCGGCTTGCGCGGGTGGGCGATGGTCCCGGACACGGTCGGATGGCTCCGTCTTGGGCTCAACGGACGTTCGCATGAGCGTACGGTCCCAGGACCCACCGAGCCCACCTGACCGAGGTACGGGTCGAGTGCGCACCAGATGGGCTACGGCGGAGCGTCGACCGCCAAACGCCGGAGTCCGTCCGGGTCAGACCACCGGGTGGGTCGACTCGATGAACACGATGGCCACCCACGGCGCCAGGATCCAGACCACGACCGCAAGTGCGACCAGGGCGAGGCGGCGGAGGGCAGAGCCGGGACGGCCGAACGCATACGCGAGGATCGCCGCCGCTCCGACCGTGCCCAGGATGACGGCGGCCCAGAACAGCAGCGAGGCGCCCGAGCCCATCCCGGACTCAGTCACGGGGCTTGCCACCCGAACGAGTCATCGCGGGAGTCGCCATGTCGATGTCGGACCCCCACTTCTTGCTCTAGATCGAGGCGGCTCAAGATCAGTGGCGGGTCTTGTTCAAATCAACGAACCCACCGATCGCGGCGACCACGAAGGGCGCAGCGTACAAGACGAACCCGCTGGCGTTTGAGAGACCGATCGGCCGAAGCAAGAACCTGAGGTCGGTGTAGATCACGACGCTGAAGACCGCGAGTACAACCGCGAGGGCCGTAAACATGACGAGGGCGGTTCGGTAGCGGATGGCGACGACGGCGAGCATGAGCATCCAGACGGGCGCCAGTTCGAGCCCAGCGCGGAACGCGACCTGTACTGACGAGTAGTCGTCGCAGTAGCCCTTGTCGGCGCACCCCGTCGCGATCGCGGCCGGAAACATGAGCAGCACCGCGAACAGCAGGGCGACGATGGCCACGGTCAATCCCGGCCGTCGCTGAACCTTCGACTCGGGTGGGATCTGCCAGTTCCGGCTCACGATCAAGAGGGTACGCGAGCATGCAGGCCGCGAGTCAGGTCAGGAATGGCTTCACTATCGGGTCAGCCCGTCGGGCTCATCGGCCGCCCGGACGAGTTCGTGCTCAGGTTGGGCTGGCGGAGAGGGTGGGATTCGAACCCACGGATCTTTCGATCAACGGTTTTCAAGACCGTCGCAATCGACCGCTCTGCCACCTCTCCGCGGGGAGGATACCGCGCCGAAGGGCGATCTAGGCCTCAGCCTGGACCACGAATTCATGGCTCGCGATCCCGAACGTCCAGGCCACCGCGCTCTGGCAGTCACGCACGAACGGTGGAACGCGAAGCCAGTACGTCCGTCTCGATCCGTCGGGTTCCGGTGTCGAGTTGAGGACCTCGACCATCACCAGGGCCTCGTCCCCGGCTCGAGCGGCCCGCCACAGGCGCCGCGGCTGCCCTGACCCGTCGACATCCTCGTGGACGATCTCGCCGACCGCCTGGAGGTAGCGATCTGGACCGTATGTCTCGATCAGCTCCCGCCGCATCGTTGGATCTGGCTCGGAGCCGATGAGCTCGGCGCTCCGACCGGCCTCCGAGCGGTAACGTTCCGAGCCGAACCGCTGGCGCATAAGGGGCCGTTGCCGCACGGTCGCCGCTCGGATGTCCTCGAGTCGGAGCGAGGCCGGCGCCTCGACGGCTTCCCGGGGCATCGCGACGCCGTTCACGGCCCAGGCGGCCCAACCGTCCTGGTAGCGGATCGCTGGACCGTCTTCGGCATGAAGCCGGCCCGTCGCGTCCGCGTGGATCTCGCACGGCGGATCCTGGAAGACGCTCAACCCGTCGAACGACCACCAACCGTCGCAGGTTGCGGCCAACCGACCGAGGCCCTTCACGGCAGGGGTGGGCCAGACCTCGGACATCGCGACCAGACAGCCGAGCTCGGCAGCCCCCGCGACGTGACGAGTGGACGTCGTATACGTGGACCTTTGGCTACCTCCCACGCCGTCCCGCTCCAGTTGGTAGTTGACGACGAGATCCAGGGGGTCGGCGACCTCACTGGCGGCCCACCGGCCGACCCCGGCTCGGTCCGGCTGGCGCGTCGGCGGAACGAGGTCGACGGGTCGGTAGGTCGCGCCCAAAGGGAGGATCCCAGCTCCGATCCGGCCGCTCGATCGCGAGCGCAGCTGCGCGTCGATCGTCGCGACGACCGCGGGGTCGATCGTCTCGACATCGGCGAGCGTCGCCTCCCAGGCCGCGTGCGCGGATCTGCCCCTACCCAGGTAAGCGCACAGACCCTCGATCAGCGGTCGCGCGATGGCCATCTCACGGGGCGACCGGAGCCAGATGCGGATGTGCGGTGGAACCAGGCCCAGATCGGCATAGATCGCGTTGGCCGCGGCCTCGGCTGCGGACCGGTCGGCGGGTCGGGGCTCCGATCGCTCCTGGACCCAGCTCTGCTGGAACTCGACGATATGCGCCCGGGTCGCCGGGAATACCGGTCGAGACAGGATCCCAGCGGGTCGACGCGAACCGGTCGACGCGAAGGATGCCCAGCGGTGCTCCGGCCGCATCCACCAGAGCACGACCCAGCCGAGCGATCCGGCGAGAATCGCATCGACCGCCAGGTGGGTCGTCGTCCAGTCGACCTGATCCTCTGGGGACACGCTCGTTCCGAGCACGAGGAGCAGAGCGAAACCCAGGGGACCTGACACCAGCCGGAGGGCCCGTCCGGCGGGCGGCACGCGCCGGAGTCGCAGAGGGACGCGTGGGCGCGCCACCGGTGTTGTTGCGACCGCGATCCAGCCCAGCGCCCCACAGGAGGCGACCACGATGATCAACAGCCCCGTGGACGCAGTCCCGCGACGCCCGGCGGCGTCCACCAGGATCGTCATGAGCGCTACGCCGAAGGCGGAAGCAGCGAGCACCGTGGGCGTCGAGGGTCGGGGTCGCCCACGCTTCGAGACCGCCCCATTGAGGACGACCGCCAGGGCAGCCCAGACGGCGATCCAGGCGATGCCTACGCCGAGACCGAGCCCGCTCGTCACGGGTCAGTCCCCGGCGTAGCGCCAGTGTTCCTCGTCGGCCTCGGCGTCCGTCCAGACCCGCTGCTGGATGACCTGGTAGGTGCCGGCAGGGATCGACAGCGTGTCGTGCTCCTCGTGGCGGAGCTCGACGTCGCGCATCAGCCGGACGAAGCGCTCGCGTTCCCCCATCGACAACAAGGTCGCTTCTTCGGGCGGCGCGTCGAGGACGTGGGCGTGGCCGGTCACCTCGCCGTAGGCGAGGACAAGCCGCCCTTCGTCGCGCGGGACCTCGCGCGCCGCGGCGGGGATGTCGGGAACGGATCTCAGCAGGACGTCGCCCTGTCGGACGATGATCGGTGCTCGAACTTCGCCATTTTCGGCAGCCACGTCGGACCCCCCGTGCTTGTCGGCGAGGGCGTGACTCCCCCGTCGCGACCGTTCCGACCATCGCACGCTGCGGCTGCAGGCGGATCGGTACGATGGTCCTGGCTTCCTCCGTGGGCGCGCTCGTGCGCGGCGCGCGCGCACCGGAATCTGCCGGCCGCGACGCCTTCAGGTCGTCAGGTCGTGGACGATCCAGACGTTGGGGTCGTGGTAGGTCCCGCGGTCAGCGGCCAGGTCCATGTCGACGGTTGCCGCGGCGCCCTCGACGACATATGGCCCGCTGACCGGGAAGTCGAGGCCGGTCCAGGAACGCCACTCCTCGACGCTGCCGCTGATCGTCATGGAGCGCGGCGATGGTCGAGCGATCCGGCCGCCGGCCCGGACGTGGATGCGGATCCAGGGATCGGCGGGCAGCCCGTCGGGCCGGCGCCAGGCCGCGTAGTCCGTGATCGACATCAGCGGGTAGCGCGCCTTGTCGGTCGGTCGGACGCAGGCGATGAGCTGACCCAGACCGTGGCGGCGACCCGTGGCGCGCATCTCCTCGAGGGTCGCGACTGCGAGACCACGACCCTGATGAGCGGGCGCCACGACGATCTGGATCGCGCCGAGGGTGTTCGGCTCCCGACCCGCCGCGAGGTCCGCCACGGCCCGCTCGAACTGGTCGTCCCAGCCGGCCGGCAGATCTTCGTCCGTGCCGTCCCAGCACAGGGGGGTCGAGTTGAACGCGGCGACGACGGCGTCGTCGGCATCCAGCAGGCAACCCTGGAACGCGGACCAGTCGTCGAACAGGTGGTCCCAGTTCCGGTCGGCGACCGGATCCTCGAGCATGAACGCCGGCCAGACGGCGACGTTGTGGTCGCCCATCGGCCCGCGCAGGTCCGGTCGATCGGCCAGCGAGATGAAGCGAAGCCCGGTCGGGACGGTCGTGCCCACTGGCTCAGCCGGGGACGGGGATGGAGTCCCGGCCCAGGTACGGCCGCAGGACCTCGGGGATCTCGACCGAACCGTCCGGTCGCTGATACGTCTCCAGGAGGGCCGCGACGATCCGAGCCAGGGCCAGACCGCTCCCGTTGAGGGTGTGGACCAGCTCCGTCTTGGCACCCGGCTCGGGCCGGAAGCGAACGGCCATCCGACGGGCCTGGTAGTCGCGCAGGTTCGAACACGAGCTGACCTCCAGCCAGCGTTCGACACCGGGCGCCCAGACCTCGAGGTCGTACTTCTTGGCCTGGACGAAGCCCATCTCGCGGGTGCTCATCAGCAGGACCCGGTAGGCCAGGCCCAGACGCTGAAGGAGATCCTCGGCCCGGCCGGTCATCCACTCGAGCGCAGCGTTGGAGGCCTCGGGCCGCTCGAACAGGACCATCTCGACCTTGTCGAACTGGTGGACCCGGAGGATCCCCCGGGTGTCCTTGCCGGCGGCCCCGGCCTCGCGCCGGAAGCAGGGCGAGTAGGCGGCATAGTGGATGGGCAGGTCCGTCGCCTCGAAGATCTCGTCGCGATGGAGGTTCGTGACCGGGACCTCGGAGGTCGGGACCAGATACAGCTCGTCGCGGGTGACGACGTACATCTGGTCTTCCTTGTCGGGGATCTGGCCGGTCCCCCGGGCGGACGCGGCATTGACCACCGCCGGCGGCCAGATCTCGGTGAAGCCGCCCTCCCGGGTGTGGACGTCGAGGAACCAGTTGATCAGCGAGCGCTGCAGCGTCGAGCCAAGGCCGCGGTAGACCGGGAACCCGGAGCCGGCGACCTTGGCCCCGCGCTCCAGGTCGAAGATCCCGAGCCGGTCGGCGACGTCCCAGTGGGGCAGCCGCTCCCAGCTATCGCCGCCCGCCGGGGCATCCGCGCCGACCGAACCGTGGAGCGGCTGGGTCCGTGGCAGTTGCTCGCCCCATTCGCGGACGGTGACGTTGGCCTCTTCCCCACCGACCGGGACATCCGGATCGGCCGGGTTGGGGATGCGCAGGAGAAGGTCCTCGATCTGCGCCTCCAGGGTCGCCAGTTCGGCGTCGACGACGGCGATCCGTTCGCCGGCCGTCGTGGACGCGGCCTTGAGCGCGACGATGTCGGGCCCGTTCGCATCGGCACCCGCCCGGATCGACTCTCCGATCGACTTGGAGACTTGGTTGCGCTCACCCTTGAGTCGATCGCCTTCGGCAAGGAGCTCGCGCCGGCGGCTGTCGGCGCTCAACGCCTCGTCGATCTTGGTCGGGTCCTCGCCCTTGTCGATGGCACCCTGGCGGACGGTCGCGGCGTCCTCGCGCAATCGCTGCAGGCCGACGCTCATGCCCTCACCTCCTGTGTGCCGGCCGCCGCCCGGAGCCGTTCGAGGACGAAGCCGGGATCGAGACTGGCCAGCAACCAGCCCGCCCGCGGACCGTTGGACCGGCCGAGGAACGCGAGATAAAGCGCGGCGAAGGCGCGCCCGTTGGGCAAGCCGGCCTCGGCCGCGACCGAGAAGATCAGGCTTTGCCAGCCATCGCCGGCACTCGGAGGGGCGGCCTCTGCCGCCGCCGCCAACGCTGCCAGGTACGCCCGCTGCTCCGGCTCGAGGGCGGCGGCCTCTGTCGGGAGCGTGTCGCGCACCGTCATCAATGCCCGTTCTGGGGCGTAGGCCGCCAGCCAGGCACGTGCGGCCCGGACCCGCTCCTCGAGGACTGTCAGCTCGCGCGGTGTCAGCTCGCTGCCTTTCTCTGCGGCGACCCGACCGGCCAGGTCCACCCCGGGAACCTGGACCAGCAGGGCGAGGTGGCCGAAGTCGGCCCGGAACGCGGCGGCTTCGACGGCCACGTCGGCCGCCGGGTCGAGCAAGGAGTAGCGGAAGATCGACTCGTAGCCGGCCGGCAGCTCGCCCTTGACTTCGCGTCCGGCGGTCGCCGCGGCCAGCTTGTCGAACTCGTCGAACAGGCGCGGGACCGCATCGGTGCCCTCCGGATCGAACTCGATGGCGGTGTTCGGGCGCGGACGCAGGAATAGCAGCCTGGTCTGCTCGGGCGGCACGACCTCGGTGAAGCGCTGGGCGGATGCGCCGCGGCCCTTGGACGTGGACATCTTCCTGCCCGCGATGTTGAGGAACTCGTAGGGGACGTTGAGCGGCGGATCGAGCTCGAACACCTCGCGGGCGATGGCGGCCGATCGGTCGCGTGAGCCGCCCGCGGTGGACAAGTCCTTGCCGCCGGGCTCGATGGTCACCCCGAACAGGCCCCACTGGGCGGCCCACTCGAGGTTCCAGGGCAGCTTGGCGTTGCCACCGAAGGGCGAGACCCAGCCGGACGCTCCGCAGCCATGGGCCCAGACCACCAGATCGGCCCGGCACTCGAAGAAGACCTTCTCACCGTCCCACTTGGTCACGATGGTCGTCCCGACCTTGCCGCAGTTCGGGCATATCAGGCCGAGCGGATGCCACGTCTCGGGGTGCTGGACGTTGGCCACCCGGCGGTAGATCTCGCGGACCCGGTCGGCCCGGTCGAGGGCCAGCCGGATGTACGGATCGATCGCGCCGGTCGGGTAGATGTCGCTCATCCAGTAGTAGCGGTCGGGCAGGATGCCCAACCCGGCGAAGGTGTCGATGAAGGCCTGGGCGTGGTGGCGGGCGTACGACGCGTGGCAGTCACCGGCCTGGTCCGGGACATGCGCCAGCGGGCGGCCCATCTCCTTCTCCACCGCATCCGGCGTCAGAAGCGCCTGGGCGTCCATGGGGTCGAGGTCGTCGACGCCGTAGAGCAGGGTCGTCTCGATGCCTCGGGCGCGCAGGGCCCGGGTGATGGTGTCCAGGATGACCGGGCCGCGCAGGCTGCCGACATGGACCGTCCCGGACGGCGTTTTGCTGTCGTTGACGACCTGTGGGCCGCTGACCGAAGCGGCGAGTTCGTCGGCCCAGTCCATCGCGTCCTCAGTCCCCGGCCGGGGTGCCGGACTCCGACCGGCCTTCGCCGGCCCTAGCGGATGGTGACGATCGTGTAGCTGAAGTCCCCGGCGGGGACGCGCACGACGACCTTGTCGCCCTTCTTGCGGCCGAGCAGGGCCCGGCCGACCGGCGATTCGTTCGAGATCCGACCCTCGCGTGGGCTGGCCTCGGTCGACCCGACGATGGTGAAGGTCTCCTTGCCGTCGTTGCTCTCGACCGACACGGTCGAACCGATCTGGACGTGATCGGTCGAGTGCTTCTCGTCGATGATCGTGGCGTTCTTGATCAGCGCCTCGAGGGTCTGGATCCGGCCCTCGACGAAGGCCTGTTCGTTCTTGGCGTCCTCGTACTCGGCATTCTCGGACAGGTCCCCGTGTTCCTTGGCGTCGTGGATCCGGGTGGCGACCTCCGCCCGACGTACGTTGGTCATCTCGTCCAGCTCGGCGCGCAGCTTCTCGAGGCCTTCGCGGCTGATATAGGTGGGCTTGGTATTCACGCGGGTGGACCCCCGTTCGGAGCGCTGCGAGCCGTCGGTCATGGGCCGAGTAAAGGAAAGAACTCCAGGCTCCGCGGCGGTGACCCGCGCTCCTGAAGTTCGACCGGTGGCGAATCCGAGCGCCGCCGGTCCCGGGGTGTCAAAGACCGCCCCACCGATCCGCCATCAGGGTTCCGTCAGGCGCTGCAGGCGACGCTTGATCCGGCCCAGCGAGGTCCGATCGGTGAAGGCCACGAACAGGGTGTCATCCCCAGCGATCGAGCCGGCCAGCTCGGGCCAGCGGGCCCGGTCGAGCGCCGCCGCGATGGCGTGGGCCGACCCCGGCAGGGTGCGGACCACGAGCAACAGGCCCGCCTCGCGGATCTCGACCGGCAGGTCGCGGAACAGCTTGCGCAGGCGGTCCTCGCCACTGGCTTCGGCCTCGATCAGCCGCGGTGGCAGGGCGTAGGCGACGGTCCCGTCGCGACTGACCTTGATCAAGCCGAGCTCGGCAACGTCGCGGCTGATGGTCGCCTGGGTCGTCTTGAAGCCACGCTCCCGAAGGGCCGCCGCGAGCTCCTGCTGGGTCCGGATGGGGCGCAGCTCGACCAGGTCCCGGATCGAGCGCTGGCGGGCCTGCTTCATGACCTCCATGGCCGCGTCCCCAGCGCCCTCAGCGGCTCGCGACGACGAGGATCACGATGGTCGCCAGGATCAGCCGGTAGATGACGAAGATGGCCAGCGATCGCGTGCGCAGGTAGCGCAACAAGAAGTGGATCGCGGCCAGGCCCGAGATGAGCGCAGCGAGGATGCCCACCACGAGCGGCAGGATGTCGACCTGAGCGCCGGCGTCGCCCTTGACCAGCTTGACCAGCTCGTAGGCTCCGGCCGCCGCGGTGATCGGGGTGGCCATCAGGAAGCTGAACCGGGCGGCCGATTCGCGGGTCAGGCCCAGGAACAGACCGGTCGAGATGCTGATGCCTGAGCGGCTGATGCCGGGGATGAGGGCCAGCGACTGGGCGACGCCCAGGATCAGCGCCCGGATCGGGGTCAGCCGGTCGATCCCCTCGTCCTTCGAGCCGATCCGGTCGGCCAGCCACATGATCGCGGCACCGATGACCAGGGACACGGCCACGTACTGGGCGGCCCGGATCTCCTTCTCGAAGAAGTCGTTCAGGAGCAGGCCGGCCACGATCGCGGGGATCGTGGTGATGGCGATGAGGACGGCCAGTTTGCGGTCCGGGTCGTCCCGGAACGAGCGCTGGCGGACGGCCCCGAAGAAGGCCGGCACCAGGACCAGCCAATCCTTGCGGAAGTAGATCAGCAAGGCGATCAGGGTGCCCATATGGAGCATCACGCTGAAGGCCAGCGAGACGATGAACGGATCGTCCCAACCGAACAGGTATGGGACGAGGAGAAGGTGTCCCGAGCTCGAGATCGGCAGGAACTCGGTCAGCCCCTGGACGACCCCCATGACCAGAGCCTGGAGGACGATCGGCATGTGGGACTCCCCCGAAGCGGCGCGCTAGGGCGACCGCCGCGGTTGACGGTCGCTAGCGAACGAACAGCGGGGCGAGGACGAGGGCGATGGTCGCGATGAGTTTGACCAGGACGTGAAGCGACGGCCCGGCGGTGTCCTTGAATGGATCGCCGACCGTGTCGCCGACGACGGCCGCGGCATGGGCGTCGGTCTTCTTGCCCAGGACATTGCCGGCGGCGTCCTTGAGCTGGCCCGATTCGATGTACTTCTTGGCGTTGTCCCAGGCCCCGCCGCTGTTGTTCAGGACGGTCGCCAGCATCACCCCGCTGATGGTGCCGATCATCAGGAAGCCGGCCATCGCCTCGTAGCCGAAGATCAACCCGACGAGGACCGGCGTGACCACAGCCAGGGCGCCCGGCAGGATCATCTCGCGCAGCGCCGCGCTGGTCGTGATGTCGACCACCCGGGCGTAGTCCGGGCGCTGGGTGTAGTCCATGATCCCGGGCATCTCCCGGAACTGGCGGCGGACCTCGACGATGATCGCCTGGGCGGTCGTGCCCACGGCCCGGATGGCCAGCGAGCTGAACAGGTAGACCAGCATCGCCGCGATGAACGCCGCGATGAACACGTTGACGCTGGCCAGGTTGACCGAGTCCATGATCGGCCGACCCTGGACCCGCAGGATCAGGTTGACCTTGTCGATGTAAGCCGAGAACAGCAGGAAGGCGGCCAGCGAGGCCGAGGCGATGGCGTAGCCCTTGGTCAGCGCCTTGGTCGTGTTGCCCACGGCGTCCAGCCGATCGGTGATGCTCCGGGCGCCGGCCTCGGCCCGGCTGAACTCGGCGATCCCGCCGGCGTTGTCGGTGATCGGGCCGAAGGTATCCATGGCCAGGATGTAGGCCGTGGTCATGAGCATGCCCATGGTCGCGACCGCCGTCCCGAAGATGCCCCCGACGTTGACCCCGTTGTCGTTGATGATGCCGGCTCGGTCGCCCAGCCAGTGGCTGAGGAACAGGGCTACGACGATGGAGATCGCGGTGACCGCGGTCGTCTCGAAGCCGACCGCGACGCCGGCGATGATGTTGGTCGCAGGCCCGGTCTTGGACGCCTCGGCGATCTCCCGGACCGGCCGGTACGAACCGGCCGTGTAGTACTGGGTGATGTACACGAACACGACGCTGGTGGCCAACCCGACCAGACCGGCCCCGAAGAAGTAGATCCAGGTCGGCAGGCCGTCCGGACCGGTCTGCGAGCCGGTCGACATCATCAGGTTGGTGGTGATGGCCAGGCCGACCACCGACAGCAGGGTCGTGGCCCAGTAGCCGCGGTTGAGGATGTTCATCGGGTCTTCGTCTTCGCGACCGCGGATGAAGAAGGCCACCGAGATGATGGTGGCGAACAGCCCGAAGGCCCGGACCACGAGCGGGAAGAAGATCCAGGCTTCGGGGTGCGGCCAACCCGACTTGAGCGCGATCGCATAGACGCTGACGCCCAGGATCATCGCCCCGATGTTCTCGGCGGCGGTCGACTCGAACAGATCGGCTCCGCGACCGGCGCAGTCCCCGACGTTGTCGCCGACCAGGTCAGCGATCACGCCGGCATTGCGAGGGTCATCCTCCGGGATGCCGGCCTCGACCTTGCCCACCAGGTCCGAACCGACATCGGCGGCCTTGGTGTAGATCCCACCGCCAAGCTGGGCGAAGAGGGCCACGAAGCTGGCCCCGAACCCGAACCCGACGATGAGGAACGGCGCGATCGCGGGATGATCGATGCCGCCGTACAGGACGAAGATGCCGTACACCCCGAGGAGCGACAGGGCCACCACGAGGAAGCCGCTGACGGCGCCGCCGCGCATGGCGACCTGGACCGCCTCGACGAGACCGCGCTGGGCAGCCGAGGCCGTCCGGACGTTGGCCTTGACGCTGATGTACATGCCGATGATCCCGCAGGCCATCGAGCAGGCGGCCCCGACCAGGAACGCGAAGCCGGTCCGGATGCCCAGATCGAGACCGAAGATCTCGGTCTCGGCGAAGTCCTTGGTCTCGACCGTCGCGATGATCGCGCCCAGGATGACCGAGGCGAACAGGGCCATGATGGCGATGGTCCGGTACTGCCGCCGGATGAACGCCACGGCTCCTTCGAGGATCGTGTCGGCCACGTCCTGCATCGCCTGCGGACCCTGGTCCCGACTGAGGACGTCGCGGGCCAGGTACAGGGCGAAGAGGACCGCGGCGATACCCGCGATGGGGATGATCAGTTGGAGCGCCTGGGCGTCCATATGGGTGTGCGTCTCCTCGGTCATGGGCTGTGAGCGGGGGGCGGACGATCGTCCCGACGGTACTCCGGGACTGGAACCTTTCAGGCCGGGCGCGAGTGTAGCAAGCGGTTCGGAGGCGGGTCAAACCGGCTCGGGGCGGGGATATGCAGCCGGGACCGGTTGCTCGCTCCGGGCTACGGCAACCACTCGGCGGCAGTCCCGTCGGTCGACAGTTGACGCAGGTCCCGTCCATCGAGCCCGGTCAGCCAGATCCCGGCCGAGCGGGTCGGATCGGCCGCCGGGACCCGGCCGAAGATGAGGGTCGTGCCGTCCGGTGAGAAGCCGGGCGACCGGTCCAGCAGGACGCCCGAGCTGGTCAGACCGTCGAACGGGCCGTCGATGGCCGCCGTGTAGCCGATGTGCTCGCCGCTCGGGGCGACCAGGCTGGTCAGCCCGCCGGCGCCGCCGATCGCCAGCGGACCGGCCGCGGGCAGAAGGACGGCGCCGGGCCGATCCACGGCCACGATCCCGGGCCCGCCGCCCGCGGCGGGCTCCCCGACGATCGCGAACCCCGCCCGAACGGCATCCCAGGCGGGTCCACCGACGGGCTTGGCGATGGCGAGGTATTCGAACGGTGCGACCGACGGCGACGGCTCGAGGCTTGGGTCCGTGGCGATCCTGATGAGTGCCACCCGACCCTGGCCATCGACCAGGACGACCGAGCCACCGCTCGGGTCGAAGGCAGCCCGACGCGACCACTCCGAACTGCCCGGCGCCGCCACCAGACCGTCCCCGCCGAAGGCCGACGAGCCGAGTGGCGGAGCTCCGTCGGGCAGGACCTGGCGCTCGCCGACCGCTCCCTCCGCTCCCGGCACCGGCTCGAGCCAGTAGCCCAGATCCGTCCCGGCGGCGTCACGGCGGCCGACCAGGACCGACTTGCTGTCCGGCGCCAGCGTCGGCGCGTACTCCGCCAGACCGCTCGCCGTCAGCGTCGCCAGATCGCCGCTGTCAAGGTGGAGTGCCCGCACCTGGCCGGCCGCCGAGTAGACGATGAGTCGCCCGTCCGAGGACACGTCAAAAGCGCTGACCGGTGCCAGCTCGGTCGTGATCTGACGGGGGTTCGACCCATCCGGGTTCATCAGCCAGACGTTGCGGATGCCGCCCCGCGGGGACAGGAAGGCGATCTGGTTCTGGGCGCTGGCGGTCTGGCCGCCGGTCGTGAAGGTCCACGTCCGGCCGGCCGCGACCTGTCCTGGATCGCCTGCCCGATGGACGGCCGGGGCCAGTTCGACCGTATACGTCGTGTGCGCGGCGAGCGGGCTGGCCGGGGTGAACAGCAGGATCGAGCCAGGCTCGGCAGACGCAGGCGGCGCGGATGGCGGAGCGGACGGTGAGCCGCTCGCGTCCGGGGACGGCGCGGCCGGAGGCAGGTCGCTGGGCGGCGCGATGACCCGTACCTCGCCCGGGATCGCCGGGGTGATCCGGATCGCGTCGGCGACCGAGGTCGGATCGATCGGGCCGTCGAACATGACCGCGATCGGTGTCCGGATACCGATCCCCGCGACGCCGTCGCCCGGGACGAGGGCCTCGATCCCGAGACCGGCAGCCACCGTGGTGAAGGTGGCGGCGAATGGCGCGGCCAGGTGGCTTCCGTCGGTGTCGGCGGCCGCACTCCCGACGGTGACCGTATACGGCGTCCCGAAGGCCAGCGGCGCCTGGAAGGTGATGGTCAGATCCGGGCCGGTCCAGCTCGCCTGGTAGCGGGTGGCCGGCTGGACCGAGGTCGCGTCATCGACCGAGGCGGTATCCATCAGCCGATCGAAGCGCAAGCGGACCGTCGCATCGGTCGGCACGCCGATCGAGCCGGTCTCGGGAGTCACCGAGACGACCGCCGGCGGCCCGACGGTCCGGAACGCGAACGGCTCGCTCCCATCGGGGGCCGGGTTGCCCTCGACGTCGGTGAAGCCGGCGCCCACCCCGATGGTGAACTCGGTGGCCGGCGGGAGCTTCTTGGCCGGGGTGAAGATGGCCGTCGTCGAGCCGTCCCAGGTGAACGTACCCCCGACGTACGGCTCGATCCGGAAGCGCTGTTCGACGGACGACCGATCGACCGGTTCGCTGAAGGTCAGATCGATCGCGGTCAGGGTCTGAGCAAGCCGATCGTCGCCGCCGGCGGTGGCACTCAGCGAGACCCGACTGACGGCCGGCGGTCGGCGGTCGACCAGCGTCGCGTTATACAGGACGAGGGCCAGCGCGACGATCGCCACGATGGCGATCAGGGTCTCGATCGACCGTCGGGGCAACCGGCTCACCGCCGTCGGCGGGAGGGGATCACGGGGCAGGACGATAGCACAGCACCTATACTGCCGGACTTGTGAGCAAACGCCCTCTTGGGTGTCTCTTCGAGGTCGTCGAGACACTTGTCTTGACCCTCGTCATCTTCCTCGTGATCCAGAACTTCGTAGCCCAGCCGTACCAGGTCCAGCAGATGTCGATGGAGAACACGCTCCAACCCGGCGAGTACGTCCTGGTCGACAAGCTGACCCCCCGGATCGACGACTACGGACGGGGTGACGTGGTCGTCTTCTCACCGCCCGCCGGCTATGACCAGGGCAACAACACCCCGTTCATCAAGCGGGTCATCGGCCTGCCGGGCGACACGATCGAGGTCCGCGACGGGCAGATCGTGGTCAACGGAAAACCGATCAACGAGCCCTATACGTTCCCCGGCAGCGCGCCGCATCAGCCGACCGAGGCACCGCCCGACCGGACCGAGTGGACCATCGGCGCGGACGAACTGTTCGTCCTTGGCGACCATCGGGCGGCTTCGTCCGACTCGCGGGTGTTCGGCCCGATCAAGCGCGATTCGGTCATCGGCCGGGCGTGGTTGCGATACTGGCCGTTCAGCGCCTTCGGCATCCTGCCGACCCCGACCTACCCGGAGCTCCAAGCCGGGGCGCCGTGAGCGTCCTCCTCGGCCTCGCCGCGATCGTGACCGTCGCCGGTGCGCTGGCGGCGATCACCGGTCGCGACGCCCGGATCGCCCTGGCCGGCCTGGTCGTGGCCCTCGCGGTGGCGCCGTTCCTGGCCGATCCGCTGCCCACGCCGGCCTCGCTCGGGGTCCGGATCGTGGCCGCCTTGCTCGGGGGCTACCTCCTCTTCGTCGTCCTGCGCGAGACGACGGTGGTGACCCGCGGCTCGCTGGTCGGGCTCCCGGCGGAGACGCTGGCGGCCGCGGCTGCTTTCGTGATCGGTTATGGGACCAGTGGCCTGGGGAGCGTCGCGCTCGGGCCGGCGGCCGCCAGCGCCACAGGGTTCGCTCTGGCGGTCATCTCGGTCGCGCCGATCGTCCGCGGCGCCGACATCTTCCGTTTGGGCGTGGCCCTGGCCATCCTGGTCACCGGCGCCGAGCTCATCCGGGTCGGCCTGGCCGGGACGCCGGCGCCACTCGAGCAACTGATGACCGCGGCCCTGACCGTGGGCATGCTCGGGACGGTGGCCGTCCTGTGTGCCAATGCGGTCGCCGCGACGGGCGGATTGACGCTGCGCAACGAGCGCCGTCGGAGCGCGCTGTTCGAGGCGCATCCATTGACCCCGACGGCGCCGAGCAGTCTCGGTCGATCGTGGAGACCGCGACGATCCGCGGTGGTCGCAGCCCCGCCGGTCATGGCAAAGCCGGTCGCGGCGGCGCCGGTCGGGGCGCCCGCCGCGACCCTGGACGTCGTGGCTCCCTCCGGCCTGCCCGAGGACGCCGAGATCGCGACCGAAGTGACCCTCGAGGACCTGCACTCGGCGGCGGGGATTCCGCGCGACATCGACGAATTGATCTGGGCGACCGGCCCCGAGGACCCGGCACCGGCGGACCGATCGTCCGAGCCGTCGGAGTCATGAGCCTTGTCCCGTTCCTGGTCGTCGCCTTCGGCGCCGCGGCCGGCGCGCTGATCGCGCGCCGCTATCGGCGGCTGTCGCTGGCGATCGGCCTGCTCGGGCTCGTCGCCGCCACCATCGCGGCGTTGGCCATCGTCCCGGGCGATCGCCTGGCGGTGGGTCCCGGACGTCTCGAGGCGACCGAGTTCGGCCGACTGTTCCTGGCCCTGGGCTGCTCGACCGGCCTGATCATCGCCCTCATCGGTCTGGCCACGGCCTGGCAACGGAACTTGCCGGCAGCGCTGCTCGGCGGGTTCGGGGCGATCGGTCTGGCCCTGGCCATCGGCGACTCGATCGCGGCCATCATGGCGATCCTGGCGGGCGCCCTGGTCGGCTCGCTGGTCACCTTGGTCCGACCGATCACCGCTGCCAACATCCAGGTCGCCAGCCGCGAGTTCCGGGCGATCGCGGTGGCCGGCGCCCTGGCCATCGTGGGCATGGCCTGGATCGCTCGCCCGCTCGGTCCGCTGGCCGAGGAACCGACCGTCTTCGGGGTCGCCTACATGGCCGTCGTCCTCGCCGCAGCGATCCGGTTCGGGGCCATCCCCTTCCATCGTTGGGCTGCACGATTGTCTGAATCCGCACCCGAGATCGCCCTGCCACTGCTGCTGGCCTGGGCCCCGGCCGCGTTCGCCGTGGTCGCCCTGGCCTGGACCGACCGGTCGATCGCGCCGCTCCTGTTGCCGCTCGAGGTCGAGCGCTCGGTCGTCCTGACGGTCGCCGTTCTGAGCATCCTGCTCGGTGCACTGGCGGCCTGGCTCCAGGACGATCTCGAGCACATCGTTGGCTACTCGATCGTCCAGGACGCCGGCTACGTCATCCTGGGCCTGGCCATCCTCGACCCCGTCGCCTGGCAGCCGACCCGGACCTGGATCCTGGTCTTCGTCGTGGTCAAGACCGCCTTCGCCGCCTGGGCCGTCGCGGTCCGGACCCGGTTCGGGACCGGCAGCCTGCCGGACCTGGGTGGCTGGGCACGCCGGTCGCCGGGACTGGCGGTCGGTCTGCTCCTGATCGTCGTGGCGACCCTGGGCGTGCCGGGGCTGATGGCCTGGGAGGTGCGCAGCCGGCTGGTCGAGCTGAGTGTCACCGCCGGTCCGGTCCGGTTGCTCGTCCTGTTCGGTGGCCTGGCCTCGCTCGGCTACTACGGTCGGATCGCCCTGGCCGGCCTGCGCGCGCCTTCGGTCCTCGTCCTGGCCGGCGCGTCCGAGGCGCCCCGGCGGCCGGTCCCTGGTGCCGCTCTGGCGATGGCCGCGACCAGCCGATCGGCCGCGATCGAAGACCCGGCCGATGACCACCGGGACGATGACGCCCAGCCCATGACGGACTCGACCGCGGGCCGATCGCGGACCCCGGCCGTGCCCTCGCTGATCAGCCGATCCGAGGCCCTGGCCGCGAACGTCTGGCGCTCGAACCGGGCGCCCATCGCCACGGCCGGCGTCCTGGTGCTGGCGCTGATGGCCCTCGCCGTGGGCGTGGGCGGGCTCGGTGGACCGGCTGCGGCAGCTGCGCCCGCACCCGAACCCGTCGCTCCGTCGGAGATCTTCGTGCCCGGCCAGACCGAGCCTCCGTCACCGAGCCCAGCCGACAGCGCCGCGCCGGTCGAGAGTCCCTCCCCGGCGGCCAGCTCCGATGCGTCGACCTCGCCGGCGGGTTCGGCTGGCCCGGGCGACAGCGCCCTGCCGAGCGTCGAGGCGAGTCCCACGCCGAGCACCGGGCCGTCACCGAGCGATGGCGCGTCGCCGAGCGTAGGCGCATCGCCGAGCCAGACGCCCCCGCCGAGCCCCAGCCCGTCGCCCAGCTGACCGGTGCCGGGCGACGACCCTCAGTCGGCCGGCGCGAGCGCCCAGCGGTCGATGTCGCGGTCGTAAGCCAGGAGCTCGTCGGCCGAGAACCACAGGGCCAGCTCGGCCTCCGCGGTCTCAGGACCGTCCGAGGCGTGGATCAGGTTCTGGGCGGTCTCCAGGGCGAGATCGCCGCGGATGGTGCCCGGCGCCGCCTCGTTCGGACGGGTCGCCCCGACCATCGAGCGGACGACCGCGATGGCGTTGGGACCCTCGACGGCGAACGCCACCAGCGGGCTCGAGGTGATGAAGTCGACCAGCGAGCCGAAGAACGGGCGAGCGCTGTGGACGGCGTAGTGCTGCTCGGCGAGCTCACGGCTCACCCGGACGAGCTTGAGGCCGACCAGCTTCAGGCCGCGCTCCTCGAAACGGGCCAGGATCCGGCCGACGAGGAGACGCTGGACGCCATCGGGCTTGATCAGGACGAGAGTGCGTTCGGTCACGAGGTCAGGATCCTCACGGTTGGGGTGCTTGCCGGCACAGGATAGCGGCGACGACGGACGCCGTCAGTCCCCCGGGTCGAGTGCCGGATCGACCGTCGCGTCCGACCCTTCCCCATCGACCAACGCGGAAGCGGGCTGGGGCACGGCCGGAGTGGACGCCCGAGCCGCTGCCGCGAACGACCGACGCGCCTGCGACTCGCGGCCGACGAGGCGAAGCGCATCGCCGCGGACCAGGTCGAATCCTGGACCGGGTTCGCCGGCCGCGATGTCGAGGACCGCAGGCGCGAGCGCCGGCGCGAGGCGGAGCACGACCGCCAGGCGGACCGCTGCGCCATCACGATCGCCGGCCGCGATGGCGACCCGAGCCGCAGTCAGCTCCGCTGCCGGGTCCGGCATCGCCTCGCCGTCGATGGCTCCCGCCGACCGACCGATCTCGCTCCGCGCCGAGACTCCAGCCACACCGACGACCCCGACGCCGGGGGCGCCGACCGGTGGCGGCGCCTCGAGCGGAAGGCCCGAACCAGTCAACTCGGAAACCGGTACCAGACCCAGTGTCGCCACCCCCGGCGGCTCACCGCCGGCCCGGTCGCCGTTGCTCGGGATCTCGGCTCGCTCGAGTCGCTCGAGCGGGTCCACCGGCCAGACATCGCTCCGGGGCATCCCGGCGAAGATCGGGTCGAGCGGTCCGTCGATGAGCTCCATCGCCCGACCGGCCAGCCGGCGCGCCTCGCCCGGTCGGCCCAGGGCCGCGGTCGCCTCGGCCACGATGACCAGCGCGAGGGCCGCCTCACGACCGCTGTGGAGGTAGGCGAGCGCCGCCTCCCCGGCCCCGGTCAGGTCGTCGGTCCGCCAGCGCACCTCGGCCAGATCGAGGAGGGCCTCGTCGTCAAGGCCTCCGGCCCCCGCCAGCGACTCGAGCTCGACCCGGGCCAGGGCGCGAGCGCCCGTCCGAAGGTGGAGCCGGGCGAGACGCCGGTCGGTCGTCCGGTCGACGCCCGGCTTGTCGACCTGGTCGACGACCGCCGGCGGAGACTCGTCTGCGACCGGGTCGGGCGGCGGCTCATCGACTGGCGGTTCGCCGGCTGCCGTCGGCCGGTCGGCTGCCTCCAGCTCGTCGGTCGCCGTAAGAGGGTCGGCGGCGGCTGTCTGCTCGTCGGGCGCCAGCGGACCTGCGCCGGCCTCCGGCTCGGTCGGGTCCACCTCAGTCGGGCAGCCGAAGCGCGCGTTCGAGACCGAGCCCGTGCCCGCGCGGGGCGACCACGGCCAGGCGCAATCTGTCGTCCCTGAACAACTCGCCGGCGACCCGCTGGATGTCGGCCGCGGTCACCCCGGCGACGGCCTCCAATGCCTCGTCGAGGGTGAGCACCCGATCGTGGAGAGCCTCCTGACCACCGATCCACGATGCCAGGTGACGGGTATCGTCCATCCGCAGCTCGAGACCGCCCGACAGGTACGCCTTGGCCTTGGCCAGCTCGTCCGTGGGGACTTCGGCATCGCGCAAACGGCCGAGCTCGGCCAGGATCGCCCCGACCGCCGGCTCGAGCTTGTCAGGATCGACTCCGGCATAGATGCCCATCGACCCGGTATCTGCATATTCGGTGATCCCCGAGCCGACGTCATAGGCCAACCCGAGGTCCTCGCGGACCGACAGGAAGAGCCGGCTGCTCATGCCCTCACCGAGGACCCCATTGAGCACGCCCAGCGTCCACGAGTCCGGGTGGTCGCGGCGGTAGGCCGGGACCGAGATGCAGACGTGGGCCTGCGAGGCGTCGCGGTTGCCCAGCAGATACGGGTCGCCGGCGGGCAGCTCGGGGGCGGGGTCGTACCCCGCCGCCACTCCGTCGCCCGTACCGAAGGCAGGCCCGATCAGGTCGAGCGCCTCGGCGTGGTCGAGGTCTCCGGCGATCGCCACGACCACGTTCGACGGTCGATAGGTCGACGCCCAGAAATCGCGGATGGTCGAGGTCGGCAGCCGCCGGATGCCTTCTTCGTCACCGCAGATCTCGCGACCGAGGGCGCCGTCGCCGTACATCGCCTGCTGGATGAGGATCTGGGCGTATTCGGACGGGTCGTCCAGGTAGGACCGGATCTCCTCGACGATGACCGACCGCTCGTGGTCGATCTCGGCGTCCTCGAGCTTGGGCCGGACGATCAGCTCGGCGACGACGTCCGCCGCCCGGCGCGCCTCACGCTTCGGGACGCGGACCCAGTACACGGTCAATTCGCGGTCGGTCGCCGCATTGAAGCTGCCCCCGACCCCCTCGATCGCCTCTGAGATGGCCTGGGTCGACGGGAAGGCCGTCGTGCCCTTGAACGTGATGTGCTCCATGAAGTGGGCCACACCCGCCTGCTCCGGCGTCTCGAGGCGCGATCCGGCCAGGACGTAGGCGGCGATCGAGACCGAGCGCGAACCGGGCAGACGGGCGCTGATCACCCGCGGCCCGCCGGGCAACGCCGTTCGTTCGAACATCGCCCGGATGGTACAGGAACGGCCGGCCCCATCCCGGGACCGACCGCTCCACGGACCGTCAGCGCGCGGCCCTACCTGGGCAGCAGCCCCTGGATCCAGGCCTGGCCGAAGAAGATGAGGAAGGCGACGGCCACGATCCACATCAGCAGCGGGATCTGGCTGAACTTGCCCCGGACCACCTTGATGAAGACCCAGCTGATGAAGCCGGCGCCGATGCCGACCGTGATGTCGTAGGTGAGCGGCATCAGGATCAGGGTCAGCAGCGCCGGCAGGCCCTCCTCGAAGTCGTCGAACGGGATGTCCTTGACCAGGGTGAACATGAGGTAGCCGACGAGGACCAGGACCGGCGCCGTGGCGGCCGCCGGGACCAGCAACGCCAGCGGACTCAGGAAGATCGCCAGCAGGAACAGGACGCCGGTGACGACCGAGGCGAAGCCGGTCCGGGCTCCGTCGGCCACACCGGCCGCGCTCTCGATGAACGTCGTGTTCGAACTGACCCCGCCGGCTCCGCCCGCGACCGCAGCCAGGCTGTCGACCAGCAGGATCCGACCGATGCCGGGGATGGACCCGTCCGGGCGGGCCAGTCCGCCCTCGGCGATGACCCCGGTGGCGGTGCCCATCGTGTCGAAGAAGTCGGTCAGCATGATGGTGAAGATGACCAGGATGGCGGTCAGCACACCCAGCTTCTCGAATGGCTCGGTCAGGCTGAACTGGCCGAGGGTGGCGAAGCTCGGGGTCACGGCCAGGTTCGACGGGATGGTCTGGACCCCGGCCAGGACCGCGATGATCGTGGTCACGGCGATGCTGATGATCAGCGCCGCCCGTAGCTTCATCGCGTACAGGGCGACCGTGATGGCCAGCCCGATCAGGAACACGAAGTGGGCGGTGGTCGTGGGGTAGACCGGTACGACCGGCGGGACGCCGCCCTTCGGCGACACGATCAGGCCGCCGTTGACGAAGCCGATGAACAGGATGAACAGGCCGATGCCCACACCGATCGCCCGCTTCAAGGCGAGCGGGACGGCGTCCATGATCGCCTCGCGCAGGCCGACCACGACCAGCAGCGTGACAACCAGGCCCTCGAGGACGATGACGCCCATCGCGCCGGGCAGGGTCAGACCGCGACCCAGGACCAGGCCGAAGGCGACCACCCCGTTGATGCCCAGCCCTGCGGCGATGGCCAGGGGGTAGTTGGAGACGAGACCCATGGCGATGGTCATCACCCCGGCGATCAGGGCCGTGGCGGCGGCGGCGGCGGTCACATCGATCCCGGCGGCGGACAGGATGGCCGGGTTGAGGAAGATGATGTAGGCCATGACCAGGAAGGTGGTCAGGCCGGCCCGCGTCTCGGTGAGCAGGTTGGTCCCCCGCTCGGCGAACTTGAAGTAGCCGGCGATCCCGCTCTCCGGGGCCGACGCGGGTGGATGTTCGGCTTGTGCTGCATCCACGGTTGGCTGCCCTCCACTCCCATGACGGCACGCCGGACCGGGGCGGTCAGGTTCGCGCCACGAAGACTGCCCGGGCGACCCTCACCGCCGCGGGCGTTCCACTCCCTCCGGACACCGCCGGTGCCAGGACCCGGACCGGCTACCCGTCCTCGCGATCGAGGCCGAGCAGCTCCATCTGGACAAACCCACTCGTGTCGAATTCGAGCTGGCGAGGGAGCGGAGGCTCGTGCTCCTCGCTGCCGATGGGGGCGAACTCGAGGACGACCCGCTCGTCGCCCTGGACCAGGGTGTAGACCAGCAGCTGGTCGGGGCGGGTGTCGAACTCGAGGTGCTCGAATGAGTCGATGTTCAGGCAGATCGACAGGGGCGTGAAGTAGGTCGAGACCTCGGGGTGGTCGAGGACGATCCGCTCGACCCAGCCGGTGCCGTGGCTGACGACCTCGTGACCCCGGACGTAACGGTAGGTCACGGTCTGCTTGAGCAGAGGACGAAGAAGGTTGTAGAGGTCCGTCCGACTGGACACGATGCCCCGGTTCACGAAGAACTTGGCCGGCGGCGGGACGGACGACACGCACTTCTCCCGGGTCGATCGCGGTGGTGCGGGACCACGCTCGAGGAGCGCTGTCCGCCGGATCGGAATCTTACCCCAGCCGACCCGCTCTCGACAATACGCAGGTCGTACCGGGGCAAGGTGGGTCGTGCCCGGCTGCCCGAGCGATGGCGCCCCGACCGATGGCGGCCGAGCGGCCGCGTATCATCGGCGGATGCTTCTCGCGGTCGATATCGGCAACTCCAACATCACCACCGGGCTGTTCCGGAACGGCTCGCTCGCCGCCAGTCGCCGCGCAGCGAGCTCGGCCCGCGATACCCACGACGAGCTCGAGCTGCTCCTGGCCGGGCTGCTCCGGCTCGACGACGCGGCCCTCGACGGCCTGTCCGCGATCGCCTGTTGCTCGGTCGTCCCGGCCCTGACCGACGGGCTGGCCGAGATCGCCGCTCGACACGGGGTAGCCCTCCTGACCGCCGGCGCCGGGCGGGTCCCGATCGCCATCCGGGTCGATCGCCCGACCGAGGTCGGCGCGGACCGGCTGGTCAACGCTCTCGCTGCGGCCCGGCTCCACGGGACCCCCGCCGTGGTGGTCGACCTGGGCACGGCCACGACCTTCGACGCGGTCGCCGGCGACGGCGCCTTCGTCGGTGGGGCGATCGCCCCGGGGCTCGAGCTGGGGCTGGATGCCCTTGCGGCGCGGACGGCCAAGCTGCCCCGGATCGAGCTGCGCATCCCCGATCGGGCGATCGGGCGAGATACGGTCAGCGCCATCCAGTCCGGGTCGATCCTGGGCTACCAGGTCATGGTGACCGGGCTACTGGGTCGGATCCGGACCGAGCTGGCCGACGCCAGCGGCGTCCCGGTCGGCGACGTCCGGGCGATCCTGACCGGTGGTCTGTCCGCCGCCCCGTGGGCCCGGGCCATCCCGGGCATCGATGCGGTCGACCCCGACCTGACCCTCAAGGGTCTGGCCATCCTCCACGCCGAGGTCAGCGGGGGCGAGCCGCTCGAGGCTGGGCTGGCGTGAGCGGTCGGCTGGCCGGACGGTTGATCGGGCTGGGCATCACGGGCTCGATCGCCGCCTACAAGGCTGCCGAGCTGGTCCGACTGCTCCAGGCCGAGGGCGCCGACGTCCAGGTCATGCTGACTCCCTCGGCCGCTCGCTTCGTCTCGCCGCTCACCCTGGCCGCCCTGAGCGGTCGTGCGGTGGACGGCGACGTCCTCGGGCTGCTCCCAGACGGGCGGATCGGTCACATCGTGATCGCCGACAGTGCCGATGCCCTGCTCGTCGCGCCGGCCACCGCGCAGTGGCTGGGCGCGATGGCTTCTGGCCTGGCCGGCGACCCGATCACCGCCGCCTGCCTGGCCACGAGCGCCCCGGTCGTCGTCGCGCCGGCGATGGACGGTGAGATGTACGCCCACCCGGCGACCCGGGCCAATGTGGCCCGGTTGCGCGACGGGTTCGGCTACACGATCGTCGAGCCTGAGCATGGGCCGCTCGCCTCGGGCCAGGTGGGGATGGGCCGTCTCGCCGAGCTGCCCCGGATCGTCGATGCGGTCGTGGCCGCGATCGGCGATCGACCCGTCCGCGCGCCCGACGGCGCCGCGCGTCCACCGCGCCTGGCGACTCAGCCGCGCGATGCCGACCTGGTCGGGCGGCGGATCGTCGTGACTGCCGGCGGCACTGCCGAGGCGATCGACCCGGTCCGATTTATCGGCAATCGCTCGACCGGCCGGATGGGCGTGGCGGTCGCCGAAGCAGCGCTCGATCGCGGCGCTTCCGTGACCCTCATCGCTGCGAACGTCAGCGTCCCCTTGCCCGTCGCCGCCGAGATCGTCCGGGTCGAGTCCACCGGCCAGCTCCGGGCGGCCCTGCTCGAGCGGCTGGCCGCGAGCGACGGGACGGCGGCCTTCGATGTCCTGGTGATGGCCGCGGCCGTCGCCGATTTCCGGCCGGTGGCGCCGGCCGAGGCCAAGCTGGTCCGCGGCGGGCCGTTGACCCTCGAGCTCGATCCGACGCCAGACATCCTGGCCGAGGTCGCCCGGATCGCCCACGGCCTGGACAGCGAGGGCGCGCCGACCCGCCACGAGCTTGTGCCACGACCGATCCTGGTCGGCTTCGCCGCCGAGACCGGATCGCTCGAACGGGCTGGCGACAAGCTCCGGCGCAAGGGCGTCGACCTGCTGGTCGCCAACGACGTGAGCGAACCCGGCTCGGGCTTCGGGACCGACACCAACCGGGTCACCGTGTACACCCCCGACGCCGAGCCCGAGAGCTGGCCGTTGATGTCCAAGCGCGAGGTCGCCGAGTGGCTGCTCGACCGGGTCGTCAGCCGCCTGGCAGACCGCCCCGCCTGAGCCTCCGCGCACCGCCGATCGGCAGCGTGGGGAACCGGCGGCCCCGAGCGAGCGTCAGCCCGACGGCAGCCCCGATCACGACGGTCGCGGTGCCTGGGGCGGAGGTCTTGCATCGTGGACGGACACAAGCGGATCAGCCGGCGCTGGCGGTGGATCGCGCCACTGGCGGTGGTGGCCATCGTCCTGGCGGCCTGCTCAAGCAGCGCGGCCAGTCGACCTGTCGTGGACGGCCCGGTCCCGGCCGGAGCGGGCGGAACGACCGGCTCGGTCGTCGAAGGCGGCGGCGTCGGGACCGACTTCAGCGCCCCGGGTGAACCGGCCAAGGCGGCGCCGGTTCCGACGAACGGCGGTCCGGCCGACGCGATCGCCCCGTCCGATCTGCTCATCGTCAAGACCGGCACCTTGGCCCTGCGCGTCGCCGGCATCGACGCCGCCCTCGGCCAGGCCGGCGCCAAGATCGCCGCGCTCGGCGGTTACATCAGCGGCTCGGAGCGATCCGGTGACGGCGATAACGCGATCGCCACCATCACCTACCGGATCCCGGCGGCTCGCTGGGACGAGGCGCTCGTCGCCCTGCGCGGCGTGGCCGACAAGGTCGTCTCGGAGCAGACCCAGAGCGCCGAGGTGACCGGCCAGGTCCTCGACCTGGGCGCCCGGATCGCCAACCTCGAAGCCACCGAGCGATCGCTCCAGGCGATCATGGACAAGGCGCTCAAGATCAGCGACGTCCTCGAGGTCCAGAACCAGCTGACCGGTGTCCGCGGCCAGATCGAGCAGCTCGAGACCGAGAAGAAGCATCTCGAGGAGCAGTCCGCGTTCGGCACCCTCGGGGTGACCTACGGCCTGCAGACCGTCGCCGTGGTCCAGGCTCAGAACGGCTTCGACCCGGCCGGCGAGATCGACCGGGCGACGGCCAGCCTGGTCGAACTCGGCCAGTCCTTTGCGACCGTGGGCATCTGGTTCGCCATCCTGTGGCTGCCCATCCTGCTCGCCTTCGGACTGCTGGCCGTGGTCGCCTTCGTGGTCATCCGACGGGTCCAGCGGAGTCGGCCGGTCCGTCCCGCCGGTCCGATCGTCCCCGGTGCCGCAGCCTAGACACCGCCGCTCGACTCCTGCGGGCTCGCGCGGGCCGCGTAGACTGGGCGCAGCGCGCGTCCGTCCCTGCAGGAGTCGAACCCATCGTGAGCGCCAGCTCGAACCCGAATCCACGCACGCCTGCCGGCGTCAAAGCTGCCGAAGCTCGGCTGACCGTCGTCGACATCGCCCGGATGCACGCCGACGGTGAGCGGATCGCGATGCTGACGGCGTACGACTACCCGACCGCCCAGATCCTGGCCGAGGCGGGCATCCCGATGCTCCTGGTCGGCGACTCGCTGGGCCAGGCGATGCTCGGCTACGAGTCGACCGTCCGGGTCACGATGGACGAGATGATCCACCACACCAAGGCCGTGGTCCGCGGTGCCGGCCGGGCCCTGGTCGTGGGCGACATGCCCTTCCTGTCCTATGCGGGACCAGACGAGGCGCTCGAGAACGCTGGGCGGTTCCTGCGGGAGGCGGGCGCCCAGGCGGTCAAGATCGAGGGTGGCGTGCGCAGTGCCCGCATCGTCGAAACCCTGGTCAAGGCCGGCATCCCGGTCATGGGCCACATCGGCCTGACCCCGCAGTCGATCAACGCCATCGGCAAGGTCCGCGTCCAGGGCAAGAGTCGGGACGGCGCCAGGGCGCTGCTCGGTGACGCGCTGGCGATCCAGGAGGCCGGCGCCTTCTCGATCGTCCTTGAGCTCGTGCCCGAGCAGCTGGCCGGCGCCATCACCGACCGACTGCGAATCCCGACCATCGGCATCGGGGCCGGGGCCGGCTGCAGCGGCCAGGTCCAGGTCATCACCGACATGCTCGGTCTGGGGGACTTCATCCCACGTCATGCCAAGCCCTACGCCGACCTGCGCGGGACGATCCTGGCGGCCGCCCGAGCGTATGCCGCCGAGGTCGCCGACGGCACCTTCCCGGGCCCGGAACAGACGGTCCGGATGGATGACGACGTCCTGGGCGATGTGCTCGGGCGGTCCGTCCTCGACCGGCCGATCGGCGATGCCGGCATCCCGGTGGGTGGGATCCCCCTCGACCGCGACCTTTGACCCGGGTCGTCCGCACACGGGCGGAGCTGCGCGCCGCGCTGGCTGACGCTCCCCGCCCGATCGGGCTGGTCCCGACGATGGGCTGGCTCCACGAAGGTCATCGATCGCTGTTCCGACGAGCTCGGGGCGAGATGGCCACGACGGTCGCCACGATCTTCGTCAACCCGCGCCAGTTCAACGCCCCGGACGACTTCGGGCGCTACCCGCGCAACGAGGCTCGCGACGTGGCGATCTGCACCGAGGAAGGCGTGGACCTGGTATGGGCACCCTCGGTCGACGACGTCTACCCACCGGGCTTCGACACCGTCGTCTCGGTCGGGCGGATCGGGGAGCCGCTCGAGGGTGCGGCGCGACCGGGCCACTTCGACGGGGTCGTGACGGTCGTCGCCATCCTCTTCGCGCTGGTCGGTGCTGAGCGGGCGTACTTCGGCCAGAAGGACGCCCAGCAGGTCATGGTCATCGACCGGATGACCCGCGACCTGGCCTTGCCGACCGAAGTCGTCCCCTGCCCCACGGTGCGCGAACCCGACGGCCTGGCCCTGTCCTCGCGCAACGTCCACCTGACACCCGAGCAGCGGGCCGCCGCGCCGGTCCTCCATCGGGCGCTGCTCGGGGCGAGTGCCGCTTGGGCCGACGGCGAGCGCTCCGCCGAGACCCTGCGTGGCATCGTCCGGGAGGTCCTGGCCACGGAGCCCCTGGCCGACGTCGAGTACGTCAGCTGCGCCGACGCGCGGACGCTCGACGAACTCGAGCGGGTGGACGGGCCGGCGCTCCTATCGCTGGCCGTCCGCTTCGGACCGACCCGGCTCATCGACAACGAGCCGCTGGACTAGGGGCGAGCGACTCAGTCTGCGGCGAGACGCTCGTGGGTCAGGCCCTCGCGCAACCGGGCTTCCGCCGCGGTCCGGGCCACAGGCTCGAGCTCGAGTCGGTCGAGGCCGAGCAGGGCCGAACCGAGGACCGGCGGGGCATGGAGCGGCTCGACCTTGGCGGCCGGGGCGACCGCTGCGATGGCCGACCGGATCCGGGCGAAGAACGGTGGGTGGCTCGTCCGGAAGACGCCGCCGGACAGGACGACCGGGACATCGCTTCGGGTGAGGTGAAGCCGGCGGATCATCGCGGTGGCCCAGGCGACCACCTCGTCGGCAAGGTCGTCGACGATCGACACGGCCACCGGATCGCCCTCGCCGGCAACCTCGAAGACGAGTGGCGAGAGAGCCCGTAATCGGTCCGGGTCGAGGCGTCTGAAGTACAACGCGTTGGTCAGGTCCGCCGGGCGGCGCAGTCCGAAGAATGCTGGGACCCGGGTCTCGAGGCTGGTCCGCGGCCCGCGACCGTCGCGTCCCCGGACGGCCGCCGCGAGGGCCGCCAACCCGACGTCCCCACCCCCACCCCGGTCGCCCGAGTATTCGCCGATCGCGGCGAAGCGGACGACCTTGCCGGTCGGGCCGACGCCCAGCCCGTTGATCCCGGCGCCGCACACCACGACCACGCCCCAGGGTCGATCGCTCCCAGCGCGGAGGGCGGCACGGGTGTCGTTGAGGACCACGACATCGGTCACCAGGCGGCGGGCTCGGATCCCGCGTTCGAGCATCCGAACGTCAGCGGGCAGATCCGCGCCAGCCAGGCTGAACACCCCGACGTGTGCGGCGGGTAGCCGATCGGGGGTCACGCCCGCTTCATGGAGCGTGAAGCGGACGGCGGCGCTCAGGGCATCGAGGCCGGGTTCGAGGCCGACCGCCTGGTGCGACACGGTCGTCGCGCGGGTCGCCCCGAGGAGCGTCCCATCGGCGGCCACCAGGACCACGTCGGCCTTGGAGTTGCCGCCGTCGACGGCCAGGATGTCCGGCGTCACGCCGAGCCGGTCCAGCCGACGACTGCGAACCCGTAGGCGGGCAGGTCCAGGCCGATGTCCATGCCGACATCCGACGGACGACCAGGCCCGAGCGCCACCACCCCGCCGGCAGCGAACCGTCGGATCGCCACGGCGCCGAGAGGCAGGCGGACGGCGACTCGAAGGTCCGCCCCACCGTGGTTGGTCAGGACCGCCAGACGTCCGGAGGACCCGTGAAGCGTCCCGCAGGTCACGTCCGGATGATCCACCGAGGCCGGCTCGTGGATGTCCGCTTCGGTCAGGAGCCCGGCATAGAGCCCCCAGCTCCGATCGAGCGACCCATGCGCGTCGGGTTTGGCCGCCAGGAGCAGTTCGACCGGGGCGGCGCACACGGCCACGACGCCCGGGCCACGCCGGGCCACGACCAGCCCTGGCCCGCCGTCGGCATCGAGCGCCACGACCTCGCCGTCGTCCAGGGCGAGTCGTGCCCAGCGGGTGGCCAGCGTGCCGTCGCCGTCGGGCAGGACCAGCTCATCGCCCGAGCCGAAGGGTCCCCAGGCCCGGACGAACCGGAGTGTGCCCGGTCGATCGGCTGGTGCCCGATCGGCCAGGTGGCAGCCGGCCAACGCGCCCATCTCTGGCAGGGCCGCATCGGCGGCCATCGACAGCCAGACCGCTCCGCCCCGGGCCAGATGATCCGACGCGCCCGCCCAGAAGCTGGTCCGGACGTGGATCAACGATGAGCTCGTCGAGGTCAGCGGCGCTGGCACGATCATCAGCGGGACATCCGACCAGGCGTCGTCAAGCCGCTCCCGCGCGAACGCCACCGATGCCCCGGCCCGTGCCGCGAGGACGAAGCCGTTGAGCCAGCCCCGGACGAGCGGTCGGTGGTCACGCTCCGGGCTCCACGCGCGCTCGGCCGGGGTGTACATGCCGGCTGGAGCATCGTCCAGACCGAACCCGGCCGGGTCGTACGGACGGACGTACTCGTGGGGCACGGGAATCGCCGCCAGCGTGACCGGACCGTCCCCGGCCAGGTCGTCGAGATCGTCGGCCAGGGCCGCCATGACGGCGGCGACCTCGCGCAAGACGCGGCCGCGCGGTCGCAGCTCGCCACGGTGGTCGGCCACCCCGAACTGGGTCTCGTGGGGCTGCCGGACGTACGGGGCGCGTCGGAAGGCGGCCGGCTCGGCGTCGGCCCAGCACCAGGCCAGGAACCCGATCGACCCGCGGCCGAAGCTGGACCAGGCCAGCAAGCGGTCGTAGGCGGCGGCCAGGTCCGGATCGAACTGGGCCGACGAGACGCCGTATTCGTGGAGCATCACCGGTCGCCCGGCCCCTGCCGCCAGGGCCGTCTCGAAGGCCGCTGAGTGGGTCATCCGTGAGCTGAGCAGGCTGTCCGGGACCAGCTCTGGACTGTAGGTCGGATAGGGGTGGACGGTCGCGAAGTCGAGGAGGTCGGCCACCACGTCGGCCCGGAACGGCCCGACCCCGATCTCCTGGCTTGCGGTCCCGATCGTGACCAGGTGGTCGGGGTCGACCGCCCGGAACGAGGTCGCAAGCGCGGCAGTCCAGGTCCGGGCGTCTTCGTCGGTCGTGTCGCCGAACAGCCACAAGGGCGGCTCGTCGGTCAGGTCCCAGGCCAGGATCGCCGAGTCGCCCCGCCAGCGCTCGGCCAGCTCCGCGACGTGGGCCGCCTGAAGCCCCAGCAACTCGGGGTCGCGATGGGGTTGCCGGCCGGCCCGCCACGGGACGTCCCAGTACGCATCGCCGACCTCGCCACCGATGAAGAACGTCGGGTGGAGGAGCAGGCCGTGTCGGCGGGCGGCCTCGAGGATCGCATCGAGGACCGCCAGGTGATCGGCGTCGTAACGACCGGGCTCTGGCTCGAAGGCGCTCCAGAGCAGGTCGATCCGGACCGTATCCATGCCCTCGGCGGCCATCGCCGCGAAGGTCCGATCGAACGACTCGGGCCCGACCCGCCAGGGCCAGTCGGGGCCTTCGACCGGGACGTAATGGGCGCCGACCGGGACGATCGGCCGGCCGTCGCGCTCGAGGTAGTGACGGCCGCGGCGGACGACGCCGCTCACTCGCGCGTCGTGACCTTGGACGCGAAGTTGAACCGACCGGGCTGGCGACCGCGGGCGATGGCCATATCGCGGGCGAGCAACTGGAACGGGATCATCGCCACGGCCGGGGCAAGCCGCCGGTCGACCGGGCCGAGGACCACCGAGCCGACGACGGCCGAGCCATCGCCCGCTGGCCGACGGTCGGGACCACCCACCACGACGACGGCGACCGGTCCCGCCGCGAGCTCCGCGGCGAAGGCGCGATCGATCGCATCCGTCGCCGGCTCGAGGGCCACGAAAGCGACGGCGAGGTCTGGGTCGACCAGCTCCAACGGGCCATGCCGGAAGTCTGCCGTAACCAGCGCCTCGACGGGTGCCCCGGCGACCTCCTTGATGGTCAGGGCGGCCATCTCTGCGGTGGCTCGGGCGACCCCTCGGCCGAGGATCACCAGGTTCGGTCGAGTCCCGAGCCAACCGACCATCGTCGCCGTGACCGCCCGGCGGTCCTCGATGAGCATCTCGGCCGCCTGGGCCGCAGCCTCCGCGTCGACCGCGACCTGGTCGACGATCTCTGCGACGTCGGCCGTCGCACCCGTGGCAAGCACCCGGGCGACCGCATCGAGGGCCACCAGCGACGCGGCGAAGCTCATCGTCGCCGGGCCGAGTTCGTCGCCCGTCCGCGTGTCGATGGCCACGTCCGCGCCGGCGGCCAGGGGGTTGTCGAGTCCGTTGGTGATGGCCACCACGAAGGGCCGGTCAGGACGGCCGGCGAGCCGCTCGAGGAGGCGCACGATCTCAACGCTCTGGCCGGACTGGCTGACCACGACCAGCGCGGTCCGGGCGTCGAGCGTCGCCGTCCGGAAGTGGAGCAGTTCGGCGGCGTTGATGAGGTAGGCCATCCGGCCCGCTTCGGCGAGGACCGTGGCCGTGACGTGACAGGCGTCGTACGAGCTGCCCATCCCGGTCATGACCAGGGCGCCGTCGGGCCGTTGGACGGCCAGCCTGCGCAGCTGCTCGACCTGACCGGCGATCGCCCGGGCGGCTCGTCGGATCGCCTCGGGCTGGCCGGCGATCTCGGTCAGGAGTGGGTCTCCTCCGCTGACCGAGGACGATCCGCTCAAGACACGTCCTTGACCGCCCCCGCGGTCAACCCTTCGATGAATCGGCGCTGCATCAGCAGGAACACGATGATCAGCGGCGCCGCGGTGATGATCGTGCCGGCCATCGTCGTCCCCCAATCCGAGGCGTTCCGACGAGCCAGCAGGGCCAACCCCACGGGCAGGGTCCGCATGTCGTCCGAGCTGGTCACGACCAGCGGCCACAGGAAGTCGTTCCAGGCGGCCAGGAAGCTGAAGATGGCCAGGGTGGCCATCCCCGGCACGGCCAGCGGGAAGACGACCGAACGGAGCACGCGCCACTCGGAGGCCCCGTCCATGCGGGCCGACTCGAGGATCTCGTCCGGGATCGAGCGCAGGAAGCCGCGCATCAGGAAGATCCCGAAGACCGATACGGCACTCGGCGCGATCAGCCCGAAGTAGGTGTCGGCGCCGATCGCCGGGATCGCCTTGTGCAGCTCGACCATCATCTTGTAGAGCGGGATGAGGTTGACCTGGAACGGGACCATCAGGGTCAGCAGGAGCAAGAAGAAGATCGCGTCCCTGCCCGGGAACTTGAGCTTGGCGAAGGCGTACGCGGCGGCCGTCCCGAAGATCACGTTGAGGGTCACGATGGTGCCGGTCACGATGGTGCTGTTGAGCAGGTAGCGCGGGAACGGGATCTTGGTGATCACGTTCTGGAAGTTGTTCCAAGTGAACGGGTCAGGCAGGAACCGGGGCGGGTAGGCGAACACGTCGCCGGGCAGCTTGAACGAGGTCGACAACGCCCACAGGAACGGGGCGATCATCAAGATCGAGACGACCAGCAGGAAGGCGCTCTTGGCGAATCGGTCGCGGCGCTTCGATCGCATCGTCCGCCTCAGCTGGTCGATCGATCCATCCGGAGCTGGAGGTAGCTCAGGACGGCCAGAAGGATGAGCAGGATGTAGGCGACCGCCGACGCGCCCCCGATGTCCAGCTTGTTGAACCGGTCGACCAGGTCGAAGACGATCGTCCGGGTCGCCTGGATGGGGCCTCCGTTGGTCATCACGAAGATCTGGTCGAAGGTCTGGAAGCTGCCGATGATCCCGATGACGTAGACGAACACGATGGTCGGCCGGATGCCCGGCAGGGTCACCCAGCGGAACTTGGCCCAGCGGCCCGCGCCGTCCATGGTGGCCGCTTCGTAGTACTCCTTGGGAACGGCCTGCAGGGCGGCCAGGAAGACGACGGTCTCGAACCCGAAGCCCTGCCAGATCGCGGTCACCACCACCGCCGGCAGGGCCGTCGTCGGGTCGGTCAGCCAGGGTTGGCCGGGCAGACCGAAGAAGCCGGCCACGGCGTTGATGATCCCGTTATCGGCATACATGAACTTCCAGATCGTGGCGACCACGATCAGCGAGGTCATCGTGGGCAGGAAGAACGACGTCCGAAAGAGGGCTCGCAGGCGCAGCTTGTCGTTGAGCAGGAGGGCCGAGCCCAGGCCCAAGACAGGTCCGATGGACATGCCCATGACCACGAAGAAGACGGTGTTCTGGAACGAGCGCTGGAAGCGCGGGTTGGACAGCATGTCGACGTAGTTCTGGAGCCCCACGAACTGGGGCGGCTTGATCCCGTTGTAGTGGGTCAGGCTCCAGTAGCCCGACACGATCATCGGGATGACCAGGAAGACGACCGTGACGATGACCGCGGGGGCGATCAGCAGATAGCCTGCCGATGCCCCGCGGAAGCGCCGACGGATCGTCGCCTGGGTCACTTGTTGAGCAGGGTGTTCGTCTCGTTCACGGCGTCATCGAGCGCCTTCTGGACATCGGCCTTGCCGAGCAGCGCCTTCTGCATCGCGTCAGCGATGGCCAGGTCGATGTCGTCCCAGGTCCCGACGTACGGGAACGGACGGGAGGTCTTCATCGACTCGAGGAACACGCTGAACGGCTGCTGGCCACCGAAGTACGGATCGGGCTTGGTCAGGTCCGGGCTGTTGAGGGCGGCCGTCGTGGCCGGGGCGGCGCCGGCGATAGTCGAACACGTCGACCTGGTTCTCGGGCCGGAGCAGGTACTGGGCCAGCTGCCAGGCTGCGTCCTTGTGGGTCGCCTGGACGGGGATGCCCAGACCGGTCCCGCCGAGGTAGCTGCCCGGGCTGCTTCGAGAATGGCGCCGTGGCCACGGCCCACTTGCCCGACTGCTCGGGCACGCCGCTCTTGAGCAGGCCCATGTAGTAAGGGCCGTCCTGGAACATCGCCACCTCGCCCGACTTGATCGCCGGCAACAGGTCGTTGTTGGCATCCGGCCAGTACTTGCCGCTGCCGTCGTCGAGGATGGCCTTCTGGATGTTGACCGCGTCGACCCCGGCCGGGAGAGTTGAAGACCGCCTCGGTGTTGCCGTCGTTGAGCAGCGAGCCACCGTCCTGGTAGAGGTACTGCGAGAAGTGGAAACTGTTGGGCCGGATGGCGGTCAGGTACTTGTCCGGCTTGCCGCCGGGCTTGGAGGATTCGGCCAGGGCCTTGGCGGCCGCCCGGAACTCGTCCCAGTTGGTGGGGACCGCGATGCCCTTGGCGTCGAGCAGATCCTTGCGGTAGTACAGGGCGTAGGTGTCGAAGTCGTAGAGGGCCGAGACCATCTGGTCGCCGTAGGTCATCGCGTCGAGGGCGCCCTTGGTGTACTGGTCCTTGATCGGCTTGCCGTTGAGCTGGCCGCCCGAGATCGGACCGAGGTCGTCGAGGGCGCCGTTGGCGGCGAGCGTCGGGATCCAGGTCATGTCGAGGGTCGCCAGGTCGGGCACGTCACCGGCCCCCAGACCGGCCTTGAACTTCTCGTTCATCGAGTCCCAGTCGAGGGCCTGGTAGTCGACCGTGATCCAGGGGAACTCCTTCTTGAACCCGTCGAGGGCCGGCTTGATCGGGGTCGTGTCGCCGTAGTAATCCCAGACCTTGATCGTGACCGGGGTCGTGTCGACGCTCGGCGCCGCGGTCGGCTCGGTGGAGGCGCCGGCGTCGCTCGACGGCGCTTCGGTCGGGGCGGTCGTGTCGGCGCTGGTCGGACCGGCGCTGGTCGCCGCCGAGCTGCAGGCACTGGACAAGATCGCCAGTGCGGCAAGACCAGAGAGCACCTGGAACCTTGAACGCATCGTCCTTCTCCTCCTGCGCCCGGATCGGGCGGTCGTCTGCCGCGGGTCATCTGACCGCGGCGAGCGCTGCCGGGTTGGATCGAACGACGACCCGTTCGACGTAGTAGCGGGTACGGTCCCCGCGGATGTAGGAACGGCCGTACTCGACCGGGACGTCATGCTCGCCGTAGGCGATGCTCTCGACCAGCAAGGCCGGGCGGTGAGCATCCTGGCCGAGCAGCTCGGCCACCCGGCGCGGCGGATGGACCGGCTCGAGCCACTCCCGCGCACGGACGATCCGGGTGCCGTAGCGGGTGGTCAGCAGCTCGTACAGCGAGGTGTGCTCGAGGTCCGCCGCCAGCAGACCCGGGAACCGTTCGGCCGGGCAGGTGGACGCCCTCCAGCAGGAGCGGTTCCCCGGCGCTGATCCGGAGCCGCTCGACGAACAGGGTCGGCGCCCCGACCGGCAGGCTGAGCGCCTCGGCAACGCCCTCCCCGGCAGGCTGGCGGCGAGCGACCAGCAGGCGCGTCTCCGGATCGAGACCGCGGACCTGCATCTCCTCGGTGAAGCTCATCGAACCGCCCAGGTCGAGCTCGATCGGGGCAGCGGTGGCGAAGGTGCCTCGACCGCGGGTCCGCTCGAGGCGATGCTCGCGGGCGAGCTCGCTCAGGGCGCGCCGGACGGTGATCAGGCTGCAGCCGTAGCGGCTGGCCAGGTCGCGCTCGGTCGGCAAACGGTCGCCGGGACGCCACTCCCCGCCGTCGAGCGATGCACGCAGGTCGAGGTAGACCTGATGATGGAGCGGCACGGGCCCGGACTCGAGCTGGAATGTCGCCATCTGCACCCTTACGTGGTCGGGGTCGTTGCTGATAACGTTATAACTAACCTTGGACACCCGAGGGGTCGGTTGTCAAGCGTTTTGTGGAGGTCGGGTGGCACCGCTCTACCGTGTCTCGATCGCCTACGTGGCGTACTTCGCCGCGGTCGGGGCCGCCTGGCCGTACCTCCCGATCTTCTACCGCCAGCTCGGCCTGAGCCTGGCCGCGATCGGCGGACTGGCCGCCCTGTCGGCCGCCGTCCAGCTGGTCGCGGCCCCGGCCTGGGGTGTCCTGGCCGACCACTTTCCGCGGACCCGCCTGACCCTGCCCCTGGCAGCCCTGGTCGGCGTCGCCGGGGCGACCATCCTGGCCAGCGGCACGGCCCTGCCCCAGATCGCGCTCGGGGTGATCGTCCTTGCCGGGGGGCTGAGCGGGGTCGGGCCGATCCTCGATGCTCGGGCGATCGAGACACTGGGGCCGGACCGCATCCGCTACGGCCAGGTCCGGGCGCTCGGCTCGGTCGCCTTCGTCGTGGTCGCCTGGGCGGTCGGCCTGCTCATCGACGCCCGCGACGTTCAGGCCCTGTTCCTGGTCTACGTCCCCGCCCTGCTTCTGACCGCGCTCGTCTCGGCGACGCTGGTCCGGCGGCCAACGACCCGAGCGGTCGGCATCCTGCGCGGCGCGGTCGGACTCGTCCGCAGCCCGGGCATGCGCCTGTTCCTGTTCGGGACGGTCCTGGTCTGGACGTCGCTCATCGCGGCCAACTCGTTCTTCTCCATCCGGATGGCGGCCCTCGGCGGCGCGGCCCAGATGGTCGGCCTGGTGTGGGCCATCGGAGCGGCGGTCGAGGTCCCGGTGATGTGGTTCTTCCCGCGCATCGCGCGCCGCTCCGGAACCGGCCGGCCACTCGTCGCCGGTGCCCTCCTGTTCTCGATCCGGGCCGGCATCGCTGCCCTGGCGACCGATCCGCTGATCCTCCTGGCGACCGCGCCGCTCGAGGGGATGGCCTTCGGCCTGTTCTACGTGGGCGGGGTCACCTTCGTCGCGGAGCGGGCGCCGGCCGGCCTGGCCGCGACCGCCCAGGGCCTGTTCACCGCGGCGGCCGGGATGGCCTCGGTCATCGGGGCCCTGCTCGGCGGCCTGATCGCCGGGGCGCTGTCGATCCCCGGCCTGTTCGCGCTGTGCGCAGCGGGCAGCCTGATCGCGGCGATGGTCGTCGCGGCGGCCGTCAGTCGTTCGCAGCTGCCGAGTCGAGGCCTCGCCTCACCGAGCGGGGCGGGCGGGGCACTCCTGGCCTCGGACAGCCAGGCCATCCCATGAACGCACGACACGAGGAGGGGACGCGTTGGGTCTGAAGATCGCGGTGATCGGCGGTGGCAGCACCTACACACCGGAGCTGGTCCAGGGCATCGTCGACCGGACCGAGACGCTGCCGGTCGATGAGCTCCACCTGCACGACATCGACGGCGAGCGGCTGGCGGTGGTGGCCGGCCTCGCCGAGCGCATCCTCAGACGCCAGGGCTGGTCCGGCCGGCTGGTCACCACGACCGACCGGACCGCGGCCATCGATGGCGCGGACTTCGTCCTCGTCCAGTTCCGGGTCGGCGGTCAGATGACCCGGCTGCGCGACGAGACCCTGCCCCACCGCTTCGGCTGCATCGGTCAGGAGACGACCGGACCGGGCGGCTTCGCCAAGGCCCTGCGGACGGTGCCAGTCGTGCTTGAGCTGGCCGAGGAGGTCGGTCGGCGGAGCGCGCCCGATGCCTGGATCGTGGACTTCACCAACCCGGTCGGGATCGTGACCCAGGCCCTGCTCGATGCCGGCCACCGGGCCATCGGCCTGTGCAACGTGGCCATCGGCTTCCAGCGCCGGATCGCCGTCCGCTTCGGGGTGAGCCCGGATCGGGTCGAGCTGGAGCATGTCGGGCTCAACCACCTGACCTGGATCCGGGCGGTCCGGGTCGACGGGGTCGATCGCCTGCCGACCATGCTGGCCGAGGACGCACGCGAGATCGCGGCCGACGTGGATACCACCGAAGAGCTGCTCCAGGCGCTCGGGGCGATCCCGTCGTACTACCTCCACTACTACTACGCCACGGCCGAGGTCCTGGCCAAGCAGCTGGCCGGGGGGACCCGGGCGGAGGACGTCATGGCCATCGAGCGCGAGCTCCTCGAGATGTACCGCGATCCGGCCCTCGACCACAAACCGGCCCTGCTCGAACAGCGCGGCGGGGCGTTTTACAGCGAGGCCGCAGCCCAGCTCATCGCCTCGCTTCACGCCGGCACCGGGGACATCCAGATCGTCGACGTCCGCAACGACGGCGCCATCCCCGACCTGCCCGACGACGCGGTCGTCGAGATCCCCGCCCGGATCGATCGTGCCGGGGCTCATCCCCTGCCGCTGGCGCCGCTCGCGCCAGAGATCCGGGGCCTCGTCCAGGAGGCCAAGGCCTACGAGGAGCTGGCCGTCCGGGCCGCCATCACGGGCGATCGACGGGCGGCCTACCTGGCCCTCCTCGCCAACCCCCTTGTGCCCGACGCCCGGACAGCATCCGGGCTGCTCGAGGCGATCCTCGAGACGAATGCGGCAGTGCTGCCCCGGTTCGCCCGATCGTGACCGACTGGCGCTTCGGGGTCGATGTCGGTGGCACGAAGTTGCGCACGGCGCTGGCGACGGCCGATGGGACGATCCTGGCCGAGCGGGTCGAGCCGACCGTGCGCGACTCGGCGACCGGCTTGGTCGAGCGCATCGCCGAGGCACTCGCCCGACTCCGCGAGGAAACCGGAGCGGCGGCCGGCGGCGGCCACGACTCGGCGGCCGGCGGCGACCAAGACTCGGCGGTCGGCGCCGCCGGGGTGGCTCTGCCGGTCGGCGTCGACCCGGTCGGCGGCCGGCTCGACTCGGTCCACAACGTCCCCGGCCTCGACGGCGCCGACCGTCTCCAGGCCGACCTCGCCGCCGCGCTGCGACTCCCGGTCCTGATCGACAACGACGCCAACGCTGCCGCCCTCGGGGAACGCGCCCGCGGCGCCGCTCGGGGTGTCGACGACGTCGCGGTCATCGCCATCGGGACGGGCATCGGGGTCGGGCTCATCGCCGGCGGCAGGGTGATCCAGGGCTCCCGAGGGATGGCCGGCGAGATCGCCTTCCTGCCATACGGACCGGGCTGGTCGGGCAGGGAGACCGCCTACGAGGCCGCGGTCGCCGGGCCCGGCCTCCGTCAGCGCATCGACGTCGCGGCCGGGCGGGCCGGCGACCCGACCGGGCTGACCCTCGGCGCCACCTTTGCCGAGGTCGTCGCCCTGGCGGCGATCGGTGACGCTGCGGCCGCGCTGCTGGTCGATGAGGAAGCCGGTCTCGTGGCCCAGGGCATCGCCGCGATCGTCGCCCTGCTCGATCCCGAGCTGATCGTCCTGAGCGGCGGGGTGGGCTCGATCCCGGGCCTCCTCGAGCCGGTCCGCCGCCATGTCCGCGAGCTCCTCCGGGTGGTGCCCCGGATCGAGACCGGCCAGCTCGGGGAGCGTGGCCCGCTCGTCGGGGCGCTCGAGCTCGCCAGGCTGGCCAGCCTCGCCGTCCGAGCCGGCGACCTCGCCTGACCGACCCTCAGCGAGCGACGGCCAGGATCCGCTCGAGGTCGAGGTGGTCCGCGACCAGGGCCTTGATCAAGGCGATCTTCTCGACGTCGGCGGCATGGGTCTTGACCAGCAGGTCGTGGACCTCCGAGGCGACCGCGTAGGTGTCCTCGGCGACAAGCGTCGCGAACAGGTTCGCCCAGCGGATCTCGTCGATGACCGTCTCGCTGGGACGGTAGCCGCCGGTCAGGACCAGACCGACCGCGGCGCCCGTCGCCGTGTGGGCCGAGGTCAGGCGAAGGATCGCGTCGGCTCGATCGCCGGGCACGATGACCAGCGTGCCCGGGCCGATCCGCTCGAGCATATGGATCGGCTCCATCGCGCCGATGGCGACCCCGCCGATGACCCGATCGAGATCCGGCCCCGGGTGGAGCGTCTCGCCATGGACGCCTTCGAGGACCATCCCGAGGGTCGGGTTGGACAGGATCGGACGATAGGGCAGGACGCCCAGCAGGGGGATGCCGTGGGGTGCCAGGCCACGCTCGAGGACGGCACCCAGACCGGGCTGTGAGTCCAGATCGACCTTGTTGACGATGGCCCCGGCGACCTCGACCCCGTGCGCCGTGAACAGGCTCGCGTTCAGCACGATCTCGTCGATCGGACGACCGACCCCACCCTCACTGACGATGACCGCGGGCGCACCGAGCATGGCCGCGACCACGGCGTTCGACAGGCCGATGACTGCGCCGACCCCGGCGTGGCCGGTCCCCTCGATGAGCGCGATCTCGTGTCGTTCGGCCAGCTCGGTGTGGGCGCGGCGGACGCGGGCACCGAGGTCCTCGACGACGTCGCCGTTGATATAGGCCTTGGTGAACCCGCGCGGGATGTGGATCGGGCTCATCGTCGGCATCGCGTCGGTCAGCCCGAACACCTCGCGCATCAGGACGGCGTCCTCGTCGGCCGAGACGCCGTCCTCGATGACCGTGCGCTGACCGACCGGCTTCATGAACCCGGCATCGAGCCCGTGCCGGACGAACATATCGAAGAGGCCCAGGCTCGCGGTCGTCTTGCCCCGGTTCTGGCCGGTCGCGGCGAGGTAGACCTGGCGCACCCTCGAGCCCGGTGGGTCAGGCGCGGGTGGTTCGGCGCTCGATGAGCTGGACGGCGTCGCGCAGACGGGTCAGCGTCTCGGCGTCGACCGCGTCCGGCTCGAGGTACGGCCCGAGGCGCTCCATCACATCGGCGATGAGGGCCAGGTAGACGCTCCCGTCGGCCACGAAGAACTGGGGTTCGTTGTTGTAGCGGACCAGGGTCAGCCGACCCTGGAGCACCCGGCGGTCCTCGACGTGGGCGACCTGGGTCGCGAAGTTGTGACCCTGGATCCCGTCCGGGTTGTTGAGGAAGTTGAGGGCGTTGTCGATGGCCAGCCCGAAGCGGGCCCGCCAGGCGACCAGCCGTTCGTGGACCTCCGACGGGATGTTGACGTCGGCGACCTCTTCGAACACCTCGGGAGCGACCGTCAGCAGGCCGACCAGGGTGGTCCCGGCCCGAGCGCCGAGCATCACCTGGAGGCTGCGCTCGAGGGTGAACACCTCGGAATCGAAGCGCGGACTGGTGATCACATCGGTCAGCAGGTCCTCGACGTTGTCGAGGATGCCGGTCTCCCCCACCGCGTTGGCCAGGTGGAGGATCTCCTCCTTGAACAGGAACTTCTCTTCATGGTCGAGCATGGGCGCGATGGTACACCGCGGAAACGTCGAGACCCCGGGTTCGGCCGGGGTCTCGTCAATGAGCGGTGCCGCTGGGCGACGGCTTACGGGTAGAGGCCGCGCATGGCAGTGGCGTCGGCGACCCGCTGGACCGCCAGCAGGTAGGCGGCGGTGCGCATGTTGACGTCTTCCTTGATCGACATCGCCAAGGTGTCGCGGAAGGCCTTGACCATGATCCCCTTGAGCTTCTCGTTGACCTCGGCTTCATTCCAGAAGTCGCGGTTGAGGTCCTGGACCCACTCGAAGTAGCTGACGGTCACGCCGCCAGCGTTGCACAGGATGTCGGGGATCGAAAAGACGCCCTTGTCGTGGAGGATCGCGTCCGCCTCGGGCGTGGTCGGACCGTTGGCCGCCTCCGCCACGATGCTGGCCTTGATCGCGCCGGCGTTGCGGGCGGTGATCTGGTTCTCGAGCGCCGCCGGGATCAGGATGTCGCAGTCGACCTCGAGGACCTCGGCGTTGGTGATGTCGGTGGTGCCGGGCAGGCCCTGGACGGTGCCGTGCTCCTTCTTCCAGGCGATGACCCGCTCGATATCGAGCCCGGCCGGGTCGTGGATGCCGCCGGTCGAGTCGCTCACCGCGACGACCGTGGCGCCCTCATCGCGGATCAGCCGGGCGGCGATCGAGCCGGCGTTGCCGAAGCCCTGGACCGCGACGGTCGCACCCTTGAGGTCGAGGCCGCGATGGGCGGCCGCTTCGACGATGCAGTAGACGGCACCGCGGGCGGTCGCCTCGGTCCGGCCCTCCGACCCGCCCAGAGCGATCGGCTTGCCGGTGATCACGCCGGGCACCGTGTACCCGACGTGCATCGAGTAGGTGTCCATGATCCAGGCCATCGTCTGGGCGTTGGTGTTGACGTCCGGGGCCGGGATGTCCTTCTCGGGCCCGATGATGATGCTGATCTCGGTCGCGTAGCGTCGGGTCAGACCCTCGAGCTCCTTGAGCGACAGCTTCTTGGGGTCGACGATGACGCCACCCTTGCCGCCGCCGTAGGGGATGCCCACGACCGCGCACTTCCAGGTCATCCACATCGCCAGCGCCTTGACCTCGTCGAGGCTGACGTCCTGGTGGTAGCGGATGCCGCCCTTGGCCGGCCCACGACCCAGGTTGTGCTGGACCCGGTAGCCGGTGAAGACCTGGACGCTACCGTCATCCATGTGGACCGGGAAGTGGACGATCAGCTCCCGGCGCGGCTCGCGCAGGACCTTGCGCAGACCCGGGTCGAGGTGGAGCCGTTCGGCGGCGAGGTCGAACTGCTGCTGGGCGACCGCCCAGGGGTTGATCGGGCCAGCGGCCTGCTCGGTCGTCATCGCGCGTGATTCCTCCGTCCGGCCGTCGGATCGACCGCCGAGTGCTGGGTCGTCTCCCGGACGACCCCACGGGAGCGTCCCGACGGGGCCCGGAGGGCGGCCGCGACGCGAGGTTCAAGTCATCGGGGAGTATAGCCGCCGGGCTCGAACTTCGTCGCGGTCCGGTTGCGTCAACGTTGCGGACCGGTTGCAGCGCCGTCCATAGGCCGTTCGGGTCATGGCGCGGATGCGACGGACGGTGGCGACCTAGCCGGCGCGCCTGCGCAGGACGGCCGCTCCCACGGCGCCCGGTCCGAGGTGCGGGCCGACCGACGGTCCGACGATCTCGGTCGAGACCCGGGCCGGATCGATCCCACCGGGGACCTGGGCGATCAGCTCAGCTCGGAAGGCGTCGACGTCCGGGCTCATCGTGTGCAGGACGGCCAGGCGCTCGATCGGCTGGGTCATGATGAACTCGATCGCTCGGGCCCGGGCCTTGGTCCGGGTCCGGACCTTGTCGACCGTGTCGACCGCGCCGTCCTCGATGGTGATGATCGGCTTGACCCCGAGCAGCGAGCCGATGGCCGCCTGCGGGCCGCTGATCCGACCACCCTTCTTGAGATAGGCGAGGGTGTCCAGGCAGACCGCCACGATCACGTCGTCGGCTCGACTCTCGATGGTCTTGGCGATGCCATCGGCAGGCACGCCGGCGGCGGCCAGCTCGGCCGCCAGGAGGACCAGCAGGCCCTCGCCCATCGAGGCGCTCTTCGAATCGACCAGGTGGATCTCTCGCTCCGGGAGCAGCTCCAGGGCGACCTGGGCGCTCTTGTAGGTGCCCGACAGGGTCGCCCCCACGGTCACGCACACGATCGCCTCGGTGCCCGCTGCGAAGGCCGCCTCGAACGCCTCCTTGAACGCGCCCGGGCTCGATGCTGCGGTGGTCGGGAAGGGCGCGTCGGGCGCGACCATTCGCGCCCAGAATTCCTCGGTGGTCATCTCCACCCCGGCCCGGTAGCTGTCCGGGCCGAAGCTGACGATGAGCGGGACGACCACGATCCCGGCCGCAGCGGCGGTCGCCGGGTCGAGGTCGGCGGCCGAGTCGGTGACGATCGCGACGCGAGCCACTGGGCGAGACCCTCCTCCTAGGTGGCGCCGATGATACGGTCCGGCGCCGCCGTCCCGATGAGATGTTCTTCCGTCCGCAGGCGGCCCAGCGGGATCAGCGCGATGACCAGGGCCAGGGCCGTGGCGATGATGATCCCGTCGATCCCGCGCCAGTCGGCGGCGACCCCACCGATCAGGCTGCCGATGATCTGGCCGAGAGCCAGGAACACGGAGTACAGGCCCATGATCGCGCCGCGGTCGGCCGGGAACGCCTCCGAGATGTCGGCCAGCATGCCCAACGCCGCGGGCGTCGCTCCGGCCAGCACGAACAGACCGCCGGCGATGACCAGGCCGGCGGCGATCCGGACCAGCGGCGACAGGTCTCCGCTGTGGTTGATGACCGCCGCTGCGGCGACCACCGCCCCACCACCGAGGATGCCGTAGAACAGGATGGTCGTCCGACGCATCAGCCGGAACCGCTCCCCCCAGTACGCCAGTCCGGCGAAGAAGACGACTCCGGCGACGAGCAGTCCCAGGCTGATCTGGAGCGGGTCGACCCGGCCCATCAGGTACTGATCGGCGAACTTGGGGGCCGGCTCCTTGACCAGCTGGAAGAGCGACTGGGTCGTCCACAGACCGATCGCGGCATTGAGCGCGATCCAGGTCGGGGCGAGCAGCCAGACGTGGGAGCTGCGCAGGATCTCCAGGTAGCGGCGCAGCCCAGGATGGCTGGCCTTGGCGCTGCTGCCATCGCCAGGCGTCTCCGGGACGCCGAACCGATAGATCAGGTAGGAGACGCCGTAGAGTCCCGCGTTGAGCAAGAACCCTTGCTTGTGGAGGAGCTCCCAGATCGGACCGGCGGCGACCAGACCGGCGCCCAGCCCGGCCAGGGTCGCGCCCTCGAAGCGAGAGGCCGCCCGACCGCGCAGGAGCTCGTCGCCGGCGGTGATCACCGCGATGAAGCCGAGGATCGACGGGACTGAGGCGGCGGTCGAGGCGCCTTCGAGGATGCGGGTCGCGCCGAGCAGCACGACGTTGCTCGCGAGATAAGTCAGGATCACCGCGACCAGCCCGAACAGTGGCCCGAACTGCATCACCCGGTGATGTCCCCAGCGGTCGGACAGCAGCCCGAACGGCGGGGCGAGCAGCAGCTCGGAAACGTAGAAGGCGGCGGTCAACAGACCGAGCTGGGCCGCGTCAACGGTCGGGGCGCCGTGCTCGGGATGAGCCAGGTAGTAGATCAGCAGCCCGCCGGTCAGGCCGGTGCTGAAACGAAGCGTGAACGTCCCGAACAGGACCGCGACCAGCGATCGAGGGACGTCGCCGACGATCAGACGGAAGAGTCGGGGGCGGCGGCCGTGGGCTGGGGCGGTCTCCACGCCGGAAAGGGTACCTTGCCCCATCGGCGCTCCGTCTAGACTCCCAGCGTGACCTCGAGACTCCGAGCGTGACTCGACCGCTCGTCCCGATCCCGCTCGCGCGTGGCACCCGCGGGGCGGTGGTCGCACCGCATCACCTGGCCTCTGGCGCGGGGCTGGCGATGCTTCGTGCGGGCGGCTCGGCGGTCGACGCCGCGATCGCCACGAACGCGGTCCTGGCCGTGGTCATGGGCAGCGCCTGCGGGATCGGCGGCGATGCCTTCTGGCTCATCTGGGATGCTGCGACCGATCGTCAGGTGGCCCTCAACGGGTCAGGCCGATCGTCCATCCGGGCCGATGCCGAGGCCCTCCGCCGATCGGGCATCGAGCGCCTGCCGATGCGCGGTGGTTCGACCGTCACCGTGCCCGGGGCGGTCCGCTCATGGGGCGATGCTCACGACCGCTTCGGCCGATTGTCGCGGGCCGCCCTGCTCGCGCCGGCGATCGAGCTGGCGCACGCCGGGTTCGCGGCCTGGGACGGGTTCATCGACGCCGTCGAGTCGGCTGCCCGGGTCCTCGGGCCCGCGCTCGGTACGGACGCAGCCTGGTTCGGGGTCTACCGTCCGCTCGGGCGGCCCTGGCGACCCGGCGAGCGGGTCCGACTGCCCGCCCTCGCCGCCACCCTGACCCGGATCGCCGAGCACGGTTGGGACGAGTTCTACCGCGGCCAGACGGCCGAACACCAGGCCCGTGCGCTGGCCGCGGCCGGATCGCCGATCGGCCTCGACGACCTGGCGGCGCACGACTCGACCTGGACCGAGCCGATCGGCACCGACTACCGCGGCGTCCGGGTGACGACCCACCAACCCAACAGCTCGGGCTTCGTGGCCCTCGAGATCCTCAACGTCCTCGAGCGCTTCGAGCCGCCAGGGCCGGCCACCTATGCGGCGGGTGCCGGCGCCGATCTTCGCTGGACCCACCTCGGGATCGAGGCGTCCAAGCTGGCGATGGCCGACCGCGACGCCCATCTGACCGACCCGGCCGGGTACGAGGCGCCGTTGGACCGGCTGCTGTCCGCAGACTACGCGGCGGTCCTGGCCGGCTTGATCGAACCGGCGCGTGCCAGTCCGCCGCCGGCTGCTCGCGTCCCGCGCGGTGGTGGGACGATCTGGCTTGGAGTCGTCGACGGCGAGGGCAACGCGGTCAGCCTCATCGAGTCGAACTACATGGGCTTCGGCTCGGGCGTGGTCGACCCGGCGACCGGGATCGCCTACCAGAACCGGGGCTCGTTCTTCAGCCTCGAGGCGGACCACCCGAATGTGCTGGCGCCCGCGAAGCGGACGCTCCACACCCTGATGCCAGGGATGCTCTTCCGGGCCGGCCGGCCGTGGGTCGTGGTCGGCTCGATGGGCGGCGATGCCCAGCCCCAGATCCACGCCCAGGTCGTCTCGGCCCTGGTCGACGGAGAGCTGGATGTCGCGAGTGCGGTCGCCATGCCGCGCTGGTTCGTCGAGCCGGCCGAGCACTTCGCGCCGCCCGACAGGGTCCGCCTCGAGCCGCGCTTCGAGGGCGGTCTGGTCGACGGGCTGATCGCGCTCGGCCACGACGTGTCGCCGACCGATCCCTTCTCCGGGCTCCTCGGCCACTGCCATGCGATCGAGCTGGTCGACGGCGGGCCGGCTGAGGGCGGTAGCCTGGCCGCCGCGACCGATCCACGCAGCGCGGGCTTGCCGGCGACGTACTGACGCGGAGGGGCCGACCCCGAGCGACGCCAGCGCGCAGGCCCGTGACGCGGCGGGCCGCCTCGGCCATCGGGACCCTCGCCTATACTCCGCCGTGCATCCGATCGACTTCCCGGAGGGTTCCGTTGTCGTCCAACGTCGGCCAGAGTTACCCCTATACCAGTGAGTCGGAGGCGACTCGAGAAGCCGCCGTCGCGACCGTCGTCGCGGCCCATCCCGAGCTGGTCGACAAGATCGCCGCGGAGACGACGCCACTCGACGCCAACGCCAAGTGGTGGGTCTGGAAGTGCCCGACCAAGGGTTGTCGCGGATTGCTTCATGCGGTTGGCTACGCCGTCGAGAAGCACGCCGTCTACGTCGTCTGCGACGGGACCTGCGCCCGAACCTTCCTGCGCTGATCGATGGCCATGGATCTGGCCACCTCGCGCCGCCAGCTTTGGCAGGAGTCAGCCGGGATCGCGGTCTCGGCGGTCGGCTTCGGGTTCGTCTACGGACTGGCCGCTCGGGGGGCCGGGTTCTCGCCCATCGAGGCCATGGCGATGAGCCTGATCGTCTTCGGCGGCGCGGCTCAGTTCGCCGCTGTGGGCTATGTCGTCGGGGGCCTCGCCTGGCCCGGGGTCATCGCCCTGACCGCGCTCCTCAACGCCCGCCATCTGCTCTACTCGGCCAGCCTCGCACCGTGGCTACGCGAGCGACCCGCGGCCGAGCGAGCGGCGATGGCCCACGTCCTGACCGATGAGGCGTTCGCGCTTTCGATCGCCCACTTCCAGCGGATCGGCCGGGCCGACCGGCGGGGCTACTGGATCGCGGCCATCGTGGC
>CAVZVS010000006.1:0-112164 GCA_963778815.1 uncultured Chloroflexia bacterium | reverse complement strand
CGGTGGGCCAACCATCCTCTCCGTAAGCGCGGTAATTCGCGACGCGATCGATGAAGAACAAGCTCAGCACCTTGATCCCGCGATTGGCGAGAGTCAACTCGGTGTCGAAGTGACGTTTGACTGTGTGCTTGATCTGGGCGCGCCACAGGTCTTCGCGGATGCCACCGATCTCCTGGCCAATGGCGAGTCGAATTCCGTTGGAGAACATGACGAAGCACAACCTGGCTCCGCGTTGATCTCGGCGACCGAGAACCCCTGGGCGTACTCCCGGCGTTCGTCGGATAGAGCGTAGAGGTCGGTGCCGAGGGACACCGAGCCGAATCGCTCGGGCCTGATGGCGTCTGCCGTTGGATCTCGAGCTTGGCCATAGGCCCCGGACCTCCTTTTGTCAGCGACTCGGACGAACGCGTCGGCTGCCTTACCATCTACCGATGCACTCGCGACGACGATCTGTTTGACGAGCCGCATCTCGAACGCCCGGATTGGGTCCAGCCGATACACCAGGTTGTACGGATTGCGATGCGTGGCGGAGTAGCGGAGGGTCCATAGCGGATTGAGAGCCTTGATCGCCTCCTGGGACTTCTCCGTCGAGTCGACGCTCTGGGGCTCGTCGATGATGACGATTGGTCGGGTCGCCTGGACGAATTCGATCGGCTGGCGTCCGGAGAGCTTGTCGCTCTCCTTGTAGATGACGTTGCTCTGTCCGCGCCGACTCGTCTCCCCGGTGAAGTTCTTCGAACGCCTGATGTTGATGATCTAGGATCTGAAGGTGTTGCTGGTCGCGAACTGGCGCAGTCGGTTCACGCGCTTCGCGTCGTAGACGAAGGCACGAGGGAGGTTGTTGTAAAGGGCCCGGAAGTGCTCGGCCGTGATCTCGATGTTCTTGAGGACGCCTTCACGAATGGCCACGCTCGGTACCACGATCACGAACTTCTTGAAACCCAATCGCTTCGACAGCTCGAAGATCGTCCGGAGATAGACGTACGTCTTGCCCGTTCCCGTCTCCATCTCAACCGAGAAGTGCGGACATTCCGGCTGACGTTCGCCGGCTCGTCGAACAGGTCCCACGCATCCAAGCTGACTTCCAGCTCCACCAGCATCGATGTCGTTCCGGAGCTGCATGCTGCGAGTGTTGGCCGTAAGGCTTCGTCATCAAGTACGAGCTCGATTGCCGACCCCAAGCTCGGTGCTCTGCCTGCCCCGACAAACAGCGCCCCGACGCGCCCTAGGTCGATGACGGCGTGAACTGCGGGCTCACCATTGAGGCTGCCCGTCGAAGATGATCAACGATGACGGCGACCGCGTCGAGCTGGAACTGTTGGTTGGCGTCGAACTGCAGCTTCATTCGCCTCTACACCGTCCTGAACACGACTTCGCTGGCCTTGAAGATCTGCGTTGGCGTTGGCCTTGAGCTGATCGTTGCCAGCAAAGCCCTCAGTCCAGAACACACCACCCGCTCCGGCTTGCGGTGCAGCATAGGCGTGATCAAATCGAGTCGTCACGTGCTGGCTCCAGGCAGATCAGAAGGGCATCATCCAGCCACGCTTGAGACGGTGTCTTGCCGTTGACCGCCGGAGCCTGATGGGCGTCGTCGAGCGTGAATCCGCTCTTGAGAAGAATCTCGTACAGGACGTCGTCCGGTGTGCGACCTTCGCGGACGTGATCTACGTGGAGCTCAAGCTGCTCGACCAAGTACCTGCGGATCCCTGCGGCGCATCGGCTTGCCAGGGCGTGAAGTTCGACTCGGCCAAGCTCAAAGACTCGGAAGCCCCGGTCCGGCGAGCCGTGTCGAGAGCAGCCGGGTTCTCCCGTCATCGGCTTGAGCTCGTGCAATCACCCGCGAGCCGCTCTTGGTGATGTCCGCAATCGTGGGATAGTCGTCGCGATCCGTCGGCTCCGGCAGCTGCACGAGGATGAACTTGCCCGTTGCCCCCGTCGCGCTGATTCAGTTCCATTACAGCGTGGCCCGTGGTACCGGATCCCGCGAAGAAGTCCAGGACGACGTCGCCGTCATCCACGCCTGGCGATCTCACGAGGTACCGAATGAGCGTGACAGGCTTGGGATAGTCGGTAGAATCGATCCCCACGCGGCGAGCAAGTTCCTGTTCTCTGGTGCATTCCGTCGTCCCGAATCCTGTGATCAATGCCCTTGGTCGGAGCTCGCTCTGTAGCCGTAATCGCTCCGGTCGTCGTCAGGCAAACCAAGTCTTCCGTCCCGATGAGTCCCACCGAATCCGCTTGCACCGGCTGGAAACGGAGGCTCCAGTAGGCTCTACGAACTTCGCGCTCCATCTCGCGTGGCGTGTCGACCTGCCGTCCAGAACGGCCCCGGTCGAGCAGCTTAGGCAGGACTTGCCCGTGCCCGAGGTCCCAATTCGGCTACTCCATCGCTGCTGGCGAATCCACCTCGCCGGAGTACCGACTCGAAGGCGGCATTGGCTGGACCGTTCTTGCTCATCGAGTTCTCGATGCTGATCGTTGATGGAGCTTCTCAACTTCTTCGATATTCGGGCCGCGCGGTCCGGCGGCGGAGTCCATCCGAAACTCGGATGTAACAGACACATATTCATGTTCGACAGATTGACCTTGCTCGCAGCCGTATTGCCCTGTTGTCCAGACGAAGATTGTTGCGCGAAGTTCTCCTCGCCGAACACCTCGTTCACAGAGCATCGCAGGTTGTCGGACTTCGTCGATCGTCAATGGTGATGAAGATGACGCCATCCTCGCGAAGCAGATTCCGCGCGAGGTAGAGCCGCGGATACATCATGTTCAGCCACTTGGAGTGGAAGCGGCCATCGGTCTCGGTGTTGGTGCTGAACTTCTTGCCCTTCGGCATCGACCTGGCCGGTGTATTCGAGATAGGTCTGCAAGCGTCTCGCTGTAGTTGTCGGGATAGATGAAGTCGTTGCCCGTGTTGTAGGGCGGGTCGATGTAGATCATCTTGACCTTGCCCAGGTACGACTTCTGCAGGAGCTTCAGAACTTCGAGGTTGTCGCCCTCGATGATCAGGTTCTCGGTGGTATCGAAGTTGACGCTCTCCTCGGGCACGGGGCGCAGGGTCGCCAAGCTCGGCGCCTGGATGGTCTTGAAGCACTCGGCCTTGCCCGGCCAGGTCATGCCGTAGCGTTCTTTGCCGACGTCGACCGTCTCGCCGAGCGCAAGCTTCAGCCGGTCGAAGTCGATCTTGCCGCCCTCGGTGCCGAGCCTCGGGGAAGAGGCGTAGAACGGCCTTCCTGGCCGCTTGCGCCGGTATCCTCGGAGCGCAGATCGAATCGGCTCGGGCTCGGGAGCGGTCTCTCCTGCGGCTCCCTGTCGTCGTCATGCGAGCTCCCACCGCATGGTAAACAGCTGTCGTCCTCCGATGGCCTGCTCGAGGCGCTGGCTGATCTCGTCGAGGAGGTCGTCCTTCTGTCGGTCGATGTCCGCGCGCCTCGTCAAAGGCCCGCCAGGCTTTTCGTCGCGCTTCCCTTCTGACGCGCTCGGGCCTGCGCTGACGTTCGAGCTTCTCAGGGAGCGTCGGGGCGACGCGCGCGGCCTTTCTTCGCTTCCTTCGATGCCTCGTCCAGATCTCGCCAGTTCCGCCTTGAGCGATGCTCGGCGATCCTCGGCCCAGCGGTCGAGCTTGTCCATCTCGGTCTCAAACCACGTCCCGTTCCGCGCGGTCATCGCTCATCGAGTCGACTCGTGTCTCGCAGGATCGGAGCGCTCCAGCGCGTCTGATCGCGGCAACGGCGGCAGTCGATCCGCACCGGCGCTCCCGGCCGGTGCCGGCAAGTCGAACAGCCGGCGGCACTGCGTCTCGTCCATCGCTGTACCGTCGTCGTGCCGTCCCCGAGCAAGACATGCAGGATCCTCCGTTTCGAGCGCGTGAAGGTCGACGGCGCAGCACCGAGCCAGCCGCTCCGATTTCCGACAAGGGCTCGAGGATCGAGCCGTGGCGTCCTTGCCGCTTGTAGCTCGAAGGTACGCCATCCTCCGGCGCGAGCGTGAGCCCGGCCTTGCCGCGTGCGAGGACGTGCTGCGCCAGTGGGTGACCGACTCGGTACGTGTTCGCATCCCGACGCCTTCTGCCCATGCGGAACGGCCGGCGGGCTGTCCCTCGGCAGAAACGGGTTCGCGTGAGCATGAAGCTGAGCCCGTCCTCGTCGAACTGGGCTATGTCGGCGAGCAGGTGCCGGTGAGCTGCCAGAGCTGCTCGTTGAAGCGATCCAGAACGGCGTGGCTCTGGACGCGGACCTTCTCGACGACTTCCTGGTCGAAGTTGTCGAGCAGCTTTCTCGCGGGCGTCGCGCTGGCCGGCGGCAATCTCGCTCTCCAGTTCGCGCTGGAGCTGGTCGAACTCGAACTGGATCTGCTCCGGCGGTGCGGCACTGCTGGTAGATGCCGGCGATCGCGCTTCTCGAAATCCACGCCCGATTCGACCGCGCCGAGCACCTCGTCGCTGGCGCCGAAGACGCCGTTGAAGAGGCGGAACTTCTCGTCGAGCAGCTCGTACACGCGCTGGTCGGCGGCGTTCTTCTTGTTCAGGAAGTTGACGACGACCACGTCGAACTTCTGGCCGTAGCGATGGCAGCGGCCGATACGCTGCTCGATGCGCTGCGGATTCCAGGGCAGGTCGTAGTTGACGACCAGGTTGCAGAACTGAAGGTTGATGCCCTCGGCCGCGGCCTCGGTGGCGATCAGGATCGCGGCGTCGTCGCGGAAGTGCTCGACGAGCGCGGCGCGCATGTCGGCGCTGGGCGAACCCGAGATCCGATCGGTGCCGGCGTGCTTTGCGAGCCAGCGCTGATAGATCGCCTTTGGACGTGGGATCGTTGTTCGTCCCGTTGAAGAGCATCACCTTGCCGGCGAACTCGGTCTGCTTCGAGCACGCGGAACAGATACTCCTGCGTGCGCCGCGACTCGGTGAAGATCACGGCCTTCTGCTGGAGCGTTGGCGGCGCCCTGGCTCTGCTGGGCGTCTCAGCGGCCGCGGCAAACCCTCGCCGCAGCGCCTCTAGCAGCACCTCGCCCTTGGAGTTCTTGACGATCGACTTCGCCAGCGTGTGGAACTCTCGCAGCTCGTTCCATCTCCTGCCGTAGCTCTGCCAGTTGCTCCGGCGTGAGATGTTCTATCGCCGCTGGCGCCTGGATCGTTGCTCATCGCCTTCCCACTCGTCGGCCAGCTCGTCGAGTCCTCCCAATTCCGCCGGCAGCTCGTCCGGTGCGTCAGCCTCCGACGGCTGTCGCGGACGCGCGGCTTCTCCAGCCGCTCGAACCAGTCCGTCGAGCGTGCCGAGATCGCGTAGGTCGACGAGGCGAGCAGCTTGCGCAGAATCAGCGTGACCAGCTGGCGCTGGCTGGCCGGCAGCGCGTAGAGCGTCGGGCGCTGCAGATAGTCGAGACCAGGTCGTAGAGCCGCTGCTCTTCCTCGGACGGCACGAACTCCTGCACCAGCGCATGGCGATTGGTGTACTTCACGTACTCCAGCACTTGGCGCCGCAGCGTGCGCTTGCAGAGGGGCTTAGGCGTTCCTTCAGCTCCGCGAAGTCGGCTCATTCGGCCCCGCGAGCAAAGCGCGTGCGATAGCTCTTCGAGGTCGCCGAAGGCGAAGTCGTCGATGATGCTGACGAGGCCGTAGAGTTCCAGCAGCGAGTTCTGCAGCGGCGTCGCCGTCAGCAGCACCTTCGGGAATGGCGCGACGGCCTGTCTTGATCGCGATGGCGATCTTGCTGCGAGTTCTTGTAGACGTTGCGCAGCCGATGCGCTTCGTCGATGACGACCAGATCCCAAGGGGTCTGGCGCAGGTACGGCTCCTTGGTCCGGCGAACTGGTAGGAGCAGAGGATACGATCGCATCTTGCTGGAAAGGATTGAGATTGCCGGCCGGATCGCCTCGTTGAAGGTGCGCGTCTCCAGAATCACGGACGGCAGGTAGAACTTGTCGGCCAGCTCCTGGCTCCACTGCTTGCGAAGATTGGCCGGCACGATGACCAGCAGCCGACGCTTGCGCTCGGCCCATTTCTGGGCGAGCAGCAGCCCGGCCTCGATCGTCTTGCCGAGCCCGACCTCGTCGGCGAGGATCGCCCCCTTCGAGAACGGGCTGCGAAACGCGAAGAGTGCCGCCTCGACCTGATGCGGATTCAGATCGACCTGGGCGTCGGCCAGCACCGAAGCGAGCTTCTCGACGCTGTCCGAGGGTGTCGGCCGTGTGAGGTCCCAAGCCAGGTATTTCACCTGATAAGTCGTCAGCTGCATCGAGACCTCACTGGATACGACTCGGGCACATGCGCGCGAAGTCGCACCACCGGCACGCGTACTGCCGACGGCGTCGCCGCGAAGTCGCCCGGCCCGCATCCGCGCGACCCGCGCCAGGATGTCGTCGCGCGCCGCGTCCAGCTGCTCGTCCGTGCGCGTCGTGCTCAGCCGCGTGGCCGACTCCGTGAAGTACAGCGTGACCCGCTCCGGCGTGCCGAGGCCCAGCGCGTCGCGGCAGGCGAGCGCGTAGATCGACAGCTGGAGGCTCTCGTCGACGCCCTTCTGGGATGAGACGCGGCCGGTCTTGTAGTCGATGACCTCGATGCCGCCGGAGGGCAGGCGGTCGATCCGGTCGATCGAGCCGCTGACGATCACGGGCGGGCTGCCGTCGGCGGGGTCGAGGGTCAGGTCGAACCACTGCTCCTCGTGGATGGCCTGGCCGAGGCTCTTGACCTCGCCGTCCCAGAAGTTGTCCAGGAGGGTCTGGACGCGCCGCTCGTAGCCCTCCTCGGTGGTCTTGTCGCCGAACCCGGTCGGGGTCCAGCGCTCGCGGAACAGGCGCTCGAGGTCCTCGCGGGTCGGCGGCGGCTCGCCGCGGGCGCCGCGCTCGCGACGCTCGCTGGTGAACGCCTCGAACGCCTCGTGGGCCGTGGTCCCGAAGGTGAACGCGGCGACGGTCTTGTCGGTCGGGATCCGGTAGACGTGGCTGAACGCGTACTGGAGCGGGCACTTCTCGTAGGTGCTGAACTGGGAGTAGCTGAACGCCCTGGGCAGCGGCGCGACCTGGAGGAGGTTGGCGCCGAGACCGCTGTCCAGCGCGACGGAGCGGAAGGTCAGCGGGTCGAGGCCGAGCTCCCGGGCCTGGTCCGACGCCATCGCGGCGGATCGGCCGAGACGTTGCCAGGTCCGCGGCGAAGCGATCGCGGGCGTCGCCGGTCTCGGGGTCCGCGCTGTCCGTGCCTTCGAGCAGGCTGACCAGCTCGGTGGCGCGGAGGCGCAGGGCGAGCCGTCGTTCGCGCTTGGTCGGGAGGGGCATGAAGCGGCGGGTGAGCGCGGCCGTCCGCTCGAGGGCCTCGGCGGCCGGGTCGTGGTCGGTCGTGTCGTCGTCGGCTTCGTCGTCGTGGTCGGCGGTCTCCCCTGCCCCGGCGTCGGCGTCGGCGGTCCGGTCGACCCGCAGGAGCTCCGGGCCGGCGCCGTCGAGCAGCTCGGCGATGAAGAGCGACGCGGCCGTCTGTGTCGTCGGGCCGCCGTGGGTGGTCAGGATCAGGCGGTCCTGGGCGCGGGTCATCGCGACGTACAGGAGGCGGCGCTCCTCGTCCGTGTGGAGGTCACCGGCGGGGACGGCCTCGCGCAGCAGCTCGGTCGGGAAGAAGCCGCTGCCGAACTCGCGGGTCGGCCACTCGCTGTCGAGCAGGCTGGGGACGAAGACGTACGGGAACTCGAGCCCCTTGGCCTGGTAGAGGGTCATCAGCCGGACGCCCTCGACGTCCTCGGTCAGCTCCACGCTGGTGGGCAGCTCGCCGCCGGCGTCGCGGTAGGCGTCGAGGTAGTCCACGAACGGTCCCGAGGTTGCCGTTGGGGTTGGCGCCCTGCCAGTCGCTGGCGAAGCGCAGGAAGCTGGCGATGTTGGTGACGCTGCGCTGCGCGTCGAGGGTGCCGACGGCGATCAGGTCGAGCACCTGGCCGGTCCGCTCGATGAAGCGCTCGAGGATGCTGAACGGACCGTCGCGCCAGGTCAGCGGGGCGAGCTCCTCGAGGACGGCCAGGAGGCGCCGGAGCTTGGCGCGGGTGTCGGGCGCGACGGGGGCGGTGACGGGCGCGGGTTCGGCGGGGGTGGCTTGGGCGGTTGGCGTCGTGCGTCGGTGTCGGCGGTGTCGGCGGGCGTGGCGGTTCGGGGGTCGGGCGAGGTCGTCGGTCTTGAGCTCGCCGGTGGCGACGATGTCGCGGATCGCGTCGACGAGATGGCGCCGGTCGAACCGGGCCATCCGCGAGACGTGGAGGATCTCCAGGGCGTCGAGGCGCCACGGGCCGGCGGTCATCATCCGGGTCAGGGCGACGTCGTCGGACGCGTCGGCGATGGCGCGCAGGCACTGCTCCAGGTCGCGGATCTCGGGCGTCTCGAACAGCGACAGCCCGCCGACCACCGTGTACGGGATGTCCTCGTCGCGCAGCCGGGCCACGATCGCGTCGCGGTGCTTGTGCTTGCGGTACAGGATCGCGACGTCCGACCAGCGCGGCTTGGCGGTGGTCCGGGTCTCGTCGGCGCCGACGAGGGCGCGGATCGGTCGACGATGGCGACGGCCTCGTCCTCCGGGCCGGCACACACGATGAGCTGGACCGGGGCGCCGGCCTCGCGCTCGGTGCGCAGACGCTTGTCGGGCTCGATGCGGGTCTGGTTGCGCGCGATCAGCCGGTTGGCGTTGACCAGGATGTCGTCGGTCGAGCGGAAGTTCTGCTCGATCCGGAGGTGCGGCGGCGGGCCGGGCGGGGTGGCGTGGCGGTCGTGGGTGGGCGGTCGTCGAGAAGCGCGCGTCGAACTCGCTGAAGGCGGCGAAGCTGGCGCCCCGGAAGCGGTAGATCGACTGGTCGTCGTCGCCCACGACCATCACGTTGTCGGGCCGATCGGGCGTCCGGCCGAGCATCTCGATGAGCTCGATCTGGGCGACGTTGGCGTCCTGGAACTCGTCGACCAGCAGGTAGCGGAACTGGCGCTGCCAGCGGCGCAGGACGTTGGGCCGGACCTTGAACAGCTGCGTGACCGCGGCGATCTGCTCCCCGAAGTCGAGCGCGCCGCGGCTGACGAGCTCCGCCTGGTAGGCGCGGTAGACGGCGGCGAGCTCGGTCAGGCGCATGACCTCGAGGGCGGCACCGTCGACGACGTAGGAGTCGGCGAGCTCGTCGATCTGCGGCGTGGTCGGCCGGGTCGATCTGGGTCCGGTAGAGGGCTCGGCCGGTGCCGGCGACCGTCGCGCCGGGCCTCGCGGTCGGCGGTCTTGGTCGCGGCGTCTGGCGGCGTACTCGGTGGGCTCCTGGCCGGCGGCTTCGGCGCGTTCGTGCTGGCGGATGGCGGCGTAGTCCGTGCGGACCTCGCGGAGGGGCGTGAGGTTGCCCTGGAGTTCGAGGCGTTGTTCGGCTGCGTCGTAGGGGCCGTAGCGGTCCTCGAAGACCTGGCGCTCGGCGGCCACGAAGGCGTCGAAGTCCGTGGGCGTCACCAGCTCGTCCTTGGCCCGGTTGATGAACTGGACGATCTGGGCCAGCCACCACGGTCCCTGGTGGTAGATCAGCGCGAGCTGCGGCCGGATGTCGCGCAGGAGGAGCACCTGGCGAACGCCGTCGAGCACGTCCGGGTTGGGCGGCAGCCCGGCGTCCGCGGCCGACTCGGTCAGGATCCGATTGCAGAAGCTGTGGAAGTTGGACACGGTCATGCGCGAGCGCGTCGCCGGGCCGACGGCCTCGTCGAGTCGGGTCTGGAGCTCCTTCGCCGCCTTGACGTTGTAGGTCAGGACGAGGATCTGCTCCGGGACGAGCGGCGTGTCGAAGGGGCGGTCGCGGTCGGGGGGCGTGGGTGCGGGTGGCGCGGTGGGTGCCGGCTCGGCACGTGCCGGCTCGACGGGCGGGGCGTCCCAGAGGCTCGGATGGGCCGTGGGCTCGGGCTGGGTGGCGTGGTCGCCCGGCGTCAGTCGTCGGCTCGTCGGTCGTCGTCGGCGCGTGGGTCGTCTCTTCGGTCGTCGTCGTCTCGGTCGGTCGCCGTCGGTTCGTCGGCGAGCTGTCGTCCCCGCGAGTCGAGCGTGCCCGACCCCTTCGTCTCGAGCAGCCAGCGCACCCGCTCGATGATCACCCGGGTCTTGCCCGTCCCCGCCCCCGCGATGACCACCAGCGGCCCATCCCCGAACTCGACGATCCGCCGCTGCTCGGGGGTCAGGTCGACGGATGGCTTGGTCACGGCGACGGTCATACCCCGACCGCCGTGCCGTTCGGGTATGGCCGCTCCCACGTTCGCGGAAGCGGATCAAGGGCGACCGGCGCCCACGAGTCGCCCCCGCGGCGGCGAACCGCGTAGTGCTCCTCAGGCAGCCGGTACGGACCTGCTGCGCACTCCGCGAACCGATTGCCTCGGAGGTTCACCTGTGGACCCCTGGAGGCGGAGGTTCGCGCCGTCGTCGCCCCAGACGCCCTGGGCGACCATCCCACTGACTTCGTAGTTGCCGATGATGTCGTTGTCGGCGATGAGCACGGTGTCCGACCGATCGTCTCCATGAAAGCCCATGAGGATGCCGCAGCCGTTGAGGTCGATCAGGTTGCCGGAGATCGTGACGCGTTCGGTAGACCGTTCGTCGTCCTCGACCACGATGCCGGCTTCACCGCAGCGACTGATCTCGTTGCCGACGACCACAAGCTGCCCCACGGACCGCGCGAGGATGCCGAAGCGCATGCGGACGAGGCGACTGCGGGTGACGCTCAGGCGGGCGACAGCGGAGGCTTCGATCGCAGCTGTTCCCCGCGAGAAGACGCAGCCCAGGATCTCGATCGAGGCGTGCCTCGTCGCGCGTATCCCACCGAGAACGAGCGACCAGCGCAGGTCGAGGCTGGCGCCTTCGCCCATGCAGGATGCCATTGGCGACCCCGCAGTCCTCGAGGGATACGACGACTCCGGGCTGGATGACGCAGCTGCCGATCGACAGCCCATTGAACGTCGCATCCTCGGTGACCGTGAGGTCCGTGGCTTGTCCCGGTTGGCGGTCAGTTGCCATCGCTGACGCCCCATTCGAAGCCGTGCGAATGCAATCGGTCGATCATCGAACGCGTCTCGATCGCCTCCGGGTGCCCAGCCAGGAGGGCAAGACCCTCGGCTAGGGCGGCGTCTCCGCCCGGCATGCCGGTGTGGAAGACGAGCCGCTCGAGCCCGGCCATCTCCGCGGCCAGGATCTGCAGGACGGACATCAGCACCCGGTTGCCGCCGAACGCGCCGCAGCCCCAATAGCCGGTGTGGAGCACGACGGGGATCTCGTCCTCGGCGCGCCGAGAGGCGATGACCGCGCTCCGAAAACCGGTATACGCGGTGTTGAGGATCGACTCGATGGTCGCCTGGTCGTATCTCCCGCTACCGCCTGGCGGCGCTGCCATCGCGATCAGGTTCGTGATGGTGGGCGGGACGATACGGGTCGTCGCTCGCATGACCGCATCGGCGGAGGCTCTTGCGAAGGCATTTCCATAGAGGCCGGCGGGTCGCCCTTCGGCGGGGCTCGGGTCCGTCTCGATCCGGCAGCGACGCTCGGCACCAACCACCAGGACCGGCGTAGCTCGATCACCGTCGGTCGTACTCGCTCTGTGTCCCTCGGCATTGAGAGCCTCCCGCAGCGACCCGAGGATCGGGTGCTCTGCGACCTGCATCTCGTCCTGCGCGAACAGGGATGAGCCGTATGCCACGAACAAGTGCGGGTCCGCGAAGTTGACGTGCCACTCGACTGCGTCACTCAGGTCATCGGCGCGCGCATAGTCGAAGTAGCCGGGTCGGACCTCGACGAGCTCCGCCGCGCGGCCAGGGTGCACCATCCGCGGCGGAGTCATCTCGGCCCATCGGCTGTACTCCAGCTCGCCTCTGCTGGGCGAGCCAGGCGGACAGGCGATGTCGAACACGATGCGCTTGTTCGGGTCGCGAAGGATGGGCGGATGGGACTCCATGAGCACCGCAGCGTCATACGTGCGCCGCTCGATCGGGGCCGGCGATGATCGATCCATCGGGCTATCGGCGCGACCGACCCAGCGGCGGACGAACGCCTCTTGCGCGTGATTTTCGATCGCGCCCTTGCGCGCAGCTCTGGTCGTGGTCATCGCGGTCTCGGCGTCGAGGCCGCCGTCCACCAGGAGGCACGCGGCGAGCGTTCCCGTTCGGCCTAGGCCGCCGAGGCAGGACACGCCGATCGTCTGGCCTTCGGAGAGCCGACGCCCGATCTCTGTGAGCAACTCGGCAAACGCCAACGGGTCGGTCGGAGTGCGCTGGTCAGCGATCGGGAAGCGCAAGGTCTCGATCCCGCTGGCGGCCATGACCTCGACGAACGGCTCCACCTTGAACTCGATCAGCTCGTGGTCTTCGACCAGCAGGACGAAGGTCGTGACGCCGTCCGTCGCGAGCTGCCGAGCGTCGGTCTCGAGCGTCCGCATGTGCGCGCCGCTCATGCCGTGAAGCTGCTGCTTGCCGGGCAGGATCGTCATGCCGAGCCGGCCGGCCCAATCCTTGAACCGCGGCGCCGCGCTCAGGTCCAGCCAGTCGAGCCGCAACGGATCTGCCAGACCGTGATGGCTCATCGGTCGGCCTCGGCCATCAATTCGAGGTCGACGTCGAAGTTGCGGCTGCGATCGCATTCGCCGCAGATCGGCAGGCCGGCATCGCCGCTCGGATCCTCGTCGGGGTCGCCGGACAGGATCGCGCCGCAGGTCGCGCACACGAACATCGAGTTGGCGGGCGCGGCCGGACCGAGGGGCCCGATCGCGCCCCCGATCGCTGGTTCGACACCCGGTACGTGCCTCACATCGATATCCTGCCGAGTCGCTGTGACAGCTCGGGTGGCGCGATGACGACGAGCTGGGTCGTGGCCCGGGTCAGGCCGACGTACAGGAGCTGGTCCAGGCGCTCCCCCGTCTCGGGCAGCTCGCACAGCACGACGACCTCGCGCTCGAGGCCCTTGAACCGGCGGATCGTCTCGAACCGGATGACGTCGGCGGGCTCGTCGGGGACCTCGTCGGCGGGCAGCCCGAGGGACCGACCGGCGTCGTCGATCGCCCCGTTCCAGAGGACCTGGTTGCCGTAGGTCCGCGCCCGCCAGACGGCGCTGTCCGCCGCCGATCGACCCGAGAGCACGACGATCTGCCAGGCCTTGATGCCCTCCTCCACCGTCAGCCGATGGAGCTCGACCCGAAGCGCCTCGACGGTCTCGTCGCCGGCCGCGGCCACGATCAGCCGCGGTGCGCGACCGCCTGGAGCGAGGACGATCGGCTCGCCGGGGCCGTGGTAGAAGCGCGCCGCGAGCTCGCTGACGGGGGCCGGGCAGCGGTAGTCGTGGAACAGCTCGAGCTGCGGCAGCCCCAGCTCGCCGACCCGGTCGTCCCGGAAGAGCGCCTGGCCGGGGTCGTGGAAGACCCACAGGACGTCCTGCTCGGGGTCTTCGAGCAGGAACTGGAGCGACTCGAGCCAGGCCAGCTCGAAGTCCTGGCCCTCGTCGACGACGATCGCGTGGAAGCGCTCGTCGGGCAGCGCATCGACCGCGGCATAGAGGGCCGCCGGGAGCGTCTCCTCCCACCAGGATCGGGGCGGATCGGCGGGCTTCGGGCCGAGCACGCCGGCGCGCTGGCCGAGCGTCTCGCACAGGCGGTGGAAGGTGGTCACCTGGAGTCGGCCGGCCGTCTCGGGGTCGTCCGCGGTCAGCGCCTCGACGTCGTGCAGGATGGCCGTCGCCAGCGGCTGGTTGAAGCACACGAACAGGGTCCGAAAGCCCTCCCGGGCGAGCCGCCGCGCCTTCTCGACGGCGACGATCGACTTGCCGCTGCCGGCCGGCCCGACGACTTCCGCTCGCCTGCAGGTTCCGCGCCATGTCGAGTGCCCGGCGCTGTTCCTGCGAGGCCTGGATCAGGCGCGGGCGGTCGTCCTCGACGTCGTGGCGGAGGAGTCGGCGCAGGGTCGGCGTCGGGGCGAGGTAGTCGTCGACGCGTCGCATGCCCTCGGCGCCGAGTGCGTGGCCGCGGGTCCCGTCGCCGACCCAGTGGGCGTAGGCGCGGTCGGTGGCGTCTCGTGTGGCCTCGGGGGTCGCGAAGCGCGTCGGCGTCGAAGACGAGATCCGTCGGGGCGTCCGCGCCGAGGAAGGCGTGGCCGCGCGGCAGGCTGGCCAGGTCGACATCGGGAAAGGCGACGGCGTGGCCGGCTCGCGGTTCGTCGTGGGCGGGCCAGTCGGGGAGGTCGGTGAGGCCGCTGCGCAGGTCGTGCTTGGCGGCCTCGGCCTGGGCGAACGGCGACGTCTTGAGCTCGAGCGGGCCGAGCCACCAGGTGCCGTCGGCGTCGCGGCTCGGTTCGCCGGCCTTGACCTCGATCACGAGCAGCCCGAGCTCCGGATGGACGACGACGATGTCCGCCTCGCCATCGTGGGCCGGCCCGCCCGGCCGCGACTTCGCACACCAGCGCGCGTTGCGATAGAGCCGGTACTCGGGCGGAAGGGCCGCGCGGAGGGCGTCGTGGACGCGCCGTTCCGCGGCCGCGCCTCGCGTCTCATCGCCCTCGTCCCCCACGCGCATCCCCCCAACGTGCCCCTCACGATAGCCGGGATGGCCCCCGGTTTCTCGCTGCGAATGCACCGGGCGCGCGGGTCAAGAAGTCAGGATCAGCGGGACGCGTAGGCGGCGGTGCACGCCTTCATGTAGTCGGCGTCGGCGCGGAGGGCCGCGTTGAACTGGTCGAGGGTTCCGCCGGACACGTTGTGCACGGCCTGGATGTGGTCGAGATCCACCCCAGCCGCCGTGGCGCCCTTGTTCAGAGCGAGCTGGTTCTTGATGTCGATGCACCACGCGAAGGCCGCGTCGTCCGGACCGGCGGCACTCGCGTTCGGCGCCGCACTGGTGGCATTCCCGCTTGGCGCCGCTCCGCCACCGCCGCACGCCCCGATCATCGTCAGCCCGAGAAGCAGCACGATGGGCCAGGTTCGCGTCTTCATCTGTCCCTCCTGACACCCCTGAAGGATGGGTCCGATGGGGCGGAGCGTACCCGCCTCCTGTCTCGGATCTGTCTGCCACGGACCTCAACGACTCCCGGACGACGCCCGCCGTGCACGTTCAGGCCAGTGTCAGTACCTTCTCAGGTGACCGAGCCACAGTTTGCCGATCCATGGGGCACCACCGATGACGTCACCGAGCGAGCCTGCAGCCCAGCCGACCGAGCGCGGGCCGGGCGGTGGTCGAAAGTCCAGCCGACGCGGCTCCGGTTCGGGCTCGGCGCCCGGTCCGAAGTCGGATAGCCGGCCGCTCATCGTGGTGGCCGCCCTCAGCGCGCTCGCTCTGGTCGTGGCCGCCGTGGCCCTGTACCTCATCGCGACGCGGCCGGCGGCGGCGACCGCCGACACCTCCTGCCGGGCCGTGGCCTGGGACGCCGTCCCGACGAGCGACTCGCTGCCCGAAGGCTGGACGATCAACGGCAGCGGCTTCTACACCGACGGTTACGGCGCCTCGTTCAGCGGTCCGACCCCCTCCGGCACCACCGCGGCGCCCCCCGGCATCACCGTCCGGGTCAGCTGCTACGGCGCCGATGGCCACCTGGTGGTCAAGCGCTCGCACGATTCCGATCTGGCGGTCGGCGGCACGGATGTCCCGTTCGCAGACATCGGCGACGAGGCGCTGGCGACCCAGGATTCGATCGGCACCACCACGTCGGTCTACATCCGGCGCGGCCCGCTCGTCGCCTCGATCGCGGCCCAAGGCGTCCTGCCCGACGATCTGGTCGCCGCGGCTGGTGCGATCGACGACGCGATGGTCGCAGCCGAAGCCAGGCCGGCACCCAACGCCTCGGCCGGTCCGAGCGCCTCCGATGGTCAGGTCGAGCCGGTCCAGTCCGACGGACTGGCCTCCGAAGTGCCCGAGCCGACCCCGACCGAAGCCCACGCCTTCGCCGCGCTCGAAGCCCTCCTGCCGAAGACGATCGATGGGACCGACCTGTCGAGCCAGAGCACGACCGGAACCGACGCGCTGGGCAGCGACCCATCGAGCGAGCCGCTGATCAAGTGGCTGGCGACCAAGGGCAAGACGCCGGGCGACCTCCAGATCGCCGAGGCCTACGACCCGACCCTGACCATCGACGCCGACATCACCGCTCTGCGCCTGGACGGGACGACGGCGGCGGTGCTTCGCCAGGAGCTGATGCATACCTGGCTGGGGGCCGATGCGTCGGGCATCACCACGACCAACAAGACGATCGGGGGCAAGGCGGTCATGGTGATCGATTACGGCGACGAGGGTGCCCTCGACTACGTCTTCGAGCACGGCGACACGGTCGTCATCCTGTCGACCTCCGACCCGGCCCTGGCCGCCCGGGTCATCGCCGGCTTCAAGTAGGGCGGAATCGACGAAGCGGCGAGCCCCGGAGGGTTCGCCGCTTCTTCGTGTGAGGGCCTGAACGGTTCAGGCCGTCATGTGCGTTCGACTAGGCGCTCTGGACGTTCGCCGCGCGCGGGCCCTTGGGGCTCTGCTCGATGTCGAACGTGACCTTCTCGCCGCCGACCAGACGGTCGAAGTCGAGCGAGGAGTCGAGGCCGCCACGATGGAAGAAGTAGTCCTTCTCATCGTCGGCGGTGATGAAGCCGAAGCCGCGATCGGCGACGACCTTCTTGATGGTACCGGTGGCCATTGTGACCTCCACGTTTTCCCGAACTGGGATCCGCAGGCGCACGGTCCGTTCGAGAAAGGGGGTCGACCACGCGTAGGCTCGCCAAAGGGTGGCGAGTCCCTACCGTAGCACGATTGCCCGGATTCTCCTAACCGGGCCTGTGCCGCTCCGCTGCTGATCGAAGATCGGGCTCGGGCCCCCGGGGTGCACTTTGCATGGGGTGCACACGTCCGACAGGGCGAGTCGCGGGTCTTGCATCGGGTGCAAGGAATCGGCGGATTCCGGGTCCCGGCGGCCACAACTGCCAGAAACGTGCATCGGGTGCAAGACTTCGAGCGGGCCAAAACGGCCCACGAGCTGTTGTGTGCACCTGGTGCAAACCGCGTCCCGCGCGGACTATCCGGGAGGCCGGGGCCGGCTTATCCGGAAGGCCAGGCCCGGCCCCGCCCCGACTGGACCCCCACACAGCGACGTACCCGGCACCCACGCTGGGGCCGGGCACGTTCCTGGTCGACTGCGCCACGCGGCGCAGGGGTCCGGACTACATCTCGGTGATGCCCAGGACGTGGCCTTCGGGGTCGGCGACGAGGGCCAGCTGGGCGTTCCCGTCGGGGCTGAACTTGGGCATGATCGTGTGGCCACCGAGCTCGGCGGCACGGGCCAGGGTCGCGTTGATGTCGGCGACGGTGATGTAGCCGGTCACGAAGCCGGCCGAGCCGTCGGGCGTCCCGCCGATCCCGACGATCAGGCCGGTCGTGGCCGGATCGGTCATCCCGTAGCCGCCGGGATGGTTGGTGTCGAGCTTCCACCCGAACAGCTTGCTGTAGTAGTCCTGGAGGGCCGCCTGGTCCTTGCCGGTGACTTCGAAATGGACGATCCGTGCATCAGCCATGGCTCGAACTCCTTGTCCCGGGTCCCGGAGGTTCGAGGCGTTCGCCTCGCCGACCCGACACCCCAACGACGAACGCCGGGGTGCCGAATCGACATCGGGCCTGGAGATCAGCGCGAAGGCTGGTCGTCCGCCCGGGTGGCCTTGCCGTCGGGCTGGCGCATCCGCGCGGCCATCGAGCTCTGGAAGTGCATCTCCTTGCGCGAGAACTCGCGCATCGGGGCGGCCAGGACCTCCGTCTCGCGCTCGAGCTCGGCGACCATCGCCCGCAGCTCCTGATCGCGCCCGGCGTAGTCCCGGATCCGACGGGCGACCGTGGCGACAGCCACTCGAGCGCCGTCGTAGTCGCCGGCCCGGTTGCGGGCCGTAGCCTCCTGGCGAGCCCGGGCGGCGAAGATCCGGGCGACGGCCCGATCGACATCACGGTCTCGCTGCTGCTCGTCGTTGGTGTGACCGTCGGCGTACTCCCAGACCAGCTTCTGGCCATCGCGCTCGAGGACGCCGTCGCGGTCGACGACGCCGATGAGCGTGCCCCGTCAGCCCGCCGATCTGGCCGAACGGGAAGTTCAGTCGAAGGACGACCTGGAGGCGCTGCTCGGCGACGAGGTCCCCGACGGCGACCGTCGTCCGATTGCCCCGGGTCTCGGTCGGGAACGGGCTGAGCGAGTCGACCACGACGCCATCGGGCGCGGTCAGCTCGATGGTCACCCCGCGGGCGACCACCTCGAGCGCCTCCCCCACCTCGCTGGTGACGTGGTCGCGGATGCCGGCCGCGTCGCGGATGTAGTAGAAGTGGCCGCCGCCGGCGTCGGCCATCGCCTGGAGGAGCCGCTCGTCGAAGTCCTCGCCGACGCCGAAGGTGCTGGTGGTCACGCCCCGCGTGCGGAGCTCGGCGGCGTGGCGAGCGAGCTCGTCCGGGTCGGTCATCCCGACGTTGGCCAGGCCATCGGTCAGGAGCAGGCAACGATTGACGCCTTCGGCCGACAGGGCGAGAGCGACCTGCTCACAGCCACGCAGCCAGCCTTCGCCGAGGTTGGTGCTGCCCCGCTGGCTGATCTCGGCCAGCCGGGCGAGGGCGCTGCGGCGAGCCTCCGTGGTGGCCCGGGCAGACGGGAAGACGACGTCGACCGACTCGTCGTAGACGACGATGCTGAACTCGTCGGTGGGCATGAGCCGGGCGATCGACTCCTCGACGGCGAGCTTGGCCAGGCGCAGCTTGTCCCCGCCCATCGAACCGGAACGGTCGATGACGAAGGCGAGTCGGACGGGCGGCCGAACGCGGTCTCGGCGAGCGGCCGGTGCGGTGATCTCGGCCAGGATGAAGCGGTTGCTTCGGTACGTGGAGCGGATGTACTGACGGTCGGGTCGGGCGGTAAAGGTCATGACGGGTCCCCCTCAAGGAGTTCACGGGCGATCGCGATGAGGCGATCGACCTGCTTGTTCTGCAGACGGCTGAGTGGCCTCCGGACGTGCAGTTCGACGTCCGGGGTGAGTGCGACGCGGTCCCACTGGGATCGGTCGGGGGTGACTTGTGGGGGCGGTTTGGGAGGGGGCGCCTGCGGCAGCGCGGGGTCTGGCTCCGGATCGGACGACGAGACCTCGCGCATGAAGTCCATCCGCGCCATCGATGCGAATGGCGCCATCGGCGCCGTCCGCGGCGTCGGCGACGGCGGCGCCTGGCGCGGGACGGTGGGCTCCCCCCATTCGGTGCTCGCCGGCTTGGCCAGGACGGAGCGGATGTAGTCGATGGCCGAGCCTTCGGCCGGGGCGGTCGGTTCGGCGCCCAGGAGGTCCGCGACCTGGTCGTCGTCCAGTGGCTCGAGTCGACTGCGGATCTCTGCCAGCGGCAGATGCTCGCGCTGGAGGCGGCGGATGAGGCGCAGTCGGTTGAGATGGCCGTCCGAATAGCGCGCACCGGGACCGCCCTGACCGGGTGACGGCAGGAGGCCCTGGGCGACGTAGTAGCGCACGGTCCGCGGCGTCACCCCGACCAGATCGGCCAGGTCCGCGAGGCTGTATTCGTTGTCGGTCGGCATGTGCCTATTATGACAGTGTCACGTCGCACTGTCAATAGCTGCGTGCACGGAACCGACGCCGCCACAGACGTTCCTCTCGTACGACAGGGTCGCCGAGGCCTCGCGGCGCCGGCCCGGCCCGGTACCACCGCCGAGCGGGCACGGGACCACGCGCGACACCCGCTCGGTTGCCGGGGCGTCGTAGGGTTCACGCGACGGACCCACGCGTCGACTCGCGCGGCCCGGGGAGGCAAGCACTGGACGCACCCGCCACCATCGAACCGCCGAACCCGATCGAGCGCGCCTGGGCGGTCCTGTCCTCGGCGCTCTTCCGGGGCGCGATCGTCCTGTCGGTCCTCGGCTTCATGGGCTACGCGATGGGCCTGGTCCGCGACCGGATCTTCGCCCGGACGTTCGGGGCCGGCCCCGAGCTCGACGCCTACAACGCGGCCTTCGTCCTGCCCGAGCTGGCTCTCGACGTACTCGTCGCCGGCGGGTTGGTCGCCCCGTTCATCCCCGTCTTCATCGGGCTGCGGACGCAGGCGGACGACGCGGCCAAGGCGTTCGCCCGGACGATCCTGACCCTGGCCGTGGTGGTCATGGCGGTCGCCTCGGCCATCCTGTTCATCCTCGCCCCGCAGACCGTGGCCCTCATCGCTCCCGGGCTTCGACGCGGACCAGCAGACGATGTACGTGACCCTCTTCCGGATCATGTGCTTCACGCCGGTGATCTTCGCCGCGTCGATCGTCCTGGGCGAGATCCTGGTGGCCAACGGGCGGTTCCTGGCGTACGGGTTGGCGCCGCTGCTCTACAACGGCGGGATCGTCCTCGGGACCCTGCTGCTGTACCCGCAGCTGGGCATCTACGCGGCGGCGGTCGGCGCGCTGGCAGGGGCGCTGGCCCACCTCGGCGTCCGCCTCATCGGGATCTACCGGACACCGTTCCGGCCGCGACCGAGCTTCGCCCTGCGGGCCAAGGGCGTGGGCGAATTCATCCGGCTGATGATCCCCAAGATGGTCAGCCATCCGATCGAGCCGCTGACCTTCCTGTACTTCACGGCGTTGGCTTCGACCCTCGCGCCGGGCTCGGTCAGCTCGGTCAGCTTCGCCCGCAACTTCCAGAGCGTGCCGGTCAGCCTGATCGGGGCGGCCTTCGCGATCTCGGCCTTCCCGATCATGTCGTCGACCGCGGCGGCCGGCGATCGGCGCGGCTTCGGGCGGGTGTTCGGGATCAACCTGGCGGTCATCGGGCTGCTGACGACGGCCGCTGCGGTGGTCCTGTTCGTGTTCGGCGGGACGGCCATCCGGGTCCTGTTGGGCGGCGGGGCGTTCGAGGAGGACGACATCGCCCGAACGACGACGATCCTGGCGATCTTCGCGTTCTCGGTGCCGCTCGAGAGCCTGACCCACCTGCTCAGCCGGGCGCTCTACGCGACCCACAACACGATCCTGCCGACGATCGCCTCGGTGGCCGGCTTCGTGGTCATCGTCATCGCCGGACAGACCCTGTCCCCGACGATCGGGCTGGCGGCCGTGCCGGCGGCGTTCGCGCTGGGGATGGGCGTCAAGCTGGGGCTGCTGGCGGTGGCGTTGGCCCCGCGGATGGCCCGGATCGGGGTCGTGCCGCTGGCTGGGCCGCGGGATTCGCTGGTCGTGGCCGGCTCGCCGGTGCGGCGGCGGCTGACCCAGGCGATCGTGGCCGTGGGTTTGGTCGTGCTGGCAGTGGGCACGGTCTACGCGACGGGCAAGGCGCTGAACGAAGCCACGATCACCGTTGCGCCGCTGGTCACACCCTGGGCGCGGGAGCGGGCACCGGCCGTCGAATCGCTGCCGCCGATCGGCGCGGTCGCGTCGCCGGGCGTGGGTTCGGGCGGTGGCGGTTCGTCGGCTCCTGGTTCGTCGTCAGCTCCGGGTGCGTCGGGTTCGGCGGGTGGCTCCCCTGCCCCGACGCCGGTTCCCGGCCCGTTCACGATGGACCTCTACCAGGACGGTGACTACGTCGGGGAATTCAAGGACGTGTGGTGCCTGCCGGCGGCCGTCCAAACGGCGATGAACATCATGGACGACGGGGCCGACACGACCCGGGCGACCCAGTCGAAGCTGTTCGACCTGACCCGCTCGATCGACCCGGCGCCCGACGGCGCGGCCGAGCCCGAGGCGTGGGCCAAGGGTCTGACCCAGCTGGGGTATGGGAATTTCGACGTGAGCATCCAGCCGTCGATCAAGGCGGCCATCCACATCGCCGCGAAGCAGATCCGGCTGACCGGCCGACCGGCTGGGCTGATGGTCTGGCGCGGGGCGCATTCGTGGGTGATGTCGGGGTTCAATGCGTCCGCCGACCCGGCCACGACCGACGACTTCACGGTCAGCTCCGTCCGGATCGAGGACGTCTGGTACCCGCGCATCTCTTCGATCTGGGGCGCATCGCGGGCGCCCGACGCCAAGGTCAAGGTGAGCGACCTGTCCGACGACTTCCTGCCCTGGAAGCGCCCGCTGGGCACCTACCCGCGCAAGACCGGCAACTTCGTGGTCATCATCCCGACCGAGTAGTCCGTGCTACTACGGTGATCTGCTAATACGGTCATCCGCTAACCCGTTACGGGCCTCGCGCGCGTCATGAGGGTGGGATGAGGGAGTCGATGGACGTGACGATCGCCGAGCTGGTCCGCGAAGGCGCCGATGAGGCGCTGGACCTGCTCCTGGATCGATTCGGAGGCGAGATCCAGGGAGTCGCCTACCTGATCGTGCGCGATCGCCTCGATGCGGAGGACATCATGGCCGACACGCTGATCACCGCCTGGCGCAAGGGCCATGAGTTGCGCGACCCGGATGCGCTCCGGTCCTGGCTGCTCAAGATCGCCACGAACAAGGCCCTGTCGATGCGCCGAACGCGGTCGCGCACGGTCCGCCTGGCCGACGACATGGAGTTCCGTGGGCCGGACTCGACCGCGCTGCTGGCCGGGCGGCTGGCACTGTCCACGGCGGTGGCTGATCTGCCCGCCCAGATGCGGGCGGCGATCGTGCTCCACTACTACGCCGACCTGCCGGTCGAGGAGGTGGCGCGCATCCTCGGCAAGCGACCGAACACCGTCAAGAGCCAGCTCCGCGTCGGTCTGGAGCGGCTCAGGAGCGTCTACGGTGCGGCTGGCGGGAGGGACGGCGATGCTGCCTGACCGGTTCGAGACCGAGCTTCGTGCCGCGCTCCGTGCCGACGCGGGTCCGATGACCGGCACGATGTCGGCCGCGGAGCTGCACGCTCGAGCGGCGTCCCGTTCCCGATGGACCGGGGTGCTCCCGGCGCCAAGGTTCCTCTCGAGCACCAGCGTGGGGTTCGTGGGGATCGTCGTATTGGCCGTCGTCGTGCTCGTCGGTCGTCCGGGGCCGGGGCCGGTCGCTTCCGGCCCTCCGGTGGTCGGGCGAAGTGCGAGTCCGGCTGCGGCTTCGGCATCGATGCCGCCGAGTCCTCGTCCGACCTCGTTCGTCGATGCTCACCCCGGGGCGTTGATCGTCGCGCGGCCGACGGCCACTGGGCTCCAGGTCGTCGCGGTCGACTCGCAGGGAGGCGAACGGTCGCTCGGTTCCGTCTACCTACCTTCGACGCCAGGGCCGCTGTGGCATCGCGACGACACGACCGCCCCGAACTTCGCCTACGCCAACGGTCAGTTGGTGGTCAGTGTGGTGCGCGAGGTGCCGGGATCGGCGCCTGAGCGTGGCAACGCCTGGTTCGACCTGACCGACCCTGCCTGGGCCCCGACGATCCTGCCCGGCGGGTGGGCGATGTTCGACGCCGGAGGCGACCTGGTCCTCGCCCCGGAAGGCCCCGACGGCGTTACCAAGATCAGCCTCATCCGCAGGCAGCAGCGGAGCTACGCCTACAGCACGAACCTGCCGGCCGGCGTGCGCCTGGAGGTCGCGGACCGGGGTCGGTTCGACGTTACGCGTGATGGGACGGGGGTCTTTGTCACGAGCGGCGACCCCACCGCGAACCAATGGAAGGTGCTGCGCTGGAATGATCCGACCTCCGACCAGCAGGGCACGCCTAGCAGCGTGACCTCGACCCCGGATCGGAGTGCCGACCTGACCGGCGGTCGGGTGCCCATGGTGTCGGTCCTGGGTTCGGTCCTGGAGCGCTCGTGCGTGGATCCGGCGACCGGGGTCCGCAGCCGGTCCACTCTGACCGGCGACGACTGCGCCTACGAGTGGGTCGGCGATCCCGGCGGGAGGATGAGGATCAAGATCTTCGGAGATAACGCGGTGGAGGCAGCTTGGGCGACCAACGCCGAGGAGGTCATCGCGATCGACAAGTATGGCCGGGTGTTCCAAGAGACCCGGCACTTCCAGCAACAGCTGGGCACGCTCAGCACGCCAGGCAAGATCGTCGGGATGACCGATTCATCGGTCTACGTCGAGGGTCGGCGCGGCGAGGGAAGCTGGGTCACGACCAGGCTTGCCCTCGCTCCGGGATCGCCCGAGGTCGTCACCGACGGCCTGTTCGTTGGGATCGCGCCCTAGAGGTCGGCGGCGCAGCGGCGTGCGACGAAGGTGTCTGGCGTCCCGGGTCCCACGTGTGATGCGCGTCGATGCATCGCGGTCTGGCGCCTGGTCCCATCCGTGATGCGAGTCGATGCATCGCGGCGCGGTCGCTACCCGGCGACAGGGACCGCAGGCGTGCCCTCGTGCGAGGCCGATGACGTGGCCATCCGGACGGCGATCGCGGCACCCGCGTCGCGTTCGGCACGATCGAAGCGGACAGACCGCTCGACCCGCTGGCGGATGCCGACCATCTGGCGCTGCATCATCACGAACACGCCGAAGCCGAGCGTGGGCAGGAGCACCTTGGTCGCCGGAGCGCCCTTGCCGAACCAGCCCCGGGTCCGCTCGATCAGGCGCGTACCCCCAACCCCGGCCGGCTCGAGCACGAATGCCCAGCTGATCTGGAAGTCCTTGGGTGACGCGGCGCCCATGAACCGGCCGGATGCGGCCAGCCCGGGTGTCTCGGTCGACGAGATGGACTCGGCCGGCTGGGTCTTCCAGCTGTCGACCAGAGCCGTATCGAGATACACCACCAGGGCCCGGTTCGGCTCGATGACCCGGACCTTGAACCCGCCATCATCGTGGGTCGGCATCGTGTCGCCGACCGCGAGTCGCTGGAGATCGGGCACGATCCGGTCCGCGCTGGCGCCCTTCATGTCGAGTCGGTCGTAGCTGTACCAGCCGGCCCGACCGAAGCCCATCTGGACCAGCCACGGCCAGACCGCCTCGGGCGGTGCATCGATAGTGATCCCGCGGGTGATCAGGTTGGCCGCATCCGGGATGAGCTCGTCGCCGGGCAGCTTCTTGGTCTGTTCGGCGGGGTCGACGCCCCAGCTGGCCGACCAGCCGTTGATGGTTCGAAAGGTGGCCCAGGCTGCCGTGGCAAGACCCGCGCCGACGATGATCCGCTTGAGCATGGTGACAAGTACCTCCACGCCCACGGTAGCTCCGCCCAGGGTGATCCCGAAAGGGCCGATCGGCATGTCCCGGCCGGGACTGGCCCGAGCTGATGCGTCGACTCGCATCACCGGTGGGAGGCCGCGGGCCACCTACCCCAGCCCGTTGGCTCGGATGACCTCCGAATACCAGGCCGCGCTGGACTTCGGGATCCGAGCCTGGGTCGCGAAGTCCACGTAGACCAGCCCGAAGCGGGGTCGATAGCCGAGCGACCATTCGAAGTTGTCGAGCAGGGTCCACACGAAGTAGCCGCGCAGGTCCGTGCCATCGGCGATGGCCGCCTCGGCCGCGGCGAAGTGCCCGGCCAGGTAGTCGATCCTGCGCGGGTCATGGACCAGGCCGTCCGCCCCCACCGCATCGTCCAGGGCGATCCCGTTCTCGGTCACGTACGTCGGCAACGCGCCGTAGTCCCGCCGGACCCGACCCAGGATGTCGCGCAGGCCATCCGGGCGTGATCGCCCAGCCGATGTTCGAGAGATCCTCATCCCCGGGCCGCGCCCGCTCGGCCAGCCAACCCAGCCCATCGGCGGACGCACTGACGATATTCCGGAAGTAGTAGTTCACCCCCAGGAAGTCGATCGGCCGGGAGAACGCGTCCAGGTCCCCCGACTCGACGAAGTCCATATCCGCCCCCAGCCCGACGTAGTGCTCGACCATGTCGGCCGGATAGCTGCCGCGGAACAGTGGATCCAGGAACCAGCGATTGAGGTTGCCGTCGTACAGGATCGCGGCCCGCTCGTCCTCGTCCCGGTCGGTGGCCGGATCGGACGGGTTGAGGTTGAGGGTGATCCCGATCTCGCCCGGCAACCCCATCGCCCGGAAGGACGCGACCGCCGCCGCGTGGCCCAGGTACAGGTGATGGGCCGCCCGCAGCGCGCTGGTCAGGTCACGCACCCCCGGGGCGTGACGGCCCTCGTGGTAGCCCAGGAACGACGAGACCCACGGCTCGTTGAGGGTGACCCAGTGACCGACCCGGTCACCCAGCGCCCCGAACACCGCCGTCGCGTAGTCGGCGAAGCGGCTCGCCGTGTCGCGCGCCACCCAGCCACCCTGGCGATCCTGGAGCGCCTGGGGCAGGTCCCAGTGATAGAGCGTCGCCATCGGGACGATGCCACGCTCAAGCAGCCGGTCCACCAACCTCTGGTAGAAGTCGAGCCCGGCCTGGTTCAGCTGGCCGCCACCATCGGGGAAGAGCCGCGGCCAGGCGATGCTGAATCGGTACGCCGTCAGGCCCAGCTCGGCCATCAGGTCGATGTCTGCGCCAGAACGGTGGTAGTGGTCGTCCGCGATGTCGCCGGTCGCGTCAGCCTCGATGTTGCCCGGGGTGTGGCTGAACCGATCCCAGATGGACTCGCCCCGGCCGCCCTCGCTGACGGCGCCCTCGATCTGGTAACTGGCGGTCGCGGCGCCCCATAGGAAGCCAGGCGGGAAGGGCATCGCCGGATGTTACTCGAGCTTGCCCGCCTTGAACTTCGCGATCAGGTCGGTGAAGTCAGGCAGGCCCTGCTCGTAGCCGATGGCCCAGAAGCCGACCCCGGCGAGGCCACGCTCGTTGGCCAGGCGGACCTTGGGCGTGAGCGTCTCCGGCGTGTCGACGTAGATGGCCAGCCAGCCGGCCGGGCTTGGGGCGGCGGTCGGCTCGCCGGCAGCGTCGACCGGCAGGGTATAGACCTCGACCTGCTCGATCTCGTCGAGGACCGGGACGAGGGTCGGATCGCCCAGGATGTCGAGGTGGTCGCTCGGGATCCAGGCCGCACCCTTGCCCGTCTGCGGTGCTGCCACCTCCGGCCCATCCACCGGCCAAGCCATCCCGTACAGGGGCAGGCCCAGGATCGTCCGCTCGACCGGAACGCCCAAGGCCTCGTACAAGTCCAGCGACCAGACCAGGTTCTTCTCGTTGCCGTCGCGCCGGCTGATCGGGGCCGAGGCACCCGGCGCGGACCCCGACCAGTGATAGTCGTAGCCCATGAGAAAGATCCGGTCGACCTGCCCCGCCACCGCGGCAACGGCCATCGCCGCGCCGTTGGCGTTGGCCGGGGTCGCGGCCGAGACCTGGGCCTTCGGGTCCGCGGCCAGCAGCGCGGTCCGAAGTCGCCCCACGAACAGGCCGTACGCATCCACCAGCGACCCATCGAGCGACTCGACGTCCACGTTGACCCCGTCGGTCTTGGTGCTGCCGACCAGCTTGACCAGGTCGGCGATCATCGCGTCCTGGATCTTGAGCGAGCCGAAGAAGCGCTTGTTCTTGGCCGCCCCGAAGCTGCTGAACACGATCTCGACCCGGGTCCCTCGGTCGTGGGCCTCGCGGATGAGCTGCTGGCCGAGCGGCCCGGTGATCTGGAGATAGCCCTTCTGGGCCGTGTCCATCGCGCCGGTCCGCTTGTTGGTGACCGAGAACAGGGCGAGCGTGGTCAGGTCCGTCTTGGCCAGGTGGGCGGCGATCCGCTCGTCCATCTCCCAGTACGGGACGAAGCCGTAGACCTCGTGGCCGGGGGCCGGCCGCGGAGTGGGCACGGGCGTCGGGCCATCGCTGCCCAGGGCCGTTCCGGGGCTGCCGCTGCCGGCCTGGCCGGTGGCCGGACGGGGACCGATGACGCCGCCGAGGACCAGCCCGGCCACGACGCCGACCACCACGAGAACGCCGAGCGCGGCCAGGAGCCTGGGTCGCCGGGTCATCGGTCAAGGGTACCCCGAGAGCTCGAAACCCCCCGCTAACGCAGTCGACGGATCGGCCCGACCGAGCCCAGGACGACGCTCAAAGCGATCAACACCAGGCCGAACGCGACCTGGGCCGCGGGCGCGCCGAAGACCGTCGCAGCAGCCCCCAGGCCGATGACCCCGATCGGTCCCAGGCCGACCCCGAACAGCCAGACGCCCATCGCCGCGCCACGCTCGGCGTCCTCGGTGGCGTGCTGGAGGAGGGTCTGGGCGAAGGTGTCGACGCCCGCGGCGGCCGCGCCGACGACGAAGATCACGACCAGCGACAGCGGCGGCAGGGCGCTCAGCCCGAACACCACCAGGGCGGTTCCGAAGGCCACACTCCCGACGAGCATGGCTGCGCCGGTCCGGGTCATGGCGCCGATCCGGACCAGGCCGAGCAGCCCGACCACGGCCCCCAGCGAGCGGCCGGCGACGAGCACGCCCAGACCGACCGCACCGACCTGGAGCACGTCCCGAGCGAAGGTCGGGGTGAGGGCCAGGCTCGAGAAGCCGAAGACCTCGACGACCACGACCAGGGCCAGGATCCAGCGCAGGTCGCGGTTCCGCCCGAGCAGGGTCAGCGCCCGTCGCGGGCTCGGCTCGGGCCGGTCGACGGGAGGATCGACGGGTCCGTCGGGGAGCACGGTCGGGCGGGCTGGTGCGGTCCGCCGGCCGAGGAGCAGGGCCCCGACCAACCAGGCGACGGCGGCGACCCCGAAGCCCGAACCGAGCCCGCCCCAGCCGATGAGCAGGCCGCCGAGGAGCGCGCCGACCGACCCGAACAGGGCCGACCCGAGGTTCGACAGGGCCAGACCGCCGGTCGCGTTCTCGGGGCCGACGAGGTCGTAGGCATACGCCTGGGTCGCGACGATCCGGGCCGAATCGATCGTCCCGAAGACGAAGCTGAGGACGAGGATCGCCGGGACGGCCAGCGCCCCGGCGAGGACCATCAGGGCGGCCACGAGCGCGACACCGGCGGCGACGAGGTTCGTCCAGCGGATCATCCGCCGTCGGTCGACCCGATCGCTGAGGGCACCGAGGGGGATCCCGAGGAGGAGCCAGGGCACCACCCGGACAGCCAGGGTGAGGGCGACCCCGAACGGCGAGCCGGTCAGCTCCAGGGTCGTCCAGGACAGGGCGATCTGGGTGATCGAACTGGCCAGGCCGCCCAGCGACAGGCTCAGCCAGAACGCCGGGAAGCCGGCGACGCGGAAGAGGGCCGGGAGCCTCGATGCGATCACCCGCCACACGATAACGCCGCCCGTGCCGGGGCCTCGCGGCCGGTGCCGGGGCCTCGCGGCCAGGCGGTCGCGCTCAGGCGGTCTCGGCGATCTCCGGAACGGCGACCAGCGGTGCCACCAGCTCGACCCGGTTGCGGCCCGCCTCCTTCGCTCGGTAGAGCGCCGCGTCGACCCGTTCGAACCATTGCTCGTCGGTCAGGGCGAGGTCGGGCTGGCCGATCAGGCTGCCACCCATGCTCACGGTGACCAGGCCGTGGGGCGGATTGGCCGGGTGCTCCAACCCCAGCCCGGCGACCGCGGCTCGCAGGCGCTCGGTGGCCGCGGCCAGGCCATCGATGGTCGGCACCGACAGGACCACCAGGAACTCCTCGCCGCCGAGACGATAGACCGCATCGTTGGCCCGGAGGGTGGCCTGGACGGCCTCTACGACCTTGACCAGGACCTCGTCGCCGACGCCGTGACCGAGCAGGTCGTTGATCAGCTTGAACCGGTCGAGGTCGATCTCGACCAGGCCGTAGGTGAAGTTCGAGCGATTGATGTGGGCGCGCACGGCGCGCAGGTCCTCCTCGAGCCGACGTCGGTTACCGGCGCCGGTCAGCGGGTCGGTCCGGGCGGTCAGCTCGAGGGCGTGATGGACCCGCTCGAGCTCGACCATGTCGTCGGCGGCGCGACGCTGCAGGACGCGGATGCTCTCGAGCTGAGCGAAGCTCCGGATCTGCGAGCGCTGGAGGAGGACGTGGCCGGCCAGGCTGGCTCCGAGGGCGACCATCAGGACGACGACCAGGTCGCTCCGCTCGGAGGCCTCGAAGGTGCCGTTCGGATCGAGCATGAAGAAGGCCACCGCGACCGCGGTATACGCCGCCAGCCACAGGACGTGGGTACGCGTCCGCCACGGCAGGACCAACGCGACCAGACCCGGGATGACCAGCAGATAGCCCGCGGTCTGGACGGCCAGGGCAGGCACGGCGATGCCGGTCACTGCCGTCGAGATGGCCACGCCCATGAGGACGACCCAGGCGGCCGCCTCGGGATAGCGCCGCAGCCCGCGAGGCAGGAGCCACCAGCAGACCAAGGACAGGCCGATGGTGCCGATGCTGAGGGCCATGGCGACGGTGGTCCGACCCCCCTCGAGCCCGAACAGGGCCAGCAGGTCGAACGCGACGGCGGCGGCCACGACCAGGAAACCGACCCGGCTGGCCGTTCGCACCCGGCGGCGCTGGATGGCCCGGAAACGTGGGCTGTGGCCGACCTGCTCGTACTCGGAGTCGCGGACCCGCGCGGGCAGGATCCGGATCGCCAGGATCAGGGCGGCGAAGCGAGACCGGAGGGAGCGATCCCGGCGATCCTCGATCGCGTCCTCACGCGAACTCATGGGTCCGAAGGTACGTCGCTGGCGTCGGTCGGTCCGCGACCCGTTGGTCCCGCCCGGCTGACCCGAATGGATGCGGTCCGGGTCGGTCCGAGGCGGTGGGCATCGGTGCCGGGCCCATTGGAAGTCCCGCGGCGGACGACCGCGCTCGGCTACCGTTGGCCGATGCGACGGATCGACGATCGAGCACGACGGGCACGACTGGGCCGTCGACACCACCTTGCGGCGGAGGCGCACGCCGGCGATATCGTCGAGGCGGCCGGCAGCTTGGTCGGGCTGCACGGCACGGATCCGGCTTCGGTCTACCTGGCCGCCTGGACCCGGATGGACCGCGGCGCGCCGACCGCCCGGCCCGAAGCCATCGCCCGGGCGCTGTACGACGATCGTTCGGTCGTGCGCATGCTCGGGATGCGCCGGACGATGTTCCTGGAACCTCTCGACGTTGGTCCCCGTCGTCCACGCCGCGAGCTCCCGGGCGAACTCCGCCCAGCAGCACCGCAACACGCTCAAGATGCTGACGGCCGCCGGGATCGCGCCCGATCCCGAGTCCTGGCTGGCCGAGACCAAGGCCCTGGCCCTGGCTGCCCTGGCTGCGCGGGGCGAGGCGACCGCCAACGAGCTGTCGGCCGAGGTCCCCCGCCTGCGCGAGCAGATCCCCGTCGGCGAAGGCACCAAGTGGCAGGGCACGATCGGCGTATCGACGCGGGTCCTGTTCCTGCTCGCCGCGGAGGGGCGGATCGTCCGTGCCCGACCGCGCGGCTCGTGGATCAGCAGCCAGTACCGTTGGGCGTTGATGGACGCATGGCTGCCCGGCGGGTTGGTCGAGCTGCCGACCGAACCGGCCCGGGTCGAGCTCGTTCGGCGCTGGTTGCTGGCGTTCGGGCCGGGCACCGAGGCCGACATCCGCTGGTGGACCGGCTGGACCCTGGGCGAGACGCGCCGGGCGTTGGCCGGGCTGGCCGTGGTCGAGGTCGAGCTCGATGACGGGTCGGTCGGGCTGGTCCTCGCCGACGACCTCGAGCCGGACGCACCGGACCCCGTCCCGTGGGTGGCGTTGCTGCCGGCCCTCGACGCGACGATCATGGGCTGGACCTCACGGGACTGGTATCTCGGAACGCACCGACCGATGCTGTACGACACCAACGGCAACGCCGGCCCGACGATCTGGTCGGACGGGCGGGTCGTCGGCGGCTGGGCCCAGCGCGGCGACGGCGAGGTGGTGGTGCGACTGCTGGAGGACCTGGGCAGCGAGGCGGTCACGGCCGTCGAGCGGGAGGCGGCCCGGCTGACCGAGTGGCTCGGGGCGGTCCGGATCACGCCACGCTTCCGGACGCCGCTCGAGCGCGAGCTCGGCGGATGAGGGCGCGCCGGTGAACCGCTACCTGGTCCGGAGCAGCGACGCCAGCACCTTCTTCGAGAGCTTCCTGGTCGCGGCCGTGTCGGCCCTGCTGGGTATCCGCTTCTTCCTGGCCCTGACCGGCTATCCCCAGATCGGCGGGGATGGACTGCACGTCGCCCACATGCTCTGGGGCGGGTTGCTGATGCTGGTCGCGGTGATGCTCCTGATCAGCTATCTCGATCGGTCTGTCCACCACGTCGCGGCGGTCATCGGCGGGGTCGGCTTCGGCATCTTCATCGATGAGATCGGCAAGTTCCTGACCGCCGACAATGACTACTTCTTCCGACCGGCCGTAGCCGTCATCTACGTCCTGTTCGTGCTCATCTTCCTGGTCGTCCGAACGTTCGTCGGGCGTCATCGGCTGACCCGGACGGAGTCGCTTGCCAACGCCCTCGACCTGCTCGAGTCGACCCTCGACCGGGCCATCGAACCCGACGATCGGACCCGGATCCGGCGCCTGCTCGACGAGGCAGCCGCCGCCGGCGGTAGCGTGTCGCGCGGCGGCGCCGGCCGGGGCGAGGCGGAGCTGGTCCGCGATCTTGGGCGCTACCTCGATGGGCTGCCTCGGACGCCCGAGGTCCAGTCGCCATTCGAACGGGCCTGGGGCTGGCTCGGCGACGCCTACCGGCGGCTCGTCGCCAACGACTGGTTCGAACGGGCGGTGGTCGTCTTCGTCGTGCTCTATGCGCTGGCCGCGGTGGTCGGCGTCCTGGCCGTGACCTTCGCCGTCGGCGAGCGCGAGACGTCGATCGTGGTCGTCGCCCAGGCCGTCTCGACGGGCATCGGGGTGGCCTTGATCCTGCGCGGCGTGGTGAGCCTGCGGACGTCGCGGATCGAGGCCTACCACTGGTTCATGCGCGGCCTGCTGGTCTGGATCCTGGTCAGCCAAGTGTTCGTGTTCTACAGCTCGCAGCTGGCCGGGCTGGGCGGTCTGGCCTTCGACCTGGCCGCCTACGGCACGCTCCGCTTCGCGATCCGCCAGGAGGGCGAAGGCGACGAGGAGGCGCTGCCCCAAAGCGCGCCGGCGACGTAGCTGGACGGGCAGCGGTCGGCCGGGTCAGCGGACGCGGAAGGTCCGCGAGCTCGTCCTGGATGCGAGGACGTGTCCGTCGGCCGCACTCAGGGTCCTGATCCGGATGGTGTAGACGCCACGCTTGCGGGTCGACGACACGTGGAAGACGGGCTTGAAGGCCACGGTCTTGCCGGCCTTGTATGTCCGGGCGCTGTAGGTCTTGTGAAACGCGACATGACCGCTCGGGTCCAGGACTTCGACCCGGACGACCGCCCGGCCCGTGATCGAGGTCTTGATGTTGGCCTTGACGGTCACGTTGTGGTTGCGGGTCAGGCTGGTCGGGCTGACCGAGGCGCTCAGGGTCCACTTCGCGCTGACGGCGCCTCCGCCTCCGCCACCGCCGGTGCCGCCACCGCCGGTGCCGCCACCGCTGCCTGGATCGAGGCCGAGGGCGCCGGCAGCGTAGTAGGCCGCCGCCCGCTCATGGAAGTAGCCACCGTCGTCGTCGGCGTTGAGCGACAGGCGATCGTTGCCGTCGATGGCCGGAGGGTTGGTCGTGCCATCGTTCTGGCCGTCGCAGGCGCAGGTCGTGCCGTCGGCTCCCCCGCCGAAGAACAGGCCGATCACCCCGGCATCGCGCCACAGGGCGAGATGGGTGCCACCCGGGTCGTCGAGGAACCACTCCGGGCGATTGTCCTGGTAGTGGCCCCAGGTGTTGTCCTGGGCGCGCATCTTGGTGTTGCCGAGGGGGATCTGCCAGACCACCACCCGCTGGCCGGCCCCGGCCACGTAGCCGGCCACGAACCGGGCGTAGCGGACGAAGTCGGCGTCATCCCAGCGTGAGGCGCCGCCGTCGCCGTAGACGATCTGCTTGAAGCTGGCGTCGCGGTCGGCGACGTCGGTGAAGGTGACGTCAAAGTGGGCGCCGAGCGAGTGGTAGAAGGCGGCGGCGCGGGCAGCCAGGGCATCGACGGCCGAGTCCGAGCTGTTCGAGATGCTGATGTCGGTGTTGGTGCCCCAGACCGACAGGTGGTAGGCCAGGATCACGTTCGGCGCAAGCAGGTCGCGCAACTTGACGATGGCCTGGGCGAACCCGGCCGCGGTGTTGGGTAGCCCGGTGAGGGCAGGGTCGCCGGAGCTAGCGACCGACGCCGGGATCGTGGTCGCGTTGTCACCGGTGCCGGTGGCCTGCTCGATGTAGCCCCACAGGTCCGGCTCGACGTGGAGGACGACCGGCGTGGAGCCGGCGGCCTTGGTGAAGAACAGCCGGATATCGTTGTAATAGGCTGCCATGGTGGTGTGGTTGGCCAGGTTCGAGAGGTCCCTGGCCGACTCGCTCGAACCGCTCGACGGGTTCGAGTACAGGAGCTGGTAGTACGGGAACACCGGGGTCAGGTGGCTCGCGGCGGATTCCGCGACGTACATCGACACGAACGTCCCGTTGGCGTTCCAGGTCGACCAGCCGTTGCCGGTGTTGACGCCGCCGGCGAGGTACTGGTAGCGAAACCCGAAAGCCGCCTTGGCGTGGAGCGCGGCAGCACCGCCCGGCGAGTCGGCCAGACCGAGCTCGAGATGGGTCGACGGCCAACCGGCCGGCATGGCCGGGAGTGAGGCGGCCGTCTTGAGCGCGGCTGCCGGGCGGGCATCGGGAATGCGATACGTGCTGCCGGCGGCGACAAGACGATCAGTGCCGCCGCTCAAGGCGCCGTGGGCCGCCTGGGCGCCGAGGACCAACCCGCCGCTCGGTGCGAGCAGCCACAGTGAGATGGCCAGCGCCACGAAGGCGGTGCCGAGTCGGCGCAGGCGGATCCGGATCGACGACATCATCGGTGACGTCGATCGTCTCCCGCCGCGCTTCGAGAGTCACTCCCTCGCTCGTCCGGAAGGCGACCGTACCTTGGGCGTTGTCGGCGGTCACCGGGAGTCCCGTGGTCATGGGGCGAACTCGATGACCACGCGATGTGCCTGCCCCGCTACCATGACTCGACACGCGACGCCGACGTGACCGGAGACGACAAACACGATGAGTGCCACGGACGATCAGCCGGCGGTTCCGACCACCCCGAGTACGGATGCGGCGGGGTCGGCGACCGGACCGGACGCCACCGGACCGGACGCGACCGGCGGGGCACCGGCCAGCATGGCCGAGACGAAGCCACCCAACCGACGCGACGCGATCCTGCGGGTCGGCATCGTCCTCGGTGTCCTGTTCGTTGTCTTCGGGATCATCCTGCCCAAGTACATCGACTACCAGGACGTCATCCAGACGCTCCAGGGCCTGGACCTCCAGCAGTTACTGATCGTCGGGGTGTTCGGGCTCATCGCCTGGTTCCTGACCGGGGCCGTCTTCGCCGAGCTCATCCCCGGACTGGGCTTCATCCGGGGGACGCAGGCTTACCTGATCCTGACCGGGATCGGCGCCAGCATCCCCCTCGGACCGTGGAACATGGCCGTCCTGTGGGTGGTCATCCGGGGCTGGGGACGACCGATCCAGACGACCACCGGCGGGATCCTCCTGTACGGCATCTTCGACCAGCTCAGCCGCTTCGGGCTGATGGCCTTCGCCGGTGTCTTCCTGTTCATCGCCGAAGGCCTGAACCGGGGCGTCTCGGTCGAGACGGGCCTGATCACGACCTTCATGATCGTCGGTCTCGGGCTGTTCATCCTGCTCGGCGGCGGCTTGGTCCTGGTCGTCCGCTCAGAGCGACTGGCGCGCAAGCTCGGTCGGATCGCGGAGCGGATCGTCGGGGCGGTCCTGCGCCGGTTCGGTCGGGCGGTGCCCGATATCGAAGGCAGCCTGGTCAAATTCCGGGTGACCCTGGGCGACACCGTCCAGCAGCGCGGCGTCGCGTCGTTCATCACGGCGATGACCTCGAAGTTCGCGTGGGCGCTGCTGATGATCGTGTCGATGCGGGTCGTCGGGGTCACCGAGCAGGAGCTCCCGGCCGCGATCATCTTCGCGGGCGTGGCAGCGGTCTTCGTGATCACGGTCCTGCCGATCTCACCCGGTGGGGCCGGTGTCCCGGACCTCCTGTTCATCTCGTTCTACACGACCTACACCGGCGGCGCCGACAGCTCGGCGATCAGCGCCGCGGTCATGCTCTACCGCGCCTTCCAGTGGTTCCTGCCGATCCCGATCAGCTGGATCCTGCTGGGCATCTCACGACGGGGCAAGTCGCTCCTGCCGACCTCGGCCGAGTTCAAGGGCGGCGACCCCATCCCCAACATCGCCCCCGTCAGCTGACGGCACGCCTGGGTCGGCCAGGCGCAGCCGCGAGGGGACCTCGACCACCAGCCCGAGCTGGTCGCGCATGTCGTCCAGGCGAGCCGCGCTGGCGGCCTGGCGCTGGGCCTGCTCGACCTCGATCATCCGGGTATCGACCGAAACGCCGGTCAGGTCGCTGGTCGCCTGGGCCGCGGCCAGCCGGCGCTCGATCTTGGATCGGACCTCGTCGAACGTCGGCACCTCATCGCCGACGGCCTGGTCGAGCTGGGCGGTCGCCGCGTTCATCTGCTCCTGCATCCTGGCCTGGTCGAGCTGGCTGAGCAGCTGCTCGCGCTCGGCCAGGGTCTTGTGGAGGGCCGCGGCGTTGAGGGCGACGGCCTCGCGAGCCTTGTCCGACTGGTGGGTGGCCGTGAGCAACGACCGGCGCAGATCCTCGATCTCACGCTCCAGACCGACGATCCGATCGGCGAACGCCTGGGCCGCCTGTTCGTAGCCGGCGGTCTCGTCGGTCTGACCGGCCTTGCGCGCGGCGTCGGCGAGGGTCAGGGCCTGCCGAGCGGACGCGTTGGCCCTCGCGTACTCCTCGAGGTCGCGGTCCAGCCGAGCCTCGAGCTGCTTCTGGTTGGCGATGACGTTGGCGGCCTGCTCGGTCAGCAGACGATGCTGCTCGCGGGCCTCGCGGATGGCCTGTTCGAGCTGGACCCTGGCGTCGGCGGACGCTTCGAGCTCCATCCCGAGCTTGGTGCCGAGATAGCTCCACCACCTGGTGATCGACCTGAACATCTGTCAATACCTCCTGTTCTGTGACTCGTCGGGTTCAACGGCTGAAGCGCTCACGGATGAGTCGGAGTCGTTGACGCTCGTGGATGACGGCCTCGCGGACGCTTGTGCGCGCGTCGGCGAGCGATCGGCGGATACCACCCGCGGCTGCGGTCAGGGCGTTGCGGATGCCGCGAGCGGCGTCGGCCAGGGCGGTTCGGATCGACGTCAGCACGACCCCGGCGACGCGACGGAGTGACCGGGCAACGGACAGGGCCAGCGACCAGGCCGCCCGAGCGAGCGCTCGCAGCGGGAGGACGATCGCGCCGATCACGAGGACGAACGCGAGACTGACCGCGCGACCGATGCGTCGGACGACCGGCGTGAGCCAGCCTCGGATCGCATCCCAGGCCGACCCGAGCAGCCGGGCCACGGCCTGGCCCGCGGCCCGCCCGGCACGAGCCACCATCAAGCCGATGTCGATGACGGCCTGGGCCAGGGCATGCCCAGCGCGAGCGATGAGGCGGCTGACGCCGACGACGGCCTCACCGACGACATGCCCGAGGCGAGCCAAGACGTGGCCGACGGCGACGACGAAGCGTGCGGCGGTGCTGGCCACCCGGTCGATGAAGGTCGCGATCGCCCGCAGCCAGGGCCGGACGACGTCGCCGATGATCCGGATCGTGGTTGCGATGGTGCTGCCGACGAGATGCCCGGCGGCTCGGATGCCTGAGCCCACGACCGACAGGACGTGTCGGCCGAGCGAGCCGACCACGACCAGGCGCCCGTGGACGCGACGGCCCAGCCCCGACACGACGCGGCCGATCGTCCGCAGCATCTCAGCGAAGGCATGGGCCAACATCCGAACGAGGACCATCATCCGTCGGCCGACCGCGCCGACCAGGCGGCCGAACGCCTTCACCGGTCGGGCGAGTTCGTGGGCGATCGCCCGGAGCACGACAGCTCCCCGGTCGAGGACGGCGGCGATCGTTCCGGCGGCCTGCCGGATGACACCGACCAGCGCGTGGACCCCCGTCCGGACGAGCACCACGAACCGCGCCCCCAGCTCGGAGATGAGCCGGGCGGCGGCTCGGATCGGACAGGCCACGAGATGTCCGACAGCTCGCGCGATCGTGACCAGCCGTGCGGCCAGCCGGGCAAGGGCATCGGTGACGGCCCGGATGGGCGCGGTCACGGCGTGGCCGAGGACCCGGACGACCGCGGCGACCGAGCCAAGGGCAGCGCTAAGGGCAGTCCCGAGCGCGCTGAGGCCGTTCCCGATGGCCCGGACCACGGCCACGGCGAGGGTTCGGACGTCGATGACCATGCGCCCGACGAACCGGAGCGCCTCGAGCATGGCCGGGCCGATGGCCGCAACTCCACGACCGATCAGCGCGGCGGCCTCCCGGCTCAGACGCGAAACGTTCGCGATCAGCCAGGTCAGACCCAAGTACGCGACAACGAACGGCGCAACGACCCAGGTCAGGATCCGATCGATGGACGAACGGCTCCTGGGGTCAGCTTCGGACATCGTCGGTCTCTGGCTGGAGGCGGGTCCGAAGACCCTCGAGGCGGTCGAGCGAGCCAAGACGGTCGAGCGACTCGAGTTCGTCCCGGGCGCTGGCGAGGGCGGCGGCTCGCTCGCGGCGAGGGTCGCTCGATGGTAGCAAACGCATCCCGGCGGTCAGCCCCCGGATGGCCGCGGTCCGGCGCTCGACATAGGCGACCTCGGTCGGGCTGGTCGGGACGGCCCCATCAAGGAGCGTCGCCGCCTCGACCAGCGCGAGGTGGGCCGCGTCGAGAGCCTCGACGGAATGGTCCGACGGGACCGCGCCAAGCTGTGCCGCGGCGGTGACGAGCTCGTCGTACGCGTCGACCAGGGCAGCGGTCGCGGGATGGGCGATGTCCAACGCGAACCCGGTCGTCTCCACCCGATTTCGGTGGGCGCTGTCCTCGCGCCGCTGGATCGTCTGGACGGCACTCCGGGCCGGCAGCGCGACGCCAAGGAGCAGCACGACGGCTCCACAGCCGAGAACGAGCCCGCCGGCTCCGAGCACCAATGACCAGGCCGATAAACCAAGACCGACCGCGATCAGCCCGAGATCGAAGCGACCCGGTCGTTCATCGGTCGCCTCGCCGAATAGCTCGTCGATGGCCGCGTCGAGATCGTCTGCCTGCCGGCCATCGACGCGATCGACGGGTCGGATCGGGCCAGGCGAGCGCGGAACGATGACGAGGCGCGGAGCGAGGGCTGGCGTCTGACAGGCAGTCATGCCAAGTCGACGCAAGACTCGCTCGACCGTTACACCGAGCCGCTGGTAGGCTCCAGCGATGGAACGCTACGTCGAGGTCCCCGGCGGTCGGTTGTTCGTCCTGAGCGATGGGGACGGTCCGCCGCTCGTCCTGATCCATGCCGGGATCGCCGACCTGCGAGCGTGGGACGCGCTGGTCCCGTTGCTGGTCGCCGCCGGTCACCGCGTCGTCCGCTACGACATGCGCGGCCACGGCCGGACGACCACCGAGGACGTCGAATTCAGCAACCGCGCCGACGTCCTGGCGGTGCTCGACGCCCTGGGCATCGGGCGGGCCGTCCTGGTCGGCAACAGCCGGGGCGGCCAGATCGCCTTCGACACGGCGATCGAGTCCGCCGATCGGGTCGTGGCGGTCGTCGGCGTCGGTGCCGGCCTAGGCGGGTTCGAGGGCGATGCGACGGACGATGAGGCGGCCGCCTTCGATGAGATGGACGCGCTCGAGGAGGCCGACCCGCGCGACCCCGACGCGATCGTCGACTCGGACATCCGGCACTGGGTCAACGGCCCGGGTCAGCGCTCGGATCGCGTCTCGGCGGCTATCCACGACGCGATCCGGACGATGGATCGACCGCAGTACGAAGCGGGCCACGTGGAGGGCCGCCCGATCCGCCTTCTGCCGCCAGCCGTCGAACGGCTGGCCGACCTGCGCTGTCCGGTCCTGGCCATCGCCGGCGGCCTCGACTTCTCGGATGTCGCCCAGACGGCGCGCCACCTCGAGGCGAACGCCCCCGACGCGCAGGCGGTCGTCCTGCCCCACGTCGCCCACATGATCGGGATGGAGGTCCCCGACGAGCTGGCGGAGATGATCGTCGACTTCGTGGCGCCGCTCCGGCCCTGGGCCTGACCGGCCGAGCCGAAACGCCGGCCTAGACCGCCTCGAGGACGAACAGGCGGGCCCAGAAGTCGCCCCGCCGGGCGGCGGCGTGGCGTTCGGTGGCGAGCAGCAGTCCGGCCGTCATCAGGTCGTCGCCGCCGCGGACCAGGGCATTGGCCCGTTCCAGGCTGTCGCCGGTCTCCGGCCAGAGGCTGACTCGATACCGTGCCGCCGGGTCGAGGCCGCGTAGCCGGATCCGGTCGGGTCCGGGCACCGGTCGATTCAAGACCCGGTACAGCCCGACGACCGCCTTGCCCCGATCGGCCGAGACGGACATCCAGGCGGTCTCGTTGCCGTCCCCCTCGAACGGGCTGCGCAGACGCACGAAACGCCCGCGCTGGAAGAGCTCGCGGTGGACCTTGTAGAAGGCGATCTGGTCGATGACCTCGCGGCGCTCCTCGGGCGTGAACCGGGTCGGGTCCAGCTCATAGCCGAAGACGCCGAAGAAGGCGACCGCCGCCCGGCTCGACAGCGGGCTGACCCGCCCGGTCTGGTGGTTTGGTACGGCCGCGACGTGAGCGCCCATCGAGCTCAGGGGGTAGACCAGGGACGTCCCCCACTGGATGGCCAGGCGCTCGGCGGCATCGGTGTCGTCGCTCGTCCAGGTCTGCGGGGCGAACGCCAGCATGCCCGGGTCGAAGCGTCCGCCGCCGCTGGCGCATGACTCGAACAAGATGTCCGGGAAGGCGGCGGTCAGCCGGGCGTAGAGGTCGTAGACACCCAGGATGTAGCGGTGGAAGAACTCGCCCTGGCGATCGGCCGGCAGGCCCAGGCTGTAGGGCTCGGTGATGTTCCGGTTCATGTCCCACTTGATGTACGAGACCGGGGCGTCGGTCAGGACGTCGGACAGGACGGCGAAGAGGTGGTCGACGATCTCCGGGCGGGACATGTCCAGGACCAGCTGCTGTCGCGACTCGGTCCGGGAGCGACCGGGCACCCCGATGGCCCAATCCGGGTGGTCGACGAAGAGGCGGCTGTGCTGGCTGACCATCTCGGGCTCGATCCACAACCCGAAGCGCAGCCCGAGCGACTCGACCTTGCGGGCCAGGCCGTCGATCCCGTCGGGCAGCTTGCGCCGATCGACGAACCAGTCGCCGAGTGAGGTCGTGTCGTCATCGCGCAGCCCGAACCAGCCGTCGTCCAGGACGAACAGCTCGACCCCGAGGTCGCGCGATGCGGTCGCCATCTCGAGCAGCTTGGCCTCGTCGAAGTCGTAGTAGGTGCCCTCCCAGTTGTTGATCAGGATCGGCCGCGGCCGGTCCCGCCAGATCCCCCGGGCGAGGCGGTCCCGGTAGAGGGCGTGATAGCCGTCGCTCAACCCACCGAGACCGGTGTCCGAGTAGGCCAGGACGGCTTCCGGGAGTTGGAACTCGGCGCCGGACTCGAGCTGCCAGGCAAAGCCCTCGGGGGCGATCCCCAGCCGGACCCGGGTGCTGCCCTGGGCGTCGACATCGGCCTCGGCCAGGAAGTTGCCCGAGTAGACCAGGCTGAAGCCGTACGCCTCGCCGCGATCCTCGGTCGTCGTCGCGCGGCGCAGGGCGATGAACGGGTTGTGCTGGTAGCCCGATGCCCCGCGCTGGCTGCCGACGGACTGCCGTCCCGGGACCAGCTGCCGCTCCACCACGTGGCGCTCGCGGGCCCACGTCCCGCTCAGCTGGAGGAACAGCCAGTCCGAGTCGGCCAGGTCGAGCGAGGCGCTCATGGCGCAGGTCAGCCGGACGGGGGCCGTGCCGCCGTTCCGCACGACGGCGCTCCGGGCCACGATCGGCTGGCCCCGGAAGATGGTGTAAGACATGCGGACCTCGACGCCCGTCGGACCATCGGCCAGGACGACCTCGACCGTGTCCGCCTCATCGTCCGTCTCGACATAGGTCGCGGGCAGCGTCGCCAGGGGCGGCTTACCGGCCACGATCCGGTGGCTGACGTAGACCAGGTCCAGGACCGTAGAGCCGTCCGGACCCTCGACGGTCAAGGCCGGGACCCGGAAGTCGCCGACGCCGGCGATCGGCAGCTCGAGGGCCACCGGGTCGTCGAGCCGGTTGGAGAAGCCCTGGAACGGCCCCAGGCCCAGGTGGGCGTAGGAGCGGTCCGGGCTCAGTCGCGGTCCGAAGTGGAGATGGCCCAGGGCGCCGTTCTCGAGGACGCGCATGACATAGCTGATCGACCCGTTGTGGAGATGGAGCTGGCGCGCCTCGGGATCCCAGCCGATCGGCACGTCAGTCGGCGGTCGTCGTGCGGAGCGTCCACGACCAGCGGTAGGTCCCCGGTCCGACCAGGTACTCGGGCAGGGTGTCCGGCCCGCAGCTGGCCGTCCCCAGCCCGCGGTGGGCCGCGTCGATGTGGACGACGGTCTCGGCCCGCGGGCTGAGCTCCACGTCGTGGGTCGCGACGGTCAGGTCGGTCGCCCGGAAGTGGCTGGCCGAGACCTGGCGGGGCAGGTCGAGATCGATCCGGAGGCCGCTGCCCTGCTCGTCCTTGAGGGTCAGCCAGCGGACGTCTGCTCGGCCGCCGTTCTCCTGGGGCCGGATGTAGGGCGTGTAGAGCTGGTCGACGGTCCCGTGCCAGCGCCCGACGAGGCCGCCGCGCTTGCGATCCGGGTAGGTCTCGTGGGGGCCGGTCCCGAACCACTCGGCGTGCTCAAGGCCGGGGGCGAGCTCGAAGACCGTCCCGACCCGGGGCAGGTCGGCCAGCGCCTCGGGGATGAGGGCGACCTCGTCGATCTGGATCGCGCCGTCGGCCAGGGCACGCAGCGTCTGGGTGTGCTCCACGGCGATGCCCGTCCCGGTCCGGTACTCGCTGTTGACGATCGTCGCCCCGTCAGGCGCTCGCTCGACCGATACGAGTCGTCGCTCGAGCCGATCGAGGCCCGCGGAGATCCAGCCGGCCGAGATGGCGCCGAATCGATCGTTGTCGGTCGGGGCGCGCCACAGCGAGAGCGTCGGCGGAGTGGCCAGCAGCGGATGGACGAGGAGCCCCTCGGCGTCGACCTCGATCGCCGCACCCGATGGCCGAGCCGATGCAGTCGTCGAGGCCGACGACCCGGACGCCGACGCCGAAGACGAGCCCGCCGAGCCCGCGCCCGACCCGCTGCCGACGGCCAACTGGGCCGAGGAGACCTCGAAACCCTCGGGCGCCCAGGCTTCGGCATGGGCGGTGCTGAACCGGACGGTCAGCCAGGCCTCCGCCCCCTGGGCCAACGACGGGTCTGTCCAGCCCGTGAGCAAGGCGGCGGCCCGATCGCCCGGATCGACCTCGGGCAGGACGACCTCACCGGAACCGGCGTGCTCCCCGTCGATGGTCAGCTCCCAGTCCGCCCGGAGCCAGGCCAGGTCTCGGAACGACTGGCGGTTGACGATCTCGACGATGCCCGCCCGGCGGTCGTGCAGACCGGTCGGCCGGACCGGCGCCGAAAGGTGCTTGTGCTCCCACATCGCCGGCTTGGGACGACGGTCCGGCCAGACCAGACCGTCGCAGCAGAAGTTGCCGTCATGGGGTTGCTCGCCGAAATCGCCGCCGTAGGCCCAGCGCGTCGTCCCGTCGGGCAAGGTCTGGACCAGGCCGTGGTCCCAGAACTCCCAGATGAACCCGCCCTGGAGACCCGGCGTGGATTCGATCGCGTCCCAGTACTCGGCCAGGGTCCCGTTGCTGTTGCCCATCGCGTGCTGGAACTCGCACATGATCAGGGGGTGGAGCTGGAGACCCGACCGGGCGTGGCCGACGATGTCCGCGATGGGCGGGTACATCGGGCAGGTGATATCGCTGATGGCCTGGTCACTGGCCCAGTCGTAGCGGATGGCGCCCTCGTAGTGGAGCGGGCGGGATGGGTCGTAGCGGCGCAGCCAGCCGGCTGCGGCCTCGTGATTGAGGCCGTGGCCGGACTCGTTGCCGAGCGACCACAGGATGATCGACGGGTGGTTCTTGTCGCGGATCGCCATCCGGGACACGCGATCGACCCAGGCTCCCAGGTAGCGCGGGTCGTCGGACAGGGTGCTCTGGAAAGCGTGCGACTCGATGTCGGCCTCGTCGACCACGTACAGGCCCAGCTCGTCGGTCAGCTCAAGGAAGGCCGGATCGTTGGGGTAGTGCGACGTCCGCACGGCGTTGAACCCGAACTGCTTCATCAGGATCAGCTCGGCGCGCATCTGGTCGCGGCTGACGGTCCGGCCGGTGTGCTGGTCGAAGTCGTGCCGGTTGACCCCCCGGATGTAGACCCGCTCGCCGTTGATGAGCAGATCCAGCCCATCGATCTCGACCCGCCGAAAACCGATGGCCATGGTGGCCACCTCGGTGACGACGCCGGCGGGTGAGCGCAGGGCGAGGGTCAGCTGATAGAGGTTGGGCTCCTCGGCCGACCAGCGGGCAACGTCGGGAACGTCGATCCGCCAGCTGACCGTGCCGTCGAGCGGCGGGGCCATCCGGGCGTGGAGGTCCGCCCAGGCCGCGGCGTCTTCGGCTGTCTCGAGGAGCCCAGCGGCCGCCCGGTACATCAGCTTCTGGACATCGCGGGTCCACAGACCCAGCCCGGACCGGTCGATGTCGGGGACCCCTGCCTTGAGCTCGATGTCGACCCCGGCGAGGTGGGCCTCGACCCGCCAGCCGGGTTCGAGGACGTCGCCCGGGAAGCCGAGCATGGCGGTCAGCTCGAGCGTGCCCGTGGTCAGATCGTCGGCCAGGCCGGCGTCGGCCCGGATGTCGGCCAGGTGGACGGCTCCGGTGGCGTACAGGAACACCGAGCGGGTGATCCCACCGTGCCACCACTGATCCTGATCCTCGATGAAGGTCGCATCGGACCACTTCACGACCCGCAGGGTCAGGTTGTTGGTCCCGGTCTGGATGAGGTCGCTCACGTCGAACTCGGCGGCCAGGTGCGAGTCCTTACTGACCCCCACTGCGCGGTCGTTGAGGCGAGCGATCAGGACACTCTCGGCCGCCCCGACATGGAGGACGACACGGCGTCCGGCCCAGGCCGCCGGCAGGTCGAACGTCCGCTCGTACACGCCCGTCGGGTTGTCCACCGGGATGTGCGGCGGGAGGCCGGCGAAGGGCATCTGGACGTTGGTGTAGTGGGGAAGGTCGCTGAAGCCCTGCATCGTCCAGGCACCGGGTACGGTGATCTCCGCCCAGGTCGGTCCCGGCTCGGCGTCGGGTCGCCGGAGGAGCTGGAAGCGCCAGCGGCCGTCGAGCTCGAGACGATCCTCGGGATGGACCAGGTTGTGCATCGGCAGGCGACCGATCTGGACCGTTTCGGGGGCGTCCCAAGGCTGAGGTTGCATCGCCCGAAGTCTATCGGACCGGGACCCCGGACTTGCGTCATCCCGGATGCCACGGCACCCTGTGCCCATGCGCAAGCGCCAGATCGCGGCTCTCCTCCTCGCGTTGCTCTTCGTTTCCGCCCTCGTGGCCGAAAGCGTGGACGCTGCCGAACCGAACTTCCCGGCCAAGGATTCGCGCTATCACAACTACCCCGAGATGGTCACCGAGATCATGGCTGCCCAGTCCGCCTACCCCGACCTGGTCAAGGTCTTCTCGATCGGCCAGAGCTACAACGGGCGGGAGATCTGGGCGGCCAAGATCTCCGATAACGTGGCCACCGACGAGGCCGAACCCGAGGTCCTGATCGATGCCCTCCACCACGCCCGCGAGCACCTGACCACCGAGCAGGCGCTGTACCTGCTCAACGTCCTGACCACGGGCTACGCCACCGACGCCACGGTCAAGCGGCTGGTCGACAGCCGCGAGATCTACATCGTCTTCGCGCTCAATCCGGACGGCATGCAGTACGACTTGACCGGCAACCCCTACCGGGCCTGGCGCAAGAACCGCCAGCCCAACCTCGGGACGGGCACCGTCGGGACCGACCTCAACCGCAACTACGACTACCGCTGGGGCTGCTGCCACGGGTCGTCCGGATCACCGGGAGCGCTGACCTACCGGGGCAAGCGGGCGTTCTCGGCGCCGGAGACGCAGGCCATGCGCGACTTCGTCAAGAGCCGGGTGATCGACGGCCGCCAGCAGATCGTGATGCACATCACCCTGCACACCAACGGTCAACTCGTCCTGTGGCCGTACGGGCACACCAAGACCAACACCCCGGCCGACATGTCCAGGGACGACCACGCCGCGTTCGTGGCCCTGGGCACCCGGATGGCCCAGCGCAACGGCTACAAGGCCGAGCAGTCGAGCGACCTGTACATCACCGACGGCGACCAGATCGACTGGATGTATGGACGCTACCGGATCTTCTCGTTCACCTGGGAGCTGTACCCGACCGAGCACCATCGGACGTCCGACTTCTACCCGGCCGACGAGAAGATCGCTGCGGCGGTCGCCCGCAACCGGACGGCCCTGCTGTATGCCATCGACAAGGCCGAATGTCCGTACGCCCCGATCTACAAGAGCCAGGCCGACTGCGGACCGCTGTTCGACGACTTCGAGATCAACCGCGGCTGGACGCGCAACCCCGATGGGACCGACACGGCAACGGCCGGCGGCTGGCAGATCGGCGACCCGGCGGCGGTGACCAGCCTCGGACCGAAGCAACTGGGGACGACCACCTCTGGCCGCTACGCGCTGGTGACCGGCCTGGCCGGCGCCCGACCGGGCAACGCCAACGACCTCGACGGCGGGACGACCACCATCCGCTCCGCCCCGGTCAGCCTGCCGGCAAGGGTGGGGGCGCTCTCGTTCCGCTACTACTTCGCCCATCGCTCCAACTCGTCGGCGGCGGACTGGTTCAAGGTCTGGGTCGAGGCTGAGGACGGGTCGCGGACCCTGGTCAAGCAGGAGATCGGCAACCGGACCGATGACGATGCCCGCTGGGCCGCCGCGCGGGTCTCGATGGCGCCGTGGGCCGGCCAGAAGGTCCGGATCGTGATCGGAGCCGCCGACGGTGCGGCCGACAGCCGGGTCGAGGCGGCCGTGGACGACCTCCGGATCGAGCGCCCCTAGCGCCGGAACGAGCGGCCCTAGCGCCGGAACGAGCGGCCCTAGCGCCGGAACGAGCGGCCCGAGGGCCGATCCGCGAGTCCGCGACACAGGGTCGCTACCATTCTCGGCGGCCGCCCCGACGCGGCCCCAGACGAAGGTGTCCCCACGAACGACGACCAGCCTCCGAGCCCCCTCCCAAGCCCCGCTCCGGCCCCCGCCCGGCCCGGGGTCGGTCCGACCTGGCTGTCGATCGTGGGCGGGGCGGTCATCCCCGGGCTGGGCCAGCTCCTGCTCGGTCGGAAGCGCCAGGCGGCCCTATTCTTCCTGCCGGTCGTCGCCCTCATCGTCGGGCTGACCGTGGTCCTTGCCGTGCCGTCGCTGCGGACCGGGTTGGCGGTCGAGGCGCTCTCGCCCGACGTCCTCAGCGGGATGGTCATCGTGGTCGCCGCGATCGCCATCTATCGCCTGATCATCCTGGCCGCAACGGTCCGGCTGGCGGCCCGGGTCCGCCCGACCGACGCCCTGGGCCGCCTCGGGCGGACGTTCCTGGCCACGCTGGTGGCCATCGTCGTGATCGCCCCCCACGTGATCGTGGCGGCGACGGTCGAGGACACCCGGGACACGATCATCGCCGTGTTCGATCCGCCCGATCTCGCCGGCGCTGACGGTTCCGATGGCTCGAACGGCTCGAACGGCTCGAGCGACGCGGGCGGCGACAGCGGGATGCTGCCGCCGGTCGAGTCGGACGACCTGGACGTGGTCAGCCCGACGGCCGGTCCGACGATCGGTGCGGACGGCACTGCCAGTCCCGGGGCGGCCAGCCCACGACCGACCGCCAGCCCCAGTCCGACCCCCATCCCCGGACCGGCCTGGGCCGACAACGGCCGATTGGACCTGCTCCTGATCGGGGCCGACGCCGGACCCGACCGCTGGAGCCTGCGCACGGACACCATGATCCTGCTGTCGGTCGACGTCGAGACCGGCCGAGCCGCGATGTTCGGCTTCCCCCGCAACATGACCGGCGCCCCGCTGCCCAAGGAGAGCGCCGGCGCGGTCCCCGGCGGCCGCTACCCGGGGCTGCTCAACTCGCTCTACGTCTACGCCAATGCCCACCCGGCGCAGTTCCCGGGCGGCAAGAACCGCGGCTTCCGGGCGATCGGTGGGGCCATCCAGAAACTGGCCGGGGTCCAATTGGACGGGATCGCGGTGGTCAACCTGAACGGCTTCGTCCGGCTGGTCGACGCGGTCGGCGGGGTCACCATCACCATCCCCAGGGCACTCCACGACGACCGCTACCCGCTCGAGAACGGGACCGGCACCGTCGTCATCGACTTCAGTGCCGGGCGTCAGCACCTCAACGGTCATCGGGCCCTGATGTATGCCCGGTCCCGCCACCAGGACTCGGACTACGGTCGGATGCGCCGCCAGCAGGCCGTCTTGCTGGCCCTCCGGGCCAAGCTCAAGCCGTGCAACCTGATCGACAAGATCCCGGCGCTGCTCAAGATCGCCCGCGACGACGCCTGGACCAGCCTGTCGGTCAAGGACCTGCCCAGCCTGCTGAGCCTGGCGACCAAGGTCGATGCCAAGCGGGTGAGGTCGCTGATGTTCGCGCCGCCGACCTACGGTGAGGCGATCAACGACAGCGAGATCCACCAGATCCGGAGCGTGGTCCGGGGCATCTTCCCCAGCCATGAGCCGGCGCCGACCGCCACGCCTGCGCCCAATCTGCCCGACCCTGAAGATCCGATCATCGACCCGACCGACGAGCCGGATCCGTGCGCCTGAGCGACGCAGCGCGGGTGGACGGGCCGCCGTCTACCACAGACCGACCCGGAGGAGCCTGAGCAGGTCGGGGTGATCGTCGGTCAGCGGCACGACCCCTTCGCGAACGGTCTGCCAGCCGTCGGCCAGCAGGCCTGGGACGTCGGCCGAGTCGGTCGTGGCGATCAGCCAGTGGCTGAGGGCCGCCCCGCGCTTCTGGTCGGCCACGGTCGGCTGGTAGACCCGCTGGAGGACGGTCAGTCCGGCGGCCCGGGCGGCGCTGGCCACGGCCGGGGCAAGGTCGTAGTAGCGGTTCGAGACGTGGATGGCCAGGACCCCGCCCGGTCGAAGGACCCGGGCATCGTCGGCCAGGGCTTCGGTCGTGAGCAGGTGGGCCGGGATGGCGTCCGAGGAGAACGCGTCGAGGACCAGCACGTCGTAGGTCGCCGGGGCGACCGGCGCGAGCGACAGGCGGGCGTCGCCGAGGACGATCGTCGGGCGCACGGCCGCATCGGACAGCCAGGTGAAGTAGGCCGGATCCTGGGCAACGCGGACGACCAGCGGGTCGATCTCGTAGAAGGTCAGTCGGTCGCCCGGCCGGGACCAGGCGGCGACCGTGCCCGAACCCAGCCCGACGACGCCGATGGTCCGGCCGGCAGCGGCACCGGGTCGGGCGCGGGCGATCCCGAAGACGTCGTGCAACGGGCCGTTCTCCGCGTAGTACGAGCCAGGCACGGTCCGCAGCGCCGGGTCGGTCGACTGGATCCCGTGGACGGTGGTGCCGTTCATCAGGACGGTCGCCGGGCTGCCCGGCGGTCGCAGCACGGCGGTGACCCCGAAGAAGCTGCGATCCTGGAAGATCGCCGGCGGCGACAGGACGAAGACGGCCAGGCCCAGGACCAGCGCGGTCGACACGAACAGGAAACGGGGCTGGCCGCCGACGAGCAGGATCAGGCCGCCCACCAACAGCCAGCGCGCACCCGACTCGAGCCCGAGCGAACCGGTCTCGGCCAGCCCGAAGCCCAGGACGACGGCGACCAGTGCATAGGGCGCGACCCGGCGCGGGGCGCCGGCGAAGAACGGCGAGAGGTCGAACCGTCGTGGCGGCCGGGCGGGTCCCTCGGTCGGCCGGGTTCGACCGACGGCCATCGCCCCGAGGGCCATGACCAGCAGCAGTGGGTACTCCCAGACGCCCTTGAACAGGGTCGGCGCGACGACGGCGACGAGCGAGCTGGCCAGCACGCCACCGGCCGACATGACCAGGTAGAACTCGGTCAGATGGGCGGCCGACGGCCGATCCGCGGCAAGCCGTCCATGGAGGACGGTGGCGATGACCCCGAACCCGGCGAACTCGAGGAGCAGCAGCGGCCCGATGGGCCAGCCGGCCGCTGACCCGAACGGGACCCACAGGAGGGTCACCGCCGCCGGCGCCAGCCACTCCGCACCGGGCAGGATCCGGCGACCGCGGGCCGAGAAGGCGATGACGAAGGTGAGGAGGTAGATGGCCAGGGGCACGACCCACAGCAGCGGCGCGGAGATGAGGTCGGTGGTGATGAAGTTGGTGACGGCCGAGAGCAGGCCCGACGGCACGGCGGCAAGGAGCAGCCAGCGAGCGCGGCGGGCCCAGTCGATCCGCTCGGCGGTCGGCGCGGCGACGGCGGCGCGCCAAGGGGCCTCCGCGCCAGCGACCGTAGCACCGGCGATCCGCTCGATCCGGACCCGGCGGACGACCAGGGCGGCGCAGGCGACGAGGAACCCGACCAGGATCGCGACGCCGATCGCCCACAGCGAGCGCTGGGTCGCCAGCCCGAAGGCCGGCTCGATCACGAACGGGTAGGCCAGCAGGGCCGCGAACGAGCCGGCGTTGCTCAGGGCGTACAGCCAGTACGGGTCGGCGGCCTCGCCGTCGGACGCCCGGATGGCCGCGAACCACGAGCTCAGCAGCGGCGTGGTGGCGGTGATGAGCAGGGCCGGGACGCCGATGGTGATGGTCAGGATCCAGAGCAGGTTGACCACGGCCGGCAGACCGACGTCCCGCAGCTCACCGATCCGGACCGGCGCGATCGACAGGACGGCCAGGGCGACCACCGCCAGAACGACGTGGAGGATCGCCCCGCGCCGCGGTCCAAGGCGGGTGGCGGACAGATGCCCGTACGTGTAGCCGACCAGGAGGACGGTCTGGAAGAAGAACAGGATGGTCGCCCAGACCGCCGGCGTGCCACCGAAGGTCGGCAGGGTCAACCGGCCGATGAGCGGCTCGACCGAGAAGAGCAGGAACGCGGACAGGGCGATGGTCGTGGCGAACAGGGGCAGGACGAGCACGGCCGACCAGGCCCGGGCGCCCAGCGCGTCCCGGACGGCGACTCCCCCGATCCGCTCGACCTCGGTCGTCATCGGGACCGATGATGCCCGGCCGAGGGCGTCCGGGGCATCGTCCGGACGGGCCATCCGCCCGCGCCGTTGGTCAGGCCGTCAGGCCGTCCGGAGCTGGCGCTCGGCGTCGGCGAACAGGCCGTTGAAGATGCGCGAGGTGGACGGGAAGGCGTGGATGGTGTCGGCCAGGACATCGACCGTGACGTGGGCTTTGATCGCCAGGACACATTCGTGGATGGCGGCCGAGGCGTCCGGGCAGGCCATCGCGGCGCCGATCAGCTCACGCGTGGCACGGTCGACCACGATCGAGACGTGCCCGAGGGTCGCCTCGACGGCGTAGCCCTTCGAGCTGGTCGCGAATGGCGTGGTCAGCTCGAAGGCGTCGCGGCCGGCGGCCAGGGCCTGGTCCACGGTCAGCCCGACCGAAGCGGCCTCGGGATCCGTGTAGGTCGACCGGGGCAGGGCTCGGTAGTCCGGCTTGACCCACTCACCGAGGGCCATCCGGACGGCCATCTCGCCCTGGTAGTGACCCTGGTGGGTGTGCAGCTCAGGACCGGCCGCGTCACCGATGACCCACAGCCCGTCGGCCACCTTGAGCCGGCCGTCGCGCGGGAACGGCTCGCGACCCGAGGTGTCGATGCCGAAGTGCTCGAGTCCGAGGTCGTCGAGGGGGATGGTCCGTCCGACCGCCAGGAGGATCGCCTGACCTTCGGCGGTCGAGCCGTCGTCGAGGTCGATGACGTCGGCACCGTCCTTCCCGGCACCGGCCCGGGCACGGATCGCCCGAACGCCCAACCTGACGGTGACGCCGTCGGCGGTCAGGGCGGCCGCGACCGTCTCCGAGTTACGGGGATGGTCGGTCGGCATCAATCGGGGTCCGGACTGGACGACGGTCGTCGGCACGCCGAAGCGGGCGTAGACCTGGGCCAGCTCGCAACCGGTCGGACCGCCGCCCAGGACGACCAGGCTGGCCGGCAGCTTGCGGGCGAGAGTCGCATCGCGGTTCGTCCAGTAGGGCACGTCGGCGAGACCGTCGAGCGGCGGGACCTTGGAGGTCGAGCCGACCGCCACCGACGATCTCGCGCGCCTCGAGGAGGTGGACCTGGTCGTCGTGACGGACCTCCACCCGGCCCTTCGACGCGATCCGGCCGGTCCCCCGCAGGACGATCGCGCCAGCCCCCTCCAGCGCGCGGACGTGGCTGGCATCGTCGGGTTCAGACGCGTCACTCGGCCGGTTGATCATGTAGTCGCGCTGGGCCGAGGCGCGGGCCCAGTCGTAGGTCGCCGGGTTGGCGGCGTGACGGGCGGCCGAGTTGAGGAGGGCCTTCGAGGGCAGGCAGCCGATGAACGGGCAACTGCCACCGAACCAGCGCCGATCGACGATGGCGACGGTGGCCCCGAGCTCGCGCGCCTTGTGGGCGGCCGCCTCGCCGGCCGGGCCAGCGCCGATGATCGCGAAGTCGAACGTGTCCATGACGTCAGACGGTAGACCGTTCGGGACTCGCTTGCGATGCGGACCCGCAAGCCGGGCGCGGTCGGCGATGTCCGCGGCACCTCCGCAGCGCCTCCACACCCCGTTCACAAGTCGGGCCGAGGATGAAGGTACAGCAAGGCGGTCGATGGCGACCGCCGCCCAGGGAGATCAGTCCATGCGACGCATCATCGGCCCCATCCTCGCTCTGTTCGGGATCCTGGCCATCATCGGGGTGGCCACCGGGGCCGCCTACACCGCCGGCCTCAATGCCGCCACCGTCACCGCCGTCACCGCTACCGGCACGACCACCGTCGTCCCGGTCGTCGCCTACGGCTGGGGCGGAGCGCCGTGGTTCGGCTTTGGCGGCTTCTTCATGACCCTGATCGGGATCTTTCTGATCGTGGCCCTGCTCCGGGTCGCCTTCGGTCACGGTCGACGCCACGGCTACGGCTACGGGTGGGGACCCGGCTACGGTCGGGGTCCGGGCGGCTGGGACCGTCACAGCGCTGATGGCGCTCCCGGCGGCCCAGGTGGACCCGGTGGATCGGGCGACCCGCGCGAGGCCTGGATCCGGGGCCGGCTCGACGAGTGGCATCGCGCCGCCCACGCCGATCCCGGGACCGAGCCGACCACACCGGACTCCAGCGGCCCGACGGGACCCACGCCGGGTTCCACCGGCCCGACCGCTCCCCCGGCCGCCGGCTGAGGATCGCCGACACGGCTGCGCCGACGGCGTCGAGTGCCCTTGACCGGGCACCCGGCGCCGTTCGCCGCGCCCGGCGCGCCGTACGATGCCCGCGATGAAGACCGTCCTCCTGGTCGACGACGAGCCCAAGATCCGCGAACTCGCCCGCGACTATCTCGAACACGCCGGGTTCGCGGTGATCCTGGCCGGTGACGGCAAGGCGGCCCTCGACCAGGCCCGGACCCGATCGCCCGACCTGGTCGTCCTGGACCTGGGACTACCCGAGGTCGACGGTCTCGAGGTCATCCGGACCCTCCGCCGCGACTCGTCGATCCCGATCGTCGTCCTGACCGCCCGTGACGACGAGCTGGACAAGCTGCTCGGACTCGAGCTCGGCGCCGACGACTACGTGACCAAGCCGTTCAGCCCACGCGAGCTGGTCGCCCGGGTCAAGGCGGTCCTGCGCCGCTCGGAGCGGGCCGACGAGCCGAGCGACCTGGTCCGGGCCGGCGAGGTGACCCTCGACGTCCCCCGGATGCGGGTCGATGTGGCCGGCCGCCAGGTCGAGCTGACCCCGACCGAGTTCGCCCTGCTGCTGACCCTGGCCCGCCGGCCCGGCCGGATCTTCACCCGGAGCCAGTTGCTGGATGCGCTCCGCGGGGTGGCCTTCGAGTCCTACGAGCGGGCGATCGACACCCACGTCAAGAACCTGCGCCGCAAGATCGAACCGGATCCACGTACGCCGCGCTACGTCCTGACCGTCTACGGGGTGGGCTATCGCTTCGCCGACGAGCGGGTCCCGAGTCCGTGACCGACCCGGGCGGCCCAGGCGATCCTCGGCCCCGGGCCGATCGCGGGCGGCGATCCCCGTGGCACGGCCCGCCGGGCCAGCGCGAGGACCCGATCCCGTGGGAAGTGCGCCGCCGGGCGCGGATGATGCGCCGCCAGGAGCGCCGGGGCGGTCGGCCGTTCGGGTTCCGTCGCCAGGGGTTCGGCTGCCTGGCCGGGATCGTCTTCCTGGTCGTCGTGGCCTCGATCCTGGCCGCCCTTGCCTCGCTCATCTCGCAACTCGGCCCACTCCAATTCATCGTCATCGCGATGGTCGCGATCGGCGTCCTGGTCGCGCTCCTGCGCGGACTGTTCCTGGCCGGGCGCGATCTCGACAGGCTGCTCGGCGCGACGCGTCGGGTGGAGGACGGCGACTACGCCGTACGCCTGGGCAAGACCCACTCGGACCTGGGCCCGATCCAGGAGCTGGCCCGCGGGTTCGACACGATGGCGGCCCGGCTCGAGGCCGACGAGGAGCAGCGCCGCTCGCTGCTGGCCGACGTCAGCCACGAGCTGCGCACGCCACTGGCCGTGGTCCAGGGCAACATCGAGGCGCTGGTCGACGGCGTCCATCCGGCCGACCCCGAGCACCTCGCCCTGATCCTCGAAGAGACCCGCGTCCTGGGCCGGCTGGTCGACGACCTGCGCACGGTGGCCCTGTCCGAGTCGGGCAGCCTGCCGCTCCATCCCGAACCGACCGATCTGGCCCTGCTCATCGCCGATGTCGTCCGCTCCTTCGGGCCGATGGCGGTCGCGGCCGGCGCGACGATCGGCGCCGACGATGTCCCGGCCGAGCTGCCCCTGCTGGAGGTCGACCCGATCCGGATCCGCGAGGTCCTGTCCAACCTGACCGCCAACGCCCTGCGCTACACGCCGACCGGGGGCACGGTCAGCATCTCGGCCACGGTCGAGCCGGGCGGCGACTGGCTCCGGACCGAGGTCCAAGACACCGGCCCGGGTCTGGCGCCCGGATGTCGCCGAGCACATCTTCGATCGCTTCGCAAAGTCGGCTGACTCGGCTGGGTCAGGGCTCGGCCTGGCCATCGCCCGGCACCTGGTCGAGGCGCACGGCGGCACGATCGGCCTGGACAGCCCGCCCGGCGGCGGGACCACGGCCTGGTTCCGCCTTCCGATCGAGGCGGCCTGATCGCCCGCTGACGAGGACGACGATGACCAGGATGAGGACGACGAGCGTGCCGAACCCGGCGAAGGTCGCCACGGCCGGACTGGCGGCCTGCTTGACCACGATCCCGGCGTAGGCCCACACGAAGACCAGCCCGTAGGCTGGGTCGCGCCGGGTCAGGACGAACCAGCCGGCGATCGCGAGCCCGACGCCGAGGACGGCCACCGCCCACGCCTCCTCCGGGAACGGGGCGCCGCGGTAGCCGATCGACAGCAGGAATGCCGCGACATTGGCGATGGTCGCGACCGAGATCCAACCGAGATAGACGCTGAATGGCAGGCGGACCAGCCAGCGGACCTGGCCGGGAGTATCCGAACCGGAGATCAGGGCGGCCGGCCAGGCGTGTCGGATCCGGCGATCGATCTCGATCAAGGCCAGCAGGATCGCGATCATGACCGGGACCGTCAGGACGAACACGCCCCAGTGCCACAGGACGATCCAGGCTGCGTTGAGCAGACCGACCGCGGCCGGCAGGTAGCCGAGTCGGCGGAGGAGCGGATCGGTCGCCTTGCTCGGACGTGCCTGCTGGACCGTGAAGGCCAGCTGCAGGGCATAGATGAGACCCCAGATCGCGAAGACGTAGCCGGCCGGGTTGACCAGGGCCGGCAAGGAGTCGCTGATCGACGCCGTCGTCCGACCGTTCAGGGGCAGGACGTTGGCCGCGCCATTGAGCAGGAGGGTGATGGTGAACGCTGCGATCGTGCTGGCCTGACGGCGGCGGTCGGGACTCATACCGGTTCTTCGCGCGCCGGCCGCCCCGTGGATTGGGCGGCTACGGGACGCGCGACCGAGCGAGCGACGAAGGCGTTACGCTGCCGGGCATGTTCAACCCGCGCGGCTCGATCACGGTCATCACCGGGCCGATGTTCTCGGGCAAGACCGCCGAGCTCATCCGCCAGTGCGAGCGGGCCCGGATCGCCCGGCGCAAGGTCGTCCTGATCCGGCCGGCGCTCGACGATCGGACCGAGCCGGAGACGGTGCGCAGCCGGTTCGGGGTCGCCTTCCCGGCCCGGCCGGTGGCCGATTCGAGCGCCATCGAGGCGGTCGTCGCCGAGACCCGGGCGGACGTGGTGGCCATCGAGGAGGGCCAGTTCTTCGATCACGGGCTGGTCGACGTGTGCGAGCGGCTCGCAGACCGCGACCGGATGGTCATCGTCGACGGTCTCAACCGCGACTTCCTGGGCCGGCCGTTCGGGCCGATGCCGGAGCTGCTGGCGATCGCCGAGGAGGTGGTCATGCTCTCGGCCATCTGCATGGTCTGCGGCGAGGAGGCGACCCGGACCCAACGCCTGGTCGACGGCCGACCAGCCACCCCCGACGACCCGCTGGTCCTCATCGGCGGGATGGGCGACGAACGCTACGAAGCGCGCTGCCGGATCCATCACGCCATCGGCTAGGGGCGTGGTCCCTGGCCCCGGGAATCGGATGACCCCGGCAGCGGCCGGGGTCATCGTGAGCGAGGCGTCGAGGGTCAGGCGGTGCGCTTGACCACGACGGTCTGCGCCTGGACGTCGTGATAGCCCTGTCGCTTGGGGCTCTGGTTGGTGGTGTACAGCAGGTAGATCAGGTAGCCGAGACTGACCAGACCGAACAGCGAGCCGAGGCCGCTGCCGACGACGAGCTGGAGGGCCGACAGCAGGACGAACACGCCGAACAGGTACAGCCAGCGCTTGATCGCCTGGGGCTGGGTCAGCGTGGCGCCGTCGGCGGCGTTGACCGTCTCGAGGCCGAGGACCTTCTGGCCCGGCGAGGCGCGCAGCTTGGTCCAGCCGTAGATGAAGTAGATCGCGGTGAAGGCCGCCTGGAAGGCGACCAGGAAGATGAACGACAGGAGCCCCCCGACGAAGCCACCGATGCCGCCGACGATCCCGATGATGATCCCGCCGATGATCACGAACAGCAGGCTCACCACGATGATGTCGATGATGTACGCCCCGATCCGGATGCCCAGGTCGGCGTAGCCGACACCTGGCGCTGGACCGGCGTCCTTCGCGGGACCGGGAGGCGGTGCCTGCCATCCACTCGGCTGCGGCGCCTCCGGAGTCGGGCTGCCCCCTGGTTCTGGTCCGGACATCGGTACCTCCCTCTATCTCGGGCTCGCCGCCGCACGCCCATCGGCGGCCGGGTCCCGTGGGTGCAGGATACGCGTGGCAGGCAAGCCCCGAACGGCCGTTCGACAGCACGACCGCTAGACTCCCGGCCATGCGTGCCGTGGTCCTCCCCCGCCCCGGCCTGGCGACCGTCGTCGAGGAGCTCGAGCTCGACCCACCGGGACCCGCTGAGGTCCGGGTCGCGATGCTGGCCAGCGGGGTCTGTCATTCGGACCTCCATGTCCGCGACGGAGAATGGCAGCGGCCCGGCCCCGTGGTCATCGGCCACGAGGGAGCCGGGCTGATCGAGGCGCTCGGGCCGGACGTGGATCCGGCCGCGACCGGGCTCGAGCCGGGCCGGCTCGTCGCCCTGTCCTGGGTGGTCCCTTGCGGTGCGTGCCGTTCATGCCTGGCGGGACGGTCCTGGGAGTGTCCGGACTCGCCGTCGTTCCGGCACGGGCGGGACGCCGTCGGGCGGACCCGTGCCCACCGGACCGACGGGAGCGATGTCCTGGCCTACCTGTCGATCGGGACGATGGCCGAAGCCCAGGTCGTGCCGGTCGGGGCGGCCATCCCGATGCCGACGGGCACGCCGCCGTCGGTCGCGGCCCTGATCGGTTGCTGCGTCGCGACGGGGGTCGGCGCTGTCCTCAAGACGGCGACCGTGCCGGCCGGGGCCGGTGTCGCGGTCATCGGCCTGGGCGGGGTCGGACTGTCGGTCGTGATGGGCGCGCGGCTGGCCGGTGCGGCCAGGATCGTCGCCGTCGACCGGGTCGCGGCAAAGCTCGACCTCGCTCGCGAGCTGGGTGCCACCGATCTGGTCCTGGCCGGCCCCGACGACGCGGCCACGGCGACCGCCATCCGGGCCGTGACCGACGGTGGGCCGGACTTCGCGTTCGAGGCGATCGGCCGTCCGTCCACCGTCGAGCTGGCGATCGACATCCTGCCACCCGGCGGAACGGCCGTCCTGGTCGGGATGACCCCGCAGGGCCAGCGAGCCGGGTTCGACGTCTACCGCTTCGTCGACGCCGGCAGGCGGATCCTGGGTTCGAACTACGGCTCGTCAGTCGCGTCGGTGGACTTCCCGCACTACGCGGCGCTCCATCTCGAGGGTCGTCTGCCGGTCGAGCGGCTGATCGACCGGTCGATCGGGCTGGACGAGGTCGAGGCGGCGTTCGATCGACTGCGTCGCGGTGAGGGCCTGCGCTCGATGGTCACTTTCCAAGGAAGCTCACGCTGACGATCGTGGCGGCCAGGAAGAGGCCGTAACGGGCGACCCAGGAGCGCCAGGTGCCCTCGGCCTCGGCGATCATCCGGGGCGCGAAGATGAAGGCCACGAAGAAGAAACCGCTGAAGAGCACGCCGAAACCGAGGAGCGCGCTGAAGGAGCCGGGCGTGGCGGCCGGGTCGCCGAGCAGGGCGCGGTAGTCGAACAGGTCCGACGCGCCGGCGATCATCGAGCCGAAGATGTCGCTGGCGATCAGGACGATGGGCAGGATCATCAGCCGGCGGATCGACCGGGGCAGGTCGGGCAGACGTGCCCAGAGGACGTAGGCTGCCATCGTCACGATGAAGATCAGCGCCACGAGGAGACCGCTGTCGCCACCCAGGCGGCGCATGGCCGTGTCGCTGACCAGGGACAGCGAGAACAGGAACGGCAGCGGCGCGTAGGAACGCGGGGTGGACAGGTCCTCGAAGCCGATGGCCGGGTCGCCCGGACTGCGGGTCGCCACGACCACGATCGCGAGCAGGACGGCGCCGATCCAGAGCAGCCCGGACAGGACGTCGTGGTCGGTGGCCAGCGGGGCATCGGCAGCGGTCCCCGACCCGGTCGCGGCCCGAACGAGCGGCAACCCGACCAGCAGCCAGCCGATGACGACCACGTCCTCGATCCGAAGGACCCCGCCGCTCACCCCGCCCAGCCGACCGTCGGCGGCCGCCATCAGGCGAGGCAGACCACCAGCCGTCGGCGCGGGCTCGCGTCCCGCCCGAGGTCACCTCAGGGCGAGGGACTGGCGTTCGGCGAAGGGCTGGCGTAGGGCGCACACAGCTTGGTGTCGGCGACGATGTCCGAGTCCTCGTCGCACCAGGCCGCCACCGACCAGCCGATCTCGTACTCGATGTAGGGGTAGGGCGGGTCGCCGGTGTCGCTCTTGATCAGGTGACTGGCGTTGGCCGCTGCGAGCTCGGTCAGGGTGCAGCTGTTGAAGACGGTGTGCTCGAGCTGGTCGGGATCGCCCGAGGGCAGGTTGGACGGGACCGCGTTGGGATCGTCGCTCTCGTCGGAGGTGTCCTCGCTGGTGGTGTAGGCGACCCACCAGTCGACCCAGGTCTTGAACGCGGCATCGCACTTCGCACCGGCCTTGGCGCCGGACGGGACCGGGGCCAGGGTCGGCGGCTCTGCGACATCCGAACCGTCGTCCGGCGGAGAGGCATCGGGCCCGGTGTCGATCGACTCGAGGACCGTCGGCACCTCCGAGCCGAGCGTGCCGGTCTCGCAGCCGGCGGCCAGCACGGCGACCAGCCCGAGGGCCAGGAGCAGGGCCGCCAGCCGCCGCATCTACTTGTCCCGCTCGGCGGCGTTGATCAGGGCTGCCTGGGCGGCCGCCAGACGGGCCACGGGGACCCGGAACGGTGAGCAGGACACATAGTCCAGGCCGATCTTCTCGCACTTGAAGATCGACTCCGGATCGCCGCCGTGCTCGCCGCAGATGCCCAGCTCGAGGTCGGGCCGGACCGAGCGGCCCTTGTCGACGGCGATCTTCATCAGCCCAGCGACCGCGTCGTCGAGGGTCTGGAAGGGATTGGCCGGCAGGATCTTGTCCTCGACGTACTTGAGCAGGAAGCCGCCCTCCGCATCGTCGCGGCTGTAGCCGAAGGTCATCTGGGTCAGGTCGTTGGTGCCGAAGCTGAAGAAGGCGGCATCCTTGGCGATCTCATCGGCGGTCAGCGCCCCACGGGGGACCTCGATCATCGTGCCGAACTTGTAGTCGACCTCGACCCCAGCCTTGGCCTCGACCGCCTGGGCCTCCGTCTCGAGCAGAGCCTTGGTCGCCGACAGCTCGTTGGCGTGCCCGACGAGGGGGATCATGATCTTGGCGATCGGGTTGCCGCCGCTCTTCTTGACCGCGATCTGGGCGTTGAGGATGGCCCGGGTCTGGATCTTGACGAAGTCGGGGATCATCAGCCCCAGCCGGCAGCCGCGCAACCCGAGCATCGGGTTCTGCTCACGCATCGACTCGACGACGGCCAGCACCTCGCGCGCCTTGGCATAGGTCGGGTCGCTCTCGGGCGTGCCCTTGACCCGGAACTCGGTGACCTCGACCAGCAGGTCGTCGTGGTTGGGCAGGAACTCGTGGAGCGGCGGGTCGATCAGGCGGACGACGACGGGCAGCCCGTCCATGGCCCGGAAGATGCCCTCGAAGTCGCCCTGCTGGAGGACCTCCAGCTTGCCCATCGCCGCGTCGAACCGGGCGACCGCCGCGGCATCGCCGGCGCCGAGCGTCTCGCCGGCGGCCCGGCGAGCCTTGGCCCGGGTGGCGACGTTGGCGACCAGGATCGCGTCGCGGACGATATCGAGCCGCTCACCTTCGCGGAACATGTGCTCGGTCCGGCACAGCCCGATGCCCTGGGCCCCATAGCTCCGGGCCAGGGCGGCCTCTTCGGGCTTGTCGGCGTTGGTCCAGACACCCATCCGGCGGACCTCGTCGGCGTAGCCCAGGATGGTCTGGAGCTCGGGCTGGTCCTCGAACCGGGCAGCTGACCGTGGGTAGGGCGCCGGCGTAGACCTGGCCGGTGGAGCCGTCGACGCTGATCCAATCGCCCTCGGCGAAGACCGCGCCGGTCTCGCTGCTCCGGGCGGACTTCGTGGCGTAGTCCACGACCAGCTCGGCGCAGCCGGCCACGCACGGCTTGCCGATCTGGCGAGCGACCACCGCAGCATGCGAGGTCGCCCCGCCGCGGGCGGTCAGGATTCCCTGGGCCACGGCCATCCCGTGGAAGTCGTCGGGCGAGGTCTCGACCCGGACCAGGACGACCTGCTCGCCGCGCTCGACCCAGGCGACCGCATCGTCGGCCGAAAAGACGGCCCGACCGACCGCCGCGCCGGGCGACGCGTTGAGGCCCCGGGCGACCTTCGTCGCCGTCTTGAGCGCGGCCGGGTCGTACTGGTCGCGCAGGAGCTGATCGACATGGGCCGGCTCGATCCGGGCCAGCGCCTCTTCCTTGGTGATGACCCCCTCGGCGACCATGTCGGTGGCGATCTTCACCGCCGCGGCAGCGGTCCGCTTGGCGCTCCGGGTCTGGAGCATGTACAGCCGGCCGCGCTCGATGGTGAACTCGAGGTCCTGAACGTCGCGATAGTGGCCCTCGAGACGCTGGGCGATGCGCAGGAACTCAGCGTAGGCGGTCGGCAGGTCCTCGGCCAGGTGGCTGATCTTCTGAGGCGTCCGGATGCCGGCCACCACGTCCTCGCCCTGGGCGTTGGTCAGGTACTCGCCGTAGAGGACCTTCTCGCCGGTGTTCGGGTCGCGGGTGAAGGCGACCCCGGTGCCCGAGTCGTCACCCATGTTGCCGAAGACCATGGTCACGACGTTGACCGCCGTGCCCAGGTCGTGGGCGATCTTCTGGTTCTCGCGGTAGTCGCGGGCACGCTTGCCGAACCAGCTGGCGAAGACGGCCTTGATGGCCAGCTCGAGCTGATCGTACGGGTCGGCCGGGAAATCCCGGCCGGTGTCGGCCCGGACGATCGCCTTGTAGGCCTCGGCCACCTCGCGCAGGGCGCCTGCGTCCAGATCGGTGTCCTGGGCGGCACCATGGGCCGTCTTGGCGGCGTCCAGGGCATGGTCGAAGCGCTCAGCGTCGACGCCCATCACGATCCGCCCGAACATCTGGATGAAGCGCCGATAGGCGTCCCAGCCGAAGCGCTCGTTGCCGGTCAGGGCGACCAGTCCGTGGAGGGTCTCCTCGTTGAGGCCCAGGTTGAGGACGGTGTCCATCATCCCGGGCATCGAGAACTTGGCGCCCGAGCGGACGCTGACCAGGAGCGGATTGGCGACGTCGCCGAAGCCCTTGTCCGACTCCCGCTCGACCTGGCGGACCGCCTCGAGGACATCCTCCCAGAGGCCTGCCGGGAGCTCCTCGCCGGCCGCGAAGTAGTCGTTGCAGGCCTCGGTGGTGATGGTGAAGCCGGGCGGCACGGGCAACCCGGCGACGGTCATCTCGGCCAGACCCGCGCCTTTGCCGCCGAGCAGGTCGCGCATCGACGCGTCGCCCTCGGCCCGGCCGCCGCCCCACGCGTAGATGTAACGCTTGGCGGCGCGGTGCGCGCGCTCGGTGGGACTGGCCGTGTCGGTCATCGGGCTGGGTTCCTCCGGGAGCGTTCGTCGGCTCGGCGCCGGTCGGCGCGCGACGGGTCGGATGGTCGCCCCGATTGTACAGGCGACCGTCCCGACCCGAGCCGGGCTGGGTAGACTTGGGCCGGGCCGCGAGTGTCGTCCCCAGACACCCGACGTCGGCCGAGGAGATCCAGCCCGTCATGACCGACCTCGCCGACGAGCGCCAGATCGCGGCCGACGCGCCCCAGTACAACGCCCGACTGGTCCGACGCGAGGACGAGACCGACAGCCTGGCCTACTTCTGGGTCCGCTTCGACGGCGAGCCGACCCCCTTCGAGGCCGGCCAGTACATGACCATCGGGGTGATGGTCGAGGATCGGATCGTCCAGCGCCCGTACTCGGTGGCATCGCCGCCGGCGGCCGTCGGGGACGGCTACGAGTTCTACGTCCGACTGGTCCAGGGCGGGACGTTCACCCCACTCCTGTGGCGGATGCCGATCGGGCAGGGCATGCGGATGATCGGACCCAAGGGCAAGTTCACCCTCTTGCCGGGCGACGACCGGACCCACATCTTCATCTCGTCGGGGACGGGCAACGCGCCGTTCGTGGCGATGATGCGGCAGCTCCTGATCGAGCGTCGACCGCGCCGGGTCGTCTTCCTCAACGGCGTGTCACACGTCCGAGAGCTGGGCTATCGACCCATCCTGGAGGCCTGGCAGCAGACCGGCGAGTACCCGGTCCGCTATGTGCCCACGGTCTCGCGGCCGGCGGAGCCGGGCAACGCCGGCTGGACCGGTCGGACCGGCCGGGTCGAGGCGATCCTGGGCGATACGCTCGATGAGCTGGGCCTGAGCGCGGCCGACTCGATCGCCTACATCTGCGGCAACCCGGACATGATCCTGTCCGCCGAGGCGACCCTGTTCGAGCGCGGCTACCCCGAGGAGCAAGTCCACAAGGAGCTGTACTGGCCCAAGGGCAAGGAGCCCCGCGGGCTCACCGGCGCGGCCGACGCGGCGGCCAACGCGGACGAGTAGTCCCGCGGCCTGTGCGGCTGGCTGCGGCTCGCGGCTCAGCGGCCGCGGTGGCGTCTCAGCGGCGGACGCTGAACGACCAGTGGCTGGCGATCAGGCGGTTGCCCGAACCGTCGTGGATCGCCGCCGAGAGGTAGACGGCGTAGCGTCGCCCAGGGACCATCCACAGGGTCGGATCGATGATGGCCGTCAGCGTCGTCGGGTGGTAGACGATCCTGGCCTTGACCCATCGGCCGGTGGCCAGGTTCTTGAGCCTGAGCGAGCTTGCCGAGATGCCCGAGACCGGCTCGGAGAAGACGATCCGGGGTGAGGCCTTGCGCGACACCCGGTTCGCTCCAGGGCCCGGGCTGCGCGCCTCGATCCGCGGTCGGACGTGGTCGACGATGGTCACCGACGGGCTGACGGTATCGCCGAGGTCGCCATTCTCGTCGATGGCCAGCGCTTCCCAGCGATAGCAGAAACCGGGCCGCAGCCCGCTGTCCAGGACGGGGCTGTCGAAGGGCAGGACCCGATAGTCGTAGATATCGTCGAGCGGGTCGGGGCAGTGGCCGCCGTGCTGGAGGACCCATTCGAGCCGGACCAGCTCGCCGTCGACGACCTGGTGGCTGGCCGACCAGGCCACCTCGAAATCGAGCGAGAGCTGATGGACGGGCATGATCGGCGAGCTGAAGGTCACCTCGAGCGGCCCGCTCGGGCCTGGCACCGGGTCGAACCCGGGCAGAGGCGAGGGCACCGGGGCCGCCAGGGCGCCGGTGGCATCGACCACGCCCGAGCCATAGCGATCGTCACGACCAGGGGCGCCACGGTCGGTCGCGCCGGCCCGCAGGACGCCCTCGAGCTCGGCGACGTCGAGGGACGGTCGCGCGGCGAGGACCAACGCCGCGACGCCGGCGACGTGGGGCGAGGCCATGCTCGTCCCGCTGAACCGGGCGTAGCCCGACGGATCGTCGCTCACGAGGACGGTCGAGAGGGTGTCGACCCCGGGGGCGGACAGGTCGACCGCCCGGTTGAAGGTCGAGAAGTCGGCAACCACGTCGGCGTGGTCGACCGCACCGACCGACACGACGCCGGCCAGACCGGCCGGGTAGTACATCAAGGGATTGCCGCTGTTGCCGGCCGCCGCGACGATCAGGACACCGGCCGCGCGGGCGGCGCTGAAGGTCGGCTGGAAGAGCGCGATCTGGTCGGGGCTGAGGAGGCCGCCGAGCGAAAGGTTGAGGATGTCGGCACCGTGGGTCCGGGCCCAGTCGACCCCGTCCAGGACGTCCGAGAAGAAGCCCGACCCGGACCCGTCGAGGACCTTGATCGGCATCAGCTTGCTGGCCGGGGCGATCCCGGCGATACCCCGTCCGTTGTCGGCCCGGGCGAAGATCGTGCCGGCGACATGGGTCCCGTGACCGACCGTGTCGGTCACGTCGGTGTTGTTGTAGGTCTCGTTGCGCGGTGCGACCACGCTGACCCCGGCCAGATCGGGGTGACCGAGGTCGACCCCACTGTCGATGATCGCCACGACCACGCTCGGGTCGCCGGTCGTCGTGGGCCAGGCCTCGGGGACATGGATCTGCTCCAGGTCCTCCTGTCGGCCGAAGAGGGTGTCGGACGGTGGCCCGTCGGCGGGCCAGTCGGTCGCCCGAACGACGGCGTCGGGAACGACGGCCAGCACCCGCGGATCGGCCCGCAGATCGGCGGCCACGCGGCCCGCTTGGCCCGGCCCGGCCACGACCACCGTCCGCTGCGCGACGGCTCCGTGGCGCATCGCCTGGACGCCGCTCAGCCGGAGCTGACCCGGGGCCGGATCCCGCCAGAGCACGACGAGGCGGCCGCCCGGCGCGGCGCGGTCAGCCGCCCGGATCGCGGCTGCGCCGGCCGTGCTCGCCGCAACCGGCACGGCCGCGACCAGGGCCAGGCCCAACGCGACCAGGACCGTGGCCAGACGACGCGAACGTGGATCCATCGGGATAGCGGTGCTCCTTCGAGCCTCGGCGAGCTCCTCCGACAGTAGCCGATGTCGACCGCGCCGGGAGGCTCAGGGCACGGCGGTGATCGACACGCTGGCGCCGTCGACGACGACCCGCTCGGCTCGACCGTCGACGTCGACGACGACCGTGTAGCCATCGCGCCGGAGCGACGCGGACAGGACCCGGACGGTGTCCGTCGCATCCCGGATCGGGACGATCAGGGTCAGATAGCGGGCGTGACGACCGCGCAGGGTCGCCTGGACCGTGGGCGCCCGGACCTTGTGGTTGTAGCGGAAGGTCCGCCAGCCCTGGATGGGGTGCTTGGCTCCGGTCACGATCCTGGTCCGGCTCCCGGGGGCCAGCTGGACGATGACCACGTCGCCGCCGGCCGAGGCGGTCCGCACGGTCCGGCCGATGACCGTCGGATGCGAGCCCGGCCCGAGGTGCCACAGCTGGCTGAACGTCCGCAGCCGGCTCGACGAAAGACGGTCGTCGACGATCAGGTAGCCGCCGTGGCGGGACATGATCACCGAGCGGCGATCCTGGACCCCGGCGTAGCCCTGGACCTGGACCCCGATCCCGAGCGCATCGAGGGTCTCGACCCGGAAGCGCAGTGGCGTGGTCGCCGCGGCCCGGTAGCCGACGCCGGCGACCGTGACCACGTTCTGGGCCGATCGGCCCAGGAAGTAGCGCCGGTACGGCCCCGCGTTGTAGCTGTATGTGCCGGTCCCGACGATCAACCGCGAGCCCATCCCATAGACGGTCAGTGAGCCGCCGTCGGCATGGCCGTGGTAGGCCATCCCCCGGCCGTAACGCACCGCGAAGGCCGTCTCATCGGTGATCGGCCGGGTCTCGCCCCAGCCGGTCCGCCCGAAGGCATAGCCGGCCATGAAGGTGGCGAAGGTCCCGAATGGCCGCGGTCCGCTGGCCCCCCGGGTCGCGGCGAACTCGGCCAGGGTCCCGGGGATCGGGGTGGCCTGACTGGCGTGCGTATCGCCGATGAGCTCGTATTCCCCGTTGGGCAGGGTGGCCCAGCCCAGGAAGGTCGGCATCTTGTCGACCCGGGCGAACGTCGCCGGGACCCGCCGGCCACAGGCCCGGAGACGCTCCTCGGCGGCCTGGTAGCGCTTGTAGTCGTAGTACTGGTAGCCGATCGATTGCTCGTTCGAGACGCCCTGAGGGTCGATGCTCTCGGCGACCAGGACACTGATCCGGCGCGCGGCCAGATCCATCCAACCCGGACGCCGGAGCAGACAGCCGACGTCGAGCAGGCCGATCGACTGGTTCAGGGCGTGGTTGCCGTGGTGGACGAAGAAGCGCGGGTCGGCCAGGAGGGCCCCATGGAGGACCAGTCCGGCCCGCAGCCACGGGCTCATCGGGACGATCTCAGCGGTACAGGCCAGGACCATCGCCCGCCAGGCCGTGGCGTGGTCGTCCCACGAGAAACGCGATCGCGGCGCCGAGCGCGGGTTGTCGCGAAGCCAGTCGTGGAGCAGGAAGAGCGCCCGAGAGAGATAGCGCGCCCGCCCGGTCTGGGCCCAGGCGGCCTCCAGCTTGCGGACGAAGCGGAGCGAGTGATAGTCGAACAGCCAGTTGTCGTCGTGGAACGGGTTCTCACGCCAGGTCGGGTCGCGGGGAAGGCGGACCGTGCGCTCGCTGCCGAGCGTGTAGCGGTTCGCCAGCAGCCGATCGGCGGCGGCCACCACGTTGCCGCTCACCGCGCAGCCCGGGCGCAGGACGCGGTAGGGCGCGACGGCCGCCGCGGGGGACGTCGCATCGACCCCAGCAGGACCGAGGCTCGACGTCGCGAGCGCGATGAGCGCGGCGAGGAGGAGCACTCGATCGAACCGACCAGCCGACCTGCCGACCACGTCTCGTCCTGTCGCCGCTGCGGGGCGGGATCGCCCCCTGGGACGGCGGACGCTACACCCTCGGCGTCATCGTGGCGAGGATGACCCGACCCGGACCATCGGCAGCGGTATGGGCTAGGGCCGGGCGGCGGCCAGACGGGCCAGGATGACCGCCTTGACCTGGTCGACCGAGACCCGCTCCTGGGTCATCGTGTCGCGGTCGCGGATGGTCACGGCGCGATCCTCGAGCGAATCGACATCGACGGTCACGCACCACGGCGTGCCGATCTCGTCCTGGCGCCGGTAGAGCTTGCCGATGGCGGCGGTGTCGTCGTAGACGGCCATGATGTCGCGCTTGAGATCGGCCTTGATCCGGTGGCACAGCTCGACGATCTCGGGTCGCTTCTTGAGCAGAGGCAGGACGGCCACCTTGTACGGGGCCAGGTCGGGGTGGAGGGCCAGTGAGACCCGGGTCTCGCCCTTGACCTCCTCCTCGCGATAACTGTCGATCAGGAAGGTGAACGCGGCCCGATCCGCTCCGGCCGCCGTCTCGACGATCCAGGGCACGAACTTCTCCTCGGTCGCTGGGTCGAAGTACTCCAGGTTCTCGCCCGACGCCTCGGCGTGCCGGGACAGGTCGAAGTCGCCTCGGTTGTGGATGCCCTCGAGTTCCTTCCAGCCGAACGGGAAGCGGTATTCGACGTCGACGGCCTTCTTGGCGTAATGGGCCAGCTCGTCCGGGGCGTGCTCACGTAGGCGGAGCCGCTCGGGGGTCACCCCGTAGGCCTCGTACCAGGCCCGCCGTCGGGGCAGCCACTCCTCGAAGGCGGCGGCAGCAGCCTCGCCGGGTCGGACGAAATACTGCATCTCCATCTGCTCGAACTCGCGCATCCGGAAGACGAAGTTGCCGGGGCTGATCTCGTTCCGGAAGCTTTTGCCGATCTGGGCGATGCCGAAGGGGATCTTCTTGCGGCTCGACTGCTGGACGTTCTTGAAGTTGACGTAGCTGCCCTGGGCGGTCTCGGGCCGCAGGTAGACGATCGAGGCTTCCTCCTGGACCGGTCCCATGTACGTCTGGAACATCAGGTTGAACTGGCGCGGCGCGGACAGCGGGCCGGCGTCGTTGGGACAGACCAGGCCGAGCCGGGCGACGACCCCCGGATCGCGCAGGTCGGTCGCGCTCAGGTCCTCGGCACCGGGCAGCTCGTCAAGCCGATAGCGGCGGCGGCAGGTCGCGCATTCGACCAGCGGATCGCTGAATGAGCCGACGTGACCCGAGGTGACCCACACCTGGGGGTGCATCAGTATGCCGGCGTCCAGACCGACGACGTCGTCGCGTTCCTGGACCATCGCCCGCCACCACGCCCGCTTGACGTTGTTCTTGAGCTCGACCCCGAGCGGGCCGTAGTCCCACACGGCGTTGATCCCGCCATAGATCTCCGACGACGGGAAGATGAAGCCGCGACGCTTGCTGAGCGAGACGATGGTCTCCAGCTCGGGCACGGCGGGCGCGACGAGATCGGCTGGATGGGTCTGGGGGTCGGTCACGACGGGCACGCTCCACGAGGGCGACCGGCCGTGGCAGGGACGGTCGCGGGGACGGTTTGACCCGCCGATGCTAGCAGACGAGCCGGGCTAGCCCGCCGGCAGGGCTGACGCCAGCAGGCGGATCGCGTTGCCGCCCATGATCGCAGCGATCTGGCCGTCGTCGAAGCCGTCGCTCAGCAGAGCGTCGGTCAGCTGGACCATCCCGGTCGCATCGAACGGGGTGGGCACCGCACCGTCGAAGTCCGAGCCGAGGCCGACGTGGTCGACCCCGACCAGCTCGACCGCCGCCCGGATCGAGCGGGCGATCGCCGCCGGGTCGTCGCCGCCGCAGGCCGTCGGCCAGAAGCCGATCCCGACCAGGCCGCCGGTCGCGGCGATCCCGCGGACCTGGGCATCGGGCAGATTGCGGACCGAGTCGACGCAGGCGCGGACGCCGGTATGCGAGGCGACCACGGGCCGGGTCGCCAGGGCCAGGATGTCGTCGATCGTCCGGGCCGACGCGTGGGCGACGTCGACCAGCATCGAGCGGGCTTCCATCCGCTCGATCATCTCGCGCCCGGCAGTGGTCAGCCCGCCCTGTTCCAGGCCGTGGGCCGAGCCGCCGAAGGCGTTGTCGAAGAAGTGGGTCGGCGACATCATCCGGAAGCCGGCGTCGGCCAGGACCTCGACGTTGGCCGGGTCGTCATCGAGGGCATGGGCTCCCTCGACGGTCAGGAAGGCGGCCGTGATGGCCCGATCCGCCGCGCGCCGGGCGAGATATCCGGCCAGATCGGCCTGAGTCTCGATGAGGGTCAGACGACCGTCCGAGCGCTCGGCCATGGCCCGGGCACGACCAGCCTGATAGAGCGCTCGCGCCAGGAGGCTGGTCCAGGTCCGGGGCGGCCAGCGCTGGGCGAGCGCGAGCAAGGTCACGTCGTCGGACCGGTCGTCATTGCGTTCGAGGTTCACCCGGCGGGGGACCTTGGTGCTGACCGCAAGGCCCTCGAGGGCGATCCCGCCTTCGATCAGCCGAGGCACGTCGACGTGACTGTGACTCGAGCGAACGAGGAGGTCCCGGCCCCACAGCAACGAATCGGCGTGGAGGTCGACGACCGTCAGGCGCCGATGGAGCTCGAGGGCCTGCGCCGTGGCCGGGTAAGGCGGGCGGCGATGGACCGGGTTCTTGGTCCGGGCCAGTCGGTCCGGGACGACGACGAAGACCACCCGAGCGGCCGCGACCGCGGCCAGCAGGCCGAGGAGGACCGCGACGATCACCCGTCCGGCACGGCTGGGCATCGAGGCGATCGGATCAGGCGCCGGAAACGACGATCGGCCGGGGGTGGGCCCGGCCGATCGATCGGATCACGTCAGGGGTCAGCGGCGTCGTCGTCCGCGGGCGAACCTGGGCATCTCGATCAGGACGAGTGCCCCGGCGAGGACCAGGCCGAGGCCGACGAAGACCAGGCCCAGCGAGGTGGCCGGTGGGTCGCCGGCCCCGATGGTGGAGGTCGGCGGCAGGGTCACATGTGGCTTGCTGGTCACGCCCGCGACGCTCGAGCTCGGCTTCGTGCTCGGGTCATGGGAGGCAGAGCCGGAAGGCGAGACGCTGCCACTCGGCTTCGGGGTAGGGGTCGGAGTGGGCTTGGCACATTCGAGGACGAGCGGCACGTCGCGCAAGACGTTATCGACCGACTCGTAGCCGTCAGCGCTGTTGTCCGGCCGCAGGATGTGGGCCCGAACGGTGTGATCGCCCGGGGTGACCTTGCCCGAGCCTTCGTAGCCGTCGGCCAGGGTGCCATCCGGGTTGACCCACTCGAAATCCGGTGGGGTGCCGTTGTTGCCGCTGTTCCCGCTGAACAGCTTGCCCGATCCGTCGATCCGGATATAGGCGTTCTCGGGCCGGGTCTGGCGGAACTGGTTGCCGTCCACGCCCAGGACCAGGGCGTACAGGGTCTCCGTGTCGCAGTCGTAGCGCAGATACAGATAGGCGACCGTGGGCTTGTCCGCGTAGCCGCCATCGGTCATCGCCGCGAACCGGTCATTGGTCAGATCCCAGTCCCCGGTCTTGCCGTCCACGACGGCGCTCCCGTACGTCGGTTGGGGCGGGTTCGCGGCGCCGACCATGGCGGGTGTGAGCACCGACAGGGCCAGCAGAGCAGCGGCCGCTGCCCAACCGAATGGACGGAGCGTCCGTCCTCCCCTGCCCCGAACGAACCGATGACGGACACTCGTCCGCATGGCCTGTTCCTCCTTGAGCCGAGCACCGGCTCGATGATGTCCGTGCTCCGGCATTCGCCGGATCCGGGCGATGATCGCTGAATCATGGCCCAATCGGCGCCAATAGTCCAGTACGAACGTTCTATCGGGTATCGACCGGACCGGACCGCTCCGCTCTGGACCGCCCTCGTGGGCACCGCGCCTGACGGTGTCGGCAGGCACCGGCTCGTAGCTGCGCCGGGTCGGACCCGGCCGATCAGACGTCGAGCGGGACCGATCGCCTTCGTTCCGGGCCTGAGCCGCGATCGGGTCGTCCGGGCAGCGAGCGGGTCGCGACCGCCAGCTCGGTCACCCCGAACTCGAGCCGGAGTGGTGGCTCCTCGGCAGCCAGCCAGGCGTCGCAGCTGTGGGCCAGACGCCGGGTCAGGGCGGCGGCACCGTCGACCGGGGTGTCGGCCAGGGTCACCGCGAAGCGACCGCCGGCCTCGACCGCGACCCGGTCCTCGGCCCGGGTGCGTTCGCGCAGGAGCCCGCCGATGACCGGACCGAGGCGGGCCACCGCCCCGGGCTGGACGCTCGTGCGCGAAGCATCGCGGCCCACGAACCAGACGCTGACCCGACTGGCCGGATGGGTCGCCGGCGGCGATGGAGCGGGCGTCATGGGCATCATCGGCCTCGGGACCGGGGCGACCGGTCGGGTCGAGGCGGCAAGCGCTCCCGATGGGGCGGCCGCCGCGGGCTCGACGCTGGGTGGCCGACCCAGCGGTCGTGGGGCAGAGGCGACGTAGCGGACCGGCCGTGACGGAGCCCAGACCGGGGCGGGCGCCACCGGCGGCGCCGGCTGGACGACGCTCGATGCTGGCGCCATGCTCGCTGGCGGGGCGGCACCGGCCGGAAGGCCCACGTTCGCGAGCGGAACGGCGCCGGTCGGACCGCCCGCCCGGAACAGGCCATCCGGTCGGGTCAGGAAGGCCGAGATGGCGCCCGCCAGCGGGTCCGCGCCATCGGCTACGCCCGCAGCAGTGCCGACGACCGGTTCCTCGGCCAGCCCGATCCGGGCGGCCGTCGCAGCCCGACCCCGGACACCCGGTCGCGACCTGACCGTGGCGACCGCCAGGACGAGGATCACCACGGTGTTCAGCGCGGTCAGCACGGCCAGGGCAGCCAGAACGGCCGTCTCGTCCATGGTCGGTCAGCGCGGCGCAGGAGTGCGGCTGAGCCAGCGCCGCCAGCCGCCGGTCGGCTCCGGCTCGGCCGGCAACGGCGCGGGGGCGGTCCCGGTCAGGACCTCGATGGCCACCGCCCGGAAGTCGTTGGCGACCTTGCTGTCGTGAGCGCTGAGGGTGATCGGCAGGCGCAGCCCGGCGGCCTCGGCCAGGCGGACGCTGTCGCGGATGGTCGACTCGAGGACGAGGTCGCCGTAGATCCGGCGCAGTTCGGCCAGGATCTGACGCGAATGGACCGTCCGATTGACCCGCCCGGCAAGGATCCGGGGTGGTTCCAGGGCCGGATTCAGGCTGGCTCGGACCTGGTCCATCTCGCGGACCAGGCTGGCCACCCCGGACAGGGCGATGGCGTGGGTCTCGACCGGGATGAGGACCTCCCGGAAGGCGGCCAGCGCGGCGACGCTCAGGAAGGCGATCGACGGCGGGCAATCGGCCATGACCACGTCCCAGTTGGCGGGCAGCCGGTCGACCGCGCGGACGAACGCCGCGGCCAGATCGGCCAGCAGGGTCCGTTCGGCCGTGACCAGCCAGGGTGAGGCCGGGATCAGGTCCAGGTTGGGGACGATCGTGCGCTGGGCGAGCGAGGCCAGCTCGGTCGAGCCGACGAAGACGTCGAACATCCCCCGCGACGCATCGTTGACCCCGACCCAGTCGGAGGCCGAACCCTGCGGATCGAGGTCGATGAGGAGGACCCGGGCGCCGGTCTCACCGATCGCCGCTGCCAGGTTGACCGACGTGGTGGTCTTCCCGGCGCCGCCCTTGTGGTTGATGACCGCCAGGGTCCGCACGCCACCTCCGGAATCACATCCGCGCTTCGAAACAGGCTCGTTCCCGGCGTGCCGCAGGTCATTCTAGACCGATGCGTGGCCCGCAGCGCTGCGGTCCGGTGCGGTGCGGTGGGGTCAGATGCGGTCGGCGACCGCCACAGAGGAGGGCCGCGGGGGCCCGGCCCGGACCTCGTCGAGGAAGGGCAGTGAGCGGGCGTCGCGCTCGAGGGCGATCCGGACGAAGTCGCGCATCGCGGCCTCGACCTCACGCTCGACCGCACGTGGAACCCGGAGCAGGGCGATCCCCTCGACATCCATCCGCTGGTAGGCCTTGAGCAGCTTGAGCGCCTCGAGCGACAGGCCGGTCCGATCGTGCGGCGGACCGGCTTCGCGCTGACACAGGACGCCGCCCAGCGGCGGGACCCAGCGGAAGGTGTCGGTCGACTCGAGCATCCGGTCGCATTCGACGCAGCGATCGACCTCGGGTCGGACCCCCAGCTCGTCGGTCAGACGCATCTCGTACCAGCGGGCGACCCGGCCGGGGGCCATCCCCGCGTCGAGCAGCTCGTAGGCCCGGCGCAGGAGCAGGTACAGCGGCTCGGCCGGGTGGCGCTCCTCGAGCGAGCGGTCGGCCAGCTCGGCCAGATACCAGGCCGTAGCGGCCGTCTCGAGCCCGTCGCGCAGGCGCAGCCAGGCATGCCCGACGCTGACCTGGGTGACGACGTCGAAGGTCCGTCCATGGGCCAGTTGGATGCGCAGCTCGGCGAACGGCTCGACGCTCCCGCCCAGCCGCGAGGTCGGCCGGCGAACGCCCTTGGCGATGGCCTTGAGCTTGCCGTCGTGGGGAGTGATCAGGGTCAGGACCCGATCGGCCTCGCCGAGGTCGAACCGGCTCAGGACGATGGCGTCGGTCGAGAACGTCCGCGGTCGGGGCACGAGACCACGGTAGCACCGGCCCCACCATCCGACCGGCCAGCCGGGCCGAACCGGTGGTCGTGACTTACACTCGGCCCAGGATGACCACGACGACCCCCGGCTTCGAGCTCGCCGAGCTGATCGCCGCGACCGAGAACGAGATCCTGTCCCTGGTCCGGGACCGCGACCCTTCGACCCACGGGGTCTACGAGATGGTCCGCTACCACCTCGGCCTGGACGACAGCGGCGCCGCTTCGGGCAAGCGGATGCGGCCGCTCCTCGGGTTGCTCGCCTATGCCTCGATCACCGGCGAGTACGAGCCAGCCCTGCCCGGCGCGGCGGCGGTCGAGCTGGGCCACAACTTCAGCCTGGTCCACGACGACATCGAGGACGGCGACATCGAGCGGCGCCACCGGCCGACCCTGTGGGCCAAGCACGGCATCCCCCAGGCCATCAACACCGGCGACATGCTGTTCAGCCTCAGCCGGGTCGCCCTCCACCGCCTGACCGACCTGGGCTTCAGCGACACCAAGGTCCTGCGCCTCATGCGCCTGTACGACACGACCTGCGTCGCCCTGTGCGAGGGCCAGTACATCGACATCTGGACCTCGGAGCACGACGAGGCGATGTCGGTCGAGCTGTACTTCGACATGATCGGGCGCAAGACCGCCGCCCTGATCAGCGCCTCGATCGAAGCCGGGGCGCTCCTGGCGACCGACGACGAGGCGGTCATCGCCCGTTACCGCGCCTTCGGCTGGGCACTGGGCCTGGCCTTCCAGCTCAACGACGACCTGCTGGGCATCTGGGGCCAGGAGCGGTCGACCGGCAAGGAGCCGACCGATCTCGCCCGGCACAAGAAGACGCTGCCGGTCATCTACGCCCTGGAGCACGCCGGTCCTGAGGATCGGGCGCGCCTGCTGGCGATCCAGGCTGCCGAGGCACCCAGCGCAGCCGAGCTCGAGGAGGCCGTCGCCATCCTCGAGCGGAACGGAGCGCGCGACTACACCCGGGACCAGGCTCGCCACCACCGCGACGAGGCGCTGGCCGAGCTCGACGCCGCCGGCACGGTCGACGTCGAGGCCCGAGCGGGCCTCGAACGGATCATCGTGTCGGTGATCAGCGCCTGATCCCGATCTAGCGGTCGGCCTCGTCGTCGTCGTCGCGGGCGGGCCGCTCGCGGACCGCCAGGACCTTGCTCACCCGGCGGCCGTCGGTCGACTCCACGGTCAAGCGCAAGCCGTCCACCTCGACCTGGTCGCCGGGCACCGGGACCCGCCCGATGCGGTGGAAGATGAGTCCGCCGATGGTGTCGTATTCGTCCTCGTCCTCGAGCTGGATGGGCGTGTCGAAGAGCTCGGCCAGCTCATCGACGTCGACCCGGCCGTCGATCCGGATCTCGTCGGCTGACAGCCGGACGACCATCTCCTCCTCGACGTCGTACTCGTCCTGGATCTCGCCCACGATCTCCTCGAGGAGATCCTCGATCGAGACCAGGCCGGCCGTCCCGCCGTATTCGTCGAGGACGATCGCGATATGGACCTTCTTGCGCTGGAAGTCGTGGAGGAGGTCGTCGATGGTCATCGATTCGGGGGCGAAGACGGGCGTCCGCAGGATCGAGCGGATGGCCGGCCGGGGCGCGGCCGACGACTTGAGGTACTGGAGCAGGTCCTTGGCATACAGGATCCCGGCGACCTCGTCGATCAATTCCTCGTAGACCGGGACCCGGCTGTGGCCTTCGTCGACGATCATGTCGATGGCCTGCTCGAAGGTCGCCGTGGCGGGCAGGGCCACGATGTCGATGCGCGGGACCATCACCTCGTGGAGGCGGCGATCGCCCAGCTCGATGACCGCGTTGATCATCTGCTCCTCTTCGGCCTCGAGGATGCCCTGCTGGCCGCCCCGCTCGACGATCAGGCGGAGCTCCTCGGCGGTGATCTGGCTCTCGGTCGAGACGTCCGCCCCGAACGGACGGGTCAGGACCCGGGTGATGGCCGTGAGCAGGGCCACGATCGGCGACAGGATCCGGCCGATGATGTCGATCGGCCCGGCCACGGCAAGGGCGAAGCGCTCGGGGAAAGCCAATGCCAGGGTCTTCGGGACGAGCTCGCCGAAGACGATGGTGAAGCTGGCCAGCAGGATGGTCACCACGACCAGGGCGATCCCGGCGGCCGAACCATGGAGGGCCGGGATCTGCTCGAGCAGCCCGGTCAGCCGGTCGGTCAGGCTGACCGCGGCGTAGGCCGAGGCGAAGAAGCCCAGGAAGGTCAGCCCGATCTGGGCCACGGCCAGGAAGCGGCCCGGGTCGTCGAGCAGGCGACGGACCCGCCGGGCCCGCTGGTTTCCCTCCTCGATGAGTTGCTCGACCCGGCTTCGGCGGATCGAGACGAGGGCGATCTCGGAGGCGACGAAAAACCCCTCGAGGACCGTCAGCAGGACGATGAACAGGAGCTCGACGACGGGCAGGTTCATCGCTCGTCGAGCGGACGCGATTCGCGGATCCGGGCGGGCACGCCGACCGCCAGCTTGCCCGCCGGGACGTCCCGGGTGACGACCGCCCCAGCACCGGTCCGGGCCCCGTCACCGATCTCGACCGGGGCCACCAACATCGTGTCGACGCCGATGAACGCGCCGGCTCCGATCTTGGTCCGGGTCTTGTTCCGGCCGTCGTAGTTGGCGGTGATGGTGCCTGCCCCGATGTTCGCCCGGGCTCCGACCTGGGCATCGCCGAGGTAGCTCATGTGATGCTGCTGGACGCCGGCCTCGAGGCGGCTGTTCTTGACCTCGGCGAAGTTGCCCAGCTTCGCCCCGCGACCGATCGAGGAGCCCGATCGGAGATGGGCGAACGGCCCGATCGAGACTTCGTCCTCGACCTCGGACGACTCGAGCACGCTGGCCCAGATCCGGCAGTCGCGGCCGATGACGGTGTCGATGATCTGGGCCCCGGAACCAAGGACCGTGCCCGCCCCGATCGAGGTCCGGCCACGCAGGACCACGCTGGGCTCGATGACGACGTCCGCAGCGATGACCACATCGACGTCGACATAGGCCGTTGACGGGTCGTGCATGGTCACCCCGGCCAGCATGTGCCGGTCGTTGATCCGCTCGCGCAGGCGGTACGTCGCATCGGCCAGCTGGGCCCGGTCGTTGATGCCCAGGAGCGTCCCGTCGTCGCCCACGTCGAGGCTGGCCACGTGCCGGCCATCGGACCGGGCCAAGGCGACGAGGTCGGTCAGGTACAGCTCACCGGTCGTCGCCGAGGGCCGCAGATCGCCCATCCGGGCACGCAGCCAGGCCACGTCCAAGACGTAGATCCCGGCGTTGATCTCGTCGATCTGGAGCTCGTCCTCGGTCGCGTCGCGGGCCTCGACTATGGCCGTCACCTCGCCCTCGTCGTCGCGCACGATCCGGCCCAGGGCCGCCGGGTCCAGGGTGATGACCCCGACCAGGCTGATGGCGGCGGCGGACTCGTGCTGCTCATCGATCAAGGCCGCGAGCAGGTCCGCCTCGAGCAACGGGACATCGCCGTAGACGACCAGGATCTCGGGGACGTCGGCAGGCAGGACCGCCAGGGCGGCGGCCAGGGCATCGGCCGTCCCGCGTGGCTCGGCCTGCAGGGCGAAGTCCGCGCGATCGGCGTAGACGTCCAGGATGGCCGCCGTCGGCGGCGAGTAGACGACGAGGGGTCGGTTCCCGGTCGCGGCCTCGGCGGCGGCCAGGACATAGCCGAGCATGGGTCGGCCGCACAGCTCGTGGAGGACCTTGGGGAGATGCGACTTCATCCGCGTCCCGAGCCCCGCGGCGAGGACGATCGCGACGGTCCGGGACTGGGGCGGTTCGGGTGTCATCAGGGCTGGGGCATCGTAGGGGCGTCCCGAGCGGGGTGTCAAACCCCCGGCAGGGCCACCGCGGACCCAGCGCCGATCGTCAGTCGAGCGTGGCGACCGGGTCGATCCGCTCGACCAGATCGGCCCGGAAGGCCGCCGCCTCGAACGGGGCGCAGTAGTAGAAGCGTTGGCGCCAGACAAGGCCGGCCCGGTGGATGAGCAGGGCCACGCCGTGGAACGGTTCGCCAGAGGGGTAACGCATCAGGATCTCGGTCAGCCAGGTATCGCCGCCGCCCGAGACCCTGACCGGGGTGTTCGTCGGGTCGATGATCCAACGCTCGCTGTCGCCCTCGAGGCGATTGAGGCGCATCTCGGGCAGCCCGCCGGGATAGGCCGCGTTCATGGCCTCCAGACCGTCGTAGTCGAAGCGCTCGCCGGACTGGACGAACTGGCCGCGATAGTCCGGATGGCTCGCCGCCCGGACGACCTCGGTCCGGTCGTCGGCCGCTGCGCGAACCCGGCGCTCGACCTCGGCGCGATCGATGGCCTGGCCGTCGCCGTCACCCAGCCAGGTCGCCGGGTCGAGCGGGTCGAACGACTCGACCCATGCCGCACGCCACGCGGGAGCCGCGAATGGAGCAGCGAAGTAGGCGGCGCTGCTGTGGATCCGACCCCGGCCGATCTGGTACAGGGCGACCATCCAGTAGCGTGGGCCACCGTAGTCGAGGAGGGCCTCGACCAGGATCCGATCCTCCCCGCACGAGGTCAGGTGGCTCTGGCCGATCAGGCTCACCCCGGCGGGCTGGCGGGCGATCGCCTCGGTCGCCGCCACCCGCCCGGCGATGCGCTCACCGGATTGCGGGTAGGTCTCCACGAAGTCGTCATCGACCAACTCGCCGGCAGCCGCCGGGTCGCCGTTCAGGATGGCCTGGAGGTAGCGCTCCAGGATGGCTGCGTGCTCCGCGCGGACGCCCATCCGGGTATCCTGCGCCGCTCGTCAAGCCGACCCGACCGGTCAGCGCCGGGCGATCGCCTCGATCTCGATCCGGGCACCCTTGGGCAGGGCGCCGACGGCGAACGTCGAGCGCGCCGGCGGCGGATCGACGACGTGGGTCGCGTAGACCGCGTTGATCGCGGCGAAGTCGCCGATGTCGGCCAGGAAGACGGTGGTCTTGACCACATCCGCCCAACCGAGGCCGCCCTCGGCCAGGACCGCCTCGAGGTTGAGCAGGGCCCGCTCGGCCTGCGCCTCGACCCCGTCGGCCAGCTCGCCGCTGGCTGGGTCGAGCCCGAGCTGACCGGAGCAGTACAGGAAGCCGTCGATGGCGATGCCCTGGCTGTACGGACCGAGGGCGGCCGGGGCGCCGCTGGTCGAGATCGCCTGGCGAGTCATCGATCGCTCCTGTCGGACTGCTACTGGCTCAGGATCGTGGTCGCGGCGACGAACGGCTCGCCGTCACCGGGCGGGCTGAGCCTGCCATCGGCGGTCGCCTCGCGCACGACGTCGGCCGCCGCGCTGGCTTCGGTCAGGGAAGGATAGAGGACCCACAGGGTCGGGCCCGAGCCCGACTGACCGACCGGCCGACCGAGCAACCGACCGACCTTCCGGCGGAAGCCGAGCAGACCCGGCTCGACGACGACGGCGGCCGCGGTCAGGTCGTTGGCCACGGCCAGCACCCCGGCCCGGTCGACCAGGGCCCGGGCCGTGAGACCGCTCCGGAGTTCGTCGGCGAGGTGGTTCGAGCTCGTCCGGGTCGAACCGTTGGGGACCGCGCCGACGGCATCGAATGCCGCGAAGACGTCCGGCGTCGAGATGGTCACCCGCGGCGTGACCAGAAGGACCCCCGGGGGATCGCCCAGGACGCCCTTGAGCGGGCTGACCGACCCGCCCCGACCCTCGACCAGGGCCGCCCCACCGGCCAGGAAGAACGGGACGTCCGAACCCAGGCGCAGGGCGACCCGAAGGCGCTCATGGATGGTCAGATCGGCGGCCCACGCCTCGAGCGCAGCGTCGATCGCAGCCGCCGCGTCGCTCGAGCCGCCGGCCAGCCCGGCCGCGACGGGGATCCGCTTGTCGAGTCGGGCCGCCAGGGCCGGTGGCGGGCCGGCCGAGCCGCCCGACGCTGCAGCGCCGCCCCAGCCCGCGCCAACGGCCTGGCGGGTGGCAGCCAGCGCGCGCAGGACCAGGTTGTCCTCGGTCGGTCCGCTGTCGAAGCCGTCGACGTGGAGGCTGTCGCGGGGACCGCCGATCGGGGCCAGACTGAGCCGGTCGGCCAGGGCCAGCGGGACCATCACCGAGTGGAGCTCGTGGTAGCCGTCCGCTTGACGGCCGACGACGGCCAGGCTGAGGTTGAGCTTGGCCGGGGCGAGCCGGACGACCGGGGTCAGCCGCCGGGTGGGATCGCTCATCGCCCTCTCGCTCGGATCATCGCCCGCGGGTGTCCGGGCCGATCGGCCCGATGACCTCGAGCAGACGCAGCCACTCGCCGACGGCCAGCGTCTGCGGTCGCCGGTCGGGCTCGATGGCGGCAGCCTCCAGGGCGGAGGTGACCTGGGCCGAGGACAGGGGAAGCTGACGCGACAGGACGTTGTGGATCATCTTGCGGCGCTCGCGAAAGGCCGCCTGGACCAGCCGCCACAGCTCGTCCTCGGTCGCGCTGTCGAGCCGGTCGTCGCCCGGGAACGGTTGGGCGACGATGACCGCCGAAATCCACCTCGGGGGCCGGTTCGAAGGCGGCCGGCGGGACCCGCAGGGCGATCCGGACCCCAGCGTGGTACTGGACGAAGACCGACAGGTAGCTCATCTTGCCCGGCGGTGCGGCGATCCGTTCGGCCACCTCACGCTGGACCATCAGGACCAACCGCTCGGGCCGAGGCGGCGCCTCGAGCAGGCGATGCAGGATGGGACTGGTGATGTGGTAAGGCAGGTTGGCCACCACGTCGTAGGGCTCGGGGCAGAGCTCGGTCAGGGCTTCGTCGAGCGCATCGCCCTCGATCAACCGGAGGCCACCTGGCACGCCGGGCTGTGCATCGGCCAGGGCGATCGGCTGGGCGAACCGGTCGCGCAGCCTTGCGGCCAGGCCGCGGTCGAGCTCGACCGCGGTGACCGCGGCACCCGCCTCGAGCAGGCCGCCCGTGAGGATCCCCAGACCCGGACCGATCTCGAGGACGGCCCGGCCCGGGACCGGCGCGGCCTCGGCCAGGATGCCATCGAGGACATCGATGTCGGCCAGGAAGTTCTGGCTGAGCGAGTGGCGGGCGCGCAACCCGGACTCGCGCAGTGCCCGGCGGACCTCGGCCGGATCGATCCGTGGCGCTGCGGTCACGGCGCAGTCATCGGGCGGTCATCGCGCAGCGAGAGGCAGCGAGGGACGGGCGTCGAGGTCCAGACCGGCTCGCTCGCCGGCCGCGAACCGGCGCGCCCCGGCGGCCCCGATCATCGCCCCGTTGTCGGTGCACAGGCCCGGCCGGGGCACGACGACGGGCAGGCCGATGGCGGCCGCCTCGGCCTGGATCCGAGCGCGCAACACGCTGTTGGCGGCCACTCCCCCGCCGACCACGATCGCCCGCGCTCCGAGCTGGCGGGCGGCCCGTAGGGTCTTGGTCGCGAGGACATCGACGACCGCCTCCTGGAAGCCATAGGCCAGCTCGGCCACCATGGCCGGCGGCAAGGGGGTCTCGCTGTCATCGGGGGCGATGCCCGCCTCGACCCGAGCGGCGGCCACGATCCGCCGGGCGGCGGTCTTGAGCCCGCTGAAGCTGAAGTCGTAGGAGTCGCCCAGCCAGGCCCGGGGGAACGGCGCGTCGCGCGCAGAGGCGGCCTCGGCGGCGCGCTGGATGGCCGGCCCTCCGGGGTAGCCCAGACCGAGCAGCCGGCCGACCTTGTCGAAGGCCTCGCCGGCCGCATCGTCGACGGTCTGGCCGAGCAGTCGGAAGTCGCCGTGATCGCGCATCTCGACCAGGAAGGTGTGGCCGCCCGAGACGACCAGGGCCACGACCGGGAAGGTCGGCTCCGGCCGGCCCGCCGCATCCTCGCCTGGATCGAGCAGCCAGCCGGCCTCGACGTGACCCTCGAGATGGTTGACCCCGACCAGCGGCTTGGCATGGACGTGGGCCAGGGCCTTGGCGAAGTTGACCCCGACCAGGAGCGAGCCGGCCAGGCCCGGGCCGTAGGTCACGGCGACCGCGTCGATGTCGCGCCAGTCCGCGGTGGCGTCCTCGAGGGCCGCGTCGAGGACCGGCACGATCCAGCGCAGATGAGCCCGGGCGGCCACCTCGGGCACGATCCCGCCGGTCGCGGCGTGGAGGGCGACCTGGCTGGCCACGACGTTGGCATGGATCCGCCGACCACCCTCGACCAGGGCGATGCCGGTCTCGTCGCAGCTCGATTCGATGGCCAGCAGGAGCGGGCCGCTCATCCGGTCCGATCCGGGGCGTCGGTCGGTCGGACGCGGCTGGGTCGGTCGGCTTCGTCGTCGGCCGGCTGGGTCGGGTCGGCCGCGGCGTCGATCTCGGTCCGCAGCCGGGCCAGCCGCTCGCCCATGTCGGGGCTGTCGAGCCGTTCGGTGGTCATGATCAGGGCGTCTTCCTGGTTGTCGGTGTAGTAGCGCGGCCGGATCCCGACCGGTCGGAAGCCGAACTTCTCGTACAGGCGACGGGCAGGTAGGTTGGACAGGCGCACCTCGAGGGTCGCTTCCGCCGCCCGCCGGTCGATGGCGATGTCGAGCAGGGCCAGCAACAGTCGGTCGCCGAGGTGACGCCGGCGCCAGTCGGGATGGATGGCGAAGGTGGTCACGTGGGCCTCGTCGACCATCAGCCACAGGCCGGCGTAGCCGACGACGTCGGGGCCGATCCGGATGACCATGTAGTGGGCCAGCCGATTCGTCTGGAGCTCGGTCAGGTAGGCGTTGGGCGGCCAGGGCGCGCTGAAGCTGGCCAGCTCGATGGCCTGGACGGCCTCGACGTCGGCGATCGCCATCGGCGCCACCACGACGCTCAGACGGGGTCGCGCGACCATCCCACCGCTCCCGTCTCCTGGCCCACACCCCGGGGCAGAGTCACGTAATCGGGCACCAGCCCGGCCAGGTCGCTGGCCCGGCCGGCGGCCAGCTCCGCGGCGCCGAGCCCGAGCAACGCGGCGGCCAGACCGGCCCTGGCCAGCCCGCCGAGCTCCGCGGCCGCTGCCGGGGCACGCCCGGCCAGATCGACCGCGACGAGTGTCCGCGAGGTCGGACCGATGGCCGCCGCAAGGGCCGGATCGGGATCGTCGCTGGCGACACCTTCAGGATCGGCTGCCGGCAGACCGCTGAGGATCGTGGGCCGGCCGTCCGGCTCGAGGAAGAGCCGGTCCGACGGACCGGCCGGCAGGACAAGGACGAAGGGCGCCGCGGCGGGCTCGACTGCCGTAGCGGCGGCCAGCAGGGCGGACCTGGTCGGGACCCCCACGATCGGGATCGCCAGGGCATGGGCCAGGCCCTTGGCCGTGGCCAACCCGACCCGCAACCCGGTGAACGCGCCCGGGCCGGTCCCGACGACGATCCCGCCCAGCTCATGGAGACCCACGCCCGCCTCGGCCAGGAGGCCATCGATCCGGGCCAGGAGCTCCTCGCCGTGGCGGTAGCCGGCGACCCAGGCGGTATCGGCCAGGACCTGCCCGTCGGCCGTGCCGATCGCCGCGACGGCGACCGTCGTCGCCGTGTCGAAGGCCAGGACAGGGCGTGTGCCGCTCATCGGAACGCGTCGATGTAGCGCTCGAGAGCGGGCGTCCCCGCCGTCAGCCGGATCGTCCGCGGGTCGTCGGCGGTCCCGTCGATGTGGACCTCGAGGCTGTCCGCGGGCAGCGCCGGGCCGAGACGCTCGGCCCATTCGATGAGGGTCACCCCCTCGGCCTGGCGCTCGTCGAGGAGGCCGCTGCCGAGGATGTCGCCGACGTCCGACAGCCGATACAGGTCGAGGTGGAAGAGGGGCAGCCGGCCGAGGTACTCGCTCATCAGCACGAAGCTCGGCGAGTTGACCGTGGCGGTCACCCCGAGGCCGCTGGCGAAGCCCTTGGCGAAGCGGGTCTTGCCCGCCCCGAGGTCGCCGATCAGGGCGATCACGTCACCGGCCCGAGCCACGACCGCCAGCCGCGCGGCAAGCGCTTCGGTCGCCTCGGGCGAGGCGCTGGTCACGGTCGTCCGAAGCGCGCTCGACGGGCTGGGGCTGGTGGATCCGGGAACCATGCCCGGAGCGTAGCCGAGTCGGCGCTCGGCTGCCGTCAGACGAAGCGCTCGAGATCGGCCAGGGCGACCGTCGCCAGGGCGCCATCGTCGAGGGCGATGGTGGCCGCCTCGAGATGGACCCCGGCCGGGAACCGGCGCAGCCCGACCGCCCGCAACCAGCGACCTTCCTGACCGACCAGCTCGCCGCCGACCACCCGGACCCGATCTCGGCCGGGTGGGGCGATCGGCGGGTTCGGCGGGTTGAAGACGAGGCGCGGCGGGTCGACCACGATGGCCACCTCGTGACTCTCGAGGGCGGCCAGCAGGTCCGCGACCGGCCCGGCGATCGGTCGGCGCGAGGTCCCGTCGAGGACGAGCACGGCGAATGGCGCGAGAGGTTGGAGGCTGGCCCGCTGACGGGCCTCAGACGCCTGCAGGTCGCGCAGGTCCTTGCCGGCCAGACCCGAGGCGATCACCCCGCGCACGCCGGTCGCCCGGGCCCGGATGATGGCTTCCGAGTCGACCCGCCCGTCGACGGCCAGGATCGCCCCCGCCCGACCGACATCGAGTGCACCACGCAGGCCCGACTCGCCGATGACCCGCTCGAGCCTGCCCCGAGACGGGATGCCCGCGGCGAACGAGCCGACGAGGGCCGAGCCGGATAGTCGGACGGTCAGCCCCCGACCGGCGACCGCCTCGGCGACCACTCCGGCGGCTGGCGATTCGAGGACGTCGACATGGACCCCGGTCGCGATCCGCCAGCGCCCGTCCTGGGGGTGGAGCAGCTCGCCGGCCGGGCTGCGCGGATGACGTCGCCGGAGCGGGCCACCGGTCTCGTGGCCGTCCCCCGGCCACCAATCACCGGCGCGCAGAGGCGGTCGGTCGGTCTCGGAGGGGGCGGCCACCGGTGGCCCGTCGTCGACCCGCGGCTCGCGCTGTCGTTCGGCCAGGCCCATCCCGACCGCGACCCGATCGCCGGCCGCGACCAGGATCCGGTCGCCGGGGGCGAGGTCGAACCGGGCGATCGGCTCGGGATCGAGCAGCCGGCGGGTCGGCACCAGCTCGAGTCCGAACTCGAGATCGAGATCCGCGGCGAGGCCGCCGACGGTCATTCGTCGCCACCCGCCCAGAAGGCCGCCTGCCAGGCCTCGAGCAGGGCCCGGCGGCGTTCGGCCCGTTCGGGCAGGCGCAGGGGGATGTCGCGCAGGTCGATCAGCAATCCGCCCAGGCCGCCACCGACCTGGACGGTCATGTGCCGGCCCCGAGTGCCCATCCCGACCGGGTCCCGGAAGCGCAGATCGGCCACCGCCAGCTGTCCAGGCGGCAGATCGACCAGCTGAAGCCCGCCCGGGACCAGGTCGAGGCTGGTCTCGCCGGCCGGTCCGCGCACGATCAGTCGTCCGGCGCTCCGTCCCGCTCGCAGGCCGAGCGGGACGATCAGGCTGCCCAATGGGGCGAGCAGATCGTCGGCCAGCTCCGCCAGGAGGCCCTGCCGCTCGGTCGGGTCGTCGACCGCCCCCAGCGGTCCGAGCAGACGGGCGTGGTCGTAGGCGAGCTGGGAGGAGCCGGGCCGACGGACGACGTCGGCGATGGCCAGGGCGATGGCCGGACCGGGGGCCGCCGCCCAGGCTCCGCCGGCGACCACGATCAGATCCGGGGCCGGCAGGGACTCGAGCCAGGGCGTCGCCGCGACCAGCCGGGTGACCGCAGCACGAGCGGCGGCCAGTCGGAGCCGGGCCCCATCGCCGTGGGTCTCGATCCAGGGTGACAGACGCAGGTCGCGCAAGCGATCGCGCATCCGGTGCCGATCGAGGGCGACCGTCGACCAGGCCAGGACCTCGTCGACCGTGTCGTCGTCGAGGTCGAGGGGCACGGCCGCGGCGGCCGGGACGAGGGCGGCCGGGGCCTCGAGGCCGTGTGGCCCAGCGACGGCCCGCAGCCCACCGTCGAAGCCGATCTCGATGAGCTCGATCCGCCGATCGAGGACCGCGGCCAGGTCGATCAGGGCGAGCAGGGCCGAGCGGCGCGAGGTCGGGCCCGACGGGTCGAGACGGTCGAGCAGATGGCGGAGCGGTTCGCCGACCGGCTCGCCGGCCTCGGGGCCGGGAGCGTAGATCGCGCCCTGGCCGGTCGGCGCCTCGGGTTCCAGGCCAAGGTCGTCCCGGGCCAGTTCGCCGATCCGGATCAGCTGGGGAGCGGACGGTCGACCGACGATCCCATCGACGACGGCGGCGACCTCGGTCAGAGCGGCCGTCTCCTCGCGGCTGGTCGGCGGGTCGGCGCTGACGGCCAGGGCGTCGAGTCCCGGCTCGAGTGCCGCCCGGGTCAGTCCGATGGTGCCGTCGGGATCGAGGCTCGCGCCGCGCGTCCGCCAGCCGGCCAGACCGGCTACCTGCTCGACCGCCAGGCGAGCCCGGACGGTCGGGGCCAGGACCACCAGGGACGGCGGCGCGACGGAGCGGACGACCTGCCGTGGGATGGTCTGGAGGGCGTCGTCGCCATCGAGCCCGAGCTCCCCGGCCAGGTCGGGGTCGGCGGCTCGTACCCGCTCGAGCAGGTGGGCCACCAGGCGATCCTCGGCGACCCCGGCCGGGAAGGCGATCGAGCCAAGGAGGCGGCGGCGGCCGGCGACGGGACCGATGAGCGCTGCCGAGGCGGTGGCGGCGCCGAGATCGAGGGTGAGCAGGAGTTTTGGGTCGACCGTCACCGGTCCATGCTAGCCCAGAGGCTCACGCGTCGAGCGTGTCGTCCTCGTCGTACTCCTCGAGGCGATCGATCAGCAGCTCGATCCCGATGTCGTCGGCCAGGATCGCCGAGGCCGACGAGACGTCGCCGCCGAACAGGCCGCGCAGGGTCGGGTCGAAAAAGAGCATCGCGTTGCTGCCCAGCGGCCGGTAGGGTCGACTGGCGTGCAGGAAGTGAACAGCCGGGGCGGTCAGCCCGCGGAACTGGATCTCCCTGGCGACCTGCTCGACCAGGTCGTCGCGCTGTTCGTCGGTCCGCTCGCGAGGGAAGCTCACGCAGGGACCTGGCGGAGCGAGCGGAAGTCGTCGACGTCGCCCAGCGGGTCCTGGCCGACCTCGAGCGCGACCGGTTCGGCCAGGGCACGCTCGAAGGCGCCGTAGGCGACGATCCCGCGCATCGCCAGGATGACCGTCTGGATGTCCGGCGAAGCGCGCAGCTCATCGCGGACCGTGGCCACGGTGATCCGGGCCGCGTCATCCATCGGGAAGCCACCGACACCGGTCCCCAGGGCCGGCAGGGCGAGGGTCACGACGTCGTGCTCGCGAGCCCGGGCGAAGGCGCTCCGGAGGGCGGCCTCGATGGCGCTCCCGCTGGTCCGTCGATCGCGGTCGAGCGAGACCGCGTGGATGAGCATCCGGGCGGCGAGTCGGCCGGCCGGGGTGACCACCGCGTCGCCGACCGAGACCGGCAGCTGTCGGATCGCCGCGAACTCGACCTCGTCGCCGGCGGCCGCCTTGAGGGCCCCACCGACGCCGGTCGACATCCACAGGCTGGGGTTGGCCGGATTGACGATCGCGTCGACCTCGAGCTCGCAGATATCGCCATTCCAGAGCTGGATCCGGTTCACCGATCCCTCCACGTCGCGAGCGTTCGGACCGTCACCGGTACCGCCGCGGCATGGTACACCCGGGGTAACCGGCGGGACATCGCCGTGACCGTTTCCCACGGATTCGTGGTGCGCATCCGCGCCAAGTCCTCGACCGGGATGGTCTCGGATCCCTGGGTCCCGAGGAGCACGAACTCATCGTCGATGGACACCGGTGGGCCGGGCACGTCGGTCACGTCGGCCATGACCGCGTCCATGGCCACGTTGCCGACGAGCGGCACGCGCCGACCCCGGACGAGCGCCTCGGCCCGGTTGGAGAGCGCTCGGGCGAAGCCGTCGCCGTAGCCCAGGGGCAGGGTGGCGATGCGGCTCGGTCGGGTCGTGCTGAAGGTGGGCCCATAGCTGATGCCCGTGCCGGTCGGCAGATCGGCCACCCGGACCGGCCGGGCATGGAGCGAGAGGATGGGCAGGATCGCGCTGGCCGGCGGACGCGTGGCGGCTTCGGCGGGGACGTCGTCGGGCACGATGCCGTAGGTGGCCAGACCGATGCGCACCCCGTCGTAGGCCGGCACGACGCCTCCCAGCAGCCCGGCGCTGGCGGCCAGGTGTCGTCGGGGCAGCCGCACACCGGCTTCGGCAAGGCGTCCGAGGGCATCTTCGAACCGCCCGCCCTGAGCCTCGGTCCGGGGTCGGTCGTCGGCCTGCTGGAGGTGCGACCAGATGCCCGCCAGGCGGACCCCCGGCGCGGCGGCCAGGCGACGCGTCCAGTGGGTCACCCGATCCGGGGCGATGCCCGCCCGACCCAGACCCGTCTCGACGTCGAGGTGGATCCGGAGGGCGCGCCGCGGCCGTGCGCCGCGCTCCCCGTGCCAGGCGGCGCCGGCGGCCGCGATGGTCCGCTCGAGCGCCTCTTCCCCGGTCGCCGCCACGGCCAGGTCGAGCCGCATCGCTTCGGGGACGACGGCCGGCGGGACCGCGTACAGGCACAGGATCGGGCAGCGGACCCCGCCGGAGCGCAACTCGACCGCTTCGTCGAAGGCGGCCACCGACAGGCCGTCGGCGCCGGCCGCCTCGAGCGCCCGGGCGACGGGCACGGCGCCGTGACCATAGGCGTCGGCCTTGACCACCGGCTCGACCCGGACCCCGTCCGGCAGGGCCGCCCGGAAGACGGTCAGGTTGGCGGCCAGTCGGTCGAGATCGATCTGGAGCCAGGCGGTCCGCGGGAGGGGTGGCAGACCGGCCGCGGCGAGGCGCTGGTCGATCGATCCCGGCCCGGTCACCCTCCGTCGGACGGCGGCGTCCCGCGGCCCTCCGCGCCGAAGCCGAGGCGGGGCGCACGGCCGCGCCGCTCGGCGACGACCGCCAGACGCTTGCGGACCAGGGTCAGCTCGAAGGGCAGGTCCGAGGCGAGCATCCCGGCGGCGCCAAGACGATCGCGCAGGACGTCGCCGGCGGCACCGTGGAGGTAGACCCCCAGACGGGCCGCGTCATACGGATCAAGACCCTGGGCCAGCAGAGCGCCGATCGTCCCGGCCAGGACGTCGCCCGTCCCGCCGGTGGCCAGACCGGGGTTCTCGAAGGGAGCCCGCGCCGCCCTGCCATCGGGGCTCGCCACCACGGTCCGGGCGCCCTTGAGGACGACGACCTGGCCCCAGCCCGCTGCGGCGGCCCGAGCCGCGCGCTCGCGGGCGTCGTCGTCTTCGCTCAGGTCGCCGTCGGCGCCGGGCTCGACCCCGCTGGCGGCCCTGAGTCGGGCGAACTCGCCGCTGTGCGGGGTGAGGATGCACGGCCGGCCGATGGCCGACCACCAGCCGTCGCGAACGGCCAGCGAGCGGAGTGCCTCGGCATCGACGACCGCCGGCGGGACGCCGCGCTCGTCCTCCACCGCGAGGAGGGCCCGGATGAGGTCGGCCGTGGCCAGGCCGGGTCGCAGCCCGGGCCCGACGACCAGCGCGTCGTGCTCGTGGTCGAGGATCCTGGCCAGGGCATCCTCCGGGTCGACCTCCTCGACGTCGTCCTCGGGCAGGCCCATGGTGGTCGCCTCGACGACCTTGGCCGCGAAGAGGGGCTGGAGCGACTCGGGCACGGCCAGGGTCACCAGGCCCGCCCCGGCCCGGCCGGCCGCTCGGCACACGAGCAGGGCAGCGCCGGCGTAGTCAAGTGATCCGGCGATGACCAGGAGCTTGCCGAAGGTGCCCTTGTGGCCGCGGACCGGGCGCTCGGGCAGGAGGGCGGCGGCGATCCGGTCGTCGAGCAGCTCCAGCGGGAGCGCCTCGTCAGCCACGGTCAACCACCGTCGGCCCGCTGAGCTTCAGCCTCGGCCTCCACGGTCAGGGCGCGCAGCCGCTCCATCCGGGCCAGCAGCTGCCGTTCGCGGTCGTCCAGCCGGGCTTCGATGTCAGGTGGGAAGACATAGCGGCCGCCGGCCGTCCGGACCCCGAATGCGATGGCCACCGCGTAGTCCGACTCGTGGGTGATCGAGACGGCGATCCGATCCATCCCGAGCTGGTCGGCCCTTGCCGCGGCCCGGCCGTGGAGGCGGACCGCCGGCTGTCCGGTCGGCATCCGCTCGATCTCGATATCGCGCCAGCCGATGCCCCGGACGCCCAACCCGAGGACCTTGCTGACGGCTTCCTTGGCCGCCCAGCGGCCGGCGAACGTCTCCGGGCGATCGCGCACGTAACGCTGTTCAGAGGGGGTCAGGACCCGGCCCGAGAAGCGCGGACCGAACCTTTCCAGGGCGGCCCTGATCCGGTCGACCTTGATGATGTCGATCCCGAGCTCGGTCGTACCCTCGGGCACGGCCGCGGCGGGCTGCCTCTCGTCGGCCACCGGCTACTCGACGGTGACGGACTTGGCCAGGTTGCGTGGCTGGTCGACATCCGTGCCCCGGGCGATCGCCGTGTAGTACGCGAACAGCTGGAGCGGGATGATGGCCAGGATCGGGCTGAGCGCCTCGTGGGTGTCGGGCACCCACAGGACCTCGTCGGCGAAGCGCTCGATCTGGACGTCGCCCTCCGACGCGACCGCGATCACCCGGGCATCACGCGCACGACCCTCCATCACGTTGCTGATGAGCTTGTCGTAGACCGACGAGCGGGTGGCCACCGCGACCAACGGGACCTCGGCATCGAGGAGTGAGATCGGGCCGTGCTTCAACTCGCCGGCCGCGTAGCCCTCGGCGTGGACGTAGCTGACTTCCTTGAGCTTGAGCGCACCCTCGAGCGCGGCCGGATAGGTGTAGCCGCGCCCGACGAACATGAACCCACGCGAGTTGACGTAGCGACGGGCCAGTTCGGGCACGCCCCCGGCCGAATCTGAGCGCGGTCTGGGCCTGCTTGGGCAGCCGACGCAGGGCGGCCCCCAGCTCGAGCTCCTGTTCGACCCCCAGCCGTCCCCGGGCCTTGGCGATCGCCGCGGCCAGGATGACCACGGTGGTCACCTGGGTGACGAACGTCTTCGAGGCGGCGACCGCGATCTCCGGACCGGCCTGCAGGAAGAGGACCGCGGCCGCCTCCCGGGTGATCGCCGAGCCGACCGTGTTGGTCACCGCGATGACCGGGCAGCCACGCTCGCGGGCGAGCCGGGTCGGGGCGATGGTGTCGGCCGTCTCGCCCGATTGGGTCACGGCGATGACCAGGGTCCGCTCGTCGAGCGGGGGCGGGCTGTAGCGGAACTCGGAGCCGATGTTGGCCCGGGCCGGGATGCCCACCCAGTCCTGGATCGCGGCCGCCCCGACCAGCGAGGCGTAATAGGCCGTGCCGCAGGCGATCAGCTCGACCCGGTCGATCGTCCGGAGGATGTCCTCCAGGCCGGCCAGCTCGAGGACCTCGATCCGGTCGTCGGCCGTCACCCGGCCGGTGATGGCCTGGAGCAGCGCGGTCGGCTGTTCGTGCATCTCCTTGAGCATGAAGTGCTCGTAGCCGCCCTTCTCGGCGGCCTCGGGAGTCCAGTCGATGATGCTGACCACCCGCTCGACGGGGGTCCCGGCGAGGTCGGTGATGACGACGCCCCACGGACGCAGATCGGCCACGTCGCCTTCCTCCAGGAAGATGACCCGGTCGGTGTGGGCCAGGATGGCCGCCACGTCGCTGGCCAGGAAGCTCTCGCCGTCACCGACCCCGACCACCAGCGGAACGTCCATCCGGGCGCCGATCAACCGATCGGGCTCGCCCCGATGCATGACCGCCAGGGCGTAGGCGCCGCGGACCTTGGCGAGGGCATCCCGGACGGCCACGGCCAAGTCGCCGGCGTAGGCCTCCTCGATCAGATGGGCGAGGGCTTCCGTGTCCGTCTCGGAGGTCAGCACGTGGCCGCGTTCCTCGAGCCCGTCGCGGAGCTCCCGGAAGTTCTCGATGATCCCGTTGTGGATGACCGTGATGTCGCCGGTGCAATCCTGGTGGGGGTGGGCGTTGAGGTCGTTCGGCCGACCGTGGGTCGCCCAGCGGGTGTGGGCCAGGCCGATGGCGGCGTGGGGCGTCCGGTCGGCGATGGCCGTCTGGAGGTTGGCCAGCTTGCCCGCCTTCTTCTCGACGAACAGGTCGCCGGCGTCGTCGACCAGGGCGATCCCGGCCGAGTCGTAACCGCGATACTCGAGTCGCTTGAGGCCCTCGATGAGGATCGGTCCCGCCTCACGCGGACCGGTATAGCCGACGATCCCACACATATATCGTTCCGAGTCTCCTGAGCGACCCGGGGCGACCCGCCGGGCTGGGCTAGTTTAGACGCTCCCCCGCGAGGGTCGCGATCTCGTCGGCCAGCTCGCCGACGAGGGCTGCGTCCGGTCCCTCGACCATCACCCGCAGGGCGGGCTCCGTGCCCGACGGCCGGACCAGGATCCGACCCGATCCGCCGAGTCGGGCGACGGCCCGGCCGATGGCCCGCTGGAGGACCGGATCGCCCTCCCACTGGTCCCTGTGACGGGCGGCGACCGCGCGCTGCTGCTGGGGCAGGAGGGGGATCTCGGCGGCCAGCTCGGCGATCGGCAGCCGACGGCGGCTGAGGACGCGCAGGACCTCGAGCGCGGTCACGATGCCATCGCCCGAGGTGCTCTGCTCGCGGACGATGACGTGACCGCTCTTCTCGCCGCCCAGGACCGCGCCCGAGACCTGCATCCCCTCGAGGATGTATTTGTCCCCGACGGGGGTCCGGATGACCTGGCCACCGGCCGCCTCGATGGCCGCCTGGAGACCGCCGTTGGAGAGGACCGACACGACCAGGCCGCCCCCATCGAGGGCGCCCCGGGCGAGCCGATCGAGCGCCAGCAGACCGATCAGCTGGTCACCGTCGACGACCCGGCCGGCGGCGTCGACGGCCACGCAGCGGTCGGCATCGCCATCGAGGGCGAAACCGAGGTCGGCGCCTCGTTCGACGACCGCGCCGGCCAGCGCACCGGGCGCGGTCGCCCCACAACCCAGGTTGATGTTGATCCCATCCGGCTCGGCGTTGATGACCTCGACCCGCGCACCGGTGGCTTCGAGGATCGCGCCGGCCAGGAGGCTGCCCGAGCCATTGGCGCAGTCGAGCACGATGTGCAGGTCGGTCGGGATGCTCCGGGCCAGGTCCGTCCGGTGGCGGCGATAGCGCTCGACCAGACCGGCCCCGTCGATCGACCGGCCGATCGAGCCGTTGGCCACGGCCCCCAGCTCACCCGAGCGCCAGATCAGCCGTTCGAGCTCGTCCTCGATGTCGTCGTCGAGCTTGAGCCCCGATGAATCGAGGACCTTGAGGCCGTTGTCCTCGGCCGGGTTGTGCGAGGCCGAGACCATGATCCCGGCGGCGAAGTCGCCCGAGCCGGCCAGGAAGGCCAGGGCGGGCGTCGGGACGACCCCGACCCGATGGACGTCGACGCCGAGGCTGGTCGCCCCGCTGACGATGGCGGCCACGAACATGTCACCCGAGCGACGGGTGTCCTGACCGACCACGATGGCCCTGCCCGGCCCGGCCAGGCGCTGGGCGACGGCTCGCCCGAGGTCGTGGGCGACGGTGGGCTTCAGATCGATGTTGGCGACACCACGGATGCCGTCGGTCCCGAACAGACGGGCCATCTACGGTCCGCTCGGCGACGGGGAGGGACTCTCCGACGGGGGCGGCGAGGCGTTCTCGGACACGGTCACGGTGACCTCGGTCGGGCTGGTGGCGACCAGGTTGACGTCGGCCGGCAACGAGATCTTGGGCTTGACCTTGTGGCTGCCCGGGCCCAGGCCGTCGACGTCGACGACGACCGCCAGGGTCCGCGGATCGAGCGCGTCGAGGGCGTCGACGGTCCCGCCGACGGTCACCAGGACGGATGCCGTGGACAGGCTGTAGGTCCGATCCTCGCGGGCCCCGGACAGGACGATGCCGGCCGAGAAGGTCCGGGTCCCGGCGATCGGCCGGAAGGTCACGGTCATGGTCACCTGACCCTCGGCCAGCGGGTCGACGCCCTGGGGGATATCGAGGACCACGGTCCGGGTCAGGTCGGATGCCGCGCCGCTGATCGAGACGGGCTGGGTGTCGAGCTTCGACAGCGTCGCCAGCGCGTCGGCATCGCCCTCGACGGTGACGATCGGTGGCTCGACCGTGACCGATTCGATCTCGAAGCCGGTCGCCGGCGTGCCGGTCACGACCGGGTTGACCGGCAATTGCTTGGTCTGGAGACCGCTCCCGACGGCGATCTTGACGTGGACGCTCGACGGTTCGATATCGACCGGGCTCTGGACCTCGCCCCGGGCGTCGACCGCGACCAGGTCGACCGTCTGGTCGACATCGATGCCCGACGGCTGGACGACGACCCGGGCCTGGGCCGAGGTCACCAATCGAACGACCGATTCGGGCCCGGATACCTTGGCTTCCTCGGCCGACAGGACCGGTTCACGCAGCTCGAGCCCCGGCGGCACCTGGCCGTGGTCGACGGCGACCGGGACCGTCTTCGACACCAGCGGGTCGAGCCGGACGGTGATCGAGGGCGGGTCGTAGTCGAGGATGGTGACCCGCGGATCGGTCGCGGTCACGGTCACCTTGGCGATGACGATCGGGCTGTCGGTCTGGGCCTGGGCCTGGGACAGGTCGACGGTGGCGCTGAAGCTGGCGCTGCTGATCCGCTGGGCGACCTCGGCCGGCGCGAAGTAGCGGATGCTGGTGACCGACGGGAGATTGCTCAGCAGGACCGCCGACGTCGGCAGCTTGACCGGGACGATGGGCACGCTGCCGGTCCAGACCTGAGCGCTCTGTGACAGGACCAGCCCGGCGTACAGGAACGTGGCCAGGATGATCGCGGCGAGCTTGAGCGGCCAGTTGCGGACAACGAACTCGAAGGCGCGTCTCATCGGCTGTCGGGCGACGGTTCGATCGAGGTCGGCTCGTCCGGTGGCTCGGCCTGGGCCGGCGGCAGGTCGGCCACGGTCGCCGACGTGGCCGCGCCGGCTGCGGCGGCCGAGGTGGCTACGGCGGCGGTCGCTGGCGAGCGACGCAGTCGGCCGAGCCCGACCCGACCGGCCTGCGGCCGGGAGACCGAGACCGAGCGGACCGCCCCAGTGCCACGCTCGACGATGGAGCGGCCGCCCTCCGGATGGAGGAGCTGGACGATGGCCCGGGTGATCTGCGCCTCGTTGAGGTTGCGTCGGATGCGCGAGCGCTCGACCAGGCTGACCTGGCCGCTCTCCTCGCTGACCACCACCACGACGGCATCGGTCTGTTCGGCGATGCCCAGGGCGGCCCGATGGCGCGTCCCGAGGCGTTCCGACTGGACGGTCATCTCGGCCAGGGGCAAGAGGGCGCCGGCCGCCACGATCTGCTCGCCCCGGACGATGACCGCCCCGTCGTGGAGGGCCGTGCGGGGCATGAAGATGGTGGCCAGCAGGTCGGCCGACAGGTCGGCATGGAGCATCACCCCGGACTCGGCGATCTCCTCCAGGCCGGTGTCGCGCTCGATGACGATCAGGGCACCGTGGCCCTGAGCGGCCATGACGGCCGCGGCATGGGCGATCTCAGCGGCGACGTGCTCGGCGCTGCGCTCATCGGCCGGCGAGAACATCCAGGCCAGCGAGCCGACCCGGCCGATCCGCTCGAGGGCCCGTCGAAGCTCCGGCTGGAAGACGACCACCAGGGCGAACACGCCGACGATCGCCCCGGTCTCGAGGATCTGGCGGAGCAGCTGCAGGTTGAACAGGCGGGCCGCCGCGTAGACGGCGAAGAGCACGCTGACCCCGATGACCAGGCGGACCGCCCGGGTCCCTCGGATCAGGCTGAACAGCCAGTAGATGAGGACGGCGGTGATCCCGATGTCGACCAGGGTGGTCAGGCGGACCTGGTCGAGGATCGACTGGATGGCCTCGGGCATCGTCGCCAGAGTGTACGTCAGGCCGACTGGACGGACAGTCGACGGTCGTCCGGCAGACGGGTCTCGACCATGATCCGGACCCGCTCTCGGGTCGGCTCGTCGTCGGTCAGCTCGACGAACCGGGCGAGCAGGATCAGCTTCTCGGCGGCGGCCACCACCCAGCCATGATCGAGGTCGAGCTCGGCCAGGGCGAGGTGGATATCGGGGTCGGCCGGGGCGACGGTCAGACCGAGCTGGCAGGCGTCGACCGCCGCATCCAGCAGCCCACCGCGACGCAGCTCTGCGACCGAATCGAGGATGACCCGATGGACCGTCGCGGGATCGCCCGCCGCGACCGCTGCCTCGACCGCCAGCGAGATGGCGGCGACGTCGGGCGGCGGTCCCAGATCGACCGGAGCGGGTCGGTCGGCGATCATCGCGACCCCGGCGACGCTGGTCGCGCCCACCAAGGCAGCGTCGACGATGGCGGCCGGGTCGTGGTCGTCGTTCGTGGCGGCGTCCGGGTCAAGCGCGGCGACGGGTTCGGCGGGCAGGACGATCTGGATCTCGAGGGCACGCAGGGCGCGGGCCAGTTGCTCGGCACCGCCCCGCTCGGGTGGCCAGCTCTGGAGCTCGGCGACGAGCGCCTCGAGGTAGCGTCGGCGGGCCCGTGACTCGGCCAGCTCGAGCGCGCGTCGGGCGGTGTCGCAGGCATCGGGCAGGCGACCGGCCGTCTCCTGAGTGTCGGCCATCAGGTCGAGCACACCGGCCGCCTCGGCGGGACGACCGGCGGCGATCAGGGCATCGGCCCGGCCGGCCAGACCGGCCTCGTCGCGGGGGGCCAGACGGAGGGCGGCGGCGAAAGCCGCCAGGGCCTCGTCGACGCGGCCGAGCTTGAGCAGGGTCCGGCCCATGCTGGTGTGGGGCAACGGCCGATCGGGGGCGAGGGCGGCGGCTTCGGCATAGGACGCGATGGCGTCCTCGTTCCGCCCGCGGACGGCCGCCACGTGACCGTTGCGCAGGGCACCCTTGTAGCGCTCGTAGAGGGCTTCTTCGCTCATCGACCCCCGAGGCTTTCGGCCAGGAACCCCTTCTGCGCGTGGAGCCGGTTCTCGGCCTGCTCGAGGACGAGACTCCGCGGTCCATCGAGGACGTCGGAGGTGATCTCCTCGCCGCGATGGGCCGGCAGACAGTGCATCACGAGAGTAGTCGGTCCGGCGGTCGAAAGGAGGGCCTGATCGACCCGGTAGGGCAGGAATTCGGTGCGCCGCCGCTCCGCCTCCGCCTCCTGGCCCATCGACGCCCAGGCGTCGGTGTAGATCACATCGGCCCCGCGCACGACGGCCCGCGGGTCGCCCTCGACGACGATCCGGGTGGGATCCGCGGCGATCGCCCGGGCCTGTTCGACCACCTTCGGGTCGGGGCCGTGGCCGGCCGGATGGGCCAGGCGGACCTCGAGGCCGAGCCGGGCGCCGAGCAGGGCCAGCGAGTGATAGACGTTATTGCCGTCGCCGACGAAGGCCAGGACCAGGCCGTCGACGGCGCCGAAGCGCTCGCGCAGGGTGAACAGATCGGCCAACGCCTGGCAGGGGTGCTCGAGGTCGGTCAGGGCGTTGATCACCGGGATGTCCGCGGTCGCGGCGATCTCCTCGGCGATGGCGTGGGCGAACGTCCGGACCATGATCGCGTCGACCCAGCGGTCGAGGTTGCGGGCGACGTCGGCCACGCTCTCACGGGTCCCGACCCCGACATCGGACGTCGCCAGGTGGACGGCGTGACCGCCGAGCTGGGTCATCCCGGCCTCGAAGGTCACCCGGGTGCGCAGGCTCGGCTTCTGGAAGAGCATGGCCAAGGTCCGCCCGGACAACGGCAGCTGGGCGTGACGACGGGTGGCCTGGAACTCGGCCTTGAGCGCCGCCGCCCGAGCGAATACGAGGTCCACCTCGGGCACCGACAGATCCGCCGCACTCAGCAGATCCCGCCCCCGCAACGATACGGGCCGTGCGATGTCAGTCATGCCGCAACTCTAGCGGCGAGAATGGCCGCCAGCGGCGTCGCTAGCGCTTGGTGTACTGAGGGGCCTTTCGGGCGCGCTTGAGCCCGTACTTCTTGCGCTCCTTCATCCGCGGGTCGCGGGTCAGGAGACCGGCCTGGCGGAGAGCCAGGCGGTTGCCTTCGGGATCGAGCTGGAGGAGGGCCCGGGCGATGCCGTGGCGGATGGCCCCGGCCTGGCCGGTCACCCCGCCGCCTTCGACCTTGATCATGGCGTTGAAGCGACCCTCGGTCCCGGTCACCCGGAAGGGCATCCGGACCTCGGCCTCGTTGACCGCGTTGCCGAAGTGCTCGTCCATGGTCCGACCGTTGACCACGATCTCACCCTCGCCCGGCAGCAGCCGGACCCGGGCGACCGCGGTCTTGCGTCGACCGGTGCCGTAGTAGTAGGCGGGAGTGATCATGCGTTTCGGGCTCCTGGGACGAGCGGCTCAGGCCGCTGGGCCTGGTGGGGGTGGTCCGTGCCGGCGTAGATCTTGAGCTTGCGGAGCTGCTGGGCGCCAAGCCGATTGTGGGGCAGCATGCCCTTGACCGCGCGCCGGATGACCTCCTCGGGACGACGCTGGAGAAGGTGCCCGAGGGTCTCCTCCTTGTAGCCCTGGGGATGGCCGCTGTGGCGGTGGTAGATCTTCGAGTCGAGCTTGTCCCGGGTCACCGCGATGCGCGAAGCGTTGAGCACGATGACGTGGTCGCCCGAATCCATGTTCGGGGCGTACGTCGGCTTGTGCTTGCCCTCGAGGACGGGGGCGATCCGCGACGCGAGACGGCCGAGCGTCTCGTCCGCCGCATCGACGACGTACCAGCGTCGCTCGATCTCGCTCTCACGAGGTGCGTATGTCTTCGCGGTCATGGTTCTCCGTGTTCTCCGTTCCCGACTTCGGCCCGCTCGGATCGTCCGAGGACCACCCTTCGCAGGCACAGGCCGTGCGGCGGAGCACTCGCTCCGTCGAGGGCCGGTCGTCCGGCGCCGAGCGCCGCGGCGACCCCTGCCGCATCCATCTTGCCCAGTCCGACTTCGATGAGGACCGCCACCATCCGGCGGACCATCCCCCGCAGGAAGGCGTCGGCCGTGACGTCGATCGTCACGATCCTGCCTCTCCGCCCGACCCGCACCGCGTGAACGGTCCGGACCGACGTTCGGTCTGGTCTGGCCGCCCCGAAGGCACTGAAGTCGTGGCGGCCGATGAAGGCCGTCCCGGCTTCCGCCATCGCGGCGGTGTCGAGCGGGACCCGGACCCCGAGCGCATGGCGCTCGCGGAGCGGACTGCGCGGCCCGTTCCAGACGGTGTAGCGATACTCCCGGTATCGCGCCGCATAGCGTGGGTCGAACCGTTCCGAGACCCGGTGCAGAGCACCGATCGTGACGTCCGCCGGGAGGAGCGCATCGAGCGCTCGACCAAGCTCCTTCGCCGAGGATCGCCCCCGATAGGTGAATGCGATCACCTGCCCGGAGGCGTGGACCCCTGCGTCGGTCCGTCCCGCCGCGTCGACCGGACCCGGCCCCGAAGGGTCGAGCCGCGCCAGCGCGGCCTCGAGTTCTCCCTGGACCGTCCGCCTGCCAGGGTTGACCTGGAAGCCGGCGAAGTCCGTGCCGTCATATTCCACCCGTGCTCGATACCGCACGGACGCGCCCTCTCGAGCGCTTAGACGAGTTCGATCTGGACGATCTCAGCTGCGTCGCCAAGCCGTCGTCCGATCCGGACGATCCGGGTGTAGCCGGAGGTCCGGTCCTTGTATTTCGGGGCGATCTCGTCGAACAGCTTGTCGATGACCAGCGGTTCGTTGGGGAACTGGGCCACGATCGCCCGACGCGCGGCGAGGTCGCCCCGCTTGGCCAGGGTGATGGTCTTCTCGACCCGCCCGCGGATCTCCTTGGCCTTGGCCTCGGTCGTCTGGACCTTCTCATAGCGCAGGACGGACACGGTCAGATTCTTGTAGAGGGCCAGCCGGGGACCCTTCTTGCGCGAGAGCTTGCGCCCGTCGATGCGATGGGAGGCCACGCCTCAGACCTCCTCGGTCTCGTCGTCGGCGAACGGCTCGTCCACCAGGTCGTCGTCACCCGGCTCGGTATCCGGGATGACGAAGCCGCGCATGCGCAGGCGCTCCTTCATCTCGTCGAGCGACTTGCGCCCGAAGTTGCGCATCCGGCAGGAGATCGTCATCGGACAGCTGCAGGAGCTGGCCGACCTTGACGATGTTGTTGCGCTTGAGCGAGTTGTACGCCCGCATCGGCAGGTCCAGCTCCTCGATCGGCATGTCGAGCATGTTCGGGGGGAGCTGTGGCGCGCCGTTCCCGGGGATCACCGCGGTGGCGATCATCCCGATGTTGGCGAACAGGGCGAACTGGCGGACGAGGATGTCGGCCGAGCGGGCCAGGGCCTCTTCCGGGGTCACCGTCCCGTCGGTCTCGATCTCGAGGGTCAGCTTGTCGTAGTTGGTGATCTGGCCGACCCGAGTCGGCTCGACCCAGTAGTTGACCTTGCGGACCGGGGTGAAGATGGCATCGACGGCGATGACCCCGATCGGGAGCGCCTCGGACCGCTCGGCGGCGAGGTAGCCGACACCACGCTCGACCGTCAGGTCGACCTCGATCGGCACGTCGTCGGTGTCGAGGGTCATCAGGATCTGGTCTGGATTGACGATCTCGACGTCGGCCGACTCGGTGATGTCGGCGGCGGTGACCGCGCCGGCACCGCTCTTGACCAGGCGCAGCTGGACGGGGTGGGTCGCGAAGCTCTTCAGACGCAGCTTCTTCACGTTGAGGACGATCTGGGTGACGTCCTCCTTGACCCCGGGGATGGTCGAGAATTCCTGGTACACGTCACGCAGCTGGACCGAGGTCACCGCGGCGCCTTCGAGCGACGACAGGAGGACCCGTCGGAGGGCGTTGCCGAGAGTGACCCCGTACCCGGCGGGCAGCGGACCTGCCTCGTACTTGGCGTAGGTCCCGAGCTCCTCTACGGGCTCGATCTGCGGGCTGTCGAGTTCGATCATGGTCTGGGGCTTACCTCGAGTAGTACTCGACCACGAGCTGCTCGTTGAGGTCGAGCGGCATCTGGTCTCGGCGGGGCTGGTCGAGGACCGAACCGGACAGCTTGGCGGCATCGATGCTCAGCCATTCCGGGGCCTGATGGGAACGAAGCGTCTCCTTGGCGACCTTGAACGGTTCGCGCTCACGGTGCGACTCCCGGACCTCGACCCGATCGCCGGCCTTGAGTTGATACGAGGAGATGTTGGTCGGCCGGCCGTTCACGGCGAAATGGCCGTGATTGACCAGCTGCCGAGCGGCCGCCCGACTGGGCGCGAAGCCCATCCGGTAGACGGCGTTGTCGAGGCGCAGTTCGAGCAGGCGAAGCAGGTTCTCACCGGTCATCCCGGGTCGGGCATCGGCCGCATCGAAGTAGTTGCGGAACTGGCGCTCGAGGACCGAGTAGGTTCGCCGGACTTTCTGCTTCTCGCGCAGCTGCAGCCCGTAGTCACCGACCTTGCGGCGACGGACGCCGTGCTGGCCGGGTGGGGTCGGACGGCGCTCGAAGGCGCACTTCTTGGAATAGCAGCGCGAGCCCTTGAGGAAGAGCTTGGCGCCCTCCCGGCGGCACAGGCGACAGACGGATTCGGTATAGCGAGCCATTCGACTTCTCCCGCCTAGACCCGGCGCCGCTTGGGGGCGCGGCAGCCGTTATGCGGGATGGGGGTGACGTCGGTGATCGCGGTCACTTCCAGCCCCGCGGACTGGAGTGAGCGGATGGCCTGCTCGCGACCCGCGCCGGGGCCCTTGACGTAGACCTCGACCGAGCGCATGCCGTGCTCCATGGCCCGCTTGGCGGCACCTTCGGCCGACAGGGCCGCGGCGTACGGCGTGCTCTTGCGCGAGCCCTTGAAGCCGGCCGTCCCGGCCGAACCCCAACTGATCACCGCCCCGACCTGGTCGGTGATCGTGATGATCGTGTTGTTGAAGGTCGCCTGGATATGGACGTGGCCCAGGGGCACGTTCTTCTTCTCGCGACGACGCTGCTTGGGAGCTCGTTTGCGTTCGGCCATGGGAGTGGTCGGTGCCCCTTACTTCTTGCGCCGGACGCTGACGGCCTTCTTCGGGCCGCGGCGCTGACGTGCGTTGGTCTTGGTCCGCTGGCCGCGCACCGGCAGGTTGCGTCGATGACGCAGACCGCGATACGAGCCGATCTCGATGAGTCGCTTGATGTTGAGGGCCACTTCGCGGCGCAGGTCGCCTTCGACCTTGTAGCGTCGGTCGACGATCTCGCGCAGACGGTTGACCTGCTCTTCGGTCAGGTCGCGGACCCGGGTGTCCGGGTTGATGTTGGCCTGGGCCAGGACCTTCTGGCTGGTGGGCAGGCCGATCCCGAAGATGTAGGTGAGCGAGATCTCGACGCGCTTCTCACGCGGGATATCGACGCCGGCGATTCGTGCCATCGGTTACCCCTGCCGCTGCTTGTGCTTCGGGTTGGTGCAGATGACCATCACGGTCCCGTGGCGGCGGATGACTTTGCAGTTGTCGCAGCGCGCCTTGACGGAGGCTCGGACTTTCAACGGATCCTCGATCGGTCTTCGGTCGGCCGGACGGTCGGCCTGATCACTTGAGTCGGTAGGTGATGCGACCCCGGGTGAGGTCGTAGGGCGACAGCTCCACGCGGACGCGGTCGCCGGGCAGGATCCTGATGAAGTTCATCCGGAGCTTGCCGCTGATGTGGGCCAGGACGCGATGGCCGTTCTCCAACTCGACTGCGAACATGGTATTGGGCAGCGGTTCGATGACCGTTCCCTCGACCTCGATCGCGTCTTTCTTTGCCAAGGCGTCCAGGTTCCCTTTCTCGCACGGAGTGCCGGCCCTGTGGGTCGGCACACGAACGGTCAGGATACCAAACCATCCATGTTCCGGCAACCGGTCGGAGGTTCAGACGGTGGTCAGGATCTCGGGGCCCCGCGCGGTGATGGCGATGGAGTGTTCGAAGTGCGCGGCGAGCGTCCCATCGCGGGTCACGATGGTCCAGTCGTCGTCGAGCATCCGGGCCTCGGGTGAGCCCATCGTGAGCATCGGTTCGATGGCCAGGCACAGGCCCGGCTCGAGTCGACGACCCTTGCGCCCGACCCGGTAGTTGGGCACCTGCGGCTCCTCGTGCATGGACCGGCCGATGCCGTGGCCCACGAACTGACGGACGATGCCGTAGCCGCGCGGCGCCGCGACATCCTCGACCGCCGCCGAGATGTCCTCGAGATAGGCACCGGGCACCGCCGCCGCGATGCCGGCCATCATGGCCAGGCGGGTCGTGTCGATGAGATCCTGGACCGGCGCCGGAGCCTGACCGATGAAGAACGTCCGGGCGGCGTCGCCGTGCCAGCCGTCGACGATGGCGCCGGCGTCGATCGACACCAGCTGGCCCTCGCGGATGGTCCGGTCGCCGGGGATGCCGTGGACGATCTCCTGGTCGATCGAGATGCACAGGCTGGCCGGGAAGGGCCGCTTCGGGTTGGCCCCGGGATAGCCCTTGAACGAGGGAGTGGCGCCGGCCCGCCGGATATGGGCCTCGGCCAGGGCGTCGAGATGGGCGGTCGAGACACCGACCTTGAGCTCCGACTCGACCAGGGCGAGGACCTCGGCCACCAGCCGGCCGGCCTTGCGCATCCGCTCGATCTCGGTCGGCGACTTGAGGGTGACGGCCATCAGACGGCACCACGCGGGACGGGGCCGATGGCGGCCAGCAGATCGTCGGTCACCGCCTCGATCGACTTGCGGCCGTCGACGGTCCGCAGGATGCCTCGCTCGCGGTAGTGCCGACTGACCTCGGCCAGGGCGCCCAGCTGGCCGTCCAGCCGCGCCCGGATGGTGTCGGCCTTGTCGTCCTCGCGCTGGAGCAGCGCGGAACCGTCGAGGTCGCACGACCCGGCGACCTTGGGCGGATGGCTGACCTCGTTGTAGACGTGGCCGTTGTCGGCACAGATCCAGCGCCCGGACATCCGCCGGACGAGCTCGTCGAGCGGGACCTGGATCTCGAGGGCATGGTCGACCCGGGCAGCGTGCACGGCCAGGGCGTCGTCGAGGGCGACCGCCTGGGCCGGGGTCCGCGGGAAGCCATCGAGGATGACGCCCACATCGGCGTCGGTCTGGGCCAAGCGATCGAGCAACATCTGGACGGTGATCTCGTCGGGCACCAGCTGGCCACGCTCCATATACCGGCGCGCTTCGAGGCCCACCGCCGAGCGCTCCCGAACGGCCGCCCGGAACAGATCGCCGGTCGCGACGTGGGGGACCGCGAGCCGTTCCGAGAGGATCTCCGCCTGGGTGCCCTTCCCGGCGCCTGGGGCGCCGAGCAGGACCACGAAGATCACCGGATGAAGCCCTCGTAGTTCCGCATCATCAGCTGAGCCTCGATCTGTTTCATCGTCTCGACCACGACGCTGACCACGATCAGCAGGCTGGTCCCGCCGAGGGTCAGGCCGGCCAGCGACGGGAAGATCAATCCGATCACGATCGGTGAGACGGCCACGCAGGCCAGGAAGAACGCCCCGGCGATGGTGATCCGGTAGACCACCCGGGTCAGGTAATCCTGGGTCGGCCGGCCGGGTCGGATGCCCGGGATGAACCCACCGTTCTTGCGCAGCTGCTCCGCGGTCTCATCGGGCTTGAAGGTGAAGGCGGTGTAGAAGTAGGTGAACCCGAAGGTCAGCAGGAAGTACATCACCGCGTAGAGCGGCCGGGTCGGGCTCATCAGGTTGACGATGCCCGTCGAGATATCGGCCACGATGGTGATCTGGGACGTGGTGAAGTACTGGGCGACCTGGGCCGGGAAGAGCAGGATGCTCACGGCGAAGATGATCGGGATCACCCCGGCCTGGTTGACCCGCAGGGGCAGGAACGTCGAGCCACCCTGGTACATCCTCCGGCCCCGGACCCGGCTGGCGTACTGGATCGGGATCCGGCGCTGACCCTCCTGGATGTAGACGATGGTCAGGACGGCGGCGATGGCCACGACCACGAAAGCCACGAAGGCCAGGATGTCGGGCGAGCGCAGGAACACCCCCAGGGCCGACGGGGCACGGCCGACGATGCCGGCGAAGATGATGAAGCTGATCCCGTTGCCGATGCCCTTCTCGGTGATCAGCTCGCCCAGCCACATCAGCAGGACCGAGCCGGCGGTCAGCGAGATGATCTGGGTCAGCGTCTCCAGGTCGGCCAGGCCGAACGAGCCGGTCAGGACCGGCGGGTTGGTGTTGTGGAGGAGGGCCAGGAAGCCGTACGACTGGAGGAGGGCCAGCGGCACCGACAGGTAGCGGGTGTACTGGTTGATCTTGTTCCGGCCGTACTCACCCTCGCGGCTGAGGGCCTGGAGCGAGGGCACCACCCCGGTCATCAGCTGCATGATGATCGAGGCGTTGATGTACGGGTTGACGCCCAGCCCGACGATCGAGAACCTGGATAGCCCACCGCCGGAGAAGAGGTCCAGCAGGCCGAGCAGCGAGTTGCTCCCGAAGAAGGTGGCCAGGGCGGCCGGATCGGCGCCCGGGACCGGGACGTGGGACAGGCCCCGGAAGACGATCAGGATGCCTGCGACGAACAGCAGTCGACGCCGGATGTCCGGCGCACGGAAGGCGTTGAGCAGGCTCTCGAACACGGTCAGGCGTCTTCGTCGGTCGGAGCGTCGTCCACTGCCGCGACGGCAGCCTCTGGGTCGGTCGGCGCGTCGGTCGCGTCGGCGCTGGCGGCGGCCGTGGTCCTGGCTTCGGCCTTGCCCTTGGCGGGAGCCTTGGTCTTGGTCTTGGCGTCGGTCTTATCGGCCTTGGCCTTGGCGGGGGCCTCGGTCTTATCGGCCTTGGCCTCGGCCGGCTTCGTCTTGGCGGGCTTCGTCTGGGCGGGCTTGACGGCGTCGTCCTCGTCGGCAGCTTCGGAGACCGCAGCGAGCTCGGCGGCGCCATCGCTCGCTTCGATCGGCGCCTCGACGGCAGCCTTCGCCTTCGGCGCGGCGGCCGGTGTCTCCTCCCGCTCGAGCCCGATCGCGGTCCGCGACTCGGTCGGGACCTCGAGGACCTGGACGGAACCACCGGCGGCTTCGATCTTGGCGATCGCGCTCTTGCTGAACTTGTCGGCGACGATGAACAGGGGCGTCTCGAGATCGCCCTGGCCAAGGACCTTGAGCGGCTTGGTCAGGGTCCGGACGAGACCGACCGCCCGCAGGATGTCCTGGTTCACGGTCACCGGCACGGCCTTGGCCGAAGCCTTGCCGCCGGGCAGCTCGCCGGACTCGAACGCACCGAGCAGGGCGAGCTCACCGATGCGGCCGACGTTGACCACCTCATACTCGACCTTGAACCGGTTCTTGAAGCCACGCAGCTTCGGGATGCGCATGTGGAGCGGCGTCTGACCGCCTTCGAACCAGGGCGGGATGGAGCCGCCGGCGCGAGCCTTCTGACCCTTGGTCCCGCGACCGGCCGTCTTGCCCTGGCCGGCGGCGATCCCCCGGCCGACTCGCTTGCGCGGCTTGCGCGAGCCCTCGGCGGGCTTGAGATCGTGGAGTTTCATGCCTTCTCCTCGGGGGCCGTGGTCCCCGGGATCTCCTCGACGGTGACGAGGAAGCGGACCTGCCGGACCATGCCCCGGGTCGCCGGGTTGTCGACGACCTCGACGCTGCTGCCGATGCCGTGCAGACCGAGCGCGCGGACGGTCGCCCGGTTGCGCTCGATGTGACTGATCGTGCTCTTGATCTGAGTGACGCGCAGCTTAGCGGGCATCGGCGCCCTCCATCGGCTGCCCGGCGATGAACAGCCGGACCTTGACCCCGCGACGGGCCGAGATCTCCTCGGCCGAGCGGAGCGAACTGAGCGCCTCGATGGTGGCCCGGGTCACGTTGACCGGGTTGGTCGAGCCGTGGACCTTGGCCAGGATGTCGTGGATACCGGCTGCCTCGACGACGGCCCGGACCGCGCCACCGGCGATGACCCCGGTGCCCTGCGAAGCAGGCTTGAGCATGACCCGGGCGGCGGCATATTCCGTCCGGACCTCGTGGGGGATGGTCGTCCCGACCATGGGCACCCGGATGAGGTTCTTCTTGGCGTCCTCGACGCCCTTCCGGATCGATTCCGGGACCTCGCCCGCCTTGCCCAGACCGACCCCGACGTGGCCCGCCCCGTCACCGACGACGACGACCGCGCTGAAGCTGAACCGCCGGCCGCCCTTGACGACCTTGGCGACTCGGTTGATCTGGACGACGCGCTCTTCGAGCGTCAGCTTGTTCGGATCGATCCTGGCCAACTCGGCTCTCCCTTCAGATCAGAAGTCGAGCCCGGCTTCGCGAGCGGCGTCGGCAAGCGACTTGACCCGTCCGTGATACCGGAACCCGGCCCGATCGAAGACGACGTGTTCGACGCCGGCTGAGCGGGCTCGCTCGGCAACCAGCCGACCGACGGTCTTGGCCTCGTCCGACTTGGTCGACTTGGAGCCCTTGAACTCCTTCTCGACGGTCGAGGCGGCGGCCAGCGTCTTGCCGGACGCGTCGTCGATCACCTGGGCATAGATGTGGTTGAGGCTGCGGAAGACGGCCAGGCGCGGCCGAGCTGCGGTCCCCTCCAGGTGGAGGCGGATCCGCTCGTGCCGCTTGGTCCGCGCGGCGGTCCGGCTGGCGACCTGGGTCATCGGGTGCGTTCCTTCGTCATGACTACTTCTTGCCGCCGATCTTGCCGGCCTTGCCGGCCTTGCGGCGGATGACCTCGCCCGAGTAGCGGACGCCCTTGCCCTTGTACGGCTCTGGCTTGCGGGTCGAGCGGACCTTGGCGGCGATCTGGCCGACCAGCTCCTTGTCGATGCCGACGACCGCCAGGCGGGTCGGCGTCTCGACGTCGAAGCTGATCCCGCTGGGCGGATCGATCTCGATCGGGTGGCTGTAGCCCAGGTTGAGCTGGAGCTTCTCGCCGATCTTGGTGGCGCGGTAGCCGACGCCGGTGATCTCGATGCCCTTGCGGTAGCCGGTGGTGACCCCCTCGACCATGTTGGCCACGAGGGTCCGGGTCAGGCCGTGGAGCTGCTTGTGGATCTTGGCCTCGGACGGCCGGCTGACCAGGATGCTGCCGTCTTCCTGGACGACCTTGATGTCGGGGTGCAGATCGCGAGCCAGGGTGCCCTTGGGCCCCTTGACCGTGATCGCCCGACCGACGAGGGTGACCTCGACGCCGGCGGGAACGGTGATCGGTAGACGACCGATACGCGACATGCTGCCCTCCCCTACCAGACGTAGGCGAGGACTTCGCCGCCGAGCTGGGCCTGCTTGGCCTGCTGACCGGTCATGATCCCCTGGCTGGTGCTGACGATGACGATGCCCAGACCGCCGAGCACCCGCGGGATGTCGGTCTTGCGGGCATACACCCGCAGGCCCGGCTTGCTGATCCGCTTGAGCCCGGACACGACCGGCACCTTGCCGTCGACGTACTTGAGCTCGAGGTGGAGGATCGGCACGGTCCCCTCGCGATCCTCGCGGACGTCGGCGATGAAGCCTTCGGTCTTGAGGATGCGGGCGATCTCGCGCTTGGTCCGCGAAGCCGGCACGATGACCTCGGCGTGATGGGCACGCGAGGCGTTCCGGATGCGGGTGAGCATGTCGGCGATCGGATCGGAGATATTCATCGGTGTCCTACCAGCTCGACTTCGTCACGCCCGGCAGCTGACCCAGGAGCGCACGCTCCCGGAAGCAGATGCGGCACAGCGCGAAGCGGCGCATGTAGGCCCGCGGCCGACCGCACACGAAGCAGCGGTGATAAGCCTGGACCGGGTGCTTCGGCGTTCGCTTCGCCTTGGCGATCAGAGATTTCTTGGCCATCGGTCTCCTCCCCGCGCCTAGCCGGCGAAGGGCATGCCGAGGAGTTCGAGCAGACGCTTCGACTCCTCGTCGGTCTTCGCCGTCGTCACGATGCTGATCTCCAGCCCGCGGAGACGGTCCACCTTGTCGTAATCGATCTCCGGGAAGGCGAGTTGCTCCCGGAAGCCGAGCGAGTAATTGCCACGACCGTCGAACGACTTCGAGGGGATCCCCCGGAAGTCGCGGATGCGGGGCAGGGCCACCGAGGTGAGCCGGTCGAGGAAGTCCCACATCCGCTCACCGCGGAGGGTGACCTTGGCCCCGATCGGGTTGCCCGTCCGCAGGCGGAACTGGGCGATCGAACGCTTGGCCTTGGTCACGACCGGCTTCTGGCCGGTGATCATGGTCAGGTCGCCGACCGCGGCGTCGATCGCCTTGGCATTGGTCAGGGCCTCGCCCAGGCCGATGTTGACCACGATCTTGACCACCCGCGGGGCTTCCATCGGGTTGCCGTATTCGAATTGCTTGATCAGCGCGGGGGCCACCTCGGCCGTGTAGCGCTCGAGCAGGCGGCTGGTCATCAGCCCTTCACCTCCAGGCGCTCGCCGCAGTGGCCGCAGACGCGGGCGCGCTGGCCGTTCTCGAGCAGGGTGTGCTTGACCCGGGTCGGTCGGTCGCAGCTGGTGCACACGATCATGACCTTGCTGACCGGCATCGGCTGGGCGATCTCGAGGATCCCGCCGGCCTGGACCTTGGGCATGTTGCTGGTGCTCGATCCGGTCGAGCGGGCCTTGGTGTGGCGCTTGGCGATGTTGATGCCATCGACCACCACGGCGACCTCGGACAGCGGACTGATGTGCTTCCAGGCGCCGCCGCCACGGGCTTTGGTCTTGGCCATCCCGCGCGGGTCGCGGATGAGCCGCTCGACCACGCCGCGCTTGCCCGCATCCTTACCGGCCAGCACGACGATCGTGTCGCCCTTGCGGATCTCGGGGACCTTGGTGCCCTGCTTCTTCTGGAGCGTGGTCATGTCAGAGCACCTCCGGGGCGAGCGACACGATCTTCATGTAGTTCCGGTCGCGCAACTCGCGGGCGACCGGTCCGAAGATGCGCGTGCCGCGCGGGTTGCCCTGGTTGTTGATGAGGACGGCGGCGTTCTCATCGAAGCGGATGTAGCTGCCATCCGGGCGCCCGTATTCCTTGGCGGTCCGGACGATGACCGCTCGGACGACGTCGCCCTTCTTGACCGCGGCATTCGGGATGGCCTGCTTGACGCTGGCCACGATGACGTCGCCGACGCCGGCCGTGCGCTTCTGCGAGCGGCCCATCACCCGGATGCATTCGATCGTCCGGGCACCGGTGTTGTCGGCGACCTTCAGACGAGTGGACTCCTGGATCACGCCTCGACCTCCGCCGGCTCGGCCGGTTCGTCAGCGTGATGGCGGCCGGGGTGCGCGGACCCGTGGATGGCCTCGGTCGTCTCGGCCTCTTCGGATACGATCTCGTCGACCGGGGTGTGATCGCCGGCCCGGGCCAGGACCTCGATCAGCCGCCAGCGCTTGGTGGCCGACAGCGGTCGGGACTCCTCGATCAGGACGGTGTCGCCGACGCGGGCGTCGTTGAGCTCGTCATGGGCCTTGAATTTGGTGCTCAAGCGGATGACCCGCTTGTACAGTCGGTGGCGGGCCAGGCGCTCGACGGACACGACGATCGTCTTGTCCATCTTGTCGCTGACCACGCGGCCGACCTTGGTCTTCCGCTTGCCGTTCACGGTGGCTCCTGTCATCGCGTGATCTCCCTCAGGCCGTCTGGCCGAGCTTGCGCTCGTGCTGGACGGTCAGGATCCGCGCGATCGTTCGTCGCGTCAGGGGGATGGTGCTGTAGTCCTTGAGCTGGCGGGTCGACAGCGCGAAGCGGGCGCCCCAGAGGTCCTGCTTCGCCTGGCGAAGGGCCTCCTCGAGCTCGCCGTCGGACATCGCCCGGACCTTATCGATGTCCATCGCTGACTGCCTCCTTGACCGCCGTCTCGCGCACGACCACCCGGGTCTGGACAGGCAGCTTGTGGCTGGCCAGGCGCATCGCCTCGATCGCGTCGTCGTGGCCGATGCCGGCCATCTCGAACAGGATCCGCCCGGGCTTGACGACCGCGACCCAATGGTCCGGCGCGCCCTTGCCCGAGCCCATCCGGGTCTCGGCCGGCTTCTTGGTGGCCGGCTTGTCCGGGAAGACCCGGATCCAGATCTTGCCGCCGCGCTTGACCGAGCGGGTCATCGCCCGGCGGGCGGCCTCGATCTGACGGCTGGTGATCCAGGCCGGCTCGAGGGTGGCCAGGCCGTATTCGCCGAAGGCCACGGTGAAGCCGCCCTTGGCCACCCCGGACATCCGTCCGCGCATGACCTTGCGATGCTTGACCCGCTTGGGCATCAGCATGGCTTAGACCGCCCCGGCCGCAGCGGCGGCCGCCTGGGCAGCGACCACGTCACGGGCCGGTGTCCGCTCGGGGATGATGTCGCCCCGGTAGATCCAGACCTTGACCCCGATCCGGCCGTAGGTGGTATGGGCGTGGACCTGGCCGTAGCTGATGTCGGCGCGAAGGGTGCCCAGCGGGATGCGGCCTTCCTTGTCCCACTCGCGGCGGGCCATCTCGGAGCCGCCGAGGCGACCGGAGACCTGGATCTTGACGCCCTTGGCGCCGGCCTTCATGGTCCGCTGGATGCCCTGCTTCATGGCCTTGCGGAAGGCGATCCGGCGGGACAGCTGCTGGGCGATGTTCATGGCCACCAGGTGGGCGTCCAGCTCGGGCTGGCGGATCTCCTTGATCTCCAGCTTGACCTTGCGCTTGGTCAGGGCGCCGATCTGCTGACGCAGGATCTCGACGTTCTGGCCGCCCTTGCCGATGACGATGCCGGGCTTGGCCGTGTGGACCGTGACGGTCACGTGGTTGATCCCGCGCTCGATCTCGACCTGGCTGACGCTGGCGTTGGCCAGCCGCCGATCGACCAGCGAGCGGATCAGGATGTCCTCCTTGAGGAGGGTGGTGTACTCCTTGTCCGCGTACCACTTGGCGGTCCAGGTGCGCGAGACACCGAGCCGGAAGCCATACGGGTGGACCTTGTGTCCCATCTGCTAGGCCTCCCGGTCTTCGACGACGATGGTGATGTGGGTCATCGGCTTGTGGATCGGGAACGCCCGGCCCTGGGCCCGCGGTCGATAGCGCTTGATGGTCGGACCCTCGTTGGCGTGGGCCTCGACGATGAACAGGTCCTCGGCCGACAGGTTGTGGTTGTTCTCGGCATTGGCCGTCGCGCTCTTGAGCACGAGGGCGACGTCGCGGGCGGCGTGCTGAGGCATGAACCGGAGCAGGGCGGCCGCTTCCTCGACCCGCTTGC
>CAVZVS010000005.1:0-96773 GCA_963778815.1 uncultured Chloroflexia bacterium | reverse complement strand
TTCGTGCCATTGCTGTTGGCCCAGTCAGAGATGCCGGTCCAGAAGCTGCCCTGGCCGACGGCCGGGGGCATCAGGTCGGAGGCGTCGAAGCCCACGGCCGTGGCGGCGCTCAAGATGTCGTTTGCGACCTTGAGCTTGTAGTTGCCGGCATACCAGTCGGCCGGCACCTTGACGTTCGGCGAGTTCACGCCGATGCCCTTGATCCAGCCCTCAAGGCCCTCGGGCGTCGCCAGGAACTCCGCGAGCGCGCGGACCTCGGGGCGATCGTTGAAGACCATGAACGAGTCGGCGGAACCCTCAGCGCCCTTGAAGGTGTCGGAGATCGTGGGGAACGGCATGATGCCGATGTCCCCGTCGTCACCGATCAGGTACTTCGAAGGCTGACCGCTGGTTCGCTGGTCCGGGAAGAAGCCCGGGCCGTACCAGGTCGGGATCTTCTGCATCCAGCAACCCGGCGCGGCCGTGTCCTGGTTGAACATCGGATCCATGACGGTCTTGAGGTCGGCGTTGACGATGGCCTGCCCACCGCCGTCGACGTACTTGTCCTTGAACAGGAGCGAGCCGACCTTGTCGAAGGCAGCCTTGATCTTGGGATCGCTGAACTTGATCTTGTGGCTGATCCAGTCCTGGGTGACCTGCGGATCCTCGGTCTTGAGGAGGACTTCCTCGACCCAGTCCGTCAGCTCCCAGCCGGTCGCCGTGCCGGGGCCGCCGGCGCTGACGCAGAACGGATGGCCACCGTCGGCGACGATCTTGTCGGCCAGGGTGACCAACTCGTCCCAGGTCTTGGGAACCGTGTAGCCCTTGGCCGCGAAGGCCTTCACCGGGTACCAGATCATCGACTTGACGTCGGCCTTGGTCGGGATGCTCCAGATGTGGTCGCCCTCGCTGGTGAGGCCGATCGTCGACGGGAACTCCGCCTTGAGCTTCGTGGCGCCGTCAGGGCCCACGATCGCTGCGATGTCCTTGAGCTTGCCCTTGTTGGCGTACGCCAGCACCGCGGTCGGCTGGGCGATCTGCGACATGTCCGGCGGCTGGCCGCCGTCGACCCGGGTCTTGAGCACGGTCTCGTGGCTCGAGCCGATGCTGTCGTGCTGGACCACGATACCGGTCGCAGCCTGGAAGTCCTTGATCGCAGCTGCGAAGCCTTCGGCCTCGCTGCCGGTCCACTGCGTCTGGATCGAGACCTTCTTGCCCGCGAGCGGCATCTTGCCGTCGGCGCCCTTCGTCAGGGCCGCGTCAAGCTCCTTGTAGCCGGTCGGGACTGCCGGCAGATCCAGCGATGCCGGCGCGGATGCGGCTGCCGACGGTGCAGCGGCCGAGGCGGCTGCCGACGGTGCAGCGGCCGAGGGCGGAGCGGCCGTCGGCGCGGCGGCCGACGGCGCAGCGGCAGACGGCGAAGAGCTGCTGCTCCCGCACGCTGCGACCAGGATCATGATGCCCGCCGCCAGGGCGGACGTTGTCCGTAGTCTCTTGGTCACGAATTTCTCCTCCTGCGAACTACCATCACTCTTGGGTGACGAGTGGCTTCGCTGGGTCCAGTATCCCACCCCAGCGAAAGCCCGCCATATGGGTTATCGCGGGCCCACCCCCTCTCGCTCACGCAAGCCGATGCGGTGGCGCGCGATCGCTGCCGCCCCGCGCGCGCCGGGCTCCTCGGTCGGCGACAACAGCTCGACGGTCGCATCGCCCAGGGCGGCCTGGACGAGTGGCGAGGCCGCCCGTTCGAGGGCGATTCGCGACCGGACAGGTTCGAGAAGGGCCGGTCCGGCGGCCGCGACGCCGCCCCCGATGACGAACCGCCTGACTCCGAGCGTCAGGGCCAGCGAGCGGATGGCTCGGGCGAGGTGGGTGGCTACTCGGTCGATGATCTCGACCGCGACCACGTCGCCGACAGCACCGGCGCGGAAGACATCTGCGGCACTCGACCGGGACGACAGGACCGTGGCCCGACCGACAGCGAGCGCCTCGTCGACCTGGCGAGCGATGGCCGGACCGGCCGCGATCGTCTCCAGGCAGCCACGCAGCCCGCACGCGCACAGGGTCCCACCGGGATCGGCTACGACGTGGCCGATCTCGCCGGCGAAGCTGTTGTCGCCGCGGAGCAGCACGCCGTCGAGCACGACCCCGGCCGAGATGCCGGTCCCGATCGCCAGGAAGGCGACGCTCGCCGGCGCCGGGCCGGCCCCGTCGGTCGCCTGCTCGCTGAGCCAGAACGCGGCCGCCCGGGCGTCGTGCTCGACGAAGACCGGGACTCCCAGCTCCGTCTCCAGCATCGTCCCCAGCGGCAGGTGGGTGATGCCCAGGTTGACAGCCATGCTCACCGAGCCATCCGCCGGGTCGACCCGGCCGGGGATAGCGACGCCGACGGCCGCGATGTCCTGCCCGAGCCGGCGCCGGGCGTCGTCGACGAGTCCGGCGATCTGGCCGACCAGACCCGACCGGTCCGTGGGCGCGACCTGCTCGTAGCGGATGCGATCCCGGTCGTCGACGACGACGATCGAGGTCTTGGTCCCGCCGACATCGACCCCGGCGACCAGCGGCCCGTGGAGGTCCGGCTCATCGGTCGCGTTCAACGCACCAACCCCAGGCCCAGCTGCTGCTCCATGAGCAGGGCCGATGCGCCCAGCACGACCACGTCGTCGTGGACGTGGCCGAACTCGATCTGGGTGTCCCGGGCGAGCAGGGCCAGGACGCTGGCCCGGGCGTATTGCCGAACCTCACCCAGCCAGTCGTCGCCGAACGCCGCGACCGGACCGACCAGCAGGACATGCCGGACGTTGAGCACGCCGATCAGCCAACCGACCGCGATGCCGAGCTCACGGGCGGCATCGAGGACGATCCGCCGGATGCTGCTCACACCGCCCAGGAAGGCCGCTACGAGTCCGCTCTCGTCGGTGATCGCGGGCTCGATGGCGCCGGCGGCGTCGACCAACGCGCGCATGCTCGCGATCGTCTCGAGGCAGCCCTCGCGCCCACACCGGCACGGAGCGTGGCCGGCGCCCATCGAGACGTGGCCGAACTCGCCGGCCCCATAGCCATCGCCCTGGAACAGTTGACCGTTGAGGATGATCCCGGCGCCGACCCCACGACCCACCCTGATCACGATCAGATTGTTGGGCCGCGGGCGGCGAAAGAAGGTCAGTTCGGCGAGCGCGGCAGCATGACTGTCGTTGGCGACCGCGACCGGCACGCCGTAGCGCTTCTCGAGGAGCGGTCCAAGCCGGAGCTCAGCCCAGTTGAGGACCGACCAGAGGACGGTCCCGGTGCTGGTGTCGATGATGCCCGGCGACCCGATGCCGATCCCGAGGAGGGGCGACTGGTCATCGGCGCGCAGGGCGTCGACGAGCTGGATCACGAGCTCCACGGCGGCTTCGCCATCCCGTCCTTCGAGGGGCAGGTCGATGGAGCGCAGGATCTCGCCGCGCAGGTTGACCACGGCACCGCTGAACTGCGCCTCGCCGAGGTCGAGCCCGATCAGGTGGCGACCGTCCGGAGCGACACGCAAGAGGATGGGTGACTTGCCGCCACTCGACTGGCCCCGACCGACTTCTTCGATCAGGCCGTCGTCGATGAGCGTGCTGACGAGGTCACTGACCGAGGTTCGGGTCAAGCCGGTGAGCCTGGCCAGGTCGGCGCGCGAGAGCGGGCTGTCGTCGTGAAGCGCTCGGAGGACCAGCTGCTGGTTGAAGGTTCGCGTCTGCTGGTGGGTGGCTCGCTCAGGGAGCACCGTCGGGCTGGCAGTCATGCGCGGGCGGACGCTCCTCCTACCGAGACCACCCCATGCCACTTGCCGTCGGGCTTTGGCAAGAGACTGGACGAAGTCGGATGGTGTGCCAGCCGACAGGGCTTTGTCAAGAGGTTGGACAAACCAGGGATCTGCCAACCGTTCGACCCGTCGACCTGCTGTCCCGGCGCCCGCTCTTGACCTCGGAGGGCAGGCCAACTGGACGAGGTGGATCGGACCGGTGCACCGTGCGCAAGCCGCGCATACTCGGGTCCTCGCGCCAGGCAGGCGTCCAGCCATGCACCCGAGATCGGGGCGCCCATCCGCTCCGCGTGCTCGTCAAGATCGAGGTGCCCGCGATGCTCTCCGAGTTCCTTGCCGTCACGACGTTGGTCGTGACCGACGTCGACGTCGCCAAGCGGTTCTACGCGGAACAGCTCGGCTTGACCCTCCTTGAGGAGACCCCGGCGGGCATCCGGTTCGGCGCCGGCAAGGGATCGCAGTTCACGATCCGCCGTGGACAGCCGGGTGGCGGTGGCCAGACGGTCATGCACTTCGAGGTTGACGATATCGAGGCGGTCGTCCGCGACCTGGGCTCACGCGGGGTCACCTTCGAGGAGTACGAGACTCCCAGGACGGTCGACTTCATCGCCCAGTTCGGGCCCGTCCGAGCCGCCTGGTTCAAGGACCCCGCCGGCAACGTGATCGGACTGCGCGAGGGCCCTTAGGCGAGGCCGCGAGCCGCCCAGGCCCGAGCCGTGACCACGAACGGTGTCTCCGGGCTCATCCTCCGACACGATTCACGCAGCTCGACCTGCCGATCCGCGCTGAGGCTGGCCAGGAAGGCACCGGCCGGACCGACACCCCTGGTGAACGGCTCCCACCAGGCATCGAAGGTCGCGTGCTCGAGGCTGGCCCAAAAGACCCCTACCGCGATCTCGCGCGATCCGGCTGCCTCGAACAACTCGGCCAGGTGGCCCTCACGGACCCCCGGAAGCTCTGATTCGTCGTCGACCTCCGGGTCCAGCTCGTGGGCAGCGCGCCAGAACAGGCTCAGCGGGCCCTGACCGGCATGATCCCAGACGCAGGCCGCGACGACACCGTTGGCCCGGGTCACGCGGACCATCTCGGCCACTCCTCCGACCGGATCTGACATGAAGTGCACGACCAGCTGGGCGAGGGTTGCGTCGAAGGCCTGGTCCGGGAACGGGAGTCGCTCGGCCGACGCCTGCAGCACGTTGACGCCGGGGTGGCGCTCCCGGGAGGCAGCGACGAAGGATGTCGACGGGTCGACCGCTGCCACGGCCGAGGCCCCCAGGCGCGCGACCAGCTCGCCTGTCAGCGCTCCCGGTCCACAACCGACGTCGAGCACGCGTTGGCCGTGTGCCACCCCGGCGAAGTCAGCCAGTTGCGGCGCGAGTTGGACCGAGTACCTACCCATGTAGCGGTCGTACGCGTCCGCGGCCACCTCGAAGCTCATGTGCCCCAATCTACTCTCCGGCGGGCTGCCGCCCCCGTCGACTCGAGCACGGTATCCCGCCGCTCGCCGAGCCTCTTCAGACTACAGATAGCCCTCGGGGACCGGGCCGATCACCTCCATGCCATGCCGTCCGGCGATCTCGTCGAGTCGATCCGGGTCGGCAGCGCCGGCCGCGATCGCTGCGCTGAGCTCGTCGAAGTAACCGACCATCGCGGCCGGCGTGTACAGGTTCAGCTTCCGGCTGGGCGCGCCGCCGACTCGAAAGCCATGGCGGATCCCGGCTGGGATGAAGATGAACGAACCCGCCGGGCAGACGTGGGTCTCATCGTCGATGAAGATGCGGTACTCGCCCTCGAGGACGTAGAACGCCTCGGCGGCATCGCGATGCATGTGCATCGGTGGCCCGAATCCGGCTGGCTCGGCGGCCTCGAGCAAGGCGAAGACTCCCCCGGTGTCCTGGCCGGTCGCCTTGACCGACATCACGAAGTTGCCGAGGTCGATCGGCCGTCCTTCACCTGGTCGAAGGACGAATGGAGTGCCGAGGCGGTCGGTCATCGTGGTCTCGTCTCCCGCGTTTTAGGCGTCCTCAGCCGTGGATCGTCGGTGTCCGTCCCAGTGTGCGGCGTGGCGGCCGCCTGGAAGGCACACCGATCATGTCAACTTCTGACCCGGAACCTGATACGTTCTGGAGATGACCGATGGGATCAGCGCCAGGCAGTTCCGCGAGTCCGACGGCGTCGAGGACTGGCGCGTCGTCGGCGACGGTGCCTGCACCTTCTTCGCCACGGACTCGTTCGCGGCGAGCGCCCGGCTGATCCAGGTGATCGGGGAGCTGGCCCTCGTCGACGACCATCAGCCGGACGTCGACCTGCGTCACGGCGGGGTGACGGTCCGTCTGATCACGGTCAGCGACGACTACTACGGGATGAGCCAGCGGGACGTCGAGCTGGCGAGGCGGATCACGGCGGCGGCCAGGGACCTGGGCCTGTCCGCCGACCCATCCCTGGTGCAGAGCTTCCTGGTGGTGCCCGGTGCGCCGAACACCGCCGAGATCCTGCCCTTCTGGCAGGCCGTGCTGGGGTACCGGCCGCGAGGCGATAGCCCCGACGAGGACCTCGTCGATCCGGCCGACCGCGGACCGGCTTTCTGGTTCGAGCGGATGAATGAGCCGCGCGGCGATGGCGGCGGATCGATCCACGTGGCGGTCTGGATCCCGGCCGAGCAGACCGAGGCTCGGGTCGCTGCCGCGCTGGCCGCGGGTGGCCGACTGGTGCGCGATGACTACGCACCATCTTGGTGGACCCTGGCCGATGCGGCCGGCAACGAGGTCGACGTCGCCTCCGTCCAGGGTCGCGACTGAGCCTGGCGCGTCCGGGGCAGCGGATCACCAGGCTCGCCTGCCGCGGATCGGCTGTCGCCGCCCGATCGCCGTTCGGGGTATAAAGCGCGGTGGTGGCACGTCCGCTGCCACCTGCATCGGCAAGGAGTGCAGGCGATGCTCAGCGATCACGTGGTGTTCCCGATCCTTCTGTCGCTGGACCTCGACGCCACCCGGACCTTCTACCACGACACCCTCGGCCTTGAGATCCTGCGCGAAGACGAAGGCGACCGGATCGTCTTCCGCTGCGGGGCCGGGACGCAGCTGGTCGTGACGTTGAGCACCGTCGGCACCTCCGACAGCCAGACCCAGATGGCCTGGCGCGTCCCGGATATCCAGGCGGCACTCGTGGATCTCCGTGCGCGAGGGGTCAAGATCGAGGAGTACGAGGCCCCCGATCCGGTCACGACCAACGGTGTCGCCGACATGGGCCACTCCTGGGCAGCCTGGTTCGTCGACCCGAGCCGGAACGTCCTGGCGGTCGTCCAGCCCAAGGGCTAGCCGGGCGCAGTCGTCATACTCGACGGAGATGACGCACCCAGCCGAGCCGATCCGCCGCTTCTACGCCGACGGGGCGCAGTACCGATCGCGCCTGGTCGATGGGGTGCGTGACCTGACGGCCGACCAGCTTGCGCTCAGTGCCGGGCCGGATCATGCGCCGATCTGGGCGCTGGCTGCGCACGCTGCCGGGACGCGGACCTACTGGCTGTGCGGTGTCCTCGGCGAACCTGGCGCTGAGACGACGCCGTTCCCCGACCCGTTCAGCGGACTCGGCTGGGAGGACGACCTGGACCATCCGCGGTCAGCCGCAGAGCTGGTCGGGGCCTAGGAGACGACCGGCGCCATCGTCGAGCGCTGCCTCGACACGTGGACCGCCGACATGCTCGAGGTCGAGTTCGAGCGGCACCTCGGCGACATCCGGCAACTCCACACGCGCCGGTCGATCTTGTTGCGGCTGCTCAGCCACGACGCCTTCCACAGCCGGGAGATCCCGCAGCTCCTCGGCGCGAACGGTCTGCCGGCGATCGACCTGTGGGCCCGTCGCTAGTCAGGAGTCCGTCTCACCAACGTCGATCACACAGAAGCGGTTGCCCTCGGGATCGGCCAGGATGATGTAGTCGGCGTCCGCCGGCCGCTTGTCCCAGTGGACCTCGGTGGCGCCCAGCCCGATGAGCCGGCGGACTTCGGCGGCCTGGTCCTCGGCGTAGAGGTCGAGATGGATGCGCGGTGGCACCTGCACTGTTGAGCGCACCTGGTCGAGCGACAGGTTCGGCCCGACGCCGTCCCGCGGACTGAGCAACGCGAAGTCGTCGCTGGTCTCGGCGCGGGCGGCGTAGTCGAGGGCCGCCGACCAGAACTCCCGCTGGCGGGCCAGGTCGTCGACCCGGATCACGATCGAACCGACGCGGATCATCGAGCTCATTCTACCGACGCTCGCGGGCTTCCCGGTCGGCAGCCTGACAGCGGTGCTGTCGTGGCGGGCGAGTCAGCGACCGTGGCGATGAGTACCGTTACGGAGATCATCCATCGGTCCGCTCGGGGAGGCCTGCTGGTGCGCATTCTGCGGTCGTCGTTCATCACGCTTGGCGTGCTCGCCTTGTTCGGGGCGTCCGTCGGGACCGTGGTCGGGGCCTCGCCGGCCGCCATCTGGCACCTCGATGAGACCTCCGGCTCGGTCATGCACGACGGCTCCGGCCAGGGCCACGAGGGCACCCTCAAGAACATCCAGCTGGGAGCACCGGGCATCGGCGGGACGAAGGGCTATCGGTTCAACGGCACTTCATCTTTGGTCGTCGTACCGGACGGGCAGGGCCTTAACGCCGAGACGGCGGATATGGTCGTGACCGTGCATGTCGCTTTCGACAAGGCGCCCGAGGACGACTACGACATCATCCGCAAAGGCCTCTCGAGCACGGCCGGGGGCGATTGGAAGATCGAGATCGTCAACGTCGACGGGCGCTCGGTGGCGCGCTGCTATCTCAAGGGTTCGGCCGGCTCGTGGCAGAAGACGACCGGCCCCGACCTGGCCGACGGCGTGTATCACACCATCACGTGCGAGAAGCACGCCACCACCGTTTCGATGTCGGTCGACGGCAGGATCTGGAAGAAGACCAAAGCGCTCGGCACGATGGGCAACAAGGCGGTCCTGTCGATCGGTGCGAAGGCCGAGGGCGGCGATTGGTTCGAAGGCACGATGGACGAGATCTCGATCGTCACCGGCTCCTGATCGCGGCGCTCCCAAGGGGCCGTGGGCCCGACATCAGCTGGCCGGCCAGTACTGCTCGCTGATGACCGCCTCCCGGGCGAAGCCGTGGTCGGCCAGGATCCCCTCGACCGTCGCGATCATCGCCGGGTTGCCGCACAGGTAAGCGACGCTCAAGGCGGGGTCGAGCCGGTGGGTCGTGCACAGGTCGCTGAGCTGCGCTTCGAGCCGGCCGGTGAGGCCCGTCCAGCCGGAGTTGGCGGGATCGGCTGGACGGGAGACGACCGGTACGTAGTGCAGACCGACCTCGGTTGCTTGCAGTCGTTCCAGCCGATCGCGGTAGGCGAGCTCCTCGACATGCGAGACCCCGTGGACGACGAGCGCCCGAGGCGACGCTGTCGCAGCAAGACTGATCCGGGACGGGCCGGCCGGGTCGTTCGGGATGAGCGTCGCGAGCATCGAGACGAACGGCGCCAGACCGGTGCCCGTGGCCACGAACAGGTGCGTCCGTTGATCGCCTGGACGAAGTCGGAAGAGGCCTTTGGCTCGCCCCAGCCAAAGTCGTTGCCCTACCCGGAGAGCCCACAACCGAGGCGTGAACGCGCCAGCGGGCACGAGCCGGATGAGGAACTCGAGCTCCGTCCGGCTGCCCGCTGCGGACGAGGTCGAGTACGGGCGCAGCAGCGGCCGGCCGTCGACGGTGAGACCGAGCGCGAAGTACTGGCCCGGTTCGAACGGGCCGGCGCCGCCGTCCGGGCGGACGACGAACCGGGCGATCGTCGGCGACAGGTCGATCCGGGCAACCAGCGTCGCATTCGGATCGAGACCCGGCCGGGCCACCGGTCCGGAGAGCCGGATACCCCGTTGGTGGTCGACCCCGGTGGTCGTCGCGGCCATCGTCAGGCTGCCGACGCGGCGCTGTCCACAGCGTCGCGGGCAGCAGCCTGGTCGCGATACCAGGTCGCGTCGATCAAGGCGAAGTCCACCCACTCGGGCGGCAACTGGTCGGCCCGGAAGATCGCCTGGTTGGGACAGGCGGCCTCGCACGATCCGCAATCGATGCAGCCGTCCGGGTCGATGTAGAACTTGCGATCGACCGTCGGGTCGGCGCTGATGCAGTCGACCGGGCAGACTGACACGCACGACTGGTCGTTGTTGTCGATGCACGGTTCGGCGATCACGTAGGCCAAAGTCGGGTCCTCCATGAGGATGGGTCGACATCCCTTCGAGGAGAGGGATCGCGTCGAGGTTTCATCGATGGCCGGCCGCGCGGATGACGTCGATCGCCATCACGCGGCCTGATCCCAGCATCGCGTCGGCCGATGTGGCCGTCCTTTGGCCCGGATGTGCGTTCGCCCATCCGGCCGTGCCATCTGGCGAGCCCGGTCCGCGCTCAGTCCACCTTCGGCAGGGTGAGCACGAACCTCGCCCCGCCCTCTGCTGCGTCGTCCACTCCGATCGTCCCGTCGTGGGCCGTCGCGATCCGGCGGGCGATGGCCAAGCCGAGCCCCGTGCCGCCGGCGCGCTCACGGGACACGCCGGTCAGTCGAGCGAACGGCTCGAAGATCCGATCGCGGTCGCCACTCGCGATCCCGGGCCCCTGGTCGGCCACCGTCAACTCCACGGTCCGGCCGGTCGGTCGAACGCCGACCGTGACGGACGTCCCGTCGGGCGTGTGATCGAATGCGTTGTCGAGCAGGATCAGCAGCAGCTGGGTCAACCGATCGCGGTCGCCCAGGACGAAGGTCGAGGCACCGACCGGCACCGGCAGCATCCGCAGCGCTACCCGGCGCTCGGCTGCCAGCGCCCCCGCCTGGCGCACGGTGTCGGTGGCGACGGCGGCCAGGTCGGTCCGCTGCCGATCGAGGACCAGCCCGCTCGCGTCGGACGAGGCGAGCTGGAGCAGGTCGCCGATGAGGCGGGAGAGGCGGTCGGTCTCAGCCACGATATCGCCGACCAGGGGACGCCCGTCGCCGAGGACGAGGTCCTCGCGATCGAGCACCTCGGCGTTCGCCCGGATCAACGCGGTCGGGGTTCGCAACTCGTGCGAGGCATCGGCCACGAAGCGCCGCTGAGCAGCGAACGACTGGCGGATCGGCACGAGTGCGTCCCCAGTGACGAGGAGGGTGACCAGCGCAGCGCCGAGCAGGCCGACGACGCCGACCAGCGCGATGGCCGCGATCAGGCTGTTCGATTGGGCATCGTGAAGGGTCAGGACGAACCCTCCCTGGACGAAGCCGGCCGGCGACCCACCTTCCGACGCGAGGACTGGCACGGTCAGGAGGCGGACCTCGACCCCGGCCGCATCGACCGTCCGCAGGTCGCGCCCAGAGGACGAAGCGGCGGCCAGTGCGGATGCGTTGGGCAGCCCCCGGAGGGCCACGCGCGAAGGGTTCGCCAGCGACTTGCCGGATGGATCCAGGTAGAGCAGGAAGGTATCGGCTGAGGCTGGGGCGGTGTCGTCCCCATCGGTCTCCCCCTGCGCCTGGGGCAGCTCGCCGTGAAGCCCCACGATCGCCGAGTCGACGCTGGCGGCCAGCGCCCGGTCGACCTCTGCATCGAGCACACGCAGGCCGACGAAGGCGGTCGCAGCCCCGATCCCGACCACGAGCAAGGCGATCAGCCCGAGGGTGACCACGATCAGCCGGCGACGGGTCGTCCGGAGGAGCCGGGCGGTCGGATCGGTCATGCGGACCGATCAGGCCTCAGCCCGGAGCGTGTAGCCGACGCCGCGAACGGTGCGCAGCCGGTCGGCCCGCCCGAGCTCTCCGAGCTTGCGGCGCAGGTAATGGACGTACAGGTCCACCACGTTCGAGTAGACGTCGGGCTCCGCCCCCCAGACCGCATCGAGGATCTGCTGCCGGGTCAACACCTGGCCGACATGGCGGATGAGGTAGCCGAGCAGGGCGAACTCGCGGGCCGACAGGTCCACTGTCCGGTCCCCGACCTGGGCTACGTGGCGGAGATCGTCGATCGACAGGTCGCCGGCCTGGAGCGGCCGGACGGGGGCCACGGCGGAGCGCCGACCGAGGGCGCGGATCCGGGCGATGAGCTCGGCGAAGGCGAACGGTTTGGCCAGATAGTCGTCCGCCCCGGCGTCGAGCCCGGCGACCCGGTCGTCGACCGCTCCGAGCGCTGTCAGCATCAGGACGGGCGTGACCAGCCCCTTCGTCCGGAGGAGCCGCAGGAGGGTCACCCCGTCGATGTCCGGGAGCATCCGATCCAGGACGATCACGTCGTATGCGCCGCGCTGGGCCAGCGCGACGGCGGTCAGCCCATCGGGCGCCACGTCGACGACATGCCGCTCCGCCGTCAGCACGCGCTTGATCAGCGCGGCCATCTTGGCTTCGTCCTCGACCACCAGGATCTGCATCATGTGCTCATCCTGCGGGTGAGACACCCGCACGTCGAGGACCGAATGGCCTGTCTTTGAAGCTTCTCATCGGAGCCACAGGGCGGTCCCATGGCACGACCCGATGCTGCCTTCATCACCAACCAACCGATGAGGTCAGCCACGATGATCCACAAGGCCGCGCTCTTCTTCGCCTCACTGGCCGCCGCCCTGGCGCTCGCAGTCGCACTCACGGCCGCCGGGTTCGCGCCCGGTGTCACGACCGCACCGGCCGCCTCGGCGGATCCGGCATCGACCGTGAGCGCAGGCGCTGCGGACGTCGCCGCACCGCCCCCCGTCCAGGTCGACAAGGTCTACATCGCGCCGCCCAAGCCGCGCAAGACGGTCACGGTCCACAAGGTCATCAAGTCCAGCGGCGGTGGCGAGTCCGAAGGATCGGAGGCAGGCGACTGATGGCGGACATCGGCAGCAGCCGGGCGGCACGACCGGCTCCGGTGGCGCGACCGCGTCCGGACGCTCGCCCGCTCCGGATCGCCTTCGGGATGGGCGCGGTCGCAGCGGCCAGCGCGCTGGTGACAGCCCTCGTCGCACCGTCGTCTGCAAGCTCGGCGCCCGCCGCGGTCCAGACGACGGTGACGCTGCCGGCTGACCCGCCGCCCGCGGTGCGCCACGTCGTCCAGTACGTCCACCTCAAACCGGGCCAGACGGCGCCGCCGCACACGGTCGTGAAGCAGGCGCCCGCACCGAAGCCGCGCGTCGTGGTCGTCACGACGCGTCAATCGGGAGGCAAGCCATGAGTATCGCGTTCGTCGCTCCCGCCCCGTGGCCCCCAGGCGCCGGGCCGGCCAGTCACGGTCACCCGGCGCCTGGGCCGGTCGATGGCGTCGAGCCACCGCTCGTGTCGGCCGAGACGAGCCTGATGGGCGGTACGGTCGGCATCCATGTCCGTCCGATCGATGGCGGGATGGAGGCGACCTCTCAAGCGCGCCGGGCAGCGCGATCGACCCTGCGCCGGGTCGGCGCGTGGGCCGACCGCCTGACCCGCTTCACGACGTCCTCAGACTTGGCACGCCTCAACGCTTCCCCGGCCGGTCGGGTGCCCGTTCGTCCGACCCTCGCGGCGGCGCTCGACTGGGCCCGGATGGCCGAGGGGCTGAGCGACGGGATCGTCGACGTCGCGATGCTCAACGCTCGGCTGGCCGCCGAACACTCCGGCGATCCGTCCGGCGACATCGGGTCGATCGACCGCACCTGGTCGATGGATCGGGGTCCTCGCACGACACACGTCCGCCGCTCAGCCGGCCTCCGCTTCGACCTGGATGGGGTGGCCAAAGGCTGGCTGGCCGATCGGGCGCTCGATCGACTCGATCGGTTCCCGGCGGCTGTGGTCGATGCTGACGGCGACATCGCGCTCAGGCTGGGTCGCGGTCAGCGCTGGCGACTGGGAATCGCCGATCCACGCACCGACGACGAGGACCTGCTCGAGCTCGATCTCATCGGCTCGGATCGCCATGGTGGCCGTCGGTTCGGGCTGGCCACGTCCGGGACGAGCGTTCATCGTTGGGTCCATGGCGACCGCGTCGCGCACCACCTGATCGACCCAAGGACCGGACTGCCGGCCCGCACCGACATCGTCCAGGCGACGGTCCTGGCTGGAACGGCACGCGAGGCCGAGGCACTCGCCAAGACGGCGGTGATCCTCGGTTCCGACGTGGCGCTCGACGCGCTCGCCCGACCCGGCGTGGACGGTGCGATCCTCCTGACCGACCGGGACGAGCTCCTCTTGACTCCTTCGATCATGCGCTGGCTGGTATGAGGTTCCAGGGCCTGGATCCACGCACCCAGCTCCTGCGCTGGGGCTTGTTCGCCGTCGCGGTGGGGATGATCCTGGGAGCCACTGCTCCCTCGGCCGCCCGATCGCTGGCGACCGCCTGGGAGGCGAACCGGGCCAGCCTCCCCTGGTTGGTCGAGCGGATCGCCGGGTTCCTGGCCTACTTCGCGGTGGCCGGGTCGGTGATCTATGGGCTCCTGCTCTCCACCAAGATCCTCGATGCGATCGCCCATCGGCCGATCACGTTCGATCTCCACCAGGACCTGGCCTCGATCGGGTTGGGGCTGGCCGGCGTCCATGGCGCGCTGCTTGCGCTCGACAAGACGATCCCGTTCAGCCTGTCCCAGATCGCCGTCCCGGGCCTATCGCCGCACGCGCCGATCGCCGTTGCGGCCGGCCAGGTCGCGTTCTACCTGATGGCCCTGGTGATCGCCAGCTTCTACGTCCGGCGCAGGATCGGCCAACGCACCTGGCGGCTGCTCCACTACCTGACCTTCCTGGCCTTCATCGGCGCGACCGCTCACGGACTCGGAGCGGGGACCGATAGCGGTTCTGCCTGGGCCTGGTGGATCTACGTCGGCGCCACGGTGGCAGTGACCTTCCTGTTCTGCTATCGGATCGTGATGTCGGTCGGCATGCGCCGGGGGCGCCGGGCCGTCCTGGCCACGTCACCTTCGACGAGTGCTCTGTCGGCACTGCCCCGGGCCTAACCCCGGCGCTCGGTCAGGTAGGTCTGGAACCCATCGGGCGTCCGCACGCCGTGTTCAAGGACGGCTTCGTAGATGTGGTAGCTCCGGATCTCGGACCGATACTCAGGGCGACCATGCCAGGCGTCCTTGATCCGCAGGATCGCCAGACGCGTCTCCGGGGTCAGTCGCGGCAGGAGCGTCTCCAGGTGCTGGAGGTCGAACTGGGTCGTGCCCTCGCGCAGGAACCACACATCGACGTTCCAGGCCGCCCCGGTCGGCGTCCGATACTCGAGCGCCCAGTACAGGCCGTCGGGGTAGTCGGGGTCGGTGTTCCAGCGGCCGGTGTCGTTGCGGAACCCGAGCTTGCGCAGATGCGGGTGGGCTGCCAGCGACCTGCCGATCTCGAAGACCGGCTCGACGTCGAGCGACGGGCACAGGACGGTCAGGTCGATGTCGCGCCAGACCATCAGGCCGAGCGCGACGCTGCCCGTCTGGACCGGTCGCCCGATCGTCGCGAGACGGGCCAGCAGGTCGAGATCGGCGAGGACGGTCGAGGCCTCCGCCTGGAGGGAGGCTTCACGCGCGAGGAGGGCCTCGTCGGTCGGGGCTACGGCTTGCGCTCGAGGATGGGGCGGGCGATGTCCGGCTTGTCGACCACGAAGGTGAACATGGCACGGTCGCCCCAGCGACCCAGGAAGAGGTGGCCCTGGATGTTCACGCCGGCATCGGCCAGCTCCCGGGCGATGGCGGCCATCCCGCCCGGTCGATCGCCGACCTCGGACAGGATCGCCTCGCCCTCGACGTAGGTGTAGCCGCCCTCGTCGAGGATCTCCTTGGTCGCGTCGTCGTCGGCGGTGGTCATGATCACGTGGCCCGAATCGCCGATGCTGCCCCCGCCGATCGCCCGCAGATCGACCCCGCGCGCGGCGAGGGCCTCGGCCAGGATGGCCAGGGCTCCCGGCTGGTTCTTGAGCTGGACGACGAACTGCCTGGCCATACGACCTCCGGGGTGCCGCGGGCTTGAGCGGCGATGACCCGATTCTAGCCGGGCGAGGCGGACCCGGTGGCTGTGCCACGTTGCCCACCAGTCGAAGCGGTCACGACCTTGCTTGCCCTGCTGCGCGCGCTCGACGCGCGTTGAGCGCGTGCTGCCTCAGCCCCTGTCCGCCGCCGCCCGACGGAGCTCGACCGCCTCCCGATAGGCCGCGGCATAGCGCGGCGCCGAGCCCGTCTCCCAGGCGAAGTCGAGGGCCATCCCGCGCTGGATGAGCTCCTTCCAGGCGAGGCCGGATCCATCCGTCCCCCGGATCGCGAAGGCTCGCTCGCAGGCCTGGATGAGCGCGTCGGCGTTCGCTTCGTCGAAGACGAAACCGGTGCCCTCCCCCGGCTCCTCCGTCTCGTCGCTGACCGTGTCGCCCAGGCCGCCCGTCCGGCGGACGACGGGCGGCGTGCCGTAGCGCAGGGCGATCATCTGGCCCTGGCCGCACGGTTCGAAGCGGGACGGCATCAGGAACAGGTCCGACCCGGCATAGATCCGGCGGGCATTGGCCCGGTCGAATCGCTCGACCAGGGCGACCGCATCGGGGCGGGCCGCCGCCAGGGCCCGGAACGGGTCGGCCAGCCGGGCGTCGCCGCTGCCCTGGACGACGATCCGGGCACCGAGCGCGACCAGTCTCGGCGCGGCGGCGGCGAGCAGGTCGAAGCCCTTCTGCGGGTCGAGCCGGCCGATCATCCCGAGAACAGGCGCCGGGTCGTCGGGGTCCATCCCATGGCGGGCCAGCAGGTCAGCCCGACAAGCGGCCTTGCCGGCGAGGTCCCTCGCGTCGTAGCCCGCCGCGAGGTCGGCGTCGGTGGCTGGATCCCACAGCTGCGTGTCGAGCCCGTTAAGGATGCCGAAGAAGCGCGGTCCACCCGACCTGGTGCGCTGGGCGGTCTTGAGCACGAGCGCCTCATCCAGTCCCATCCCGTAGTCAGGCGTGAGCGACTCGGCGGCGTAGCCGGGGCTGACCGTGTTGGCCAGCTCGGACCGCTCGATGCCGGCGAGGAGCAGGTCCAGCCCGACGGCGTCCAGGCGGATCGCACCATCGCCGGGGGCGAGCCCCAGCTCGGCCAGCCGGTCGCGCGGGACCCAGCCGTGATACGCCAGGTTGTGGATCGTGATCAGGCTCGCGGCTCGGCCGACGATCGGGTCCTCGGCGTAGAACCGGTCGCGCAGGATCACCGCGGGTCCGGCGTGCCAGTCGTGGAGGTGGATGACGTCGATCGGCCGTTCATCTGCCCGGAGCGTCTCGAGCGCGGCCCGACAGAACAACCCGAATCGCCAGCCGTTGTCCGGGTAGTCGTCGCCCCCGGGCTCGCCGTAGTAACCCGCCCGATCGAACGCCGGCGGGTGGTCGATCAGGCGTAGCCGATAGCCGTGGCTGACGATGTCGACGACGGTGACCTCGGTCGTGCCGGTCGGGGACATCGGGTCGGGCACCCGCAGGCGACGGCGTGGGTGCTCGCCGTCAGGCAGGGTCATCGCCCGGTAGCGCGGGAGGAACACGTCGACCGGTGTCTGCGGGCCGTTCGGGATCCGACCGAGCGCGCGAGCCAGGGCGTCCACGACGTCAGCCAGGCCGCCCGTCTTGGCCCACGGCTCACACTCGGCGGCGATGAAGGCGACACGCATCGTCTGCATGGTACCGATAGGAGGCACCCTCGGCCCGCTATGATGCGGGCCGATGGAGTCGAAGATCGTCGTTCCGACGCTGCCCGGCGTCGCATTCCGCGTCCCACCCCAGCTCGAAGGCCTTCGTCGGATGGCCTACAACCTGTGGTGGACGTGGCATCCGGGAGCGCGGGCTCTGTTCAGCCGCCTCGACGGTGCCGCCTGGGCGCGCTATCGGAACCCCGTCCCCTTGCTCGAGGGTCCGGTCCGTTGGGCCGAGGTCCTCGAGGACCCCGATCTGCTCGCCGAGTACCAGGGCATCCTGCGCCAGTTCGACGCCTACATGACCAATGGCAGCGACCACTGGTTCCAGCGCGCCCACGGCGCTGCCCTTCAGGGCCCGATCGCCTACTTCTGTGCGGAGTACGGCTTCCACGAGTCGCTCGGGATCTATTCGGGCGGCCTGGGCGTGCTGGCCGGCGACCACATGAAGTCGGCCAGCGACATGGCCCTGCCCTTCGTCGGGGTGGGTCTGCTCTATCGCAAGGGCTACTTCCGCCAGACGATCGACGCCGACGGTCACCAGGAGCACGCCTACCCGGACTACGACCTCAACCGACTGCCCCTCCTGCGAGCCTCCGATCCGAACGGCGATGCGCTCCAGGTCACGGTCCCGCTGCCCGGTCGCGACGTCCACGTGGCCGTCTGGGTCGCCCAGGTCGGTCGCGTGCCGGTCCTGCTCCTCGACACGGACCTGCCCGAGAACGCCGACGCAGACCGACCGATCACCAACATCCTGTACGTCCGAGGACGCGAGATGCGCCTCCACCAGGAGCTCATCCTGGGTGTCGGCGGGGTCCGGGCGATCCGGGCCCTCGGGCTCAGCCCGGCGGTCTGGCACCTCAACGAGGGCCACTCGGCCTTCCTGCTGGCAGAACGAGCCCGCGAGCTGGTGGCCGGCGGCGCCAGCCTCGACGGCGCTCTCGACAGCGTCAAGCGCTCGAGCGTGTTCACGATCCACACCCCCGTCTCGGCCGGCAACGAACGGTTCGACGTGAGCCTGGTCCGGCGACTGGCCGGTCCGCTCCTGGAGGGTGATGGCCGGCCGGACACCGGCGGCGTCCCGCTTGACCGGATCCTGGAGCTCGGGCGAGGCGTCGATGGCGACACCAGCGCCTTCGACATGACCGCCTTCTCGCTGCGCCAGACGAACGGCGCCAACGCGGTCAGCCAGCTCCACGCCGAGACCGCCAACGCGACCTGGGAGGGGGTCCTCGACGGGCGCATCCTGGGCATCACCAACGGCGTCCACTCGCCGACCTGGGTGGGCCGGGCGATGGCCGAGCTCTATCGCCGCTATCTCGAGGCGGACCTGGACGATCTCGACCCGCAGACCGAGCGGCGGCGCTTCTGGGAACGGATGTCGCGGGTCCCGGATGCCGACCTGTGGCGCGCCCATCAGCGCCAGAAGCTGGAGTTGGCGATCTTCGCCCGGGGTCGCCTGCGCAACCAGTTCGCCCGCCACGGCGAGTCGCCGGGGGTCCTCGAGGAACTCGAGACGGCGCTCGACCCGGACATCCTGACGATCGGCTTCGCCCGCCGTTTCGCGACCTACAAGCGGGCGGCCCTGCTGTTCAGCGACCTCGATCGACTGTCGAAGCTGCTGTGGGACAAGGAGCGACCGATCCAGATCGTGTTCGCCGGCAAGGCCCATCCGGCCGATCGGCCCGGCCAGCGGGTCATCCAGGAGATCTTCACCCGCTCGCGCTCGCCCGAGCTGCGCGGCCGGGTCTTCATCGTCGAGGACTACGACATGCGGATCGCCCGCTTCCTGGTCCACGGCGTCGACGTCTGGCTGAACAACCCACGTCGACCGCTCGAGGCCAGCGGCACGTCGGGCATGAAGGCGGCCCAGAACGGCGTGGTCAACGCCTCGGTCCTGGACGGCTGGTGGGACGAGGGCTGGACCGGGGACAACGGCTGGGCCATCGGTGGCCGCGACCAGAACCCCGACGAGGGCGCCCAGGACTGGGCCGACGCCCAGGACCTCTACCGGATCGTCGAGCAGGAGATCCTGCCGCGCTACTACACCCGCGATTCGAGCGGCGTCCCGCGCGCCTGGACCGAGCTGATGCGGAAGTCGATCGGCAGCACCATCTGGCGCTTCTCGACGACACGGATGCTCCACGAGTACACGGAGCAGCTGTACCTGCCGGCGGCCGGCCTGCCGTCGGCTCCCGTCGCCAAGACGCCTCGCCGGCGCGAAGCACTGGTCGATTCGGCCGGCTGACCTGGGATGACCGACCCAGCGGACCGGATCTCGCTGGCCCTCGTCCTGCACAACCATCAACCGGTGGGCAACTTCGGCTGGGTGATCGCGGATGCCTACGCCAGGGCCTACCTGCCGATGGTCGCCGCCCTCGAGCGCCACCCGAACATCCGGATCGGGCTTCACTACTCGGGTCCGCTGCTCGATTGGATCCGGGCCGAGCGACCCGACTTCCTGGAGCGCCTGGCCGCCCTGGTCGCCCGCGACCAGGTCGAACTGCTCGGCGGCGGCTACTACGAACCGGTCCTGGCTTCGCTCCCGGAGCGCGATCGGATCGGCCAGCTCGAGCGGATGGCCGACGAGATCGAGCGGATCGGCGGACGCCGGCCGGTCGGGGCGTGGCTGGCTGAGCGAGTCTGGGAACCGGACTTGCCGACGTCGATCGTCGAGGCCGGTTATCGCTGGACGATCCTCGACGACACCCACTTCCGAGCGGCCTCACTCGATGACGACGACCTGTGGGGGCCATATACCACCGAGGACCAGGGCCGGCTCCTGACCGTGTTCGGGTCGGACAAGCTGCTCCGCTACGGGATCCCGTTCAGCTCGGTCGACGCCATGGTCGGCCACCTCGTCGCCAATGCCACGCCGGCCGGCGACCGGCTCGGGTTCATGGGCGACGATGGCGAGAAGTTCGGTGCCTGGCCGGACACTTCGGACCATTGCTGGGGACCTGATGGCTGGGTCGACCGGTTCTTCAGCGCGGTCGAGGCCTGGGCCGGCACGATCGCCACGGTGACCCCGACCACCTGGCTGGCCGACCACCGACCGAGCGGTCGGATCTACCTGCCCACGTCGTCCTACTTCGAGATGGGCGAGTGGGTCCTGCCGGCCGACCAGGCCCTTGCCTTCGAGACGACGGCCAAGGCGGCCGAGGCCCGCCAGGAACCGTGGGCACGCTGGCTACGAGGCGGGTTCTGGCGCAACTTCCAGGTCAAGTACCGCGAGATCAACGACCTCCACAAGCAGATGCTCCGGGTGTCGGCCAAGACGGCCGCGATGGCCGACGGTCCGGAGCGCCGCCTCGCCCTCGACCACCTGTACATGGGCCAGTCCAACGACTGCTACTGGCATGGCGTCTTTGGCGGGATCTACATCTCGCACATGCGCCTGGCCACCCACGAGCACCTGATCGCCGCGGAGGACCTGGCCGACGGGGCGCTGCGGGCGAGCGGCGCGACCCCGGATGGCATCGTCCTGGCCGATACGGACCTTGACGGGGTCGACGAGATCCTGGTGACCCTGCCCGGCCAGCTGGCGGTGCTCGACCCGGCCGAGGGCGGCGGCCTCGGGACCTGGGACATCCGGGCGGTCCGGCACGCGTTGACTGCCGTGATGCGCCGCCGACCGGAGGCCTACCACGCCCGATTGATCGCCTCCGAAGCGGTGCCGGATGCTGACGCCGCTGGCGCCGGTGAGGCCCCCGACGAAGTCGTCGCGACGATCCACGACATCGTCCGCAGCCGCGAGCCCGGGCTGGCTGCTCGACTCCGCTACGACGCCTACGAGCGCCGCTCCGGTCTCGTCCACCTGCTGGCCTCGGGCACGACCGCCGAGACATTCGCGACCGGCACGGCGAACGAGCTCGGTGATGCCGTGGATGGCCGCTATGCGGTCGTCGCCCTGGGTCCGGGTGCTGTCGATCTCCGTCGAGAGGTCGCCATCGGGAGCGGTGGCACGGTCGTCCAGGTGGACAAGCGGTTCACCTTCGGGCCGGATCGCAGCCACCCGACCGTCGGGCTCGAGGTCACTGTCACCAACCGCTCGGAGGGCCCGCTGCGGTTCGATCTTGGGATCGAGTGGGCCCTCACGATGCTCGGCGGCGGCGGCAACCCGGCGGCGTTCTATCGGATCGGCGAGGAGTCCTTCACCCACGACTCGACCGGCCGGCGCCCCGTGGTCGAACGGGTCGTCAGCGCGAATACCTACATCGGGCTCGAGCTGACGTCCACGGTCGAACCCGCGGCGGAGGCATGGTGGTCGCCCATCGAGACGATCTCGAACTCGGAGCACGGCTTCGAGCGGATCTACCAGGGCAGCGCGCTGCTGTTCGTCTGGCCGCTCGAGCTGGCGGCAGGCGCCAGTCGCTCGGTGGCCATCAGGAACGCCGTGATGACCAGCGTCGATCGCATGACCGAGGAACTGTCCCGCATCTGACGAACGCCGGCGTCCCGAAGAGCGGTGGTCCTGGATCCGATATCACCACCATCGTTACGGAATGGCCTGGACCCGCCTGAGCGCTAGATCTGCCCTGCAGTGGCCTCAGATATCACCTCCATCGATAGAACGCACCGCAGAATCGGTCTTTAGGCCCGAGGCTCGAGCCTGACACCCGATCTACCCGTCTCGTAGCAGTGGGAGTGATATCTGGCGGCGCGGATCCGCGGCCATGGTCGCGCTGATCCGCGGGCACGAAGGAAGCAGACACGAAGAAAGGGCAGAGGTGCCGCCTGCGCGCGACACGTCTGCCCTTGGGTGAAGTCGATCGGGGAGTCGTTGGCCGGTGGGCCGCTGAGGGCCGGCCGGCGGGCGGTCTAGCGGACCCAGATGCCGACTGGCTCGAGGGGCGCACGGGCGTCGCTGGACCCATGGCGCGAGTCGACACCCCAGCGGAGCGCGGCGATGCCAAGAAGTGCGACGATGGCCACCGGGATGGCGAGGATCAGGATCGCCATGACGAAACTCCGCTGCTTGTTATAGTGGACTAGGCCAAGATACTAGTTGGACTATCAGACTATGTCAAGTAATCCAGACGTCACATCCCAGGACCGATCGAGCACACCCCCAGGGCCGAATCCCCGGGTCACCGATGACCTCGACGTCGAGCGTGATTTCGGACGTCCCGATCTCGACCCAGATCTACTGGCAGATCGCCTACCAGATCGATTCCGGGCGGCTTTTGTCAGGCGCTCGGCTCGCCCCGGTCCGCGAGCTCGGTGCCGCCTTGCGGGTCAATCCGAACACCATCCGAGCGGTCTACAAGCGCCTGGCCGACGCCGGCTACGTGACCAGTCGGCACGGGGCCGGGACCCACGTCGCGGATCGGCCGCCGCAGCGGCGCGGGGCCGAGGCGCTGGCCGGGATCGTGGCCGAGATGCTCCGGCGCGGAGCCGTGGCCGGGTTCACCGCCGATGAGGTGGCTTCGGCCACGTTCGCGGCTGCCGCCGAGCGCAAGCGCCCGGGCCCGCTCGTCCGGGTCCTCTTCGCCGAGTGCACCAAGGCCGACAGCTGCTACGACGCGGATCGGATCGCCGAGGCTTTCCCGGGCACGATCGAGGCCGAGGGCACCCTCCTCGAGGACATCACGGAACGTCTCGACCGTTTCCACTACGACCTCATCGCGACCACGACCTTCCACGCCGACGAGGCCCAGGCCTACGCCGCCGGTCGCGTCCCGGTCGTGGCGATGATCGTCGGTCCCGGCTACATGGATCTGGTCCACGAGGTGGCGGAGTTGCCGCCGGGAGCGAAGGTCGGCCTGGTCTGCGCCTCGGCGACCGGGACCGACAACATCGCCGAGACCCTGCGCATCTCCGGCACGAGCGGAGTGACCCTCGTCTCCGCGACCATCGACGATGACGTCTCGATCGCCAAGGTCGATGCGGCCGCCGACATCATCCTGCTCTCGCGCGAAGCGCTCGCCCTCGGTCTGGCCGATCGGTTCAGCCGGCCGGAGCGCGTCCGTGAGTGGCTCTACGAATTCGATCCGTCCGGCTTCGAACTGCTTCGTCGAGCGATCGATCACGCCGCCGCCGATCGAGCCCCGGTCGGCGCCGGATCCGGCACTCCGGGCTGAGCGTGGCCGGCGGCCGGTCCACCGCTGAGGACTTCCGGCTGGCTCGACCGGCCCGGACCCGCTACCGGCTGGCCGATCTGACCCTCGCCGCGGACCTGGCGACGGCTCGGACGATCGCCGCCCGGGTCAACGCAGGACGGTCGCCCTCGCGCGACCCGGGGCGGGCGAGCGAGCCGACGACCGCCGGCGATGACGCCGCGCGCGTCAGCGACGACCCGCTGACCGCCGGCCAACTCCACGCGGCCGGTCTGCTGGTGACCATCCTCGGCCGCCTGGTCGATCGCTACCGGGCCGAAGCCGACCCGACGGCCCTGGTCGCGGCCGATGCCTGGCTGCGCGACCGGTTGGGCAACGCACCGCTGAGCGCTGCGGTCAGTGCCTTCAGCACCGAGTTCCCGGCTCGCCTGACCGTGCCCGAGACCGCCGACCCACCGACGGCCGTGGCCCAGCTCCTGCTGCTGGCCAGTCTCGACGAGAACGCCGCGGTCGACCCGTTCCGCGAGCTGGTCGACCTGCGCGCCGTCCGCGAGGGCCAGGCGCTGGGAGCCGTGGCCGACGCGCTCGAAGGCTTCTTCGGCGGTCGGCCCGGCTTCGGGCCGGAAGGTCGTTCGCTGGTCGAGCTTCTCCGTCAGCCGGCCGCCGCGGCGCCGGGTTCGCTGGCCGATCAGCTGCGCTGGATCCGGACCAACTGGGCGGGCAAGTTCGACGGCGCCATCGACGACCTGCTGGACAAGCTCCTGGTCGCGCTGGACGTCCTGTCCGAGGAGCGCCAGGCAGCCGACCGGGCCTGGTTCTCGGCCCATGATCACGGGGCCGGCGGCCCATCGGAGGTCTACCAGTACGAGCTCGGCGAGGAAGAGCGGTTCAGCCAGGACCGCGACTGGATGCCGCGCCTGGTCCTTATCGCCAAGAGCACGTATGTCTGGCTGGATCAGCTCTCGCGCCGCTACGAACGCGATATCCGGACCCTCGACGGCGTCCCCGACGAAGAGCTGGACACGCTCGCCATCCGGGGCATCACCGGCCTGTGGCTGATCGGGCTGTGGGAGCGCTCGACGGCGTCCGAGCGGATCAAGCGTCTGCGCGGGGACCCGGAGGCAGTCGCGTCCGCCTACTCCCTCGACGACTACCGGATCGCCGCCGACCTTGGCGGACCCGGGGCCCTGGCCGACCTGCGTGACCGGGCCGGCGCCCGGGGCATCCGCCTGGCCAGTGACATGGTCCCCAACCACATGGGCATCGATTCGCGCTGGGTCATCGACCAACCCGATCGCTTCCTGTCCTTGCCCTACAGTCCGTTCCCGGCTATACCTTCAACGGGCCGGACCTGTCGTCCGACGAGCGGGTCGGGATCGTCCTCGAGGACCACTACTACGACTCGACCGACGCGGCGGTGGTGTTCAAGCGCTTCGACCGGCAGACCGGCGACGAGCGCTTCGTGTACCACGGTAACGACGGGACGAGCTTCCCCTGGAACGACACGGCCCAGCTGGACTACTCCAAGGCGGCCGTCCGCGAGGCCGTCATCCAGACCATCCTCGAGGTCGCCCGGCAGTTTCCGGTCATCCGCTTCGACGCCGCGATGGTCCTCGCCCGCAAGCACGTCCAACGGTTGTGGTTCCCGGAGCCGGGCCACGGCGGGGCGATTCCCAGCCGGGCCGGTCATGGGCTGACCCGCCAGGAGTTCGACCGGGCGATGCCCCGCGAGTTCTGGCGCGAGGTCGTCGACCGGGTCGCCGTCGAGGTCCCCGGGACGCTCCTCCTGGCCGAGGCCTTCTGGATGCTCGAGGGCTACTTCGTGCGGACCCTCGGGATGCACCGGGTCTACAACAGCGCCTTCATGAACATGCTCCGCGACGAGCTCAACGCGGAGTACCGCCAGGTCATCAAGAACACCCTCGAATTCGACCCGGCCATCCTCGGCCGGTTCGTCAATTTCATGAGCAACCCGGACGAGCGGACCGCGGTCGACCAGTTCGGGTCGGGCGGCAAGTACTTCGGGGTCGCGGCGATGATGGCGACCCTGCCCGGGCTGCCCATGTTCGGCCACGGCCAGGTCGAGGGCTTCACTGAGAAGTACGGCATGGAATACCGTCGGGCCAAGCGCGACGAGACCGTCGACCAGGGCCTGCTCGACCATCACGGCCGGACGATCTTCCCGCTCCTCCATCGCCGGGCCGACTTCGCCGGGTCCGACGCCTTCCGGCTGTACGACCTGGTGTCCAGCGACGGTTCGGTCAACGAGGACGTCTTCGCCTATTCGAACGTCGGCCCCGGCGGGGGTCGATCGCTGGTGGTCTATCACAACGCCTACGCCGATGCCGACGGCTGGATCCGCGAGTCGACCGCGTTCAACGGTCGCGGGGCGGACGGCGAGCGTCGGCTCCAGCGCGAGTCCCTTGCGGCCGGTCTGGGCGCCTCGGGGCGCGAGGATCGTTGGCTGCGCCTGCGCGATGCGATGAGCGGGCTCGAGACGCTGCGCTGGTCGGCGGGGCTGGTCCGCGGCGGTCTCCACGTCGGGCTGTCGGCCTACGCCTGCCGGGTCCTGGTCGACCTCGAAGAGATGGGCGACGAACCCGACCGACCGATCTCGACCCTGGCCGTCGAGCTGGGCGAAGGCTGGCTGCCGTCGATCGACGAGGCGCTCCACTGGATCGTCCTGCGCCCGGTCCACGCGAGCGCTCGGGCGAGGCTCGCGGCTGCGTTCGCGGCGCTGAAACTGAAGCCAGGTCGGCCCGGCGCCGTCCTTGCCGCCGCGGTCGAAGCCCTTGACAGCGACCGCGACGTCTTCGCTGCGGACCGACTCGACGTGCCTGTCCGCGACGCCCTGGTCGAGACCGGGCTGGAGCCGGCGGCGGCGGAGCGCGGGACCGCCATCGTACGGGGGCTCGTCCTGGCCGAGCCCGACCTGCGCGCACTCGACGGTCCGACGGTCGTCCTCTGGTTCACCGACCCGGACCTGGCTCGTGCCTTGGGTGTCCACGAAGCCGACGGAGCGACCTGGTTCGATCGCGACGCGTTCGAGCGGCTGGTCGAGACGGTCGCGCCGCTGGCCGCCCCGATGGCGCCGACGATCACGCCGACGCGGTCCGAGCCGATCGAGGCTGTCCCGTCGGCGATCACCGTTGACCGTCTGATCGGCCTGGCGGGAGCGGCGGGATACCAGGTCGAGAAGCTGGTGGCGGCGATCGCCGATGATAAGGGAGGCATCGTCCCGGGATGATCCGACTGCGCTGGCTGACCATCGTCCTGCCGGTGGCCCTGGTCGGCAGCATCGAACTGCTCAGCGACACATTGCTCGATCCGTTCCTGCCGTTCCCGCTCGACACCCTGCTGGTGATGGTCGTCGTCGGGATCTTGGCGGCGGCCTTCTCGTCGATCGCCTTTCGTCGGATCGACCGTCTGAGTGCCGACCTCCTGGCTCGAAATCAGGAGCTCGAGGCCCGCGACGCCTCCCTGCGCGCCCTGCAGGAGTCGAGTGTCGCGATCTCCACCCTGGCCGACCTCGACCGGATCCTGCGCCTGGTGGTCGAGACCGCCCGAGATCTGCTCCGGGCGGACCTGGCCTTCATCCTGACCATCGATGCCAACGGGCTGACCCAGCTCGTTGCCCGAAGTGGTTCCGACGACCTGTTCGCTCCGGGCGTCGTCGACGTAGTCGCCCGACCCGGGGTGGACGCGAAGGGTGCCCTGGCAGATGCCGGAGCGTTCGTTCGATCAGACCGGGTTCGGGCGACCGTCGGCGTGCCCGTCCGTCGCGGTGACCAGACGATCGGGACGCTGGTCGTTGGCGATTCGACCGCGCGACCGCTGGGCGAGGTGGACCTCGAGACGCTGCAGGCCCTGGGAGACCAGGTCGCCGTAGCGATCGAGAACGACCGGCTCCAGCGCGAGCTGCGCGCCATGGCGGTCCGCGGGGAACGCGAGCGGATCGCCCGCGAGCTGCACGACGGTCTGGCCCAGGTGCTCGGTTACGTGAACACGAAGTCGCAGGCGGCGACCGAGCTGCTCGACGCGGGTCGGGTCACCGAGGCCCGTGCCCAGATCGACGAGCTTGCGCTCGCCGCCCGCTCCATCTACGTCGATGTCCGCGAAGCGATCCTCGGTCTCAGCAGCCCGGTCGAACCATCCGGTGGGCTGGTCGCCGCGATCCGCGACTACGCCCGACGATTCGCCGAGGCGTCCAAGCTGGCCGTCCAAGTCGAGTCCGATCCGATCGCCGCGATCGCCCTTCAGCCCGAGGTCGAGGACGACCTGTTCAGGAGTGTCAGGGAGGCCCTGACGAACGTCCGCAAGCACAGCAAGGCTCACCGAGTGATCGTCCGGATCATCCGGACCGACGCCCACGTCGACGTGGAGATCGAGGACGATGGCCGCGGGTTCGATCCGGCCGTCGCGCACGAGGTCGGGAGCGATTGGCCACACCTGGGCCTGGTCGGTATGCGCGAACGGGCCGCCGCGGCCGGCGGCAGTGTCGAATGGCAACGCGTCGGCGACCACGGCACCCTCGTCCGGTTGACGGTGCCAACGGACGAGACCCTTGCGCTCCCAGGACTCGCGTCGCGATGAGGATCCTGCTGGCCGACGATCACGCCCTGTTTCGCGACGGGGTGGCCTCGCTCCTCGACGTCTGGGGCCACGACATCGTCGGTCTCGCGTCGAGCGGGCCCGACGCGGTCGAGCAATCGAAGCGCCTCGCTCCGGACCTGGTCCTGATGGACATCCGGATGCCCGGTGGATCGGGCCTCGACGCCACCGCCCGGATCAAGGCCGATCGACCCGAGACGGCCATCGTCATCCTGACCGTCAGCGAGGATGAGGACGACCTGTTCGCGGCGATCAAAGCCGGCGCCAACGGCTACCTGCTCAAGAACCTCGAAGGGGTCCAATTCCGGGCGATGATCGACGCCGTGGGCCGGGGCGAGGCCGCCATCGCACCGGCCACCGCAGCCCGGATCATCGAGGAGTTCCTCCGTCGCGATCGACCGCCCGACCGTTCGGCCGGGCCGGATGCCCTGACCGATCGCGAGATCGAGGTCCTCCGTCTGGTAACAGCCGGCCTCCGCAACAAGGAGATCGCCGTCCGGCTGGGGATCAGCGAGAACACCGCCAAGTACCACCTCCGGAACATCCTCGAGAAGCTCCATGCGGAGTCCCGGACCGAGGTCGCCGCACGAGCGGTCCGCGAGGGCCTGATCCCACCGAGCGATCCTGTCGGCCCGACCTGATCGGCGTCCGTCCGGCTGTTCGGCCCGGGCCATCCGGCACCACTCCCCCACCCGATCGGACATCGCCCTCCCTGCTCGGCTGTGTCTGGTCGGACGACGCCCCTGGCCGGACGCTATCCGAGACAACTCGCAACGGAGCCAACCATGGGCTACCGGATCCAGGTCGACCTCGAGAACTGCATCAACTGCGGCGTGTGCATGGACGTCTGCCCGGTCGAGGCGCTCGACATGACCCGGCCGGAGCGGTCCGGGGTCGAGGCGGGTCCGAACGGGCGACCGCTCCTCGGGATGATGGAGTATCCGATCCAGGTCGGAGAGTGCATCGGTTGCTCGATCTGCATCCGCGAGTGCCCGGTGGTGGTGATGACCCTCGACGAAGTCGACGGCCCGACCCCACTGGCAGCGCGCCAGGGCCGGATCGAACGGCCCCAGCCCTCGGCCGGCTGGATCCCGCTGTCGGCGGTCACCCGCGAAGCGCTCAAACCGACCAAGGTCTCGCCGTTCGACCAGTTCGGCAGCTGGAAGACTCACAGCCGGCCTGAGCCATGGCAGGTATGGACCTCGATGGTCGGGGCAGATGTGCCGCCGCTCGGCGCCCCGTGCCAGGCGGCCTGTCCCGCCGGTACCGACGCCGGTCGCTATATCGGTCTCATCGCTGCCGGTCGGTACGACGACGCCTATGCCGTCGCCGCCGAGGTCAACCCGTTCCCGTCGGTCTGCGGCTGGATCTGCACGGCCCCCTGCGAGACCGCCTGCCGTCGAGGCACGCTCGACGAGCCGATCGCCATCCGGACGCTCAAGCGATTCGCGGCAGAACAGGGCACCCTGCCCAAGATCGACCCTCCGACGGTCCGCCGGCCGGAGCGGGTGGCCATCGTCGGTGGGGGGCCTGCCGGCATGTCGGCCGCCTACTACCTCGCCCGGCTCGGCTATGGCGTCACGGTGCTCGAGGCGATGCCGGTCCCGGGCGGGATGATGGCGATCGGGATCCCGGAGTATCGCCTCCCGCGCCAGGTCCTCCGCGAGGAGATCGAGCGCATCGTCGGGCTCGGGGTGGAACTTCGGCTCGACGCCGTGATGGGTCGTGACTACACCTTGAACGACCTGGAGACCCAGGGCTTCGACGCGGTCTTCCTGGCCACCGGCGCCCCGAAGAGTCGTCGCCTCGGCGTCCCCGGCGACGATCTCCGAGGGGTCATCCCGGGCACCGTCTTCCTCAAGCAGGTCAACCTCGGCGAGACTCCCCGGCTGCCGGGTCGGGTCGTCGTCGTGGGCGGCGGTAGCACTGCGATGGACGCCGCTCGATCGGCCCTCCGGAGCGGTGCCGCCACCGTCACCGTCCTCTACCGGCGAGGCTTCAAGGAGATGCCCGCCCAGGCCGAGGAAGTCGAAGCCGCCCGTCGCGAGGGCGTCGAGTTTCGGATCGGGGTGGCCATCGGCGAGGTCATCGGGATCGACGGCCGGGTCACCGGTCTGCGCGTGACCGAACAGGCACCCAGCGGAGCGGTCGAAGGCGGGCGGGCCGTCTGGTCGTCGGTCCCGGGCAGCGAAGCGGTCGTACCCGCCGACGTCATCCTGGTCGCGATCGGCGAGGAGCCCGATCCGTCGATCCTGCCCGAAGGGGCCGGCATCGAGACCAGCGCCTGGGCCGGCATCGCGGCCGATCCGGGGACCCTGGCGACGGGTCGGAAGGGCGTCTTCGCGGGCGGCGACGTGGTGACCGGCCCAAAGACCATCATCGACGCCGTCGCCGCCGGTCGTCGCGCCGCCGGGGCGATCCACCAGTACCTCGCCGGTTCAGTCGATGGCGAAGCCGACATCCTGGCGGCCGTGCGCTACCCCACGGCGCCCGAGTCAAAGCTCGAACTCAGACTGGAGCCACGGCCCCGGGAGCGCGCGCCCCTGCCGATGGTCGACGTGGCCACGTTCGCGGCAGCTCAGACCGGGTTCGACGTGGCTGCAGCCCAGCGCGAGGCCGGGCGTTGCTTCCGGTGCGATGCCGTCTACAGCTGCACGACCGTGAGCGTGCTCGACGGTCGCGGGCCGGCTGACGGACCAGGGCGGGCGGCCCCACCGCCGATCGCCTCGGCCGTGCCCCATGTCCACCTCGACGCAACCCCACCAGCAGGAGGAGACCGATGACCCCCGACCAGGTGTCAGGCTTGTTCGACGCAGGCGAGAGCTTCATCGAGGGGACGATCGCGGCGGTCCTCGTCGTGCTCTGGGTCCTCGTCGTGTCGCTGTACATCGCCCGCCCATACATGGTCGCGAACCTCAACAAGTTCACCCTGCGCCTGGGCGCCGACCTGTGGTGGATCATCTACATCGCCCTGCGCGACCTGCTCCTCGTCAACCTCTTCCTCGGCAGCTTCATCTTCTTTTACCCCGACGTCGTGAGCGGCAAGGATCTGCCGATCACCGGCGGGCTGGCCGCCGCTTGCGCCTTCGCGGTGATGCTGATCAAGCTCATCAAGGGCGACCATGAGGTGAACTGGTTCCGGGCCCAGGTCGCGCTCCTGGGGCTCGGCGCCACCCTCTACATCCTTCCCTACCTGCTCGGCGTGCAGGTCACGACCATCGGAACGGATCAGTCGAACCAGCTCGCCTCGGTGCTGGTGTCCAGCCAGAACGTGGATGTCGCGCTCGGACTGTGCTACTTCTCCGGGGCCCTGGTCGGGATCATGGCCCTGGTCGCCGTCGCCTACAACTTCAGGCAGGCCAGCAGCCGCCCGAGCAAGGAGAAGACCCGATGAGTGCCGACGATCTCGCCACTGCGATCACCACCGGCGGTCAGGGCTGGCTTGTCCTGTCGGTGGCAGCCGTCCTGCCGATCCTGTGGTCGTTCGCCTTGATCCTCCACTTCGCCCGACCGTACATCGTCCGGTTCCTCCAATCCCTGACGCTCCGCTTCGGCGGTGACGTCTGGTGGCTGTCGTACGTGCTCTTGCGCGACGCGCTGCTGGTGATCGTCCTCGGGTTGAGCCTCGTGTTCCTGATGCCGAACCTCTACATCGGGCTTGGCCTGCCCCTGACCGCCCCGCTCGCCGTGGTGGTCCTGCTGTGGGCGATGTGCGTCAAGCTCCTTCGGGACGCCGACGACGATCCTGGAGCATTCCGCCTGGTGAGCGGCCTCCTTGTCATCGCCTCGGCCCTCTACATCGTTCCCCAGATCTACGGGCTCGAGGCTGCCGATCAGGTCGATCGCCTGACGGTCTACGGGCTCGGCGGACTCCCTGGCGCGTTGATCGCGGCGAACCCCGACGAGCAGACCGTCAACGTACTCGCCTGGCCGATCCTCAACCTGAGCCTGGCCCTGGTGGCGTTGACCTCGGGGGCGATCTTCCTGCGCTTCCTGATCCGTCTCGGCCGACCGGACGAGGCTGCCCAGCCCAGCCTCTGACCAGCGCCCTCCCGAGCGGCGACCCCGCCCCGGTCCGCACCGGAGCCGGGGTCGCTGCGCGCCGGCTCAGGCTTCGTCGAGGACGAGCCGCCGGAGCAGTGAGATGGGCAACGCCCCGTGCCCGATGACCGTCTCGAGGTGCCGTCGATAGACGAAGCCGGCTGAGTCACCCAGGCAGCCGGCCAGGGTCCGCTCGGTGACCGCCGAGCGTCCCCGTGGGTCGCCACTCGCCTCGGCCAGGCGGCGCCGGACCTCGAGTTCGAGTTGCCACATCGCCATCGAGCCGACGAAGTAGGTCGACAGCTGGGTCGACGACAGCCGAGCCCGGTCGAACTTGGCCCGGGCTTCGGCTTCCTCCTGGAAGCCGCCGTCGACCATCAGTCGGACGGCCTCATCCTCGGTCATCGCGCCGCCGAAGGCCTCCCCGGCGTGGATCCGGACATCGATCATCGCGTTGGTGACCGCACGCAGGTAGAACTTCCAGTGGATGAGCATCAGGGCCGGATCGTCGGCGCCGTAGCCCAGGTCCATCATCACCTGGGTCACGTAGACCGCCCAGCCCTCGGCGTAGACCCCGCTCCAGAACACGCCCCGGACGATGGACGGGTTGCGATTGGCGTAGCTGCCCTGGAGGTAGTGGCCGGGCACCGCTTCGTGGATGGTCAGGACCCGGAGCATCCGGTCGTTGTCCTCGCGCAGATAGCTCTCGGCCCGTTCGGCGCTCCAGTCGTCGGGGATCGGGGTGATCGCGAAGAACGCCTTCTGGCCCTTGTCCAGCGGCCCTGGCGTATCGAGCATCGCGCCCCCGAACGAGCGCATGAATACCGGGGTCCAGCGGATCTCGAGCGGATCGTCGGCCAGACCGACCACGTCGCGCTCGCGGCAGAAGGCCTCGATCCTGGCCAGCTCCTGGCGACACCAGGTCAGGAGCTCGCCGGCCGGTTGATGCTCGGCGGCGATGGCGTCGCTGACCGCCCGGACGATCGCCCCGTCCTCGGCGGGCATGGTGCGATCCGGGCACCAGGTCGGCCACAGCTCGCGGGCCAAGCGCACCATCTCGGCTCGCACCGCCGCGAACTCCACGTCCGCCCGCTCCAGGATCCGGGCCGGAGTGAGCTCGTCGTCGCGCAGGGTGTGGCGCATCTTGGCGCTGAATAGGTCGGCCCCCAGGCGACCCTCACCGGAGGCGGCCGGCAGGACCACGTCGCGGAGATGCGTCTCGAAGGCGGCCAGGACCGCCCGGGCCGAATCCGCGGCGGCGGCGAGGCGGGGCAGGATGGCCGCCACCCGCGGATCGGCAGGCGCCGCACCCTCAGCCTCGGTCAGCGCCTCGGTCGCCAGCTCGGCCACTCCGGCCAGGTTCCTCAGGGCGGTCTCGGTGTGGAGCAAGGCCACTGGCCGATCGGGCAGTCCGACCAGCTCGGCCCGGGCCGCGGCGATCACCCCGGTCATCCCCTCGAGCCGACCGGCGACCGAGGCCAGCCGGTCCGCCAGTGGGGCGAAGTCGCGAGCGATAAGCGGGAAGATCCCGCCACCCAAGAGGTAGACCCACTCGAGCGGATCCCAGCGCTCCTGGCGCAGCTCCGTCTCGCTGAAGCGCAAGCCGTCGAGCTCGGCCAGGATGAGATCCCGGTCGACCAGCTCATCGCGGGTCAGGTCCGACTCGGGGATCGAGCCCAACTCCGCCTCCCAGCGAGCGGCGAAGGCAAGGCGCTCGGCGCGCCCCGTCCCGGTCAGGTCGGGCCAGCGTGCATCGTGGTCGTGCATCCCGGCCGCGGTGGCGTGGAGCGGGTGGAGCCGGAAGAACTCCGACAGGAACACATCGATGCGGGCCGCGAAGGCCGAGGTCGGATCGGTCATGGCGCCGAGGTTCCCTCCGGGTAGTCGTCCTTGAAGTCCCAGGCACGCAGCCGGCCGGGTGCGATCCGGAGGACGACCCCGTCCCCCGGATCTGCCCACATCCGATCCACCACGTCCCCGACATAGCGCCGGCCGATCCGCCGGATGACCGGGCCGTACTCCGTCTCGACGATCTCGGCCGAAGCGCTGATCTCGAGGCCGCGATAGGGCAGGTCCGGTTCGGCGACGAGGATGGTCACGTTCGGGTCGCGCTGGACGTGCTTCAACTTCCCATCGCCGGTCTCGACCGCGATCAGGAACCCGCCATCGGACCATTCGTGCCAGACCGGCGAGAGGAGGACCGAGCCGTCGGCCCGACGCGTCGCCAGGGTCGCCAACAAGGGCAGGTCGAGCAGGTCGCCGAGGTCGTCGACGGTCAGGTCGTGGCGCATCGTCAGAGTCTAGACTCGCGCCATGGATGACACGACCCGCACCTGGTTCGAGCCGCCGGTCCTGATCGGCGAGACCGTCCTGCTCGAACCGCTCCGACCAGACCACCTGGCCGGGCTGACCGCCGCCGGTCGCGATCCCCGGATCTGGACCTGGATGCCCACCGACGGCTCGACCGACGCCGGGATGGGCACGATCGTCGACGCGGCGCTGGCCGGTCACGCCGCTCGATCGATGGTCCCGTTCGTGACCGTCGAGCGGGCCGGGGGACGGGTGGTGGGCAGCTCGCGCTACCTCAACGTCGCCCCGGCGGACCTGCGCCTCGAGATCGGCTGGACCTGGATCGACCCGGCCCTCCAGCGGACCGCGGTCAACACCGAGGCCAAGCTGGCCATGCTCGGCCACGCTTTCGATGCGCTGGGCTGCCGGCGGGTCGAACTCAAGACGGACGCCCTCAACAGCCAGTCACGGGCGGCCATCCTGGGCATCGGCGCGACCTTCGAGGGGATCTTCCGCAAGCACATGGTGATGGCCGGGGGCCGGGCCCGGGACACCGCCTACTACAGCATCCTCGACGACGAGTGGCCGCTGGTCCGGGCGCGACTCCAGGAACGCCTCGAGCGCCACCGCCTGGCCCGATGACCTCGACCTTGCGGATCGGGACGGTCGACTACCACACCGGCGGAGAACCGTTCCGGATCGTGACCGACGGGGTGGCGCCCCTCGAAGGGCGGACCGTGCTCGAGCGCCGGGCCTACGCTCACGACCATCTCGAGCGCATCCGCCACCTCGTCATCGACGAGCCGCGCGGCCACGCCGACATGTACGGCTGCTTCGTGACCGAGCCGGACGACGCCGAGGGCGACCTTGGCGTGGTCTTTTTCCACAACGAGGGCTACTCGACGGCGTGCGGTCACGGCACCATCGCCCTGGTCACCTGGGCCATCGAGTCGGGCCGACTGGCGGCCCCGACAGACGGAGGCAGGATCGTCGTCGACGTACCGTCCGGCCGACTGCCGTGCACCGTCCGGATGGACGTGGACGGCGTCCATGTCGGCTCGGTCCGCTTCCGGAACGTCCCGGCGTTCGTGCTGGCACGGGACGTGACCATCGCGACCAGCCGTGGCCAGGTGCTGTGCCAGGTCAGCTATGGCGGAGCGTTCTACGCCTCGGTCGACGCCCGGTCGCTCGGCCTTGACGTCGCAGCGGCCAGTCTGCCCGCCCTCATCGCGCTCCAGCGCGACCTCCGCCCGGCGCTCGAAGAGGCGTGTGATGTCGTCCACCCGGACGAGCCCGAGCTGCGTGGCATCTACGGAGTCATCTACTGGCAGGACGAACCGACATCCGAGATCGATCGAGCGCAGGGAGTGGCCCTCACCCAGCGCAACGTGACCGTCTTCGCGGACGGCGAGGTGGACCGGTCGCCGTGTGGCAGCGGGACCTCCGCCCGGCTGGCCCTGCTGGCGGCCGAGGGTCGCCTCGGCTCGGCGGCCCGGGATCCGCTCCGGCACCTGAGCGTGGTCGACTCGGCGTTCCTGGGCTGGGTGGTCGGAGAGACCACGGTCGGCGGTCGGGCGGCCGTGCTGACCGAGGTCGAAGGATCTGCCTTCCTGACCGGCAGACACGAGTTCGAACTCGACCCGCGCGACCCGCTCGGGACCGGCTTCCTGCTCCGCTGAGACCCGGCTCGACGGGTCTGCCATCATCGGTCGCGACACGGCCGGTTCGCCGCGACCGTCGAAGGGGCCCAAGCTCGCCTGGAGGATCGCGATGATCGGCTTCATCCTCACCGCCGTCGGGACCGGGGTCGCGCTGTACGTGACCGCGCTGCTCTACAGCGGCATCTCGTTCGGGGCGGACGTCAAACCACTCTCGATCCTCATCGTTGCGGCGATCTTCGGACTGGCCAATACGGTCATCAAGCCGATCGTGAAGGCCCTGTCGCTACCGCTGACCATCCTGACCTTCGGCATGTTCGGTCTGCTGGTCAACGGGGCGCTCCTGCTAGCCCTTGCCTTCGTCTCGGAGAAGCTCAAGCTGGACTTCACGGTCGGCGGCTTCCCGCCGAAGTTCGGGCTCGACGCGATCATCGCGGCCGTCGTGGGCGGGGTGATCCTGAGCGTGGTCTCGACCGCGATCGGGTTCCTGCCGTTCGTCAAGACGAGCCGCTGATCCGCCGCCGACGCGCCAGCCGATGACGGATCGCGGCGGCCGGAGCGGCCCTGACGGCCGCACAGGTCCCGTCGAGGCCGACCGACTGCCCGAGCTGGCCGCCTCGCTCCGGACGGCAGCCCGGCGGTTCGGGACACCGCTGTACGTCACGGATACGGTCGGGATCGCGGCAGCTGCCGACGAGCTCCGTGGCGCATTCCCCGACCCGTGGATCCGCCAGTACTCGGTCAAGGCCAACGACGTGGCGGCCGTGGTCGCCCGGCTTGGGGCGGCTGGGCTCGGCGCGAACGTGGTGTCGCGCGGCGAGTGGGCGGTCGCCCGGCGGGCCGGCATCGCCAACGAGCGGATCACCCTCGAGGGCATCGGCAAGACAGATGGTGACCTGCGCGCCGCCGTCCGGGCGGCTGCCACCGGGACTCCCCTCCGTTGGATCGCGATCGAATCGGCCGACGAGGCGGCCGTCCTGGCCCGACTGGCCCGGCGGGCCGGTCTGGATCGGCTCGATGTCCTGCTTCGGTTCAACCCGGCGGTCGAGCCCGAGACCCACCGCGGCTTGGCGGTCGGCACGGGCTCGAGCAAGTTCGGCCTGGCGGACGACGAGCTGGCCGCCGCGATCGAGGCGGGCGGTGGCCCCGCCGGTCCGCTCCGCTGGCGCGGCATCCACCTCCATGTCGGCTCGCAGCTCGGTGCGATCGACGCCTGGCGCGACGCCGTGCGCCGGGGCATCGCCCTGGTGGCCCTCCTTCGCGGCGGGCTACCTGACTTCGACACGCTCGACCTGGGTGGCGGCTTCCCGGTCCCTCCGCTGGGCGACCCCGGACCCCGTCCCGAACGCTTCGCCCGCGAGGTGCCGGCCCTGCTCCGGGCGGTCCCCGCGGACCGTCGACCGACCCGGCTGGCGATCGAACCCGGGCGCTTCGCCGTGGCCCGGGCGGGCTGGCTGGTCGGCTCCGTCCTCCATGTCCGCGAGCGGGACGGCCGGATGATCGTGATCGATACGGGCATGACCGAGCTCATCCGCCCGGCCCTCTATGACGGCCGTCATCCGGTGGTCGCCCTGACCTCGCTGGGTCGGCCGGTCGACCATGCCGCCGCCCGAACCGCCGGGGCTTCCGCCGACGATGGACCCGTCCACGTCCACGGACCGATCTGTGAGTCGACCGACGCCCTCGGGAGCCATCCCCTCCCGGCCCTCCGGCGCGGCGACCTCGTCGCCATCCGCGACGCCGGCGCCTACGCCGCGGCCTTCTCCTCGACCTACAACGGACGACCCCGACCGCCCCAGGTCATCGTCGAGCCGGGTGGTCAGCTGACCCTTGCCCGTCGACGCGGCTCAGCGACGGGCCTGGGCTGAGCGTCCAGGGGATGAGCGGCCCATACAATGGCCCGGATGCGACCATGACCGATGCCGAGATCCGCCCGGCTGGGCCGCTCCGCTCGGTCGTCCTTGGGGTCGCTTCGATCCCGCTGGCGATCGGTTCGTTCGCCTGGGTCCCGTTCGCCGCCCAGGGTCGTGAGATGGGCGATCTGGATCGCGTCCCGGCCATCGCCGAGACGGCGGCGCTCATCCTGGCCATCCTGGCCATCTGGCTGGGCGATGAGGTCACCGAGCGCGGTCAGCTCGGCCGCCGGATCGGGATGGTCGTGGTCGTCGCGGTCATCGGCGCCAACCTGGTCGCCAAGGCGATCCTCGGATGAGCCGTCGAGTATCCGCGCTGGCACTCGCCGTGCTCGCCCTGCTCGCGGTCGCCGGGCCGGCCCTGACGGCTGGCCCGCCGTTCCCAGAACCGACCCTCGGACAGCGCGTCTACGACACGGCCGGGGTCCTCTCGCCGGCGGCGATCGCCCAGGCCCAGCAGATCTCGGACCAGATCGAGGCCCGAACCGGTGCCCAGGTGGTCGTCTACACCCAGCTCAAGCCGGACAGCGACACGCCCGAGCTGGCGGCGGCAGATGCGCGGGCGCTGATGGACCAGTGGGGCATCGGCCGGAAGGGCTTCGACGACGGCCTGGTCATCCTGCTCGACCTGGACGACAGCCTCCGCCACGGCCAGGTCCAGCTGTTCGCGGGTCCCGGCTTCGAGACGAGCTTCCTGTCCAACCAGGAGCGCCAGGCGATCTACGAGAACGACATGCTGCCGCTCCTGCGCGGTGGCGATCTCAGCGGCGCCGTCCTGGCTGCGATGGCCAAGGTCGACGCAGCCGCCACGGCCGACCACGCTGAGACCCTCTCGCGCGGCCGCATCGTCAATGCCATTTTCGGGCTCCTCGTCGGGCCCGGGCTGTTCTTCCTGCTGGTCGGCTGGGCGGTCTTCCACTGGCTGCGCTTCGGTCGCGACCCGGTCTACATCGATGACCCGTCCGTGCTCATGCCGGCCCCGCCGGCCGACCTGACGGCGGCCAGCGGCGCGCTCATCTACGACGGGCAGACCTCCCGCCGGGCGCTGACCACAGCCCTGCTCGACCTGGCCAGCCGGGGCGAATTGGCGTTCGAACAGAAGGACGGCCTGCTCTCGCACAAGGTCGCCCTCCGGACCCAGGGCACGGCACCGGCCAACGACCAGGAAGCGGCCCAGCGACGGCTGAACGCCCGCCGACCGCTGAGCGAGGCCGAGACCTACGCCCTTACCGAGCTGCGCGATCTGTCGCCCGACGGCGAGCCGCTCGAGGACGCCGATCTGCTCAAGTTCGGCTCCAAGGTCGATACCTTCGACAAGAAGCTGGAGGCCTACGCGGTCGACCACGGCTGGTTCGGCGAGGCTCCCGGCAAGGTCGCCACCCGCTGGGCCGGGCGCGGAGTCCTCGAGATCGTCGGCGGGGCGATCGCCCTGTTCACCGGCATCAGCATCCCGTTCTCGGGACTGGTGGTCCTCGGCGGCGGGCTGCTCGCGGCGGGCATCGTCACGACCATCCTGTCGCGGGCGATGCCGGCCCGGACGATGGCCGGAGCGACAATCCGGGCGATGTTGGCCGCCTACCGCCGGACCCTCCAGAAGACGATGGATCAGGCCCGTTCGATGACCCAGGTCGTCGAGGAGGCCAAGCTGGCCTGGATCGAGACACCGGACCAGGCGATGGTCTGGGCGGTCGCCCTTGGCCTGCAGGACGATGCCGAGGAGGTCCTCAAGCGGAGCGCCGCCGATCTGCGCGGCGGCACCTCCACACCCTGGTTCCCGGCCTGGTACGGATCGTCCCAGTCGTTCGTCGGCGGCGGCGGTATGGGCGGAGGGGGCGGGTCGGTCTTCTCGTCGTCGGCCGTGCCCGACTTCGGTGGCATGTTCGGAGCACTGGGGGCCGTCGGCAACTCGCCGTCCTCGTCGGGCGGTTCGGGTGGCGGCGGATTCGGCGGTGGCGGCGGGGGCGGCGGCGGTGGTGGGGCGGGCGGCGGCTTCTAGGCGGCTCGCGTACACTGCCCGGCGATGGGTGCCGTTGACACGATGGACGACTTCTTCGAGAAGCTCAACGCGGGTGACCGCGAGGGTGCCGTCGCGCTCATGGACGAGAAGACGGAGATGCGCATCCACGTCGGGGACTCGGTCCAGACCCTGCGCGGCGTCGACCGGGTCGGGGGCTGGTTCCTGCGCAGCGACCGCGGCCTCAAGATGATCCCGGGTGACGCTCGGGACATGGGCAACACCTACGAGGCGGACATCCTGGTCGTCCGCCCCGGCGCCCCTTCGCAGCACCTCGACGCGACCTTCCGGGTCGAGGCCGGCAAGATCACCTCGATCAACCTGGCCCCGCGCTAGGGGGCGGCGCGCGCAGCTGGCCTGCCGTTACGGGGCCGGGGCGCTCGAGCCGGGCGCGGCCGACGAGTCCTGGATCACGCCGCTGGCGACCGGCACGGGGATCTTCAACTCCGCCCCCACCCCGATCCTGTTCGGGTTCTTGATCTGCTTGTTGGCGGCGATCAACTGGTCGACGGTGATCCCGAACTTCTTGGCGATCTTGAGCAGGGTATCGCCCGACTTGACGATGTAGATCTGGGGAGTCGGGGCTGGCTTCGCGGTCGGCGCGAGCGACGAGCTGGCGACCGCGCCCGACGCGCCCGGCGATGCCGATGACCCGGGCACACCAGCCCCGTTGTCGCCGCCGAGATGGAGGACCGACGGCGCGGCCAGCAGGATCACCGAAGCGACGACGAGGGCTGCGCCGGCCAGGACGACCCGGGGGATCGACGGCAGGCCGATCCGGGTCTTGATCGTCGGGTAGGCCTCGTTCCGGCGGGGACGCTCCCAGGCCGGGCCCGTGGAGTCGTGCTGGGCCGGTCGCGGGCGGGCCTGCGACACCTTCTTTGGTGGGCTGACCGCCGCCGCGTTCCGTCGCGCCGCCCGGCTGCCCGACGCTGTGGCGCCCACGACCGCGGCCGTTCCGATGGCTGCGGCTCGCTCGCGCTGGGCGCGATCCTCGGCCAGCGATCGCTCTAGTTCATCGTCGGCGGCGGGTCGACTCGCCGAGCTGGCATCGTCGGAGCGCGGCGGCGGGACGTCCTGGATCCAACGCGAGGCGGAGAGTCCCGCCGCACTCACGGCCGGGTCGGGTTCGCTGCTGGACGACCGGTCGGACAGGAAGGCGGGGGCATCGGTCGGCTGATCCGGGTCCGGACCGGCCGGATCCACCCAGGGTGGCGGCGCCGCCCAGTCCCGGTGGGGGTTCCGGGTCGCCCGATCGTCGAACGGATCGTCTTCGACCGGCGCTTCGTCGATGTCGTCGGGGGGAGGTGGACCATCGGCCGCTGCCGCGACCACCGCGGCTCCGGCCAGCGGCAGGTCGGGGTCGGACGGGCGCTGGGCAGCGGACGCCGCCCTGGCCTTGGCCGATTCGCGCTTGGCCCAGTCCTGGAACGTGGGGCAGCCCGAGAAGCCGGCGGACAGACAGAAGGCCTGCTGGTGAGCGAGCGCTCGTTGGGCCGGGCGGATCTCGGCGTAGCAACGGTGCCGGTGGTCGGGCAGGTCGGCGCGTTCGTCGCGGTCATCGACGAACGCGACGAACGGACAGGCGATCGCGCCGGCGTCGGGGGCGGTGCGCTCCGTCATCACCTTCGATGATACCTGCCGCACCTCAGCCGATGGTACGGCACCATGGCAGGCTGCTACAGTCACCAAGCGTGGACGCTGACCAGCTCCCGGACGAACGGACCGAGGTCGAGATGGCAACCGAAGAACCCACCCCAGAAGCCGACCCGGCGGATCGTCGGCAGGCGAACCGGCGGACGAACCGGCGTTCGGATCTGGAAACCGCCTGGACACCCGAGGAACCGAATGTCGATCGCTGGGTCCCTCGACCGTGGGTCTCGAGCGAGGAGCGCGCGGCCGTCGGCAGTGCCGCTCGCGAACGAGCGCCGCGGACGAGTCAGGGCGCTCTCGAGCTCGCCCCGGACCGCGACCCGATCGCCATCCTCACCGAGCAGGAGAGCGATCGACTCCAGGACCTGGTCCCGCTCCGTCACGGACGGATGGCCGCCTCGGCCTTCGCCTTCTACCGCGGGGCGCCGGCCGTGATGGCCTTCGACCTGTCCAGCACCCCGCGCAGCGACCTCATCGTCCAGGCCTGCGGGGACGCCCACATCTCCAACTTCGGCCTGTTCGCGTCGCCCGAGCGTTCGCTCGTGTTCGACACCAACGACTTCGACGAGACCTTGCCGGCGCCGTGGGAATGGGACGTCAAGCGGATGGCGGCCAGCATCGTGATCGCGTCCCGGGAGAACGGCTTCAGCCCGGCCGAGGGACGGTCATCGACCCTGCGTGCGGTCGCGGCGTACCGGGAAGCGATGACCCGCCTCGCCGGGATGCGTCTGCTCGACATCTGGTACGAGAAGATGACCTCAACTGACATCGAGACAGCCCTCGACGAGGCGAGCCAGGCCTCGGGTGAGAGGATCGCCGGCCGAGCCCGGCTCGACGCCCTGTTCGAGAAGGCTCGCAAGAAGGACCGCCTGCGGGCCACCGTCTCCATGACGACGGTCATCGACGGCCAATGGCGGATCGTCGATGACCCACCAGTCGTGTCGCACGTCGAGATCTCGGGCGGTGCCGAAGCCCTCGAGAAGGTCTTCGCCGCCTATCGGGCCACCCTTGCCCAGAACCGGCGCGAGCTCATCGAGCGCTACCGCTTCGTCGACTTCGCCCTGAAGGTGGTCGGCGTCGGCAGTGTGGGGACGCGCTGCTTCATCGTCCTGCTCGAGGGGCGCGACCAGGAGGATCCGATGATCCTCCAGGTCAAGGAGGCGACCGCCTCGGTACTCGAGCCGTATACCAACGCGAGCGAGCATGCCAACCACGGCGAACGGGTCGTCGTCGGGCAGCGCCTGATGCAGACCACGCCGGACATCTTCTTGGGTTGGACCCGTGGCGCCGAAGGCCGCGACTTCTACTTCCGCCAGCTGTGGGACATGAAAGGCTCGGTCGACATCACCACCCTCCGTCCCGCCGGCCTGGCCTTCTACGGCAGTCTGTGTGCGCGAACGATCGCCCGGGCCCACGCCCGGAGCGGCGACGCGGTCGCCATCGCGGCCTACCTCGGGACCAGCGACAAGTTCGACGGCGCCATCGCCGACTTCGCCGAGACCTACGCCGACCAGAACGCCCGTGATCACGCCGAGTTCAAGGCGGCCATCGCCGACGGCCGGGTCAAGGCCGTCGCGGGCTAGCTCGGCTGCGCCGGCGGCCCGACCGACCCGGCAACCTTGGCGCGCAGCGCGGCGAGCCGTGCCTCGAGGTCGTCGATCGCGGCCAGGACCTCGCCCGCCGTACCTCCCGCCCGGGAGCTTCGGCGCTGGCGACCGCGCGCGTCGGGGCTGACTCGTCGCTCGCTGAAGCGTCATCGTCCTCCTTGGCCGGTTTTGACGGCGTCAGGAAGAAATTGGCCAGGTAGCCCGACAGCACCCCGAACAAGCCCACGCCGGCCGCCAGGACGAACACGGCCGACGTCCGACCGCCCGTCGTGATCGGGTACTTGTCGCCGTAGCCCACCGTGGTGATGCTCACGAAGGCCCACCAGAGAGCGTCGCCACCGGTCGTGATGTTGGCACCCGGCGCAGGCGCCTCGAAGGTGACGACGAGCATGCTCCCGAACTCGAGGACCAGGAGCACGAACAGCCCGACCACCAGCAGGGCATTGTCGGCCCGGTTCTTGAGGAACGACTTGAGGATGTTCTTGAGGCCGTATTCGCGCATCAGCCGGATGACCCGGACCAATCGGAAGATGCGCAAGAGCTTGAAGAACGAGGGCAGGCTACCCAGCAGGTCCAGCCAGCCCCGCTGGTCGATGAAGTACTTGCGGCGGGGATGCGACTGGCGCAGCCGATTGGAGAAGTCGGCCAGGAAGATGAAGGTGATCGGGATGTCGACGATCTGGGCGATCGCCTTGTAGTCCGGTGGGACGCCCGGGATGACCACCAGGGCCAGGTTGATCAGCGAGATGACCGCCAGCAACCCGATGAAGATCTCGTACGCCGGCGCCTGGAGCTCTTCCGGCCGAGCGTCGTCATCGGGCGCGTCCGCCCCGGCCGCATCCGCCCCGGCCGCAGCGGCGTCGAGCGATGTCGCATCCGTCGTCATCTGAGCCAGTCACCTCCTAGCCGAAAGGACCGCCGGAGCGTACCGCACTCACTCTGTACACTTCCCGTCCGAGCCGCCTATCAGGGAGCTGCGCGTGACCTTCGAGAGTGTCGTCGAGTGGGTGATCCGGGCGATCGAGATCGCGGGCGTGGCGGTCCTCGTCAGCGGCAGCCTGATCGCCCTGGTGACCTACGCCCGCGATCTGCAGCAATTCGATCGGATCCAGGCGTACACCAACATGCGTCAGAACATCGGTCGGACGATCCTCCTCGGGCTGGAGATCCTGATCGTGGCCGACATCGTCCTGACCGTGGCCATCGATTCGACCCTCCAAAGCGCGGTCGCCCTGGGCGTCATCGTGCTGGTCCGGACGTTCCTGAGTTTCTCGCTCGAGATCGAGCTCGACGGGGTCGTCCCATGGCGACGCCGAGCCGCCGAACGCGAGGCGGCGCGGGAGGCCGCGCTCGACGCTGCAACATCGGCCGGGATGGCCGGCGGCACGACCGGCGGGACCGCCCCACTGAGTTAGCCGCCCGGTGCTACCTTCGTTGTCCCCAGCCCCCAGCAACGACAAAGGGATGACGCGATGGCCAGCACGTTCAAGGGCACGATCAATGTCGACATCCGGGACTCCGTGCCGGATTGGTCGCCGTTCGAACCACCGAAGGCTCCGGAGGGCGCCCCCAGCGTCGTCTACATCGTCCTCGACGACGTCGGCTTCTCGGCGATGTCCAGCTATGGCGGCCCGATCGACACGCCCAACATCGACCGCCTGGCGGCCGATGGGGTGCGCTACACCCAGTGGCACACGACCGCGCTGTGCTCGCCGACCCGATCGTGCCTGCTGACCGGCCGCAACCACACCCGCAACAGCATGGCCTGCATCACCGAGGCCGCCATCGGCTTCCCCAACGCGAGCGGGACCATCCCGCCCGAGAATGGCACCCTGGGCGAGATCCTGGGCGAGCGCGGCTGGAACACCTACATGGTCGGCAAGTGGCACCTCTGCCCGGACGACGAGATGAACCTGGCGTCCACCCGCCGCAACTGGCCTTCCGGTCGCGGCTTCGAGCGCTGGTACGGCTTCCTCGGCGCCGAGACCAACCAGTGGTATCCGGATCTGGTCTACGACAACCACCTGGTCGACCAGCCCAAGTCGCCCGAAGAGGGCTACCACCTGACCGTGGATCTGACCGACAAGGCCATCGAGTTCATCCGGGACGCCAAGTCGATCGCCCCCGAGAAGCCCTTCTTCCTGTACTACGCGCCCGGGGCGGCGCACGCTCCGCACCATGCTCCGAAGGAGTGGGCGGACAAGTTCAAGGGCAAGTTCGACCAGGGCTACGAAGCGATGCGCGAGGAGACCCTGGCCCGCCAGAAGAAGCTCGGCCTGGTCCCCAAGGACACCGAGCTCCCGCCGGTCAACCCCATCGGAACGTCTGAGACGCGGACGGGACCCGAGGGACGGCCCTTCCCGCCCCTCGACGACACCCGACCCTGGGACTCGCTGTCCGATAACGAGAAGCGCCTGTTCGCCCGGATGGCCGAGGTCTACGCCGGGTTCCTGGGTCATGCCGATGAGCAGATCGGCCGACTCCTCGACTTCCTCGAAGAGTTCGGTTATCGCGAGAACACCCTGGTCATCGTCGTCTCCGACAACGGCGCCTCGGGTGAGGGCGGCCCGAACGGCTCGGTCAACGAGATGAAGTTCGCCAACGGTATCCCCGACACGATCGCAGCCAACATGCCCTTCCTTGACGAGCTCGGTGGGACCAAGACCTACAACCACTATCCCAACGGCTGGGCGATGGCCTTCAACACACCGTTCAAGATGTGGAAGCGCTACGAGTTCAACGGCGGCACGAGTGACCCGTGCATCATCTCGTGGCCAGCGGGGATCAAGGCCAAGGGCGAGATCCGCGACCAGTACCACCATGCGATCGACCTGGTGCCAACGGTCCTGGACGTCCTCGGGGTCGATCCGCCCGAGACCATCAAGGGTCACACCCAGAGCGCCTTCGATGGCGTGAGCATGCGCTCCACGTTCGACGACGCCAAGGCACCCAGCAACCGGTCGACCCAGTTCTACGCGATGCTCGGCTCGCGGGCGATCTGGCACGACGGCTGGAAGGCGGTCACCACCCACCCGACGATCGCCGGCTGGAGCAACTTCAACGACGACACCTGGGAGCTCTATCACACCGAAGTCGACCGCTCGGAGATGCACGACCTGGCGGCCGAGAACCCGGACAAGGTCCGCGAGATGGTCAACCTGTGGTTCCTCGAGGCCGGCGCCAACGGGGCGTTCCCGCTCGACGATCGTTCGGCCCTCGAGATCATGATCACGCCGCGGCCGGTCCTTTCACCGCCCCGGAACCGCTACATCTACTTCCCCGACACCGCTGAGGTGCCCGAGTCGCAGGCGGTCAACGTCCGCAACCGGTCCTACGGCATCGGCGCGCTGGTGGATATCCCGGCCCCCGGTGCGCAGGGCGTCCTGTTCGCCCACGGCTCGTTGTTCGGCGGTCACTCGCTGTACATCAAGGACGACCGCCTCCACTACGTCTACAACTTCGTGGGCATGGCCCAGCAGACCGTGGTCGCGACCGCCGACGTGCCGACCGGCAAGAACCTCATCCTGGCCGCTTCGTTCGACAAGGACGGCGAGGACCCGCCCCACGTCGCGACCGGGATGCTCAGCCTGTGGCATGGTGACGTGAAGGTCGGCGAAGGTCGGATCAAGACCCAGCCGGGCAAGTTCATGATCGCCGGCGAAGGTCTGACCATCGGCCGGGACGGAGGTTCCGGGGTGTCCAGCGACTATCCCGGCGAGCAGCCCTGGCGCTTCACCGGCGGGACCATCCGGCGGGTCGCGGTCGACGTCAGCGGCGAGCCCTACATCGACCTCGAGCGCGAGGCTCAGGCCATGCTCATGCGCGAGTAGCGGGGACGGGTCGATCGTCAGCCGCACGACTGAGGGGCGGATACGATGGGCCTGACCCGAGACCCTGTGAAGATGGAGGCGTCCGTTCCTCATGGCTGACCGACTTCAGAGTTGGAACGACGGACCGGCGAAACGAGCCATCGTCGACTTCATCTCCCGGGCGACGGCGCCTGGACCTGACTTCGTCGGAGTCGCGGACCGGATCGCGACGTTCGACAACGACGGCACGTTGTGGGTCGAGCAGCCGCTACCGCCCCAGTTCGACTTCGTCTTCCGCAAGTGGGCCGACGAAGTGAGGGCGGACCCATCCCTGGCCGAGCAGCAACCGTACAAGGCCATCCTGACCAGGGATCCGGCCTTCTTCGGGGCCATCGCGACCCAGGAGCCGGAGGCCGTCGGCGCGCTGCTGGCGGCCTTCTCCCGTTCCTGGCAGGGGACGACGCCCGACGAGTTCGACGCCCAGGTCCGGGTGTGGCTCACCACCGTGAAGCAGCCGAAGCTTGGCGCCTTGTACATCGAACTCGTGTACAAGCCCATGCTCGAGCTCCTGGAGTACCTCAAGGCAGAGCAGTTCCGGGTGTTCGTGTGCTCCGGTGGCGGGCGCGACTTCATGCGCGTCTTCGCCGAGGAGACATGGGGCATCTACAAGGAGAACGTGATCGGGACCGCTGCCGAGTACAGCTACACCGATGGGCGGATCATCCGGGGTGAGCACGTGCTCGGTGGGGTCGACATCGGTCCGGGTAAGCCAGAGCACATCTTCGCTCAGACCGGCCGACTCCCGGTGTTCGCCGGCGGGAACGCCGACGTCGATATCGAGATGCTCGAAGCTGCCCGGTTCTCCGTACTCGTGAACCATGACGATGCGCACCGCGAGTTCGCCTATACCAATGGTGGCGAGGCCTCGCTGGCCAAGGCCAAGAAGCTGGGCTGGACGGTCGTCAGCATGAAGAACGACTGGAACACCGTCTTCTAACGTGACCCATCGGATGACGATCTGACCGCGATCGACGTCCTCATCGGCCCAGACGAGCACGCTCTTGCGACTCGCGACGTCGGTACCAGCTTCGCCCCGCCGCTCGTTTGACACCCCGGGCTGGGACTTGGACACTTTGGCGACCGTTCGGAACCACCACTGCCCGAGGTGTCCCATGTCCCGACTCACTGGCTGGCTCGCGCCCAAGACCGTCGTCCGCGCCCACTGCGACATCCCCTGCGGGATCTACGACCCGGCCGGCGCCACCCAGGCTGCCCGGACCGTCGCCCGGATGGTCGAGCTGATCGGCGGGATCGACGCCGGTTCGACCGCCCTGGCCGATCGCAACAAGTTCATCCGCTGCGTCACGGTCAAGGAAGAGCACGCTGAGATCGTCAAGCGCGAGGTCCAGGTCATCTGGTCCGACTACTTCAAGCCTGAGCATCTCGAGGCCAACCCGGACCTCCACACCAAGGTCTGGAACCTGCTCAAGCTGGCCGGCAAGAACAAGCAGAACATCGACGCCGAGGCCGCCGCCCAGCTGGAGGTCGCGGTCAAGGAGTTCTCCGACATCTTCTGGTCGACCAAGAAGTAAGCGTCCGTCGGGCGTGGGCGCCGTCCGCCGCGTCGCGGGCCTGCTACCCGGTGTCGTGGGACGGATCCCCGGTGTCGCCGGGCAGGTGCCCGGATCCGACATGGCCGGGCGGCTTGTCGGCGATGTCCGGGATGGGCCGTGGCGGGTCGCCGTGGTCGAGGAGTCGATGAACCCGGCGCTCGAACCGGGCGACTGGCTGCTGACCGACCCGACGGTCCGCGAGTGGCCGCGGCGGGGCACGATCGTGGTCGTCCGGGAGCCGGACAGCGAGCTGCTGGCGATCAAGCGCGTCGCCGCCCGGCCCGGTGATGTGATCCGGACCCACGACGGACCGATCCGCCTCGACCCGACCCAGGCCTGGCTGCTCGGTGACGACCGGGCGGCGTCCCACGACTCGCGGGACTACGGGCCGGTCGGGCTGGATCGGTTGCTCGCCCGCGCCTGGTTCCGCTACGGTCCCGCCGGGCGCATCGGTCGTCTCGAGCGCTGAGCAGACCGAGGCGGCGTGACGCGCAGCCGGCCGCTCCCAGAGGCGGAATATCAGAGGCACTGTTAGGAGTCGGTTCAACCGTGCTCGTCACCCTCGACTCCCAGTTCTGAGCCTCCTATGGCCCCGAATATCAGGCTGATGGATACGCGAGGCCATCGAGGTCGTCGGAATTGGAGATCCAGGCTCGTAGGGCCTTGGCTAACAATGGCAGTGATACGGGATGTGTCGGCGCGATCCACGATCGCACCTTGCGGGCGGGCAGGTCGCCGATGCGCGGCCCGCACCGACCAACCTCGTCGCACCGACCGCCACCACGTCGCGCTGGACGGACCGCAGCTCGGGCCACGCCGCGACCCGCCTATCATCGGGTGATGCCTGAAGCGTTCGATCCCGAGCAGCCGCTCCCCGGCCCACCCGATCCGTGGCACTGGGCCGAGCGGCCGGTCGACCGCGGGGCTCCACCCTGGTTCATGACCGAGATGATCGAGGCTGAACCGGCGTTCGCCGAGCGCCTGATCACGCGCCTGGTCGACGAGGGACCGAACGGAGGCGCGACCCGCCTGGCGACCGCCCTGCGCGAGGCCGCAGCGGCCGGAGCGCCGGTCAGCGTGCTCGGTTGCGGCACCAGCGAGCACGGGGCTCTCGGTGTGGCCGAGATCCTGCGCGACGCCTGGGCCCGAGCAGGCCTGCCCGGCCACGGTCCGACAGCCATCCAGGCATTCGAGGCCTCGCTCGAGCCCCGTGGCGGGCTATGCATCGGGATCAGCCACGATGGGGCCACCGCCGCTACGACGCAGGCGATCGACGCTGCCCGCGCTGTCGGCGCCCGGACCGCGATCATCACCGTCAGCGGCCAGGCACCCGGAGCACAGGGCATCGACATCGTGGTCGAGACCCTCGAGCGGGACCAGAGTTACTGCCACACGATCGGCTACACCTCTCCCCTGCTGGCCGGCGCGGTCGTCGGAGCGATCCTGAGCGGCGAGCCGATCGACCCGGCAGTCATTCGCCGGTTGATGGCGGCGGGTATCGACCGCGAGGCGACCGTCGCGGCGGAAGCCATCGCCGACGGGCTCGGGGTCTGCCGACCGATCCTGACCATCGGGTCGGGCGCCGACCGGACGGCGGCCCGCGAGATGGTCCTCAAGTTCGAGGAGGGGACCTGGATCCCGGCCGCTTCACGGAACCTCGAAACGTTCCTCCACGGTCACCTGCCGTCGACCGACCGGACGACCGGCCTGATCCTCATCCTGACCGATCGTCGGGCCCGAGCTGAGCGGGTCGGACGAGCGCGCCAGGCGCTCGAAGCGGCCGGCGAGATCGGCATCCGGGTCGGGGCGATCCTGTCCGCCGACATCGCCGCTCTCCTGGATCCGTCGCTCACTCCGATGGGCCGGATCGTCGTTCCGGAGGCGAGCGGCCTGCCCGCGCCGGTCGCCTCGGTCCTGGGCAGTGCGACCCCGCTCCAGCTGATCGTCGAGCGGCTGGCCCGGGTCGTCGGGACCAACCCGGACCCGATCCGCCGGACCGACCCGATCTACGCGGCAGCCGCCGCCCGCGCCGAGGGTTGAGCCCGTGGCCGAGGGCTGAGCCGTGGCCGAGGGCTGAGCCGGCACCGCTAGGCCCGGACCAGCACCTCGCCGAGCTGGTCGATCATGTCGAGGTCGCGAGGCAGGAAGTCCTGGAGCACCAGTCGCTCCACGCCGGCAGCCGCGAACTCCGCGACCCTGGCTCGGACCTGGTCGGGCGTCCCGAAGATCCAGCGCTGTTCGCGGGTCGCGAACCACTCATCGCCCTGCTCATCGTGGGTGAACTCCGCCAGGAGTGCCTGCTTCCGGGCGGCGAGCTCGGTCGCGTCGCGACCCATCAGGGTCCCGACCATCGCCGAACGTCGGATCGTGGCCGGATCGCGGCCGATGGTCCGGCAGGCATCGGCCAGCTTGGCGTAGCGGTCGGCAGCGCGGGCGGGGTCTGAGGCGGTCAGGTTGAACTCGTCGGCATGCTTGGCGGCGATCCGCAGCGATCGCGGCGATCCCTCGCCCCCGACGATGATCGGCGGGCGCGGCTGCTGGACCGGTTTGGGCTGGAAGATCGTGTCCTCGACCTGGTAGTGCTCACCGGCGAAGGACCAGCCGTCCGGACCCCACAGGCCGGCCACGATGGCCAGCTGCTCCTCGAGCATGTCGGCCCGCTCGGCGATCGGCGGGAACGGCACGCCGTGACGACGATGCTCATCGAGGTTCCAGCCGGCTCCGAGGCCGAGCTCCACCCGGCCACCGCTCATGTGGTCCACGGTCGCGGCGATCTTGGCCATCGTCCCGGGCGGTCGGAAGGTGACCGGCGAGACGAGGACGCCGAGTCGGATCGTCCGCGTCTCTCGGGCCAGGCCGGCCAAGACGGTCCAGGCATCCGTCGTCGGACGACCGGCCGGGCCGGGGAAGCTCTCGTAGTGATCCGACCGGAAGAGGGCCTCGAAGCCGGCCGCCTCGGCATGGAGCGCCACGGCGAGCTGATCCTCGTAGGTCAAGCCCTGCTGGGCCTCGATCATCAGGACGTAACGCACGATCCTCCGTTCGGGCGGGCTCCCGATCGACCCGACCACCTGAATAGTCTCGTTTGACAGGATTATCCGCATCAGTATGATAGTTCACGTGACACGAACTTCTTCGACCGCTTCGACGACTCGTCGCGATACCCTTGAGGGGATCACCGACGAGCTCAACGGCTCGGTCCGCCTGCTCCGCTGTGCGGCTACCGGCCGGATGGTGAAGCAGGGCGTCAGCATGACGCAAGTCCACGTCATGTGGCGCCTCGAAGAGTCGGGCGAGTTGGCGATGAGCCGACTGGCGGACTTCCTGGACGTGTCGCTGTCCAACGCCACGGGGCTGGTCGACCGGATGGAGGAGCGCGGTCTGATCGAACGGATCCGCGACCGAGAGGACCGTCGAGTCGTGCTCGTCCGACTGACCCAGGTCGGGACGGACCTTCTCGACGAGATCCAGATCATGAAGCGCGACCTGATGACCGCCGTCCTCGAGCGACTCGACGACGAACGGCTGGATCGGCTCCACCTGGCCCTCATCGATTTCCGGGCGGCCGTCCGGGCCGAGGAGATCGAACACCCCGACCGATTCGGGATCTACCACGAGCACCTACGCCATGAAGAGTCCGTTGGGACTCAGGGAAGGGAGAGCAGCAGGCCATGATGGAAGGCGGATTCGCCGACGACGGAAGGGGCTTCGCACCGTCCCTCCAAGAAGACCCAGCCCTCGGGCTCTCCCACCGCGCGAAGATGGAGATCCTCTTCGCGGTCATGCTGGGGCTGTTCCTCGGCGCCCTCGACCAGACCATCGTCGGGCCGGCCCTGCCGACCATCGTCACCCAGCTGAGTGGCAACGACTACTACGTCTGGGCCATCACAATCTACCTGCTGACCAGCACGATCAGCGTGCCGTTCTGGGGCAAGCTGTCCGACCTCTACGGACGCAAGCCGATCTACATGCTCGGCATCGTGATCTTCCTGATCGGCTCGGCGCTGTCCGGCCTCAGCCAGAACATGGCGATGCTGATCCTCTTCCGGGGCATCCAGGGCATCGGCGCCGGCGCGCTGTTCCCGGTGGCGCTCGCGATCATCGGCGACCTGTTCACTCCTCAGGAGCGGGGCAAGTACCAGGGCCTCTTCGGGGCGGTCTTCGGGATCGCCTTCGTCGCCGGCCCGCTCATCGGCGGTTGGCTGACCGAGAACATCGGCTGGCACGCGATCTTCTACGTCAACATCCCGATCGGGATCGTCGCTCTGATCGTCATCCAGCGCTTGCTGCCGACGGTCAAGACACCCTCGGCAGAGCGGAACTTCGACTTGATCGGCGGGGCGATCTTCACGGTCTCGATGGTCTTCCTGCTGGTCGGCTTGACCAACAAGCAGTTCGGCGACTGGGCCGGGGCGACGGTCGGCGGGTTCATCATCGTCGGCCTCATCGGGACCTTGCTGTTCATCCTGGCCGAGTCGCGCGCCAAGGAGCCGATCGTCCCGCTCGACCTGTGGAAGAGCCGGACCTACTCGGCCACCATGGTCTCGGTCTTCTTCGCCGCCTTCGCCTTCTTCGGCGCGATCGTCTTCCTGCCCCGCTGGTTCCAGGTGGTCGAGGGCTTCTCGCCGACCAACTCCGGTCTTGCCCTGCTGCCGCTCATGATCGGTCTCATCGGCAGTTCGATCGTGTCCGGCCTGATCGTGTCGAGGACCGGCAAGTACAAGTGGCTGATCGTCGGATCCGTCGCCGTGATGGGCCTTGGGGTCCTGCTCATGACCCAACTCACCAAGGACACACCGGTGCCGGTCGTGTGGCTGTGGATGTTCATCGCCGGCCTGGGCGTCGGAACGACGTTCTCTGTGCCCACGATCGTCATCCAGAACGCGGTCCCGTTCAAGGAGCTCGGCGTGGCCACGTCGAACCTGACCTTCTTCCGCCAGATCGGCGGGACGATCGCGCTCGCATTCGTGGGTACGATCTTCGCGACCTCGTTCCAGGACCACCTCATCCCGCAGATGAGCGCCGCCGGCGTCCCCCAACCGGTCGTTGACGGGTTCACCCAGGCGAGCAGCAGCGGCTCGTTCGATTTCAGTGCCCTGACCGGCGTCGGTGACCAGGGCGCGGCGCTCTTGGCCGCCATCCCCGCCCAGTTCCAGGCCGCGGTCACGCCGTTCATCGATGCCATGGTCCAGGGCATCCACGGGGCCTTCAGCCTCGCGACGGCCCAGTCATTCTGGCTGGGCGTGGTCGGTTCGGTGCTCGCGTTGATCGCCGCGATCGCGATCAAGGAGATCCCGCTACGCACCTCCAACACGGCGCCGGTCCCGTCCGCGGCGATGGCCGAGGCGGCTGTCTCGTCGGGCAAGGCCGATCCGGTCTCGGCCAGCACGGCGATCGGCGACTGACCTTCGCTCCTCCTCCTCGTTCGACGGCCCCGGTGGATCCCACCGGGGCCGTCGTTCGTCTTGGGCAGGTAGCATTCGACTGATGGAACCCCGACCGGCCGCCTTCCCCGCTCAGCTCCAGGCGCTCGGCACGGGCCGGGAGGCCGAAGCGTTCGAGCCGGTCCTCGACCTTGCCGAGCTGCCGCCAGGTGCGATGCGCCGGGTCAGCCGCGGCGATCTCGACCTCCTGCTGGCCCATACGCCTGACGGGATCATGGCCGTCGACGACCGCTGCCCGCACATGTCGGCACCGTTGTCGATCGGCGAGCTCGACGGCTGCGTCGTGGCCTGTCCACTCCACAACGGGCGGTTCGACCTGGCCACCGGCGAGCCGGTCCAGATGCCGACGACCGGCGGCCTCGACCCTGACGGGCGCTACCACCCGACCTGGTCACCGGCCGGCGGCGATCCCAAGGAGGACCCGCCGGGCAAGAAGGCCGAGGCGCGACGCCTGACCCGCGTCCGCCGCTTCCGCTACTACCCGGTCCGCATCGCCGACGGTCGGATCGAGGTCGCGCTGCCCGGCTGACGGCCGTTGGCAGTCCACGCTGCGCGACGAGGGTGCCCGCGCTCCGCGCCGGGCGAGGGTGCCCGTGCTGCTGATCCCGCGTTGCGCGGGGGTCCCGGCCGGCGCGCTAGAACGGCCATTGCTAGCCTGCATCCGAAACGACGATCCCGGGCCAGCCAGTGCCGCCTAAGGCACGCGACGTTGCGATCCGACCTGGATCGGAGCCGCCAGCCAGCTTCCTGGCAATGGTGGTCATATCCCAGCCGTCAGGGCGACGGATCCGACCTGATCAGACGTCCAGGCGGGTAGCTGGCCGGGTTCCTATTCATGGTGGTCATATCGAGAGGCCCAGCCTGACGCAGAAATCTCGACCGGGCGCCGCGCCGAGCACCATCGATGCTACCGGCGCCACTGCTGGGTCGCCGGAACGCGTCCCCTCGTGCCCTCAGCCGGGGCTGGTCGGCGTGCCGATGTGATTGGCCCGGGCGAAGGCGCGGACCACCCGGCAGACCTCTTCCGGATCGTCGGTCAGGGTCAGCAGGGCCAGGTCCGCCTCGGACACCGTGCCATCGGCGATCAGCGTGTCGCGCGCCCAGTCGATCAGTCCGGCCCAGTACTCGGTCCCGACCAGGACCACCGGGAAGTGCCGGATCTTGCCGGTCTGGATCAGGGTCAACGCCTCGAACAGCTCATCCAGCGTGCCGAAGCCACCGGGCATGATCACGAACGCATCGGCGTACTTTACGAACATCGTCTTGCGGGCGAAGAAGTAGCGGAACTCGACGGCCAGGTCCACGTAGGGATTGACCGACTGCTCATGGGGCAGCTCGATGTTGCAGCCGATGGACAGCCCGCCCGCCTCCTGGCAGCCGCGGTTGGCCGCCGCCATCACGCCGGGTCCACCACCGGTGATCACCGCCCAGCCGTCGCGGGCCAGGCTCCGACCGATCTCGCGGGCCTGTTCGTAGATGGCCGAGCCTTCGGGGACCCGGGCCGAGCCGAACACGGTGACCGCCGGACCGACCTCGGCCAGGGCGTCGAAGCCGTCGACGAACTCGGACATGATCCGCAGGACTCGCCAGGGATCCTCACCGAGGAAGGCCGGACGGGTCGAACGGGCGAAGAGCTTCTCGTCCTCGGTCACGGCCGAATCGGTCGAGAGGTGTTCGGCCGCCTTGGGCTTGATCGTCACCCGCCCACTCCGATGGCGGGCGGACCCGCCCGAAGGCGTATGTTCGGTCACTCCCGTAGGATGCCACCGCGGAGGTGGAGATGTATCGGCTGAGGATCGCGATCGCGATCGTGCTTGTGGTCGTGGGGACGCTCTGGATCGGCCAGGGGATGGGGATCCTGCCGGGGAGCGTCATGTCGGGCGACCGGTTCTGGGCCGTGGCCGGGATGGTCGTGGCGGCCGCCGGGGTCTTCCTCGTTTGGAACACGCTCCGCCGCCGCTGATGAGCGTCGGGCGGCGATCAAGGCGCGGACCTGCCGAGTCCGGGTCGGCCGCTTCTTGACCGTCAGCCGCCCTTGACCGTCAGCCAACCCTTCCAGCTCGCTTCCGCCGGGCCCGCGCTCAGCTCGTTGCCCCGGCGGACGAGGGGCAGGCGCAGAAGTCGCTGGTCGGCCAGCATCCGCTCAGCCAGGTCGGCATCGCTCATCGTCAGGTAGCCCAAGCCGGCATCGCGGTAGGCCTTGCTCTCGCGGTCGACCACGTTGGCAGCTCCCAGCCGTTCCACGAACCGACGGAGCTCGCCGGCGGCCATCGGCTTGCGTCGGAGGTCGACGAAATGGATCGCCAGCCGTCGCTCCTTGAAGAAGCGCTGGGCCGCCCGGGTCGCCCGGTCGTCGGGCAGACCGAAGATCTGGATGCTGGGCTGGTCGTTCGGAGCGGGCATCGCGCCAAGGGTATCGGTCGCAGCGTGCGACCCGCTACCATCCCGAGTGGAGGTGCACCACGTGACCGTCTGGTTCACGGTTCGGCTCGACGATCGGCCCGGCTCACTCGCCCGGATGGCGGCGGCGCTCGGGGACCGCGGCGTGAACATCACCGGCATCGTCGGCGTCGCCGAGGACACCGATGGAGCCCTGATGCTCACGACCAGCGACCCCGTGGCGACCCGTCTGGCGTTCGCGGCGATCGACCTGGCCTTCGAGGAGCACGATCCCACGGCCGGCTTCTCGCCCGACGAGCTGAGCGTGAACGACGTCGTCGCCGAGCGCGATGCCTCGCCTGGCACGCCTCCCAGCGCCGGCACCTGAACCTCGCGAGCCGCTGACCGATGCCTCGCCGCGCGACCGACCCGCCCACCGCCGTCGCCATCCGGCTGAGCTTCGACGACGCTCCGACGGCCATCCCGGCGCTGGTGGCTCGGATCGGCCAGGCCGGCGGCACGCTGCGCAACCTGAGCACCGTCCGACGCCTGGCGGCGACCGATGGCGGCCCGGCCGGGGCCGAGATCGAGGTCGAGGTCGAGGGTTTGGACGAAGCCGGTCTGGACGAGGTCGTGGACGACCTGCCGGGCCTGCGCAGCCACGACATCACCCGCAGCCTCGAACGGGTCTTCGGCAAGCGGGTCATCGTGGTCGGCGGCGGAGCGCAGGTGGCCCAGGTCGCGCTGGGTGCCGTGACCGAGGCGGATCGGCACAATCTGCGCGGCGAGCGGATCAGCGTCGATACCATCCCCCTGGTCGGTGAGGACAACATCGCGGCCGCGGTCCGGGCGGTGGCCGACCTGCCCCGCGCCCGGCTCCTGGTCCTGGCCGGCTCGATCATGGGTGGCGACATCACCCGGGCGGCCAACGAGCTGCGGGCCAGGGGCATCCCGATCATCGCCTTGAACATGGTCGGCTCGATCACGAGCGCGGTCGACCTGGTCGTGTCCGATCCGGTCCAGGCCGGGACGATGGCGGTCATGGCCATCGCCGACACCGCGACGTTCGATCTGGCCCGACAGCGCGGAAAACGACTCTGAGCCGGCATCGGTAGGCGACCGTGCGCATCGCGACCTGGAACGTCAACTCGCTCAAGGCCCGCCAGGACAAGGTCGAAGGCTGGCTCGAACGGGCCGCCCCGGACATCCTGCTCATCCAGGAGACCAAGTTGGGCGACGACGACGCTCCGCTGATGGCCTTCGCGATGGCCGGCTACGACCTGGTCCATCACGGCGAGGGGCGCTGGAACGGGGTGGCCATCGCCATCCGCCAGGGCCTCGGCGCCGCCGACGTGGTCACCAACTTCGGCGATGGGCCGGTCCGCGACAGTGGGCCGGGTGCCCTGGTGGCCGTGGGTGAGGAGGACTTCGATCCGTCGGATGAGGCCAGGATGGTCGCCGCGACGGTCGACCCGACGGGCGCCGCCGGTGGACCGATCCGGATCGTCAGCCTATACGCACCCAACGGACGGGTCGTGGGTTCGCCCTTCTTCAGCGGCAAGCTGGACTGGTTCGGCCGGCTGCGTCGCTGGCTTGATGAGACGGGCAGCCCGGACGAGGTCCTGATCCTGGGCGGCGACCTGAACATCGCGCCGACCGATGCCGACGTCTGGGAGCCGGCCGCGGTCCATGGCGGGACCCATGTCTCGGCGCCCGAACGAGACGCCTTCCAGGCGCTCCTCGACTGGGGCCTGACCGACGCCTATCGGCTCAAGCACCCCGAGTCGGGGCGCTACACCTGGTGGGACTATCGGGCCGGCAACTTCCACAAGAACCTGGGGATGCGGATCGACCACCTGCTGGTGACCCAGCCGATCGTCGAGCGGGTCGTCTGGGCCGAGATCGACCGCGAGGCGCGCAAGGGACCGCCGATCCCGTCCGACCACGCCCCCCTGGTGATCGACCTGGACAGCCCTGGACGGGCCTTCGACGCCGACTGGGATGGGGCCCTGTCCCGGATCGCCTCGCGGACCAGACCGCCGTCCGGGACGAGTTCCCGGTGATGCGCTACGCTCCGTCATCGGCCGCGCCCACGGTCGGTTGAGGAGTCGATGACCGAACCAGGCAGGCGCGCCGTATGGCCGCGCCACACCCCACCGGTTGCGCTTGACGGGACAGGCGCCGCGTCGGTCGCGAGCCGTCCCGTAGGCTGGCTCGCATGACGATCTCCGGGTCGGTATCCGAGATCCGTCTCACGGGCGTCTCGAAGCTCTTCCGCGATGTCCGCGCGGTCGACGACATCTCGCTCGAGATCGGGTCGGGGGAATTCTTCTCGCTGCTCGGACCGTCCGGTTGCGGGAAGACGACCACGCTCCGGATGATCGGTGGCTTCGAGCTCCCGACCGCCGGCCGGATCGAGCTGCGCGGCGTCGACGTGACCATGGAGCCGCCGGATAAGCGGCCGGTCAACATGGTCTTCCAGAGCTACGCCCTGTTCCCCCACCTCAACGTCCACGACAACATCGCCTTCGGGCTGCGTCGGCACAAGGTCAAAGAGGTCGAGGTCAAGGCCCGGGTCGGCGAGGCGCTCGACCTGGTCCACCTGACCGAGTACGGTCGACGCAAGCCGAACGAGCTGTCGGGCGGTCAGCAGCAGCGGGTCGCCCTGGCGCGAGCCCTGGTCAATCGTCCCCAGGTGCTTCTGCTCGACGAGCCGCTCGGGGCGCTCGACCTCAAGCTGCGGCGCAATCTCCAGCTCGAGCTCAAGCGGATCCAGATCGAGGTCGGGATCACCTTCGTGTACGTCACCCACGATCAGGAGGAGGCGCTCACGATGAGCGACCGGATCGCGGTGATGAACAAGGGCAAGGTCGAGCAGATCGGCCTGCCCGAGGACCTCTACGACCGTCCCGCCACCCGCTTCGTGGCCGACTTCATGGGCACCACCAACCTGCTCAAGGGCACGGTCGAGACGCTCGACGGGGTGGTCGCCGCGATCCGGCTGACCGGGGGCGACGCCTGCCGGGCCGCCCTGGCCACGGTCCTGGCCCCGGGTGAGGCGCTCGAGATCTCGGTCCGGCCAGAGGCGATCGTCGTCAACGCTCCGGGCCTCGGTGGACCCGCCACGATCGAGGGCCGGGTCGAGCAGTCCGCCTACATGGGCTCCAGCGTCCAGTACCACATCAGGACCCAGGGTGGGGCGCTCGTCAGTGCGCACGCCCCCAAATCAGACCGGCGTTTCGTCGCCGGTGACGATGTCGAGATCAGCTGGTCGCCCCAGGACGCGCTCGTCCTGGGCGATCGACCGGCTCCCACGGAGGTTCCAGCGTGAGTCACGAGTACGACGGTTCCAGCATCGACCTCGAACGGATGGTCGTGCGCTACATGGCCGAGCATCGGCTGACCCGGCGGCAGCTCCTGTCGCGGATCGCGATCGTCGGGGCTGGGGCCGCTCTGACCCCGATCATCGCCGCCTGCGGCACGGCTGAGACGGCCAGCGCATCCGCCGCGGCGCCTGCCTCGGCAGCACCGGTCCCGACGCCCGCTGACAGCGCGGCCGCCATCGCCAGCCCGACCGCGACCGCCGAACCGACCCCGGTGCCGAGCCCCGAGGACAAGCTGTTCGTCTACAACTGGGATGCCTACGTCGGCGAGGACACCGTCCAGAAATTCCAGGACAAGTACGGCATCGCGGTCACCTACGACAAGTTCCCCGACGAGGACACCCAGATCGCCAAGATCCGGAGCGATGGCAAGGGCGGCGGCTACGACGTCACCTACCCGGTCTCGACCCGGATCCCGGACTTGATCAAGGATGGGGTCATCGCACCGCTCGACCAGGGCCTCATCCCCAATTCGACCAACCTCGGGACCGAGTGGACCAACCCGAAGTACGACCCCGACAACGCCAACTCGATGCCGTACATGTGGTGGACCACCGGCTTCGCCTGGGACGGCGACAAGATCAAGGATCAGCTGACCAGCTGGACCGCGCTCTGGGACGAGAAGTACAAGGGCCACATGGCGATGCTGGACGACGTCCGCGAGGTCTTCGCCGCCGGCGCCTTCCGGCTCGGGCTCGACCCGAACACGACGTCGGAGGCAGACCTCGATGCGATCCTGGCCCTGCTCGAGCAGCAGAAGCCGCTCCTGCGCAAGTACACGAGCAACGACATCGGCGATCTGACCAGCGGCCAGTTGTGGCTGACCCACGCCTGGTCGGGCGACTACTTCCAGATGCTGGCCGACAAGCCCAAGACCCAGTACGTCGTGCCCGCGGAAGGCGCCATCCGCGGCTCGGACACGATGGTCGTCCTGTCCGGGGCCGAGCATCCCGTCGCGGCCAACCTGTGGATCGACTTCAACCTGGACGCCAACGTCAGTGCCGCCAACACGAACTTCATCGGCTACATGGGCCCCAACGCCGCGGCCCTGCCGCTGATCGACCCGACCATCTCGGGTGACCCCCGGATCAACCCGGCCACAGCCGTCCTGGACAAGCTGGTCGAGCTGATCGAGGTCGGCACCGACATCGACAAGTACACCAATCGCTGGAACGCGCTGAAGGCGTGAGTGCGGCCGGGGCCCCGCCCCTCCGGCGACCCTTCCGCGAGCGGCTTCCCGGCCTCTTCTTCGTCCTCCCCGGGGTCGTCTGGCTGGGCGTCCTGTTCATCGTGCCGCTGATCATCATCGCCGTGGTCAGCCTCGGTTCGAAGGACGCTGCGGGCAACGTGGACCTGAGCCACCCGAGCCTGCACAACTACTTCCAGGCGACCCGACCGGAGTACCTGCCGGCCTTCTTCAATTCGCTCCGCTACGCGTTCATCACGACGATCATGTCGATCGTCATCGGCTACCCCATCGCCTACTGGATCTCCCGCCACGGCGGTCGACGCAAGATCCTCCTGCTGATCCTGGTGATGCTCCCATTCTGGACGAGCTATCTCATCCGGACCTACGCCTGGATGATCATCCTGCGCGACAATGGCGTGCTCAACTCGTTGCTCCAGACGCTGGGCTTGACCAGCGAGCCGATCCCCTTCCTGGACACCGACTTCTCGGTCGTGCTGGGGATGGTCTACGGCTTCCTGCCGTTCGCGATCCTGCCTCTCTTCGTGTCGATCGACCGGATGGACCAGAACCTGGTCCAGGCCGCCCGCGATCTGTACGCCAACGGCCGCCAGGCGTTCCTCCACGTGACCCTGCCGATCACCATGCCGGGGATCGTGGCCGCGGCCCTGCTCACGTTCATCCCGGCCATCGGCGACTACGTCACGCCGGACCTGCTGGGCGGCGCTCAGACGACGACCATCGCCAAGATCGTCCAGGTCTTGTTCACCAGCGGGCGCGACTGGCCGTACGGGTCGGCGCTCGGTTTCTTGCTCATGATCCTGACCCTGGGCGGGACCTTGCTGGCTCTCCAGACGCTGCGCCGGGAAACACTCGGCTCGTGAACCAGGGGCGCAATCCGTGGCTGACCGGGTGGGCCCTGCTGACCTACGCCTTCCTGTTCGCCCCCATCGTCGTCCTGATCGTGTTCAGCTTCAACCAGTCGCGGCGCAACTTCGTGTGGCTCGGTTTCACCACGGATTGGTATCCCAAGTTGCTGGCCAACACCCAGCTCCTGGATGCGCTGTCAGTGACCCTCAAGGTGTCCGTGATCGCGGTCATCGGGGCGACCATCCTGGGGACCCTCCTGGGCCTCGGCCTGGCCCGTCTGCGCTTTCGGGGCAGCGGCGCCACGGAGACCCTGATCCTGCTGCCGATGATCACCCCGGAGATCATCATGGGCATCAGCCTGCTCATCTTCTTCGGCCAGATCTTCCACCAGAAGGGCTCGCTCGGGCAGATCGGTCTGGCCCACATCACGTTCTGCATCTCGTACGTGGCCGTCGTCGTCCGGGCCCGCGCGGTCGGCCTCGACCCGCGTCTCGAGGAGGCCGCCCGGGACCTGGGCGCATCGGCCGGCGGAGCGTTCTGGCACGTGACCCTGCCGCTCATCGCGCCGGCCATCGGGGCCGGGGCGATGCTCTCGTTCGCCCTCTCGTTCGACGACCTGATCGTGACCTCGTTCAATGCCGGGGTCGGGTCGACGACCCTGCCGATGGCGATCTACAGCGCGATCAAGTTCGGGGTCACGCCCCAGATCAACGCCATCTCGACGATCATCGTGGCGGTCGTGGCGGTCGCCCTGCTGATCGCCTGGAAGCTAGGCGCGTTCAGCGCGGACACACGCAAGCTGGCGGCCGACGAGACCTGACCGACGTCACCTCCGACCGGAGTGACCCGACCCCTCGGGTGCGCTCCGATCAGCGGGCGCTGGTCGCCTTCGACCGGGCGGCGGTCCTCGCCCCGGGGGCGGTTCCGTTCGGCCCGGCGCCCGGGACATCGACCGGCTCGGCCTTGGGCGGCGGGACGTCGTAGCGCTCGCGCACGATCCGCTGCGACCAGGTGGTCTGGCCAGCATAACGATCGGCCACCATCTGGTCGAAGGCATGGACCGACGCTTCGGCGTCCGTGTAGCGCCCGGCCACCCACGAGCTCGACTTCGTGCCCCGTTGCTGGAGCTCGCACACGTGCCAGTCCTGGCGGTTGGTCAGGTCCCAGAAGGCGACCGCATCGGACGGATCGAAGCCGGGCTGAGCCATCGTCTCGGCCTCGAACAGCCAGTCGCACACGATGATCGTCCGGTCCGGCCCCTGCGGCACGAGTCGATGGACCAGCAGGTAGTCGGGGTGGATCGACAGGAAGGTCGTCGGCCACAGGACGTAGTAGTAGATCCGACGCTCGTCGAGGTCGGTGATCCCGGCCATCGACGGCCGCCCGTCCCTCGACCCGAGGCCCCCGTCGAGCGACATCGTCTCGGCCGAGTCGACCAGCTCCATCCAGCCACCCTGCCAGGCGCCGTGCGGATCGAAGTCGCCGCCCAGGTCGTACGGGGTGAGCTTGTTGAGTTGAGGGTGGACCCCCGGGCAGTGGTAGCACTCACTGTAGTTCTCGGCCACGAACTTCCAGTTGGCGGCGATGTCGTACTCGACCCGCCGAGCTGAACGCAAGCTGCCGAAGTCGAATCGGCTCCAGTGCTCGACCAGGTCGCCCAGCTGCGCGCTGAGCGGCGCCGCGTCCGGGTCCAGGTTGAGGAAGACGAAGCCCTGCCAGGTGTCCAGCCGGACGCTGGCCAGGCCGAACCGCTCGAAGCTGAAGTCCTCGAGATCCTCGGTGTGCTTGGCCCGCACGAGCTGGCCCTCGAGGTCGTAGATCCAGGCGTGATACGGACACTGGAACCGGACGATCTTGCCGCACGATTCCTCGGCCACCGCCGTGCCCCGGTGGCGGCAGACGTTGAAGAAGGCACGCAACCGGCCATCCCGGCCGCGGACCACGATGATGCTCTCGCCGTCGAGCTCGACCAGGGCGTAGGTCCCCGGATCGGGCGTGTCCGACTCGCGGCCGACCATCACCCAGTCGGTCCGAACGACGTGCTGTCGCTCCCAGTCGAAGATGGCCGGGTCGTGATACGCCCGCTTGGGCAGGAGCGAGGCCGCCCGGTACTCGCGACGGACGGACGCGATCTCGGTCGGGGTCAGCGGCGACAGGAGCTCGTCGGGGGCGGTCAAGGGTAGTTCTCCGTGGCGGGTAAAGATGGGCTGTAGGTGGGGCGTCCGATGGACCCGGATCGAGGCCTGGATCAGCCCAGGGGGACGGCCTTCTTCGGATCGAGGAACGGGATCGCCGCCGTCTTGGCCGGCCAGATCCCGCCGTCCGGGGCGACGATCTCGAGCGGCGTCCCGGCACCGGCCAGCTCGATCGGGACCCAGACATAGCCGATGTTCTTCTCGAGCCGGGGCGACCAGATCAGGTCGGTCACCGTCCCGACCGCCTGGCCATCGTGGAGCGCAGCGCACTTGCGCGAGAGCTCGAACGGGAGCGCGTCGCCGGCCACCTCGATGCCGACCAGCTTGCGCCTGACCCCGCGCACCCGGATCTCCTCGAGGGCCGCCTTGCCGATGTAGTCGGCCTCCTGCCGCTCGACCAGCCGCTCCAGGCCCATCACCTCGAACGGGTTGTCGGCGATGGTCATGTCCGAGCCGTAGTTGAAGATGCCGGCCTCGATCCGGCGCGCCTCGCAGGGAGCGATCGGGCGGATCTTGTGGGGCTTGCCGGCCTCCATCAGGCGGTCCCACAGGTCGCCGCCACGGGACGGGTCCTGGAGGTAGATCTCGTAGCCGACCTCACCGGTCCAGCCGGTCCGGCTGATGACGACCGGGATCCCGTCGAGCTCGGTGGTCATCGTCCAGTAGTACTTGATGTCGAGGACGGCGTCGCCGAACAGCGTCCGCATGACCTCCTTCGACTTCGGGCCCTGGACCTGGACCGGGTAGATCTCGGGCTCGCGGACCTTGACGTCCATGCCCGCGTAGGTGGCTACGCCGCGGGCCCACAGGCCGGCGTCGGAATCAGCCAGGGCCAGCCACCAGCGGTCCGCTTCGACCCGGAGCAGGACGGGATCGTTGACGATGCCGCCGTCCTCGGCCGTGATCAGGACGTACTTGCCCTGGCCCACCGCGCACGTGGTCAGGTCGCGGCAGGTCAGCATGTTGGTGAAGGCCGAGGCATCCGGGCCGCTGATCTCGACGATCCGCTCGACCGCCACGTCCCAGACCGTGACGTCGTTGAGCAGAGCCCAGTACTCCTCGATCGGGTCAGCGTAGTAGCCGGGCAGGTACATGTGGTTGTAGATGTCGTAGGCGCTGCAGCCGGCCTCGAGGGTCTTCTCGAAGAACGGCGAGCGCCGATACCACGGCCCGAAGTAGAGGGTGCTCGAAGCGTCGGTCGCCGGGGCGGTCTGGCTGGTCATGACGGCGGGTCCTCCTGGCTGGGCGGGGCTGGGGCTGGGCGAGCGGCTCGTCGAGCGTTGGGGCGACGACCGCCGGTCGGATCCTCGAGCGGGACGGGCTCACCAGCCACCGGCAGCTCGGGCAGGTGCTCCTGGTCGCGCAGGCCGGCGCTGATGATCCGGCGCAGCTCGGCGTCGAGAGCCGAGTCGGTCGTCACCGGCTGGTAGGCGGCCAGCCGTTTGTCGACCTCCTCGACGGCCCGTTGGCCGGCATCCCGCCCACCGGCTTTGAGCCAGTTCTCGCGGTTGTCGCGATCGGTCACCGCGGATGGCAGGTACAGCTCGGTCGGCCAGTGGTCGAGGGTATGCTGGGCCATGATTAGGTGCTGCTCGGTCATCACCTGGTTGACCAGGGCCATCGTGGGCAGATCGCCGAGCGGCTTGACCTCGCGGACGAAGTGGAGCGCCTGGCCGCACATCTCGTCGTCGAAGACGAGCTTGGCCAGGCTGAACACCAGGACGAAGTCGAGCATGCCCGGTCCAGACACCGAGTTGACCCCGGCCAGGGCCGCCAGCAGGGCGCTGCCGAACGTCTCCGCGCCGGCCTGGGCGTCGAGGATCTTGCCGTCCGAGAGGGCCATGTAGGACTGGGTCGGCAAGCCGAGGTGCTTGCCGACCGCGACGTAGGCCACGTCGAGGTGGAGCGCCTCGATGGCCGCCATCGGCGAGCTGGCCAGGCGCATGTGGAACGTCGCCGGCGCCCCGCCGAACAGGACTGGCGCACCGGCCCGGATGATCTGGGTCATGACCACGCCGGCCAGGACGTCGACGGTATGGAAGACGGTCGCCCCGACGATCGTGACCGGGGCGATCAGGCCCATCAGGGTGACCGGCACGATCTCGACCGGGATGCCCGCCTCGACGCAGTCGATCAGGTTCTGGCAGGAGTCCTCGCTGTAGCGGAAGTTGCCCGTGGCGGTGACCGTGAAGATCGACATCGGGCGGGCGATCAGATCGGCCCGGTCCTCCCGGAATAGCTCCATCATCTCGACCATCCGCGGGACGCCGTGCTCGGTGAACGCCCCCGAGACCACCGGCTTCTTCGAGTTGGTCAGGCACATGTACAGCCGCCAGGCGTCCGAGACCTGGGCCTCGATGTCGTTGTTGGTCGAGAAGGCGGTGGCCAGGTAGGGGATGTGCTTGAGCCCGTCGCCCAGGCGGACGTACTCGACGAAGTCGGTCGAGTTGGCCAGGCGCGCCTCGCCGGTCCGATGATCGAGCACCTTGAGGCCGCTCGAGCCGGGGATGAAGTGGACCCGGTCCCCGCCGATGTCGGCATGGGGCTTGCCGTCCCGGTCGTGCAGCAGGAACGACGACGGTGCCGTCTCGATAGCCCGCTCGACGATCGCCCGAGGGAAGAGGACCCGCTCACCCGAGGCGTTCAGGGGCAGCCCGGCGTCGAGCAGGCGCTGACGCATGAGCGGGCCTCGGATCTCCATCCCGACCGTGGCCAGGATGTCCATCGCCTCGTCCACGATCCGCTCGATGAGCTCAGCGCTGAGCACGTTCAGGGTCGGTCGCACCAACACTCCTTCGGGTCGCCGACGCGCCCGTCCAGGTCATGCCTGTGGGCAGGATTCTCCGGCCGGACGAATCTAATGCCTCCGGCGTCCCGCCTGATGGTTCGGCGATCCAACCGCAAGTCATCCAAACGCACCTGACCGACGCATCCCGGTCCAGATGCACGGTGAGTCGCGACATCGTCGGCGTCTGTCCCATCAGCCCAGCGACGCCTCGCGAACGGCGTCGCGCGATCGGAAAGGATCACCTGTATGCGGAGAGCCGTATCCATCCCCGCGCTCGGCGCGGCGGTGGTGTTGCTCACGGTGGGGGCAGTCCCGTTGTGGACATCTGCCGCCGACCACCTCGACGCACCGAACCTTGGCTCCATCCACGTGGACGCCAACGACAACCTGGCCGTGACCAAGACCAACGGCCCGCTCGACATCAACGACGTCTACGCGTTCAAGGGCAGCAAGTCGGGCCACACCGTGCTGGCCATGACGGTCAACCCGGCGGTCAACCTCGGCATCGGGCCGAGCACCTTCGCGGCCGGCGGTAAGTACACCTTCAACCTGGACACCAACAACAACTCGAAGGCCGACCGCGACTACACGATCACCTTCGGCAAGCCCGATAAGCACGGTTTCCAGAGCTACAAGGTCGTCTACGAGAAGGGCGACCATCACTGGACCGTCGCCCGCGGCCGGACCGGCAAGTCGGCCTGGAAGCACGGCGTCGGCTCGTTCGCCGGCGTTCGCTCCGACCCGTTCTTCTTCGATCTGCTCGGCTTCCTCGGGACGGTCAAGGGTGAGGGCACCCGCCGCCTGAACGACGGCCACCAGTCCGACTTCTTCGTCGGCCTGAACACGCTGGCCATCGTCATCGAGGTCCCCAACGCGCAGCTCGGCGGGAGTGGCCGGAACATCGGCGTGTGGGGCACCACCCGCGACTGGAAGGGTCATCGGATGGACCAGATGGGTCGTCCGGCGATCAACACGGTCTTCAACCCGGCTGCCGACAAGATCGCATTCAACACGACCGCGCCGTACAAGCAGCCGACCGCGATGGGCGGCAAGTTCCACGCCAACGTGGTCAACACCCTCGAGGCGTTCTCGGGGCTCGACAGTGAAGGGGCCTACGCCCCGGCCGATGCTGAGACCCTCGCCGGGATCCTCATCCCCGACGAGCTTCGCTACACCGTCGGCACGGCCGCGGCCGGACCGCTCAACGGACGTGCCCTCAGCGATGACGTCATCGACGTCGAGCTGAACATCACGACCGGTGGCTATCCGTTCGCCGGCCGCAACGGCACTGGTGCCATCCCGACCGACGGGATCGGCGCCCACAGCGACTACCTGGCGAGCTTCCCGTACCTCGGGATGCCGCACTAGGACCTGACTGATGCGGGAGCGGCAACGCGAAGCCGCTCCCGTGTCGATCACCCAGGAGACCTGATCACCATGGCAGCATCGACCGGTCCGTCCACCAGTCATCGACACGTGCGCCCGCTCTCATTCCTGCTGGCGGCGATGGTCATCGTCGTCGCCGGCGTCGGCATCGACCGGCTCGGTCTGCTTCACCCATCGCCGCTCAAGCCGGTTGCGATCCTGCCGGCGGCGATCGCGCCTGCCCAGGCTGGCACCGGTGGTGGGGTGACGCCCAAGGGTGTCCTGCCGGTCGCACCGGTCCTGCCGGTCGTGCCCGCCGACGGTCCCGTCGTCGACCTGACCGCCTCGACGGCCTCGCTCGACAAGGCCATCGGGGTCTGGACGGCCAACCTCCAACGCGACGGCGCCGACTTCGTGAGCGCCCAGAACCTTGCCCTCATCTACTACACCCGCGGTCGCCTGACCGGCAGCATCGACGACTACAGCCGGGCCCAGGCCGCGGTCGAGCAAGGCCTGCGGGCTTACTCAGCCGACATCGGCGGACGGACGATGCAGGCGCTCCTGCGCTACACCCTCCACGACTTCCAGGGAGCCCTGACCGACGCCCAGGCCATCTACGACGCCGACCCGACCCGCCTCCAGGCGCTGGCCACCGTCGGCGACAGCCAGCTCGAGATCGGTGACTACATCAAGGCCGCGGCTACCTTCGCCACCCTCGCCAGGGTTCAACCCGGTGCGGCGGTGACCGCCCGACTGGCCCATCTCGCGGCACTCCAGGGTCACGGCGTCGAGGCTGCCAGCCTGGCCGACCAGGCCGGGACCGAGGCCCGGGCCGAGGGCACCGATGGCACCGCCCTGGCCTTCTACGACTACCTGCGCGGCTTCCTCGCCTTCCAGGCCGGCGACCTCAGCCGGGCGTCATCGGCTTACGAGGCCGCCCTGGTCGACTGGCCCGGCTCGTACACCGCCCTCGAAGGTCTAGCCAAGGTCCGGGCGGCCCAGGGTCGGACGGGCGATGCGATCAGCCTCTACCGGCAGGCCATCGCCATCGTGCCCCAGCCGGCCTATCTCGCTGAGCTCGGCGACCTCTACCAGCTGAGCGGCCAGAGCGCGTTGGCAGATCAGCAGTACCAGACCGTCCGGGCCATCGCCCAGCTCCAGGCTAGCCAGCCCACGGTCTACGACCGGCAGCTGGTCCTGTTCGACGTCAACCACGGTCAGGACGTGGCCGCTGCCGTGGCGCTGGCCGAGCGCGAGCTGGCCGTGCGCAAGGACGTCTACGGCTGGGACGCCTACGCCTGGGCCCTGCTGGCTGCCGGACGAGCCGGCGAGGCCGATGCGGCGATGACCCACGCCCTCAGCCTGGGCACCGTGGATGCGCTGCTGTCCTATCACGCCGGGATGATCGCTCACGCGCTGGGCGATGACGGGCGGGCCCGAACGTCACTCGAGACCGCCCTCAAGCTCAACCCGGGCTTCGATCCACTCCAGGCCGCTCGGGCGCGGCAGGTGCTGGCCGACCTGCCGTAGGCCACCGGACGACCTACACTCCGTCCGGTGAGCACGCCCGAACGACCGCCCATGGTCCCCGACCTCCGGGCCGACCTGAAGACCGGCGATTTCCTGGTCGGGACCTGGCTGACGCTGCTCGACCCGAGCGTGCCCGAGCTCCTGGCCGGATCGGGCTTCGACCTGCTGGTGGCCGACGGCGAGCACGGCCCGGTCGCGACATCCGACCTGGTCCGGATCCTGATCGCCACCCGGGCGTCGGGCGTCCCGGTCCTCTACCGGGTCGCCGCCAATGAGCCCGTCCGGATCATGCATGCCCTCGACGCCGGGGCGAGCGGCGTCGTCGTCCCCCAGATCCGGACCGTGGCCGACGTCGAACGAGCGGTGGCCTGGTGCCGCTATCCACCCGTCGGGCTGCGCGGGATCGCGCCACGACGGGCCTCGGACTACGGCCGCCAGACGACGGCCTACCTCGCCTCGGCCGACGACCGGGTGGTGTGTTGTATCCAGATCGAGACGCGCGAGGCACTCGACGACCTCGATGCGATCCTGGCGGTCCCAGGGGTCGACACGATCCTCATCGGCCCGAACGACCTATCGGCCGCCCTTGGCCATATCGGGGACCTGGCCCACCCGGAGGTCGAGAGCGCCATCCAGCACGTCCTCGAGCGAGCCAACGCCCGGGCTGTCCCCGCCGGCATCTGGACCTCGTCCACCACTCAGGTCCGGGCCCGCCGCGACCAGGGCTTCCGCTGGGCCACCGTCGGCACCGACTACGGCTTCATGCTCACCGCCGCCGACGCCGCCGTCCGCGAGATCCACGGGTCGTAGTCGCTCCGACGTCCCAGCGACCTACGACAGAAGGAGCACCGGGGCCTCGAGGACCAAGAGGAACCAGGCGATGACGCCGGCGACGGTCACCAGGCTCAGCCAGGGCCGCCGGACGGTCCACGGGCGGATGACCCGGAGGCACCCGATCAGCAGCAGAGGGAAACCCACGAGCAGGAACGGCGCCATCTCGATCGTGGAGACCATCGCGATCGAGGGTGGCTGGCCATCAGCGAGGGCCTTGGCATACCCCACCGAGATCAGGCCGACCACGACTGAGCAGACGAAACCGGCAAGAAGGGCCGCCACGTCCCAGTTCCGCGACCTTGTCCACGCCGGCCGAGGTGGGGGCGTCGGCCAGTGTTCGGCACCCGGGTCGTGGTTCGGCTCCTGATCCATCGTCATCGTCCCTCCGTCGATGTTCGACGCTCACCAGGCGATCATGTTGCAGCAAGCCCGTCCACGACCGGAGCAGGCCGCCGGGTAGGCCTCCCAAGCAGACCGGACGCACCGACGGGCGGCGCGATCCCGGGCCGAAGGACTGTAAGCGCAGCCCGGCGGCGCGTCCGGTCTGCGTCCGGCCCGCCCCGCGCTCCGGCCCTACCCCAGCTCGACCACCTCGTGCCACTGCGGGATATCCGTGTCGAAGCCGAGTGCCCGGACCTTGGGCAGGAGCGCCTCCTGGGCATCCGGATCGCCGTGGACCAGGAAGACCTTGCGCGGGAAGCCGTGGTCGCCGGGCTTCTTGCCCTGGCCGAAGTTGGCCAGCCAGGCCAACAGCTCGGACTCGTCGGCGTGGGCCGAGAAGCCGCTGATCGAGCGCGTCTGACAGCGGACCTGGCGGACCTGGCCATCGATCTTGACCGTGGTCGCGCCGGCCTGCAGATGCGCACCGAGAGTGCCCTGGCCCTGGTAGCCGACGAACAGGATGACCGCGCTGGGATCGTCGATCAGGTTGCGCAGGTGACCCACCACCCGGCCGCCGGTGAGCATCCCGTTCGAGGCCACGATCATGTACGGCCGCTTGGCTTGGGCGATCGCCTGCGAGTCCTTGACGTCGTTGGTCACGATCTGGTTGGGGTAGTCGAGGGGCGATTCCTGGTGAGCCAGCAGGTCGCGCGTCTCCTCGTCGTAGTAGTCGGGGTGGTTGCGGTAGACGGCCGACGCCTTCGAGGCCATCGGCGAGTCGAGGTACAGGGGCAGGAGCGGGATCTTGCCCGCCGAGATCAGCCGGTCGAGCTCCCAGACGACCTCCTGGGTCCGTCCGATGGCGAATGACGGGACGAGCAGGACGCCGTCGTTGTCGGCGACCAGCCGGACCGTCTCGGCCAGGATCCGGACGGCCTCGTCGCCGGGTTCGTGCTCACGGCCGCCGTAGGTCGATTCGACCAGGACATAGTCGGCCTCGGTGACCACGGTCGGATCTCGCAGGATGGGCGTATCGGTCCGACCGAGATCGCCCGAGAAGACGATCCGCAGCTCCGGACCGCCCTCGCGGTCGGCGGCCCGCAGCCGGATGATCGCCGAGCCCAGGATGTGGCCGGCATCGACGAAGGTGGCATGGATGCCCGGGGCGACCTCGATCTCCTGGTCGTAGCCGACGCCCCGGAAGCTGGCCAACGCGGCGCGGGCGTCGCCCTCGTCGTAGAGCGCCTCGTCGAGGTCGATGTCGATGTGGGCCGGCTGGGCCACGAGGGCCGCCTCGGGCGTCGAGGCGACGGCGAAGTCGGGCTTGGCCGGACCGGACTTCGGGCCGAGCCCGGCGAGTGCGATCGGATCCTGGGCGCCGCCGCCTTCCTGCGGGACCATGAAGGCGACGTCATAGCGGCGCCGGCCGAAGTGCTCGGGATCGCGCAGCGGCGCCTGGGCGATCCGTCGGTCGGTGGTCGGCTGGTCAACGGCTGGCTGGTCGACGGCTGGCTGGTCGGTCGGTTCGACGGTCGTGGGGACATGCTCGCTGTCGGCCTCGCCCTTCTCGGCCAGCTCGACCGCCGCCTCGTAGGCGGCCAGATCGCGTCGATCCTCGGCAGCGGCCCGCTCGGGGTCGCGCTTCTCCCAGCGCATGCCCCGCTTGGCGAACTCCTGCTGGAGCTTGCCCGAGTCGAGCAGGACCAGGGTCGCCAGCTCGATGGTCCCGTTGGTCGCCCAGATCGGGCCGCCGAAGCCCTCCTTGACCACGTGCGGGATGAGCCCGCAATGGTCCAGGTGAGCGTGGGTCAGGAGGATCGCGTCGAGAGTCTTCGGGTCGAACGCCAGTGGGATCCTGTTCCGGATCGACTCGTTCGGGCTGCCCTGGAACATCCCACAGTCGATCAGGACCCGGGCTCGCTCGGTGGTCAGCAGGAACTGCGAGCCGGTCACCGTCGTGGCCGCTCCGAGGAACTGGAGGTGCATGCCTCGGAGTGTGCCACCATCCGACGATGCGCGAACGCTGGATCCCGAGCGACGCCCGGCACAGGCTGCCGATGCTCTTCGTCGGCGTCGTCGTCTTTGGGCTGGGCATCGCGCTGATGGTCCAGGCCGGACTCGGGCTTGGGCCGTGGGAGGCGTTCCACCAGGGCATCGCGGACAAGACCGGCCTTCAGATCGGCACGGTCAGCATCCTGCTGGGCATCCCGATCCTTGTCCTGTGGTGGCCGCTGGGCGAACGGCCGGGCATCGGGACGCTGCTCAACGTGATCGTCATCGGCACCGCGACCAATATCGGGATCGGCCTCATCCCGACGGCAAGCGGCGTGCCGGTCCAGCTGGTGATGATGCTGGCTGGGGTGGTCACGATCGGCCTCGGCTCCGGACTGTACCTGGCGACCGATCTCGGCCCGGGACCGCGCGACGGCCTGATGACCGGACTTCATCATCGCTTCGGCTGGTCCATCCGGCGCGCCCGAACGCTGGTCGAGGTCGTCGTCCTGGTCGCCGGCTGGGCCCTGGGCGGGACGATCGGGCTGGGCACCATCGTGTTCGCGTTGGCGATCGGGCCCATCGTCCAGTTCTTCCTCGGTGTGTTCGATCGGACCGGTCGGATCGAGCGGCGTCGGGCGGCGAATTTCGAAGGTGAGGTCACCGGAGCCGAGTGAGCACCGTGGCCGAGGTCGAGGCGCTCTTCGCCGATGCCTGGGAGGCGCACAACCGGGCGGAGATCGTGACCTTGCGCGAAGCGGACCGGCCCGACACGGTCGCGGCTGCGCGGGCGGCTGCGGGCTCGGCCATCGCGGCCGCGGTCGAGGCACTGGCCGGGCTGGCGAGCGACGGCCTGGGCGACGAGGACCGCCGGGCGGTCGCCTCGATGCGCGAGACGCTGGACCTGCTGGCCAGCGGCGATCCGGCCCTGACCCTGGCCATCGATACGACCGAGCCCGGTGACGATGACGACACCGACGACCGATCCGCCTGGGAGGTCCTGGCTTCCGACGGCCTCGGGGCCCTGCTCAGCCGGTCGGCGGTCGCCTTCACCCGGGCGGCCGACGACATCCAGGTCGACGGCGAGCTGGTCGGCCGGACGGATGTCCTGGGACGTCTGGCGACGGAGGCTGACCCGCTGGCGCGGCGGCGCCTCTTCCTGGGCCTGGAGCCGGTCTGGCGAGCGGTCGACGGCGACTCCGGGCCGACCAGCCCCTATCGCGTCGCGCTCGCGGCCAGCGCCGACGCCTGGCGACGCGACGGCTCGCCGGTCGACGCCAACGCCCGGGCGCTCGGCGTCGACCCGGCGGACGTCGAGCCCTGGTTGCGCGCCATCCTGGGGGCGTGGCGGGACGTGGCGGTCGGCGCGGCCGTGGAACCGTGGGATGAGCGCTTCGCGACGGGCGGGTTCGGGCGAGCGTTCGACGCGGAGGTGAGCCTCGACGAGCTGCGCCGGATCGATCGCGAGTCCTACGCCTCGCTCGGCGCCGACCCTGACGAGCTGGGCATCCGCTACGACATCGCGCCCCGGCCCGGCCGGGGCCCGGTGGCCATGGCGTTCATGCTCGACGTCGGGATCCCACGATTGGAGGCCGGCGACTGGACGCCCGGCGAGCAATGGGTCGTGGCGAACTACGGGCGGCCGCGTGTCCCGGATCTGGCGGAGCTCCTTCACGAGACCGGGCACGCCATCCACTACCGGGCGATCCGGACCCGGCCGGCCTTCGCGGTCCTGCGCGAGGAGCACACCACCCTCATCGAGGCGCTCGGCGACATCGTCGCCTGGGACCTCTACGAGCCGGCCTGGCAGGAGCGCTGGCTGGGACGCTCAGCCCCGCTCGAGGCGGGTCTGCGGGCGCGCTACGGGGACGTCGTCCGGGACGTCGCCTGGTCGCTCTTCGAGATCGTCCTGCACCAGGCGCCTGATCGTGCCCCGAACGAGGTCTGGTCGGAGATCGCCCGGGACTACCTGGGCGTGATCGCTCATCCCGAGTGGTCGTGGTGGGCCGTCCGCGGACAGCTCGTCCAGACACCCGGCTACATGGTCAACTACGGGCTCGGGGCGATCGTCACCGCGGACATCCGGGCCCGTTTGCGGGAGCTCCGGGGCGACTGGTCGAGCGGCGATCCGGGTTGGTACGGGGCCGTCAGTGAAGCCATCTACGGCTGGGGTGGCGCGCGCACGCCCAGCGACATCCTGGAGTCCTTCCTGGGCAGGCCCCTGTCGCCCCATGCGATCCTCGACGACATCCGGCGGATCGGCCGGGCCTAGCGCGCGTACCCGGGCGGGTCTGGTGGACCTCGGGTCGGTCCCGGGCGGGCCTTGGGTCGGTCTCGGGCGGGCCTGGGCGGGCCTTGGGCGGGCCCCGGCGGGCCTTGAGTCCGTCCGAGTCCTTGGCCGCCCCGTCATCCTGCCCATGCATGGCGCAAGGGCTGAGAGGACGATAGGGACGTCGCGACCATGTCGACCTCATCCCTTGACCGCCATCGATGCCCCGTCCATGCATGGACTGACTGATCGTGCCGCAACGGCCCATTGTTTGGCCCTTGTCGGATCGCGTCACGCTCGCGGCAGGCATGGGTGGGATATCGATCAGGCCAGGGCGACAGGCGCCGACCGAGCAGAATCCACCCGACCGCGACGGGCTCGCCGACATCCGGCGCGTCGGCGAGACGTAGCGGCCACCTCGCCGCCCGCCTAACCGATCGGGATGAGCACCAGGGCGTCGATCGCGATGGCTGCGAAGAGCAGGGTCAGGTAGGTGATCGAGTACTTGTAGAGGCGGATCGCCCCGGCCGTCGAGCGCTCCTCGGAGGCGCCCTCGCGCCACAGCCGATAGGCCTGCCAGATGAAGATCCCACCGAGGGCCAGCGCGCTGACCAGGTAGATCAGGCCCATCGGCGTGACCGCGAATAGCACCAGCGAGATCGATACGAGCAGGAGCGTGTACAGGGCGATCTGGCGGGTCGTCTCGGGGATGCCTCGGACGACCGGCAGCATCGGCACGTGGGCAGCCTCGTAGTCCTTGCGGATCCGCAGCGACAGGGCCCAGAAGTGGGGCGGCGTCCAATAGAACACGATGGCGAACAGGATGACCGCGGGCAGGGCCACCGAACCGGTCACGGCCGCCCAGCCGATGACGGGCGGCAGAGCGCCGGCCGCGCCGCCGATGACGATGTTCTGGGGCGTCGTGCGCTTGAGCATGATGGTGTACACGACGACGTAGAAGGCGATCGCCAGCAAGGTCAGGAAGGCCGCCACCAGGTTGACGAACCAGGCCATCACGATCAGCGAGATCGCGCCCAGGACGATCCCGAAGACGACCGCCCGCTCGGGCTCCACCTGGTGCGCCGGCAACGGTCGGCGACGGGTCCGGACCATGAGCAGGTCGATGTCCCGATCCAGGTAGCAATTGATGGCATTGGCGCTGCCCGCGGCGAGCGTCCCGCCGATGAGCGTCCAGACCACCAGCCAGGACCACTCCCCGATGTTCATCCCGGGGACCTGGCGGGATGCCAGGACCATGGCCGGGACGGTGGTCACCAGGAGCAGCTCGATGATCCGCGGCTTGGTCAGGGCGATGTAGGCCCGGATCGAGTCGCGCGTCGTCGGCCCGGCGCTGGCGTTCGAGGTCGGCGCGACGGAGCCATCGAGCGGCAGGCTGCGACCGCCACCCGCTCCCAGCCCGGCGCCCAGGGCTGGCGTCACCCGGGCGGTGTAGTAGGCCGTGACCGCAAGGGCGACCATCAGCGCCCAGACCGTGGCTCCCAGGGCGACATGGAGAGTCTGAGTCCAGGCCGCCAGCTGGGTCAGGACCTGGATCCCGCCGATGAGCACCTGGGCCAGGTAGAGGGCGGCGGCGGAGACGGCCAGGCGGACGACCATCGGGTGCTGGCGCTGAGTTCGGACCGCCGCGATGGCGACCACCGCCACGATCAGCCCGACCACCACCGCCACCCAGCGATGAAGGACCTCGGCCGAGGTCAGGGCGGTCAGGGCGGGCACGAGCGAGCCGCCCATCAACGGCCAGTCGCCGAACACCAGCGATCCGCTGGCGATGACCCGGGCCGTGACCTGCGACCCGAACAGGAGCAGGACATAGATCGCCGCGGCCCCGAAGGAGGCCAGGATGGTGAACCGCTGGCTCGAGCCACGGCCGCCGATCCGGGCCGGGAAGAAGGACCGGACGAGGATGAAGATGAGCAGCCCGAGGAGGGCCTGCGAGGTCGCCAGGTGGGCCGTCACGGACGGCCCGGAGTTGCCCAGGCGGACCGTCTCACGACCGAGATAAGCCTGGAAGCCGACCAGCAGGACCGCCCCGATCGACGGCCACAGGAGCGACCGCCGATCGCGATGGTCGATGTAGGCGAAGACCGCCTGGGCCAGGATGAGCAGGCCCAGGAGGGCGGCCACCCCGCGATGGAGCCACTCGATCCAGGCCTTGGGATCGTCCGCCGCGGGCAGGACCTTGCCGTAGCAGAACGGCCAATCAGGACAGCCTAGTCCGGAGTCCGTGGCGCGCACGATGACACCCAGGGTCACCAGGAACAGGGTGCCCGCGACGGTCGTCGCAGCGAGCTTCTGGAAGCGGGTCACCGGGCCATTCTAGCCGTCAACGGCGGGGATGAGCGACGACGGGTAGGATGCGGCCATGCACCCCATGGACCGTCTGCGGGCATCCGCCGCGCCCGTCGCCGTTGCCCTCGTCGCGGCCCTCTTGGCGGTCGCCTGCAGCGCGACCGGCGGTTCGTCGAGCGCCCCGTCGGCAAGCGTCCTGGTCGTCGGCGGCAAGGTCCCGTTCGTGCCCCGGATCGTCTCGTCCGAATCGATCGTCGGGCCGAACCGGTTCGTGCTGGGGATCCTCGACGCCTCGGGGACCAAGACGATCGGCGGACCCGACCTCAAGGTCGGGATCACCTTCACGCCGCCGGCCGGAGCCTCCCCGCCACCGACGGCCCAGACCACGCCGGTCCCGGCCAGCTTCATCTGGGCCATCCCCGACGAGCGCGGCGTCTACACCGTGAACGTCGACTACCCGACCGCCGGCGATTGGAACCTCGATGTCAGCGCCCAGGGCAAGGGCATGGATGGCGTGGCCGTCGACGGGACGGTGTCGCTGCCCCTCACGGTGACCGCCAAGGGCTACGCGGTGCCGCTCGGTGGGAAGGCGCCCTCGACCAAGACACCGACCCTGGCCGACGTCGGCGGAGACCCCAAGAAGATCTCGACCGATACGAACCCCGACCCGACCTTCTACACGACCTCGGTCGATGCGGCCCTGGCCAAGGGTGAGCCGTTCGTCCTCGTCTTCGCCACCCCGGCCTTCTGTCGGACCGCCCAGTGCGGACCGACCCTCGACGGGGTCAAGGCCGTCGCCAAGAGCGAGCCGGGGATGACCTTCATCAACGTCGAGCCGTACCAGCTCACGTTCACCGACGGGCGCCTCCAGCCGGTGCTCAGCGCCGACAACCAGCTCCAGGCGACCGCGACGACCAACGCCTGGGGCATCCTGTCCGAACCGTGGGTCTACGTGGTCGACGGCAACGGCATCGTCCGGGGCTCGTTCGAAGCGGTCGTCGGCGCCGACGAGCTCAAGGCCGCCATCGCCGCCGCCCGCTAGGACATGATTCCGACCGCGTCGACCGGACCGGCAGGTGCCACTGTGACGGAACCGGCAGCGCACGTCGCCGACGGTCACGACCTGATCCGCGTGCAGGGCGCGCGGGTGAACAATCTCAAGGACGTCAGCGTCGAGATCCCGAAGCGCCGGCTGACGGTGTTCACCGGTGTCTCCGGATCGGGCAAGAGCTCGCTGGTGTTCGGAACGATCGCCGCCGAGTCGCAGCGGATGATCAATGAGACCTACAGCGCCTTCGTGCAGGGCTTCATGCCGACCCTGGCCCGACCCGACGTCGATCTGCTCGATGGCCTGACCACGGCGATCATCGTCGACCAGGAACGGATGGGCGCCAACGTCCGCTCGACGGTCGGCACCGCGACCGACGCGAATGCGCTGCTGCGCCTGCTGTTCAGCCGCCTGGGGACGCCGCATATCGGACCGCCGACGGCCTACTCGTTCAACGTCCCGATGCGCAAGGCCAGCGGGGCGATGACCGTCGACAAGGGCAAGGGCGAGCGAATCGTCGTCCGCGAGGCGATCTACTACGGCGGCATGTGCCCGCGCTGCGAGGGCATGGGCTCCATCACCGACATGGACCTGACCCAGCTCTACGACGACTCGAAGTCGCTGGCCGGGGGCGCGCTCAAGGTCCCCGGCTACAGCATGGACGGCTGGTACGGCCGCATCTTTGCGGGCGCGGGCTTCGACATGGACAAGCCGATCCGCGACTACACCCCGAAGGAGCTCGATCGGCTGCTCCACGAGGAGCCGACCAAGATCAAGGTCGTCGGGGTCAACCTGACCTTCGAGGGGCTCATCCCAAGGATCCAGAAGTCGATGCTGTCGAAGGACATCGACACGCTCCAGCCGCACGTCCGGGCGTTCGTGGAGCGGGCCGTGACGTTCTCCGACTGTCCCGATTGCGGCGGCACCCGGCTCAACGAGCCAGCCCGCTCGTCGAAGATCGCCGGGATCAACATCGCCGAGGCGTGCACGATGCAGATCGACGATCTGGCCGAGTGGCTGCGCGGCCTGGACGAACCGTCGGTCGCCCCGCTGCTGGCCGGCCTCCAGCACACGTTCGACTCGTTCGTCGAGATCGGGCTCGGCTACCTCTCGCTCGATCGACCGTCGGGCACGCTGTCGGGCGGCGAGTCCCAGCGGACCAGGATGATCCGCCACCTCGGCTCGTCGCTGACCGATGTGACCTACGTCTTCGACGAGCCCACCATCGGGCTGCACCCGCACGACATCGAGCGGATGAACGGCCTGCTCCGGCGACTTCGAGACAAAGGCAACACGGTGCTCGTCGTCGAGCACAAGCCGGAGGTCATCGCCACGGCCGACCACATCGTCGACCTCGGCCCGGGGGCCGGCTCCGCCGGGGGCGAGGTGGTCTTCGAGGGGACGGTCGAGGGTCTGCGGGCAAGTCCCACCTTGACCGGTCGACACCTGGACGACCGCGCGTCGGTGAAGCCGACGGTCCGGAAACCGTCGGGCCGCCTCGAAGTGCGCGGTGCGACGACCAACAATCTCCAGGCGGTCGATGTCGATATCCCGCTCGGCGTGCTGGTCGTGTTGACCGGCGTGGCCGGGTCTGGCAAGAGCTCGCTCATCGATGGCTCGGTCTCGGGCCGGGAGGGCGTGGTGACCATCGACCAGGCCGGCATCAAGGGGTCGCGGCGGAGCAACCCAGCGACCTACACCGGCCTGCTCGACCCGATCCGGGCGGCATTCGCCAAGGCCAACGCTGTGAAGCCTGCCCTGTTCAGCGCCAATTCCGAGGGCGCCTGCCCGACCTGCAATGGCGCCGGTGTCATCTACACCGAGCTGGGCTTCATGGAAACGGTCTCCACCACCTGCGAGGACTGCGAGGGAAAGCGCTACCAGGCCTCCGTGCTGGAGTACCGCCTCGGCGGACGCGACATCAGCGAGGTGCTCGCGATGTCGGTGGGCGAGGCCGAGGCGTTCTTCAGCGCCGGCGAGGCGCGCACGCCGGCCGCGCACGCCATCCTCCAGCGGTTCGTCGACGTCGGCCTCGGCTATCTGCGGCTGGGCCAGCCCCTCCCGACCCTGTCCGGCGGGGAGCGCCAGCGGCTCAAGCTGGCCACCCACATGGGCGAGAAGGGTGGCGTCTTCGTCCTGGACGAGCCGACCAGCGGCCTTCACCTCGCCGACGTCCGGCAGCTGCTCGGGCTGCTCGACCGGCTGGTCGACAGCGGCAAGTCGATCATCGTCATCGAGCACCACCAGGCCGTGATGGCGCACGCCGACTGGATCATCGACCTTGGACCCGGCGCGGGTCGCGACGGTGGCCGGATCGTCTTCGAGGGCACACCCGCCGACCTCATCGCCGCCCGCTCGACCCTCACCGGCGAGCACCTCGCGGCCTACGTCGGCCCGTGATCGAGGTCTGCCCGGGGACGTTGCCAGCGGCTGGTGTGGCACCATCTCCAGGTGACCGACCGACCCACCACGGCGCAGCACCTGCTCGACCTCACCTGGCTGCGCCGCGTCCGCGACCGGATCGACCGCGAGTACGCCCAGCCTTTGGATGTCGAGGCGCTGGCCCGCGGCGCGCATATGTCGGCCGGGCACCTCAGCCGTCAGTTCCGGATCGCCTATGGCGAGTCGCCCTACTCCTACCTCATGACCCGACGCATCGAGCGGGCGATGGCCCTGCTCCGCCATGGCGAGCTCAGCGTCACGGAGGTCTGCTTCGCGGTCGGCTGTTCGTCCCTTGGGACCTTCAGCACACGCTTCACCGAGCTCGTCGGCGTCCCGCCCAGCGTCTATCGGCAAGGCGCGGCCGGCGCGACGGCGGGGATGCCAGCGTGCGTGGCTAAACAGGTCACCAGACCGGTCAGGAATCGAGAAGCGCCTGCCTCCGAGCCACAGCTAGCATGACCGCCATGGACATCACCATCCACACCAGCTTCCTCCCCCACGACGACCCGGACGCCGCCCTCGCCTTCTATCGCGACATCATCGGCTTCGAGGTCCGCAACGACGTCGGTTACGGCGGGATGCGCTGGATCACCGTCGGTCCCGCCGACCAACCCGACACCTGCATCGTCCTGCAGCCGCCGTTCGCCGACCCGGGGGTCACCGAGGACGAGCGCCGGACCATCACCGAGATGATGGCCAAAGGCACCTACGCCCGGATCATCCTGACCACAGCCGATCTGGACGGCGTCTTCGCCCGGCTGGAGGCCAGCGGCGCCGAGGTCGTCCAGGAGCCGACCGAGCAGACCTACGGCATCCGCGACTGCGCCTTTCGCGATCCGGCGGGCAACCTGATCAGGATCAACGAGCGGCGCTGAAGCCGAACCTCTACGGAGCGTCCTCGAGGCGGTAGACCACCAGTTTGCCGCCCTCGTCCTTGAACGAGACGAGGACCGGGGCCGCGGCCGCCAGGTGTTCGTTGAGGTGGCCGACCGGGAACTCGTCGCCGTTCTCGAGCTTGCCCATGACGAAGGTCAGATCCTGGCCGGAGACCGTCCGCAGGGTGAAGCCGTGGACCTCCGTCAGCCCGGTCGCGTCGATCGAGGTGACGACCCCGGCGACGGGCGACTCCGGAGCGTCGGAACCGGCCGGAGCGGTGGCCTGAGAGGAGCTCCCGGGGTCCGCCGTCGGGCTGGCGTTGGCCGGGCTCTGGGCAGCCGCGGAGCAGCCGGCTACGAGGACCGCCGCCACCACGAGCAGCGCGCCGAGCAGGGCCGCCAGTCGGTGGTTGGCGGATCGGGCAGTCACGCGCCGACTCCAGCCGCGCCCGTGCTGCCCGGCGCATGGATGGGCGTACCGGTTGCGCACAGCGGGCAGGTCCCGGGGCCGGCTTCAAAGGTCGGCAGGTCGAGCACCCACAGCGCGCTCAGCGGATAGACCCGGCCGCTGACCGGCGAGGCCAGGCTGGTCATCCCGCCCGACCGGTCGACCAGGACGTGGCAATCGACGATCTCGCCGCCGGCCGCCTCGACCGCCGGGATCATGGCCAGGAGCGAGCCGCCCGTGGTCAGGATGTCGTCGACCAGGACGACCCGCTCGCCGGGCTCGATCGTGAACCCGCGCCGGAACTCGCGACGGGCGACGCCGTCGTCGCCGCGGACCTCCTCGGCGAAGATCGCCCGGGTCCCCAGCTGACGCCCGGTCTCGAACGCCAGGATGACCCCCCCGGTGGTCGGCCCAGCGACCAGATCGACCGCGCTGGACCCGTCGTCGTCGCGATGGGCGCCCGCCCAGAACCCGCATAGCTCGCTCGTCGCGGCGGTGTCCTGGAGGACCTGGAACTTCTCGAGATAGGCTGCCGAGTGACGCCCGCTCTTGAGCAGGAAGTGCCCGTCACGCAAGGCCCCGGAGCGCCGGAACAGCTGTTCGGTCCGCTGGGCGATGGCCGCCCGGGCGGCAGCTTCGATGGCGGGACGGATGGAGGTCATCGCCGGACAGTCTAGCGGCCGGCCCCGGAATGGGCCGGTGACCGCCGCCGCGCCGTCATGGCCGGTACTCGACGCCCTTGGCCGACGGGGCGCCGGCCTTCCTGGGCAGGGCCGTGCCGACCAGTGACCGGAACGAGTCGAGACCGCGGCGGCGGCATTCCGCCTCGAGGCCGTCGATGAGCCGGATGGGCAGCATCGGGTCGGCGAAAAGCGCGGTCCCGACCTGGACCGCGCTGGCGCCGACGGCCAGGAAGTCGAGCACGTCGGCCATCTCCGAGATGCCGCCGATGGCCACGATCGGGATAGCCACGACCTGGGCGACCTCGTACACGATGCGCAGGGCGACCGGCTTGATAGCCGGACCCGACAGCCCGCCGTAGATGTTGCCCAGAAGGGGTCGCGAGCGGTCGGCCCGAACCGCCATCCCGGACAGGGTGTTGATGGCCGTGATGGCATCGGCACCGGCCCTCTCGATGGCCCGGGCGATAGGCCGCACGTCGGCCACGTTGGGCGACAGCTTGACCAGCAGGGGCAGGTCGGTGGCCTGCCGGACGGCCGCGGTCACGGCGCCGGCGGCCTCCGCATCGATGGCGAACTGGAGGCCGCCCTTGCCGACGTTGGGACAGCTGATGTTCAGTTCGATGCCGGCCACGCCGGGCACGCCGTCGAGCCGCTTGGCTACCTCGACGTAGTCCTCGATGGACTCACCGGCGACGTTGACGATGACCGGCACCTGCCAGCCGACCCAGGTCGGGGCGTAGCGCTCGATGACCGCGTCGACACCGGGGTTCTGGAGGCCGATCGAGTTGAGCATCCCGGCGGGCGTCTCGGTCACCCGCGGGGTGATGTTGCCGATCCGTGGTCGAAGGGTGGTCCCCTTGCAGCAGATCGCGCCGAGCCGCTGGACATCGACCACATCGCCGTACTCGATGCCATAGCCGAACGTGCCCGACGCGACCAGGACCGGGTTGTCCAGGCGCAGACCGGCTGCCAGCTCGACCGACAGGTCGACCTGCCCGATGGCCTCTGCGGCGGAGGCAGCTGCCCGGCCCACGGTCGCCGCGCGCGAGGGGCGGCCCGCTGGTTGGCCGGGCCGATGGCGCGTCGCGTGCGCCTTGCCGCTTGCGGCGCCCTTGGCCGAGGCCTTCACCAGCCGGCCTCCCAATCGAGCTCGTCGGCCGCGAACACGGGACCCTCCCGACAGACCCGCTGCGGCTGGCCGCTGGTGCTCATCACCACGCAGCCCAGGCAGGCGCCGACCGCACAGCCCATGTTCTGCTCCATCGAGACCTGCAGGAACGACTTGCGCCGGGCAGCCGACGATCCGACGGCATCGACCCGCCCACCGCCCTTTCGGCCGAGCTTGGCGACGCCCAGCCGTTCGCGCCGACCGGCAGCCAACCGGGCCAGGGCGGCCAGCATCGGGGCCGGTCCGCAGGCGAATGCCTGGTCGGCCCAAGCCTCGTACTCGGGGACGAGGTCGGTCACGTAGCCGCGATGACCCAGCGAGCCGTCGTCGGTCGCGACGATGTACTCGACCTCGTCGGGCAAGAGGTTGGATGGGTAGACCTCGGCCGCGCTGGCGGCGCCGAACAGGAGGACGACCTGGCGACCGTCCTGGATGGCCTCGTCGGCCAGCATCCGGACGCCGGCGATGCCCAGGCCGCCGGCGATCAGAAGCAGGTGCCGGCTGCGCGGATCGACCTCGAACGGGCGTCCCAGCGGTCCGAGCATGTCGACGCTGTCGCCGGCGCGCAGGTGAGTGAACCAGTCGGTGCCCCGCCCGATCGCCCGGTAGTGGATGGTGATGACGCCCGTCGTCGGGTCGATCGTGTTGAACGAGAACGGGCGGCGCAGGATGACGCCCGAGAAGTCACCCGGACGGACGTGGACGAATTGGCCGGCCCGCGACCCGCTGCTGAGCGACGGTGCATGGAACGACTGCAGCCACTGGCGCGGAAGGATCTCCCGGCTGTCGATCAGCTCCGCCGCGACGAGGCCCATGCTCACGGCAGCGGAAGGTGGTCCCCTGCCCCGCTCGTGCCGGTCCCGGCGTCGGCGTCAGCGTCGTCGGCCGAGTCGGCCTCGGCTTCGTCGTCGGCCACCGCCTCGACCGCGACATCGCCCTTGAACTCGGGCGCGACCGACGGGAATGCCTCGGCCAGCGCGTCGGCCAGGTCACCGAAGACGTCGGTCGGGTCGTAGAACTCGACGATCTCGTCGGACCCGCTGAGGCTCCGCCACTCGCCCTCGCCGTCGTCCGGGACGACCTCGGCCCGGAAGCCCATCCCGGCCTTGAGGGTCAGCCGCTCGTCGTCGTCGTCGACCACGATCACGTCACCCAGCTTGGCGGTCAGGATGACCGAGACGTCGGCGAAGTCGTCGAGCAGGCGCGCCTCGGACTGCTGGCTCCGTTCCTGGAATGACAGGGCCAGGTCGTACAGGCGCTGGGCGGCGGTCTCCTCGTCGGCCGGCTCGGAGACGAGCTCCGCGCCCGCGGCCCACTGGTCGGCGGCCGCGGCATAGGCGCCGTCGAGTCCGACTGCGTCGGAGCTCTGGATGTGGGCGACCTCCATGAGGTCCTCGGCACCGGTCGGTTCGGGCGGCAGCCCGGCAGCCTCGCGGGCGGCCTCGACGAATGCCGCGTAGACGTCGGCCGGGTTATACAGCTCGACCAGCTCGGCTGCGGTCTCGATGATCTCGGTCTCGCTGATCCACTCGCCGGTCGTCTCGTCCTGGTAGCGGCTCCGGCTGCGGAAGCTGAGGTCGGGCGCGATCGACAGGAAGTCCGGGTCCTCGTCGATCAGGGTCAGTCCGCCGATCTCGGCGATCCGCGGCCCATTCGCCTCGAGGAAGCGCTTGAGCTGTTCGGTCGAGGTGACCAGGAAGTCGCTCCGCTCGAGGGCGGCGTCAGAAGCGAGAGCTCCCAGGAGCTCGCTGCGGTCGTCCATCGATCGGCCTCCTACGGGTGGTATTCGAGGTCGGTGCCCATCCGCTCGCGGAGGAACATCGAGTGGTGGCGCTCGAAGATCCACTCACCGGCCCGGTGCCCCAGGGCGCGGGTCGCTTCGTCCTTCTCGAGCTTGTCCAGCGTCGCGTAGTCGGGCAGGTCCAGCAGGATGACGTTGTCGAAGTCCCAACCGTGGGCGACGTTATACCAGCCGATGAACCTGATCCCGAACTTCTGCTCGTATTCCTTCACCTGCTTGGGGAAGATCGTGCGCATGAAGAACTTGAAGAAGGGATCGCGGCCGCGGCGCACCGAGAAGTAGGTCGCAAGCACGGGCACGGGCGGCGTTCCTCCTCGTGGGGCGGCTGGTCGGCGGCTATTGTCGCACGGGGCCCGCGCCCGGCGGACCCGGCTCGCCAGCCTCGGTCCCGGCCGTCGCCGCCTCGGCCGTCGCCGCCTCGTCCAAGGTCGCCCCCGCTGGTCCGTCGTCGTCCGCGGTCACCTCCCCCGGTCCGTCCTCGAGCTGACCGACCGTGGGCGACCGTGGCGCCAGCGGCTGCCGACGACCGCGCCGATCGGCAGCGACCAGCCGGAGCAGGAAGATGATCGTCTGGCCGCTGACCAGGAGGAGGCCGAGGGTCACGAACAGGAGCGCCGCGGTGACCACGTCCGGGACCTTGCCCACGCTCAGCGGTGTGATCAGGATCAGGGCCACCAGCAGGACCAGCTGGAACCGGAAGCAGCCCAGACCCGGACCCCGGTCCGGTTCCAGTGGCTGACCCTTGTATTGGACGGGTTTGGGCGTGATCGATCCCGTCGGGCGGTGCGCACCCGGGGGCGGGCTGGCAGGCTCGGTCGGTTCGGGCTGGTCGGTCACGGGCGCCAACGATACGGGACTCCGGCGGCATCCGCCCATGGAGCCGAGCCACTACCATCCGGATGATGTCCGATCACCCGGATCCGCCCGATCCCGACCATCGTCCGTCCGCTGCGTCGCGGTTCGGCTGGCACCCGGAGCCGGGCCTGATCGGGGTCGACGACGAGGCCACCGCCCGACCGGCCCTCGAGGCCCTCGGCGTGGCCGCCTGGACCACCGCCCTCGACTACCTGTACGACGAGGCGCTCCGGCGCTCGGCAGGGACCCCGACCGGGTTCGGCGAGCTCCGCCTGGAGTTCTACGGTGAGGAGGCGCTCGGCCCGGGTCCGGCACCCGACGGACCGACACCATCGGCTGAGATCCTCGAGGAGTTCGGGCGGCGGCTGGCCCCCTACCAGCTCAACTCGTGGCATCCCCGGACGCTCAGCTACTTCACCCCGCCGCCGTTGACGATGTCGATCGTCGGGGAGCTCCTCGCCCAGTTCACCAACCAGGGCGTCGACGTGTGGCATGCCGGACCGAGCAGCGCCTTTGTCGAGGAGGAGGTCGGTCGCTGGCTGTGCGACCTGGTGGGCTATGGGCCGGAGTCGTTCGGGATCCTGACCTCGGGCGGGGTGATGGCCAACCTGATGGCGATGACGGTGGCCCGCGACGTCCACCTTCGAGCCATCCTCGGGCTCGACCGACCGCCGCGCGGGGGCCGGCTCGAGAACGTCAGGGCCTATGCCTCGGAGCAGACCCACTTCTCGATCGCCCGGGCGCTCGACGAGCTCGGCTTCCCGCCCGAGACCATCCACCTGGTCCCGGCCGACGACCGGTTCCGGTTGCGGGGCGAGCCGGTCGCACGGGCCATCGCCGAGGATCGCCGGGCTGGACTCGTCCCGTGGGCTATCGCGGCGGTCGCCGGCTCGACCAACACCGGCTCGGTCGACCTGACCGAGGAGCTGGCCGATGTCGCCGAAGGCGAAGGGCTGTGGCTCCACGTCGACGCCGCCTACGGCGGTGGCGCTCTCCTGTCGGAGCGCGATCGCTCGCGCGTCCCGGGGCTGGCTCGAGCCGACAGCGTCACCATCGATCCCCACAAGTGGTTCTTCCAGGCTTACGACATCGGAGGCCTGCTGGTCCGCCGTGGGGACGACCTGCTCGACGTCTACCACCACGCGCCTGAGTACTACCGCGGCGGCGAGGCGGCCGAAGCCTCAGCCGACGGGACCCAGGCGGGCCACGGGACCGACGTCGGCGAGGACCAGCTCAACTACTACCAGCGCTCGCTCGAAGGGACCCGCCGCTGGCGGGCGCTCAAGTTATGGATGAGCTGGAAGCACCTCGGGACGCACGGTCTCGGACGATTGGTCGAGGCCAATGACGACCTGGCCGCCTACCTGGCCAGACGCTGCGCCGAGGCCGACGACTTCGAGGCGCTGCCGGCCGAACCGGAACTGTCGGTGGTCTGCTTCCGGCATCTGCCGGGCGGGGCCGAGGCAGCCGCCCGGCTGGACCCGGCCGAGCTCGACCGTCACCAGGATCGACTCCAGGCTTGCCTGGTCGACTCGGGCGATGCCTGGGTCGGGACGACGGTCCTACGCGGCGCGACCTACCTGCGAGCGGGGATCGTCAACTACCTGGCTACCGAAGCGGACATCGACCGGATCCTCGACGACCTGCGCCGGCTGGCCGCGGGCGCGTCGCCCGACAGCCTGACCGAGCGATGACCACGTCCGGCACGGGCGGTCGTCACCACCTCGCGGAGCTCAACATCGGGCGGACGGTCGCCCCGATCGACTCTCCGGCCCTGGCCGACTTCGTGGCCGACCTCGATCGGATCAACCGTCCTGGGCGACGCCAGCCCGGGCTTCGTCTGGCGGCTCACCGACGAGTTCGGGGCCGCGACCTCGATCCGGGCCTTCGACGACCCGCTGATGATCGTCAACCTGACCGTCTGGGAATCCATCGAGACGCTGCGCGAGTACGCCTATCGGTCGGCGCATGTCGAGGTCCTCCGGCGTCGGCGCGAGTGGTTCGTGCCCCTCGACGGGCCGAGCCTCGTCCTGTGGTGGATCCCGGTCGGTCACCTCCCGAGCGTGGCCGAGGCGCGCCAGCGGCTCGACGACCTGGCGGCCAACGGCCCGAGCCCATCGGCATTCACCCTCAAGACGGTGTTCCCGCCGGGGCCGCCTGACGAGCCCGGATGAACCATCGACGGCCGACCGGCATCGAATCGGTGAACCGGTCGCCGGAATGAGGTCGCGCCGCTTGGACCGAGCCGTCATCGAGTTGGCCCGCGGCGGCGACAGCGATGCCTTCGCGACGATCGTGCATGAGCGGTTGGAGAGCGTGTACCGACTGAGCCTGGCGATCCTCGGCGACGAGGCCGATGCGCGCGATGCGACCCAGGAGACGTTCGTCGCTGCCTGGCGTCGGATGTCCTCGCTCCGCGACGTCGAGCGGTTCGACGCCTGGTTCCAGCGGATCGCCGTCAACGCCGCGCGGATGACCCTGCGCGGGCGGCGCCGTCGGCAGGTCCGCGAGATCGCCAGCGAGGACGTCGCCCGCCAGGCCGGCATCGACGCGATCGCGACGACGGACGACGCAGGCCGGCTGGGTCGAGCGATGGCGGATCTGAGCGTCGACCAGCGCACGATCCTGGCCCTCCACCACCTCGACGGCCAGGGTCTGGCGGAGATCGCCGAGGTGCTGGGGATCCCCGTCGGGACCGCCAAATCGCGTCTGTTCAGCGCCCGTCGCCGGCTCGAGAAGGCACTGGTCGAGGCTGACCGATGATCGACTGGGCCGACCGATGACCTTCGAACCCTGGGACGACGAGCGATTGTCGGCCGCCTTCGCTGCCCGCTACGACCGACCTGCGCCGCGCGATCTGGCCCGACAGACGCTCGAACGGGTCGGCGAGTCGCGTCGTCGTCCGTCCTGGTGGCCGAGCCTAGATCGTCCGACGCTCGATCGGCTGCCCGCGGTCGTTGCCGTGGTGGCCGTGGTCGGGCTGGTCGCAACGGTCGTCCTGCCCCGAGCGTTGTCGGGGCCGACGGGCAGCACGGCGGTCACCATCGAGCCGAGCATCGTCGCGAGCTCGGGTTCGGACTCGTCGTCGCTGCAGGCGGTCCAGCCCAGCCCCTTTGTCGATGGGTTCGTGACCGACGTGGCCGGGCTGAAGGTGCGCCCACTCACGGACGTTGCGCAGCTTCTCGCCGACCCGACCCTCGCCGACACGGAAGTGGCGATCGCCGGCTGGTACTCAGCCAGCGACCTCGCCCTGCCCTGCCCGTTCCAGGCCCAGCCGGTCTCAGCAGTCGAGATCGGCTGCCCCGACGTTCACGCCTGGCTGAGCGCCACCGATCGGCCGATCCTCTCGCCCACTGGGTCGCTCGATCAAGCGGCCGACCCGGCGGGGCTGCTGGCGCTCCGGTTCATCCCGCCAGCCGAGCCGATCGGCGGCGACGGCGGTCCACGGGTCGCCATGAACACCACCCCACAACGACTCATCGCAGTCGGCCACTTCCACGACGAGCGGTCGGCCCGCTGCCCGGCCGCAGAACGTCAGACCTGCGAGCAGACGTTCGTCGTCGATGTCACGGGTTCGGCGTACGGCACGCTGTTCGATCGGCCGACTTCGGCGATCGATCCCGCCCCGAAGACCCGCTTGTCAGGCGCCGCGGCGCTGCGCCTCGCCCAGGATCGGGTCGGGCCGTACGCCACGGTGCTCCAGGTCGGTCTCGATCAGGGCTCGGATCCTCCATGGTTCACCACGAAGACAAGCCTTGACTGTCTCTGTCCCGCGACATGGTTCGTCCGGGGCTGGCACTATCTCGGCGAAGGAACGACCGATCCACGCCCGGCGACGACGCCGGTCGCCAGCTGGCTGGTGATCGACGACGCCACCGGGACGATCTCGGGCCCGCTCGTCGATGGCATCCCGGCTCCCACGGACGCCGCGGGCGAGTTCCGGTTCGCGCCCCCGCCGGACGGTTTCCCCACCACCATCGAAGGCCTGCCCGTCCGCACTGTCGCCGACGTCACCGATCCGGATCGGCCGCGGTCACTGCGGGAAGATACGCCGATCGCGGTCGCCGGCTGGTTCACCCGACTGCCCGGCGGCAACGTGGCGTTGGCTGGGACCTCCGAACGACTCGTCAGCTACGCTCCGGGAGGCCTGGCCAGCCTGGTCCCGATCAGCGGGCCGGTCCTTTACCCCGCCGTGGTTCCTGGGGGTGGGCTGCCGCCGCCGGTCCAGATCGCAACCCCGATCGGCGCCGTGTTCATCCTGCGCGACGGACCGGTCGACGAATCGCACGATCTTGAGCAGGTCGCCTGGCTGAATGGAACGGCACAGAAGCCGGCGGAGTGGGTCGCACCAGGGATCGTGCCCCAACGGACGTCCGAGCAGATCCTGCGCGAGACCGACGGCGGCGTATTCGTTGCCCCGGGAACCTGGCCGATCTCGATCTCGGCGGTCCGGTTCGGCGATCTCGCCACCATCGGGATCGTCACCGGCAGCTCGGGCGATCAGAGAGACCCGGGATCGGTCGTGTGGGCGGTCCGGATGGTCGGCCTCCAGCCGGGCGAGCCGACGACGAACGGCTTCGGCTGGACGCTGGTCGACGACCTGACCGGCCAGGATATCGAGGGGAGCTGGGCGTCGCCCTGACCCGACTGGCTCCAGGTCATTCGGACGGAGGGGGCGGCTCCAGGCCCAGGCCGTCGACGACGCTGACGTTGTCAAGGGCATTCAGGATGGCCGGCGCCGCGATGACCTTCCAGGAGCGGCTGCCACCACCCAGGACGATCCGCGTGCACGACATCACCCGGGCATCGACGAGGATCGGCAGATCCGCCGGCAGACCGAACACGGTCACTCCGCCGATGGCCATCCCGGTCAGCTCCTGGGTCTGCTCGGCGGCCGCGAACGACGCCTTGCGCGTCCTGAGCCGATCGCGGACGGTCCGATTCACGTCCAGACGGGTCGTCGAAAGGACGACGCAGGCGGCATAGACCGGCGGGTTCGACTTGCCGATGACCACGATGGTGTTGGCCGACTCTTCCGGCGCGAACCCATAGGCGGCGCAGAAGGCGGCCGTGTCGGCCAGGGCGGGGTCGCACGGGAACAGCTCGTAGGGCACACCCAGGCCCACCACCTGAGCGTCCAGCCAGGCCCGCGGATCCGCCGCCATCGACGTCAAACGTCGTCCTCGTAGGCGATCCGACCGCCGGCCACCGTCAAGGCGACGCGACCGCGCAGCTCGCCGCCCGAGCAGCGGCGAGTTCTTGCCCCGCGAGGCGAGGCTGCCGGCCTCGACCGTCCAGGTGGCCGCTCGATCGAACACGACGAGATCGGCCGGGGCGCCTTCGATCAGGCCACGCGAGCCCGACCAGCCCCAACCGCCGAGGACGGCAGCCGGCCCGCTGGTCAACGCCGCAACCGCCCGGGCCAGCGGCAAACGCCCGGCATCGACCGCCGCCAGGACCAGCCCGAGCGCCGTCTCGATGCCCGAGATCCCGTTCGAGGCGAGCCCGAACTCGACCATCTTGTCGACCCGGCTGTGAGGCGCGTGGTCGGTGGCGATCGCGTCGACCGTGCCATCGACCAGGGCGGCCAGGACCGCGGCGGCATCGACCGCCGTACGCAAGGGCGGATTGACCCGGAGCGAGGGGTCGTACGGCGCGGCGGTGAGCGCGCCATCGGCCCACGGGCTGCGCGCCAGACCGTCGTCGTCGAGCGCCTCCCAGGCCCAGCGCCGGGCGCCGGCCAGCCACTCGTCGGTCAGGGCCAGGTGATGGGGGGTCACGTCGCAGGTCACCGGCAGGCCGGCTGCCTTGGCCCGGCGGACCAGCTCGAGCGACTCGCCCGTGGACAGGTGGGTCAGGTGGAGTCGAGCGTTCGGCTCGTCGGCCAGGGCATCGGCCAGGATGGCCAGGTCACGAGCGACGGCGGATGCCTCGGCGGCGCTCGGCCAGCCGCGCAGACCGAGGACGGTGGAGATGAGGCCCTCGTTGGCCTCGGCGCCGTCGGTCTGGGCCAGGTCTTCCGGGTGATCGACGACCGCCCGCCCGAGCATCCCGGCATAGACCAGGGCATTGCGCAGGAGCGCCGACGAGCGGACCGGCGCGCCGTCGTCGCTGAAACCGATCGCTCCGCTGTCGGCCAGCTCACCGAGCGCGGCCAAGGTCTCGCCGGTTCGACCGATGCTGACCGCTCCGTAGGCGAGGACCTCGATCGGAGAGCCGGACTTGGCGGCAGCCTCGCGCACCCGCCCGAGCACGCTCGGCTCATCGACGGCGGGTGACGTATTGGGCATGAGGCAGACGCTGGTGAACCCGCCGTGGGCGGCCGCGGCGGATCCGCTGGCCACCGTCTCGGCGTCCTCGAAGCCGGGTTCGCGGAAGTGAGCGTGGAGGTCGATGAAGCCGGGCGCGACCACGACCCCGCCCGCGTCGATGCCCTTGGCTTCGGCGCCTTCCAGCCAGACCACGCTGCGCACGACCCCATCCTCGACGACGATCTCGCCGGGACCTTCACGCCCGCTGGCCGGGTCGACCAGCCAGGCGCCGCTCAGCTCGAGATCGCCCACGATCTTTCCGACTGCCGAAGCGACCGATGTCGCCTCAGCCACCGCCGGTCTCCCGGGCATGACCGGCGGCTCCGGCCAGCAGGTACAGGAGGGCCATCCTGACGGCGACACCGTTGGTCACCTGGTCGGTGATGACCGAACGCGGATGAATGGCGACCTCGGGCGAGATCTCGACCCCTTCGTTCATCGGTCCTGGGTGCATCACCAGTGCGTCGGGGTGGGCCAGGGCAAGCCGCTCGAGGGTCAACCCGAAGCGGGCGGCGTATTCGCGCAGCGACGGCAGCAGGCCGCCGCTCATCCGCTCACGCTGGATCCGCAGAGCCATGATCACCTCGGCATCGCGGACGGCTGCGGACACATCTGCGGTGACCGTGAACCGCCCGTGGCCCGGTACCGTGGGGATCGCGGCCGCCCAGCGCTCGAAGCCGCGGAGCAGGGTGGTCGGCCCGCACAGCCACAGGTCTGCGCCGGCGGCGGTCAGCGCCCATATGTTCGAGCGGGCGACCCGCGAGTGCAGGACGTCGCCCAGGATGACCACTTTCCGGCCGCGCAGATCGGGACCGTCGGCGAGATGCTCACGGATGGTGTACAGGTCGAGCAGCGCCTGCGACGGGTGGGCATGCCAGCCATCGCCCCCGTTGAGGATCGATCCGCCGAAGTGCTCAGCCGCGAGGTACGGCGCGCCGGACGTCCCGTGGCGCATCACGATCATGTCGGCGCCCAGCGCCTCGACCGTCCGGATGGTATCCACCAGTGACTCGCCCTTGCTCACCGACGATGTCGCAGCGGCGATGTTGACGACGTCCGCCGAGAGGTTCTTGGCGGCCACCTCGAACGACACCCGGGTCCGGGTCGAGGCCTCGTAGAAGAGGATGGTCACGCCGGTCCCACGCAATGCCGGGACCTTGGCGATCGGCCGGGCGAGGACCTCGCGCATCGCGTCGGTCGTGCTCATGACCAGCTCGATCTCGGGCCACGAGACCACGTCCAGATCGAGCAGGTGGCGATGGTTCCAGCGAGCCGGGCCGACGGAGACCGATGACGGGACCCCCGCTGGGAAGTCGATGCCCGTCCCGTCCGGGACCGCCAGGCTCATCTCGCGACGGGCTCCGCGATCGCCCCGACGACCCGCTCGATGTCGACCCCGTCATCGCCGTCCGTCTCGGCCAGATGGACCCGAACGATCTCCTCGCGCGAAGTCGGCACGTTCTTGCCCACGTGATCGGCTCGGATGGGCAGCTCGCGGTGACCGCGATCGATCAGCACGGCCAGCCGGATGGCCTGGGGTCGGCCGAAATCGACCAGCGCGTCCATCGCCGCCCGGATCGTCCGGCCGGTATACAGGACGTCGTCGACGAGGACCACCGTGGCACCGTTCAGGTCGAACGGCAGGTCGGTGCCCTTGACCAGCGGCTGCTGGGCGACCAGCGAGAGGTCGTCCCGGTAGAAGGTGATGTCGAGCGCGCCGACCGGCAGGGTCACGCCCTCATGCTCGGCGATGGCCTCGGCGATGCGCTGGGCGAGTGGAACACCGCGCCGCTGGATGCCGACGAGCGCGAGACCGGCCGTTCCGGCCTGCTTCTCGACGATCTCATGGGAGATCCGGATGGTCGCTCGGCGGATCTCGTCCGCCGTCATGATCTGGCGCCCGGTCACCGGGGACCGCCGTCGGGTCGCTGCACGCCCACTCCTTCCCGGCCTCTCGGACCGGTCCTTAAAGGGTCAGGCGGAGTCTACCGCAGCAGGAGCAGCCGGGGCCGGCCGGCCGAGGATCGATCAGGGCACGCCGTAGACGTAGACCTTGACGTTGGTCACGCCGGACCACGAACCGCAGCCGCAGATCTTGAAGAAGTCGGGCTTGTACAGGTCGATGATCCGGTTCGTCCCGGCGACCGGACCGTAGTCATTCACGACGCGCTCGATGCACCCGCCAGCTCCGCACACCCGGATGATCGTGCCCCGCGGCAGGCGCATCGCCGTGGTCCCGTTGTTGTAGAAGGTGGCCTGGCCGGTGAGCGTGAAGCGTGACTTCTTGTAGACCTTGGCCGGGGCCGGCTGAGGCTGCTTGCTGTCGCGCTTCAGGACCGGGATATCGACCGACGCCGCGGCGGGGGTCCCGGGTTCCGCGAAGACCGCGTCCTCGCCGAGTCGGCCGGCGGAGTCGTACGCGTGGTCGAACCCTCCGATCGAGTCCGTCGATCCAGCGTTCGCGGTCGTCTTCAGGGCCTGGAACGCCGCTGCGGGCACCGGCTCGTATGGAGCGGGAGTCCGGGACCCGGCAAAACCGGGAGCGGCGACCAGTGCGAGGGCGGTGGTGAGCACCACACCCGCCATGATCATCTTGGGGCGCACAAGACGCCAACCATAGCCCATCGGGCAGGAACTCGCCACACCCAAGTGGGGCGTAACCCCACCGGACCGCACCGGATCGCACCGTCAGTGGGGAGTCATGGCCCTCGATCCGGGCCGTTGTGGCCGGCCTCAGCGGACGACGATGATGTCCTCGAGGGACGACGCCGGCTCCGTCCGGGTCCGCCCCGCATCGGGTCCCTTCCAGGCCATGACCATCAGTCGACTGCCCTCGCCGTCCTGACCGGGTGGCGACGCCCAGGCGATCCGTCCATCGCCGATGGCGAACCCGGGCAGGGCCGGGACATCGCGCAGGGCCGGCTTGCGATCCTTGTCCACATGACCCGTCGAGCGGTCGATCGCGACGAGGCTCAGCCGACCCAGCCCGGTGTCCAGCGGATCCCCCGCCCATACACCGAGGAACCGACCGGTCGGATCCCAGCGGACCTCCCAGTCCTTGATCGGGCTGTCCGTCTTGGGTGCGAGGAGCGGTTGCGGATCGACCGCTTCGAACGGGTCGCCGTCCGCCGGCCAGCGATCGACGACCAGGGCGCCGTCGTCGGGCAGCCAGGCCCGAGCGGTCTTGTCGAAGACGAGGCTGCCGGCCCAGTAGACGACCCAGCGTCCGCTCGGATCGACGACCGGGCGCCACACCCCGACGAGCTTCGATCCGACCTCCTTGCCCGAGCTGGGGTCGATCAGGAACGAGGTCGGGACCTGGACGTCGGTCGCCGGCGAGGCGCTGTCACTGGCGGTATCGACCGCCCGGCTGGCCAGGATCCGATCACCGACCCACGATGCGAAGACCGAGGCGTGGTCCTTGGTCAGGACCCGTGCCTTCTCGTCGCCGGTGTGCCAGACGTAGACATGTTGCACTGTTCAGCTGCTGATGTGAGCTGTGTGCCCAAGGCAGTCATCCATTGGCCTGAGCAAGCTGTGTTGCTCCCACCATCATGATGCCCTCCCAGCATGTACCGACTCAGTAAGGAGGACATA
>CAVZVS010000004.1:0-1015683 GCA_963778815.1 uncultured Chloroflexia bacterium | reverse complement strand
ATCACGTTCATCACCCAAGCTCCCTTCATGCCGTCGCGCCACCGCGCCGGCTGTCTGCCACGAAGGTGGAGGCCCTCTTCGACGACCGCAAGTGCGAAAAAAGCACTTGCGCGTCGACTTCGTCGGAGCAGACTTCGCTTGTGCGGTATCAGCAGGTCTGCCCGGTGTCGCTCGCGAGCGAGGTGATCGCGGAGCGCTGGACGCCGCTGATCCTGCGCGAGATCGTGCTCTTCGGCGCTCGTCGCTTCGGGGACATCCAACGCGGTACGGGCCGGATCTCGCAGAGCCTGCTCGTCCAGAGGCTGCACACCCTCGAGGCGGCGCGTGTCATCGAGCGGCGGCCGAACCCCCGTGGCCGAGGATGGGAGTACCACCCGACAATCGCGGGCATCGAGCTCGCCCCGGTGCTGGAAGCGTTAGGCGAGTGGGCCCAGCACTGGGTCGAGCTGCGCCGGGATGACTGCGACCCCGCCTACCTGATGCTGACGGTCCAGTCGCTGATCGATCCTGCGCGTGTTCCCGCCCGGCTGATCACCGTCCGCTTCGAGTTCGCCCAGCACCCCAAGATCTACTGGCTGGTCCTCGACGGGCCTGAGCCGGAACTCTGCTACAACGATCCGGGGCGGCTGATCGATCTCGTGGTCGCGGTCGACGAGGAGGTCTTCGGCGCCGTTCTCATCGGCCGCGCCTCGTTCGACGGCGCCGTTGACGAAGGTGCAATTCGGCTCGACGGTCCGCCCGAACTCGTCCGCGCCTTTCCGTCATGGCTGTGGCCCAGCCACTTCGCCAGGTACGTTCGCCCGTCGCCGAGCCGTTGATCCAGCCGCTCGAGCCAGTGCCCTAGCGCGAGGGCATGGCCCAAACGGCCAAGTAGAAACCGCGGCCCTCGGCCGGCACGCTTACCGCATGACGGCGCGCTGGTCCGATCCACACCGACTCCCGGGCTCCCGCGCCGGGTACGTCCGCGCCGTCACCGAGCCCGATGGGCGGTGACGACGCCGGCGTGGTCGGGATCACCCAGCGGGAACTCCTCATGGAGATGCGCGACGACATCCGCGCGCTGCGCTCCGTCGTGGACTCCGTGGCCCGTGACCGGGCCCTCTCGGTCGAGCGCCGCGCCTCCATGCAGCGGGTGGCCGACACGATCAGCGCGCGGCTCGACTCGCACGAGAAGGCGATCCGCCCCGGGCAGCAGACGCGCGCTCACCGAGTCACTGTTTGACCGGGTGGAGGTGCTGGGGCTCCGGCGGGTGCACCTTGAGCCGACCCAATCAGCGATTGCCACGGGCCTCGTTGAGGCGTTCGCGAGCGTATCTGCTGGTTATGGTCGGGGCGAGAGGGATAGCCTCGCCACCACTGACCTTCCGGTCACGATGCGGCTCGCCGAGCCGCCAGAGCGTCCGACTGGCTGCGGAGCGCATGACCCGCCGGCCCCGCCGCCCCGAACGCGCCACGGACCGTGAGGTCGGCGTGGTCGCGGCCGTCCTTGTCGCCGGCTCCGAGAAGGCGGCTGCCCACCGTCTCGGTCTGTCGCACTCGACGGTCAAGCACCACCTGGCGAATGCGCGGTCGAAGGTTGGGGCGACGACGACTGCTCAACTCGTCTGGATCCTGGCGCCGCGGCTGCCGGAGCCGGAGGGCGTAACCCAGATCGACGACGGGTGTCCGCGATCACCCCACCCACTGGCCGAGGACAGCGCCACTGTCGACGGCGCGTCGACGCAATCGGGTGTCGCAAGATGGAACAATTCGGCGCGATCTGCCCTCATAGTGTCGAATGCGGCCGCCGGCCGCGACACAGTGGGACATCCCAATGCAGCGCGACATCGTCCTCCGCGCGACGTCCGGTGACCACGACGCGTTCGCGTCGCTGGCGACCGGTGCCTACGGGCGGCTCCACCGAACCGCGCAGCTGATCCTCCGCCGCGAGGACCTTGCGTCGGACGCCGTCCAGGAGGCGCTCACCTCGGCATGGCTGCACATCCGGGCCGTCCGTGATCCAGACCGCTTCGACGCATGGCTCAACCGCCTGGTCGTGCGCGCCTGCTACGAGGAGCTCCGTCGGGCGAAGCGGGGGCCGATCCAGGTCCGCTTGGACTCGCTCGCGGGACCGGGGATCGACGATTCGACCGGGGCTCTCGCGGATCGGGACCAGCTCGAGCGCGGCTTCCAGCGCCTCTCCGGGGACCACCGAGCGGTGCTCGTCGTCCACCACTATCTGGGGCTGCCCGACGCCGAGGCGGCGACAGTCCTGGATGTTCCCATCGGCACCTACAAGTCCCGTCTCAATCGCGCCCACCTCTCGCTGCGCGCGGCCCTGGAGGCCGACGCCCGCGTGGCCGGGATCGGCCAGGAGTCCATCGCATGACTGCCCAGAACGACCTCGACCGGGCCCTCGGCGCGTGGTTCGACGGGGACGCCACGACTGCGCCGCCGCCCGAGCCCCTGGCTCGAGCGATCGATTCGACCCGACACCTCCGCCCACGGCCCGTCCCCGTCGCGTGGATCGGCAGCTCCTGGATCGGCTCGGGCGAGAGCAGCGGTATGCGCGGCCTTCGGCCCGCTCTTCTCGTCGCGCTCGTCGCGCTACTCGCCCTGGCAGTCGTCGGCGGGGCTCTGCTGGTCGGGGGCCGGCTGGTGGCTCCGCCTCGCATCCCGCACGCGTATACGGACCGGTTCGTGTCGTTGCCGGATCTGCCGACGCCGGTCGGCTCGCCGATCGCCGTCGAGCTCCAGGACGGCCGCGTCCTGGTCATCGGGGGCATCTTCGGGCTGACGCCGTTCGTGTACGACCCGACCACGAGCACGTCGGTGGCGACCGGCCCGGTGCTGTCGCCGAACGGCATCATCGGCAACGCGGTCGGCCTTCGCGACGGGCGCGTCCTCCTCACGGGGGACGGGGTCTCCCAGGTGTTCGACCCCGCGACGATGTCGTTCACGCCGACCGGGCCCGCGGTTACCGCGCGCTCGTCGCCGATGCTCGCGCCGCTGCCCGACGGACGGGTGCTCTTTGCCGGAGGCGTGCAGCCCGGCACCGACACACGGCTCCACTCGGCGGAGCTGTTCGACCCCAAGACGCTGACGTTCTCGCCGACGGGCTCGATGACCTATGACGCCGGCGACCTCGTCACGTTGCCAGACGGGCGGGTCTTCGTCGCCTCCAGCCCCAACGCCGAGATGTACGACCCTCGGTCCGGAACGTTCGCATTCGCCGGTGTCATCCCGGCCGGTGTCACGGGCGCAACCGCCCTCCCCGATGGCCGCGTCGTGCTCGTCGGCGTCACGAGCGTCACGGGGATGCAATCCGACGGCTTCGTCGGAGTCTGGGACCCGGCGGAAGCGACGTACCGGGAGGTGTGGGGCGGATCCCAGTCGCATCCGCTCTGGAGCGCGACCACCCTCGACGACGGCCGAGTCCTCGTGACCGGCGGCCGCCCAGCCGCCTGGGCCGGTGTCCTCGATCCGGCGACCGGGCAGATGAAGCCGGTCACGCCGCCAGCCTGGAGCCGGCCCACGGTCACGCGACTCTCCGATGGCAGGGTGTTGATCGTGGGCGGGATGGACGACGGCGCCGGATCGACAGTGCAGGTCTTCCAGTGAACCTGCTCTTTCCGGAGAGGATATGGACGCGAGTGCCGCGTAGGCAACGGCCACTGGGAGCAACCGCCGCCAACTGCGTGCGAACCCTACCGGTCTCGACGACGCCCGACGATCAGTTGATGATCTCGCCCCGCTCGACCTCGCGGATCGCGGTCAGCCGCTCGCGCCAAGCCTCGAGCGCCGCGGGGGTCAGTCGCGTCCAGTCGGTCACTTCGCCGACGATCCGGAGAGGCTCGCTGCTCCGGTAGGACCGGGTCGGGTTGCCGGCGAACTTCTTGTCGGTCACGTTGGGGTCGTCCTCGAACGACCCCGTCGGCTCGACAACGTAGACGCGCGGAGCGCCATCGCCTGGCGCGAGCTCTGCGGCAAGTCCGGCGCCGTCAGGAAGCGCGGTGAAGTAGATGTGGTTCATCACGACGTCGGGCCGGTAGTTCGAGCGGAAGCCGGCCGTGAGGAGATCGCCCACCCGCAGGTCGGCCTTCGTGCCGTGGAAGAAGGGGCCCTCGTCCAACTGGTCTCCGTCTCCGGGGAGTCGCTCCATGACCAGTATCGCCGGAGCGCGTCTTCCTGCCACGTCAGGCCTAGAACACCCTCGGCTACTGCACTTTGGGCAGGACGCTTACCGCACTCACGTGGATACCTCCCTCTTAGCGGATGGCCTAGTGGCCACAGGCACGCGCCCACTCGGCACCTGGCGCAACCGGATCCTCGGCAGCGGCCAGGAAGCCCCCGACCAGCTGGCCGCCAACCCGCAGCGGGCCGATGGCGAGGGCGACCAGCCTTGCCGAGATGCTCGCGCCGGTAGCGTTCGATCTCGCGGGGCGTGAGAAGAACGGCGGCAAGGCGGCATGACCACGATCCTCACCATCGACCCCGGCTCCGCGCAGTCCGCCTGGCTCCAGTTCGACGGCACGCGGCCGGAAGCGTTCGGGATCACGGCCAACGATGTGCTCGCCAAGGCCCTGCGGTCGGGCGGGCTGCCAGACGTCGTGGTGGCCCGCAGGTGGCTGACGGTCCGATCAGAGCCCACTCGTGACGCCCGAAAGTCGCGCTCCGCACGAGGGCCGTGGGACACTTCGCGCCTCCGTGACATCTATGGGGCATGGTGGGTGAACTGATGATCGCCGGGGGTATCGCGGCGACGACCGTGGCCGACGCCGCGGCCGGCGACGCGGATGCGCTCGCCCTGATCGTGGGTGCTCACCACGACGACATGGCCCGGATCTGCTACGTCATCTGTGGCGACCAGGACATGGCCCAGGATGCGGTCCAGGCCGCCTGGCCGATCGCCTGGCGCAGGCTCGGCTCCCTGCGCGATCCGGCACGGTTGCGACCCTGGCTGATGGCCGTCGCGGCCAATGAGGTCCGTCAGGCCATGCGCCACCAACGGCGACACCACGTCGTTGAGATCGAGGTGGCCGATGTCGGTTCCTCGCACGGCGACCCGGCCGCCCGATCCGCCCTGACCGATCTCGCAGTCGCCCTCCGCCGGCTATCGCCGGAGGATCGCACCCTGCTGGCCCTGCGCCACGTCGCAGGTTTCGATGCGACCGAGATCGGTCGCGAACTCGGGATGTCGGCGTCGGGCGTCCGATCCCGTCTTGCCCGCCTGCTAGAGCGTCTCCGATTGGAGCTCGCAGATGCCTGATACGAACTTCGAGGCCCTGCTCTCCCGCCAGCTCCGCGAGTACGCCGAGCCCGGCGTCCGACCGATCGACCGCTTCGCGATCGCCGAGGAGACGATCGCCGGTGGGCGTAGAAAGTCCCGCTGGCCGCTGGGCGTCATCGCCCGCACCGATACGATCCGAGAGGTACCGTGGCGACCGATCGCCATCGCTGCCCTGCTCATCGTCGCTGCGGCGACGGCCCTGGTCCTGATTGCGGGGTCCCAGCGGCGCCCGGGCGGTGATGGTCTCATCCTGTTTCAGATGAGGCACTTCGTCACCAGCAATGGTGTCGGCACGGAGTGCACGACGTTCCATGCCATCCGCCCGGATGGGAGCGGCGAGCGACAGCTGCTCGGTGACTGCGTCGACTCTGGCAACGCGAGCTGGAGTCCCACGGGCGACGGCATCATCATCGGCATTACCTCTTTCTCGAGCAGCACGACCCAGGTCTACGAGGTCGCCCCCGATGGCGGCGCGAAACGTGTGCTACTGACCCTGGCCGGCGGTTACGAGCCCGCGTTCTCGCCCGATGGCTCCCAGATCGCCTACGTGGGTCTCGGGTCGGCACCCGGCTCGGGCGGCATCTTCATCGCCGCCGCTGATGGCACCCACCCGCGCCAGCTGACGAGCACGCTGGACGCAACCAAGAGCGTTGACTCCGAGCCGCGCTTCTCGCCGGATGGCTCGCGCCTCGTGTTCACCCGGTCCGTGACCGACCCAACCGGAACCACGTCCGGCACGTTCGAGCTATGGATGGTGGACGCCGACGGCAGTGACCTGCATCGGCTGACCGCGGGGGAGCCGCAGGCCGAGCCTTACGGAGCAGCCCACTGGTCGCCCGACGGCTCGCACCTCCTGTTCATAGGCTCGCGGGAGGCCAACGGCTTCTCGGATATTGGCTTGTGGACCATCGACCCAGACGGCACCGGCCTTGCCCGCGTCATTCCGCACGGCGGGGGCTCGGACAACGACGCCGACTGGTCGCCCGACGGCTCGCGCTTCGTCTACACGCAGTTCGAGGTCACAAACGTCAACACCGCCCCGACTGCCGTCAACTCCCTGCGCGTCATGAACGCCGATGGCAGCGGCATCACGACCCTCCTTTCCAGCTCCGAGTTCGGCCAACCGGACCTGTACGACTCGCTGGACTGGGGTCTGCCCAACACGCCTTGACTGGAGGGTCCCTAGAGATGCGATGTCCGTTTGTCGCCGCACGGGCGGTTATCACCGTGATGATCGCGGTCGTCGCCGGGGCCTGTGCGGCGACGCCCACGAGTCCATCGGCGACGAGCTCGACCGCCGTCCTGGAGTCTCCATCGGCGTCGGCGACTGTCAGTCCAGGACCGTCTACGTCACTCCCGGCCGGGGCGAAGCTCGACGGACGGATCCAGGTCGGCGACCCCGTCGCCCCACGCTGGTTCGCTGCCGACGACACGTCGCTCTGGGTCCACCAGCCGACGAGCCTGGTCCGCGTGGACCTGGCGACCTCCGCCGTCACGGGACAGGTCCCCCTGCCCTGGATGGAGTACGGCTACGACACGACCGGCGCCGGTTCCGTCTGGCAGACGGACAACGAGAACGACGTCTTCCTTGGGCAGCGAGAGGAACGCGCCCACGATGGCCTCCTGAGGATCGACCCGGTCACCCGCAAGGTGGTCACGCGGATCCCGGTCGCGGCGGCACCGGCCGGCGTCGCCGTCACCCAGGGCTCGGTGTGGGTGGCCAACGAGCACAACGGGTCGGTCCAGCGCATCGATCCCGCGACCAACAAGGTTGTCGCGACGATCCCGGTTGGTCCGATCGCACCGAATGGGCCGCAGATCATGACGGCCGGACCTGGTGGCGTCTGGGTGGGCATCCAGCACACGGGTGAGAACGTGCGCGTCGATGCCGCCACGAACCGTGTCGGTCTGCGCGTGCCGCTGGACGGCCCTGTGGCGAGTGACGGCAAGCAGGTCTGGATCGGCGTCGAAGAAGGGCCGAACGGCGTGTCGGAGGTCATCCAGATAGATCCGGTCTCTGGCAGGCTCCTCACCTCAGTCGAGCTTGAAAGCAATGACACCATCGGGGGCATGGCCGTGGGCCTCGGAGCGGTCTGGGTATCTGCAGACGGCGGGTTGACACGGATCGACCCGGCGACGGGACGGGTCGTCGGGCATCTCGATCTCGGAGGCGATAGCGGCAACGTCATCGTGGCGGGTGGCGCGGTCTGGATCACGGCAGACGGTCAGCCGTACGTGCTGCGGATATCGCCGACTTGATCGTCGATCCAGGGCGAGCCGAGCAAACGTGGTCCGGGTGACCCAGGCGGCCTGTGCGCCCGGTTGGCGCCGCCGCGACCCTTGAGGGCATGACGTCGCGCTGGTCCGATCCACACCGACTCCCGGGCTCTCCCGCCGGGTACGTCCGCGCCGTCACCTGAGCCCGATGGGCGGTGACGAGTCTGGCGTGATCGGGATCACGCAGCGGGACCTCCTCATGGACGTGCTGGACCAGGCCCGCATCGAGCGGGAGCGTGACCGGGCGGCGCTGCGGTTCGCCCGTGACCGCGATCTCGGCGGGCTCGAGGCGACGATGGCGCGCCTCGATGCCGAGGCAGCTGCTGCGGTGGTCCGCCCGTCACGCATCCCGACCGCAGCCGAGGCTCGCGCCTACCTCGAGGAGCTCCCCGTGCTGTGGGTGAGGACATCGGACGCCGGGCGGCATGCGATCGCGGAGGCCGTGTTCGAGCGGATCGATGTGCTGGGGGTGACCAACTACATGTTCGCCCTGACCGCTCACGCAAAGGCACGAGGCTGGGACGCGGCCTTCGGGCCGGGCGTCCTGCGCCTCGATCCGCGATGTGGTCGGGCAAAACCTCGAGCCCAGGCCCGGCCTCAGAAGAGGGGTCCCGAGCACGGAAGAAGGTCAGTCTGGTCGGGGCGAGAGGAATAGAGGCTCCGCTACCCGGCAGATCCGCGGCTGCCGCGTGACGGTGGGCGGCCACCAGGGGGCGATCGATCTCTTCCTGACGGCCTGACCCCCGCTGTTACACCAAGACTCGGACACGAACCACACTTGGTGTCCGCTCTTGTCGTGTGGGCTCTTCGGACTCGCGCTCGCCGGTCGCCGAAGATCCTCGCCAGCGGCGCCCTCAGTGCAGCCAGGCCAGCATCTCGGCCCAGCGAGACAGCGGCACGAGGTGGCCATCACCCGGATAGACCACGTACGTCGCCCTCGGGATCGTGGCCGCGAGGTACTCCGCGTCCGATCGACAGACCCGGTTCTCGCTTCCCAGCCACACGCCGACTTCCTGGGTGACATCTGCCGCGGAGAAACCCCACGGCCCATACGTCGCGGCGTCGTCGGCAACGACCCCGACGAGGCCCTGTCGGACCCCTTCCCGGACCATCTGGAGGATCGGCTCACGCACTTCCGGGATCGCGAGAAGCCGGACGTCAGGGTCCTTCGGGTCGTCCCAGTCGGCGAATGCCAGTGCCGGATCGTCGTCAAGACCCGCGTATCGCGCCGCGATCGCGGCGACGCCCGCGGCCCGATCGAGGCGGAGCAGGTCGGCGATGCGACGGTCATCCTCCCAGCCCTCGCCGAACTGCTCGGCTGGCGCCATGCTGGCCGCGAGCCCGACCGACGAGACCAGCCCCGGGTTGCGGACCGCACAGGCGAGCGCATACGGGCCACCGCCGGACCAGCCGACAATGGGGCAGGGCGGCAACCCGAGCAGGCCGTGGAGCTCCGCGTAGTCGTCGGAGAAGGTCAGGACCGAAAGGTCCGGATCGGGGTCGGAGCGGCCACAGCCCGGACGGTCGATGGTGATCAGGCGGACGCCAGCGGACACGGTAGCGTCTTCGTCGGGACACAGGAGGCGTGAGCCAGGCGCGCCGTGGAACAGGACCACGGGGCGTCCCAACAGATCGCCCCACTCGCCGAACGCGAGCGACCTCCCGTCGCGGAGCGTGACCCGGCCGTCGCGCCGAGGAGTCGCGGAGACACTCGCCATCCCAACCTCCACGCCCTGACAGCGACCATTCGCGGCGTTACCGGGCCCAACGCGACTATAGCGACGGGCGCCTCGCTCTCGACCAGATCAATTCCCAGGAGGCTGCGGCAGCGCGTCGTCCGTTCGCCGGATCGCTCTCGCCAACGGAGGCGTCGGCGCCAACCTCCCCAATCTCTCAGGGCTCGGTGTCGATCGGTGGCGGGGCACTGCCATCGTCTGGATCCACCTGAGCGTCGGAGCCGAGGCGGGGGCCGCACAGCGGCGATGGCCGTCGAGTTCGGGCGGAGGTGGGTAAGACTGGTCGGGGCGAGAGGGATAGCCCCGCCACCAGCGACCTTCCCATCACGATGCGGCTCGCCGAGCCGCCCGAGCCCTTCGACTGGCTCCGGAGCGCATGACGCGCCGGCCGTCCCACCCCGCCTCGCGTGCCACCGATCGCGAGGTCGGCGTGGTCGCGGCAGTCCTCGTGGCGGGTTCCGAGAAGGCGGCCGCCCACCGGCTCGGCCTGTCGCACTCGACGGTAAAGCACCACCTGGCGAACGCGCGGTCCAAGGTGGGGGCGGAGACGACGGCGCAGCTGGTGTGGATCCTCGCCGAGCGGTTGCCCGAGCCCGAGGGTATTGAGAATGTTGACGAGCCATGTACACCGTGGCCCTAATTCGAGCGAAAGCGCCTGAGCCATTACGTGGCGAGCGGCCCTCACGCCCGGGTGGCGCCCGCGTCGCTCGTCCGCGTCGGCCGTCACGGTGAACGCCTCGGCATGCTCTGGGCCGGAAACTTGGCCGGGAATACGCGATCGTGGTGGCGGTCCCGTCACCGGTCGTGCTACTTCGGTATACCGCCCCAGGCAGGCCAATACAGGAACGAATTAGGCGGGCCGGCGTAGATCTGTCGGAGGTCCGTGCCGTCCGGATTCATCGTCGCGATCGTGTTGTGATCGTCACCCAAGCGAAAGGCAAGCACGACCAACCGAGAGCCGTCGGGTGACCAGTCGGGGTCGAATATCGGGTAGCCCGGCTTGTTGTGGGTGATCCGATGGAGCCCGGAGCCGTCGGCGTTGACGATCCAGATGTCCTGCGGGATCTCCGGCGTCCGGTTCTCGGACTGATCGGTGAACGCCAGGCGCGTTCCATCGGGTGACCAGCGGATACGCCCGACATCGAGCGCGGGATCCGTCAACCGGCGCAGCCCGGTGCCGTCGCGGTTGACGATGAACGCCGCCTCGCGGGCGTTGGGCGGCGTCGTGCTGTACTTCCGGATGAACGCGACCTTCGAGCCGTCTGGCGAGAACGCCGGCGCCGAGTCGATCGCAGGCGCCTGAGGCGGCGGCACCAGGTCGCGACGGTGCGAGCCGTCGATGTCCATCAGCCAGATCCCCAGGTCGGCTGCTTCGCCGCCGTAATCGACGGCGATGGTGGAACCGTCCGGTGAGACGGCGGGGTACCCCGCCCACCGATCGCCGAAGGTCAGCTGGGTCACCGCGTTGGTCTCGACGCCGTAGCGGAACAGGTGGATCCCCCCACCGCGTGCGCTCTCGAAGAGAAGAGATGTGCCAGCAGGCTCCCAGGCGGGCGCGTCGTCAAAATGCGATCCCGGGTGGGGGATCGTCGCGACGACCCTGCCATCCGCTGCGATGACCTGGACCTCCGCGTCGCTGCCGTCGCCGTGGCCGATGGAGAACGCGATCAGGCCCTGCTGGAACACCGATGGCTCCGGTGACGCGCTCGCGCGGGACGACGGTGCGGCCGTGGATGCGGCGGCGAGCGGTGTGGGCGTGGTGGGGCCAGACGGCGAGGTGGCGCCGGACGTCGTCCCTGGCGCGGCTGAGCAGGCGGCGAGCGCAACGGCCGCGACGATGGCGAGGGCATAGCGAAGCTGAAGCGTGCGCATGGAGATCCTCCTTGGGTCGGATTCGGATTGAGGGCGCGCCGGGTCAGGGAGCGAGTCGCTGCCAGCTCCAGTAGGCGCGGTCCCGTGAGAGATCGGGCGAGGCGGGTGAAACGCCGGTCGCGAGCACGGTGGGCGCCCGGGCAGGGTTTGCGGCGTCGACGAGGAGGAGATCGCACGAAGTCTCGGTGGCGCAGCGGACGGCGACGATCGACGCCCCGTCGGGCGACCAGGACAGGATGTCGGCGAGGGGACTGCGTAGAGCGAGCGGCGTCTCATTTCGGGAAGCGACGTCGACCACGACGATCTGAAAGTCGCGCCCATCGGTCGATCGCCAGAAGGCCAGCCGGGTGCCATCCGGGGACCAGGCCGGCTGCGCTTCGTCGCGCGCGGTGGCGGCGATCGCCGTCTCCTCGAGGTGGTCGGTCGCAAGGAGGAGGATGTCCCGCCCGGTGGTGCCTGGATCCCCGTAGTGAACCGCGATGTGCCGTCCGTCAGGCGCCCAGCGCGGTTGCTGGAAGTAGCCCGTCGCGGCGCTGCTCTTCCGATCGGAGATCCTCAGGACGCCGGACCCGTCGACGCGGGCCACATACAGGTAGCCATAGGGGACCCCGCTCAGGTCAGGCTCGCCAAGGAACGCGATCCGGGTCCCGTCCGGCGACCAGGCAGGGTCTGACGCGCTGAGGATCCCGTCGGGCAGCAGCGTCGATCGCCGTCCGGTCTCCGAATTGACGATCCAGATTTCGGTGTGCTCGTTGGGTGCGTCGCCGACGAGGACGGATACCGCGAGTCGATACGAGTCCGGGGCCCACACCGGCAACTCCGGAAGGATGCGGCCGTTCACCGTCGGACCCGGCTCGATGAGCTTTCGCGATTGCGTGCCGCCGAGATCGGCGACTTCGAGTGCGGTTCCGGCGACGTCTCCGCGAAGAAATGCGATCTTGGTCCCGTCCGGCGAAAAGGCCGGGCGGGAACCATGCGGCGCTTCGGCCCATGCCTGTGGCGGGCCGCCGCGCCCGTCCGAGAGCAGGATCCGCGTTCCATCGTCGAACGCGATCAGGCCGTTGGCGGCAGGCCCGAAGGGCGGAGGCAGGCGCCGCTGGCTCCCGACGATCGCCCCGACCACCAGCGCCGCGAGAAGCAGCACCACAGCGCCAAGAAGCGCGACGCGGCGAACCCCAGCGAGCTGGAGCGGCGTCGGGTCGATCGGTAGCCATCGGCTTGCGAACGACCACACTGGCCGCTGTCGCCCGCGCGTGACGGAACTGCGCAGCTCGTCGAGGTAGTCCGGGGTGCGAGCGGGCGTCAACTCATGGAGGAGGTCCGCGATGCGAAGGTCGACGTCGTCGCGAGGGTTCATGCCCGGACCTCCGCGACGTTCTCGACAGGCATTCGATCGGCCTGGATGACGGCTCGGAGCACCGACCTTGCCCGGTGGAGCCGCGACTTCACCGTCCCGAGCGGCACTCCCTGCGCGAGAGCAGCGTCCGGCAGCGACAGTCCGACGTAGTAGACGAGCACGACAGTGGTGCGGAGGTCGCGGTCGAGGCGCATGAGTGCGCGTTCGAGCTCGTCGCGGTCGGCGAGGTCACCCTGGACGTCCCCGATCTCCCGTGCGTGGATCTCGCCGATCTCCGCGATCGGGACCTGAATCGGTCGGCTCCGGGCGCGTCGAAGATCGTCATAGCAGGCCCGGACGAGAAGGCGATGGAGCCATGCCTCGAAGCGATCGGGATCCCGCAACCCGGGTAGGTCCCGCCAGGCCTTGACGAGGGTTTCCTGAACCGCGTCGCGAGCCCGCTCAGGGTCCTGAAGGATCAACCTTGCCGCGCCGTCGAGCCGGCCGATCGTCGCGATCACGAGCGCGTCGAATGCGGTCGCGTCCCCGCGTCTCGCCCGTTCGACCAGCCCGCGCTCGTTCACCCGCGTCCTCGATGATCCGCGCCCCGGCGGCGCGCTCTATAAGGTATGGCGGATAGACTTGAGATTCGGTTCGCGAGTGACAAATTCGGGGCAGGACGCCTGACGAACGAGCCCCTCGTCGAGGCCGCCAGCGCCTCAGCCGGGATGACGGCAGTCGAACCTAAAGCGGCCGCGTCATGTATGGCCCAAACGGCCAACTAGAAACGCCGGCCCGTCGCCCGCACGCTACGGGCATGAGGGCGCGCTGGTCCGATCCACACCGACTCCCGGGCTCCCCCGCCGGGTACGTCCGCGCCGTCACCGAGCCCGATGGGCGGTGACGACTCCGGCGTGGTCGGGATCACGCAGCGGGAGCTGCTCACGGAGATGCGCGACGACATCCGCGCGCTGCGCTCCGTCGTGGACTCGGTGGCCCGCGACCAGGCACTCTCGGTCGAACGCCGGGCAGCCATGCTGCGGGTGGCCGACACGATCACGCGCACCTCGACTCGCACGAGAAGGCGATCCTCGATCTCCAGCGCTGGCGCGACGAGGCGGCCGGGGCCATCCGGCTTGCCCGCTGGGCGCTGGGCGCGAGCCTCGTGGCCTCGGCCCTGATGGTGCGTCAGATCGCCGCCCTCATCTCCCACGCCGTCAACCCAGCCGTTCCCTAAAAGGAGCCAGCCTTGGCCGAGCGCAAGTCCATCCACCACGGCCTGACCAGAGACGGCCACCCGCCTTCCTCCGCGACCTACCGACGCTCTGGGACGCCGCCCGGGCGGCAGACGCGCGCTCACCGAGTCACTGTTTGACCGGGTGGAGGTGCTGGGGCTCCGGCGGGTGCACCTTGAGCCGACCAAATCAGCGATCGCCACGGGTCTCGTTGAGGCGTTCGCGAGCGTATCTGCTGGTTATGGTCGGGGCGAGAGGATTTGAACCTCCGACCTCATCGTCCCGAACGATGCGCGCTGCCAAACTGCGCCACGCCCCGACCGCAAGTGCCCGTTGTCACAGGGCCTGCGGATGATAGCCCAGGCCGACCGATTCAGTCGAGGCGTCGCCACAGCGGCATGATCACCGGCTGAACGCCCCGCCGGGTCGGCCAGATGAAGGTGATCGAGCCCCAGGCGAGGTCGGCATCGGGGTCGTCCGGCGGGAGCGTCGTTTCGAGCTTAGGGTCGGGCGTGGCGAAGCAGTCGTGGAGGAGTCGGGCCCGAAGGTCGGTCGACGCGTGGGCCGGTGGGGGTTCATCGATCGGGCGATCGTCGGGCGCCAAGCGGAGTCTCCTGCGGCTGGCAGCCACCGACGCGCCGGGGGCTTGGGATCCCTTGGCCGGGATCGTGCGGTCGAGACGACGGACCCGGCGGGCGTGTGATGCCGACCCGCGCACGACCTACTCCCCGCCGAGGCTGGCCTCGTGGGCGGCATTCTCGCGGGCACGCTGGTCGGCCCGGATGGGCAGCGTGGCCAGTGCGGCCAGCAGGAATGTGACCGCCATCAGGCCGAAGGCGATCTGGAGCCCCGATGCCTCGCCGACGGTCCCGATGATCACCCCGTAGACCGCCGTCCAGAGCGACCCGACCCCGAAGGCCAGGGTGAAGTACAGCGCGAACGACGCGTCGCGGATCGACGGCGGCGAGATGTCGGCCAGCAGCGCCTGGAGCTGGGGGCTCTCGGCGAAGCTGAACAGACCCATGATCAGGATCCCGATCCACAGCCCGACCAGGTTCGAGCCGGCCAGGAGGAAGACGACGAAGCCGACCGCCCCACCGATGTACACGCCGATGATCAGCGGCTTGCGCCCGACCCGGTCGGACAGCCAGCCGGCCAGCAGCGGGACCGGCACCGAGCAGACCATCAGGACGCCGTACATCAGCCCGGCCAGTGGCGCGTCCAGGTGGATGACCTGGGTCAGGTAGATCAGCACGAACAGGTTGACCACGCCGAGGCCGCGACCGCCGCCGCCGAGGACCGAGGTCAGGTACAGCCAGAGCAGGTCCGGGTCGCGACGGATCCGGCCGAAGGCGCGCCCGGACGGTGCCGCTGGCGACCGCCGCCGCGCGGTCCGTGCCGGTCTCGCGGATCAGCAGCAGGATGGCGATGGCGATGACGATGGCCGGGACGCCGAAGAAGATCGAGGCGCCGCGCCAGCCGACGGCCGCGATGAGCGGCACCCCGATGATGGCCACGACGACCGTCCCGACGTTGCCGCCGGCGATGTGAGCGGTGATCGCGAAGCCACGGCGTTCCGGTGGGAACTGCTCCGCGAGGAGACCGTTGCCGACGGGGTGCTGGGGCGAGCCGCCGACCCGCGATGCGACGTTGGTCGCGGCGAAGGTCGGGAACGACATGGCGAAGGCCTGGGCGACGAAGCCACCGCCGAACAGGAGGCCACCGGCCCCGAGCAGCTTCCTGCGCGAGACCCGGCGGGTCAGCGAGGCATAGCTGAGCTGGGCCATCCCCGATGCGAAGGCGCCGACCGCCGCCAGGATCGCGATGGTCTCGACCGTGACCCCGTACTCGTCGATGATCGCGAGGTAGATCAGGGGCAGGATCACGGCCTGGGCGTGATTGACCGCGTGGGCGATGGACAGCAGCCACAGCGTGCGCATCGGCCGGATGACGATCGCGGCGGCGCTGGCGGCGCTGGCGGCGGCGTCGGCGACGACCCCGGGCGGTCTGCTCATCCTCGGGATGATGCCCCATCGTTGGACCAGTCCGCTGGGCCATCGCGAGTCTGGGGCGGTTCGGGTCTGCAGGTCGACGCCAGCTGGGCGACTGGCAATGAGGCGAGCGCGCTCGGTCGCTCCAGAGCAGGCCGTGGCCGTCGGGAGACGGTCCTGCCGACGTCGAGTCGGCCTGGAGCCATGCCGTCGACGAGCCCGTGAACCTTGCGGCGAACAGGGGTCGCAGCTCGGCGACGATCGTCGCGATTGCGGTGCGTATCCCGGACGATGAACAAGCCGCGGACACGCCAGGCGTCGGTGTCCATGTTGGCGTCTGTCCGACAGACGGCGAGCGAGAACCGTGACCTTGGCATCGAGGCCGCGCAGGCTCGCCCCGACGTCGTCGAACCAGTCCCAGATCTCGGCGGCGATCGCCTCCCTGGTCGCGGGCCGGATGAGGGCGACGTCGATCGAGCGCGAGCGGATCGCGCCGGGATCGATCGCGAACTCCGGGAGTGCGACCCAGCCCCCTGCCGCGGCCAGTTCGATGAGCGCGCTCTGTCGGCGGAGGTGCTCGATGTCACGCGGTGGTGTGGCACCCGGCGCGTGCTCGAGGAACCCCACGAACTGCTCACCGAGCGCTGCCGCTACGCACGCCCACGTCTCGACGGTTGCTCCCTGGCCGCGTCCCAGTTCGAGATCGCTGATCCGAGCCTGTGAGATCCCGACGCGAAGAGCGAGCTCGGTCTGTTTCAGTCCGGCACGCCTACGGGCATCGCGAAGTGACACGCCCAAGCGACCGGCGACGGACCTTGCCCGGGTACGGCCCGAGATCGTGGCGGGATTCGCCCTCCGCCGCGACTGACTGCGACTGCCCATATCACCGGCATTGTTAGCAAACGGCCTTCACCACCCGTTACGGCCTGTCGTCGGGGCGGGCAGGCATCCTGACGCACTGGCGCACGCATGGTGCTGATATCTGAGGGGCTTGAGACCCCCGGCTGGTCCGAAAGCGAGACCTCGGCCCTGATCTGACCGATCGTAACAATGGTGGTGATATCGGAGGGGAGAGGCGGCCGAGGCAGAGACATCAGAACGGGCGCGAGACCCGAAGGTCCGCGCCCGTCCCGAAGCTGAGCCGCGAAGCCGCGGGCCGCGACGCTGAGCCGCCGCAGCCGCGAACCGGGCCGCGAAGCCGCGAACGCGGCTAACCCCTAGAACTGGTCCAGGTAGCGCTCGACCTCCCAGTCGGAGACCTGCGTGCGGTACTCGTCCCACTCGGCCCGCTTGGCCTCGACGATAGTGGTTGTAGACGTGGTCGCCGAGCGCCTCGCGGATGATCGGGTCCGCCTCGAGCTCGTCGATCGCTTCGCCCAGCGTCCCGGGCAACTCCTTGATGCCCTTGGCCGCGATGGTCGCGGCGTCCATCTCGAACAGGCTCTCCTCGACCGGGTCGCTCAGCTTGAGGCCCTTCTCGACGCCGTCCAGGCCGGCCGCGATCATCACCGCGAAGGCCAGGTACGTGTTCGACGACGGATCCGGGCAGCGAACCTCGGCCCGGGTCCCCTCGATCGACTTGCCCGGCGAGACCATCGGCACCCGGATGAGCGCCGATCGGTTGGTCCGACCCCAGGTCAGGTAGGTCGGGGCCTCATAGCCCGGGACCAGCCGCTTGTACGAGTTGACCAGCGGTGCCAGGACCGCGCTCATCCCCCGAGCGTGGGCCAGGATCCCGGCCATGTACGAGCGCGCCACGTCGGACAGGCCGTAGGCATTCGTCGCGTCGGCGAAGGCGTTCCGGTTCTCGGCGATCGAGAACAGGCTCTGGTGGGTGTGCATCCCCGAGCCGTTGATGCCGTGGATCGGCTTGGGCATGAACGTGGCGTACAGGCCGTGGAGCTGGGCGATCGCCTTGAGGGTGAACTTGAAGGTGACCGCGTTGTCGGCGGTCCGCAGCGCGTCGCTGTACTCGAAGTCGATCTCGTGCTGGCCGGCCGCCACCTCGTGGTGGGCCGCCTCGACCCGGATCCCGAACGCCTCGAGCGCGTCGACCATGTCCTGGCGGACCTCCTGGGCGAGGTCGGTCGAGAAGTCGAAGTAGCCGGCCTGATCGTGGGGCAGCGGCGCGATCGCCCCGTCCTCGTCGCGGCGGAACAGGAAGAACTCGAGCTCCGGCCCGGTGTTGACGATGTAGCCGAGCTTGGCGGCACGGTCGACCTGGCGGCGCAGGACGCCGCGCGGGTCGCCCACGAAGGGCTGGCCGCTCGGGGTGAACACGTCGCAGATGACTCGAGCGGTGCCGCGCGGGCCGGAGCCCTTCTGCCAGGGGATCTCGGCGAAGGTGCTCATGTCCGGCATCAGGTACTGATCCGACTCGGCGATCCGGGTGAAGCCCTCGATCGACGAGCCGTCGAACCAGGTCCCGTGCTTGACCGAGCCCTCGAGCTGGTGGATCGGGATCGTCACGGCCTTGACGTGGCCGATGATGTCGGTGAACTGGAGCTGGACGAAGCGGATGCCCGCCTCGACCGCCGTGTCGATCGCCTTGCTCGCCTTTGCGTTCTTGTCCGTGTCGGCCACTTGCCCGATCCTCCTCTTGATCCGCCCGGCGGATACACATGGATGCCGCCCGACCGTGATCTGCGGTCGGGCGGCGGTCCTTGAACCTCGATGAACCTCGATCGTTGGCGGCGAACCCGCCCCGGCTACAGCTCGCTGTACAGGTAGAACTCGTAGGGGTGCGGCCGCAGGGCGACCTGCTTGGCGCCCTCGCGCTTGAACGCGAGGTGGGTCTCGATGACGTCGGGCGTGAACACATCGCCGCGGTACAGGAAGTCCTGGTCCGCTTCGAGTGCGTCGAGCGCCTCCTCGAGCGAGCCGGGCGTCCCGTCGATGCCCTTCTTCTCCTCGGCCGACATCTCGTAGATGTCCTGGTCGACCGGGGCGCGGCGGCTCGATCTTGTTGATGATGCCGTCGAGACCGGCCATCAGCAGGGCCGAGAACGACAGGTACGGGTTGCAGGTCGGGTCCGGTGAGCGGAACTCCAGCCGGCGCGCACCGGGACTGGTGAAGTAGGTCGGGATGCGGATGCAGGCCGACCGGTTGCGCTGCGAGTAGACCAGGTTGATCGGCGCCTCATAGCCCGGGACGAGGCGGCGATACGAGTTCGTGGTCGGGGCGGCGAAGGCCAGGATCGCCTTGGCGTGCTTGAGCAATCCGCCGATGTAGTAACGGGCCATGTCCGACAGGAGGGCGTAGCCCTCCGGGTCGTAGAACAGGTTGGTCCCCTCGCTCCACAGGCTCTGGTGGGTGTGCATCCCGGAGCCGTTGTCACCGAACAGCGGCTTGGGCATGAACGTCGCGTGTAGCCCTCACGGGCGGCCGTCTGCTTGACGATGTACTTGTACTTGAGGACCTTGTCGGCGGTCTCGACCAGGGTCCCGTAGCGGATATCGATCTCGGCCTGACCGGGTCCGCCGACCTCGTGGTGTTGGACCTCGACTTCGATCCCGGACGCCTGCAGGGCAAGCAGCATGCGCGAGCGCAGATCCTGGAACTTGTCCAGCGGCGGGACCGGGAAGTAGCCCTCCTTGGGTCGCGGCCGATGGGCCAGGTTGGGGGTCCCGTTCTTGCCCGAGTTCCAGATGCCCTCTTCGGAATCGACCTCGTACATGCTCCGATAGCCGGTCGTGTCGAAGCGGAGCGAGTTGAAGATGTAGAACTCGAGCTCCGGGCCCCAGTACGACGTGGTGGCGATGCCCGACGAAGCAAGGAAGCGCTCGGCCTTCTTGGCGATATAGCGCGGATCGCGCGAGTACGGCTCACGGCTGCCCGGCTCGACCACGTCGCAGAAGATGCGCCAGGGTCGGGACCTCGAGGGTCGGGTCCACGAACGCCGACTTCGGGATCCGGCATCAGAAGCATGTCGCTCTCGTGGATGTGCTGGAACCCACGGATGCTCGAACCGTCGAAGCCGATCCCGTCGATGAACAGGTTCTCGCTGAGCTCCCGGACCGGGATCGAGAAGTGCTGGGCCTGACCGGGCAGGTCGACGAAGCGCAGGTCGACGATCAGGACGCCCGACTCGCGAGCCAGGCTGATGACGTCGGCGACCGTCGTGGTGGGCGCTGCGACGCCCTCTGGGATCCGCTCGAGGGTGGTCATTCGATGTGACTCCTCCACTGCCATTCTTGTGCGTCCGGCACAGAACGCGGGACGCTCGACTACCTACGGAGAGCGTACCAGCGGAGTCGGTTGCGAATCAGTCGCGGTTGGTCAGAGGGAATTGTTCTCTTTGCACAATCCGGACGGCGAGTTGCAGCGCGAGTCGAAGGTCAGGGTCGTGCAGGTCCCAACCACCGAGTCGTTCCAGCCCGGCGATCCGGTAGGCGATGGTGTTGCGGTGGACGGCCAGCCGAGCAGCCGCCTCGGCCAGACCCGGCGTCTCGAGGACCGCCCGGAGCGTTTCGAGCCGTTGCAGCTGGGCATCGGCCCGACCGACCAGGATCGGGGCGAGGAGCGTCCGGGCCTGGCGGAGTCCGTCGGGCAGATTGCGCAGATTGCCCAGCATCAGGTAGGCGGGCAAACGAGCCGCGAGGGCGACCCGGGGCGGATCCTCGAGCAGCTCGACCGCCTCGAGGGTCGAGCGGGCGCTTGCCTCCGCCGCGGGCCGACCGCCCGGTTCCGCGAATGGCCGTGACAGGGACACGGTCCGATGCAGGAACCCGGCCAGCCGATCGGCGATGAGCAACCCCTCCGGGTCGTCGGCGGCGGCCGCGGCCACCATCCGCAGTTCGAGGCTCTCACTGGTGCCGCGCAGGAGCAACTTGCGCTGGGACGCCAGCAGACGCAGCTCGCCCCGGGTCTCCTCGCGGGCCGCGACATCATCGGCACCCTCGGCCAGCGCCTGACGGGCGAGCAGCACGACCCAGGGCGGCCCGTCGAGCGGCAATGGGTCGCCCCGCCGGGCATCGTCGCGAGCCTGGCGGACGGCGAAGTCGCGGGCCAGCTCGAGGGCCAGCAGGGCCGCGATCCGGTCGGCGGCGATCCGCTCGAACTCGGTCGCCGGCTCGTCGCCCAGGATGACCAGCCGACCGCTCGCGCCGCTCTCGCCGGGCGGCGCCGGGATCGACACCCGGAGCGGGGCCGCGCTGGGACGGGCGAGGTAGCGGGTCACGGCGGTGGCGGCCTCGGGCAGCTCGGCCGGGACGTGGACGGCCAGCGGGTCCCCACGCCGGCCCTCGATGACCACAGCCCGACCGAAGAACGAGCCGATGGCCGCCGCCAGGATGTCCAGCCCTCGCCCGAGCAGGGCCAACCGAGCCAGCTGCCCTTCGAGATCGGCGGCCCGGTGGTCCAGCTCGGCCCGGCGGTTGACCAGGAAGCCGATGACGCTCCGCTCGAGCTGGACCGGATCCGCTCGGGCGATCCGAAAGGCGATCAGGCCGGCTCGGTCGGCCGCTGCCTCGAGCGCATCGAACGCCCCGTCCTCCGCCTCGCCCTCGACCAGCAGGAGGGCCGGGACACGAGCCCGGGCGAACGCCTCGACCAGGTTCGCTGCGCCTTCGGTACCCGGCGCGACGACCGACAACGACGAGCTGGGCACGATCGCCAGGTCGCCCGACTCGAGCGCGTCGAACGCCGGAACCCGCGCCTTCATGACCCGGACCCACGAGATCTCGAGGGTCGTGTCGTCCGGGTCGATCGGTCGGTTCGGGCGGGCGCTCGGGAAGATCGCGTCATGGACGTCGCGCAGGCTGGCCATCAACCCGGCGCAGGTTCGTGCGCCAGGTCGGCGGCGCGGGCGGCCCGAGCGGTCACCAGATCGTCGAGCAACCGGCCGAACTCGCGCACGAAGTCGACGTAGCGATCCGATCGGCCCACGATCGCCAGCCGCCCGTCGGGCGAGACTCGCGCCCAGATCCGTCGTCGGGGCAGGTAGAAGGTGATCATCAACCCGGCGATCAGGCAGCCGAAGGCCAGCCACACCAGGCCCTGTCCCGGGTCGCGCTTGGCGATCAGGACCGTCGCCCCCTGGACTCCACGGAGCTCGACGAAGAAGTCGGTGTCGCGCGAGCCACCGGTCGCACCGAGGGCGACGAAGAACGGGGTCAGCTCCGCGATGTCGGGCGTGCCGTCGACGAGCGTCCCCCTCGAGCGATACGGCGCGAAGAGCACCCCGTCGGTCCCGTCCTGGGCCTTGGTCAGGAACATCTCCAGCCCGACATCGCGGCCGGGCACGCTGAACGTGCCGTAGGGCTGGCCGGCCGCGGACCCCGTCAGGGCCACGGCCCCGTCCCACAGGATCCGGTCCTGGGCGTCACGGATGACCAGGTCCGGGGCCGGGGCGAAGCCGTTCTGGTGGAACGTGTAGCCGGCGATCGACAGCGGGTCGTTGACCCGGATGACCTTGCGGGCCAGTTGCTGACCATCGCGATAGACGGCCAGGTCGGTGGTGAAGTCGGCGAACGTGCCGTCGTCGCGGCGGGGCGCTGAGAACCCGAAGTTCTTGACCACGATCAGACCCTGGTCGCCGATCGAGGTGACCGGTGAGCTCTCGCCTCCGGCGAGCAGGATGCCCGACTCGAAGCCCAATCGGCTGGTGACCGCGGCGGCGACCAGGAACAGGACGAGGCCGGTGTGGGTCAGCAGGGTGGCCATCTTGACCCAGCGGTGGCGATCCCCGTAGAGGTAGGTGGTTCCATCTGCCTCGGTGACTTCGCGGACCCCGAAGCGGTTGGCCCTCAGGGTCCGTCTGACGGCTTCGGCGCTGAGCCCGTCCATGGCCGCCCGGTCGAGCAGGCGCGGGTCGAAGAACGGGTCGGGCTGGACCACCCGGATGTCGCGCGACTGGTGCCACAGCTTGGGCGTCCGATCGAGGGTGCAGCAGATGATCGAGATGGTCAGCAGGACGAGGGCGGCACTGAACCACCACGAGCTGAAGACCTTGAAGATCTCGGCCCGCTCCAGGAGGCCGACCAGGGTGGTGCCCATGATCGGGTCGTAGCGGGCATGGGTCAGATCCATCTGGATGGCGTACTCGGCCGTCGTCCGGAAGGCCGACGAAGGGAGTTGCTTGATGACCATCCCGATCAGGCTCATGACCAGGATGACCACGATCTGGACGATGGCGAAATCGACGTTGGTGAGCAGGCTCCAGATGCCGCGACCGAGACGACTCAACGGATCCGGGCGGCCCCGGGCGACGGCCCGCTCGGCCGCGACGGTGGCGATGACCGGCCCCTAGCCGGCGCCGACCGAGGCCGGGGTCTCGACAGCGACCGGACGCTTGGGCTGGCTCATGGCCCGGATGCTACACCGAGCGCCGGTCGGACCCCATCGTGCCGACCGACTCGGGCCGACGCTCTCGGCGGGTGGCCGACCCGGGTGAGACCGTGCGCGGGCGGCTGGCCGTGGCGCCCCGTGCCGCGGCACCGCGCGAGCCATATCCGACGATCCGGTTCTTGCCCCGGCGCTTGGACGTGTACATGGCCTGGTCGGCCGCGATCATCAGGTCATCGGCGGTCTGGCCATCGGCCGGGAAGGCGACCGCGCCGATCGACAGCGAGGTCCGAATGAGGCGTCCACCGGTCTCGATGGCCAGCTCGGCGGCACCGATCCGGATCTTCTCGGCCAGGATGTAGGCGCCGGTCGGATCCGTCTCGGGCAGCAGGACCACGAACTCATCGCCGCCGTAGCGGGCGGCCGTGTCGATCCGTCGGACCGTCCGTCGGATGACCTCGCCGACGCCGCGCAGGACCCGGTCGCCCTCGAAGTGGCCGTACACGTCGTTGATCGGTTTGAGCCCGTCGAGATCGAGCATCAGCAGGCAGAAGCCGCGACGCGATCGGGCGCTGCGCTGGAGCTCGCGCTCGATGGCGGCGAAGAAGTAGGCCCGGTTGTAGAGCCCGGTCAGCGAGTCGATGGTCGACAGGGTGATGGCCGCGTCCCGCGAACGACGCTGCTCGCGGGCGATGACCAGGGCGAGGTAGGTCAGCAGGACGAGGGCCGCGATGTTGACCGCGACCCCGACCTGCTCGACGACCGGCAGGGGCAACAGGGTCGCGTCGGCCAGTACCCCGACGAGATACCCGCCGAGCGCCCCAGCCGTCACCGCCACGGCCATCCGGGGTTCAAGGACCAGGGCCGCTCCTGCGGTGATCAGCACATACACGAAGAAGAACGGGCTGAGCGGTCCGCCGGTCAGGACGATCAGCAGGGTGGCGACGGTGATCCCGACCGAGCCCTCGACGACCGGGCGGGCCTCGCCCAGGAGCGACCCGGGCAGGATGTCGTGAACGGTCAGGAAGAACAGCCCGGCGATGGCCATCAGGGCCAGGATCGAGGCCTGGGTCGTCGGCCACAGCCCGCTGACCACGACGATGATCGTGACCGACAGGATGACTGCCCAGCCGACGACCCGGACGACCCTGTCGTAGGTGTTGTCGAGCGTGCCGTCGGGCCCGAGCAGGATCCCTGCTCGATCGGCCTGGCTCGGCAGCGGCTGGGCGGCGTCGGCACTTTCGCCGGCTCGGCGTTCGGCCCGGATCGTCGTCAGGCCGACGCCGAGCACGAGCAGGAGGTTGATCGCGACCGCCGCGAGGAGGATGGCCAGAAACGGTTCTTCCGGCAAGGTGGGCGCCCCCGGACACGAAGACAGGCCGCCTACGCGACCCTCGCCGACATCTTAGCCGGTAGCCCGTCTGCCGCCACTGCCCAGGACCTTCGTACCGGCCCATCCGGACGGATTCAGGTGCGTCATCGCAACGCTCTCAGCGGGTCCCCCACTGGTACGTCTGCTTGACCATCCGGAGGTAGACGAAGGTCTCGGTCTCGCGCACGCCGTCGATCGCCCTGAGGCGTTCGGCCAGGAAGTCGAGAAGAGCGCTGTTGTCCTCGCACACGACCTCGATGAGGATGTCGTAGGTGCCGGCGGTGATGACCACGTAGTCCACCTCGGGAAACGCCGCGACCGCCTCCGCGACGGCCACCAGCCGGTCGCGTTCGCAGCGGACACCGACCATGGCCATCTGCTGGAAACCGAGCTTGAGCGGGTCGGTCACCCCGACGATCTGGAGGATGCCCCGTTCGACCAGGCGATTGGTCCGGGCGCGGACCGCGGCCTCACTGACCTCGAGCTCGTTGGCGATCTGGGTGAAGGGCCGCCGGCCGTCCTGCTGGAGGTGCTCGATGATCCGCTTGTCGAGGTCCGAGACCTCGTCCGGGCTGCGCCCGTTGCGACCGCGGCCGCCTGCCAATGCCATCCGAACGCCCTCTGCGATGATGTGGCCGCGAGCCTAGCAGACACCTGTCATCGATCGGCTCTGTGGCTCAGCCCGCGCGCTGGGCGAACCTTCGGCTACGGCTTCTTGGTCGGCTTGGGCTTCGGCTTCTTGGTCGGCTTCGGCTTCTTGGTCGCCTTGGGCGTCGCGGTGGGGGTCGGTGTCGGCGACGCCGTCGGCGACGGACCGGGCAGGTCGACCGCCACGACGGAGCTCTGTTGGAGCGGTCCGATCAGCCGATCGAGGGCGACGGCCAGCTTGCCCGCGGCCACCGTGAACCGGGTTTCGGGCAACGCCGGCGCCGTGTTCTGGACCTGCGGCCCGTACTTGATCAGGATGTTCTGCCCGGCGAAGGTGAACGCCGGGTCACCGAAGACCGGCAGATGCTTGGGGTCGAAGCCGGACTTGGTCTGGAGCGCCTCGGTCGTCGAGTATTCCTCGAGGATGAGCGGCCAGGACTCGTAGGTGAGATTCAGGGTCTTGGCCGGCTCGGTCCCCGCCTCGGCGGTGTTGGCCGTCATCGAGAGGCCCCACTTGCGCAGCTCCTGGTAGACCTTGTCGACCGAAGCCGGATCGGCCAGGTGCGGGTCAGGCGTCGCGGTGGGCGTCGGTGCAGCGGTCTGGGGCACCGGGGTCGGCGCCGAGCCGCAGGCGACCGCGAAGGCCGTGGCGGACAGAAGGACGGACATGAGACGAAGTCGGATCAACCGAGTACCCCAGCACGACGTGGCTCACTGACCCGAGCGAGCCGGTCGAGGCTAGCATCGGGAGATAGCCCTCGGGACCGGTCGATAGTCCCGCCCCGGAGGACATTGGTCCCGACCGGACCGCCCTCGACCGCACACCGCGCGGAGCCGTCTACCATCAGCCTCGTGAAGTCGAAGCTCCTGAGCCACCCGCGCCGGACCGCCTGGGTATGGGCGGCGACCGCCGGGATCCTCGGGTTGGTCACCTTCGCCGTGGCCATCTTGGAAGGTCCCATCGGAGTCCCGAACGCGTCGGCCACCTACCTCCTGGCGGTCGTCGCCTGCGCCGTCGCATTCGGGACCGGGGCTGCGGTCGTCGCCTCGTTCGCCGCCTTCCTGCTGTACGACTTCGTGTTCATCCAGCCGCTCTACACCTTGAGCATCGCGGACGCCGGCGAGTGGCTCAACCTGCTCCTGTTGCTGGCCGTCGGCATCGTCGTCGGGCGACTCGCCGCCAGCCAGCACGAACGAGCCGAGGCGGCCGTCGCTCGCGAGCACGAGGCCCGGGCCCTGTTCCGGATCAGCCGGGGACTTGCCACCAGGACCGCCACGACCGAGGCCCTGGGCGAGATCGTCGGGATCGTCGAGACCGAGTCCGGGATGGCCCGGGTCTGGGTCGCCCTCGGTCAGCCGAATGGGCCGGAACGGGTGGTCGCGGACAGTGCCGGCGGCACTGCCGCGCTCCGTCCGGCCAGCCAGGCGGTCCTGCGACGGATGCCCGGCGATGTCCCGGCTAGGTGGATCCGCGTCCACCAGCCGACCGCCCCGAAGCCGGAACGGGTCGAAGGTGCCGGTCGGCCTGAGCTGGGCTACCGGGTCCAGATCGACGCCGGCGGACGGACCCTGGGCTCCCTGTGGGCGCTGCGAGAACGAAGCGCCGCCGAGCCCGACGCCACCGCGACCCGTCTGCTGGCCGGAGCCGCCGACCAGATCGGCCAGGCCCTCGAGCAGGATCGGCTAGCGGCCGAAGCCAAGGCTGCCGAGGTCGCCCGCCAGAGCGACGCACTCAAGACGGCCCTGCTCGAGTCCGTATCGCACGACCTGCGCACCCCCCTGGCGACGATCCGAGCGGCCGCCGGCAGCCTGCTCGACCACGAGGCGGTACTGTCCGAGGCGGACCGTGAAGCCAGCGCCGAGGCGATCGATCGCGAGGCGGAGCACCTCAACCGGTTGGTGACCAACCTGCTCGATCTGAGCCGGATCGAAGCAGGAGCCCTGCGCGCGGATCGTGAGGCGTTCGCGCTCGACGACCTGGTCGAACGAACACTCGACCGACTTCGACCCCGGCTCGCAGCCCGGACGTTGGAGACCGACTTGCCGGCCGACCTGCCGGCGGTCCTGGTCGATCCGGTCTTCTTCGAACAGGTCCTGACCAACCTCATCGAGAACGCGATCAAGTACGTCCCGTCCGACCAGCGCATCCGGCTGGAGGCGACCGGACCGGCCGAGGCTGCGGGCACGAAGATCGTCCGCCTGACCGTTGAGGACTCGGGCCCGGGTGTCCCGCCCGAGGCCCTGGCCCACGTCTTCGACAAGTTCTTCCGGGCGCCCGGCGCCGGCCGGCGTTCGCGCCCGGGTACCGGCATCGGGCTGGCCGTCGTGCGTGGCCTGACCGAGGCGATGGGGGGTACGGTGGGGGCCCGGCGCAGCGAGCTCGGTGGCCTCGCCATCGACCTCGGTCTGCCGCTGGCCCCGGTCCCGCCGGAAGCAGCACCGAGCGCGCCCGGCGCCACCGAGCCGAACACTGCGGCCGAGTCGGACGCGACTGCCCCGTGACCGCGACGGGCGCCACGATCCTGATCGTCGAGGACGACGAGGCGACCCGCACTGAGATCGCCCGGAATCTGGTCGCTCACGGCTACCGGGTCGAGGAGGCACCCGACGCGACCCAGGCGCTCCACCTGTGGGACGCGCGGCGACCCGACCTCATCCTGCTGGATCTCGGCCTGCCCGACGCCGATGGACTGCTGGTCATCCGTCGGGTCCGGCGCGATGCCACGACCCCGATCCTCGTGGTCTCCGCCCGGGGTGAGGAGCGAACGAAGGTCGAGGCGCTCGAGGCCGGAGCCGACGACTACGTCACGAAGCCGTTCGGCATCCCCGAGCTCCACGCCCGGATCCGGGTGGCCCTCCGGCGCTCGGCCGGACCCGGGGTCGCCCCAGACGGGATCCTGCGCAACGGCACGCTCGAGCTGGATGTGGCTGCCCACGAGGTCCGTGCCGGGGGGCAGCCGGTCAGCTTGACCCCGCGCGAATTCCAGATCCTGGCCCTGCTCCTGGGCATGCCTGGCAGGGTGGTCACTCGGGGGCGCCTGCTCCGTGCGATCTGGGGCGAGGCCTACGCGGGCGAGGACCATTACCTGCACGTCTACATGAGCCAGATCCGACGCAAGCTGGCGGCCGTCGACCCGACCGGTGAACTGCGCGATCTGATCGTGGCTGAACCCTCGGTCGGCTATCGGGTCCGCAACCCCTGACACCTTGAGCGGTCCTTGAGCGGCTGACGAGGTCCGACCTCCGATTCCCTCTTGGGGTCCCGCCGCAGTCTTGAGTCATGACCGATCCCACGTCGGGCGCCTTCGACGAGCACCACGCGATCACGACCATCGAACACGAGCTCCGGCTGGTGACCGAGGCGATCGCGATGGTGGCCAGCGGTCGCGCCCCGAGTGTGACCCTTGCCGGGATCCGGTTCGGCGACCAGATCCTGGCCGAGGCTCGGCGCGAGGCCGACGCAAGCGGGGTCAGGATCCGCGAGCTGTTCGCGGCCGACGAGTCCGGGCTCGATCTGCGGGTCGAACGAATGACCGTCCCGGACGAGATCCGATGATCCCGGACTCGATCCTGCTGGTCGAGGACGACGAGGCCCTCAGCGCGATCCTGGCCCGTCATCTTCGTGCCCGGGGCTACACGGTCCACGAAGCCGGCTCGACCGAGGCGGCTCGCCAGATCCTGGGCACAGGTGTCCGGCCGTCGGCGGTCATCCTCGACATCAATCTGCCCGGCGAGACTGGCTGGTCGCTCCTCCGCGATCGGACCGCACTGGCCGCCGCGGGCGACCCGCCGGTGCTCATCGCCAGCGCGACCGCCATCAGCCCGCGCCGGCTCGAGGAGTACGGGGTCGCAGGGTATCTGCCCAAGCCGTTCCCACTCGAGACCCTGCTGTCCACCCTCGAACGACTGATCAGGCTCGAGGAGGTCGGCTCGTGAACCCGCTCGAGCTGCTGACCGGACTGGTCGCAGTCCTCGTCTTCATCTACCTGTTCTGGGCGCTGCTGCGTCCCGAGGACCTGTAGACCGTGCCGCTCATCGATGCCATCACCCTGCTCAGCCTGGCCGCCGCGGTCCTCATCGCGACACCCGTCGTCGGCGGCTACATCGCCCGGGTGATGGAAGGCGAGCGGACCTTCCTCAGCCCAGTCCTGCGCCCGGTCGAGCGCGGCGTCTATCGCGTCTGCGGGATCGACGAGACCGTCGAGCAAGGCTGGCAGGCATACGCGCTATCGGTCCTGGTCCTCGCCGTCGTCGCCATCGTGGCCCTGTTCGTGATGCTCCGGCTTCAGGATGTCCTGCCACTCAACCCGGCCGGCAACGCGGCGCAGTCCCCGGACCTCGCCCTCAACACCGCCGTCAGCTTCGAGACCAACACGAACTGGCAGAACTACTCGGGTGAGACCGGGGCGACCTACCTGACCCAGTCGCTGGGTCTGGCGGTCCGCAACTTCACTTCGGCGGCGACCGGCCTGGCCGTGGCCGTGGCCCTCGTGCGCGGACTCGTCCGCCGGAACGCATCGACGCTCGGTAACTTCTGGGTCGACCTCACCCGAGGGACGATCTACATCCTGCTGCCGGCGGCGTTCGTCTTCGCCATCATCCTGGTCTGGCAGGGCGTCCCCCAGACCTGGGATGGCCCCAGCACGGTGACCACGCTCCAGGGCGCCCACCAGACGATCGCCATCGGCCCGATCGCCTCGCAGGAAGCGATCAAGGAGCTGGGCAACAATGGCGGCGGGTTCCTCAACGCCAACTCGGCCCATCCGTTCGAGAACCCGACCGCCCTGACCAACTGGCTCGAGATGTTCGCCATCCTGGTCTTCCCGTTCGCCCTGACCTACATGTTCGGTCGGTACGCTGGCAATCAGCGCCAGGGTTGGACGATCTTCGGCGCGATGGCCGTCGTCCTGGTCCTCGGCGCGGTCGTGGCGATGCACGGAGAGGCGGGCGGTAACCCGCTCTTCCCGGCGGGTGTGGACCAGGCCCTGGGCAACATGGAGGGCAAGGATCTCCGCTTCGGCTCGGCCCTCGGCGGCTTGTTCGCCGCGGTCACCACCGGGACCAGCACCGGCGCGATCAACGCCTGGCACGACAGCTTCCAACCTCTGTCCGGACTGGTCCCGCTGTTCAACATCGAGCTGGGCGAGGTGACTCCGGGCGGCATCGGCGCCGGCCTGTACGGGATGCTCATCATCGGGGCGATCCTGGCCGTGTTCATCGCCGGGCTGATGGTCGGTCGGACGCCCGAATACCTGGGCAAGAAGGTCGAGGCCTTCGAGATGAAGATGGCCATGCTGGTCGCCCTCATCCTCGGGGCCAGCATCCTCGGCTTCAGCGCCCTGGCCAGCGTGACCCCGGCCGGGTTGGCCGGCCCGCTCAACCCAGGACCGCACGGCTTCAGCGAGATCCTGTACGCGTTCTCGAGCCAGACCGGTAACAACGGCTCGGCCTTCGCCGGCCTGAGCGGCAACACACCCTTCTACAACATCACCGGCGCCATCGCCATGCTCCTCGGGCGCTACGGGATGATCGTGCCGATCCTGGCCCTGGCCGGCTCGATGGCCGCCAAGCGCCGCGTCGCACCCTCGCTGGGCACGTTCCCGACCACCGGACCGCTGTTCACGGTCCTGCTCATCGGGGTCATCGTCATCGTCGGGGCATTGACCTTCTTCCCGGCACTCGCGCTGGGCCCCATCGTCGAGCAGCTCCTCCAGAACGCGGCGGCGGGGCACTGAGCCATGAGCCTGACCCGTTCGCTCCTGTCGGTCGACCTCGGTCGCGGGACCCGCCGTTTCCAGCGCTTCGTGGTCGGCGGCGGCCGCAAGCCCGACGCCGCCGGCGCGCCCCAGAAGCCGCGCGGCGTGCTCGACCCGAAGCTGCTTCGGGCGGCCCTGCCCGAGTCGGTCCGCAAGCTGGATCCGCGCCACATGGTCCGCAACCCGGTCATGTTCGTGGTCGAGATCACGGCGGTCCTGGTCAGCCTGACCGCGCTGGCCGGCGCGACCGGCGCCCAGCCGGTGACCACCCCGGGCGGGCTCGGTTTCCAGGTCCAGATCGGTGTCTGGCTGTGGTTCACCGTCCTGTTCGCGACGTACGCCGAAGCGGTCGCCGAGGCCCGCGGGCGTGCCCAGGCGGCGACCCTGCGGCGGACCCGTTCGGAAACGACCGCCCATCGCCGCCTGCCAGATGGCTCGCTCGAGTCGGTCGGCTCATCCGAGCTGCGCAAGGGCGACCTGATCGTCATCGAGGAGGGCGAGACGATCGCCGGCGACGGCGACGTCGTGGAGGGCGTCGGCTACGTCAACGAGGCCGCCATCACCGGCGAGTCCGCGCCGGTCCTCAAGGAACCGGGCACCGACATCCGCAGCTCGGTCACCGGCGGTACGACCCTGGTCAGCGACCGGATCGTAGTCCGGGTCACGGCCGACCCCGGTGAGACCTTCCTCGACCGGATGATCTCGCTGGTCGAAGGCGCCAAGCGCCAGCGGACGCCGAACGAGATCGCGTTGTCGATCCTGCTGGCCGGCCTGTCGATCATCTTCCTGATGGCGGTCGTGACCCTCCGTCCGTTCGGCCTGTACGCCGGCACGACGGTCGACACGGTCGCCCTGATGGCCCTCCTGGTCTGCCTCATCCCGACCACCATCGGTGGTCTCCTATCCGCCATCGGCATCGCCGGGATGGACCGGGTCGCCCGGTTCAACGTGCTGGCCATGAGCGGGCGAGCGGTCGAGGCGTCGGGCGACGTGGACGTCATCCTGCTCGACAAGACCGGCACGATCACCTACGGCAACCGCCTGGCAGCGTCGATCCGACCGGCGCCAGGCGTCGCCGAGGCCGATGTCGTCCGGGCGGCTCTCGTCTCCTCGATCCGCGACGAGACTCCGGAAGGACGCTCGATCGTCGTCCTGGCCCGTGCCCGCCTGGCCGCTCTCGGTCAGGCTGCCGGGACCGACGACGAGACCGGTTTCGCAGCACTCAACGAAGACATCGCCGAGGAGATCCCGTTCCGGGCCGAGACCCGGACGAGCGGCGTCCGAACGACCGACAGCGCGACCATCCTCAAGGGTGCGGTCGACGCCATCAAGTCCCGCCTCGGCGAGCGGCTGCCGGCCGAGGTCCTGGCCGACGCCGATCAGATCGCCGACCTGGGCGGGACGCCGCTCATCCTCGAACGTGACGGTCAGGCGCTCGGCGTGATCGAGCTCAAGGACACGGTCAAGGAGGGCCTGGTCGAGCGCTTCGCCGAGTTTCGCAAGATGGGTATCCGGACGGTCATGATCACCGGCGACAATCCCCGGACCGCGGCCACCATCGCCCGCGAAGCCGGCGTCGACGACTTCATCGCCGAGGCAACGCCGGAGCAGAAGATCGCGTTCATCCGCAAGGAGCAGGCCGACGGTCACCTCGTGGCGATGACCGGTGACGGCACCAACGACGCTCCCGCCCTGGCCCAGTCGGACGTCGGGATGGCCATGAACAGCGGCACCTCGGCGGCGAAGGACGCAGCCAACATGGTCGACCTCGACTCCGACCCGACCAAGCTGCTCGAGGTCATCGCTATCGGCAAGCAGCTCCTGATCACCCGCGGCTCGATCACCACGTTCTCGATCTCGAACGACGTGGCCAAGTACTTCGCGATCGTCCCGGCCATGTTCGTCAGCGTGTATCCGGCACTCAACGGGCTCAACGTGATGGGCCTGTCGACGCCCCAGAGCGCCATCCTGTCGGCGGTCATCTTCAACGCCCTGGTCATCGTGGCGCTCATCCCGCTGGCCCTGCGCGGGGTCGGCTTCCGGGCGGCTCCGGCCAGCGAGCTGCTCCAGCGCAACCTGCTCATCTACGGCCTCGGCGGTCTGATCGCCCCGTTCATCGGGATCAAGGCGATCGACCTGCTGGTCACCGCCCTCCACCTGGCCTAGGAAGACCGAGAACACCATGCGTACCTTCGTCCGTCGACAGCTCTGGCCGGCCATCGCGATCCTGATCGCCCTGACCTTCATCACCGGGGTCGTCTACCCGGCGGCCGTGACCGTGGTCGCCCAGGTCGCCTTCCGGTCGCAGGCCAACGGTTCGTTCGTGACCACGGCCGACGGTCGGACGATCGGATCGAGCCTGATCGGCCAGGCCTTCAGCGATCCGAAGTATTTCTGGGGGCGCCTCTCGGCCGCCGGTGCGGACGGCTACGACGGCAACGCCTCGGCCGGGTCCAACCTCGGACCGACCAACCAGACCCTGATCGACCGAGTGACCAAGCAGGTCGACGAACTCCACGCCGCGAACGGCGGCGGGCCGATCCCAGTCGACCTGGTTACGACCTCGGCCTCCGGGCTGGACCCGGACATCAGCCCAGCTGCCGCCCAGTACCAGGTCGCCCGGGTGGCCAAGACGCGAGGGATGACCGAGGCCGACGTCCAGGCAGCCGTCGCCCGGCACACCGACGGATCGCTCCTCGGGTTCGTCGGTCAGCCGCGGGTCAACGTGCTCCTGCTCAACCTGGACCTCGACGGGTTGCTGGCCCGATGACCACCGACGAGCGCGACGCGTTCGACCAGCGCCCCAGTGCCGACGAGATGCTCGCTCGAGTGCGCGCCGACGGCGAGGGCGGGCGCGGCCGGCTGCGGGTCTACCTCGGGATGGCGCCCGGTGTCGGCAAGACCTACACGATGCTCGAGGAGGCCCACCGGCGGGTGGCCCGTGGGACGGACCTGGTCGTCGGCTTCGTCGAGGACCATGGGCGGCCGCACACCGCCGCGCTGCTCGAAGGGCTCGAGCTGGTCCCGCGGCGCCGGCTGGAGTATCGCGGCGTCGTCGTCGAGGAGATGGACACCGAGGCGATCCTGGCCCGCCGGCCGACGGTCGCGATCGTCGACGAGCTGGCCCACACCAATGTGCCCGGATCGGTCCGCGAGAAGCGCTGGCAAGACGTCGAGCTCCTGCTCGAGGCGGGCATCAACGTCATCAGCACGTGCAACGTCCAGCACGTCGATTCGGTGTCCGGCGCCGTCGCCACCATCACCGGGGCGCCCGTCAACGAGCGCCTGCCCGACGACGTCCTGGCCGAGGCCGACGAGGTCGAGCTGGTCGACATGAGCCCGCACGCGCTCCGTCAGCGGATGCGCCACGGCAATGTCTATCCACCTGAGCGAACGCAGGTCGCACTCGACCGGTTCTTCACGGAGCCGAACCTGACCGCCTTGCGCGAGCTGTCCCTGCGCTTCGTGGCCCAGCGGGTCGACGACGAGCTCGGCGGGATCTCGCCGTCGAGTCAGCTCGATGTCCTGCGGGTGGTGGGCGAGCGGGTCCTGGTCGCGGTCGACGATGGGCGGGCGTCGCAAGTGGCCCTGCGCCGGGCGGCCAAGCTGGCCAGCGCGACCCACGGGCAGCTGATCGCCGTCGTGGTCGAGGTCGCGCCAGCCGGTGCGTTGCCCTTCGATCGTCAGCGAGCGCTCCGCGAGAACCTCGATCTGGCCGAGGACCTCGGCGCCGAGATCGTCCATACCGAGGCAGCGGACATCGCCCGCGGGCTCATCGAGGTCATCCGCCTGCGTCGGGCAGGCCACGTCTTCCTGCCCTACCGCGAGGGCCGCGGGATCGGTGGGCTCAGGCGCGAGTCCGTCGCCGACACCGTCCTCCGCCAGGTCGCCGGGGTCGAGGTCCACCTGGTCGCCGAGCCGCCGGTCAGCCCCTGACGGCGCGCCACTCGGGACCGAGGGCATTTGACGGAATCGCCCGGTGGCCCGATGGTGGGGTCACAGGTCGCACAAACGCCGGGCTCCGATACCGCGGTCCGAAGCGCGCGATGGATCGGATCCCAGCATGGCTCGAACAACCTTCTCTCCGCCTGAGGCGAACATCGTCGTGTCCAGCGAGGGCTACTTCGACGTCTACCCGTCGATCATCCGAACGAACGGCGACAAGCCCGCCTATCGCGGTCGTCTGGCCGAGCTCGGCGCCGGCATCCGCGGCGTCGACGACCGCCTGGCGGTCCGGCCCGGCTCAGTCGCCCTGGCTGATGCGGTCACGGCCTGGTCCGCGGTCAACGGCGTGGCCGCCGTCCGGGGCGACATGGGTCGTGGCCGAGACGGCAATGAGCCAGTAGCCTGACCCGGGGACACCCGCCCTACTGCTGGTAGCGCTCGACGACCTCGCTCGGCCGGAGGGTCGCCTCATCCGGATCGAGCCCGGCCGCGCGTCGCGCCTGGCGCTGATGGAGCAGGTCGTAGCAGCGGTCGAGTTCGACCTTGATCGCGACCAACCGCTCGCTCGCCTCGGTGGTCAGACCCTGACCGTCGCTGGCCGATGCGAACAACGATTCCTCTTCCGAGGACAGGTCGTTGATGTGGTCGTAGACCGATACGTCGCTCATCTCGAATGCCTCCAGGCATCGGATCGCCGGGTTGTGGTCGGGGCGGCGGGATTCGAACCCACGATCTCGTGCTCCCAAAGCACGCGCGATGCCAAACTTCGCTACGCCCCGACGTGCTGAGCGTGGGTGTCACATCCCGAGCGACTCTTCGCCTTCAGCGTCCACATCGTACGTGCTGCGCCTATCGCACGTGCTTGGGACGCGATCTCGCGATTATTGAAGGTCAGCCACGGTTCGAGACCCATAGTTGCTAGACAGTTCCCGCTTCGGGCGCTGCTCACGGACGGACCTGATGGATCGCGATCGTGTCGAGGCAGCGCGGAACGGTGACCGGCAGGCGTACGCCGACCTGATCCGGGTCCGCGGCGACCGCCTCTTCGCGCTCGCCCAGAAGATCCTCCGCGATGTGGAGCGGGCAGAAGACGCGCTCCAAGATGCGCTCGTGACCGCCTGGCGCGACCTGCCCGGGCTGCGCGACCCGGAACGCTTCGACGCCTGGCTCCATCGCCTTGTCGTCCGGTCCTGCCTCGCCGACGCCAAGCGGGAGCGCCACCGCGTCATGGACCTGCGGGTCATGCCGATCGACCTCGTGGCTTCGAGCGACGAGCTCCTGCACCGTCGTCGACCGCGATCAGCTCGAGCGTGGTTTCCGGCGCCTATCGGCGGAGCAGCGCGCCCTGCTCGTGCTCCGCCACTTCGAGGGGCGAGACGTGTCCGAGATCGCCGTGATCCTCGGCATCCCGGTCGGAACCGCAGGTTCGCGCCTGCACCACGCCCACCGGGCGATGCGCGCCGCGCTCGAGGCGGATGCCCGAGCTCCTTCGATCGGAGGCCAGCCGGCATGACCTACGAGCCCGACATCGAGCGCGTCCTCGTCCGCTGGCTGGGCGAGGATCCGGCCCGCATGCCGGACGGTTTCCTCGACCGCGTGGTCGGTCGTATCGAAACCGTCCCACAGTCACGGCTCGCCCGATCCCGGTCGAAGGCCTTCACGTTCGCCCGCAACCTCGACGGTCGCCTCGTCGCCGCGGCGCTCGCGATGGTCGTTGTCGTCGCACTGGTCGGCGGGACCGTCCTGAGCCGTCTGCCGGCCGTCGGTGTCCTGGCTTCGCCGTCGCCATCGCTCGTGTCGTCCGCTTCGCCCTCGTCCGGCCCCTCGGCGTCCGTTCCGGCCGTCGTCGATACCGCGCAACTGCAGGCCACCTGGACGTCGGTCGGGACGCGGCCGCTCCCATACAAGGACCGCTTGGTCGCCGCCCGTACCGATCTCGTCATCGCTCCGGGGACCCTGACGTTGGGGTCGGTCACGGGCGACCTTCTCAGCTCCGTCGCGGTGATCGGATCGGATCGCCTCGAGCTTACCTCCGAGACAGGACCCAACGCGATGGGCTTCAAGTGCGATGTTGGTGATGTGGGCACGTACGTCTTCAGCCTGTCTGCGACGGGCAACAGGCTCACGCTGACATCGGTGCGCGATGCTTGTCCGGGTCGAGCAGCCGTTCTGACCGGCGACTGGGACCACACGAACCTCGGTCCCCTCGCGCCGGGGCGACACGTTGCCACCCCCTTCCGACCCTTCGGTGGCGGTACCAGTGGGTCGCTGTCCTACTCCGTGCCGACCGGTTGGAAGGAGCAGGGCGAGAGCCCGAGTGCTTTCGCGATCTTTGGGCCCGACCCCGCTGTGCTCACCTCGGTCTCCGTCTTGTCGAATGTCATCCCGTCAACCGCAGACAAGGACTGTGGGAGCCCTGCCGTGGCCGACGTCGGGCGAACACCACACGAGGTCGCCGCCTGGCTGGCCACCCTCACCGGTCTCGTCGTCACGAAGCCCACGGAGGTGACGATCGGCGGCCTCGACGGGGTCATGGTCGACGTATCGGTCGCCCGGACCTGGATCGAGCCGTGCACGACTCCTCCCCAGCCCGGCACGGACGTCTCCACCTTTGTCGATGCCGCATCGGGTGACCCGAGCGGGACGATCAGCGGCGAGACCCGCGAGCGATACATCCTCCTCGACCGCGGCGATGGGCAGACCCTCGTTGTCGACGTCGAGGCGCAGGACAAGGCCACGTGGCCCGCTGTCCTCGCCGCGGCGATGCCCGTCGTCAGCAGCCTCGAGTTCGATCGGTGACGGCGCCCGCCACCGTCAGCGCGACGCCCTGGCCTTCAGTCCGGCCAGATGTCGTAGCGCTCTCCCAGCTCGCGGACGGCGACGGGGTCTTCGAGCTGCTCGGGGGTCAGGGCGGCCAGCTCGGCCAGGTAGTGGTCGAATTCCCCGGGCGTGAAGATCGTCACGAGGCGGCCGCCACCTGAGCAGGTGACCTCGTGGCCGGTGTCCGGCGGCACGGTCAGGGTGGTCCCGGGCGTCGCGATGACCGTCTCGTCCTCGAACGCGAACGTAGCCTCGCCCTCGAGGATGTAGAAGATCTCGACCATCGACCGATGCCGGTGGGCCGGCAGATGGAAGCCGGGCTTCAGGACGTCCTCGACGACCGAGACCCGCCCGTCGGTCAACTCCATCGGCGTCTTGACCGAGATATGGTCCTGCGACCAGTCGTAGTCGAGCCCTTGGCCGGCTGCGACGACATGCTGTCTCATCACGCCTCCTCCCTTCATCGGGCCAGCTCGTCCGCCTCGACCCACCCGGTCGCCAACGATAGACTGGCCGCAGGTCGTGCGGTGACGACAACGTCCTTGGAGAAGTGATGGCTGAACCCAGCGGTCGAGAGGTCGTCGAGCGCTTCGCACGCGCCTTGCGGGACAAGGACTTCGACGAGCTCGAGGCCCTGGTCACCGACGACTTCATCGACGAGATGCCCCAGTCCGGGGAACGAGTCCGGGGCAAGGCGAACCAGCTCGCCATCCTGCGCAACTACCCGGGTGGAGTCGGCACCATCGATCCAGACAGCGGACGGCTCGTCGGGGCCGAAGACCGATGGGTGATGACGCCATCGTTCACGGCGCTGCGCATCGAGGGGTCGGGCGACGTCTACACGTACATCGGGACCGCCCGGTACTCGAACGGCGAGACCTGGCAGATGATCGCCATCATCGAACTCCGCCAGGGCAGAGTCGCCAAGACGACGACCTGGTACGCCGCGCCCTTCGAGGCCCCCGGCTGGCGGGCGTCCTACGTGGAACGCTTCTCACCACCCGGGACCTAGCGAACGGGAGACCGCCCGACGCGCGGCAGCAGCCTTGTCGGACCTAGGATCAGGAGCCACATGAGCCAGATCGTCGACCCGATCAACACGCCGGCTGCCTACCAGCAGTCGCTCCTCGCGGCCCTCGGCGAGGACGACCCGGCGGTCGCCCAGGCGACCACACCTGCGGCGTTCCGAGCGATCGTGGCCGAGGCGGGTCCGTCCCTACGGATCCGGCCTGAGCCGAATGAGTGGTCCGCCCTCGAGTGCATCGACCACCTCGTCGACGGCGAGCTGGTCGTCTCGACCCGCTATCGCTGGATCCTGGCCGAGGACCAGCCGGACATCGTGGGTTACGACCAGGATCTGTGGGTCGCGGCCCTCCATCAGGGCGAGGACCCCGACGTCCTGCTGGGCATGTTCGAGGCGCTGCGCAGAGCGAATCTCGACCTGTGGGCACGCACGCCGGTCGCCCACCGACCCCGCTTCGGGCGTCACCGCGAGCGCGGCGACGAGAGCTACGAGCTGACCTTCCGCCTGGCCGCAGGGCACGATCGGATCCACCTTGGCCAGGCTCGCCGGGCGCTCGACCAGGTCCGCGACCAGGGCTGACGGCCGAGACGTCAGCTCCCGCTGAGGGCGTCGCGCAGCTGCGTCTCCATGTCGTCGTCGAGGGTCGTCTGGATGACGTTGCCGTGGTGCGTCCTGAGCACGGCCAGGGCCGGCCCGATGTTGGCGTCCTTGATCACCAGGAACAGGGCCGACTTGCCGGGCGTGAGCTGGGCCTTGACGTCGTCGACGAACTGGTGGCTGACGCCGGTCCCCATGGAAGCCGCGATACCGGCGCCGATGGCCGCCCCGATGGCCAAGCCGGCGAGCGGCAGGACGAGCGCGCCGACGAACACCCCGATGATCCCGCCGACCACCGCGCCCGTCTCGGTCGCGCCGCTCAGCTCGTTCTTGACGTGGGCCTTGCCGTCCAGGTCTCTTGACACGACGGCCGTGTCCTCGAACTTGATCTGGCCGTCCGACTCGAGCTTGCGCAGCGAGCGCAGGACATCCAGGGCCTCGTCGGCCGTGTCGAACCCAAGAACCACCAACTGGGACATCGTCAACCTCCTTGTGTGAAGGAGGACATCGTAGCCGCTGGCAGCGGCCCAGCGGCGCAACAATCGCGGGGGTCCCGACGTCGGAGGTTGGACGCCGGGCGGTGACTGGCAGGCAACAGGGGGCCGCCCGGCGTCGCCACGTCCAGCGGGCTAGACTGGACCGGAAGGCCGGGGGCCGCCCACAGCCGAACGGGAGACGAGGACCTGCGCCAGGCCACGAAGCTTCGGCCCGACACCAGGCCGATCGACCGTCGCCGCATCCTCGCGGCCGCGCTGTCCGCCCTGATCCCCGGACTCGGCCAGGCGTACAACCATCGCCAGCGTCTGGCCCTTGGGCTGTTTATCCCATTCGCGATAGTGGTCTTGATCGGCGCCCTCGCGGTCTTGCTCATCCCCGCCCCTCGACTCCTTGCCAGCGCGATCGTTCCGGCCACGCTCGGCGCCCTGCTCATGCTCAACCTGCTGGTGCTGGTCTGGCGGCTGGTGGCGCTGGTCCAGGCCTTCTTCGACACGCGCTTCGAACTGCGGCCGGGCGGGCTGGGGCTGTCCGGGCTGGCCATCATCGTGCTGATCACCGTCCTGCCTCACGTCGGCGCGAACTATCTGGGCGGTCTGGCCCGTTCGACGTTCGCGGACGTGTTCGACGGTGCCGTCCTGGGCGAGAAGTCCGACGCGCGCGGCCCGGTCCCGGGCCAGAACGCACGGATGAACGTCCTCCTGGTCGGGATCGATGCCGGGGCCGGCCGCGACCACGCCCTGACTGACTCGCTGATCGTGGTCTCGCTCGACCCGGTCGGCAAGACGGTGAGCATGGCCTCGCTGCCGCGCGACCTGGTCAACGTCCCGCTGGGCGACGGGCGGACCTTCGGGCCCAAGCTCAACAGCCTGTTGAGCTACGCCACGAGCCACAAGGACGAGTTCCCGGCCGGTGGCATGCGCTCGCTCGAGAACGCCGTGGGGACGCTCCTCGGGATCCCCATCCACTACTACGCCACGATCGACCTCAACGGGTTCGTGACCATGGTCGATGCGGTCGGCGGGGTCGACGTCAAGGTCAAGCAGGCGCTCGACGACCCGAAGTACCGCGGCTACGGCGTGACCGGCAACAAGGGCTGGCAGGTCACGGTCGGCGACCATCACTTCGACGGCAAGGACGCCCTGGCCTACGCCCGGATCCGGCGGTCGGTCGGGCAGACCGACTTCACCCGGCAGGCCCGCCAGCAGGAGATCCTGCTGGCCCTGCGCTCGAAGGCGGTCAAGGGCGACGCGCTGCTCAACCTGCCCAGCCTGCTCGACGCCGTCGGGGCCGCGGTCTCGACCGACCTGCCGCCCGAGCGACTGCCCGACCTGGCCGTCCTGGCCGGCGAGATCCCGGCCAAGAAGATCGTCCGGGTAGTCCTCCGATTCCCCTTGGTCCATCCGGCCAAGCCCGGCCAGAACAAGTACGGCGCCGTCCAGCTCCCGGACACGGCGGCCATCATGGCCATGGCGTCCCAGCTGTTTTCTGCGCCCGGCACGCCGCCGAAGCCCTGGGATCCCAAGGCGACCGCGGGTCCAGGCGCGGGCGCTGGTACGAGCCCGGGTACGAGTCCCTCGGCGGGGCCTTGATCGGACCGTCGACCCCTGATCCGGGGGCTCCGGTCAGTAGCCGAGGCTCGCCAGTCGGGCGGCCATCCGGCGGGCGGCCCGGGACCGATGCGAGATGCGATTCTTCTCGTCCGAAGTCCACAGGCCGAGGGTCCGGCCGCCAGGGGGTTCGCTGAGCGGCTCGAAGATCGGGTCGTAGCCGAACCCGCCGTGGCCCCGGGGCTCGCCGGCGATCCGGCCCCGGCAGGTCCCGCGGGCGGTCGCGACGATGGGAACCTGCCGCCGAGCTGCCGTCACGCCGGCGACCCTCGATCCATCCACCAGCACCAGGGCACACACATACCTCGCGCCGCGGCGCTCTGGGGCCAGACCGGCCAGGGCCTTGAGGAGCTTTGCGTTGTTGTCGACGTCGGTCGCGTTCGGACCGGCGTAGCGCCGGGTATAGACGCCGGGAGCACCGTCCAGGGCGTCGACCTCGATCCCCGAGTCGTCGGCCAGGGTCGGCAGACCGGTCAGTCGGGCATAGGCGCGGGCCTTGATCCGGGCGTTGGCCTCGAAGGTCGTCCCGTCCTCGACCGGGTCGACATCGGGCGGAACTCCGGCGTCGTCCAGCGAGATGAGTTCGGCCCACGCCGGGTGGAGCAGCTCGCGGAGCTCGCGCAGCTTGTGGATCGAGCGCGTCGCGACGACGATCCGCGGACGCTGACCCACGCCACCCGCGCTCACCGCTTGACGGTTGCGATCGCCGCGGTCTGCGCTTCGAACAACTGGTCGAGTCCGAGCTGGGCCAGATCGAGCAGCCCGTTCATCGCGGCTCGGTCGAACGCTCGCCCCTCAGCCGTGCCCTGGACCTCGACATACTCACCGGCGTCCGTGCCGACGACATTGAAGTCGACGTCGGCGTGCGAGTCCTCGGGGTAATCGAGGTCGAGGAGCGGCTGTCCATCGACGATGCCGACACTGACCGCGGCGATGCGGCCGAGCAGGGTCCGCTCCATGCCATAGGTGATGAGGGCCGCCGCCAGGGCGACGTAGCCGCCGGTGATCGAGGCGGTCCGGGTCCCGCCATCGGCCTGGAGAACATCGCAGTCCACGGTCACGGTCCGCTCGCCGAGCTTGGCCAGGTCGACAACACCGCGCAACGAGCGTCCGACGAGGCGCTGGATCTCGTGCGTCCGGCCGCCGATCTTGCCCTTGGCCGACTCGCGCTGGCTGCGCTCGGCGGTGGCCCGCGGCAGCATCGAATACTCGGCGGTGACCCAGCCGGTGCCCTTGCCTCGAAGGTGCGGCGGGACGCGATCCTCGATGGTCGCGGCGCACAAGACCTCGGTGTCGCCGAAACGGATCCGACAGGAGCCCTCGGCCCACTTCTGGACGCCCAGGGTCATGCTGATCGGGCGAAGCTGGTCGGGACGACGGCCGTCCGCGCGGACCGTGGGCGGCCGGCTGCCGATGGTCATCGTGGAAGTCCCTCCGTGCTGGCCGCGGCGGCCCTGCTGGCCCGTTCCTCGACCTTGGCAGCATCCCACAGCTCGTCGAGCTGGGCGAAGTCGAGGTCGCGCAGAGCGACTCCCCGAGCCGCGGCGGCTCGTTCGACCGACCCGAACCGACGCCGGAACTTGTCGTTCGCACCACGCAGGGCGGCCTCGGCCTCGACCCCGTGACGGCGGGCCAGGTTGACCAGGACCATCAACAGGTCGCCGATCTCCTCGGTCCGATCGGCCGGGGTCTCGGCCGCCAGCAGCTCGGCCAGCTCTTCGTGGACCTTGGCCACGATCCCGTCGATGGTCGGCCAGTCGTAGCCCAGCGCGGCAGCCCGTTCCTGCATCTCCTGGCTGGCGGCCAGGGCCGGCATCGCCCGGCTGATGCCCTCGAGCGCGCTGCGCGGCGGGGCGGGCTCGGCGTCAGGATCTGCCTCGGCGTCCGACCTGGCGGCTCCGGCCGCGTCGGCCCGCTCGGTCGCCTTGATCGACTCCCACTGACGGGTCACGTCCGCGGACGTGCGCGCCTCGGCGTCGCCGAAGACGTGGGGATGGCGGCGGACGATCTTGGTGGCCAGGGCCGCCTGGACGTCGGCCAGGTCGAAGACCCCCGCCTCGGCCGCCAACTGGGCGTGGAGGACGACCTGGAGGAGGAGGTCGCCGAGCTCGTCGGCGAGGTCGGCCGAGGCCCCCGAGCCCAGGGCGTCGTAGACCTCGTAGGCCTCTTCGAGGAGGTGCTTTCGGAGTGACTCGTGGGTCTGCTCGCGGTCCCAGGGGCAACCATCGGGCTGGCGCAGCCGGTCCGAGATCCAGGGCATCGCCCACGGGCCGGCGGCCGCTAGCTCCGGACGGATGGGCGGCAGGTAGATCGGTCCATCGAGATCCTCGAGGCGGAGATCGCCGACCGTGGTCCCATCCGACGATTCGCGACCGGCCGACCGGGTGATCGGCCGGGTAGAGCCGTCCGAGGAGGGCCAGGGGATCCGAACCTCCCGGCCCGGCCCGGCCCGGCAGCGCCCGAGCGGGTTCGACCCGGTCGGCAGAAGCGCCCTCGCCTGGGCTTCCAGCCGACCCGCCACCCCGTCCGATAAGGACGGCCAGGGGCACGATCAGGAGTGGCCGCGACGGCTCGATCGGCGTGCCGATGAGCTGTTCCGCCGTGGCGACCTGGAGTCCATCGGCCGGATCCAGGCCCCAGCGGAGGCGCGCCTCGGCGAGCAGCGCGTCAAGCACGTCCGAAGACTACTGGGTGGCCGGGGTCGAGAGGTCCGGCGTGATCGTCGCCTTGGCCTTCTCGGCGTCGTACCAGTTGTTGAACACGCTGCCCTTGAGGGTCTCGAGCTGCGGCCCATCCGGCAGGCGGGTCGCTTCCTGGTTCACCAGGAAGATGTAGTAGCCAGTCATCGGTCTTGAGGGGGTCGCTGATCTTGCCGATCGGGGCAGCGAAGATCGCCTTCTGACGCTCGGCGTCGAGTTGGAACGGGGCGACCCAGCCGAGGTCCCCGCCGGTCGCGGCATCGGCGCTGTCCGAGTTGTCCTTGGCGATCTTGGCGAAGTCCGCCCCGGCCGCGGCTGCCTGGACCTGGATCCCGGCGATCCGTCCGTCGGGCGGCAGGCGGCGATCCTCGTACAGGATGACGTGCCAGCCATACTGGCTCTGGACCGGCCCGATCAGGTCGCCCTTCTTGAGGCCGTCGGCGAAGATCGCGTCACCGAAGCCCGAGTCGAGGCTGCCCCGGGTGAACCAGCCGAGCTGGCCACCGTCCGCGCCGGAAGCGGTGTCCTTGCTGTCGGTCTTGGCGATCGCTTCGAACTCGGCCTCGAGCTTCGCCGGGTCGCCCTGGAGGGCCTTGAGCCTGTCGTAGGTCGCCTGGGCCTTGGCCTTGGCGGCGGCCAGCGAGGCAGCGTCGGTCGGCAGCGGGCTGCCGCCGGGAGCGGCGTCGCCGGGTGTGTACAGGATGTGCCGGACCTTGACCTCATCGCCCGGGCCGGTGTAGTTCGCGCTCGACACGAAGATCTCGTTGACCTTGCGCTGGACGGTCGGGACGGTGGTGTTGTCGGCGACGATCCGCTTGGTCAGGGCGTCCCGGGTGAGATCGCCTCGGACGGCGTCGCGGTAGGCGCCCATGGGCACACCCGCGTCCTTGATCTTGTCGGTCCAGGTCGGGTCGACGGTCGTCGGTGCGATCTCCTTGACCTGGCCGATCCGATACGTGCCGTCGGCCCCGGTGATCACGTCGGTCAGGCCCGGCTGGGCGAGCCCGAAGACCGCACTCAGCAGCGCTGGATCGAGCGAGGTATCGGCCTGCAGGACCCAGCCGGCGTCGCCGCCACTCCCAGCGTAGCCGTCGGTGGAGACGGCCTTGGCGACATCCTCGAAGGCCTTGCCGGCCTTGAGCTCGGTCAGGGCCTGGGCGGCCTTGGCCTGGGCCGTCGCCTTCTGGGTCTCGGTCGGTCCGGTCGCGCCCGGTGCTGACCTCGGGCACGACGCTGATGATCCCCAGGTGGCGCTGCTCGAGCTGGGTCCCCTCGTCGACCAGGCGCTGGTCGATCTGGGCCTCGTCGACGCTGATCCCGAGCGTCTTGGCCAGCTGGGCCTGGAGGGTGGCGTCGATCAGCCGTTCGAGGGTCGCGGTCGAGAGACCCTGGCGCTGCTGCTCGAGGATGGCCACCCGGGTGTCGTGCTCTGCCTGGCTGATCCGACCAAGCTGGAGCTGATCGCGGACCTGCGCCTCGGCCTGGTTGAGCCGGAACGAATCGACCAGCGAGGCGTCCCGGTAGGCATCCTGGGTGATCGTCTGACCGTTGACGGTGGCGACCTCGGTGAAGTGCTGGCCGGCGTAGGTCGAGACCAGGGCGCCGATCAGGGCGACGATCCCGATGAAGAGGACCAGGCCGAAGGCCAGATTGATGTACAGGCCCTTGCGGTCGTGCGAGTCGCGACCGGAGCGAGCGGGTCGCTTGGCGACCGGTGGGGTGCGAGTGGTCATTCGGACGTGGCTTCCTGCAGGTGGTGCCGGCGATCGCCGGCGGGATGGGCTCGGTATCGTACCCTATCGTCTGGGCCGGACCGGAAAATCGACGACTCGCCAAAGGCCGCCGTGACGTCTGGACCACGGACCCGGGACTGAGGAGGCTCCGATCAGCGACACGGACTTCATCGCCGGCCGGCGCGTCCTGGTCACCGGCGGTTCGGGCACGATCGGCGCCCAGCTCGTCGATCGCCTGATGGGCATGCGACCCGAGGTCGTCCGGATCTTCGGACGCGACGAGACGAAGCAGTTCTACCAGCGATTGCCCTATCGGGACCGCTCGGATATCCGCTTCCTGATCGGCGACATCCGCGACCGGGACCGGCTGGAGCGGGCCATGGTCGACATCGACATCGTGTTCCATTGCGCCGCCCTGAAGCACGTCGAATCGGGTGAATACAACCCGTTCGAGGCCACCCAGACCAATGTCGTCGGCACCCAGAACGTGATCGACGCATGCCTCGCCCGGGGGGTCCAGACGATGATCCTGACCTCGTCCGACAAGGCCGCCAACCCGACCTCGGTGATGGGCGCGACCAAGCTCCTGGCCGAGAAGCTGGTGACGGCGGCGACCAACTACCGGGGCCGGAGCCAGACGACCTTCGCCAGCGTCCGCTTCGGCAACGTCCTCGGTTCGCGCGGATCTGCAGTCGAGCTGTTCAGCCGGCAGGTCGCCGCCGGCGGCCCGGTGACCGTCACCGACCCGTCGATGACCCGCTTCGTGATGACCCCCGAACGGGCGGTCGAGCTGGCCATCGCGGCCGCCCGGATCGCCCACGGCGGCGAGGTCTTCGTGTTCAAGATGCCGGCGGTCAGGCTAGCCGACCTGGTGGCCGCCACGATCGCCGTCGAGGCGCCGGCCGCCGGCTTCGACCCGGCGGCCATCGAGCTGACCCGGATCGAGCCGCGGCCCGGCGAGAAGGCCTACGAAGAGCTGATGACCGAGGAGGAGTCGATCCGGGCCCGCGATGTCGGCGACATGTTCGCGGTGCTCCCGGCGATCGAGATGTCGGGTGAGGTGATCGCGGCCTATCGCGACAGCCCACCGGCGCCGATCGGGGCTTATCGCTCGGACGCCACCGCGCCCATCGATCTCGATGAGGTCCGCGCCCTGGTCGAGACGTCACTCCGCCGACGGGTCGCCGCCCGGTGAGGGTCCTGGTGACCGGGGCTGCCGGGTTCATCGGACGAGCGGTCGTCGGTGAGCTCCTGGCCCGCGGGCACACCGTCCTGCCGGTCGATAACCTGGTCACCGGCGACGTCGCCAACCTGGCCGACTTCGCCGGCCACGCGAACCTGCTCGAACTCGAGGTCGGGGATGTCCGCGATGCGGCGGCCTGCCGACGATGGGTGGCCGGCACCGACGCGGTCGCCCATCTGGCCGCTTCGATCTCCGTCCAGGATTCGATCGACGACCCGGCCGAGACATTCGACAACGACGTTGTCGGCACGTTCAACCTGCTCGAGGCGGCCCGGCTCGCCGGGACCCGCTTCCTGTTCATGAGCACGTGCATGGTCTACGACCGCGCGTCAGGCGTCGGCGGGATCGACGAGGACCACCCGACCAGACCGGCATCGCCGTACGCCGCGGCAAAGCTGTCCGGCGAGGCCCTGACCATCTCGTTCGGTCATGCCTATGGACTCCCGGTGACGGTCATCCGCCCGTTCAACACCTACGGTCCGTTCCAGCGTTCGGTCGGCGAGGGTGGCGTGGTGGCGATCTTCACCCGTCGCTCGCTGTGCGGCGAGGAGCTTCGGATCTACGGCGACGGGACCCAGACACGGGACCTGCTGTACGTTGCGGACTGTGCCCGCTTCGTCTGTGACGCCCTGACCGCCGAGGCGGCCGTCGGGCGGCTGCTCAATGCGGGGACCGGTCGCGACGTGTCGGTCAACGAGCTGGCGTCGGCCATCGAACCCGACCCGGCCCGCATCGTCCACGTGGACCACATCCATCCGCAGAGTGAGATCGCCGTTCTGCGCTCGGACCCGAGCCGGGCGGCTGCCCTGCTGGGCTGGCGAGCGGAGGTCTCGCTCGAGGACGGACTGGCCCGCACCCGGCGCTGGATGGCCGAACGGATCGCAGCCGGAGCGGAGGTCGCGTGACCGGGACCAGGACGGCGTTGGCGATCGACGGCGGGCCGCCGGTCCGCTCGACGTTCCTGCCCTACGCCCACCAGCAGATCGACGACGCCGACGTCGCCGCTGTCGTGGCGGCCCTACGCTCCGACTGGCTGACGACCGGCCCGCGCGTGCCCGAACTCGAAGCCGGCCTTGCCGAGGCCGCCGGGGCGCGTCACGCGGTCGCCTTCTCGTCGGGAACCGCTGCACTCCATGGCGCGATGGCGGCCGCCGGGCTCGGTCCCGGCGACGAGGTCCTGACCACCCCGATGACCTTCGTCGCGACCGCCAACGCCGCGCTGTACGTCGGCGCCGAGCCGCGTTTCGCGGACATCGACCCGACCACCTTGCTGATCGATCCCGAGCGGGTCGCCGAGGCGATCGGGCCCCGAACGCGCGTCCTCGCCCCGGTCGACTACGCCGGCCGACCCGCCGACTACGACGCCCTGCGGCGTCTGGCCGACGCGGCACCGGCCGGCCCGCTGACGATCGTGGCCGATGCATCGCACTCACTCGGAGCGACCTACGACGGCCGGTCGGTCGGGACGCTGGCCGACCTGACCGTGCTCAGCCTGCACCCAGCCAAGATCCTGACGACGGGTGAGGGCGGTGCCGTGCTGACCGATCGGGACGAGCTCGCCGCCGATCTCCGGCGCTTCCGTAACCACGGCATCGCCACGGAGCTCCAGGCACGGACCGACTGGACCTACGCGATGGTCGACCTGGGCTACAACTACCGGCTGACCGATATCGGAGCGGCGCTCGGCGTGTCCCAGCTCAGCCGGCTGGCGACGTTCCTCGCAGACGCGGCGCGCGCTGCGCCAGGCACTACTTCGAGCGGCTCGCCGGTCATCCATCGGTCGAACTGCCTGCGGTCGCCGTGGATGTCGAGTCCGCCTGGCACTTCATGTTCGTCCAGCTTCGCCTGGACCGACTCGGGGTCGATCGCGGCGGCGTCTATCGCGCCCTGCGTGCCGAGGGCATCGGGGTCAACGTCCACTACATCCCGGTCCACGCCCAGCCGTACTACCGGGCTCGCGCTTCCCGGGCCTGTCGCTACCCGTCGCCGAGGCCGCCTACGAACGGCTCCTGACACTGCCCCTCCACGCCGGGATGACCGCGGCCGACGTCGACGACGTGGTGGCCGCGCTCGACAAGGTCACCGGCGCCTACCGCAGACTGAGGGTCGTGGCCGTCGTCCAGGCACGGATCGGCTCGACCCGCCTGCCGGGCAAGGTCCTCGAACCGATCGGCGGCCGGCCGCTGGTCGTGTGGACCCTGGCGGCGATGTCCGCGGTCGGGTCGGTCGACGATGTCGTCGCGGCGATCCCGGTCGGTGCCGGAGGACGACCCACTCGAGGAGCTCATCCGGGAACGAGGGTGGGCGGTCCACCGGGGACCCGACCGGGACGTGCTCACCCGGTTCAGGGACGCAGCGGCCAGGTACGACCCGACGATCGTCGTGCGCGAGACCGCCGACAACCCATTCGTCGACCCGGCGGTCGTCGGATCCCAGATCGAGCGCCTGGTGGCCGGCGGCCTCGACTATGTCGGCACGTCCGGCTGGCCCATCGGGATCGCGGCCGAGGTCGCGACCGCGAGCGCGCTCGAGATCGCCTTCCGCGAGGCCGTCGACCCGGCGGAGCGCGAGCACGTCATGCCGTTCCTGTACGGCCGTCCAGATCGCTTCCGGGTCGACGCCACACCGCCGTCGGCGTCGGTCACGCCCGGACGGTTTACCGTTGACACGGTCGACGACCTTGCCTTCGCCCGCGCGATCGCCGAACGGTTGGGCGACGCAGACGGCCCACCGTCGATCGAGCGCCTTGCCCAGATCGTCGCGGCCGAACCAGGACTCCTCGAACTCAATCGAACCGTCCGACAACGGACCTGGCAGGAGACACAGCGATGAAGGTGGTCCGGATCGGCGACCGCGAGGTGGGCGGCGGCGCCCCCGTCTACATCATCGCGGAGGCAGGTTCCAACCACGACCGCGACCTGGCCCAGGCCAGGCGACTGATCGATGCCGCCGCCGAGGCCGGCGCCGACGCCGTCAAGTTCCAGACCTTTCGATCCGACCGGATCGTCGCGGAGACCCAGGTCCGGGCGGCCTACCTGGACGACCTCCTGCCGCCCGACAAGACCATGGCCGACCTGTTCCGCGAGCTCGAGTTGCCCCACGAGTGGCATGCCGAACTCAAGGGCTACGCGGAGTCGTGTGGGCTCGACTTCCTGTCGACCCCGTTCGACCACGAAGCCGTCGACCTGCTCGACGGCCTCGGGGTCAAGGCATTCAAGGTGGCGACCTACGAGTTGTGGCACCTGCCCTTGATCCGCGACATCGCGTCCCGCGGCAAGCCGATCATCTGCTCGACCGGGATGGCCGACATCGGCGAGGTCCAGGCGGCGGTCGATGCGGTCCGATCGACCGGCAACGACCAGCTCATCCTGCTCCACTGCGTGGTCAACTACCCTCCCCCGTTCGCCGATCTGAACCTGCGGGCCATCGACACGATGCGCCAGGCATTCGACGTCCCGGTCGGCTGGAGCGATCACACCCCGGGCTGGCTGGCACCCGTCGTCGCGACCGCCCTTGGCGCGGCCGTCATCGAGAAGCACTTCACGACCGACCGCGGCCGACCCGGGCCGGACCACCGCTTCGCTCTCGAGCCGAGCGAGTTGACGGCGATGGTCCGTGCCATCCGCGACACCGAGGCCGCGCTGGGCGATGGCGTCAAACGGATGGCGCCAGCGGAAGCCGATCTGTACGTCACGGCTCGCCGATCGCTGTTCGCCGCCCGGACCATCGAGGTCGGCTCGACGATCGGCGAGGACGACATCGCGATCCTCCGGCCCGGCACCGGGATCGAGGTCCGCGACCTGCCCAATCTGATCGGGCGGATCGCGAAGCGCCGGATCGAGCGTCACGAACCGCTTGCCTGGGAGATGTTCTGAGCCGAGCCGGTGGAACGGCCGGGCGACCGGTCCACCTGGTCGCCACCGCGGGCGCCGGTCAGGGTCGGGGCCACCTAGCCCGGGCGCTGACCCTGGCGGAGGTGCTGGTCGCCCGGGGATCCGCAGTCTCGCTCCATCTCGCTGCCGGATCGCTCGACGGCGTCCTCGGCGCACGGGCGGCGTCGCTCGGGATCGAGCCCCGTCGGGCTGCGCCGGCGCGAGCCGTGGTCGTGGTCGACCTGCCCGACGCCAACGACGCGGTCGGCCACGCGGCCCCGGATCGCCTGGTCGTCGTGGATGACCGGAACGCCTTCCGTGACCGGGCCGCGATCATCGTCCAACCGTCGCTCCAGGCGTGGTCCGGGAGCGGTCTTGCCGATCGGATCCTGGCCGGCTTCGCCTATGCGCCGGTCGGGCAGGCGTACCGGACGCTGCGCGCGGCCGAGGTCGGTCCGACCGTTCGTCCATCGGCAGGCCCCGGCGCGTCCGGCCGACCCAGCGTGGTCGCCTGCTTCGGTGGAAGCGATCCAGCCCAGGTCGGTCGCCGGCTTGCCGCGGCCATCGCCGGCAACGGGCAGTGGGATATCAGCCTGGTCGTCGGGGCCGACTTCAAGGGTGGGGTCGACGATCTGAGCATCCCGGTCGCGGTCGACCCAGCCGATCTCGCTGACCGGCTGGCACGCTGCGACCTGGCCGTGATCGGTGCGGGGACGATGAAGTTCGAGGTCGCCTGCATCGGCCGTCCGGCGCTGCTCCTGGCGGTCGCCGATGACCAGCTTGCCGTCGGCCCGGCGTATGCTGCGACCGGCGCAGCGCGCTGGCTTGGCGACGGACGGACGATCGCGTCGGTGCAGGTGCGCCAGGCGATCGAGGTCCTGCTGGCCGCACCGGGCGAGCGGACCGAGCTGTCGACGCGGGCTTGGGCGGTCATCGACGGACGGGGGGCCGACCGGATCGTCGATGCGATCGAGGAGCTGTGGGAGTCGACCGGACGATGACCGAGAAGCGACAAGTCAGGCCGACGGGAGCGGCGCCCTCTGAGACCACGCGCCTCGAGGATCTCTGGCAGGGCGAATTCGGCGACGCGTATGTCGAACGGAACAAGGTCCTCGACGACCGACGTTCGGCGTTCTGGAGCCGACTCCTGGCCGATCATCCGATCCGATCGGTGTGCGAGGTCGGCTGTGGCCAGGGCGCGAACCTCGGTCCGATCTCGCGCATCCTGCCGCCCGCCCAGGTCTGGGGGATCGACCTGAACGATCGAGCCCTGGCCGGTATCCGGACCAACGCGCCAGGCGTGAACGCCGTCAGCGGACCCGCCCGGCATCTGCCATTCCGCGATCGGTTCGTCGACCTGGTGATGACCGTCGGGGTCTTGATCCACCAGCCCGAGACGACCCTGCCGATCGTCCTGGCCGAGATCGTCCGGTGTTCGGATCGGTTCGTCCTGTGGGGCGAGTACCACGCCGACCGGACCGAGCCCGTGCCCTACCGTGGCGTCGATGGTGCCCTGTTCCGGCGCGACTACGGGGCGATCTACCGCGAGCTCTTTCCCGAGCTGGTGGTCCGCGCCGAGGGCTTCCTGGGGCCGGATGACGGTTTCGATCGGATCACCTGGCAGCTCCTCGAGCGGGTGGCCGACGGGCGATGACCGAGACGAACGTCGCCAGCAGGTCCTCGACCCCGGCCGTCGGGTAGGTTCGCTGGACCTCGCTCGCGACCTCCGGGCTGAGCCGGGCAACCAGACCGCGTTCGGTCCAGGGCACCAGGGTCACGAGCTCGAGGCCGGCCGCGGCGATCGCCCCACGGAGATCGGCCAGCGACATCCGGTTGAGACTCTCACGGTAGAACCGCAGGGCCTGCTCCTGCTCGCCGGGGCGGAGCTCGGCGAGGTAGCGCTCGAAGTCGTCGGCGTCGATCCGAGCGTGGCCCCACGGGAAGTCGAGGGTACACAGAGAGTGCCCGCCCTTGGCGCTGAAGAACGGGTTGTAGTCGTGGTACATGACTCCACCCGGCTTGAGCAACCCGGCCATCGCCGCGAAGCTCAGCTGCGGATCCCGGAGATGCTCGAGGACCTCGAACGAGACGATCGCGTCGAATCCGCCCGCCTCGAGTCCTGAAATCGGTCACGTCGTCCTCGACGAAGCGGACGATCCCGGGCGCCACATCCGTCATCCGGCGGGTCCGCTCGCGGAGCTGGTCGAGCTGGAGCTGCTGCCCGATCAGGTCTGATTCGTCGATCTCGCCAGGGCGCTGGACCACGTAGTAGCGGGCAAGGTCGGAGGCCACGACCTCGGCCGCGCCCGGTCGAGCCGCGAGCTGGTAGGACACGGCGCCGTCATAGCACCCGATCTCGAGGATCCGTCCGGTCAAAGTCAGGCCGCCCGAGCCGGCCAGCAGTGCATCGGCCTCGAGGACGGAGGCGGATGCCTTTTTCAACCGCTGCGCCAGGACCTCGTCGGTCGGGGCTGCCGCGGCGGCGGCAGGGTCCAGCATCGTCCGCCAGCCCGGCTTGAGCTGGTCGCGCAAGACCGGGTCCAATCGATGAGCGGATCCGTGCCGGTCGGTGAACAGCGGCTGGGCCAGGGCGGGCTGGTCGGACGGGGCCGCCGAGCGGGCCACCGGCGGGCGCTGCGCAGGCAGCTCGGCGCGCACAGCCCGAGTCAGTCGCTCCGAGCGCAGTCCGAACCTGATCACCGACCTGGCCAGCCTCTTCAGCATCGTCGACCCCGCTTCGCGTCTCGATCAAGTCCGATCACGAACGACCTCCACGATGGCTGCACCGACCAAGGGGTTGCCCGGATCCTCGGCCGTTCGCCTGAAGCCCGCTCCGGTGAACAGGGCGAGGGATGCCGGGTTGTCGGCGCGGATCCTGGCCCTCAGGCGCACCCCACCGAACGCGACGATCGTCGCCTCCGCTCCCCGCGCCAGGAGGACGGTCCCGACCCCCCGACCCCGGCGTTCGGGCGCCACCGTGATGCTGACTTCGGCGTCGCCGTCCTCAGCGCGCTCGACCCGGACCACGCCGACAGCCTGGCCGTCGCACTGGCCGATCCAGATCCGATAGCGGTCAGGGTCGCTCAGGCGCCGGGTGAGCCAGATCTCATGCTCGCCCGGTGCGATGACCGGCCGATCCGACGAGGCCCAGCGACTGGTCGGATCGTTGGCCCAGTCGAGTAGGGTCGTCGCATCGTCGAAGGTCGCGGCGCGCAGCTCGATCGCCGATCCGGCAGCGGAGAGCGCCCCACCCTCGAGGTAGGCGGCGATCGCCGAGGCGATCCGCGAACCGGCATCGCCCGGCCGGAAGTGGTCGGCCAGGAACGCTTGTCGGTCGGCCGGCGCCGGAGGCTCGGCGCGCTCGAGTGCGCTGCGCACCTCGTCGACGTCGACGACCGGGATGGCGACTCGGGCCGGCACGTAGCCGAGGAGATCGCCGTGCGCCTCGACCGACGCGATCAGGTTCGTCGTCCCAGCCACGACGGCGTCGGTGAGGACCGTCGACAGCGAACCGAGATGCGCGTCCGCGGCGCGCAGCAGACCCAACAGGTCGATGTCCCGGACGACGCTCATCGCCGGCGGCTGGTAGGCGCCGGCCCGAGCCAGCGAGGTCAGCAGCGCCGCGTATGGACCGTCGTCCTGCTCGCCCGGGTGCTGCTTGAAGACGACATGGACTCCCGGCAACGGGCCGCCCAGGGTCCGCTCGAGCATGTGCGCGAAGTGGCTGTCCCGGATGAACCGGCTGAAGGTGGTCGAAACGACGAGCATCCGGTCGGCATCGCGAACGCCGAGCGATCGGCGCAGTTCGGTCCGGGCGGGTCGGCCGGGATCCGGTTCAAGGTCGCGCAGGTCGGGCCCGGCCAGATCCAGTCGAGGCGAGCCGCCGACCATGACCTCGTCCGGCCGATACCCTCCGAAGTCGATCAGGACGCCGGCCTCGTAGTCGCCGAACACGAACGTCCGAGTCGGCAGCACGAGGCTCGCCGACCGCCCGTGGCGGTAGCCCGGATGGGTCGGGTAGATCACGCCGTGCTGGACGGCGAAGGTCGCCACGCCCTGTCGGGCGGCCGCCACCAGCCAGGCCAGGCGGATACCCTCGTGGCTCAAAAGGACCGCCCGCGGACGGATCTCGCCGAGCAGCCGGCCGACGCGTGCGGCCTGACGGAGACTGACATCGACGCCCCTGGTGGCGAACGTGCGGATCTCGGCGACGAGAAGCGGCCCGAGGTCGATCCCGAAGAGCGCCAAGGGTGTGTCCAGGGCGGCCTCGAGTCCCGCGACGATCGCCTGGACATCGGCTGCCGGGTCCTCGTCGCCGCGCCAGCGCGTCTGGAGCAACGAGAACGGCAGCAGGCTCTCGTCGGCCTCGATCGTCGGCCAGTCCGCGTCGAGCCGGTGGTCCAGACCGAGGCCGATGACGATCGGCTCAAGGTCATGCTCCGGCAGGCGCTGGATGATCGCCCCGAGATTGGGATCTGCCAGCTTGGGACCGGCGGACGTGTCGACCACCTGGCGGATCCCGGCGTGACTGAGGACCAGGACCTTGCGCGTCGGCCGACCGGCCATCGCGGCGATCCGACGATCGAGCACATCCGACCGCCCATCCGACGCGGCCCGCCGGCGGCGGCGTGACGGAGCGCCGAACAGACGGCTCAGGGTGCCCGACCGACCGGCAACGAGCGCCTGGCTCGGGCCCACGCCCCCCTCGAGGTCGGCGGAACCGGCTGACGGGCCGAAGGTCAGACCCGTCCGGCCCGACGCCGCCAGGCAGCGCCCGACGTCGGCCAGCGCCAGATCGTCGGCCGGAACGACCAGCTCGGTCAGGGTCCGGCCGGTCGCGATCCGATCGATGACCGAGGCCCACAGGAGACGTTCATGGATCCAGCGCCAGAGCGACTCGCGGGCCTGGAACCAGTAGCTGACGCCGGCGACGGTGAGACGTTCGGCCATCCCACTGGCATCCGCCCACGCGTCCAGTCGGTCAAGAGCGAGCTCGAACAGGTCGATCCGTTCGATGATGGGTCCGACCGCTCGGCGCGCCGGCAGGACGTCGTCCCGCTCGCCGGGCATCGGTGTCCAGGTCGGGTCGAGGACCACGATCCGCGTGCCCGCTGCCGGTGCAGGGGCGTCCTCGGCTCGTCGCACGAAGACGATCCGGAGCCCAGCCTCGTCCGTCACCCGGACGGTCGCTCGGGTGCGCCCGGGCCGTCGATGGTCATGGGCCGATCCGTCAGCCGGGAGCCGAGTCCGTCCAGGAGCTCCCCGACTCGGATCGTGAACGTGTGTCGGGCGAGCACTGCGGCACGAGCCCGCTCGGCGTGTGCTCGCCGCTCGGCCGGATGGTCGAGGAAGTGATCGATCGCCTGGCGCAGCTCAGCACGGTCGCGATAGACGACCACGCCGCCGTCGAACTCGGCCTCGATCCCAGCCACGTCATCCGAGATCGCGAACGCACCCGCCGCCGATGCGTCGTACAGCCGGTTGGACACGAACCCTTCGCGCTGCATGTCGGACCAGTGATCGTTGAGCACGATCGCAGCCGCCGCGTAGTAGTCACCCAGTTCGTCGTTGGGCACGGTCTCCCCAGCCAGATAGCGGGGCTCGAGGCGCTCGCTCGTCCAGCCGCGACCGTACACCGCCAGCGCCCGGTCGGTCGGCAGCAGGTCGTCGAGGATGTGCCGGGAGCGCCCGCGCGAGTTGGCGATCAGCAGCAACTCGGACGTCGGTCCAGCCCCACCCGGGGCGAACCGATCCGGGTCGGTCGCCTGGTGGAGCGGGGCGACCGGCACGGTCACCAACGGCGCCATCCGCTGCGCGAACGAATCGGACGCCACGAAGACCTGGTCGTAGCGTCCGTACAGTTCGGCGTCGACCATGTCCGGGTGGCTGATGTGCCACAGGACGTTGAGCTGACCCGACCGCGTCGGCCCATCGGCGAGACCCAGCAGGTGAACGGCCACGTCGTCGCGAGCGGCCAGCCAGGATCCCCAATCAGGCCGGAGGTGGACGCTTGCCGGATGACCGGCCCGGGCCAACGCCGCTCGCATCCCCCGGGCCAGATGAAGATCGCCCCATGACGGGGCGACGTCCCACGACGGGACACCGATCCGCAGCCCGAACCTGACCGCCAGGACCCAGCGCTCGAGGATCGGGGTCAGGCCGATCATCGACAGGACCGGGAGGTACTCGGGCCGCTGGACACTGAGCCGACCGAGCCGTTCGACGGCCGCTTCATCGTCGACCAGGACGATGTCGTACTCGTCCAACCAGGGCCTTCCCAGCCACCCATCGAGCGGGCCGCGGATCGCGGCGACCCGGATCGGTCCCGGCGGGATCGTCCGGACGTCGAAGGTCGGGTCGCCGACGATCAAGACGTCGAGCGGAGGCTGGACCGACTTGCCCGGTTCGAACCGGCGGACCAGCCAACCCGGATCGGCGTCAGGCCCGGGCACCCCGCGACCCTCATCGAGGCTGGATGAAGCCAGCGATCCATCGGGACCTGGGACGAACCCGACCTGGAGCGCCTCGGCCCGCCAGGATCGTCGACCCCGGATCGCATCGAGGATGACGGTTCGATACAGCCGCGCTCCCCACGTCGCGACGAAGCGTTCCCGATTGGCCGCGACGCGAGCCGTGCGCACCGACCGATCACCCGACTCGCGGGTCGCCGACTCGTGGTGCCACAGCGTCGCCCGACCGTCGTACACCAGCCGGCCGCCATTCTCTCGGAGCTTCAGGCACAGATCGACGTCCTCCTGGCCGTAGTCGTAGCCGAGGGTGAACCCGCCGACGGCCTCGAACGCATCGCGGCGCACGAGCAGGCAGGCGGCGGTCAGTCCGGGCACATCGCGGACGGCGGACGCCCATTCGCTCAGGGCGTCGTCACCGGCACCCATCGGACGCGGGATCGGGAAGCCGTCGACCATCGCGAAGTCGACCCCGCCGTGCTGAAGACTGAGATCCGCGAAGCGCAAGCCGGCCCGGAGGTCGCCGGTCCGGCGGGGGTAGATCAGACGGGCCCCTACGGCCGCGACGCCCGGCTCGTCGATCGTCCCGGCCATGTCGGCCAGCCAGCTTCGGCCGATCGGCTCGATATCGTTATTGATGAACAGGACCAGATCGCCGCGACAGTCGGCCAAGGCCTGGTTGTTGGCCTCCGAGAACGTACGGTTCGCGCCATTGCGAACGATCCGGACCGGGAATGGCGCAGCGAGAGCCTCGATGATCGCGATCGAGTCGTCGCTCGAGCCATTGTCGACGACGATCAGCTCGAGGGCGGGATAGGCCGTCTCGGCGAGGGCCGGCAGGCAGCGACGCAGGAGCGCGGCGCCGTCGCGATTGAGCATGACCATGGAGATGAGCGGGCCCGCGGGCGGATCGGCTCCGGCCGGCCGACGTTCGACGGCGGCCACGAACCGAGCGACGTCGGCTTCGGTCGCCTGGAGGTGTGCGGTCTCGGCCTTCCGGGCCGGTGACGATCCGGACCCGATCCGTCGGCGCAGACCGGCCACGCTGCCCATCGCCCGACGGGCCCCGTCGGCCATGGCGATGGCGGCCCGGACGGAGCGGCGATGCTCGATCCGAGCGAGGCTTTCGCGGGTCGCCTTCAGGGTCGCCCGGACCTCGCTCAGCTCGCGCCGCGCTTCGCGGGCCTCGCGTCGAGCGATCCGGTGGAGCCGCTCTACCGTGCGACGTAGGGCTTCGACCTCGACATCGCGGTCGTCGGCTCCGGGCTCTGGAGGGTCCAGCCGGTCAGTCAATGGCTGCCCCAGGATCGACTTCGGAGTCGCCGGCCAGGCGGTCCACGACGGACGCGTAGCGAGCCGCCTCGCGGGCCCAGCCCAGGTCGGCGACGCGAGCGGCGGTCTTGACCACGCGTGCCTCGCGCTCGATCGGCTCATCAGCCAGATGAGCGATCGCCGCAGCCATCGCCGTCTCGTCACCCGACGGATAGGTCAAGACGGTATCGGCCGCGAAGGTCCGCTCGACGAGTGGCAGCCGGGATGCCACGATCGGCTTGCCCATGGCGCCGTATTCGAAGACCTTGGTCGACAGGCTCACCGCGGTGAACGCATCGAGACGGGTCGGGGCGATCCCGATGTCCGCCCCGGCCACGGCAGCGGGCACGGCGTCGATCGGGATCCGGCCGTGGAACGTCACCCGATCGACGATCCCACGCTGGACGATCCGCTCGCGCAGCTGGGCCTCGCTGTCGCCGCGGCCGTAGAGCTCGAGCCGGACGTCGAGGTCGGGCCGATCCCGGGCGAGTCGGCCGATCGCGTCGACGGCCACGTCCAGCTCATAGGTCGGGGTCAGAGCGCCGGTGTAGATGACCCGCAGCGAACCATCCTCGCGGAAGGCCCGACGGGGATGGGCAGCGATATCGAACAGGGCCAGGTCGGGTGAATTCGGGACGATGACCAGCTTGTCCGGGCGGACGCCCAGCCCGAGCAGCCGATCCGCCATCAGCTCGTTGACTGCGAACACCCGGTCGGCCAGCGCGATCGACAGACGCTCCTGGAAGAGCAGCGCCCGGTGGACGACGGGGCTTCGGACGCTCGGGAATCGGGTCCGGAAGAACTCCGGCATCGCTTCATGAAGGTCGAGGATCACGGGCACCCCGACCAGCTTGAGCGGGAGAGCGGCGAAGACCAGGAAGTCGGGCAGGCTATGGACCTGGACCACGCCGTAGCGCCGCCGTCGTTGCGCTCGGACCGCCGCCAAACCGGCTCGCACCATGAACTCGAGGTATTCGCGCAGGTAGACCCAGAGGCCCGCGCCCTGGTGGCGCTGGACGTCGATCCGGGTGATCCGGACGCCATGCAGCGTGCCTGTCGGAGGATCGCCCGGCTGGCGCAAGGAGATCACGTCGACCGGCCGTCCGCTGGCCACGAGCGCCTCTGCCTCCCGCCGAACGCGCGGGTCCTCCTCGTAGTAGGAGTGGACGATCATGCACGCGGGACGTCGCCCACCGAGTCCCCTGGAGCGTCGGGCGGTCACCGGGTCAGCGACCCGCGAGGACCTTCAACCGGGCCATCAGGTCGCCTTCCGAACCGTCGGCCGGAAGGACGATCCGATCGACCAGGGCGGCCGCGGCGACGGCCCCGGCAGCCGGTGCGCGCTCGAGTCGATCGAGCAGACGGGCGAACGCATCTGGCGCGATGAAGAGCTGGTCGCTCGGTACGCCGAGTCGGTCGAGATCCACCTTGTAGGTGTAGACCTCGATCGTGTCGGTCGGGCTCGGATACGTGCGGGGCGGCCCGATCTGGGTGAACCCATTCTCCGGGGTGAGCACATTGAGGACCATCTTGGACGAGCGGGTCGTCGAGATCGGGTAGACGTAATAGAGGGCCTTGCCAGCCTTGAGCAGGTCGTTCATCCGACTGGCCGTGTAGACGTTGAACTGATTGGCCTTGTACAGGGCCTCATCGACGGCCACCACATCGGCGAGGCCACCACCCGCACCGCGCAGTCCGAGCGGCGCCGTCGGGTCGGCGATGGCCAGGAAGTGGCGGACCTGGATCGCCTTGTACCCGGCCGGGATGTCGAGGGACGTCTCCATGCTCAAGTACGGCCCGAACGCAACCGTCGAACCGGCTGGCACGGTTGTCTTGAGCCAGTCGATCGTATCGGCGGCCGCCTGGGTCTCGTTCTGGTCGGGCAGACCGGGCAGGCGAACGGCGCGAGCGCCCGAGAAGCTCATGCCGGCCACGAAGATCACACTGGCCACGACCGTCCCGAGCAAGGCCAGGCGGCCCCGATCGCGCAGCAATCGAGCGGTCAGCGCGACGACGGCCGCGGCGACGACCAGGGCGACCCCGGCCACGACGATAAGGCGCGGATTGACCCGCTGGATCGACGACAACCCGACGGTCAGGGCGCCGACCGCGGCCAGGACCACGAACAGGACGACGGTCAGGCGATCGCGCTGGAAGACACGCAGGAGCCCGTGGTACCAGCCGATGGTCGCCAGCAGCACGACCAGGGCGAGCTCGGCGATGTAGTGGCGGGGCGTCTCACCGACGCCCAGAACGAGCAGGACCAGGGGGATCCCGCAGATCGTCGCGACCAGGACGTCGATGCTGGCTTGGGCCACCCGGCGACGGTCGCGCAGAAGCTCGACGACGACGAGCGACGAACCGAGCCCGTAGGCGAAGACCAGTCGGACCGACCCGAGTGCATTGCCGATCATGTCGACGATCTGGTCAGGATCGAACAACGACGCTCCCAGCAGCTTCGGGGTGCGACCGAAGAAGATGGTCAGGAGGACGAACCAGACCAGGACGGCCAGCCAGCCGACAAAGGTCCGACTGCGCAGGCGGGCGGGCAGTCGGCCAGCGGCGGAGGCGTTCCAGCCGCGGCGCTCGATGGCGGCCGCGATCCTGTCGGCGGCCAACGCGATCGCCAGGAGAACGACGACGGCGATCGCGCTCGGGACGAGGGTCCATTGCGGGAGCTCGGCCCGGTAGACCTTCTGGGTGTAGCCCGCGAACATCACGAACCACCACGACATGCCCAGGCTGGCCACGGCCAGGGTCACCCCAGCCGAGCGGACGATGGTCGGCCAGCGGACTCCCCACAGGATGCCCAGGATGAACGGGACGACCGCGAAGGGCAGGATCGTCTCCTTGATCAGGAAGGCCGCCGCGAAGATGGCCCCAAGGACGATCGCTCGCCAGATCGAGCCCGTCCGGACGGCGCTGAAGCCGACCACGATGTAGCCCAGGGTGAGGGCGATCGAGGGCAGGTCGATGCCGGCCGTTCGGGCGATGTCAAAGACGTACGGTAGCGACGCGAACAGGACTGCGGCGACCGCCCCGATGGCCGGCCGGACGCGCCAGCCCAGGTACCCGATGAGGCCGATCGTCAGGGCCCCGCTCAACGCGTTGATGATGTGTCCGGTCGTGATCGGATGGAGCCCGAACAGCCGCTCAGGGATCACGATCAGCATCGGCCACAGCGGGGAGTGCTTGAGGAAGGTGACCCCGAAGACGGTGATCGGACCATTCCCGGACAGGAAATTGCGGCCGACGCCGACGTACTTGGCGTCGTCGAAGGTCGGGTTCACGGCCGGGGCGATGGCCAGGAAGAGGAGGAACAGGAGCGGCGTGATCAGGATGATCGCCGCGCAGACCCGTCGCTCAAGCCCGATCTCGGACATCGCCACCGTCGCGGTCACCGGCTGATCCGGGGCGACCGCCCCGGCGGCCGCGGTCACGGCCGGACCGTCCAACCGGCACCGAGCCGGAGCACCTGGCGATCCACCGTCGACCGACCATGCGAGCTGTCGACGGTGTCGATGACCAGGCCGGCCGTCCGGTAGACGTGCGCCCAGTCGATCGCCTTGTGCGGGGTGACCACGACCACGGCGTCGCTCGCGCCAAGAAGCGCATCGAGCCCGACCGAATCGCGGGCGACTCCGTCGGTATCGCGGAAGCGAGGGACGTGCGGGTCGTGGTAGCTGACCTCGGCGCCGCGGCTGGCCAGTCCGGCCAGGATCGCCGCCGCCGGCGAGTTCCGGGCGTCGCGGACATCGGGCTTGAAGGCCACCCCGAGGACGCCGACCCGGGCGCCCTTGAGCGCCTTGGCCCGGTCGTTGAGACCCTCGGCGACCAGGTCGACCACATGGCGGGGCATGGCGAAGTTGATATCCCCGGCCAGCTCCACGAAGCGGTCGACGAAGTCGAACTCGCGGGCGCGCCAGGCCAGGTAGTAGGGATCGACCGGGATGCAGTGGCCGCCGACCCCTGGGCCGGGTGTGAACTTCATGAACCCGAAGGGCTTGGTCGCGGCGGCGCCGATGACCTCCCAGACGTCCAGGCCCATCCGCTCGCACAACAGGGCCAGCTGATTGACCAGGGCGATGTTCACGTTGCGGAAGATGTTCTCGAGGAGCTTGGCCAGCTCGGCCGTGTCCGGTGACGACAGCTCGATGACCGCGTTGTTGATCCGGCGCAGGAGAGCCGCCGCTCGGGCCGTCGCTTCGGGCGTGGTCGCTCCGACCAGCCGCGGGACGTCCTTGGCGGCACTGGCCGGATCGCCCGGGTTGACCCGCTCCGGGGCGAAGGCCAGGTCGAAGTCGCGGCCGGCCATCAGGCCGCTCTGCTCGAGGACCTTGCGGAACGGGCCGGTGGTCGTGCCCGGGAAGGTCGTCGACTGGAGGATCACCAGCTGGCCCTTGCGCAGGTGACGGCGGATGAGCTCGGCTGCCGACAGGACCGGACCGAGGTCCGGGTCCTTGGCCTGGTCGATCGGGGTCGGTACGCACACGAAGATGACATCGGCCTCGCCCAGTCGGGCGCTGTCGGTCCCGACGACGTGCATCCCGGCGGCGATCGCGTCGGTCAAGCGGGCATCGGGGATGTCGTCGATGGGCGAACGGCCGGCGCTGAGCTCGGCGACCCTACCGGGGTGGGCGTCCACACCCTCGACCTCGAGACCCGCTTCGACGAACGAGATCGCCAGCGGCAGGCCGACGTAGCCCAGGCCGATGACGGCCAGGCGACGGTCTTCAGTCATGGATCCTCCAAGTCCGGTCACCTGGCGAGCCGGGGTCGCGCACCCGGCGCCGTGGACGTGGCAGGCGGGGCGCAGCGCACGGCGAGAGGATACCCGGTCCGTCAGTCGGACGGTGGCGGGCCGGCCAGCCACCGTTCCAGGATGACCACGATCCGCGGCCCGGCGTGACCGTCCCACAGCGGCGGTGGCTCGGCCGGGATCGGCATCGAACCGTCCAGGACCGACCGCGTGGCCGCGACCACATCGTCCGGTTCGACCAGCCGATTCGTGCCGTGGCTGATGGTGATCGGCCGTTCGGTGTTGGGACGGAGGGTCAGGCAGGGCACGCCCAGGACGGTGGTCTCCTCCTGGATCCCGCCCGAGTCGGTGACGACGACGGCCGCGCCCCGGACCAGCGACATGAACGCGACATAGCCGAGCGGCTCGACGACCTGGACCCGTGGGTCGGCGCCCAGACCGGCTGCCTCCAGCGTGGCCCGACCGCGCGGGTGGAGCGGGATGACCAGCGGCACGAGCTCGGCCACACCCCGGATGGCGGCCACGACCCGCCCGGCCGTGGCCGGGTCGTCGACATTGGCCGGACGATGGAGGGTCGCCACGCCATAGCGACCGTCCAGCCCGAGGCTCGAGCGGGCCGCCGCCACATCGAACCGATCGAGGTTGGCCAGCAACGTGTCGATCATCGGGTTGCCCACGAAGTGGATCCGGGCGGGGTCCACACCCTCCCGGACGAGGTTGGTCTCTGCCTCCGGGCTGGTCGTGAACAGGAGGTCGGCCAGGACGTCGGTGACGACTCGGTTGACCTCTTCGGGCATGGTCCGATCGAAGCTGCGTAGGCCGGCCTCGACGTGGCCGATCGGGAGTCCCAGCTTGGCCGCCACGACCGCCGCCGCCAGGGTCGAGTTGATATCGCCGTAGACCAGCACGAGGGTCGGTTCGACGGTCGCGAAGGCGGCCTCGAGGGCGACCATCAAGGCAGCCGTCTGGCCGGCGTGGCTGCCCGAGCCGACGCCCAGGTTGAGGTCCGGCCGGGGTAGTCCGAGGTCGCGGAAGAAGATCTCGGACATCCTGTCGTCGTAGTGCTGGCCGGTGTGGATGACGACCTGGCCGACGTCGCGGGCCGCGAGCGCCCGGATGACCGGGGCGGCCTTCATGAAGTTGGGCCTTGCCCCGATCACGTGTGCTACGGTCTGAGCCATGTTCACCGTCCCGATGAGCCGCGCGGTCGACGCCTGCGCCATGGCCCTCGGCCCAGTATCCCCGAAACCGGGTGGACTCGAAGCCGTCCGTTGAGCCGACCGATCCGCGCCTCGGACGCCCTGCGCCGGGCGGCCCACGATCCTGGAGCCGCGCTTGCGGCGGTCGCGACCCACAAGATCCGACTCTTCGTCCGGCTCGTCGACGGGCTCGGTCCGGCGCCCCGTCGGGCCGTCGGCCGATCGTTGCTGGTGGCCGCCGCCGGACTGCCGGGGCGGGATCGGGTCGGGTCGAGCCGGCTGACCGGGCGTGTCCTCGGCGTCGCCTGGACCGCCGACCGGGCGGATGCCATCGCCGCTGCGGTCCGGGCCGGTGGGAACCCGACGACGACGCGGGCGACGGCCATGCGCGCATCGCGCCTGTGTCTCGAACTTGGTGACGCCGCCAGCGCCGACGAGGTCCTGAACGCAATCGCGACCTCCCCCGACGATCTCGAGGCGGTCCAGCTCCGGGCCGAGATCGACTGGCAGGTCGGACGCTACGAGCGTGCCCGGGATGGAGCGGGCGCACTCCTGGCGATCCACCCCGACGATCGGGATGCACGACGGATCCACGACTGGGCCCAGGCCGAGCTGACCGTGATGGAGGCAGGCTGGCGACCGCGCCTGGCCGCCTTGGCCGCGCCCTATCGTCCCCAGCCGGGCCGGATCCTGCACCTGCTGACCAACTCGCTGCCCTACCGGCAGGCCGGCTATACGGTCCGGACCCAGTCGGTCGGTCGCTGTCAGCTCGAGATCGGGTTGGAGCCCCAGATGGTCACCAGGGCTGGCTTCCCGCGCTCGGCCGGTGTACGTCACGCGGCGTCCTCCGAAGTCGTCGACGGCGTCACCTACTGGCGACTGCAGCCCGACCTGGCTCCCGGCACCGGCTCGGTCGACATCGCCACCCGGACGGCGGTCGCCGCCCAGCGACTGGTGGAGCAGATCCAGCCGGCCATCCTCCAGCCGACCACCAATCACCTCAATGCCCAGGTCGCCCTGGCCCTCCGCGATCGATATGGCATCCCGGTCGTCTATGAGGTCCGTGGATTCCTCGAAGAGACGTGGCGATCCCGGGCCAGCGGCGACGTCAGCGGCAGCGATCGCTATCAGGCGACGCGGGCGATCGAGACCGACACGATGCGGACGGTCGACGCCATCGTCACCCTGTCGGACACGATGCGGACGGACATCCTCGGGCGCGGCGGCATCGACCCCGGGCGAGTGATCGTCGTACCCAACGCCGTCGACATCGATCGGTTCGTGCCCGGTCCACGCGACGAAGCGCTGGCCGCCCGACTCGGCATCGGCGACGAGCCGGTCATCGGCTACATCTCGAGCTTCACCGGTTACGAGGGGATCGTCTATCTGATCCAGGCGACAGCCGAACTGCGCCGGCGCGGACGGACGGTGCGCTGCCTGCTGGTCGGGGATGGCGAGGAGCGGGCCGCACTCGAGGCAGCAGCCCGCGTCGCCGGGCTCGACGACGGCACGGTCCTGTTCACCGGACGGGTCCCGTTCGGCGCGATCCAGTCCTATTACCGGCTGATCGACGTCTTCGTCGTCCCGCGCACGAACGATCGCGTGTCCCAGCTCGTCACTCCGCTCAAGCCCTACGAAGCGATGGCCATGGCTCGGCCAGTGGTGGTCAGCGGGGTCCCCGCCCTGCTCGAGATCGTGGCCGACGGCACGACCGGTCGCGCCTTCAGCGCTGAGGATCCGATCAGCCTGGCGGATACGCTGGAGCCCCTCCTGGACGATCCGGCGGAGCGGGCCAGGCTCGGATCCGCCGCGCGCACCTGGGTCGCCACGCACCGGACCTGGCAGCAGAACGGCGAACGCTATCGCGAGCTGTATGCCCGGCTGGGAGCGCTGTGAGCGCAGGCCACCCAGCGCCGGAACGACCGCGCATCGCGTACCTGACCTACTCGACCGGGCAGTTCGACTCGAGGACCCATCGGATGGCTCGGTCGGCCCTTGAGCAGGGCTACGAGGTGGTCGTCTATGCCCGCTGGGAAGTCGGACTGCCCCTGGAGACGACCGCGGACGGGTATCGCCTCATCCGGGTCCCGGTCGTGACCGAGATGGCCGTCCCCGGCTTCCGTCGACGCGGGCGGCTCCGACTCTCGAAGCTTCGGCGGGTGGCGAGCGCGCCCGCGCGAGACAAGGTCGTGGCGGTCGCACCGACCGCATCGGGCGCACAGACCCGGCCAACGACGGACGGCCTGGCGGGTCGAGTCCCCAGGCTCCTGCGCGGGACCGCCCTTGGCGCGCCGCTGCGACGTTCGCGGGCGGCCGCCGGGCGCTGGTACCGGAGGCTCCTGCTGTTCCCGATCCGGCCCATCGCCTGGGCGGTCGCCATCGACGAGGTCGCCGAGCCGGCCGACCTGTGGCATGGCATGTGGGCGACATCCCTGCCGGCCCTCGAGCGACTCCGCCGGACCCACGGTGGCCAGACGATCTACGACAGCCGGGATATCTACATCCACGCCCGGTCCCTGGCAGGGATGGGTCGGCTTTGGAAGTGGCTGCTGGGAGGCCTCGAGCGACACTGGGCTCGTCGTTGCGATGCCGTCATCACCGTCAATGACGCCTACGCGGACATCCTGGCCGATCAGCTCAGGATCGCTCGCCCGGCGGTGGTGCGCAACACGCCCGCACGCTATGAGGCAGCGACCCCGCGGCCCGATCTGATCCGGGGAGCCTTGGGCCTGCCGGCGACCGTCTCGATCGTGCTCTACCAGGGCGGACTGATGAGCGAGCGCGGGATCGAACAGGGGATGGCCGCCATCCTCGAGGTCCCCGCGGCGGTCCTGGTGTTGATGGGCTTCGGATCCGGCAGCGAGGACATCATCGGTCTGGCCGGATCGCCCCGATACGCCGACCGGGTCCGGGTGATCCCGCCGGTCGCACCGGCCGAGCTGCTCGACTGGACGGCATCCTCGGATGTGATGCTGATGGCCATCCAGCCGACCAGCCTGAACCATCGATTCACCACCCCGAACAAGCTCTGGGAGGCGATCGCAGCGGGCGTCCCCGTCGTCGCTTCTGATCTGCCGGGGATGGCCGCGGTCGTCCGCGAGACGGGCTGCGGGGAGCTGGTCGATCCGACCGATCCAGCCGCCATCGCCGGTGGGATCCGGACGATCCTCGAGTCGTCCGCGACCGAACGCGAGGCGCTCCGAGCCCGCTGCCGGGCCGCCGGTGCGGTCTATGCCTGGGAGCGCCAGACGGATGTCCTGTTCGGCCTGTATCGGCGACTTCTGGATGGTGGCTGACCGACACGTGCTACCGTACGCACGCTCATGACCGGAAAGACCGCGGACGCCATCGCCTCGCCCCGCCCACGCCCAGCCCGGCCCGGCCCGATCGCCCTCGTGCGGACCGGCCTGGGCGACGTCATCGGGCGGCGCCGGCTGACCCGCTACCTGGTCGGCGCCGAGCTCAAACGGACCCACGCCGACACGGCCTTCGGGCAGATCTGGTGGATCCTCGACCCGCTCCTCCAGATGGCCGTCTACTTCCTGCTGTTCGCGGTGATGCTCAACACCAAGATCCCCGATTACCCGCTCTTCCTGTTCGCCGCGATCCTGCCCTGGAAATGGTTCAGCACGACCCTCAACGAGGCGACCCTGTCGGTCGTGTCGCATCAGTCGCTCATCCGCCAGATCCAGTTCCCGAAGATCGTCCTGCCGACCGCCGCGGTCATGGCCGGCACGATCAGCTTCGGCTTCGGCCTGGTGGCGCTCGGCCTGGTCTACCTGTTCTATCTCGATCGATTGAGCGTCTGGGTCCTGTGTCTGCCGATCATCGCAGGCGTCCAGTTCGTGCTGACCCTGGCGGTGGGCATCCTGTTCTCCGCACTCAACGCCTTCTTCCGCGATGTCCAGAACGTGATGAGCCACGCCCTGCGCCTGCTGTTCTACCTGTCCGGGGCATTGATCCCGCTGGACACCATCGCCGGCTCGCATCCGTCGCTGTTCGTGATCCTGTCGCTCAATCCGTTCGCGGTGCTGTTCAAGGCGTATCGGGCCGTGACCTGGGGAACGAGCGCACCGGACTGGGCTGGGCTGGCGATCGTCCTGATCGCATCGATCGGCCTGCTGATGTTCTCGATCTACCTGTTCAAGCGGGTCGAGTCCGCATTCGCGAGGATCTTGTGACCGAAGCGCCGACGATGATCGATCGGATGGTGACCGGCGCCGAGCCCGCCGTCCAGGTGGCCGACCTCGGCATCCGCTACGACCTGCGCCTGACCAAGCGGACCACCCTCAAGGGGTCGCTGGCGGGCATGCTCAGGCGCGATCGGTCCCCGGAGACCTCGTTCTGGGCGATCCGACACCTCTCGTTCGACCTGGCCCACGGGGAATCACTGGCGGTGATCGGGCCGAACGGGGCGGGCAAGAGCACCCTGCTGCTGGCCCTGGCCGGTGTGCTCGAGCCGAGCGAGGGCCAGATCACGACCCACGGTCGGGTGTCCACCCTGCTGACCCTGGGCGCCGGGTTCGAGCTCGAGCTGACCGGCCGCGACAACATCGATCTGGTCGGGGCCTTCCTCGGCATCGACTCCCGTCAGATGGCTGAGCTCGGCCCGTCGATCATCGAGTTCGCCGATATCGGACCGTTCATCGACGCGCCGGTCAAGACCTATTCGACCGGGATGAAAGCCCGCCTCGGGTTCTCCATCGCGACGGCCACGACACCCGACATCCTGCTTCTCGATGAGGTCCTCGGGACCGGCGACCAGACGTTCCGGGCACGCAGCCAGGCCCGCGTCCGCGAGCTCGTCGACGGTGCCAAGGCGATCGTCCTGGTGACCCACGACCTGACCTTCGTGAGCGAGTTCTGCAACCGGGCGATCCTGCTCGAGAAGGGCCAGGTCATCAGTTCCGGGGAGCCGGCCGAGATCGTCGATCTGTACCGCGATCGGGTCGCCCAGCACAAACTCCTGGCCGAAGAGGGCGCCAAGCGCTTCGCCGCGGTACCCCGCACCGGTCAGGCGGACGTCGGGTCCCGATAGACCTCGAGCAGGCGCTCGACCTGGCGTTCCCAGGCGTACCGCCCGCGCGCCGCCGCCAGGGCAGCCTCGCGGAACGCGGATCGACGCTCGAGCGGCGCGTCGAGCACGTCGCGCAGGGCCGCCGCGATCGCCCCCGGATCGGTCGGATCGCAGACCACCCCGCAGCCGCTGGCGCCGACGATGGCGGCCATCCCGGGCAGGTCCGAGGCGACCACCGGGATCCCGGCGCCGAGGGCATCGAACAGGCGGGTCGGTGTGGTCAGCCGGTGGTTCAGAGTCGTCGGCTGGATGGCCATCGCCGCGACGTCGGCAGCGGCGGTCCAGGCCGCGATCTCGTCGGGTGACACCCCGGGCAGGAAGTGGATCCGGTCCGCAGCCGGGAGGGTCGCAGCCTCCGCCGCGAGTCCGTCGCGAAAGGCCCCGCCGGGACCGACCACCAGGAGGACAGCCCGAGGTACGCCGGCGATGGCCCGGCACAGCTGCTCGACGCCACGCCCCGGCGCGACATTCCCGAGGCACAGGACGATCCGGGTCTCGGGCGCCAGGCCGAGGCGTTCGCGGATCGGGATCGGCGCGACCGTCTCGGTGTCCCGGATGCTGGGACCGTTGTAGACGACGACCGGGCTGACCCCAAGGGTCCGGGCCAGCTCGTCGGCGTAGGCCAGGTTGGCGGCCAGGACGGCGTCGGCCGAACGCGCCCAGACCCGCTCACGACCGGTCAGCAGTCGTCGCCACGGGCCAGGCAGTCGGGCGAAGCGCGAGCTCTCGACCTGCAGGTCGCGCACGTCGTAGACGACCCGACCCCCCAGTCGCCCGCGCAGGTGCAGGGCGACGGGCAGGGTGATCAGACCCTCGGCCTGCCACACGTCGGCGGTCTGGATCACGGCGCCGATCCGATCCGCCCAGCGCCGGGCGAGGAGCAGGTAGCGAGCTGCCTGGATCGGGCGACCGACCAGGGTCGTGCCGATCGCCCGGAGGCGCGACCGCCGCGAGGGCCGCGGCACGCTCTCGGATCCCGGCCCCGCCGGCCCCCGATCGGCCTCGGGCAGGCCGGGGCTGGGCAGCCACGACAACGGCCGGGGCTGGTCGATCCGGACGATCGTGAAGCCGTCGCGTGTCTCGCGCTCGGGCAGTCCCTCGGCCGTGCGGGCGACGACGGTCACCGACCAACCCGCCGTGGCCAGGCTGCGGGCGATCTTCCACGACCGCGAATCGGCTAGGAACGGATTGTTGAGGAGCAGGACGAGCGTCCGTCGCCGGGACGAAGGATCGGCGGTCGGGGCGACAGCGGCGGTCGGGGCCGTCGCCCGGTCGGTCATCGTTCGGTCGTTCCGTCGGCCACCGCCAGGCGCCGGTAGAGATCGACCAGTCCGCCCCGAGCGGTCTCCCAGGTGTAGCGCTCCAGGGCGACCGTCCGGCAGTGCGCCTTGAGGGCCTCGCGCTCGGCGGCCGGCGGTTGGAGAAGCTCGGCGATCGCCGTCGCGATCGAGTGCGCCGAGTCAACGTCACAGCACCGCCCGACGCCCTCGGCGATGGTCAGCCGACAGTGCTCGGTCCCTTCGCCGACCACGACGGGGACTCCGGCCATCAGCGACTGGAAGAGCTTGTTGGGCAGGGTCAGCCGTTGGTTCTGGGTGCGTGGCGGGGCGCCCACGAAGGCCACGTCGGCACCGGCGGTCCAATCCAGGAGCTCGGCCTCGGGCACGGCGGGCAGGATGACGATCCGGTCCGGTCGCCGGGCCGCCTGTCCGGTCAGCCACTCGGCAAGGTGGCCGAAGCCAAGGAAGGCGATCGCCGCCCCGGTCGCCAGGAAGACCGGGTCGTCCGAGGCGGCCACGAGCTCCTCGATCCCCTGGTCGACCCGGAAGGCACCCTGGTACAGGACGATCGGGCGACGCCCGGGGTTCGCCGTCCGGACCTCGTCGGGGACCGGCCGAAGACCCCCATCGACCGCCTGGCGCAGTCGTTCCGAGGCCACCAACCCGGGCGTCTCGGGATGCCACGCGGGCGGGCAGTTGAGGAGGACGACGGGTTCGGCCACGCCGAACCGGCGGGCGATCATCCGGGCCATCGACGGGGTCACGGCCAGGACCCCGGCCGCCCGGCGCACCAGCGAGCCCTCGCGCCGCCGAACCAATGCCCGGAGGACCTCGGGCAGCTTGACCAGGCGAGCCGACTCGGTGTGCAGGTCGGCGACGTCGTAGACGAACCGGCCCCGTGATCCCGCCGTGAGGCGGGCGGCATCGCGGGCGACGGGCAGGGCGATCAGGGCCTTGGCGTGGACGACCTCGGCGCCCGGCGCCGCCTCGGCCACCGCTGTCGACCAGCCCCGGCCGCGGCGGACCGTGGCCAGGATCTCGAGACCGCGCCGGAGCGGTGCTCGCAACCGGTCGAGGCCGCGGGCCGGCGCGGCGGGCAGGGCTTCGGCATCGGCCGTCAATCCCGTGGTTCGCAGGACCAACGAGCGCAACGGGGACGGGATGGGCCGGAGCCCGCTGGCGATGCGTCGGTCGAGGCTCACCCGGCGCAGCTCGGCCCGCTCGCCCAGCGATGCCGTTGTCGGCAGCCCGGGGCCGGCGAAGGCGACCACCGTGACGGCATGTCCGTCCTCGGCCAGGGTCGTCGCGGTCTTGAGCAGCCGGGACTCGTATTCGAAGGTGTTGGCCGCGACGATGGCGACCCGAAGGCGGCCCGGTAGCGGGGCCGGACCGGTCATCGCGGAGAGGATGCCGATCGGACCTGCGATCGGGACGGCGCCCGGACCGGCTCGCGCACGTGGCGGCCGACGGCGGCCTGTACGGCCGCGATCACCCGAACCTGGTCCTCGGTCGTCAGGGCCCCGTACATGGGCAGGCTGAGCGAACCGTCGGCGGCAGCATCGGTGATCGGCAGCTCGGCGTGGATGCCACGCTCGAGGACGTAGGGTTGGCGATGGATCGGCACGGGATACTCGATGGCCACCTCGACGCCGTGCTCTGCGAGGTCGGCGGCGATGGCGTCGCGGGCCGGCCCGACGTCGATCGTGTAGCGATGGAAGACGTGGCGCCGGCCCACCGGGACCAGCGGCCGACGGATGGGCAGCCCGGCGAAGGCCGCACCGTAGCGCGCGGCGATGGCCCGGCGGGCCGCGATCCCCGGTTCGATCCGGTCGAGACCGACCAACCCGATGGCCGCGGCGACCTCCGAGAGGTGGAAGTCGAAGCCCAGAATCTCCGCCTGGTGACCCCGCCGGCCGTGGTCCCGATAGCGCCGGATCCAATCGGCCAGACGATCGTCGTCGGTGCTGATCAGGCCGCCCTCGCCGGCCCCGTACAGACCGAACGCCCCGTGACCCCAGGATCCGGCACGTCGGCCTCGGAAGGTCGCACCGTGAGCCCCGCCGCCGTCCTCGATGACCGCCAGGCCGTGACGATCGGCGATGGCCGTGATCATGTCCATGTCGGCGACCAAGCCGTACAGGTGGACCGGGTAGATGGCCCGAGTCCGCGGGCCGATCGCCGCTTCGATCCGGGCGGCATCGATGAGATAGGTATCCGGCTCGATATCGACGAAGACCGGGCTGGCCCCGGTGAACAGGATCGAACTGACCGTGGCGTTCACCGTATGGCTGACGGTGATCACCTCGTCGCCCGGACCGATGCCAAGGCCGGCCAGGATGCACATCCGGGCGACCGTGCCGTTGACCACGGCGACGCCGTGACGGACACCCACGAAGTCCGCCCAGCGAGCCTCGATCTGGGCGACCCGCCGACCCGGCTCGGCCGAGCCCGACAGGAGCGCTTCGGCCACGGCCTCCGACTCCTCCGGGCCGACGTCGGGCCGCACCGCTGGGATCACGTGCGCGCTCGCTGTGCGCGCCGACGGATCGATCACGGTGCCTCCGCTACGACAAGATCGGCCGCGGCGGACCGGTCTCCGGTGGGTCCCCGACAGAATCGCGAGTATAGCCTCGAGCGGGTCAGCGCAGCCGGCGGACGATGAGCCAGACCAGGGCCACGATGGTCCCGGCCGCAAGCCCTCCGCGCCAGTCCAGGAGGACCGTCGGCTCGCCGTCGACCCGGGCCGCGAAGACCACCGCCGCGCCTGACCCACGGGCGAAGTGGACGTCCCGAGCGACGACCGACCGGACGAATGCCTGGGACACCCGCGCCTCGAGCGCGGCGATCGTGCCGACCGCGCTCATGGTCACGTTGGCATCCCCTGCCGCCAGGGCTCCGACGGCTCCGAACTCGATCGTGGCCCGGTCGACCCGGGCTGCCCCGATCGCGCCCACGGTCAGGTTCAAGTCATCGGCCCTGAGGGCACCGATCGCGCCCCGGCGGAGCTCGATGTCGAGCGGTTGGGCAGGCGGTCGGGTCGGCGGCGTTGACGCTGGCTGGTCGGTCATGTCGAGCTCCGATGGGTCTTTCACGGACTCAGGGTATCCTGCCCGGCGACGGACGCTCGCGCCGTCCACCTCGAGGGTTCTGATGTCCAGCCGGGTCCATCCTCGCGCCCGCGCGACGTCCGTCGCGCTGATCGTCGGTCTGTTGGTGGGCGCCTGCGGCAACGCCCCGAACGTCACCCCGATCGCCCAGGTCTCCACGGCGCCCAGTCCGACCGTCGAGCCATCGCTGCCCAGCGAGTCCCCCAGCCTCAGCCCGGAGCCGAGTCCGAGCCTCGAGCCGACACCGACCCCGGTCCCGACCCCGGTGACCGTCCCGGCTCCCCTGACCGGCCTGCCGGTGACCCCGGCCCAGGCCCGACGGCACCCCATCGCAGTCATGGTCGACGATCTCGGGGCGGCTCGACCACAGTCGGGCTTCAGTGCCGCCTCGGTCGTCTGGCAGGCACCCGCCGAGGGCGGCATCCCGCGTTACATGATGGTCTTCGGCGAGAACCAGCCCGGAGACGTCGGACCCGTCCGCAGCTCGCGCTACTACTACATCGCCTGGGCGGCTGAGTGGAAGGCCGTCTACGCCCACGCCGGAGGCTCGCCCCAGGCGATGAAGACCCTCCTGGCCAACGGCAACGGCAAGCTCGTCTACAACGCCGACGAGTTCCGCTGGGCCGGTGCCTTCCGTCGGATCAAGAGCCGCTTCGCGCCGCACAACCTGTACACGACGGGCAAGCAGCTCGATGCGCTGGCCAGGCGTCTGGGGGCTAAGCCCATCACGCCGACGCCGATCTGGCAGTTCGCGCCGGACGCGCCGCTCGAGCAGCGTCCGGTCGGTGGCAAGATCGCGTTCGCCTACCCCACCAGCATCATCCGCTACGACTACGACCGGAACTCGAACACGTACCTGCGCTCGGTCAGCGTCGAAGGCAAGCAGAAGGACGCCTCGACCAAGAAGCGGGTCGCGCCCAAGAACGTGATCATCATGCTGATGAGTTTCGGGCCGCTCAACGACGGCCACCCCAAGAAGCACCGCCTCGAGGCCAAGGTCGTCGGCAGCGGACCGGCCTGGATCTCGACCAACGGCAAGACGATCAAGGGCACCTGGCGCAAGAAGTCGCTGACCGCGCCGACCATGTTCTACAACGCGGCTGGCAACGAGGTCACGCTCACCGCCGGCCAGACCTTCATCAACGTCATGACCACCGGGACCGTGATCAAGATCACCCCCGGGGCGCCGCCGCCGGCCGTGACCTCGTCGCCTTCTCCGAGTCCCGTCCCGTCGGCGTCACCGTCGGCCTTCGGGTCGTCCCGCCTGGCCGCGATCTGACGGACGTCCGATCGACCGGCGCGCTTCAGCCGCCGGATCGGGTCGGACCGCGACCGCGTAGCTCGTCCCAGCGCAGGGTGAGGACGACGATGAGCGCCTCGACGATGATCCGGCGCGACATCTTGGACTGCCCTGCCCGCCGATCCTGGAAGACGATCGGGACCTCCTCGACGCGTGCCCCGAGTCGGCTCGCCCGATAGGTCATCTCGATCTGGAAGACGTAGCCGCCGGCATGGACGCCATCGAACGGGATCGCCCCGAGCGTCGTCGCCCGCCAAGCCTTGAAGCCACCGGTCAGGTCGTGTGGCTTGAGACCGAGAACGACCTTGGCGAAGGTACTGCCGCCCCGCGAGATGACCCGCCGGACGATGCCCCAATCGCGGACGCCGCCGCCGGCCACATAGCGCGAGCCGATCACCAGATCAGCGCGATCCTCGAGGACCGGCGCGATGAGCGCAGGCAGGACGGCCGGATCGTGGCTGAAGTCCGCGTCCATCTGGACGACGATCGCCGCCCCGCCGGCGATGGCCAGCCCGAAACCGTCGAGATAGGCCCGACCGAGACCCTGCTTGGCGCTCCGGTGGCGGACACGCACCCGCGGGTCGACGGAGGCGAGCTGGTCGACCATCGTGCCCGTCCCATCGGGCGAGCCGTCGTCGACCACCAGCAGGGTCGCCCCCGGGAGCTGCTCGAGGATGGCTGCCGCGATCTGGCGGATGTTCTCCGCTTCGTTGTAGGTCGGCAGGACCACCCACGCCCCGGTGCCGACCGGGCGGCCCGTGTCGGGGCCCGGCAGGGGGGAGATCGTCACGATTACCTCGGCGGGCGCGACTGGATCGTTGGATCCGACGGTCATCGCCCCAAGTGTACGGGACGAACCGGGTCATCGGTCCGCCGCTCGGCCGGACCTTGGATCAGCGCACCGACACCGTGCGGACGGTCGTGTTGCGATGACCGGCGGCGTCGATCGCGGCGATGCGGACCGTTGCCGGGCCGGGGGCGCCCTTCGCCACCAGGAACGTGATCGCAAAGTGGCCCGGCGCGATGAGTCGGGCGAAGCGGGTCACGGCCGGCCGACCGGTCTGGTCGAGGGTGACCACGGGACGCGACATCAATGGCTCCACCGAGCTGAAGCGGACCGTCAGCTTGCGGCCGGCGATCAGCCTCGTCGCGGACAGCTCGACCGCGAATGCATCGAGCAGGATCGACCGACGCAGGACGGTCGTGCCGACGCTACTGCTCGCGGTCAGGACGAGCGTGTAGGCTCCGGGGGCGACCATCGCCCCCGTGCCGTTCCGACCGTCCCAAGTCCACGCTACCGGTCCGGCAGCCTGCAGACGGCCGGCCCAGGCGGTCCGCATCGACCGGCCGTCCCCCGCGACGACCTGGAGCGTGGTCCGCGCCGAGCGTGACAGCCTGAAGGTCATCCTGGCGGCCCGGGCCAGGCCGTCGAGGTCCTGCGGATAGAACGCACCGGGCGTCGAGCGCAGCCAACCCACGGTCCGATCCATCCGGACGGTCGTCGTCGTGGTCCGCCGGTTCCCGGCGGCATCCTGGACGGTGATCCCGACCCGGTACGTGCCGTCGGCCAGCCGGACCCCGGCCTTCGTCCGGCCGTTCCAGACGATGGCGCCGCCGGTTCGCAGACCGCTCGGGGCGATGGCCCGGACGAGCTTCGTCCCATGGCTGATCCGGATGGTCGTCAGGCCCGGCTCGGGGTTCGCCCAGCGGACCGTGCTCGCGTCCGCGCTGCCGTCGCCATCGGGCGAGAAGGTCGCCGGGGTGGTGCTCAGGGCGATGGCCGGTGCGGTCCCGTCGACCGTCACGTCCCACGATCGGGCCGCGTAGTTGCCGGCGCTATCGAAGACCGCGAGGGTCAGCCGATAGCGTCCGTCGAGGACCGGAGTACCGGCGTCGGTCCGCCCGTTCCACGAGATGTGCGGCGACCCGCCGGGACCGCCGACGGTCCGGATCGGGGCAGCGACGCTCGGGCCGGTCAGCCGCGCCGCGGTGAGCCGCCAACTGCTCGCCCCGGTCGAGCGGGCAGCCATGGCCACGGCGTCGTGGCGGCCATCGCGCAACGGCGAGATGAGCGAGCCGGCGATGACCGCACTGGTCAGTCTCGGTCTGACCGTGTCGAGGGTCACGGCATAGCCCGCGACCTGAGCCGGGGTCATCGGCCGGATCGAAGGAGCGGTATAGGTCCGCGAGCCGGCCATCCCGATGAGCTGCAGGACGTAGCGACCGTCGACCAGCCGGTGACCGCCGACGGTCCCGTCCCACGACCAGGCCTGGGCGCCGGCCCGGGTCGCCGGGACCGATCGGACGCCGACGATCGTGCCATTCGCGCGGAGGACCTTGAGGGTCATCGAATCGAACGGCAGCCCATTCGTCCAGCGCAGGGTGAGTCCGTCCTTGGAACGGTCACCGTTGGGCGAGAAGGTCCGCGCGGCAAGGGCTCCTGCGGACCAACCGATGGAGGTCGGCCCGCCGCTCCCGAACGAGAAGTGGCCGATGCCGGCGGCGACGATGGTCGTATTGGGTGGGGTCCGGGCCACCAGGTAGACGGTCGAGCCACCCCGGGCGGCGACCCAGCTCCCGGTCCTCACCGGCTCGGTCGCGCCCCAGCTGCTGAGCGGGCCGGCGACCTGATACCAGCTGAAGCCATCGGCCTGGATCGGTCCACCGGTCAGGGCGAGGATCGCGCCGGCCCGGAGCGTCGCGACCGGGGCGCCGCTCGTGTCGGGTCGGCTGCGCATCGTCAGGGTCGCCGCCTTGACCACGGCGAAGCCGCCGGTCCGGAGGCTCGGGCGGGGGCTGGGCAGACTGCCCACGTTCCAGCGGCCGCGGTTGCCCTTGGCATCGGTGGCTCGCGCTCGGAAGGCGTAGCCGTGCCCATCGTGACCGGACCAGATCGCGTCGGTCGCCCGGGTCTTGCTGAGCCAGGCCTTCCAGGGCCCGCCGTCGACCGAGACCTGTAGGTCGTAGCTGCGGATCGGGTTCATGTCCAGGGCGCTCCAGCGGACCAGGAAGCCCTCGTCGCCCTGGCGCGCTGCCAGCACATCGATGCCCGTCGCCGGCGGCGTCGTGTCGTGCAGGAACTTGGCCACGATCGCGCCGTACAGCTCAGGCCGTGCGCCGTCGTAGCCGAGGGCCCAGATGCCGGCTCCGCGAAGCCCGTAGCGGTTGATCAGGTCGTACTTCGCGCGGAGGCTCTGGGCGTCGTCGTAGTAGACCTCGCGCCAGGTCGTGACGCAGCCGTAAGCCGCCGTGCAGTTGCGTCGCCTGTAGGCGATCCAGGCCGACGACTCGCGGCTGTCGTAGCGGCGCCCGTGAGCCTTGGCCAGGGCGACCGCATTGGCGTAGGTCACCGAGGCCGACCAACCGTACTTGGCGCCGGTCCGGGTCGCCGCCCGGGGCTGCCCGCTGGTCGTCGACCAGGCCCGACCGTAGTACGGGATGCCCAGGATCAAGCGGCTGGCCGGGACCCGGTCGGTGAACGCCTGGACCGTGTCGAGCAGGTCGTAGGTCGGGCCGGCCAGCGGCGCGATCGAACCGGCCGAGCCCGAGCTGGCGTTGCGGTAGTCGTAGCCCATCACGAAGATGGCGTCTGCACCACCGGGCTCCGTGGCATCCTCGATCGGGTAGTTGCCGATCCAGCCGGTCGTGTCGAAGGTCAGCTGGTAGCCCCGGGCGATCGTGTCGAGCTCGGCCCGGATCGTCCGGACCAGGGCCGTGAACTCATCCGAGCGGCCCGAGACCAGCGGTTCGAAGTCGAGGTTGACGCCGTCGGCGCCGCGATCCCGGACGGCGGCGGCGATCTGGCGGGCGAGCTTGAGCCGGGCGGTCGGGCTGCCCAGGAGGGCCGACTGGTTGGTGGCCTGGTTGGTCGTCCAGGCGAACGACTGGACGGTCAGCACGACTCGCGTGCCGTGCTTGTGGGCCGCCTTGATGACCGAACCGAGGCGGGCGCTGGTCCAGCCCGACCAGCCGGTCGAGATCGACCCATCGCGGTCGCGCTTGATCAGGTCGCCGTCGGCATCGGCCCCGACCCCGAAGTAGGCGATGGTCGACAGGAGCCGGTAGTCGAGTCGGGTCGAACCGTCAGCGAGCTGCCAGTAGGGCAGGAAACCGAAGACCTGGCGGCGCAGATCGGTGGCAGCCGGCGGGGCCGACGGGGCCGGGCTGCTGCTCCGGAACGAAGCCGGGTCCGCCATGAGCGCCGGTCCGGGCGGCGGGCCGTCGACGGGCCAGGGGACTGCCGGCGTCCGGCGTGGGCCGACGGCCTGCGGGGCGGACGACCCCGGCGACCAGACCGCGCCCTGGCGACTGGCGGCCATCGTCCGACCGGACGCCGCGCCGGCGGGCAGTCGCCGCGGCGAGACGCCCCCGACCGACCAACCGTCGTCGGCCCGCGGCGTGAACGGCACGTCGACCGCGTCACCGGGCGTGAAGGCGATCCGATCGTGCTCGTGGGCGGCGGCATCGAGGGCGATGATCGACGGCTCCTGGACGCCGTCCGGCGACGTGTCCTCGGGTGGCGCGTCCGCGGCTCGACTCGTGGCTCTGGGCGGGCTCGTCTCGTCGGTCGCCGGTGGAGCATCCACTGGAGCGCCGGCAGGGTCGACCAGTGCCACCCTGGGCGGGGCCGCCCCGGTCGCCGACGTCCGGCTCAGCACTGCGTCGGGGCGGTTCGGAGCGTTCGCCCGGACGGCCGAGTTCGCTGGTTCGGCGATGACGATGACGGCCACGACGAACGCCCCGAGGGCGCGAACCAGGCGATGGCGGGCGTGGCCGATGGCGGGTGGCCGGGGGCGGTCGTCGATCACGAGATCCTCACGGCGTCTTGCGGTCAGACGTCGACCGTAGGCGCATGAGCGGCGCGCAGGAATCGCCCGATGGTCCCGGTCTGGGACGGTACGGTGGGATCCGGTGCGGTCCTGTGGAGTCCGCCGTGTGGGCGGTCAGTGCAGGCTGAACACCTTGGCGGCCCGGTTGACCTTGGCCGCGGCGTCCTTGGCGCTGAGCGAGAACCGGACGGTCCCGGCCCCGCCGCCCGACTTGAGCTTGATGGTGACCCGGTACGAGTACGTCCCGATCTTCTTCATGGTCACGCTGAACGAGCTCGCGCCGGTCTGGCTGACCTTGACCCGAGGCAGCGTCTTGAGCAGTTCCGGACTGGTCGCGTAGAGGGTGATCGACTGACCGCGGCCGGGCGTGGCGTCGTTCAGGCTGATCCGGAAGCCGTCGGCCACGACGACCGCCAGACCGGTCGCCGAGAGCTCGCCATCGGTCGCGCTGATCGCCCCGGTGTACGTCCCGCGCGGCGCCATCGTCCCGTCGGCGAGCCTGCCGTCCCAGTCGAAGGAGCGGCTGCCGGCTGCGGTCGGGACAGCGTCGAGGACGGTCCGGACCACGCTGCCGGCCGAGTTCCGGATGACCGCCGTCACCGTCGCCGAGCCGGACAGGGCGTACGAGAAGCGCGCCATCCTGGCGTACTTGTCGAGATCCTGCGGGAAGAAGACCGTCTTGGCCACGGCGACGTGGCTGAGCGTCTTGTAGACGGCGACCGTGGTCTCGCGTCCGGCGCCGACATTGCCGGCGAAGTCGCGCGGGGCAAGGCTGATCGTATAGACGCCGTTGCCGACCACGTGACCGGCGTCGTCCAGGCCATCCCAGCTGACCTTGCCCGGACCGAGCGCGACCCGGCTCGACGACGACCGGACCGACCCACCGCCGCCGTCCTTCACGACGAGGTCGACGTAGCCGGGCTCATTGGTCGAGTAGGCCAGGCCGATCGTGTCCGCCGCGCCATCGCCGTTCGGGCTGAAGGTCGGTGGGCCGGCCGTGCCACTCGCCGCGACGACCGTGTCGTCGAACGCGGGCGCGACCGTGTCGACGGTGAAGATGCCGGTCCGGGAGCCCTCGGGGTTGCCCCAGCCGTCCTTGACCGCGATCCGCCAGCGATAGGTCCCGTCGGGGACCGCGGAACCCGCCACGATCCCGGTCCAGGTCGCGCTGAACGCGTCGCCCGACCCGGTCCTGGTGGCCAGATCGTCGCCGGCCGACGTGCTGAACGTCACCGACCAGTCCGCCGTCTCGGAGATCCGACCGCTGAGCTTGTAGGAGTCGGTGCTGCCGTCGCCGTTCGGTGAGAAGGCGCCGTCCCCGTCGTCGGTCGTCCACACGACCGGTCCGGCGCTGTCGCGCGGGACGAGATCCGCAGCGGACATCCAGCCGGTCGTCGCGCCGTCGAGCGTCGCCACCTCGAACACGGGCTGACCGTCCGGACCGCCCCCAGCTGCCCGCGACACGAGCCGGACGCGGGTGTCGCGGACCAGATTCGCGACGGGACCGCTGTCACCGGCGGGGGTGAGTGTCTCGTCGGCGAAGACCGCCGCCGATTCGACCCCGACCGAGGCAGCGCCGGGGACCTGGAACGTGGCCGGATCGGTCCCGGTGTCGGCATACGAGGCGCCCGTGACCTGATCCGTGGTCGTGCCCAGCCAACCTGTCACGGCGCGCCAGTAGCCGCCGGGGGTGCCGTCCGGGTCCATCTCGGCCGTGGCCCCGGGCGTCCGGCTCGAGGCGAACGAGAAGGCGTTGTCGTTGAAGGTCGGCGAGGCACGGAAGATCTGGTCCACCGTCTTGTGGGTCGTGAACAGCTGGCGGACATAGAACGCCGGCCCGAAGTGGCCCTCGGCCACCACCGCCCGGGCGCCGGCCTTCAGCCAGCCCGCAGCCATGTTGTCGACCCGCTGCTTGGCCACGCTCAGGGTGGCCTTGGGCTTGCCCGACTCGGAGTTGCCCGACGCGTAGCACAGGTGACTGAGCAGAACCACCGCGTTGGGTGCCAGCTTGACCTCGTGGGCCAGGTAATACTCGCCCCAGTACTGGGTCGTGCTGTCGTTCACGCCGGCCTTCGGGTTGAGGCCGAGGCCGTTCTGGGAGTACGGCCAGGCGGTCGATCGGTAGGGGCTCGGGAAGCCATTGCCGTGGCCCATGTAGATGACCACCGACGCGCCCTGGAGGGCCGCCTTGGCCGCGGCCCAGGTCGCGTTGGGGGTGTAGACCTTGATCACGTTCGAGGTGTATTTGCGGGCCTCGGCGTAGGCGGCGTCACCGTCGGACTTGTAGTACGCCGTCGAACCGTCGACCGGGCCGACGATGATCACGACCTTGGGCTGCGGGGTGGCCGCGCTGACGACGCCTGCCATGGGCAGCCCGAAGACGGCCAGGACGAGCAGGCTGAGGGCAGCCGCGGCCGTGATCCGTCGCACCGGGGGGCATCTCCACGTTGGTCGGGGGCCGATGCGACGCCGCCATCCCGCGATACCGCGATCGAGCGGCCCACGTCGAGCCGGATGAGTTCGAGCCCAGCCTCCGGTCGGGGCCGACCACCCTCAATGGAGACATCGTCCGGGTCCGGGTGGCCCGAACGCCGCCCTTGCGGTGCGGCCGTGAGCGGAGCAGTGCGGTGCCGGACGCAGCGGGGCGGTGCGTCGGCGCCACAGGAAGAGACGGGTGCCGGACCGCAGGCGCCGATCGCAGGTGCTACGCGCGGAGGCTGGCCACCAGTTGGGCCAGGGACGGGTTGCCACGGTCGCGGTCGGACAGGATGGGCCGACCCTCAGGTGCACCATCGACAGGGACCGGCCAGGGGACGGCGACGGCCGGATCGTCCCAGGCGAAGCCGAGCTCATCCTTGTCGTCGAACTCACCGGTCACCAGGTAGATCAGCTCGAGCGGCTCGAGGGCGAGGAAGCCGTGAGCGACCCCAGCCGGGATCTCGACCGTCTCGTCGGCGCTCAGCTGGCGGGTCTCGACGAGCGCCGGTCCCATCCCGGCGAGGACCGGACGAACGTCGACCAGGGCCACGAAGGCGCGACCGCCGGCCACGATCCAGCGATCGAGCTGGCGTCGGTGGTAGTGCAACCCGCGCAGGACGCCGGACGCCGAGGTCGAGACGTTGGCCTGGACGAAACGCCCGCCGGCGACCCCGGCAAGGTCCGCCGGCAGACCGTCGGGCGGGTAGGCACTCGCTCGCCACAGCTCGCGGAACGAGCCTCGATCGTCGGAGTGACGGGTCAGGCCGCCGTAGCGAACGCCGGTCAGGCTCGAGGCCGGCCGTTCGAGGTCGGTCATGCCGTCCTGCCAGCCGATACGTCGGCGGTGGGTGTCGTCGCCAGCCGACGCAGGACCGGGGCATAGTCGGCGAGGGCCTCCATCCACGGACGCATCGGCTCACCCGAGGGCAGTCGGCTGGCCTCGAGGACGCCCCAGCGCGGCGGGTTCGACGGGCGCGGCCAGGTCGACGCCGGGACCTCCTCGATCGCCACCTCGAGCCGGGCCAGGCGCAGGATCTCGCGCGCCCAGTCGGCCCGCGAGACCGCCCCGACATTGACGTAGTGGAGGGTCCCGCCGATCTCCCCGGAGCCGATCAGCTCGACGATCGCCTCGGCCACATCCGCGGCCGAGGTCGGCGAGCCGAACTCATCGGCAACGACCCTGAGCGGCTCGTCGATCGCCTTTGCCCGGAGTGCCGCCGCCACGATCTTCGTCGGGAAGTCGTTGCCCGGTGGGCCGTGCAGCCAGGCCGTCCGGACGATCGCGCTCAGTGCCCGGCCACCCGACACGGCGGCCCTTGCAGCCAACTCGCCGCCGAGCTTGCTCGCGCCGTAGGCGTTGATGGGGCCGGTCGGGTCGTCGGGACGATAGCCGCGCCCATCGGTCCGCTGGCCGCCGAAGACCTCGTTCGTCGAGACGTAGACGAGGTCCACCCCGGCCTTGGCGCAGGCACCCGCCAGGCGCGCGGTCGCCGCGGTGTTCCGCCGATCGGCCAACGCCCCGTCACGAGCCGCCCCGTCGACATCCGTCCAGGCCGCGCTGTGGACGACCACCTCGGGGCGGTCGCGCTCGATCAGGGCCGCCGGGGCCGCGGGATCGTCGAGGTCGTAGTCCGGCCGGGTCCAGGCGATGGGCCCGGTCAGACCGGTGAACGGGGCGTCGGCCAGGGCCGCGATGAGAGCGCGCCCGAGGCGGCCTCCGGCGCCGGTGACCGCGACCCGCACCTCAGTCGGCCTCGGCAGAGGACCCGAGCGAGAGAGCCGGATCGAGGGCATCGGCCGCCGTGGACCCGGCCAGACGCTGACCGTACTGGCGAGCGTAGTAGGCGTCCCAGTCGCCGGCCTTGATCGCCCGCCACCAGGCCTCGTTGGCAACGAACCAGGCGATCGTCGCCGCCAGGCCATCCTCGAACGGGGTCTCCGGCCGCCAGCCCAAGGCAGCGGCCTTGGCCCCGTCCATGGCATAGCGCCGATCGTGACCCGGCCGATCGGCCACGGTCCTGACCAGCGACCAGGGCTTGTCGAGCAGCTCGAGGATGCGCCGGATGACCTCCCGGTTGGGCAGCTCGGTCGCGCCGGCCAGGTTGTAGGTCTCACCGCTCAGCCCGTGGCGCAGGACATGCTCGATCCCTGCGGCATGATCGGCGACGTACAGCCAGTCGCGGATCTGCATCCCGTCGCCGTACATCGGCAGGGGCAGGTCGTCGATGGCATTGGTCACGAAGAGCGGGATGAGCTTCTCCGGGTGGTGGTACGGGCCGTACGTGTTCGAGCCGCGGGTCACGACCGCATCGACGTCGTGGGTCACGACGTACGACCGGACGAGCAGCTCGCCGGCCGCTTTGGCCGCCGCATACGGCGAGCGCGGTGCCAGGCCGTCGCCCTCGACCGAGCGACCGGCCGCGATCGAGCCGTAGACCTCGTCGGTCGAGACCTGCAGATAGCGGACCCGTCGGCCGGCCCGCTGCTCGGCGAGGACCGCGTCGAGCAGGACGTGGACGCCGATGACTCCGGTCCGCAGGAAGGCTTCCGGATCGAGGATCGACCGGTCGACGTGGGATTCGGCGGCGAAGTTGACGACGGCATCGGCCCCGCCGACCAGCGTCCGGACGACCTCCGGGACAGCGATGTCTCCCTCGACGAAGGTGAGCCTGCTCGCCTGCTCCGGGTCGTCGAGGACCGCCTGGAGGTTGGCCCGGTTGCCCGCGTAGGTCAGCTTGTCGAGGACCGCGATCCGGGTCCCGTCGCGCCGCCCGAGCACCTCGCGCACGAAGCACGAACCGATGAAGCCGGCCCCGCCGGTGACCAGCAGGCGAGCACCTGCCTGGGCCCATGGGGCGGTGGCGTCGGTCATCGCTCTGGCCGCTGGGGCGGCGGCGAGAGACGGCCGTCGGCATCGTCCGAGGCCGCCAGTTCGGCCGCCCGCAGGAGCGAGCCGACTGTCCCGGCATCGGCCCAGTGGCCGTCGTAGATCGGGGCGTGCAGACGCCCGTCCGGGACATAGTGGTTGAGCACGTCGGTGATCTCGAACTCGCCCCGGCCGGATGGGGCCAGGTGTTCGATCACGTCGAACGCGTCCGGGCGCAGGAAGTAGACCCCGATCGGGATCAGGTCGCTCTTGGGCTGGCTGGGCTTCTCCTCGAACCCGACGACCCGGCCGTCGCCATCCAGCTCGGCGACCCCGAACCGCTCCGGATCGGGCACCCGGTAGAGCAGGGTCCCGGCGCCCCACGGCCCGGCCTCGAATTCTCGGGCGACCGGCTCGAGGGCCGGTCCACGCAGGATGTTGTCGCCCAGGACGCAGCAGAACGCCTCATCGCCGACGAAGTCGCGGGCCAGCCCGATGGCATGGGCGATGCCCAATGCGCCCCGCTGGTAGCGATAGGTCAGGTCGAGACCGAAGTGCGAGCCGTCCGCCAACAGCTCCACGACGTCACCGACGCTCTTCCCCCCGACGATGACCATGACCTCACGGATGCCCATCCCGGCCAGCGTCTCGATCGGGTAATAGATCATCGGCCGGTCGTAGATCGGCAGGAGATGCTTGTTGGTCACGATGGTCAGCGGGTACAACCGGGTGGCCGTGCCGCCGGCGAGGACGATGCCCTTCATCGGGCGGTAGCGTAGCAGCGCGCGCGAGGCTCGCTCCGGCCTACGGCTTCGGAGTCGCTTCGACGCATGGCTGCTCACCCTGGGGCAGCGTGCCGGCGGAGGCGCACGGGATCGGCTGCTGGTCGACCGGCGGGAGCCCGCCCTTGTAATCGGTGATGACCAGCACATATTCGAGCCGGTCGAGGTCGGCTGCCGGCTGGATGAAGGCCGTCTGGGTCACCGCGTTGGCGTCGCGCTCGACATCGACCAGCGAGCCGATCAGGAGACCCTTGGGGAACGGCGAGCGGACCCCGCCACCGAGATCGATCCCGGCGGTGACGACCGTATCGCCGATCTGGAGCCGCTCGGTGGTGTCGATGTTGTCCATGATCAGGACGCCACCGAGCTGGCCGATGACCGAGCCGGTGGCCTGGTTGGCGCCGAGCTGACCGATGACCGTCGAGCTGGTGTCGTTGATCAGCAGGACCGAGGCCGAGTCGCCGGTCACCCCGGTGATCCGGCCGACCAGGGCGCCACCCGCGCCGACCACGACGTCGCCCTCCTTGACCCCCGAGCCGGACCCGACATCGATCGTCACGACCCGCCGGAACTGGGAGCTCTCGCGACCGATGACCGAGCCGGTCACCGTGTTGAACGAGAGCGAACCCTTGACGTCGAGCAGCTCGGTCAGGATCCCGTTCTGGCGCTCGAGCTCCTTGGTCCGGGCATTCTCAGCGGCCAGCCGCGCATTCTCCCGGGCCAGCTCGTCGTTCGTCCGGTGGAGGGTCTGGATCTGGGTCACCGTCTCGACCATGCCGGTGGCTGCCCGGGCGACCGAGTCAAGACCGGCCTGGATCGGGCGAAAGGCGAACCGGACGCCGTTCTGGACCTCCAATGCCGGCGCGGTCGTCGACAGGAACATCAGGGCCAGGCTGATCGTGATCAGAGCCCCGAACAGGAGCGTCCGGCGACGAGCCAGCCGGTCACCCGAGAGAGACGTCACAGCCGGACTCGATCAGCGCGGGGCGCGGGCGTAGGTGTCCGCGACCAGGACCCGCTGCATCGCGGGATTGCTCAACTCTTCGAGGACGACGCCGGTGCCGCGGGCGACACAGGTCAACGGGTCGTCGGCGATGTGGACCGGCATCTGGGTCGCCTCGGCGATGCGCTGGTCGAGGCCGGCCAGGAGCGCCCCGCCGCCGGCCAGCACGATGCCCTGGTCCATGATGTCGGCGACGAGCTCGGGTGGGGTCTCCTCGATGGTGTCCTTGATCGTGTCGACGATCTGCTGGACCGACGGCTCGATGGCCTCGCGGATCTGATCCGCGCCGACCTCGACGCTGCGGGGCAGACCGGTCAGCAGGTCGCGCCCGCGAAGGGTGACCCGCTGGGCATCCCACTCCCCCGGGTAGGCCGAGGCGATGGCGATCTTGATGTCTTCGGCGGTCCGCTCGCCCAGGAACAGGTTGTATTCACGCCGGGCGAACAGGACGATGTCCTGGTCCATCTCATCGCCACCGATGCGGATGCTCCGGGCGACGACGATCCCGCCCAGGCTGATCACGGCGACCTCGGTCGTGCCGCCGCCGATGTCGACGATCAGGCTGCCCGAGGGCTCGCTGACCGGCAGCCCGGCACCGATCGCGGCGGCCATCGGCTCCTCGATCAGCCGCGCCCAGCGCGCCCCCGCGTTCAGGGCGGCATCGCGGACGGCCCGTTTCTCGACCTCGGTCACACCCGACGGGATGCCCAGCAGCATCCGCGGTCGGGGGATCAGCCCGACCCGGTCATGGACCCGGTTGACGAAGTACTTGAGCATCTGCTCGGTCACGTCGAAGTCGCTGATGACTCCGTCGCGCAGGGGCCGCACGGCGATGATGTTGGCCGGCGTCCGCCCGACCATCCGCTTCGCTTCTGCGCCGATGGCCAGGACCTTCTTGGTCTTGGCCTCGATGGCGACGACACTCGGCTCGCTCATGACGATCCCGCGGTTGCGGACGTGGACCAGGGTATTGGCGGTCCCGAGGTCGATCCCGATGTCGCGGGAGAAGTAGCCGAGGATCCGATCGAGCATAAGCGGGGCAGGTCCTTCGAGGTGACACGGCGCGGCCATCCGCCGGTCGCTGAGCGGGTCGCGGGGTGTGATCCGTGGGGAAGCCCGTGCAGTATACGCGGCCTTGCCTCGAATTCCGGTCTAGGTAGTTCCGCCTACTTGAGACCGGGCACCTTGATGTCGGTGGGGATGATCGGACCGAGCACGTTGAGCATGATCGGAACGGTCGTCGCCCGGAGGACGTCGGCCAGCCACGACACGGCCAGCGTGTCGTGGAAGTACTTGAGGATGAAGATCCCGGCCGCGGTCTGACCCAGCTGGTTGGGTTGGCCGTAGAACGTGTCCAGGATGGCGATCCCGGCCGACACCAGCAGGGCGCCGACGACCCCACCCAGGATCGCTCCGAGGACCTGGTCAGCCATCTCCGATACGCCTGCGAGGGCGGTCTTGCCATAGAGCCGACCGACCACGATATTGCCCACGATGAAGACCCCGACGAAGGCGAAGGCGTACCCGAGCATCTCGGCGTAGGACGGCGGCAGGGTGGTCCAGATGGCGCCGATGATCGCCCCGATCGGGACCCGCAGGTAGGCCCCGGCCACGAACGACACGATCAGCATCAGCAGGCCGATGAGCTGGAAGACCAGTCCGCGCTTCCAACCGGTGATGACGCCGCCGACGATGAACGTCCCGATGACGATGTCCATGGTGGTGACCATGCAAGACCCTCACTCGAGTGCCGGACCGACGACTCCAAGATAGCGTCGCGATGGAGCCTTCGTCGCGACGATCCGGCGGCAGCGCGGGCCGGCCTACCCTGTGTGACGGCGGCAGGCTATCGTGCCGATGTAGGGATCAGGATCTGGGCTGGAGGGCAAGGCATTTGGCACCCTGGTCGGTTTTTGGACGGGCCCTGGGCGTCGCGGTCCTCAGCTGGGGGCTCGCGGCATGCGCGTCCACGTCGAGCGGGCCGTCCCAAGCTGGATCCTCGGCCAGCTCCGGCGCTCCGGCCAGTGCGACCCCACCCATGACGACGTCGCCTGCTCCGGCCACGACGCCGTCGCCAGCCATGTCCCAGCCATCGCCAGTCCTGTCGGCGACGCCGAGCCTCCCACCCGTGAACTCGATCGAGGCAGCGGGCGCGACCCGGATCGGCGACCTCGGCCAACCCGACTGGCTCCAGGTCGCTGGCGGATCGACGTGGGCAGCCGGGGTCGGCGACGGGGTCGGGCGGCTGGACGGCAAGACCGGCAAGTCGCTCGGATCGGTCGCCGTGCCAGGCGTGGTCTGCTTGGGGATGGATGTCGGGTTCGAGTCGCTGTGGGTGCCATCGTGCGGGGTGCCGACGCTCACCCGGATCGACCCGAAGAGCGGGCGGATCCTGGCCTCGATCCCGCTGGCCGTCGAGGACCTCCGTGAGGAGTCGTCGATCGGAGCCGGCGAAGGCGGGGTGTGGGTCCTCTCGGGCGGGGGCGATCCGAAGCTGCTCAAGATCGACCCCAAGACGAACGCGCTGGCGACAACCTTCGCCCAGCCCCCGGGTTCAGCCGCCCTGCGCGCCGCCTACGGCGCCCTCTGGATCACGAATTCGGCCGCGGGCACGCTGATGAAGGTCGATCCTGCGACCGGCGCCGTGAGCAAGGAGATCCCGGTCGGCGCGATCCCTCGCTTCCTGGCCGTCGGCGAGGACGCCGTCTGGGTGATGAACCAGCAGGACGCCACGGTGTCCCGGATCGATCCGAAGACCGCCGCCGTGGTGGCCACGATCTCGGTCGGCTCGACGCCGATCGAGGGCGGGGACATCGCGGTCGGTGGCGGATCGGTCTGGGTCCGGGTCAGCGATTCGTTGATCGCCCGGATCGACCCGAAGACCAACCGGGTCGTCGGCCGGTATGGACCCCCGGCGGGGAGCGGCAGCGTGGCCGCCGACGCATCCGCGGTCTGGGTCAGTGCCCACGACGTCAGCTCGGTATGGCGCCTGCCACTGCCCTGACCGTCGTGGGTCAGCTGTGGCGAGCGGGTCGGTCGAAGGCGACGCCTCGGTCGCGCAGTGAGATGTAGGCGTCGTGACCGATGACGAGGTGATCGAGCAGCTCGATGTCGAGCAGCCGGCCGGCCGCCAGCGCCTCAGCGGTCAGGTGGAGGTCGTCGGGGCTCGGGGTCGGGTCACCGCTCGGGTGGTTGTGGACAAGGATGACGCCGCTGGCGTTGAGTCTGACTGCGTCGCGGAACAGCTCGCCGACGCGGACCAGGCTCGACGAGACGTTGCCCTGGTAGACGGTCGCGACCCGGAGCACGACGTTCTTGGTATTGAGCAGGACGATCCGGAGCTCCTCGTGCTCCAGCCGGCCCATCTGGAGGATCAGCCGATCGGCGACGTCGAGCGGCGAGCGGATCGTCCAGCGGCCGGCCGGCCAATCGGCCAGGAGCCGCCTGCCGAGCTCGAAGGCAGCGGCGAGCTGCGCCGCCTTGGCGACACCGACGCCCGGGATGGCCTCGAGCTCGAGGTCACTGGCTCGGGCCAGTCCGGTCAGTCCGTCGTGCCGGGCGAGGGCCTCCTCGGCCAGGTCCACTGCGCTCACCCCGCGGGCGCCCGAGCCCCAGATCAGCCCGATCAGCTCGGCGGCGGTCAGCCCACCCGGACCGCGCTGGGCGAGTCGCTCGCGTGGCCGCTCCGCCTCCGGGATCTCGCGGATCGCCCGCATGGTCGGTCCTCCGGCGCTGCAAGGGGCATGGGTCCCCGGACCCGGACGACGAGAGCCCGCCGATCTCCCCCGCCATCCAGGTCCGGGAACACTGCGCAGCCTAGGGACCGAGCCTCACCCGGGGCTCACCGCGACCTTCACTCCCACTTTGTGGACGATCAGCTCGGGCTGGCGCTCAGGGCGACGGCGGACAGGAGCACGAGGAGGCCGTTGAACGTCGCGTGCAACCCGATGGAGGCGGCCAGCGAGCGGCGCGCGACGAAGATCCAGCCAAGGGCCAGCGCCACTGGGATCCGCGCCCCGAAGGCCACCAGGGCGGCCTTTGCCGCGTGATCGAAGTCGGCGCCGCTCAGGGTCAGGACGTGGACGAAGGCGAAGAACAAGCCGCCTTGGACGATCGCCCGGCGAGCTCCCAGCGGGCGCATCCAGGCGGTCGTGGCGAATCCCCGGTAGAACACCTCTTCGCTGATCGGGGCGACGACGGCTGCAGCCAGCAGGCCCAGGGCCAACGTCCAGCCGTCGGTCGGTGGGGCGATCGGACCGACCGGGGTCACCCCGGTCAGGGAGACCAGGATCGCGGCCACGATCGATGTGGCCAGGATGACCGGGATCGCGGCGGCCGCGCCGATCAGGCCGTCTCCGACGATCCGGGCGAGCCGCGTCGCGGCGATCCCAGTCGCGATCTCGCTCCAGCCCAGCGCCCCGGTCCCGACCACGGTCATCCCGATCAAGGTCAGCCAGACCGCCCCGATGAGGCTGACCGAGATCAGCGTCGCGAACGGGGAAGTCGTATCGAAGCCGACCATCTGGAAGGGCAACTCGAGCAGGATCGTCAGGGGTACGCTCGCCGTGAAGACGAGGAATGGCGAAGGTCCGCGGTAGGCCAGGTCGGTCCGGTCGCGCCGCTCGATGGCCTGGGCGCCGGCCGCAGCCGTCAGCCCCAGCCCGAGCAGGAGCGCTCCGGCGACCACCAGGAACAGGCCGCTCAGGCCGGGCGTCCCGGATGCGATCGCGATGAGCAGGAGCGGCCCGCCGAGGGCGGTCGCCAGCCAACCGACAAGGTACAGACCGGGGGCCTTGCGACCGTCGAGCGAGAACGTCCGAAGGCCCGGTGGACCGGAGAGACCGTCGCCGCTAGGCGGAACCTGGTCGGAGATCACCGGCAGGGGCTCCGGCGCAGCGTCGCCGGCCGGTCCGTCGACCGGGTGCGTCAACGCTCCGGCAGCGCGCCGGGCGTCTTGCGGCTGGTGCCCCGGATCGGCTTGCGGGTGGAGGTCGGCTGGGTCGTATGGGCCGGGGCCGCCGCGACCGAGCCGGCCCCGGTCGGTAGTTGGGTCGGTGCCGTCAGGGCCGGCGACTCGGAGCGCTGGACCACGACGGCCGGGCGCGGCGCGTTGAACGCCGCAGCGACCTCACGCCGTTCGAAGTCCTTGCCGCACCAGGCGCACAGCGACCACTCGAGTCCGACCAGCCGGCTGCAGTTCGGACAGACCCGGTGGAGTCGAGTCCGGCAGGCCGGGCAGAGCAGCCACTCGTCGTTGATCCGGCGATGGCAGCCGGGGCAATGGGGGACCGACTCGACCTCGTTGAGGAGCGCCTCCTCGGCAAGAGCCCGCTCGTTGACGTCGCCGATCCGCTCGTGCGGCCGGACGATCCGGTAGATGACCACCGCAAGGAGGAAGAAGACCGGCGTGAACAGGATGACGAGGCTGGCCGCGAGATAGGGCGCGACCGGGTTGTCGGTCCGGCCCTGGAGATCGCGGAAGGCCCAGTACGCCGACGCGAGCCACAGCCCGACGAAGTAGACGGCTGCCGCCTTGAGCCCGAATTGGACGATGGGATTCCCGAAGAATCCTCCGATCGCAGCTCCGATCGGCGCGATGATCTGGTCCATCCGCCTGGTCCTGGCCTCCCGCGGGCGATGTCCGTCAGCGTCGTCCCGGCGGGCACAGCCGGTGCGTCGGGCGCAGTGTAGCAGGGGCGAACGCCACCGCTAGACGGTCGAGGCGCTCGCTTCGTTGCGCTCGGGCCGGCTGGCCGCGACACCGCCGGCCACGAGAAGGACCCCACCGGCCAGGAGCACGGCCACGCCGGCGCCGCCACCGAACGGGCGGGCGTAATAGGCGAAGGCCAGACCCGACAGCAGTCCGCCGACCGCGATCGGCAGGACACCCGACCGGATCCAGTGCGGGATGGGACTGTCGACCAGGTGCACGACCAGGACGGCCGCTGCCGCCAGGATCAGCAGGAGGTGGCCCAGGTTGGCCAGACCCCAGGTCGAGCTGTAGCCGGTCCCGCTCGAACCGATGACCCCATCGGTCGCCCACGGCAGGACGAAGCTGAAGATCGCCAGGGACGCTCCGCCGATCACCAGCCAATCGGACATCCGGCGAGCCGTCGCACCGTCGACCGAGACTGCGGTCGCCGCAGGCGTCGACACAGACCCCGGCCCAGCAGCGCTGGTCGTCCCGGCCGTCGCCGTAAGTGGGAGCTGGCCAGGCCAGGTGGGCGCGACCGATGCAGTCGCTCGTGGGTTCGTCGCCTGGGCCTTGGACGAGGGTGGCGGCGCCGGCCGGTCGACGACCGCGGACGCGTACGTCGCCGACGGCGCGAGGTAGGCGCCCGCTACCGAGGCGCTCGACGCGGCCACCCCGTTGGTCCGCGAACCGCCGATTGCCGCCGGAAGGATCGGACTCGGTTCGGGCGGAGACAGGACGGCTGCCTGCGTGGCCAGCATCGTCGTGGTGCTGGCGCCGATGCTGCCGTTGCCGTTGACCGACGGACCCGCCCGTTGAGCACTCTTCGCCGGCCTGACCGTCCGAGTCGCCGGAGCGATCGGCGGACTGACCGTGGCGACTCGGCCGGTCACTTCGGCGATCGGGTCCGCCCATGAATGGAGGATCGGCGGCGCGGCGCTCGGCGGCGCGGCGCTCGGCGGCGCGGCGCTCGGCGGCGCGGAGCTCGGCAGCGGCCCGAAGATCGACGTCTGTGCGTCGGCATCGGTGGGCGCTGGCGGAGGCGGCGGAGTGGACGACCTCGGCCGGGGCAGGCGCCGAGGGGCCCGCTTGGCCGGTTCGGACGGAGGCGTGGGAGCCACGGCGGCATCCGCCTCGACGACGATCGGGCTGGGCGCCAGCGCCGGTGCGTCGTCGAGCGCCGCCTCGGGCACCGACTGGCGGGCCGACGCGATCGGCTTGTCTTCGTCGACATCCGGCAGCATCGGATCGATGGCCGGTGAGTCGCTGAAGCGGCGCGACGACCCGACGACGGACGCCAGGAGGGTCCCGCACGATTGGCACGACAGCCGACCGGGCGCGACCGGGCTCTTGCATTCGGGGCAGACGACCGACGTCGCCGTCATCCAGTTCCTCCCGCGGACATGCGCACCGATCAAGCGGCGCGGCGCGGACTACAGGGTGCCACCAGCCCCGGTCGTCGGACCACCCACCCGATGGTCCCCCACCACGGCCAGACTCCAGGCGGCACTGCGCCAAGCGGCGACGATCCCGGCGAGTACCAGCCCGGTCGCCCAGACCGTCACGAACAGGAGGATCTCGAGCGCCCCGACCATCGATGGCGTCGCGCCGAGCAGGGCCGTCCGGGCGCTCGACCAGGCGACCGCCGAGAGGGCGACGGCGGGCGCGATGAGCGCCGCGCCGGCCAGGGCGGTCGCCCCGAGCAGACCCAGCGAGCGAAGTGGGCGCCGGATCGTCCAGCGGACCGCCGCAGCGATCGAGCCCAGCGCTCCTCGGCTTTCGACCATCGCAAGACGGATCCCGACGCTGCCGACGAGCTCGCTGAGAAGCCAGCCCAACACGACGATCGCGATGGCATCCGGCGTCGCGAGCAGGACCCGTACGACGAACGGCGCACTCGACGAGGTGGGCAGGATCAGCTCCTGGTAGCCGACCTGGCCGAGGCGAGACCCGGCCACGACAAGGCCAAGACCGAACGGGATGAGGCTCAGCAGCCGAAGGACGAGGAGCCGACCGACACCGGCGTCGCCGGCCGGGATGGCCCGAGGATCCAGCACGGCTCGGACGAGCTCTCGCTCGGCCGCCACTGAGACCAGCGTTCCGAGCAGGATCCAGGCGGCCAGGACCACGACACTGACGGCGACCAGCTCGACGAAGTGGGCCGAGGGACCGGCTGCCGTGACGGCGTTCGGACCGATGAACGTGCTCATCCCCACGACGCTCGGCAGGACCATGATCGGCAGCGCGAACAGGACGATGCCACCGCTCGCCAGAAAACCGGCCAGGGCGATCGCCCACAGCCTCGGAGCATGGAGGACCTCGCTTCCGGCGCGACCGAACAGGCCGCCGGTCACGACGCCCGGGGTCACGGCGCCGGGCTCACCTTGACCAGCCCGTCGAGCTGACGGAGCGCATCCTGGACTTTGGCCATCTCGACCCCGTAGGTCGCGAAGTCACCCGCCCGCAGCGCCGTCTGGGCTAGCTCGAAGTGGTCGTTGGCGAAAGCGATCAGCGCCGCCACGTCGCCGGCCGGGGGTGTCTGGCCGGGTCCCGATGTCGGGGTCGCGGCCGGACTCGATCCCGGTGCCGGGCTGGTCGACGGGCCGGGGCTGGTCGATGGGCCGGGGCTGGGCGACGGTCCTCCCGGGTTGGTGGCCGGCTGGTCGGCCAGCAGCAGACCGAGCGCCTCCGAGAGGGTCTTGCCCCAGACGATCCGACGCGGGGTTGCCAGGATGATCCGCTGGAACTCGGGGAAGGCGCTGTTGGCCGACTGGAGGTAGACCGGCTGGAGGTAGATCAGGGCGTCCTGGATCGGGACGACGATGAGGTTGCCCCGGATGACCGTGCTGCCGGCCTGGTCCCAGAGCGTGGTCTGGGCAGCGATGAGCGGGTCGGCATCGATCTTGGCCTCGATCTGGGTCGGCCCCAGGACGGACGTCGACTGGGGGAAGCGGTAGACCCGGACCACGCCGTAGTCGGGCGGGTCCATCCGGGCGGCGATCCACGAGATCATGTTCGGCCGGGTGCTGGGGACCATCGGTTGGAGCAGCAGGAACTCGGCGTTCGCCTCCCCGGGCATGCGCATCACGACGTAGTAGGCCTCGTTGGGTAGGCTCTGGGTGCCGCCCGGATCGGGCGGGACGGTCCACAGGTCCTCGTTGTTGTAGAAGGCCGCCGGGTCGGTGATGTGGTATCGGGCGTAGGTCCGGGTCTGCGAGTTGAACAGCTCCTCGGGCACCCGCAGATGGGCGACCAGATCGGCCGGCAACTTGTCCATCGAGGTGAACAGGGTCGGGAAGATGTTCTCGTAGGTCCGGATGATCGGGTCGCTCGGATCCGCGACGTAGAAGGTCATCTGCCCGGTGTAGGCGTCCATCACGATCTTGACGCTGTTACGGACGTAATTGAAGGCGTCCGTCGCCAACCCGCTCCCGGCCGGCAGGGCGCTGGGGTCCAGCCACTGGGCGTTGGGGAACTTGTCACTGACCGTGTAGGCGTCCTGGATGTATTCGAGGCGGCCATCGTCGGTGACCACCAGGTAGGGATCCTTGTCGTAACGCAGGAACGGCGCGATCCGGGGCAGCCGATCGCCGATCGAGCGATGGAACAGGAGCTGGCTGTCGGCGGTCACCTGGTCGCTGATGAGCAGGTTGAGGTCGCGGAAGCGAAGAGCGAACAGGAGCCGCGACATCGTCGTGTCGAGCTTGACCCCGCTGTTGCCGCTCCATCGGGTGGTCTGACCCGGCTCGACCTGGCCGTCGGAGGCACTGACCCCGACCGGGTAGTCGAACTCACTCTGGCGGGCACCGGTGATGATCCAGTCGCTGGGTCGCTCGCCGAAGTAGATCCGTGGCTGGCTGACTTCCGGGGCGCCGGCCAGCGACACCGACGGCAGGTCCCGGATGATGAGGTTCGGCTGACCGCCCTCGGTCGCCGAGTTGACCGGGACCATGGCCAGGCCGATGCCGTGGGTGAAGGTGATCCGCTGGTTGACCCAGGTGCCGCCCTGGGGGTTCCGCTCGGGGGCCAGCTCGCGTCCGGACAGCATCACCTGGCGCAGGTCGCCGTTGATCTGGTAGCGGTCCGTGTCTACGTCGGTGAAGTCGTAGTACTGGCGGACCGTCTGGAGCTGGTCGATCGAGTCGCGCAGTGGCCGGTAGTCCCACAGGCGCGCGTTCTGGAAGGTGGATGCTTCCTTGGCCACGTCGGCCGCTGTCAACGGCGCTTCGCCACCGTAGTCGCGCCGTTCCCAATCCGCGATGTTGAACGACGTCCGGGTCATGCTGATGTTGTTCGAGATATAGGGCGTCTCGCGGTTCAGCTGGTCAGGCTCGACCTGGAGACGCTGGACCAGGTTGGGATAGACCGTGCCCAGGACGATCGAGGCGCTGAACCACAGGGTGATCACGGCCGCCAGGGGCCACATCGCGTGAGTGAACGCCCCGATGATCAGGAACGCGGCGGCGAACGCCGAGACGGCGGTCAGCACGTCGTAGGCCAGGAATCGAGCGTTCTGGTCGGTGAAACTGACCCCGACGAAGCTGCCGCCCTGGGTGCTGTAGACCAGTTCGAGCTTGTCCAGCTGGTAGCCCCAGGCCACCGATAACAGGTACAGGCCGCCGAGGACGGCCAGGTGGACCCGCATCGAGGTGGTGAAGACGAGGCCGCCCCGGACCCCGGCCAGCAGGTAGCGACCGAAGGTCAGCACGAGCGCGGCGATGAGCAGGCTGTTGATCGCGGTCTGGACGGAGTGCAGGAACGGCAGCTCGAACAGGTAGAAGCTGACGTCCCGACCGAAGATCGGGTCGACCACCGGCGGTGTGCCGGGCAGCGAGAATGGCACCTGGTTGCGCCACAGCTGGACGACCTCCCATTGGCCGGCAGCCGAGGCCGCAGTGGTCAGCGCGATGATCACGGCCAGCCCGATCAGGACCCAGCGGATGACCGGCACCAGGTCGGGCATCTCGTCGGCATCGAAGCTGATCGTCCGGACCGGGCCCTGGCCGAAGCCTGCGCCGGCGAAGGCCGACCGCTCGCCGCCCCGGCCTGGCCGGCCGTCCTCGACCCCGAACGCCTCACCGATGCGGGCCGCGAACTCGCCGACCGCACCCATCCGGGTCGGGTCCGGCGGGGGTGCCAGACGCCCGGCCAGCCAGATGTTGAAGCCGAAGAAAGCGCTGACAACGACGAGCACGAAGATGAACAGGACCGCCTGAGTCCCGATCCGGGTGTAGAAGACGGCGTCGTAGCCGACACTCCGGTACCAGATCGCATCGGTGATCAGGTCGAGCACGACGCCGGCCAGGGTGACGATGGCGAAGATGGCCAGGAAGGCCAGACCGATCAGGATGCCCCGGGCGCGATCCCGTTTGCGCGGCGCGCCGTCGTCCGGGCCACCGACCCGGACCGGTCGCGGACGGTGCGGGCCCCCCGGGCCACCGCTGGCCGGGCGAAGGTGGGTCGGCTCCTCGTCGGCGTCGGCGTCATCCCGGGCGTCGTCGGCGTCATCCCGGTCGTCGCCGTCGGCGTCGTCGGACTTCGCCTCGTCACCCGTCCGATCCGAACGGTCGCCGGTCGGGCGCGTCGCCGGGTCCTGGCCTCCGGACATCGCTTCTTGCGCACGGCGGACTTCCGCCAGCAGGTCGTCGAACAGGTTCTTCACGTCGCCCGGAGTCTACCCTGCAGCGTGGCGAAGGGCCGCCGACAGTCGGTCAGGGTCTGGCCAGGCCCTCGATCGCCCGGCGGAAGCCGGCCAGGACGGTCTCGGCCAGCTCATTGGGCCGCATCGCCGCCGCTCGCATGGGCTCCCAGCGGAAGGCCGCCCGGATCGCCAGCGGCGAGCGCCATGGGCGGATCGGATCGTCCGGCTGGGCGATCTGGGCGAGGCGGATCGAGAGGCGCCCATCGGCTTCAAGGATCAGCCCCGACAAGGCACCACTCAGGGCGGGTCCGAGCCGGGCGAGCGGCGGATCGGGCGGTGGACCGGCGACCGGCGCGACGTCGCGGAAGCTCACGACGCCGTCGTCATCGGCGACCCACATGATGGCCAGCCACCAGCCGTCATCGAGGGTCGTCGGGCGGCTCATGCCCGCTCGCAGCCGGCGCTCGCCGACCTCTACGATGTGCTCGCGGATGAACGACGGACCCGGCGGGGAGAGGCGGTCTGGCATCGACGGAGGATAGCGGCGCGTCGGGTGCGTCGGGCACAGGGCCTTGCCGAACGGGTCAGGCTCCGGGCGCCTCGGGCTCGGCCGACCCGATCTCAGTGGTCGTGTCCGTCGGGTCAGATTCGGGCTCGGTCGCGGCCTCGGAAGCCGGTGGGTCGGCGGTCGCAGGCTCGGCCACGGGCACCCCGGCACCCATCGCCTCGGCCGCGGCGGCATCCTCGAGGTGGGCCTGGATGGCGGCCGCCGCCTCGGTCGGGTCGGCGTTCTTGTCGAGGACCTTGTCGGCGGTGATGACCCCAGCCTCGGCCGCCAGATCCGCGATGAGGGCCGCTCGTTCGAGGCGGAGCATCTCGCGGCGGACCTCGATCGGCGGCCGATCGACCGATCCGGGCGCGGCGACGGCCTCGGTCGGGTCGTCGTAGTCCATGTCACCGCTGATCCACGACATCAGCCGGCTCTTCTTGGGCGGAGTCGCCCGACGGAAGGCCAGCGACTCGAGGTCGAGCGCGTTCACACCTGGCAGCGGCTTGTCCAGATCCCCGGCCAGGTTGGCCTGGCAGGACGGGCAGGTCTTCGCCTCCGCGTCGGGCAGCTCGGCCGAGCACCACGGGCAGCGGGCGGCGGACGGTGCAGACGAGGTGGCGTCGTCGATCGGTTCGGCCATGGCCGGAATGCTAACCCCTCCGTCGAGAGGGTTGATCCCCCGAACGTCCTACTCCCACTCGATAGTGGCGGGCGGTTTCGAGCTGATGTCGTACACCACCCGGTTCACTCCCGGGACCTCGTTGACGATGCGCGAGGAGATCTTGCCCAGCACGTCGTAGGGCAGTTTGGCCCAGTCGGCGGTCATCCCGTCATCGCTCGTCACCGCCCGGATGGCGACCACATTGGCGTACGTCCGCCCGTCGCCCATGACCCCGACCGACCGGACCGGGGTCAGGATGGCGAACGACTGCCAGACGCTCCGATATAACCCGGCCGCCTTGATCTCGTCGATGACGATCCAGTCCGCGTCGCGCAGCGTGTCGAGCCGCTCGGCGGTCACCTCGCCGATGATCCGGATGGCCAGACCCGGGCCGGGGAAGGGCTGACGCTGGACCATCGCCTCGGGCAGGCCGAGCTCCATCCCGACCGTCCGCACCTCGTCCTTGAACAGGTAGCGGAGCGGCTCGATCAACTTGAACCGGAGGTCCGCCGGCAGTCCACCGACGTTGTGGTGGGTCTTGATCTTCTGGGCCGTCTTGGTCTCGGACGTGGCACTCTCGATGACATCCGGATAGAGGGTGCCCTGGGTCAGGAAGTCGATCCGACCGAGCTTGGTCGCCTCCTCCTCGAAGACCTGGATGAACTCGTCGCCGATGATCTTGCGCTTCTGCTCCGGGTCGATCACCCCGGCCAGCCGAGTGACGAAGCGCTCGCGGGCGTCGACCATCACCAGGCGCATGCCCAGGTTCTGCTCGAAGGTGGCCCGGAGCAACTCGGACTCCTTCTTACGCATCAGGCCGTGGTCGACGTAGATGCAGGTCAGCCGGTCGCCGACCGCCCGATGGACCAGGGCGGCGGCGACTGCCGAGTCGACCCCGCCGCTCAAGGCGCAGATGACCAGCCCGTCGGAGCCGACCTCGCGGGCGTGCTCGTCGACCCGGGCCCGGATCTCGGCCACGGTCGAGTCGATGAAGTTGGCGGCGGTCCAGGTCGGCTCGACTCCGGCGATGCCCAGCACGAAGTTGCGCAGGACATCGCGGCCGTGGGGCGTATGGACCACTTCCGGGTGGAACTGGATGCCATACAGATTGCGACTGGCATCGACCAGCCCGGCGAACGGGGTCGAGTCGGTCTGGGCGGTCGAGTGGAAGCCCTCGGGCAACCGGGTGATCGAGTCGCCGTGACTCATCCAGACCGGCTGGTCGCGCTCGAGGCCGCTGAACAAGCGATCGTCGGCGGTGATCGTGACGGTCGCCGGGCCGTACTCGCGTTTGGCGGCAGGCAGCACGTCGCCGCCCAGCTCGAGGGCCATCATCTGGGCGCCGTAGCAGATCCCCAGGACGGGGATCCGGCCGTTCCAGATGGCCGGATCGGGACGCGGCGCATCCACGTCGTAGACCGACATCGGGCCGCCCGACAGGATGATCGCCCGGGCGTTCCGACGCTCGAGCTCGGCGTAGGGCGTGTCGTGGGGGAGGAGCTCCGAGTAGACGTTGAGCTCACGGACCCGGCGGGCGATGAGTTGAGCGAACTGGCCGCCGAAATCGAGCACCACGACGGTTTCCGGTTCAAGGACGTCCGAGGTCCCGCGGGCCATCCCGCCACCGGGTCTGTCCTGGGGCGACCGTTCGGGGCCGGGGGCCTTGAGCGCGGTCTCGAGGTAGGCCTCGACCTCCGCATCGTCAGGGGCGAGGACGCGATGCCCCGCGTTGGCGACCTCGCCGTGGACGGTCTTGCCGCGGTCCTTGACCGGCGGGGCGTCCTCGGATGCGTCGTCGTCGCTCAATCGCCACCCTCCACTCCGCCGCTGTGGGGGTCCAGTCTACCCGCGAGCGGGTGGCGCGACTCAGCCGGGGGCGGCGCTGCCTGCCGCTGGGGCGGCCGGCTTGGGCTTGGCGTCCGTGCGCAGCTTGCCCGCCGCGACCCAGCTGGCATCGAGGGTGCCGTCGGAGCCCTTCGTGCCGAACACCGAGACGCCCATCCCGACCGCGACGTCGGACAGGGCCGGCGTCGTCGATCCCCGGACGAAGTACTTGGTGTCCGTGCCGACCTGGACGGTCACCTTCGACCCGTCACGCTGCTTGATCGTGATCGAGTCCTTGGTCTTGCCCACCACTTCACCGGAGACCCGATCCATCCGGACCTGGATCCGGACGGTCGAGGCTGAGAAGGTGTCGCCGGAACCTTCGGTCCCGGTCACAGCCACCAGCGAGCCGACCTTGAGATCGGACTTCTTGCCGTCGGCCGGACCGAGCTTGTAGGTCGTCGAGCCGGACAGGGTGACCGTCTTGGTCGACCCGCCGCGGACCTTGATCGTGACCGTGTTCCCGTCGATCGCAGTCACCGACCCAGCGACGAACGGCAGGCGGACGCTCAGCGCGACGATGGAATACGTCCCGTCATCGTTGCGCTTCTGACGCAGGATGACCTGGTCGCCGGCCTTGAGGTCCGTGGCGCTGATGGCGGCACCGTCCCGGTCGAGCTTGGTGTCGGGCGCGATCTCGATCGTCCTGGTCCAGCCGTCGTCGGTCTTGAGGCTGACCTTCGAGCCATCGACCGAGGTGATGGTGACCGTCCGGAAGCCACCCGCTCCGGCGAAGGCGTCGCGCAGGCCTTCGAGGCCCTTGCCCAGTCCGCCGCCGAACATGCCCCGCAAGCCCGAGAAGCCACCCGCGATCCCGAGCCGCTGAGCGCCCCGGCCGGGGTCGCCGCTGGCCTTGGCGTCGGGACCGCTCCCACCCGGTGCCGGCGACGCGCCGAGCACGACGACCGCGCTCAAGGCGAGGGCCAGACAGGCTCCCACGACCACGCCGATCCGGAGCAGATCGAGGGGACGCGGGGATCGCCGGGGCGCGGGGTCCGTGGCGGGCGTGGGTTCGGTCATGTCACTCTCCGGGGTAGTGACCTGCACTCTAGCGCGACCCGAGCCTCCGGCACGAGGGGCGCGGCCGCCCGACGAGCCGAATGCGGTGCATCGGCGCACCCAGACTCAGCGCTTGAGGTTGACCTTGTCGCCTCGATACCTGCCCTTGACCGAGGTCACCCCATCGGCGTCGTCGTAGTAGGCCAGCCGGTTGCGGCCCCCTAGATCGACGGTCAGCCGGAACGTGCCGGCATCGTCATCGATCCTGCCTGACCCGGTCATCGGGGCGCCGCGAGTGAAGGTGCAGCGGTCCAGCTTCAGGTTCGTGCCACCCGTGACCGGGGTGTATGTGAGCGTCCCGCCCAGGTTGCAGCCCATCGTGATCGGGTCTTTGTCGACCCGGTAGGTGTAGTCGTCGCTGCTGCTGATCTGGGCTTCCATCGACTGCATCAGGGCGAGCGCGTCGCGGTAATCGGCCGCCCGCGGTCGAGCGTTCGGGACGTATTCGTCGATGACCGTGTTGGGACAGGTGGTGACCTTGGTCTGAGGCAAGGTGCCCGAAACGAGGTAGTCGGTGATCGGCTTGTCGGGACAGACATCGCCCCGACCGTAGATGACGTGATCGCCGCCGATCGCCTCGAACATGTAGGCGTCGTCCAGCCGGCCGAACAGGCGCATCGCGTTGGCGATCGGCGTGGCCACGTCGGCCGTCGCGGTCATGATGAAGGTCGGGTAGGGCGGATCGACGATGGCCTTGGGTCGCGGATCGCTCTTGGGCTGGGCCGGCCAGTAGACGCAGGGCATGTCTCCGTAGAAGGTCGAGCCCAGGCGCAGGTCGTTGATGCCGGCCTTCTGGCCCTGGGCCAGCCAGGCGTCTACCCGCTGGTCGGGCGTCCCGCCATCGAGATAGAACCCATAGTCCTGACACTCGGTCGCGTAGTACATCGCGTCGCTGTAGGTCGGATCGGGGATGGCCTGGAGCGTCTCGGGGTCTACGGCGTACGCGTCGTAGGCGGCTCGCGCCAGTGGCACGTAGTCACCCTTCGACGCCGCGGCGAGATCGCGCAGGAACTGCGATCGATCGTCCGGACCATAGGCGTAGTCGTAGGCCAGGTAGGTCAGGTCGGTCAGCGTCAGCTGGCGGTCCTCGAAGGTCCCCGTGGCCGTCGGAAAGCGATAGCTGATCGGTCCGGCCTTGAGCTTGGCTGCCAGCGCGTCGTAGCTCGCCAGCGGGTCGCCACCGGCGAACCCGGCGCGGCAGGCCGGGTCGGCCTTGCAGGCGGCCATCGTCTGGAGCAGGACATCCTCAAAGGCGCGGGCGCCCTCGGTGTAGTAGGTGATCGCATCGGGGACGAGGTCGACCGGGCCGTCGATGAACAAGGCCTTGATCCGATCGGGATGAGCGGCAGCGTAGGTCTGGACGTATTGGGTGCCGTAGCTCTCGCCGTAAAGCATCATCTTGTCGACCCCGAGGTAATCGCGGATCGCCTCGAGATCCTCGACCGCGTTGGTCGTGGCGTAGAACGGCAGGTCGGCGACGTCCGCCTTGGACTCGGTCATGCAGTCGGCGACGTAGGTCTTGGCCGCCGATGCCACTGCGTCCCGTTGGGTCGGGTCGGCCGGGTCGGCCGTACCCCGGTAATAGACGGACGTGGCCACCGGGCACTGGATCGGGTGGGACAGGCCCACTCCCCGCTGATCCATGAAGACCAGGTCGTAGTGTTCGGCGATGGTCGGGTCGAAGGCGTCGGTGTAGCTGTCGGCCGCCGCCAGACCGCTGTAGCCGGGACCGCCGGTGATCGTCACGAACGTTCCGAGCTTGGTGCCCTTGGCTCGCTGGATGGCATAGGTGAGGTCCCACTTCGGACCGCTCGGGTCGGCATGGTCGCGCGGGACCGACAGGGTGATGCACTCGAACCGGCTCTTGGGACAGGCTTCCTTCTTGACGAAGGTGTATTCGACGTTGGCGGTCCCCGCCGACGGCGAGGGTGCGGGTGCCCCGGACGCGGCCGGTGACCCGGCGGCCGACGACGGCTGGCCAGATGCCGGGGCCGACGGCGGAGCAGCCGCCGACGCCTCACTCGAGGCCGCCGGTGCGCTCGAGGCCGCCGCTGGGCTCGATGGCGGCACCGCGCCGGATGGAGCGGGCGACGGCCCGGGGATGTGGGTGAAGCCGGGGAGGGTCGAGGCGCAGGCCGCCAGGAGGACCGTCGCGAGGAGTCCTGCGAGGACCACGCTCAGGGGCTGGCGGACGGGGCGGCCGATGCGCATCCAACTAGCCTAGCGAACGCGCGTCCAGATAGCGATGGCTCGGGCCATGCCTCGGGACGGTTCAGTCCCGGTTGCGCATCGCCTCGGCGGCTATCTCGAGGTAGGCGTCGAGCCGCTCCACGACCGTCGGCTGAGGGTCGAGCGCGGCGAGCGACGCGCGCATGTGGCTCAGCCAGGCATCCCGCTCGATCGGTCCGATGGCGAACGGCTGGTGACGCATCCGAAGTCGGGGATGGCCACGCTCGAGGTCGTAGGTGGTCGGTCCGCCCCAGTACTGGGCGAGGAAGAGGGTCAGCCGATGCCGTGCGGCGGGCAGGCCGTCGTCCGTCTCGGGGTAGAGCGGACGGAGGACCGGATCGCCGGCCACCGCGTCGTAGAACCCGTCCACGAGGGCTTCGAAGAAGGGCATCCCGCCAGCCTCCTCGTAGAGGCTCCGCTCGGTCATCGCCGCGGGTCCCGGCCGGCCGGTCGAAGGCGGAACGTCGGACCGGCACCCAGCCCCTCGGCCGGCGTGCCATAGCGCAAGATCAGGGCGGAGATGACACTGGCGTGGCCGGCGCCGTCGAGTGGCTCGGCGAAGGCTGCGAAGCTGCGCTCGCCGATGGTCACCCGGCAGGCGCGATCCTCGAGCAGGTTGAGTGCCCAGTCAGTGTCGGGAGCGCCCGCGGCGACCAGTAGCCCACGGTCGGGGTCGGTCGGATCCTCGACGAAACCGACGGTGACCGTCCTGGCCAGTCCCGTCGTCCGGCCACGCGTCTCGATCCTGACGAACCGCCCTGAAGCGACGAGCTCCGCCTCCATCGACTCCCGGTCGGAGGCGATCAGCGCGCCTTCTGCCAGGACTTGCCCTCGGTCTGGACCGACGGCGCATAGACCATCTCGACGGCCTGCATCTCGCGGATCGTGCGCGCCCCGAGGGCAGCCATCGACTGGCGCACGGCACCGACCAGGTTCTCCGACCCGTCGGTCACATGGGCCGGACCGAACAGGATCCGCTCGAGCGAACCGACCGTCCCGACCTTGATCCGGGTACCGCGCGGGAGCGTCGGCGAGGGCGCGGCCATGCCCCAGTTCGTGCCCCGTCCGGGCGCCTCGGCGGCTCGCGCCAGGGGCGATCCGATCATCAGCGCGTCGGCGCCCGCGGCGAGGGCCTTGGCCAGCTCGCCACCACGGCGCATCCCGCCGTCGGCCACGACCGGGACGTAGCGGCCGGTCTCAGCCAGGTAGGCGTCGCGGGCAGCGGCCACGTCGCTGATGGCGGTCACCTGGGGGACCCCGATCCCGAGGACCTCGCGGGTCGTGCAGGCAGCGCCCGGCCCGACCCCGACGAAGACCGCCGCGGCACCCTGCTCCATCAGCGCGAAGGCGGCCTCGGCGTTGGTCGTGTTGCCGACCGCGACCGGGATGGGCATGAACCGGGTGAAGTCGTCGAGCGACAGCGGGTCATAGCCGGTCGCCAGGTGCCGGGCGGACGAGACCTGGCTCTGGACCAGGAAGAGGTCCGCGCCATGCTCCGCGCAGAACGGCCCGAAGCGACGCGCGGCCGCGGGAGTCGCCGCGACGGCGACCTTGGCACCGGCCGCGTGGATCTCCTCGATCCGCTGGGCGATGAGGTCGTCCCTGATCGGCTCGGCATAGACCTCGGCGAGGAGGCCCTGGACGTCGCCATCGGGGGCCAGGGCGATCCGTTCGAGGATCGCGTCGGGGTCCTCGAAACGGGCCTGGACCCCCTCCAGGTTGAGGACTGCCAAGCCGCCCAGCCGCCCGAGCGCGCCGGCGAAGCGGGCATCCACCACGGCGTCCATCGCCGAGGCCAGGATGGGGATGGCCAGGTCGATCCCGCAGAATGTCTGGGTCAGGTCGACGTCGTTGGGCTCGACCGTGCTGGTGCCGGGAGCCAGGCTGACGTCCTCGAACCCGTAGGTCGGCCGGATGGTGTCGACCTTGGAATGGAAGACGCGCCGCTGGGCGGCGTCGGACATGGGCGCTTTGGGGGTGGTCGTAGGGGATCCGGTTCGATCGAGCAATCTGGCCTCCGATGGTGCGCGGGCCGCCATCCGCGGGCCGGGACAGGTTGCGGGTCAGTCTACCATCCGACTGCCGTCCGGACGGAGTCGGAACCAGGGTTCTCGAGCTTCGTCGAGCAGGCACGACGCGATGACCCCAAGGGCGGCTCGATAGCCGGGCCAGACGACCGCCTCGAAGGCGTCGATCATCGTCAGCCAGCGGCAGGCATCGTGCTCGACCGAGAGGACCGGCTCGGCGGTCGCGCCGACCCGGACCGCGAACACGGCCACGCTGACGATCGCGTCGAGCGGCGACCAGTGGAACTGGTTGACCAGGTCGAGATCGTAGAACGCCTCGACGGTGTCGCCGGCGAAGCCGGTCTCCTCCAGGAGCTCGCGCAGGGCACCGGCGGTGACTCGCTCGCCATCCTCGAGGGACCCCGACACGCCTTGCCACAGACCGGCCAGGACCTCGCCCGGGGCGCGTCGCATGAGCAGGATCTCGACGTCGCTCGAGGGCGCCCGCCTGAAGATCCAGACATCGACAAGATCGGGTCGATACATCGCGCGTGCCGTCAGACCGGCTCGACCAGGCCGCCGACGATCCGGTGGAGCTGCTCGAGGTGCATCAGGTCGTGGACCCCGGCGAACAGAAGCCACTCGCCACACCTGAGGCGGCCGACCAGGGGGTGGTCGAGCGGACAGGGATCCGATTCGTGGCCGACCACCGAGCGGGCCGACCGGGCGATGATCCGCTGACTGGTCGCGATCCGCCCCAGCAGCACGTCTCGGTCCGCGTCGATCGGACCGGGCACACCCTGGACGACCGTCGGCGCCTCGGCCGGCCAGCGCCCGCCAGCCGCCAGTCCGGCGGCCATCACCAGGCCGGCCCGGGATGACGCGTCGTGGCCGACCGCCTCGGCGACGGTCCAATCACCCTCCCCGCCAGGCAACCCGAACGCGCTGTCTGGGAGCGAACCGACGAGATCCGACAGGGCGTCGGCGACGACCGCCAGTTGGGCGACCAGGGCCTCCGCCGTCCCCACCCCGGCCCGCCGACGGACCTCGCGACGGAGGTCAAGGAACCGTCCCTCGTCCAGGACCCGGAACGCGGCCACCACGTCGGGTGCACCGGGTTCGAGTGGATCGAGCCAGACGGAGGAAGGCGCCGGCCGGTTCGCGGAGGTCGTCGGCTCCACGGCCGCGGCTAGAGCCGCTCGAGCCGCTCGACCGGCAGGACGAAGACCGTCGCGCCGCCGACCTCGACCTCGAGCGGGTAGGGCATGAAGAACTCGCCCGGCTCCATGATCGGCGGCATCGGATTGACGATCTGGGTCCGGGCCGTGCAGTTGGTCCGGACGATGCCCATGATCTCGTCGACCTTGTCGTCCTCGACACCGACGATGATCGTCGCGTTCGACTGCTTGAGGAACCCGCCCGATGAGTGCAGCCGGGTCGCCCGATGCTCCTTCTCGAGGAGGCCATCGACGAGCGCGCCGGCATCCTCGTTGTGGACGATGGCAACGACGAGTTTCATCGGGCGGAGTATAGGCGGCCCATCGTCGGTCTCGGGCCTGAGCCGCCGTAGTACGATGCCTCGGCTCAGCCGAGCGTGCCCCGAGGATCAGGAGAACTGCGCGTCCATGGATCGTTCGACCGATCTCCTCGCCCAGAGCGCCGCCGCGCTCGCCGCCACGGACGACCTTGACACCGGGGTGGGCCGACTCCTCGAGATCGTCGTCGCGGCGCTCGATGCGTCGGCCGGCGTGGTCACCCTCCAGGATCCGGATCGAGCCGACCTGCAGGTCGCCGTGACGATCGGTCTCGACGAGGCGGGTCGGGCGTCCTTCGAGGCGGCCGTCGCGGATCCGGGCAGCGCCGTCGCGCTGACCGCCGTCGATCGCCTGGCCCGGATGGGCGAAGGTTCGGTCGACGTCCCGCTGGTCGTGACCCGGGGCGGGATCGAGCAGCTGGTCGGTGTCTTGAGTCTGGCCCGATCGAGCGAGGTCGCCGCGACCGATGAGGAGCGCCTGATCGTCCCGGCCTTCGCGGACCTGATGGCCGTGGCCATCGACCGGGCCCGCGTCTCGTCGATCCTGGCCGAGCGGTCCGAGTGGTTCGAGCGGCTGGCCCACAGCGACCCGCTGACCGGCCTGGCCAACGAACGGACCTTCCTGCGTATCCTCGAGCTCGAACTGGCCCGGGCCGGTCGTCAGGGCGGCGAGGTCTCGTTGGCCGTCTTCGATGTCGACGATCTGACCGCGACCAATGCCGACGCCGGTCACGGAGCAGGCGACGACGTCCTTCGGGCGGTCGCCGCGGTCCTGGCCGAGTCGGTCCGGCTGGTCGATACGGTCGCCCGGGTGGGTGGCGATGAGTTCGTCCTGGTCGCTCCCGGCTCAGCCGGGATGACCGTCGCCCAGCGCGTCCTCGACGGGATCGCCGCGTTGCCGGCCGAGGCGTCCGGGCGGCCGATCACCGTGTCGGCGGGAGTCGCCCGCTTCCCGATCGACGGCGCCAACGGCGACGACCTGCGCGCCGCGGCCGATGCTGCCCTTGCCTCGGCTCGGGCGTCGGGTCGCGGCGGCCTGGCATCCCCGCCACTGCCCACGACCGAAGGCTAGTCCCGGTCTCGCGGCCGCGGGCCGTCCGCGTGGTGGCCCCCTCCGGGCCGACCGCCTAGCCGGAGCCCGCGGCCACGCCGCTGGTGAGGACCGGCGGGGTGGGCGAGGTCCGACCGGCGCTCGGCTCCCGGGTCAGGGCGATGACCACGCCCGGCGCAGACGGCGCCTGACCCGTCGTCAGTGTGCCGAACCCGTCGGTTCCCGGAACGAACGAACCGATGGCGACCGGCGTCTTGTCCGCCCCGATGACCCAGGCCTCGTAGACCTGCGTCCCGGTGGTCGGCGCGAGGTCGCGGACCGCGATCTCGACCGTGCCGTCCGACCCGATGGCCGCGATCCCCGAGGGACCCCCCGGTTGGGCGGGCGCGAGGATGGCGGTCTGGCCGCCGGGCGCCGCCGCGATGGCCAGAACGCGATCGACGGCAGCCCCATACGCCTGGGCACCGTCGAGATCGTGCCTGAGCGAAACGTTCCAGGCGCCCAGTCCGACGATGAGCAGGACCGCCGCGACGGCCGCGATCCAGCCCAGCGGCGAACGGCGTCGGGACCGCTCGGCGTCGATCGAGATGACCGCGGCTGCCGGGACCGCACCCGCCGATGGGCGCGCCGCCGAGGCTGCCGGCACCGTGATATCGCTCGGCGGCGACGTGGCCTCGGCGGCGACTGCGGCCAGGATCCGGCTGCGAAGGGCATCGGGTGGCGCCATCGGCTCGAGCGAATCGGCCAGGTACGGGACGACCCCGCCGAGCTCGGCCAGCTCGTCGTGCGCCTCGGGACAGGTCGCCAGGTGCTCGCGGACCGCGGCCATCTCGTCCGGCTCCAGGGCACCCAGGACGAAGCCGGGCGCCAGTTCGCCGACCTCGGCGCAGGACAGCCGGGCAGCGGCGGATCGATCCGTCATCCCGCGTCCGTCCGATCGATCGGGCTGGGCTCGGCACCGGTCAGGACGCGCCGGAGCGAGAGCAGGCCAAGCCGCATCCGGCTCTTGACCGTGCCCAGCGGCGCGCCCGTCCGATCGGCGATCTGCTGCTGGGTGAGCCCGCTGAAGTAGCCCAGTTCGATGGCCTCTCGCTGGACGTCGCTGAGCGTGCCCAACGCCGCCACCACCGTGTCCCGATCGAGCCGACCGGCGACCTCCGCCCAGACGTCCGGCTCGGTCAGGGGTCCGGGCGTCGGTCCGGCCTCGGGCTCGGGCAGCTCGCTGGTCGGGCGGCGGCGGCGGGTCGCGTCGATGGCTCGGTGATGGACGATCGACAGAAGCCAGGTCTTGACGCTGCCCCGGCCCTGTTCATAGCGACCCGCGTTGCGCCAGGCGCCGACGAAGGCGTCCTGGACGACGTCCTCGGCCAGCGCGGAGTCGCCGGTGATGCGGTAGGCAAGGGCGAAGGCCATCGCCCCATAACGGTCGTACAGGATCTCGATCTCTCCATGGTCGCCCGCCGCGACATGCTCAAGGACGAGTCGATCCGCGTCGTCGGCGGCGCTCGCCACCCGGCCGGGGACGGGACCCGACAAGGTATTCACGACTGGATGCGCAGCCTGGGGCGGCTTGGTTCAGTCGAGCCGTCGAGGAGCGCCACGACGGCTGCCAGAGCAAGCTCGAAGACGACCTCCACGCTGGCCGTCGCATCGATCAGGAGGAACCGGTCCGGCTCGCCGGCGGCGATCGCCAGGAACCCATCTCGGACCCGTCGATGGTAGGCCAGGTCGAAGCCCGCCTCGAAGCGGGTCTGCTCGTCGTCCTGCTTGCGGGCCAGGCCGACCTCGGGGGGCAGGTCGAGCAGGAGGGTCAGGTCGGGCCGCAGCCCATCGGTGGCGAAGGCCTGGAGGGCGAGCACCTCGGTCAACGGCAGGCCCAGCCCGTAGCCCTGGTATGCGACGCTGGAGTCGGCGTAGCGGGCACTGACGACCGTTTCGCCGCGGGCCAGGGCGGGCTGGATCACGTCGTTCACGTGCTGTGCCCGAGCGGCCGCGAACAACAGCGCGTCGGCTCGGGGCGCCAGCGGCGGATCGTCCGGCAGGTGGTCCAGGACGATCGAACGGACCCGATCGCCGAGCGACGTCCCGCCCGGTTCGCGCGTCAGCCGGACCGTTCTGCCCCGAGCCGTGAGCGCGTCGTGCAAGGCGGCCGCCAGGAGGGTCTTGCCACCGCCCTCGGGTCCCTCGATCGTGATGAAGCGACCGCGGCGGGTCGTCGTCGTGTCTTGTTCCTGCACCGGGCGAGTGTACCCAGCCGGGTCGATTCATCCATCCCCGCCAGCCAGGCGTACGCCTGTCGATGGCCACCCCTCCGGACACCCTCCGACCGACCCTCGCCTACCATGCCCGGATGCGTCCGCGCCGTCGCCGTACCCGCGGCTTGGCCGCCATCCTCGCCGGGATGGCCATCGTCATCCTGTTGCCGGCGATCGCCCTGGCCCATCCGCTCGGCAACTTCACCATCAATCACTACGCCGAGATCCGGATCGAGCCGACCCGGGTGATCCTCGACGTGGTCCTCGATCAGGCCGAGATCCCGACCTTCCAGGAGAAGCTCCGGATCGACACCGACGGCGACGGCTCGGTCTCCGATGAAGAGACCGAAGCGGAGCGCTTGACCGCCTGTCCCATCTACGCCCGATCACTGACCTTGACCGTTGACGGCGCCGTCCAGGCGCTCGTCCCCGTCGCGGCCGGCCTGACCTTCCCGCCGGGCGCCGCCGGCCTCGAGACGATGCGCCTGGTCTGCACCTACAGCGCGGTCCTGCCCGGACCGTTGGTGGCCGGAACGGCCTTCACCTTCCACGATACGTCGCACCTCGAACGCCTCGGCTGGCGCGAGATCGTGGTCACGGGCAGCGGGGCGACGATCGACGGCGGCGGACTCCCAACGAGCACCCGCTCCGAGCGCCTGACCGCCTATCCCCAGGATCTGCTGACCCAGCCGCTTGACGTCCGCTCGGCGACCTTCAGAGCGTCACCAGGCGGAGCGCTCCGTGCCCCGTTCAGCGCGACGGATGCCTCGCCCCTGCCGGGCGCTCCGGCGCTCTACCCGACGGCGGCAGTCGGGGCCGGGACGGCCACCGTCGCGACGAGCGGTTCGGGCGACGGACCGCTCCCGGCCACACCGGCACCACCCGGCGCGGCCATCGGGGTCGGTGGCGTTGCCCCGACGTTCGGCCCGCTGGCCACCCCGGCACCGGCCGCCGTGGCCGGCATCGGCGCGGTCCCGGGCGGGGTCGGCAACGAAGTGTCGAGCCTGCTCCAGACCCGCGACCTGACCCCGTTCGTGCTGATCGGCTCGCTGCTGGCCGCGATGGCCCTGGGCGCCGGCCACGCGCTGACGCCCGGACACGGCAAGACGTTGATGGGCGCCTATCTCGTCGGGACCCGCGGCACGGCGGTCCACGCCGTCGCCCTGGGCTTGAGCGTGACCGTGTCCCATACCCTCGGGATCCTGATCCTGGCCGCGATCGTGATCGCCATGCGCGGGGTCGTATCGCCCGAGGCGTTCAACCGCTTCGCGCCGATCGCGTCCGGGTTGTTGGTCATCGCCATCGGCGGCTGGCTGCTGATCTCGCAGGCCCGCACCCGCCGGGCAGCGAGCGCTGCAAGGTCCGTGGCCCAGGTCGCCCCGCACGATCACGACCACGATCACGACCACGACCACGACCACCAGCCTGAGCCCGATGGCATGCACAGCCACGGCGGCGTCCGCCACAGCCACCTGCCCGAGGCGGGTTCGAGCGTCACCTGGCGGAGCCTGTTCGTGCTCGGCCTGGCCGGCGGGATCATCCCCTCGACCAATGCCCTGATCATCCTGCTCTCGACGATCGCGACCGGGCGGGCGGCCTACGGTCTGATCCTGGTCGTCGCCTTCGGGCTGGGGATGGCGGTCATCCTGGGCGGCGTCGGACTCGGCCTCGTCTTCGCCCGAGGGCGGATGGACGGGCTGCCCACGAACTCGAGCCTGGGACGAGTCGCAGCCTATGCCCCCCTGATGGCCGGCGTCCTCGTCCTGTCCCTGGGTATCTACCTCACCAGTCAGGCCGTGGGAGTCGCCCCGACCCTCTGACAACAGGGACGTGACGCGGCGTCGTGCGCTACGCTTTCGCGACCCATGCGTGAACTGACCGATCGAGCCCTATCGACGGCCTCTGTCCGAGGCGCGAGCTATGCCGACGTCCGGATCGTCCGCCGGCTCGAGGAGTCGATCGCGATCAAGACCGGACGCGTCGAAGGCGTCTCGAGCGGGGAGACCGAGGGCTTCGGGATCCGGGTCCTGGTCGACGGCGCCTGGGGGTTCGCCAGCTCCTATCGACTGGAGCCGGCCGAGGTCGACCGGGTCGCGGCCGAGGCCGTTCGGATCGCCCGGGCCAGCGCGACCGCGCTGCGGAACCGCGTCCAGCTCGACGACCGGCCGCCGGCCCAGGGCACCTACCAGACCCCCCTCGAGGAGGATCCGTTCAGCGTCCCACTCGAGACCAAGATCGGCGAGCTGCTGGCCGCGGATCGGGCCGCCGCCGCCGTCCGGGGGATCGCGTATACCGAGTCCGCCTTCGGGGCCCAGCGCGAGTGGAAGACGTTCGCCGCCTCGGATGGCAGCTTCACCGAGCAGACGATCACCCACGTGGGCGCGGCGGTGGAAGCCAACGCCATCGAAGGCGATGAGCACCAGCGGAGGAGCTATCCGGACGCAGGTGGCGGTTGGAACGCGGGCGGCTACGAGGTCATCCGCGCCCTGGACCTGGCCGGCACGGCTGAAGGCCTGGCCGAGGAGGCCGTCGAGCTGCTCTCCGCGCCGCAGTGCCCGAGCGGTCGCTACACGGTCATCCTGGACCCGTCGCAGCTGTACCTCCAGGTCCACGAGAGCTGCGGCCACCCGACCGAGCTCGACCGGGTCTTCGGGACGGAGGCCTCGTACGCCGGCACGAGCTTCCTGACCACGGACAAGCTGGACGCCGGGTTCCGCTACGGATCCGACCTGATCGACATCGTGGCTGACGCCACCGCGCCAGGCGGCATGGGCACGTTCGGCTGGGACGACGAGGGCGTCGCGGCCCAGTCCGTGCCGCTGGTCAAGGAGGGCATCTTCGTCGGCTACCTGTCCAGCCGCGAGACCGCGCCCCGGATCGGCCGCCAGTCGGGTGGTGCGATGCGAGCCGACGGCTGGAACCGCATCCCGCTGATCCGGATGACCAACGTCAACCTGCTGCCCAAGCCGGGGATGAGCCTCGACGAGATCGTGGCCGACACCGACGACGGGCTGTACCTCAGCTCCAATCGGAGCTGGTCGATCGACGATCGTCGGCTGAACTTCCAGTTCGCCACCGAGGTCGCCCGCGAGATCAAGGGCGGCAAGCTCGGTCGGCTGTTCAAGAACCCGACCTACACCGGGATCACCTACGAGTTCTGGCGCTCGTGCGATGCGGTCGGCGACGCGCGGAGCTACCGGATGCTCGGAACGCCCAATTGCGGTAAGGGTGAGCCCGGCCAGACCGGCCATGTCGGTCACGCCGTCAGCGGCGCCCGCTTCCGGGACGTCCAGATCGGCGTCGGCAAATGGTAGGTCGCCGACGATGACCGACCGACGCGACGGCGCGTCCTGGCTGGCGGTCGCCGATGAGGCGATCCGCCTGGCCAACGCCGAAGGTGCCAGCCAGGCCGAGGCGCTGATCACGGCCGACGACGCCGCCCTGACCCGGTTCGCCAACAGTGAGATCCATCAGAACGTGTCCGAGACGAACGCCAGCCTCAACCTGCGCTTCGTCATCGGCCGGCGGGTCGGTGTGGCATCGACAGGACGACTCGATCAGGAGGGTCTGCGAGCGGTCGCCGAGGCTGCCGGGCGGATCGCCCGCAACGTCGAGGAGAACGACGAGTTCGTGTCGCTGCCGGAACCGGCCGGCCCGATCCCGGACCTGCCTGCCGCTTTCGCGACCGGCACCGCCGATGCGACGCCCGAGCTCCGGGCAGAGGGCGCCCGGGCGGTCATCTCCGCCGCCGACGAAGCGGGGGTCACCGCCTACGGTTCGTTCGCCACGACGACCGAGACGATCGCCCTGGCCAATTCGCTCGGGATCCGAGTCTCGGGCGAGCGCACCACCTCCCAGATCATCACCGTGTCGATGGGCCCGGACGGCGGGACGGGATACGCTGAGGCGGCGGCGGTCGACGCCACGACCATCGACGCGGCAGCCCTGGGCCGAGAGGCTGCCGGCAAGGCCCGGGCCACGGCCAACGCCGTGTCCATCGAACCGGGCGACTATCCGGTCGTCCTCGAGGAATACGCCGTGGTCGACCTGCTCGACATGCTCGGCTACCTCGGCTTCAGCGCCCTCGCCGTCCAGGAGGGCCGTTCGTTCGCGGAGCCCGGCCGACGGGTCGGCAGCGACCTCGTCGACATCTGGGACGACGGCGCGGATCCGGCCGGGCTGCCGATGGCCTTCGACTACGAGGGCGTGGCCAAGCGCCGGGTCTCGCTGATCGAGCACGGCATCTGTCGCGACGTGGTCTACGACGCGCAGACGGCCGCCCGGGCCGGGGTCAAGTCGACCGGCCACGGACTGCCCGCCCCGAACCCCTACGGGCCGTTCCCGTTGAACATGGTCCTCGGCGCCGGCTCAGATTCGCGCGAGGAGTTGATCAGCGGGCTCGATCGGGGCCTCCTGGTCACCCGCTTCCACTACACCAACCCGGTCCACCCGAAGCTGGCCATCGTCACCGGGATGACCCGCGACGGGACCTTCCTGGTCGAAGGCGGCAGCATCGTCGGTCCGGTCAAGAACCTGCGCTTCACCCAGAGTTACCTCGACGCCCTTGCCGGCGTCGAAGCCGTCGGCAGCCAGCGGCGTTGCCTTCGCGGGTTCCTCGGCGGGGTCGTCACACCGGCCGTCCGGATCGCCTCCTGGACGTTCACCGGGGGCACCGAGCACTAGGCCGGTCATGCCCGAGCCGAGCACCATCCGGCGACGTCTGGCCCGACCGTTCGACGGCCCGACCCTGCGCCGGATCAAGCGGCTATGGGTCCGTCACTCGATCGCCGAAGATGCCCGCGACATCGATGGGCTCATCGCCACCCTGGCCACCGATTGTGCTTACGAGCTGCTCCCGACCGGCCAGCGCTGGGACGGTCACGCCGGCGCCCGTTCCTTCTACGCCGACCTGTTCGCGGCGTTCCCCGACAACGCCTTCGCCCTGACCGACATCGTCATCGGGCCACAGGGGGTCTTCGAGGTCGCGACGCTGACCGGCACCAACCTCGGACCCTGGGCGGGCGTCCCGCCGAGCGGTCTGCCGATCAGCCTGCGGGTCCTGATCCATTTCCCCTGGGACGACACCGCCGGCCTGTTCGCCGGCGAGCGGATCTACTTCGATCGGGGCGACCTGGCCGCACCACGAAGCCTCTAGCGGAATGCGCCGAATCGCGTCATCGTATGGGGGTGATCCACGACGTCGGCTCGTACCTCGGCAGCATCGACTTCGGCCTGGCCCTGGTCGTCACGGTGATCGGGGCGGCCTTCGCCCTGGCAGCCCTGTGGTTCCTCGAATTGGTCGCCGACGACGTCCTTGGATTCCTGCCCCGCCTGGGCGGCCGGCTCGGCCGGATGGTCGACCTGCGCGACTCGCGCGGACCGGCCTGGGTCTGCCTCGATTGCCGGTCGCTCAATGATTCCTCGACGATCTGGTGCTACCGAGGCTGCGGATCCCGGCTCCGCCATCGTGAGGGCTATACGGACCCGAGTCTGCTCGACCCGCTCGACGACGACTGACCAGGCGGGACCCGCCGGCCGGTCACCACTCGACCAGCTTCCAGATCTCCGGCTCGAGCTCACCCGGACGACCACCGACCTCGGCGAACAGGGCCACGGCCCGCTTGAGATGGATCATCGCCTCGTCGCCCTGGCCCGACGCCTGGAGAAGGTCGGCCAGATTGTTCTCCAGGGCGGCCTGGCGATGGCGGTCACCCTGCAGTTCGCAGCGCGCCAGCGCCTCGCGGGTCAGGGCCATGGCCCGCTCGCCATCGCCTTCATCGGCTGAGATGAGGGCCAGGGTGTTGAGGGCGGCGACGCGGACCCCGGGGTCGGGCGCGCCATCTGGTCCAGACTCGGCCTCGGCCAGGTCGACCGCGGCGATCGCCCGCTCGAGATGGAGGCGGGCACTCACGAGGTCGCCCCGGGCGCGCGCGACGATGCCCAGCAGGTCCTCTGCGCCGGCGGTCCCTGATGCGTCGTCAGCACCATGAGCCAGGACGAGGGCCTCGCCCGCGAGCGCTTCGGCCCGATCGAGATCGCCACTCCGTTGGGCGATCGCGCTCCGATCGACCAGGATGCGCGAGCGAGCCGACGGGTCGCCGTCCGGTCCGATCGCGGCGAGGGCATCGGCGAGGTGACGCTCGGCCCGTGACCAGTCACCACGACGAGCGAGGACCAGGCCCAGTCGGTGCTCGATCGCGGCCTCTCGCTCCGGTCCGGCGAGAGCCGCCGCCGTCTCCAGGTGGGCCAGCGCACCGTCGTAGTCGCCGAGCAAGGTCAGCACGTCTCCCAGGGCCTCGTGGATATCGACCACGTCCAGATGGCCCAAAGCCAGCGCCGCTTCGAGGTGCTCGCGCGCCTCTGCATTGGCGAAGATCGAGCGCGCCTGGACGCCGGCTCGACGATGCGCTTCGGCCGCATCAGCGGTCCGGCCGGCGAGGGTTTGGTGGTTGGCGATGAGTGCCCATCGATCGACGCCCGAGCCGGCGCCGCTGCCGGGCGCCATCAGCGCTTCTGCGACGCGGGCATGGAGAAGCCGTCGCCGGGCAAGGCTGAGTCGGTCGTAGGCGACATCGCGCAAACGGCCATGGGTGAAGTCGTATTGGATATCTGTGCCCTGACCCGATCCGATCTCGACCACCAGACCGCGCCGGACCAGCTCGTCGAGGCCGTCCACGGCCTCGTCATCCGTCCGGCCGCTGGCCGCTCGGACGATGCCCAGGTCGAACGAGCGACCGATCACCGCGGCGGCCGACAGGATCTGGCCGGCGACCTGGCCGGTCAATTCGATCCGGGCGCGGAGGAGGGCCAGGACGCCGCCCGGGATCGCGTCCCCGGAGGACGGCGGTGCGGCCAGCGCTTCGACCACGTACAGGGGGAGGCCCTCTGAGCGTGCGAACATGCTGTCGACGAACGCGGTCGCCACCCGACCGCCGACGGAGGCCGTGACCATCGCCGCGACCTCGCTCCGATCGAACCGACCCAGCTCGACGCGGGTCAGCCGACCATCGCGCCCGGGCGCGTCGACGATCCGTTGGCGATCGAGCGATCCCAGCTCTTCGGGTCGCCAGGTGACCAGGATGGCGATGGGTCGACCAGCCAGCCGCCGACCCAGGTACGCGACGAGCTCGATCGTCGAAGCGTCCGCCCAGCTCAGGTCATCGAGCCAGATCAGGCCGGGGCTGGGTCCACCGGACAACCCGACGAGGACATCGATGAGCGCCTCGAACAGGCGCACCTGGGCATTGGGGTCGAGGGGCGACGCGCCCCCCGGTTCCGACGTCACCTCGGGCAACGGCACTAGCCGAGCGGCCGTGGTCAGGGACTCCAGGCGAACCGATCGTAGACGTGTCTGCGCCTCGGGCAGGGCCAACCCGACCCTGATCAGGTCGGCGATCAGGGCCAGGGCGATGCCCTGCTCGCCGGCGTAGGCGCGCGCTTCGAGGACGGTCCCGCCCCGGGCCAGGGTGGCAGCAGCCAGAGCCGCGCCCAGCCGACTCTTGCCGATGCCCGGTTCACCCTCGATCACGAGCAGACGCCCGTCCGGGCCGACCGCTCCATAGCCGGCGACCAGCGCTTCCAGTTCGAGCCCGCGGCCGATCAGCGGGATCGCCCTGGAAGGCTCCGGCAGTCGAGGGCCGGCGGCGTTGGGCGGTGCCTCCGCCATGTCGGATCGGGCCGGTCCAGGCAGGCTGCCAGCTCGGATCGATTCGGCCAGGGCCGTCGTCTCGGCCAGCGGCGCGACCCCCAGCTCGCTGTCGAGGATGCGTACGCACTCGCGATACTGCTGGAGCGCGGCGGCGGGTTCGCCGGAGCGGGCAAGTGCCGTCATCAGCAGGCGATGGGCAGGTTCGTGGAGCGGATCGAGCTCCAGCCAGCGACGAGCCGTGACGATCGCCGCGGGCCATTGGAAAAGCGCCGCACGACCCCGGACCAGACGCTCCAGGGCGCCCGTGAGCTCTCGTCGATACGACTCCGACTCGGCCAGCTGCCACTCGTCGAAGGTCTCGCTGTCTCGGAGCGAGAAGCCGGCCATGAACTCGCCCTCGTCGAGAGCGGCTGCTGCGTCTAACCGGCGGAGACAGTCCGGGCAAGCCCCGTCGGCTGGATCGCCATGCGCGCGGACCTCGGCCATGATCCGGCGGAAGCGGACCAGGTCGACCTCGATGTCGGCCGGACGCAGGGCGATCGCCGATCGGTCGATCTCGAGTCCGACGCCGCCGAGCCCGTGGTTGAGCACGGATAGCGTCCGGCGCAAGGCGCCCCGCGCCTCGTCGCCGCCCGACTCCGGCCAGAGCAGCGCGGCGAGCGACTCGCGGCTGGCAGGACGAGCCGTCACGGCCAGGTAGGCCAGCAAGGCGACGGCCTTGCGGGTGTCGACGGCGAGAGGTCGCTCATCGACCTCCACCCGAACGGGACCAAGCAGGCGGATGCGCAGCGTCGCGGCCATGTCGGTACGGTACCGCGCCGGTGGTCCGTTTCGTAACGTTCTCGGAACGACGTCGCGGCAGACTGCGCGAAGAACGCATCTACAGGAGGTCCCGGCCCACGTGCGAAGTCGGCGGCGCGACCCCGGGCGACTGGCGACGATCATCTGGCTGGCCGCGATGGCGCTCGGCCTGGCCTCGGTGGCCATGATCGTCGGCACCTGGTGGGTGGCCGTCCCGGATTCGTGGGGATTCCGCGGGGCTTCAGTCCTGGCTGGCATGACCTTCACGTCGGTGGGCGCGATCGTCGCTCGCCGGCAGCCTGGCAACACGATCGGCTGGCTGTTCTGCGCGATCGGCCTCGCGTTCGCGATCGAAGGGTTCGTCAACGAGTACGTCATCGTCGGTGCGCTGGCTGCCCCAGGTCGCCTGCCATCCGTCCAGCAGATCGGCTGGATCCTCACCTGGATCTGGGTCATCCCAGCGGGCCTGGCTCTGATCTATCTGCCGCTCCTGTTCCCGAGCGGCAAGCTCCTCTCGCCACGCTGGCGGCCGGTGGCCTGGTTCGGTGCCGCGACGATGGCCCTGGCCGCGGCCATCATCTCGGTCGCCCCGGGCCCCATCGAGCAGGCGACCTACCTCGAGAATCCACTCGGCGTTCGTGGGTTCAGTACGCAGGGTTTCATCGAAACCTTCGTCGCCATCGTTTTCGCCGGCCTGGGGCTGGCAGTGCTCCTCGCGCTGGCGTCGATGGTCATCCGGTTCGTGACCTCGACCGGCGAAGCCCGGCTTCAGGTCAAATGGTTCGTCTTCGCGGTCGCCATCGCCGGCCTGATCGACGTCTTCTACTACATCGGGTTCGTCCTCGGTGCGCCGCCGGCTGTGGTCAAGGCGTCGGAGATCCTGCTCATCCTGGGGCTCCTGGCCCTGCCCATCACGGCCGGTCTGGCGGTCCTCCGATACCGGCTCTACGAGATCGACCTGATCATCAGCCGGACGATCGCCTACGCGGTTGTCTCCGGTGTCCTGATCGCGATCTTCGTGGCCACGATCCTCGTGCTCCAGGCCCTGATGGCGCCCGTGACCCAGAGCAATACCCTGGCGGTCGCGGCCTCGACCCTGGTGGTCGCCGCCCTCTTCCAACCGCTCCGGCGACGCGTCCAGGCCGTGGTCGATCGGCGCTTCCATCGAGCTCGCTACGACGCGGAACGGACGGCTGCCGCCTTCTCGGATCGACTCCGCGACCAGGTCGACCTCCCGCACCTGACGACCGACCTTGACGCGACGGTCCGGACGGCCATCGCCCCCGCCACCTTGAGCCTGTGGTTGCGCGGAGGCAGTAGATGACCCGGCACTCAGAGAGGTTGACGGGCTGGCGCGCATGGCTGGTGTGGGCCGTGGTCCTGATCGACCTGGCCCTCTCCGTCATCCGTCTGGTGGTCGCTCCCCCATCGGCGCAGATGGAGCCACCCGTCACCATCCTGTTCATCGTGATGGCGGCTTCATTCGGGCTGGTCGGGGCGCTGGTGGTGACCCGCCAACCTCGAAATCCGGTCGGCTGGATCCTGTGGCTGGCGGCCACGGCCATCGCCCTGCTGATCGTCAGCGACTACGCGACCTATAGAGCGACGTCCGACGCCGTGATCGCACCCTGGATCGTCGCGGTCAATTGGGTGTCGGGCTTCGTGTTCCTCCCGACCATCGGAATGATCGTCGTGTACATCCCGATGCTCTTTCCTGACGGCCGTCTGCTTTCGCCGCGCTGGCGCTGGCTTGCGGCACTGGCCGCCGTCGGCCTGATCGTCGCGGCTCTCCCCAGCATGTTCATGCCCGGACCGCTCGCGAGCGGTGCGCCGATCCAGAACCCATTCGGCATCCCGTGGTTCGAGACGATCCGGGGGATCCTCGACGCCGCCAATGTGCTGATCGTGCTGATCGCCTTCCCGCTGGCGGTCGCCGCCTCGGTCATCCGCTATCGGCGCGGATCTTTGATCGAGCGAGAGCAGCTCAAATGGTTCGCAGCATCGGCTGGAACGACGGCCGTATGGCTGACCCTGGCGGTCCTCCAGATCGAGCCGCTGTCCGATCTCGGCTGGATCCTCGGGTTGTTGGGTTTGATCACCCTGCCCGTCGCCATCGGCATCGCGATCCTGCGCTACCGGCTGTACGACATCGACCGGATCATCAGCCGCACGATCGGATATCTCATCGTGACCGGGGTCCTGGCGGTCGTGTTCGTCGGCGCCATCCTCGTCTTCACGGCCGTCCTGTCACCGGTGTTCGGCGAGAACCCGGTCGCGGTAGCGGCGTCGACACTCATCGTCGCTGCGCTCTTCCAGCCGCTCCGTCGACGTGTCCAGCGCGCGGTCGATCGGCGCTTCAACCGGGCTCGCTACGACGCTCAGCGCACCGCCGAGGCGTTCGCCGGCCGGCTCCGCGACCAGGTCGACCTGACAACGGTCGCGGGCGACCTGGTCACGACCGTCGACGCCAGCCTCAACCCGACGAGCTCCGCAGTCTGGCTTCGCCAGGGAGGCTCGACGTGAGCCCGGCCATGGCCCGACGGATGAGATGGGTCGCCCTGTTGTCGGCCGGAGCATCGGTCGTGTTGACCCTTATCGGGGTGGGGCTGCTCGCGCTCAATGGCCAGCCGCTCCTTGCCGGGTTCCGGCCGCAGCTCGTGCTCGTGGGCACCCTGTTCGCAGCGATCGGAGGCTTGATCGCCGCGCGGCTGCCTTCGAACCGGCTGGGCTGGGTCATGTCGTTCGGAGCGCTGTGCTGGGCAGTCTCCCTCGTCGGCGAGCAGTACGCGTGGTTCGCGACGTTCACCAGACCGGGCTCACTGCCCGGCGCTTCGATGGCCGCCTGGGTCCAGGCCTGGATCTGGATCCCCGGCACGGCTCTCCTGGAGACCGGCTTGCCGTTGCTCTTCCCCGACGGTGGCCTCCCGTCCCAACGATGGCGCCCGGTCGCTATCGTCGTCGTCGCAGGTGCCGCCATCGCCACCGCGACCCAGGCTATCGGGCTGTGGGGCGCCGGCGCCGCGGAGATCCTGATCGGCAGCACCACCGTCAGCGACATGCCCGGCCCGATCGGTACCGCCTCGAGCATCGGGCAGATCGTCCTGTTCATCGTCGGGCCGATCGCCGCGGCTAGCGCGCTGATCGTGCGCCTGCGCAGATCGGTCGGGATCGAGCGCCAGCAGATGCGCTGGTTCACCTACGCCGTCGTCGTGACCATCGTGACCGTGACATTCGATGTCCTGACATCGCCCGAAGCGGGCACGACGACCACGGCGTTGACCAGCATCATCGGGTTCGTCCTCATCCCTCTGGCGATGGCCGTTGCCATCTTCCGCTACCGGCTCTACGACATCGATCGGATCATCAGCCGGACGATCGCCTATCTGATCGTGACCGGGGTCCTGGCGGTCGTGTTCGTCGGCGCGATCCTCGTGTTCACTGCCCTGCTTTCACCGGTGTTCGGCGAGAACCCGGTCGCGGTAGCGGCATCCACGCTCATCGTCGCGGCACTCTTCCAACCACTTCGGGTCCGTGTCCAGCGCGCGGTCGACCGGCGCTTCAACCGAGCTCGCTACGACGCGGAACGGACGATCACCGCCTTCAGCTCGCGGCTCCGCGACGACGTCGATCTGGCCAGTCTTGACGCGGACATCGGACGGGTGATCGGCCAGACCCTGGCGCCGGTCAGCCTCGGTCTGTGGCTCCATGCACAGGAGATCCGCGAATGACTGCCGAACGATCCTGGGCAAGCGGCCGGCGGCCATCCACCGGGCTGGCGCTGGGCCTCCTCGCCGTCTCCTACGGGATGATCATGTTCACCCTCGGTTCGCTCTTCGCACCCGGATCGGCCGCCCTGCCCGATCGACCGAACCTGGTCAACTTCCTGGCTGCCACCGCCGTCTTCGTGTCGCTGCCGACCGTCGGTGCAGTCCTGGCCATCCTGCGCCCGCGGAACGCGATCGGCTGGCTCTTTCTCGGAGGCGGGTTCGGGTTCATCATCGGGATCTTCAGCACGGAGTATGTCGGGCGGTCGCTCTACACCGGTGCGGCCTTGCCGGGCGCGGGGCTTGTCGACTGGATGGGTGCCTGGTCGTGGGGCCTGTCATTCAGTCTGCTCGTGATCTGGGTCCCATTGCTCTTCCCCGACGGTCACCTGCCCGGACCGCGCTGGCGACCGTTCGCCTGGGTCGCCCTGGTGGCCGGCGTCGTCGCCACTGGCGCAGCGGCGATCTCGGCGGATACGACGGGGGGCTACAGCGGACAGCTGCCGAACCCCTTCGCGGTCGGCGGACGGATCGGCGATGTCGCCCTCGTCGTCAACGGTTGGTCGCTGCAGGTCCTGGCAGTCCTCGGCTTGCTCTCGATCGCGTCGCTGGCAGTCCGCTTCCGGCGGGCCCACGCTGGCGAGCGCCAGCAGCTCAAGTGGTTCCTGTTCGCGGCGGGCTATCTGCTGACCGCCATGGTCGTCACCATCGTGACCGGGTCGGACGTGGCCTGGAATGCCTTGGAGCTTGGCTTCGCGGCGCTGCCGATCGCCGTCGGGATCGCCGTCCTTCGCTACCGGTTGTACGACATCGACCGGATCATCAGCAGGACGATCGGCTATGCGGCGATCACCGGATTGCTGGCGATCACCTTCGCCCTGGCCATCCTCCTGTTCCAGACCGTCCTCGCTCCAGTGACCGGGCGGAACACCGTGGCCGTGGCGGGCTCCACTCTGATCGTCGCCGCCCTGTTCCAGCCGCTCAGGCGACGGGTCCAGCGTGTCGTGGATCGTCGCTTCAACCGGTCCCGCTACGACGCGGAGCGGACCATCGCCGTCTTCTCGACGCGGCTCCGCGACGACGTCGATCTGGAGAGCCTCGGCGCCGATATCCAGACGGTCGTCGCCCAGACGGTCGCCCCGGCCTCGATGGTCCTCTGGACGCGGCCCACCGCGGGCGAGTCGTAACGAAGCATGTTCATGACGCGGTTTCGTAACGGTTTCTGGACGATGGAGGCGTAGAACGTCGCTATGACATTCATCGAGTCGATCCGGCGGACTGTCGGGCGGGGCGGCAAGGAAGCCAGCGCTGACCCCCAGCCGGCCGTTCCGGCGGTCCCGGTCGCGACCCCGACGACCAGTGGTCCGGTCATCGACATCGCGCCGACGGACCCGCTCTTCGGCTACCTCCAGACGGCCCCCGGCGTCGTCGACGCGGAGCGCCTGGAACTCGAGTCACCGGCCCTCGACGAGCTCAGAGCCGGTGGCGTCAAGGTCATCGTCCCGCTGGTGACCCAGGGCGAGCTGATCGGGGCCTTGTACCTCGGGCCGCGTCTGTCCGACCAGGACTACTCCACCGACGACCGCAAGCTGCTCACCACCCTGGCGGCCCAGGCCGCGCCGGCCATCCGGGTCGCCCAGCTGGTCCGGGAGCAGGCGGTCGAGATCCAGGCCCGCGAACGACTCGAGCAGGAGATGCGGGTCGCCACCCTCATCCAACAGCAGTTCCTGCCCCGCGAGCTGCCCCAGCTGCGGGACTGGCAGGTCGCCGCCTATTACGGACCAGCGCGGGCAGTCGGCGGCGACTTCTACGACTTCATCCCGCTGCCCGACGGTCGGATCGGGATCGTGGTCGGGGACGTGACCGACAAGGGTGTCCCGGCCGCCCTGATCATGGCCCGGACCCAGTCCGTCCTGCGCGGCGAGGCGCCCCGCCTCTCGTCGCCGGCCAAGGTCCTCGAGCGGGCCAACGAGATCCTGCTGCCCGAGATGCCGGCCCGGATGTTCGTGACCTGTCTGTACATGATCCTCGAGCCGGAGACGGGACGGGTCGTCTTCGCCAACGCGGGGCACAACCTGCCCTACGTCCGGACGGCAGACGAAGTCATCGAGCTGCGGGCGACGGGCATGCCCCTGGGGCTGTTGCCCGGGATGGACTACCCGGAACACGAGGCGATCCTGGCGCCCGGTCAGAGCGTGCTGCTGTACAGCGACGGGCTGGTCGAAGCCCACGACCCGGCCGGTGACATGTTCGGGTTCCCGCGGCTGAAGGAGTTGATGGCCGTTGAACGCCCCGGCAGCGACCTGATCGATCACCTGCTCGACCAGCTCCACGGCTTCGTCGGTCGAGGCTGGGACCAGGAGGACGACATCACCCTGGTCGCCCTGCAACGGACCGGTGGAGGCGACCTCGCCCTCGCAGCCGAGACCGCCGCAGATAGCGCCGCCGCCGGTGGGCCGGCCGAGCGGGTCCTGCTCCGGATCAGCCTGCCCGGCGAGGCGGGCAACGAGCGTCAGGCGATGGATCGGGTCGCCGAAGCCATCGAGCCACTGGGCCTCGAACCGGCCCGGTTCGAGCGGATGAAGACCGCCGTCAGCGAGGCGTCGATGAACGCCATCGAGTACGGCAGCCAGAACGACCCGAGCATCCCGATCGACCTCGAAGCGGTCGTGGTCGATGACGACCTCATCGTCCGGATCTCCGACCGGGGCTTGGGCGGTCCACTGGGCGAGACCGAGCAACCGGACATCGAGAAGAAGCTCGCCGGCGAGCAGAAGCCGCGCGGCTGGGGGTTGTTCCTGATCAAGAACATGGTCGACGCGATGGAGGTCACCACCCATGGCACGGGCCAGACGGTGACCCTGACGCTGCACCTGAAAGGAGCCGACGATGGCAGCCAGTCCGTTCAGCGCTGAGGTCCGCGCGACGGCAGACCTGGCCACGATCGTCCTCCACGGCGACATCAACGTCGCGGCCGAGACGGATCTCAGTGCCGCGTACGTGGAGGTCGCCGCGACCGGCGCCGGTGCCGTCCTGCTCGACTTCAGCGACACCGAGTACATCAACAGCACCGGCATCGCGCTGATCGTCCGGCTGCTGGCCGACGCCCGTCGCGACCACCGCGAGGTTCGAGCCTGCGGCCTCAGCCCGCATTACGTGGAGATCTTCGAGATCACCCGGTTGTCCGACTACATGCGCATCTTCGACGACCAGGCAAGCGCGTCGGCCGCCTCGGGCGCAGCCACCACGGGAGGGCAGTCATGACCACGGGAACGACCACGGTCGAGGTCCGGCCGCTCGCGGTCGGGGCTTCCGAGATCGCAATCGCCGGCGACATCACCTCGGCCAGTGAGGGGCCCCTGATGGACGCCTACGTCCGGGCGAGCACGGCCGACGTCAAGGTCATCGTCCTCGACTTCAGTCGGCTCGACTACATGAACAGTGGCGGGATCGGCCTGCTGGTGACCCTCCTCGTCCGGGTCCAGCGCCAGGGTCAGAAGCTGATGGCCGTCGGCCTCAGTGATCACTACCGCCAGATCCTGGCCCTGACCCGCCTTGACGAGGCCATCGGGATCCACGACAGCGAAGCCGAAGCGCTCTCCGCGGCCGGGGTCTGAGCCCGGACGACGAGCGTAGAAGGATGAAGGACGCCCCATGAACGAGACCCTGCCGACGACCCAGGCCGAGAGCCCAAGCGAGCCTTCGACGCCCCTCGACCAGGGCGTGCCGACGGTCCGGACGAGCGACGCCAACTGGTCGAAGCCGGTCGATCGGCTGGCCGTCGGCGCAGTGCCCGCCAGCGCCATGAACATCAACGTCGAGGGTCGTCGACTGGTCGGCCCGATGCAGGGGTTCGGCCAGCTCTGGCAGAAGCGCTACCGGATCCGCCTGGAGGGCTCTGACGCCTCGCCCGAAGAGGTCATCTCGACCTGGAAGGCCGAATTCGGGTCGTTCTGGCCGAAGGGCAACAGCTTCTACGGCCCGATCACCGGCATCGCTCCGGGCGAGGTCGCCGTCCTGAACCTGGCCGCGCCGGGCCACCAGACGCTGTCGACCGGGGTCATGGTCATCTACGCCGACGAGGAGTCGTTCACGTTCATGACCCCGGAAGGGCACATGTTCGCGGCCTGGATCACGTTCAGCTCGTTCCGCGACGGGTCGACCACGGTGGTCCAGATCGAGGTCCTCCTGCGCGCCAACGATCCGATGTACGAGGTATCGATGGCGGTCATCGGGCATCGCCAGGAGAACGCGTTCTGGTCGGCGACCCTGCACAACCTGGCCGGCCGATTCGGGGTCGATGCGAGCGCCACCCTGGACCAGACCTGCGTCGACAAGAAGCGCCAGTGGAAGAACGCAGGGAACATCCGGCACAACGCGGCGATCCGTTCGGCAGTCTGGACCGCGACCCACCCGGGTCACTGGTTCCGACGCAGCGGCGAGGCGTGATCGGTCGCTCCGGGGCACCATTCGCGTATGACGACTGAAGCTCCCGACGCGATCGTGGTCGGTTCCGGACCGAACGGTCTGGCGGCGGCGATCACCCTGGCGCGAGCCGGTCGCTCGGTCCGGGTGTACGAGGCGGCGGACGTCGCGGGCGGCGGCCTGAGCACCAGCGAGTTGACCCTGCCCGGTTTCCGCCACGACCTGTGCTCGACGATCCTGCCCTTGTCCGTCGCCTCGCCGTTCTTCCGGACGATCGACCTGGCGGCGCGCGGGGTCGAGCTCATCCACCCGGCTGCGCCGTTCGCCCATCCGTTGGACGACGGACAGGCGGTCGTTCTGGAGCGATCCGTCGGTGCGACGGCGGCTGGGCTGGGCGAGCACGACGGGAAAGCATGGCGTCGCCTGTTCGGTCCTCTCGTCCGGAGCGCCGAGCAGCTTGAGAGCGAGCTCCTCAGACCGATCGTGCACCTGCCGCGGCACCCGCTGGCCCTCGCCCGGTTCGGGATCCCGGCCCTGCGCTCGGCCGAGGGTCTGGCTCGCTCGGCCTTCGACGACGAGCCTGCCCGGGCGCTCTTCGCCGGGGTCGCTGCCCACTCGATGCTTCGCCTGGACCGGCCCCTGGGCGCATCGTTCGGGCTCGTGCTGGCCACCTTCGCTCATGCCGTCGGCTGGCCGATGGCGCGGGGCGGGTCCGTCGCCGTGGCCGAGGCCCTGGTCGCCGAGTTGCGCGCGCACGGCGGCGAGGTCGTGACCGGCCACAGGATCGGGTCGATGGCCGACCTGCCACCCAGTCGGGCCGTCCTGTTCGATGTCACCCCGCGCCAGCTCGGAGCCATCGCCGGCGACGCCCTATCGGGCCGGACCAGGCGCCACACCGAACGATTCCGGTACGGCTCGGGGGTGTTCAAGATCGACTGGGCGCTGGACGGTCCGGTGCCGTGGGCCGCCGAAGGGCCGCGACGGGCCGCGACCGTCCACCTCGGCGGGACCTTGCCCGAGATCGCGGCGGCCGAGGCCGACGTCGCCAGCGGTCGTCACCCGGCCCGACCCTATGTCCTGTTCGTCCAGTACTCGCCGTGGGATCCGAGCCGGGCGCCGGACGGCAAGGCGACGGCCTGGGCGTACTGCCACGTGCCAGCCGGGTCGACCTTCGACATGACCGACCGGATCGAGGCCCAGGTCGAGCGCTTCGCGCCGGGCTTCCGGGACCGGATCCTGGCCCGCTCGACCCACTCTCCGGCCAAGATGGAGGCCCACGACGGGAACTACGTCGGGGGTGACATCAATGGCGGGATCCAGGACATCCGCCAGCTCATCTTCCGGCCCTGGCCGTCGCTCGACCCGTACCGGGTCGGAGCCGGTCTGTATCTGTGCTCGTCCTCGACACCGCCAGGCGGTGGGGTCCACGGGATGAGCGGGCTGCTGGCTGCCCGATCCGCCCTCCGCCACGAGCTGCGCTGACCGACCCGCCCGAGCTCAACGCCAGCCGGCGCGGGCCTGATCGGGGTACAGCCGGACGCGGCGGTACGGTTCGCGGCCGCGTGAACGGGAGACCAGGTTGGCCCGTTCCGCCATCTGGTGCTGGAGCCGACGGACGTAGGCGTTCTGGGGACTCAGCTCGACCGCCTCGGACTGGCGCATGACCAGATCGATCGCCTCCTCAGTCTCCCGAAGGGCCGCCTCCCGGGGGTCGACCTCGAGCGAGAAGATCGAGGTCAGGCTGGCCTCCATCTGGAGGATCGTGTTGCTCTTCAGGACGTAGATCGGCATCGCTCGGTCCTCGGCCTCGCGGAGCATCGGCGTCTTCTGGCGGTATTCGCTGCGAAGGGTCATGACCACGTCCGCCTCGTCGACGTCGCGAGCGACGACGACCGGCAGCTGCAGTTCGCGAACGGCCTGTTCCAGGCGCTTGCGGCTGACTCCGTGGGGCAAGACCCGAAGGGTCGGCAGGGAACCGGCACTCTCGACCCGCAGGATCGGCGCGTCGTCACCGGCCGCGGCCTCGCCCGAACCAGCCACGGCGTCCGCCGCCTGGAGGTCCGTCGGCCCTTCGTCGTCGTCAAGCTCTGGATCGAGATCGACGGCATTGATCGGACCGGTGCCTTCGTCGGCCTTGAGGTCGACGATGGCCCGGGCAGCTTGCTCCCGCCACGCCTGCTGACGCTGCAACTCGCGGGCGTCTCGCGCTCGCGGCTCGGGTGCCGGGGCGTCGCCCCGCTCCAGCGGACCGCGATCGGCGATCTCGCCGACGACGAACGGCGCGTCGGCTACCCGCGAGCTGGAACGAGAGCGGACGGGCGACTCGGTCGGTGGGACCGCGAAACGCTCGCCGGGCAGCGTCCCCAGGGCGCCCTCGGGAGCCCCGGGGTCGACTATCCGGCCGCGCGGGCCAGTCTCCCGCGCGGATCCTCCCCGCGTCTGACGCCAGCCCCCGCTCGCCCCGGGCCGATAGCCGGTGCGATAGCCGGGGCCACCGGGCGAGCCGGCGCCGCCCGGTCCGGCATCTCGATAGCCACCGCCGCGGTAGGGCCCGTCGCCGCGCCAACCTGGCTCCATCCGCCAAGGCGAACCGGACCCGACGAGTCCCGCGAAGCGCTCGGCGCCGAGCTGCTCGCGGGGCGACGGCCGGGGCCGGGCCTGGGAGCGATGGACGCCTTCCTCGTCGCGCCAACGCAGCTCGGGCGCGACGGGGTCGCCCCGGAGCATCGCGTCGACCGTGTCGGCCACGTCGCTGTGGACCATCACCCGCTCGCGGTCCTGGATCTCGATGATCACATCGAAGGTCGGTGGCGCCTTCCGCTCGAGGACGCTCTTCTGGGTCCGGCGGCGGCGGGCTTCCTCGTCGCCCAAGGTCACGCTCTGGATCCCGCCGATGAGGTCGGACAGGGTCGGGTTGAGCATCAGGTTGTCGAGGTTGTTGCCGTGGGCCGTGCCGATCAGCTGGACGCCACGCTCGGCGATCGTCCGGGCGGCCATCGCCTCGAGCTCCGTCCCGATCTCGTCGATGACGATGACCTGGGGCATGTGGTTCTCGACCGCCTCGATCATCACCTCGTGCTGGAGCGGAGGGGGTGCGGACCTGCATCCGGCGGGCCTTGCCGATGGCCGGGTGGGGGATGTCGCCGTCGCCGGCGATCTCGTTGCTGGTGTCCACCACCACGACCCGCTTGCCCATGTCGTCGGCCAGCACCCGGGCGGCCTCGCGCAGCATCGTCGTCTTGCCGATGCCCGGTCGGCCCATGATCAGGATCGACTTCCCGGTCTCGACGAAGTCGTCGATGATCGCGATCGTGCCGTAGACCGCCCGGCCGATGCGACAGGTCAGGCCGACGATCTTGCCGCTCCGATTGCGGATGGCGCTGATCCGGTGGAGGGTCCGCTCGATGCCCGCCCGATTGTCGTCACCGAACGTGCCGATGTGCTCGACCACGTAGGCGATGTCGGACTCGTCGATCTCACGGTCGAGCAGGGTCTCCTCACTGTCCGGGAACCGGGCCTCGGGTCGTCGTCCGAGGTCGAGGACGACCTCGATGAGCGACTCCTTGGCGGGCAGGGCATGGACGGCGGCCACGACTTCCGGCGGGAGCGCCGCCAGAAGCAACTCGAGGTCGTCCATCGTTTCGCGCTCGATCGGTTGAGGGCTCAACGGTTCCTCCCTGTGGGGCAGGATGGATCCATCATCGGATGGCTGGGACAAGGGCGGGTTCAGCGACCCGTACGACGGTCTCTTTCATGAGCAGGGTGACGGTCGACTCGAGCCCGAAGCCCGCATCCTCGAGGCGGCGATCGATCGGTGCCTCGTAGGTCCGTACCGGCGCGATCACGCCGTGGTCGTGGCGGCCGCCGATCCGTGTCCGAGCCGAGATCACCCCGAGACCGTACTCCACCAGCGGCGCCGTGTCCGCCTCGGGTCGGGCCAGGATCTTGAGGTAGTGGGGCTGATCCTCCTTGGCCACCCCGACCTGCAGGAACGCGTCCAGCTGCGTCCCGTCCGGACCGCCGGCGGGAGCTTCGCGGACGAACGCCTCGACGTCGGCGAAGCGCAGGATCGGGGCCAGGCTCGAGCGGGGCAGCCGCCAGTTGGAGCCCTGCCGCTCCCAGTCCCCGATGCGATACGACTCGAGACGCTGGACCGGTCGCGGGGTCACGGCCGCGTACAGCCGGGCGAGAGCGACCGCATCGGTCGGGATGGCCGGCCGGATGAGTCCCTCGGCGGCCTGTTCGTCGGTCCACGGCTCGGGCAGCTCGGCGCCGGGTGGCCGGAACAAGAGGAGCTCCTCGCCGTATCGAGCGAAGCCGGCCTGCATGAACAGCTCGACGTTGCCGGCCGCGTCTGCGCAGGCGACGTGGAAGCGGATGGCGCCGCGTTTCGAGCCGTCGCGCAAGATGTACTGGACCAGGCGGAACCGGATGTCGCCGGCCTCGCCCATGCCGATGGCATCGAGCTCGACGATCGTCCACTCGTCGCGCGGCGTCTCCCGCTCGACCCGGATGAGGCCGGACAGCCCGTCCTCCTCCTCGTAGACGTAGAGCAGATCGTGCGGCCGGAAGGCGCCCAGCGGGAGTCGGAACAGGCTGAAGACGCCGATCCTCGGCCCACTCACCGGGAGTCCCAGGGAGCGAGTGTCGGCGGCCTCCTGTTGGCACAGCCGCGACAGCTCACCCAAGGCGGCCAGGTCGGTCAGACGGGCGACCCGGACCTTGCCCGAGCGGCCGCTCATCGCTCGGGTCTGGCAGTGCGTCGGGTCGGGTGGGGACGTCGGCCCGAACCCTCGCCGGGATCGTCATGCTCGGCGGCCATCGTCGCGACCAACCGATGGAAACGGGCCTCGCCGGCCAGCTCAGGATGGAACGCGGTCGCGACGACGTTCCGTTCGCGGACCGCCACGATCCGATCGTCGTCGAGTCGCGACAGGACGTCCACGTCGGGCCCGACCCGCTCGATGATCGGAGCCCGGATGAAGACGCCGTGGACCGGACCGTCGCCCAGGACCGGGACCGACAGGTCCGCCTCGAACGAATTGAGCTGGCGACCGAACGCGTTCCGTTCGACGGTAACGTCGAGGAGCGGGAAGACGGGCTCCTCGCCACCGGCGATCTCGCGGGCCAGCAGGATCATCCCCGCGCATGTCCCGAACAGCGGTGCGCCCGAGGCGGCCAGGTCCAGGATCGGCTCGCGCAGACCCCAGCGATGGATGAGCTTGCGCATGGTCGTGCTCTCGCCACCCGGCAGGATCAGCCCGCTGATGCCGTTCAGGTCGGCCGGCAGCCTGACCTCGACCGGCTCGACGCCGATCCCGCGCAGGACGCGGACGTGCTCGATGAAGGCACCCTGAACGGCAAGCACGCCGATCCTCATGGCCATCGGCCTGCGCTTACCAGCCCCGGACGGCGAGCCGCTCCCCCTCGGGGATCTGCTCCATGGCGATCCCACGCATCGCGGCGCCAAGGCCCTTGCTGACCTCGGCGATGACCTTAGGGTTGTCGAAGTGGGTCGTGGCCTGGACGATGGCGTTGGCCATCCGGGCCGGATCCTCGCTCTTGAAGATGCCCGACCCGACGAACACGCCCTCGGCCCCGAGCTGCATGGCCAGGGCCGCATCGGACGGCGTTGCGATCCCACCGGCGACGAAGTTGACGACCGGCAGCTTGCCATCGGCGGCGACCGCGCGGACCAGGTCGAGGGGCGCCTGGAGCTCCTTGGCGGCAACGAACAGTTCGTCCTCGCGCATGCCCTGAAGCCGCCGGATCTCGGCGTTGACCGTCCGGATGTGGCGGACCGCCTCGACGATGTTGCCGGTCCCGGCCTCGCCCTTGGTGCGCATCATCGCGGCGCCCTCGCTGATCCGGCGGAGTGCCTCGCCGAGGTTGCGTGAGCCGCACACGAAGGGGACCTTGAAGGCGTGCTTGTCGATGTGGTTGGACTCATCGGCCGGGGTCAGCACCTCGGACTCGTCGATGTAGTCGACCCCGAGCGCTTCGAGGACCTGGGCCTCGACGAAGTGGCCGATCCGGGCCTTGGCCATGACCGGGATGGAGACCGCCTCCATGATCCCGACGATCATCGTCGGGTCGGACATCCGGGCGACCCCACCGGCCGCGCGGATGTCGCTCGGGACGCGTTCAAGGGCCATCACCGCGACGGCGCCGGCGTCCTCGGCGATCTTGGCCTGGTCGGGCGTGACGACATCCATGATGACGCCGCCCTTGAGCATCTGGGCGAGGCCCTTCTTGGTGACCCAGGTGGAGGTCTCGACAGTCATGATCTAGTGGATCCTCAGGTCTTGCGCAGAGGTCCGCCGGCCGGCCGGCCCCGGGGTCCTCGCCCGTTCGAGCCTGCTCGGATCGCCTCGCGTGCGCCGGATTATCGCACGACGGGCGCCGGTTTCCGAGGGACGACCTAGCGCCCGACGGTCCGGACCACGCCCGACATCAGCCGGGTCGCGCGACGGGCCCCGGTCGGCGACAGTCGGCTGAGGCCGTTGATCAGCGAGAGGACATCGGCGTCCGGCAGCTCGGCCAGGAGCCGGATCAGGCGGAGCAGCGTCTCGTCGGGCAGCTTGGCCAGCAAGCCAAGCAACCGTTCGAGCTCGGCCGGCTCGACCGCCGGGACGAGTCCGATGGCCCGATCGAACGTCCGCACGAACCCGAGGAACGTCCCCAACCAGGCTCGGAGTCGAGCCAGTTCCGGGTCGTCGGGAGCGCTCGCTGCGGCCGCTTCGGCGTCGCGCAGGGTCTTCTCGAGGACCGCCACGATCGGATCGCCCTCGAGCGCCTTGCGATGGGCGATGACCCGCGAGAACCACACGAAGTGGTCGCCGACGGCGAGATAGGCGGTCCCGGCCGGGCCACGCCGACCGACCCTCCGGGGCTCGGCGACCTTCTCGACGACGCCCCAGCCGACCGCCGAATCGAGGGCCAGGCTGGCCGCCCGGTGGGACAGACCGAGCGCCTCGCGCACCTCGCGCTCGGTCAGCGGCTCGCCTCGGGCCATCAGGTAGGCATGGACCCGGGCGATGGCCGGAGCGACCCCCCATGAGGCGCCCATCGAACCCCAGGCCTCGGCCAGTTCGAGTCGGATCGCCTCGGCCCTGGCGGCGCTCGTTTCGCCTGTCATTACTTGCACCTTGACAGTAGCTCGTTGTCGGCGCATTACTTGCTACGGAACAGTAGCATAAGGAAGCGACAGATGACGACAAGACGCTGGGCGATCGGCCTGGCCACGGGGGCGATCGTAGGTTTCGGTGTCCTCGTCGGCGGCACCCTCGTAGGGCTACTTGGTCTCGTCGCCATCTTGTTGCTCGGGCTGCGACCAGCCCGTAGCGCGCCGGTGGGTGGGTACCTGACCGGGTTCGGGACGACCTGGCTGCTGCTATTCGCATCGGCCGGCCTTGGCTGCCGTGCCGACTGCGGCGGTCCGGACCTGGCGCCCTGGCTTGCTACGGCGCTGGTCCTGCTCGGCATCGGGGTGATCCTGTCGATCCGCGCCGCCGGCGAGGCTCGATCCGGGACCGAGCGTTCGCTCGACTAGGCTCGGCGATCGATCTCCTCGCGGAGGGCACCGAGGATCTCGAGTGCCAGCAGATCCTTGGGGCCACCACGACCCGAGCGTCAAATGGTCGGTCGGTACCACGACCCGAGCCTCGGGTAGCATCACGATGTGCCACATGTGAGTCGACTGTCGATCGCACCGGTCCGCAGCCTCGGGCTGGAGCACCCGGGCGAGATCTTCGTCACGGAGCTCGGTGTCGTCGAGGATCGGCGGTTCTTCCTGGCCGATGACGCCAACCGTCTGGTCGACCGGTTGGTGGTCCCCGAGCTGGTCCAGATCGCGGCGCACACCGACCCCGATGCGACGACCCTCCGGCTGACCTTCCCGGATGGCAGGGTCATCGAGGACGAAGTCCGCCTCGGCGAAGCCGTCGAGACGCCGATCCACGGACGGTCCGGGGTCGGCCACGTGGTCGTCGGGCCGTGGGGCGAGGCGCTCTCCACGTTCTGCGATCGCCCGATCACCCTCGTCCGCTGTGATCAACCGGCCGGCACCCGACGGGGCAACCCGACCAGCCTCGTCTCCGATGGGTCACTGGCAGCACTGGCCAGCCACGTCGGGACCGCGACCGTCGACGCCCGCAGGTTCCGGATGCTCATCGAGCTGGCCGCCGCGGACCCGCACGAGGAGGACACCTGGATCGGTCGACAGGTCGCGATCGGCGAAGCGGTCCTGACCGTGACCAAGCCCGACGCGCGCTGCGCGATCACGACCCAGCACCCCGACACCGGGGAGCGCGATCTCGACACCCTCCGCACGATCATCGCCTACCGCGGTCTGCGCGAAGCGAAGTACGTGGACTTCGGTGTCCTCGCCGACGTCGTCCACGAAGGCGCGATCCGTGTCGGCGACGAGGTCGCGGTGGGCAACGAGGTCGCGGTGGGCGATCCGGTCCCTCGATGACCGATCGCCTGCGCCTCGAGCGAGACGGGCCGAACGGGGTCATCGCGCGCGTCACTCTCAACCGACCGGAGGTCCACAACGCCCTCGACGCGAGTCTGATCGCGGAGCTGCGCTCGACCTTCGTCGCCCTGAGTCGCGAGGACGCGACGTCGCTCCGGGCGATCGTCCTGGCCGGCGATGGGCCGTCGTTCTGTTCCGGGGCCGATATCGCCTGGATGCGCGCCGCGATGGCCCTCGACGTCGAGGCCAACGAGCAGGACGCGATGGCCGCCGCCGACATGTTCGAGGCGATCGACAGCTGCCCGGCGCCGCTGATCGCACGGGTCCACGGCTCAGCCCTCGGCGGCGGGATGGGCCTGTGCGCCGTGAGCGACCTCGTGATCGCCGAGAGCGGGACCAGATTCGGCTTCACCGAGACGCGGGTCGGCATCCTGCCGGCGATCATCGCGCCGTTCGTCATCGCCAAGATCGGGGAGACCAACGCACGGGCGCTCTTCCCGGGTGGCCGCCGGTTCGACGCCGTCCGAGCGTTCCGGATCGGCCTCGTCCACGAGATCGTCGAGGGTGAGATGGCGCTCGACGCGGCGGTCGAGACTGCGATCGCCGACCTCCTGGCGTCCGGCCCGACCGCCGCCCGAGCAGCCAAGACGATCGTCCGCGAGGTCCGCGGGCTGCCCCACGGCTCATCGAAGTGGCATACCGCCCGAGTCATCGCCCGGCAACGCCAGACCACCGAGGGCCAGGAGGGCTTGCGCGCCTTCATCGAGAAGCGGCCCCCGGCCTGGGCCCCCGACGCGGATGACTGATCCCCTCCTCCGACCGTGACCGACGCACCCACGCGCGTTACCCTCATCGCCAACGAAGGAGGACCCGCGTGACCAAGACCCTGCCGGCCACCCGCGATGAGTTGCTCGTGCTGCACGCCGAAGCACGCCGTCGACGGGCTGCCGCACCACTCGGGGGCGAGGACTACCGGGCTGCCTGCGAGGACATCGCCACGATCGAGGTCCGGATCGCCGAGGTCGAGATCGCGGCCGGGCCAGGGCCGCAGCAGGGCTGATGGCGATCCGATGACCGAGAGCTCGGCGATCGAGATAGACCGGCACGTCCGGATCTATGAGGTCGGGCCGCGCGACGGACTCCAGAACGAAGCCGCCGAGGTTCCGACCGAGGCCAAGGTCCGCTTCGTCGAGCTGCTCGTCGCCGCCGGGCTGCGCGAGATCGAGGCGACCAGCTTCGTCCACTCCCGGACGATCCCGCAACTGGCCGACGCGGACGAGATGCTGCCGGCGCTGTCCGACGTGACCGGCGTGCGCTATCCGGTCTGGGTGGCGAACCTGCGCGGTCTGGCCCGGGCCGAGGCCGCAGGTGCCGAGGCGCTGACCGTGGTCACTGCGACGACCGACGCCTTCAACGAGCACAACCAGGGGATGACCGTGGCCGACTCGCTCGATGCGTTCGCGCCGGTGCTCGAGCGGGCGGGCGATCTCGGCTGGTGGCGCCGGGCGCACGTCTCGACCGTGTTCGGCTGCCCGTACACCGGGCGGGTCGACCTTGCCCGCTCGCTCGAGCTCGCCGTCGAGCTGTTCGAGCTGGGAGCGGACGAGGTCTGCTTCGGCGACACCATCGGGGTCGCGGTGCCCGCCCAGGTGACCGAGCTGACCGGTCGGGCGGTCGAGGCCGGCCTTCATCTGGACCGACTGGCCTACCACTTCCACGATACCCGGGGGACCGCCCTGGCCAACGTCTCGGCTGGCTTGGCCGCCGGGATCCGCTGTTTCGACGGCTCGACCGGCGGCATCGGCGGTTGCCCGTATTCGCCGGGAGCAGCGGGTAACCTGGCCACCGAAGACCTTGTCTACCTGCTCGACACGGAAGGCTGGCAGCACGGCGTCCAGCTCGGTCGGCTGCTCGAAGCGGCCCGGTTCGTCGCCTCGGCCCTGGGTCGGCCGCTGGCCAGCGATGTCGGTCGCGCAGGCGGTTGGGACCCGTCCACCGGGGGGTCCACCGGGCTGGCTTGAGAGCTGCACGGCCACGTGCTGCGCTCCTGCTATCCTCGCCTGACCATGGACGGTGTCGTTCTCGTCCTGAACCAGAATTACGAGCCGCTCAACGTCTGCAATCTGCCGCGCGCCTTCCGCCTGCTGTTCGGCGAGAAGGCCGAGGTCGTCGAGTACGACCATCAGATGATCCGGACGCCGCGGATGGAATTCCGCGCCCCGTCGGTCATCCGCATCCAGCACCAGGTCCGTCGCCCGCGACCGCGGGTCAAGCTCACCCGGCGCGAGATCTTCGCCCGCGACGATCACCGCTGCCAGTACTGCGGGCGCCAATCGAACGACCTCACCCTCGACCATGTCGTCCCCCGCCATCGCGGCGGCGGTCACACCTGGGAGAATCTCGTAGCGGCGTGCAAGGCCTGTAACCACCGCAAGGGCGGCAAGCTCCTCGAGGAGGCTCGCATCCGGCTCATCCGGCAGCCATTCGAACCGCGCAGCGACGTCTACTCGCTGTTCACCCCGTACCTCATCGACGCGAGGAACGAGGCATGGCGGGACTACCTCTTCCTGGGGCGGAACTGACGAACGACGAGCGGTTGGGCTCGATCTTCGGACCGATCCCGGGCGAGGTTCTGGACGTCCTTGCGATCCTCGCGGCGGGTGGCCATGCCGGGTATCTCGTCGGCGGGTCGCTGCGCGATCGGATCCTCGGCCGTGGCGTGAGCGACTGGGACCTCGCGACCGACGCCCGGCCGGAGCGGATCGTCGAGCTGTTCCCGGGCGCCGTCTACGAGAACAAGTTCGGGACCGTCAGCGTTCGCCACCTCGACCGGCCATTCGAGATCACGACCTTTCGGTCCGACCATCAGTACGCCGACTTCCGACGGCCCCATCGGGTCGAGTTCGGGGATGACATCGAGGCGGATCTCGCCCGTCGCGATTTCACGGTCAACGCGATGGCATGGGGCGGCCCGCCGGGCCAGGAGCCGAGCCTCCTCGACCCGCACGACGGGCGGCGGGATCTGCGCGACCGGGTCCTCCGAGCGGTGGGCGATCCCGAGGCCCGCTTCGGCGAGGACGCTCTCCGGATGGTCCGGGCGGTGCGCCTGTCGGCGGTCCTCGGGTTCTCGATCGACCCGGCCACCCTCGCCGGGATCGCCGCAAGGTCGGACCTCGTGCGCCACCTGTCGGGCGAGCGGATCGCCGCCGAGCTGGAGAAGCTCCTGGCCGCCCCGGTCCCATCGGTCGGACTCCGGCCGCTCGAGAGCACGGGCCTGCTGGCAGGGATCTCTCCGGAACTTGCCTCCCAGCGCGGGATCCCGCAGAACAAGGTCCCAGGTGAGGACCTGTGGGATCACACCCTCCGTGCGGTCGACGCGGCGCCGTCCGACCGCCCGGTCGTCCGGCTGGCGGCGCTCGTGCACGACATCGGAAAGCCGTCGACCTTCGCTGACGGACGGTTCATCGGCCACGACGCCGTCGGAGCGGAGCTGGCTGCAGCCCTGCTCGATCGGTTGCGCGTGCCGCGTGCCGCGACGGAGCGGGTCACTCGCCTCGTGGGGCAGCACATGTTCGCCTACGAAACGTCGTGGGGCGATCCCGCGGTCCGTCGGTTCATCGCCAAGATCGGTCCCACCGCCATCGAGGAGCTGTTCGAACTGCGCCGAGCGGACAACATCGGGAGCGGGCTGGCACCCGACGCCGGAGGTCTCGACGAGCTGCGCCGGCGGGTGGCACGACAGCTTGCCGCCGAGGTCGCCCTCCACCGCAAAGACCTGGCCGTAGACGGCGACGATCTGATCGCCGAGCTCGGCGCAGCCCCTGGTCCTCGGCTCGGGCGAGTCCTCGACCGCTTGCTCGATGCCGTCGTCGACGATCCGACGCTGAACGATCGGGCCACCCTGCTCCTGCTCGCCCAGGCGCGGCTCGCCGAGGACGGATAGGCTGGCCGAGGCAGCGGTACGGAGGGCATGATGAGGGTCCTGGTCACGGGCGGGGCCGGCTACGTCGGCTCGGTCAGCGTCGAACGGCTGACCGAGGCGGGTCATCGCGTCACCGTCCTCGATGACCTGTCGACGGGTCACCGAGCCGCCGTCGACGGTACCGAGCTCGTCCACGGGTCGTACGCCGATGGCCCGACGGTCACCACCCTCCTCGAACGCGGGGGGATCGAAGCGATCCTCCATTGCGCGGCGCGCTCGCTCGTCGGCGAGTCGATCGCGGACCCGGCCAAGTACTACCGCGACAACGTCGCCGGCGGGGTGACCCTGCTCGAAGCGGCTCGGACTGCCGGCGTCCGGCGGGTCGTCTTCTCCTCGACCGCGGCCGTCTACGGCAGCCCGACGATCAGCCCCATCCCGGAGGACGCCCCGCTCGTCCCGATCAACCCGTACGGCGAGACCAAACGGACCTTCGAAGGGGCGCTGCGCTGGTACGGCGAGGCCTATGGGCTGCGCAGTGTCGCCCTGCGCTACTTCAATGTGGCCGGCGCCTCGGAGCGCAATGGCGAGCGCCACGATCCAGAGACCCACCTCATCCCGAACGTCCTGGCGGCCGCCGAGCGGGGCCGGCCGGTGACCGTCTTCGGGACCGACTATCCGACGCCCGACGGGACCAACGTCCGCGACTACATCCACGTCCAGGACCTGGCCGACGCTCATCTCGCCGCCCTCGAGGCGACTGCCGACGAGGATGCCCGGACAGACGATCCAGAAGCACCCGGCGATCGAGCCCGCGGCCGGGCGCTCGCCCTCAACCTCGGCAGCTCGACCGGGTTCAGCGTGCGCGAGGTGATCGCGTCGGCTGAGCGGGTCGTCGGGCGGCCGATCGCGGCCGAGCTCGGAGCACGCCGAGCGGGCGATCCGCCGATCCTGGTCGCGGCCAACGGTCGGGCCCGCGAGGTGCTCGGCTGGGAGCCTCGCCGCGGCTCACTGGACGAGATGATCGGCTCCGCCTGGACCTGGCGACAGCGACACCCGGACGGCTATCCCGACCTGGCCTGACCCCCCTTCCCTGAGCGAGAGTCCGGTGCGCTAGACACGTGGGTCCAGCGGGGCGTTGGCCGGGGTCAGTCGCTCCGGCGGGACGATCGGTCGCGGGTGCTCGCCGTCGCCGTCCAGCTCACCCGAGCCGGTCCAGCGATCGCTCACTGGCCAGACCAGCCACAACCCGATGATCATCGTCACCAGCAGGCTCAGGATGGCCAACTGATAAGCGCCGTTGCCCAGGGTGTCGACCAGGAAGAAGACGATCAGGCCGTACAGCAGCTGACCGATGACCTGCGAACCCTTGCCGACCAGCCCATACAAGCCGAAGAACTCGCCCAGACGGTCCGGGGGCGAGAGCCGGATCATGAACACCCGGTCGGCGACCTGGACCCCGCCCAGCCCGGAGCCGACGATCGCGCCGGCCAGGATGAAGATGGCCGTGCCCGTCGTGGTCGACGGCAGGGCCAGGGCGGCGACCCCCAGGATCAACCCGACGACCCACGACGCGAGGACTGCCACGAGCGTCTTCTTCGGCCCGTAGCGGTCGACCAGCCGGCCCCAGCCGAAGCTGGCCGCGATGGCCACGACCACCAGCAGCAGCGAGATGTACAGGAACTGGCCCTGGGTCAGACCCATCCCCCGGACTGCCACCACACTCATCACGACGATCAGGGTGTTGACGGCATCCGAGTAGAACAGCCGCCCGACCAGGAAGCGCAGCAGGCCGGGGACCTGCCGGGCGTGGCCGACGGTGATCGCCACCTGCCGGAACGAACCCCTGATGTCATCGAGGGTCACCCGTTCGCTGCCGGCTGGCGCCGGTGGCTCCTTGACGAACAGGAAGATCGGGACGGCGAAGACGGCGAACAGGATCCCGGCGATGAGGAAGATCGGGTCGGGCGACTCGGTGATGCCCAGGCCCAGCAGGACCACCGCCGTCAGGAGCGTCCCCACGTATCCGATGCCGACCCCGATCCCGGACAGTCGGCCGCGGGTCGCCGGGTAGCTGACTTCAGCCAGCGTCGCGTCGTAGTAGATGAGGGCGGACTGGTAGCCGAAGTTGGCGATCGTGAACAGGATCGCCCCGACCAGGGCCGGGCTCGGGCCGATGACCGCCGAGGGCACGATGGCCAGGACCGTGAAGAACAGCAGGAACGGCAGGCGCCGACCACCGCGATCCGAGATCGCCCCGAGGAACGGCGAGATGAGGGCGTTGAACCCGACCGAGACGGCGATCGCGATGCCCTGGATCAGCTGTCCCGGACCCTGGCCGTAGCGAGCGCCGTCGGTCAGCCACAGACCGATCGCGGTCGACACGATGGCGTAGCTGAAGACGGTGTTGGCCAGGTCGTAGAGCGACCAGCTGACGGGGACCCGGGCACGTCCGCTCGGGGTCAGCGCCGCGAGGCGCGCCGCGGGGTTCATCGGACCGGGCCGGCCGGGCGGATCACGCTGGGGATGATAGGGCCTCCGGTGTAGGCTTCGAGCGATGGAACCATCTGGCGCGTGGAGCCCCCAGCTGTTCGGCGGCGGTAACGCCAAGAAGGTCGTCGACCCGATCATCGAACCGCATTGGGACGGCGACCGGGTGCTCGTCCGGGTCGTCCTCGGCGAGACCCCGACCGTGGACATCACCGACGAGCACGGCACCCCGATCGTCGACGAAGCGGGCCTCAGCCCGGAGATCGTGGCCGCCGCCCGGGCGTCCAGCCTGGTCCTCGACGGCTATCTGACCTCGCAGGCCACCCGTCAGACGGAAGGACTCCGGCTGAGCGGTCCGCACGCCCCGTCGGTCGGTGAGATGACCGCCCAGCTGTTCCTCGGCTCGTCCGGGCAACGCCGCCGCCAGGAGCTCGCCGACACGCGGGCGATTGCCAAGGCCGGCGGCCCGCTGGCCTTCGTGGCGGTCGATCTCCTGGCGGTCGACGACCAGCCGATCCTCGATGCCCCGCTGCTTGAACGCAAGCGCATCCTGGAGGGGGTCCTGCTCGAATCGGATCTCGTCCGGCGGACCGCCTTCGTCCGTCCGCCGATCGATGCCTGGGTCGGGACATGGCGCAGCATCGGTTTCCGGACGATGGCCTACAAGGCCGCCAACGGGCGCTACCTGCCCGGTCAGAAGAACCCCGGCTGGGCCACCGTTAACATCCCCCAGCGCTGATCGACGCGACCCGGCGCGGACACCGGCCGGCGCCCGGTGGTACGGTGGACCGGTGCCCGAGACCGTCCTGACCCCGGCGATCCGAGACCAGATCGACCGCCTCGGTCGTGCCGACATCATGGTCGGCATCCCCAGCTTTCGGAACGCCGCCACGATCGGCCACGTCGTCCGGGCCGCCCAGGCCGGCCTCGTCCAGTACTTCCCCGACCTGCGTCCGGTCCTGGTCAACGCCGACGCCGGATCGCCCGATGGGACCCAGCGCGTCGTCGCCGAGACGGAGCCGCCGGATTACGTGGAGCGGATCCTCCTGGTCCGTCCGACGAACCGACTCGAACGGGTCGCCCTGACCTATCCCGAGGTCGATGGGGTCGGTGGCAAAGGCGCTGCGTTGCGGACGATCTTCGAGATGGCCGCGGCCCTCGAGGTCAAGGCCCTGGTCGTGGTCGACTCGGACCTGCGCTCGATCGTGCCCGAGTGGATCGAGCTTCTGGCCGGACCCATCCTCAAGGGCGGCTACGACTATGTCGCACCGCTCTACAGCCGCTACAAGTACGACGGGACGATCACCAATACGGTCACCTACCCGCTCACCCGGGCGCTCTACGGACACCGCATCCGACAGCCCATCGGCGGTGACTTCGGGGTGTCCGGAGACCTCGTCCGGCACTACCTCTCGCTGGGCGATTGGAGTCCCGACATCTCCAAGTTCGGGATCGATATCTGGATGACCACCTCGGCCCTGACCGGCGGGTTCGCCGTCTGCCAGGCCCGTCTGGGGGCCAAGGTCCACGACCCCAAGGATCCCGGCTCGGATCTCGGGCCGATGTTCCGCCAGGTCGTCGGGACGATCCTCCGGCTGGCCGTCGCCAACGCCGACCGCTGGCTGGCCATCCACGGTTCGCATGACGTACCGGCCTACGGCTTCGAGCGCTACGCCGACCCACCGCCCCTCGAGGTCAACACGATCCGCCTCCTGACCGAGTTCCACAGCGGCTCGCTGGCCCTCGCCCCGACCTGGGCCGAGATGCTCACGCCGGCCACCCTGGCCACGGTCATGGAGCTGGCCGCCGAGGCGGGCGCCCTGGCCGAGACCGCCGAACGGGCCGGTGAAGCCGACGCCGGACCGGCGATGTCGACCGAGCGGATGGCCGACGCACTGGCCGCCTTCCACTTCCCCGATGACCTGTGGGCGCGGGTCGTGTACGACCTGATCGTGACCGCGGCCAGGGCCCCCGACGATATCGAGCGCTACGTCGCCGCGCTCGTCCCGATCTACTTCGGACGGGTCGGCAGCTTCGTCATCGAGAACCGCAAGGTGACCACCGATCAGGCCGAGGAGCGGGTCGAGCGCCAGGCCCGCGAGTACGAGCTGCTCAAGCCATACCTCGTCGAGCGCTGGACCGCCTCGGCAGCGGAGCGGGTCGGCCGATGAGTCGCGCCCCGCTACCCGCCCGGATCCTCATCCCGGTCGCCAACCCGGGTACTGCCGAGGAGCTGATCAAGATCGGCGCGGGCCTGCTCGATCCGCATTCCGGTGCGCTGGACGTCCTTGGCATCGTCGAGGTCCCCGAGGGGATGCCCCTGTCCGAGGGCGCCACCCGCGCTCGCCACGCTCGCCGCCTGCTCCAGCGCGTCCTCGACTATGCACCGCCAGGGACGGCCATCCATCCCCTCGTCCGGATCGGTCGCCGGGCAGCCGAGGGCATCGTCGAGGCAGCCGCCGAGCAGGAAGCCGACCTGATCATCTTCGGCTGGGGCGGCAAGCAATCGCTTCCTGGTCCGGGCGCGGACACGGCCCCGACGGGCGCCGACCGGCCGGCCAAGGGGCGCCGGCGAGCACGCACCTCCGAGACCGGGCCGACCGTGTTCAGCCCGACCATCGATGCCGTCGTCCGTGAGTCGCCCTGCGACATCGTGGTCGTCAAGCAGCGCGGCACGCCCCAGGTCAAACGGATCCTCGTCCCGGTCCGGGGCGGTCCCCATGCCGAGCTGGCCTTGACGTTCGCCGATGCTCTCGGTCGAGCGAACGGCGCCGAGGTCATCGTCCTGCACCTGGTCCCGCCGGGGATCACCCTGGCCGTCCGAGCCCAGGCGGAGCGCGCCCTGGCCGCGTTCATCAAGACCCACATCAAGGGGCGCGCGGAGCCGCTCGTGCGCGAGGCCAGCAACGTCCGCAACGCCATCCTGCGCGAAGCTGAACGAGCGGATCTGGTGGTCATGGGCGCGTCGGCGACGCCCGGCGGTGGCGACGCCTCGCTGTTCGGGGCCATCCCCGAGGCAATCGCGACGCGGGCCAAGCCGACCGTCGTCGTGGTCAAGACCCGCGAGCCGATCAACCGCGGCACCTTCGAGCAGCTGGCCGAGAAGGCCGAGACCCTTGCCGCCGCCGACCGTGCCGCGGAAGAGGCCCGGGCCATCCCCGCCCGGGTCGAACGCTGGTTCGGCGAGTCGAACTTCCACCACGCCGAGTTCGCCGACCTGCGCCGCCTGGCCAACCTCAAGGAGGCCCAGGGCGTCACGGTCAGCCTCGTCCTGCCGACCCTCAACGAGGAGGAGACGATCGGGCCGATCGTCCGGCGGGCGATCCGCGAGATGATGGGCCGGGTCCCGCTCCTCGACGAGATCCTGGTCATCGATTTCGGCCTCGACCGACCGGACCCGGGAGATCGCCGCGGCGGAAGGTGCCCGGGTCGTCGAGCATCCCGCCGTCCTGCCCCGCTACGGATCGTTCGTCGGGAAGGGCGAGGCGCTCTGGAAGTCGCTCCACGAGACGACCGGCGATATCGTCGTGTGGGCCGACACGGACGTCCGGAACTGGCATCCGAGGATGGTCTACGGGACGCTCGGCCCACTTCTCGCCGAGCCACGCCTGCAGTACGTCAAGGGCTACTACCAGCGGCCGATCGTCGAGGAGGGCATCCTCAAGGAAGGCGGCGGCGGCCGGGTCACCGAGCTCGTGGCGCGACCGCTCATCAACCTGTTCTACCCCGAGCTATCGGGCTTCATCCAGCCGCTCGCCGGGGAGTACGCCGGGCGGCGGTCGCTCCTCGAGACGATCCCGTTCTTCACCGGCTACGCGGTCGAGATCGGCCACCTCATCGACATCGCCGAGCGGGTCGGCATCGAGGGGCTCGGCCAGGTCGACCTCGAGCGGCGGGTCCACCGCAACCAGGAGCTCGAGGGCCTCTCACGGATGTCGTTCGTCATCCTCCAGGCGGTGATGAAGCGGCTCGAAGAGCGACGCAAGGCCCGCCTGTTCGCGGAGCTCGGTTCGACGATGAAGCTGCCTCGCTCCGGCCGCGGCCGGCTGGGCCTCGAGGTCATCGAGCTGGCCGACCACGAGCGCCCACCGATGATCCGGATCCCCGAGTACGTCGAGCGTCGATCCGCCGCTGGCGGAGGCGGCCTGGACCCATCCTCGCGCTGATGGCCGGCTCGCTCCCGGTCGCGATCAGGGCACTGTCCGAGGCCGGCTATCGAGAGGCCATCCCGGGTCTGGCGGCCCTCCTCGTCGATGCCGTCGAAGGGGGCGCCTCGGTCAACTTCCTGGCCGGTCTGGACGCGGGCCTTGCCGCGGAGTGGTGGTCCGAACGCGATCGCCGCGGTCGCCGACGGGACGATCACCCCGTTCGTGGCCTTCGATGACGACCGCGTCGTCGGCTCGGTCCTGCTCTTCCGGTCACGCAACCCGAACTCGCCCCATCGGGCCGAGATCGGCAAGGTCATCGTCCATCGGTCGGCCCGACGACGCGGGCTCGGGACCGCGCTGATGGCGGCAGCCGAGGCGGCGGCCCGGACCGAGGGTCGCTGGCTGCTCATCCTCGACACGGAGACCGGCAGCGCGGCCGAGTCGCTCTACCGATCGCAGGGCTGGCAACCGTTCGGGACCGTCCCCGACTACGCCATGCTCACCGACGGCACCCTGTCGTCGGCGACCTTCTTCTGGAAGGACCTCCGGTGACCGATCCGGGCAGAGCGGATCGGCCCCTGGTCGTTGTCTTCGCTCCGGATTCGTTCAAGGGCTCGCTGTCGTCGGTCGAGGTCGCCCTGGCGCTGAGCCGGGGGTGGTCGCACATCCGGCCGGCCGACGAGCTGGTCCACGCCCCGCTGGCAGACGGTGGCGAGGGGACGATCACGGCGATCGCCCTGGCCGGTGGCTGGGAGTGGCTCGAGGCCGTCGTCCACGATCCGATCGGCCGGCCGATCACGGCGAGTTGGTTGCGATCAAGCGCTGGCGAGCGCGGTGTGATCGAGCTGGCCGAGGCGTCCGGTCTGTCGCGCTTGACCGCGGCCGAACGAGACCCCGTCGAGGCGTCGACGACCGGGACCGGCGAGGTCATCCGGGCGGCCCTCGATGGGGGCGTGCGCACTCTCGTACTGGGGATCGGCGGCAGTGCCACGACCGACGGCGGTGCCGGCATCCTGCGAGCGCTCGGCGCCACGGCGAGACGCGACGGCGACGAGTCCATCGACCTGGCCGGGCTCGATCGACGTCTTGCCGAGACGTCGCTCCGGATCGCCTGCGATGTGACCAACCCGCTCCTCGGTCCGAGCGGGGCTGCCGCGACCTATGGCCCGCAGAAGGGCGCGACTCCGGCCCAGGTCATCGATCTCGACGGGCGACTTGCCGGCTGGGCCGATCGACTCGAGGCCGCGACCGAACGGCGTGAGCGCGACACGCCGGGCGCCGGCGCCGCCGGTGGTGTCGGTTTCGGGCTGCTCTGCCTGCGCGACCGGTTCGGCTCATTGGAGCTGCTGCCGGGGGTCGACCTCGTGGCTGAAGAGACCGGCCTCGACACCAAGCTCGCCAGAGCCGACATCGTCATCACCGGTGAGGGCCGGATCGACGCCCAGACCGCGTTCGGCAAGACCGCCCTCGGTGTCGCCCGGCGGGCCCAGGCAGCCGGGGTCCGCTGCATCGCTGTCGGTGGCGGCGTCGAACCCGAAGGGATCGCCGCGCTGGCCGGACTCGGAGCCGAGGTCGTGGCGGTCCACCTGGAGCCGATCGCCCTCGAGGACGCCATCGCCGCTGGGGCGGCTCCGCTGATCGCCTGTGGTGAACGCCTGGCCCGCTCCGTGGCCGCTGCCGGCCGGGGACGCTGATGGCCATCACCAGGGAAGCGAAACCGAGCGGACGACGACCCACGAAGCCGCGACCGAAGAAGCGCCGGGCGCCGGACCCGTTCAAGGCCTGGGCCAAACGGCTGGGGCGGACGAGGCCGGGACTCGTCGGGTTCGTCCTCGACGGTCTGGCGACCGAGTACGGACGGCCGACCTGGCAACGCCGGCTCGACCCGACCAGCGAACTCATCCTGACGATCCTGACCCAGAACACAGCCGACGTGAACGCCGAGCACGCGTTCGATGCCCTCCGCCAGGCCTACCCTGGCGGCGGTCCGATCGAGACTCACCGGGCCACGGCCGGTTGGGGTGGGGTTGGCCTGTCCGATGCCGCTCCGCCGGACTGGTCGGCCGTGGAGACCGCGCCGCTGCCCGAACTGATCGAGGTCATCCGGCCGGGTGGACTGGCGGTCCAGAAGTCACCCCGGATCCAGGCGGCGCTGCGGACGATCCGCGAAGAGCGGGGAGACCACTCACTCGAGTTCCTGGGCGACATGCCCGCCCTCGAAGCGCGCGATTGGCTGACCCGGATCGGCGGGATCGGTCGGAAGACCGCCTCGGTGCTGCTCCTGTTCTGCTTCGGGACCCCGCTGATGCCGGTCGATCGACATGTCGAGCGAGTGAGCCACCGGATCGGTTTGATCGGCCCGAAGGTGAGCGCCGACGACGCCCACGAGGTCTACCTGGCATTGCTCGAACCGGACCAGATGTACGAGGCGCACGTCAACCTGATCACCCACGGTCGCAAGATCTGCCACGCTCGGAACCCGGAGTGCGGCCGCTGTCCGGTCCGGGCTCGCTGCCGGTTCGTCGACCCGAAGGCACCCTGATCGCGCTCACGGGCCGGCCATCGGCACTGCCTATACTCGACCGATGCTGAGCAACGATCCGACCGGACCGCATGGGTCGATCTCGCCCCGCATCCTGCTAGTCGACGACGACCCCAACCTCCTGGTCGTGCTGAGCGAACGGCTGACCGCGGACGGCTTCGACGTCGCGACCGCGCGCGACGGCCGCGAAGCCCTCAAGCGCCTGGCCACGGGCTGGCCGGACCTGCTGATCATCGACATGATGATGCCCCGCCTTGACGGCCTGTCGCTGGCCCGCGAGATCAAGGCCCGCGCGGATCTACCGATCATCGTCCTGTCGGCCATCGATGCCGGCGACAGCAAGGCCGACGTCCTCGATGAGATCGCCGAGGACTACATCACCAAGCCGTATCACTACCCGGAACTGCGGGCACGGGTCAACCGGGTCCTCAAGCGACTGGGCGATCGGGTCCCGCGAAGGAGCCTGGTCCTCGGCCCGCAGGTGGTCCTCGAGCTCCATCGTCGCCAGGCGATCGTGTCCGGTGAGCCGGTCCAGCTGACCCCGACGGAATCGCGCTTGCTGTACGCCCTGGTGGCCAATCTCGGTCACGTCGTGACCACAGAGATGCTCCTGGCCCGGGGCTGGGCCGAGACCGAGGATGCCGATCCGTCGTACGTCTGGGTCACCATGCGCCGGCTGCGGACCAAGCTAGAGCCGGACCCGAACCACCCCGCCCATCTGCTGACGGTCCGCGGGGTCGGCTACCGGCTGGTGGCGATCGACCAGCCCGAGGATGGCGACGAGTGGGCCCGGGATCGTCCGGCCGACGCGGTGCCCTGACCCGTGGACGCTCCGCTCCCGGCCGCGGACGAGACCGCGGCGCCAACGGACCCAGCGCCCGGGACCGATGCCGCTGTCACGCCTGACGCCTCCCAGCCTGACTTTGACGACGAGGTCGCCAGGGCGGCCGAAGCCTCGCACGACGCCCCGGCCGACGCCCCGGCCGAGGGCGACGCAGACCCCGAGGTCTGGCCGCCGATCCTGACCGGCGGCGCGGAGGTCGAACGGCTCGACTCGGGGATCTCGTTCCGGAGCCGCCTGACCATCGCCCTGGTCGCCGCTGCCGTCCTGCCCCTGGCGTCGTTCGGGCTGGTCGTGATCGCCGCCCAGCGACTTCCTGCCCGACCCGGACTCGACCGTGCCCCGGGTGCTCCTCCTGATCATCGCGCTGGCCGCCCTCGTGGCGGTCCTCGTCGCGTTCGCCCTGGCGTCCGACCTGACGGCGCCCCTGCGGGCCATCGCGTCGGCCGTCGATCGGGTCTCGACCGGCGACCTGAGCACGCCGATCACGGTCAGCGGCGACGACGAGCTGGCCCGCCTGGCCGAATCCCACAACCGGCTGGCGGCCGAGCTCGAGCGACGCAACCGCGAGCTCGGACGGATCCTGGCTGCGCTGGTCGCTGCGTCACCCCGGGACGGAGTGGCCTGGCTGATCGGACGAGCCGGCGAGGACGCCCGGACCGCCTTCGGGATGACCGATGCCCGGATCCTGCTGGTCGACCCGCTCACGATCCCGGTCGAGGAGCGGATCCCCGGTGAGCCGCTGCCGATCCGGGCATCGCTGCGGGCCGGTGACGAACGCCTGGGGGTGCTCATCGGGCATCTCCCTGCCACCCGCGGCTGGGAGCGCGCCGACCAGGACCTGCTCGAGCTGTTCGCCAGTGAGATCGGGGTCGCCGTCCGGAACGCCCAGCTGTTCGAACGGGTCGGCGCTCAGAACGCCCGCCTGATCGAGCTCGATGCGGCCAAGGACGACTTCCTGCGCGGGGTCAGCCACAACCTCCAGACGCCGCTGACCAGCATCCGGGCCTACGCCGAGCGACTCGATGCCGAGCGTCCCGATCGGCGCCTGGGCATCATCGCCGAGCAGGCCGAGCGGTTGAGCCGGATGGTCCGCCAGCTGCTGACCGTCAGCCGGCTCGAGGCGGGCACGCTCCGGCCCGAGGCGGACGTCTTCGGCCTCGGACCACGCATCCGGCGTGCCTGGGAGGCCCTCGGGGTCGAAGGTGTCGGATTCAGCCTCGACGACCAGGCCGGCGGCTGGCTGGCCGTGGCCGACGGCGATCAGGTCGACCAGGTCCTGTGGGCGCTCCTCGACAACGCGGTCAAGTACGGCGGCCGCCAGCCGGTCGAGGTCAGCATCCGGGTCGACCCGGCCGCCGAGCGTCTGCGCCTGACCATCGCCGATCACGGCCCAGGGATCCAGGAGGCCGACCGCGAGGCGCTCTTCTCGCGCTTCAGTCGGGTCGGCGATCAGTCGGCCGAAGACGGGAGTGGACTCGGGCTGTACGTCTCGCGCGAGCTGGCCCGCTCGATGGATGGGGACCTGGTCCTCGAATCGATCGAGCCAGGACGGGGCGCCTCGTTCACGGTCATCCTGCCGGCGGAGCAGGCGCTCGAGATCTGAAGGCTCGCGGTCAGTCGGTGGCGGCAGTGCCGCTCGGAGCTTGATCGGACGCAGCCGCGGTCGACCGAGCCGCGGCACGGTCCCAGATGAGCCCGAACGGATCGCCGGCAACGAAGACAGCGGCGACGATCCCGAGGACCGGTCCGAGCAGGTCGCTCAGGCCGAGCTGGAAGGCCACGATGTTGCCCAGGTACCAGCCGGCGAACAGCCACAGGACGCCGGCGATGAGGCGCTTGTTCATGGCTTGCACGATGGTCGCCGGGTCGGCCGTCAGCCATGCCACAGAAGTACTGGCTACACCCAACCCCACCAGACCCTGGCAAGGTGCCGTGTAAGGTCAATCCGCGACCATGGCGTCCGCCTAGCCGGGGCTCCCTACGCGGGTTCCCGGGCCACCACGATCGCTAGCGAGATGTCATCGCCGATGTGGCGCCGCCCCCACCGCCACACCCCGCTGCTCGGTCGATCGCGTGGCCAGTCGCTCGTTGAGCTCGCCCTGATCCTGCCGATCTTCCTGCTCCTCATCGCGGGAGCGGTCGACCTGGGTCGGCTGTTCTACGCCTATGTGGCGATCGTCGACGCAAGCAAGGAAGGCGCCCTCTTCGGAGCGACCAACCCGCAGTGTGGGACCGAGGCCGAGTGCGGCAACCCGATGAATGTGGTCTGGCACGTACGGAGTGAGGCGGGTGGCCTCAAGGACGCCGCCGGCAACGAGCTCACCCCCAGCGTGAGCTGCCTGAGCTCGGGTTCCGCCAAGGCCGCCCGGGCCGCCCTGAGCGGCTGCAAGGATGGGGACACCTATCGGGTCGGCTTGTCCTACGACTTCCGGCTCATCACCCCGATCCTGGGCAGCATCCTTGAGAACCGGCTGATCCTCCACGCCGAGTCGGATGCGACCGTCCTCAACCAGCCCTACGACCCCATTCCGGGCCTGAGCGTGACCAAGGAGGTCTTCGATCCGGATGCAAAGGGCGGTGGCTTCGTCCGGTCCCCCACGGTCGACACGAAGACCGGGCTGCCATCGAACCTCCAATTGCAGCTCCCGTGGACGGCGATGTATCAGGTCACCGTGCGCAACACCGGCGCGACCAGCCTGTCCGGGATCACCATCGTCGACGACGCCGTGCCCAAGTGGCCGCCGCGCGGCTGCCCCAATATCAGCACGCTCGGCGTCGGGCAGGCGTATGTGTGCCCGTACCCGATCCCCCTGAACAAGGCGCAGAAGAACCTGACCAACACGGTCACCGTGAGTTCCCCTGGCCTGTCCCCGGTCGTCGATGTCGCGATCATCGACGTCCTGGCCAGCCCCGCTCGGCTCGTTGCGAGCAAGACGGTCAGTCCGTATCGCCATGGACATCTATCCGATCGGACCGACGATCTGACGGTGGCGCACAGCGCCGAGGTCGACCCCACCGTCTGGTACCACCTGACCGTCACCAACTTCGGTGGAAGTCCGGCGACGAGGTTCCAGGTCGCCGACTCGGCGGGTCAGCTTCGCTTCGACCGCGACTGCCCCAAACCCGATCCGACCCTCGATCCAGGCGACACCTGGGAGTGCTTCTACTCCGAGACCCTCCGAAAGACGGGAACGTCGACGAACACGCTGACCGCCGATAGCAGGGAGACTCCCGAGCAACGCGACAGCGTCACGGTGACCGTCAAGACGTGCAAGGGCCAGGATCTCGTCGTGCCGAACCTGGTCGAAGACGAGAACGGTGATGTTCGGAGCATGTCCGACGCTCGCAAGGCCTGGACTGCGGCCGGCTTCGACACGCCGCTGACCACGAATGGCCGGGGCAACCCGGACGTCGCCTCGCAACGGCCCGCCGACCCGTTCGAGTGCGCGTCCCCGACCATCCATGAGACGGTCGACGACTAGTGCCCCAGCGTCCCCGCGTCCGGCGCGCCGATGGGCAGTCGCTGGTCGAATTCGCCCTGGTCTTCCCGGTCTTCCTGCTGCTCCTGTTCGGGTTGATCGACATCGGCCGATTCGTGTACTCGGCCAACGCCCTCAATCAGGCTGCCCGTGAGGGCGCCCGCTTCGGCTCAGTGGGAGCCTGGGCAGAGACGTGCAAAGCGAACCGCGAGACGTGCGTCGAGGCGGAGACCAAGAACCGGCTGGCGGCGGTCCCCGGGGCGACCGCCACCGCCAGCTGCACCCGCTATCTGACGACCCAGAACACCTGGGTCGGGGCGACCGGAGGCTGCCGGACCAACGATCTCCTGGCCGTCGAGGTAAAGGCCAAGTTCCAGATCCTGACCCCCATCTTCGGCCAGCTTCTCAACGGGGTGATCATCGAGGGCTACAGCCAGGTGACGGTCAACCAATGACCGAGGCACGGGCCTCCCGAGCCGACGGTCAGATCGTCGTCATCTTCGCCATGGCGATCGTCGCGATCGCCTTGCTCGCCGGGCTGGTGGTTGACGGCGGCATGGCCTTCCTCCAACGCCGCGATGGCCAGAACGATGCCGACCTGGCGGCCCTGGCCGGGACCAAGGTCATCGCCGACGCCTGGATCGATGACGGACCCGGGACCACTTCTCGAAAGACCGTCTACGCAGCGATCCGGGATCGGATGGCCCAGACCGGCTGTACCGGCGACGCGTCGTCCCATTGCACCTGGACGGCGCACCTCGTCGGTCCGGGGCGATCCGACCTGGGTGAGCTCAAGTCGAGTTCGGGTGGTTCGGTCGAAGGCTCGAACCCGCCGATCCTGGGCGTCCGGGTCGACGAGACCCGCCGTCCCCGGACATTCTTCCTCGGCCTCGTCGGGCAGAACGCCTGGGAGGTCACGGCGAGTGCCACGGCGATGACCGCCAAGCCCACGACCGCACCCGCCGGCCAGCTCCTGCCGATGGCTCTGCGTCAGCCCGACGATCCGTTCATCAAGGGGCAGGTCTACGAGCTGACGCCGGATCGGATCGCCCCTGGTGGCTTTGCCTGGATCACCTGGGGCCCGTCCAGCGGTCAGGGCACCCTGGCCGCCAGCACCTGTGTCCCGAACAATCCGCCGCTCAGCCTGGGGAGCGGCGGGACTCGCGTCTTTCGGGCGCCAGACGACTCCGACATGAGCAAGGTCCACGCCTGTCTCGAGGCGTGGCGGACGAGTGGGGCGACGGTGCTCATCCCGATCTACGACGACGATCCCAAGGCCCCCCTACCGCCGACCTATAGCATCAAGGGTGTCGCCGCCTTCGTCATCCGCTCGCTCGATGTCCCCGTGGCGGGCGACATCCGGGCGTATTTCGTCGGAACCTACGCCTATCCGACGGTGCCCTCCAGCGCGACGGCCGCGCCGAGTCCAGGGGACACGCTGTACTACCTCGGGTTGGTGAAATAGGGTCGACAGCGGGCGTACCATCGAACGGCGGAGAGGGACCCCAGCCCCCGATCCGTCCCCGGGTCCTCGGGGACCAACCTCGGCCGGGTGATGCTCTCGGGTGTCACCCGGCCGTTTCTCGTCAGCGGACGACGGTCGCCTCGGGGCGGCGGTTGGCAAGCGCCGGGATCTGCCGTCGGATCGAACGGACCCGGGTCAGATCGAGATCCGCCGTGACGACCCCCACGCGATCGGGTGCCTGGGCGATCACGGTCCCCCAGGGATCGACGACCAGCGTTCGCCCGAAGGCCGGCTGACCGGGCGGCCCGCCGACCTGCGAGGGAGCCAGCACGTAGGCGCCGTTCTCGATGGCCCGCGCCCGGAGGAGCACTTCCCAGTGGTCGCGGCCGGTCCGCTCGGTGAAGTTGGCGGGCACGGTCAGCACCTCGGCGCCGGCGAGCGCCAGCGCGCGGTACAGCTCCGGAAAGCGCAGGTCGTAGCAGATGCTCAGACCCAGCTTGATGCCGTCGACATCGGCGACCACGGCTCGGTCGCCCGGACTGACCCGGTCCGATTCACGATCCACCGGGCCATCCTCGACGCTGACGTCGAATAGATGGATCTTGCGGTATGTCGCGGCGATCGATCCGGTCGGTGAGATGAGCACGCTGGTGTTGTACGGCCGGGCCGGATCGTCCGAGGTCTCGGCCAGCGAGCCGACAAGGACCCAGGCATCGTGTCGGCGGGCCACGGCTGCGAACGGCTCCGTCCACGGACCGGGGACCGGTCGGGCCGAGGCACGGTAGCCGTCATCGGGACCGCGGTACTGGAGGTACTCGGGCAGGGCTACCAGTCGTGCCCCGTCGGCCGCGGCTCCGTCGGCCAGACTTGCCGCGATCGCCACGTTCGTGTCGACGTCGCCGCCGGCATCGAGTTGGACAAGGGCGACCCGGAGGTGGTCGGCGGAGGTCATGGGGACAGGCTAACGGATACCCGTGTCGTATTCGACCTGGAGTGGCGCCAGCGATGACGCGCCGTCGGCCGCGACCGAGAACGGGACCGGGTCGGCGGTCCCCATCAGGCCGACGACCGCCTGTGGGACGAGGATGTAGGTGCCGGCGGGAAGACGCAGCTCGAACCGGCCATCAGCCCCGCTCGTCGCCCGGGCCACTTCGGTGCCGCCGGCGCCGGTGACGACCAGGATCGCCCCGGCGACCGGTCGTGGGGCGCACGCTGGGTCGTTGGGTCTGGCCACCGGACAGACCGGTCCGGCCGTGGTGGACCCGGTGACCCAGGGGGACGTCGAACCCGCGGTCGCCGTCGAACCGGGCGCCGCCGTCGAGGCCGAGCCAGCCTGGGTGCAGCCAACCACAAGTGCGCCAAGGACGAGCCCGAGAAGTGACGAGATGAGTCCTGACCGGTTCATGGCCCTGGGACGTCACCGACGGTCGAGATGTTCCGCTACGGCTCCGCCGCCGGCCCCCGCCGACCGCCGAGGGCGCGGCCGAGCGCGTCCAGGCGACTCGGAGCCGGCGCCGTCGCCTGCAGACTCGCCAGGTTCCCGACGGTCCGAAGGAGTGGCCGCGTCGCCTGCGCCGACCGATCGAGCTTCGACGGATCCCGCGCACCTGGGTCGACTGCATCGATCGCTCGGCCGAGTCGCCAGGCGGCCTTGACCGGCCCATCCTCTTCCAGGGCACCGTATGCGAGCACGATCCGGCCGTCCGGTTCGGGGGGATCGATGAGCAATCCTACCGAACGGGCGGCCGTGACCAGGCCGGCCGATGCCCCTGGATCCAGATGTAGCTGCCCACTGACGACCGGGTTCGGTCGGGTCGGGTCCAGGGTCAGGATCGAGCCGAGCTCCTCGATCAAGGCGGCGATGAGGCCCGATCGGCGAGACAACAGGACCTGGCGCAGCCGCCGCACGCGCCGATCGAGTCCCCCGTCGGCGATCCAGCCGGCGACCACCCGCTGATCGGTCGCTGACGGCGAACCGTCGAGGTCGGCCAGAGCCGCCGCGACCGGCTCGGCGAGGGCTCCGGGCAAGACGATCCAGGCGATCGACAGGTCGGGCACGACCAGCGGGTCGAGGCCGCCGATCAAGGCGATCCGCCCGATGCCGAGGCTGCCCTGGAGGGCGGCGTCGGGTGGTCCGGCCAGGCGAAGCAGGTTCATCCTGTCGTCCTCGACCAGGACGACTCCGGCGGCGGCGTGGACAGCGGCCCGCTCGACTGGGACGTCAAGGGTCGTCGCGCCACTTCGGCGGGCGACGGTGCGCAGGTCGGGGTCGGTCGGCTCGAGCAACCCCAGGACGGGGATCCGGCTCGGACCACCTTCTGCGTCGAGCGCGGCGACCAGGGCGGCGACCAGGACTCGGGCACCGTGGCCGATCACGATCCGGCGCGGGTCGCTGCGGGTCCCGCGTCCTGCGTCGAGATAGGCGCCGAGGGCGATCCGGAGCTCCATCACACCGGCCGGACCGGGCGGCGATCCGGTCGTGCCCTCGCGCCAGGCCCGCCGAAGACGCGACTCCCAGGCGGCGCTCGGGAACACACCCGGGACGCTGCCACTCGGCACTGCTCCGAGTCGGAGGTCGATCCGCACGGACTGCGGCTGGCGACGAGCCGGCTCGGGCAGGTCCAGCTCGGGTGGACGACCGGGCGGTTCGTCGGCGACCCGCGTGCCCGATCCGACCTGGGCGGCCAGGTAACCCTCGGCGGCGAGCTCCTCGTAGGCACTGGCCACGGTCACCCGGGCCACGCCGAGCTCGATGGCCAGGGTCCGGATCCCCGGCAGCCGGGCGCCCGGGCGGAGCCGCCCGGTCTGGATGGCAGTCCGAAGCTGGTCCTCGACCTGGCGGTAGAGCGGATCTGGGCTGAGCCGGTCGAGCCGGATGGACGTGAATGTCGGCACGACTGTGGATAGCCGCCCGGACCTCGCCCGGTTCATCCCGACGAGTGGCTCCACCGTCGCGGCGAGAAGTGGCCCCATCGCTTCGAGTGACCCCATCCGGCGCGACGCCCGTGGCCCTTGTGAGGGCGGCCGATCGGGCCGACGATCGGTTCCGGTGGTTGCCGGGCCCCATCACTCCCAACCGAGCACGGACCGGGCCTCCGCATCGCCCGGTCCGTGCTCGAACCGCGGGTTCCGGAGGTCCGATACGGATGGACAGAAAGATCGCCGGCATGATCGCCGCTGCGGCCATCGTGGTCGCCGCCTGTGGTGCTGCCACGACGTCGAGCTCACCCTCGACCGCTCCCAGCGCCGCCGCCGACTCCAGTTCCGCAGCACCGACGGCGGCGCCGTCGGCGACGCCGCTCGACTTCGAGCAGATCCTGTTCGGCTACGACTACCAGCCCGAGGCCGGTACGCCAGGCGGCAGCATCGTCGTGTCCGACTGGCAGGCGGCCAACCAGCTGAACCCGGTCATCTCGACGTCCCTGGCCAACTCGTATGTGCTCGCCGCGACGATGCGCGGCCTGTTCACGGTCACGGCCGATGGTCACTGGAAGCCCGACCTGGCGGCCAAGATGCCGAAGTTCAGCGATCAGTCGATCCGGGTCGACAGCGACGGCAAGGGCTTCGAGATCGATCTCGAGCTCAAGCCTGGACTGCTCTGGAGCGACGGCCAGCCGCTCACCCTGAACGACCTCGCATACACCTGGAAGTGGGTCAACGATCCCGCCCAGGTCGGGGTCACCACCGCCGGCTGGGACTCGATCGACAAGATGGACGTGTCCAGCGACGGGCTCAAAGCCACGGTCCACTTCAAGGAGCCCTACGCCGGCTACTACGGTCTCTTCGCGACGTCGTTCCTGCCCGAACACTGGATGAAGACGATCCCGATCAAGGACGCCGCCGCCAAGTCGTACCCGTTGACGCCGGACCTGTCCAAGTCGCCGACCAACGGGCCGTACAAGTACGACACCGCCAACAGCGACACGATCGTCCTCGTCCGCAACGACGACTGGAAGGCCGGCGATCATCCCGCCTACCTCGACAAGGTCACCTTCAAGTACTTCCCGGACAACAAGGAGGGCGTCATCGCGGCCTTCCTGGCCGGTGAGACCGACGTGGCCCTCGACCTGGTCCAGGCCGACTACGACGCGATCAAGGGAGTCGATCCAACCGTCGGCCGGGCACTTCTCGCGCCGGCCTGGTTGTACGAACATCTCGACCTGAACCAGATGGGCGGCGGCCAGGGCCACGGCCATCCGGCCCTCCAGGACCCGATCGTCCGCAAGGCCATCGCCCAGGCGATCGACAAGCAAGCGATGTTCGAGACCGTCTTTCCCGGTGCCCCGGCGAGCACCGACAAGGTCTGCACCAACGCCGTCCCGACCAACTACTGGCGGCTGCCCGACGACCGTGCGAACTGCCCGACCTTCGACGTCGCGGCGGCCAATGCGGCCCTCGACGCGGCCGGTTACACCAAGGGCACGGACGGCATAAGGGTCGACCCGAAGTCGAAGCTGCCGCTCGTCTTCGAGCACTGCAGCTCGAACGCCGGGTTCCGGACGCTCGGTGGCGACTTCCTGGCGAAGTCGCTCAAGGCCATCGGGATCAAGCTCAATCTCAACTTCGTCGACTCGACCACGGTCCTCTTCGCGAACTGGCCCGATGTCGCGGCCGACACCAAGTGCAACACCTACCACGGGACCTACGACACATCCGAGTTCGGCTACTCACTGACCCTCGATGTGTTCGGGAACTACTACTACGGCTACCACTCGGAGCAGATCCCGACCGCTGCGAATAAGGGCAACGGCTTCAATACGGTCCGCTTCAACGACCCCGAGATGGACGCCGCCCTCGATACCCTCAAGGGCGCGCTCAAGCCGGACGACCAGGTCCAAGCGGCCTACAAGGTCCAGGAGCAGTTCATCAAGGACAACGTCGAGATCCCGCTGTACTACCGCAACGAGGTCCGCGGCTACGCCACCAAGATCAAGAATTTGCTCTGGAATCCGTCGTCATCGACGGAGCTCTGGAACATCGAGGACTGGTTCATCGGAAAGTGAGCTGACTCCACGGGCGACCCCGGACCTGTCCCGCGGTCCGGGGTCGCCTTCATCCGGCGTCGTACCATCGGTCGGTGAGGACGGACTACGTGCCGCTGGCCGATGGGGTCGAACTGGCGGTCGATCGCTGGGATCCGGACCCGACTGACCGGGCGGCCGGCGAGGATCGCCAGTTCTCGTTCGTCTTGGTCCACGGCCTTGCGTCCAACGCCCGGATGTGGGACGGAGTCGCAGCTCGACTCGTCGCGCTCGGCTATCCCGTCGTCGCGGTCGACCTGCGCGGCCATGGTCGGTCGTCGAAGCCCGATGTCGGATACAGCGTCGCCCAGGTCGCGACCGACCTGGCGATGGCCATCGACCGGCTGGGGCTCGATCGACCGGTCGTGGCCGGTCAATCGTGGGGCGGCAACGTCGTGCTTGAGCTGGCCGCAGGGCGAGCGTCGTCGTGTCGGGGGATCGTCTGCCTCGACGGTGGCTGGCTCGAACCCGGGACGACATTCTCGGACTGGGACGCCTGTCTGGCCGCCCTCGCGCCACCGCATCTCGTCGGCCGACGACTGACCGAGATCGAGGGTTACATCCGGTCCAGCCACCCGGACTGGCCCGAGTCGGGGATCCGGGGAACGCTGGCCAACTTCGAGGTCCGGCCCGACGGGACGATCGCGCCATGGCTGACCTACGAGCACCACATCTCGGTCCTGCGCGGCCTGTGGGAGCATCGGCCGACCGAGCGCTACGGGGCAGTCGGGGTCCCGGTCCTGCTGGCTCCAGCCGACAGCGGCCCGGGCGAGCGGACGACCCAGAAGCGCCGAGATGTCGAGGCGGCGGCAGCGGCCATCCCTGATGCCCGAGTCCACTGGTTCCAGGGCGATCACGACATCCACGCCCAGCATCCGAACGAACTTGCCGATGTGTTCGATGCCTGCGCGGCCGACGGGTTCTTCCGATGAGCGACCCCCGGATCCTGACCATCATGGGATCGGGCGAGACCGCGCCGACGATGGCCAAGGTCCACCGCAGCCTGTTCGAGCGGTTCGGGTCGGGGCCGGTCGTGGCGGCCACGGTCATCGACACGCCCTACGGGTTCCAGGAGAACGCCGACGACATCAGCCGCCGGATCGTGGAGTACTTCGCCGAGAGCATCGGCCGGCCGATGAGCGTCGCCTCGTATCGCTCGGTCGATGCCGACCCCGTCGACGTGGCCACGGCCCTGGCTCGGGTCGCCGCCGCCCGCTATGTGCTGGCCGGGCCGGGAAGTCCCAGCTACGCGCTCCGGCAATGGGCCGCAAGCCCACTGCCGGGGGCGCTGGCCGCCAAGCTGGCCGGCGGCGGCGTGGTCACGATGGCCAGTGCCGCGGCGCTGACCGCCGGGATCGTGACCATCCCGGTGTACGAGATCTACAAGGTCGGTGAGCCACCGTCCTGGCTCGAGGGCCTCGATCTGCTCGGCCCGGCCACCGGCCTGCGCGCGGCGATCGTGCCCCACTACGACAACGCCGAGGGCGGCAACCACGACACCCGCTTCTGCTACATCGGCGAACGGCGCCTACAGGTCCTCGAGCGGACCCTTCCGGATGGCGCGTTCCTGCTCGGGGTCGACAGCCACACGGCCCTTGTCCTGGACCTCGATGCCGGCAGCGCCGGGGTGTTCGGCCTGGGCGGGGTGACGGTCCGGGTGGCCGGACGAAGCGCCGTCTTCCCGAACGGCACCACGACCACCATCGCCCGCCTGGCGGAGGCCGCCGAGACGCTCCGAGCCGGGTCGGCGGATCAGGTGGGCGCTGGCGATGAGGTGGTTGTCGCCTCGCTGGCGGGGCTGGCAGCCGGTGATGCCGCAGCGGACGGTCATCTGCGGGATGAGGTCGCCGACCGTGAAGGCGACTTCATCGACGCCCTTCACGAACCCGATGTCCGACGCGCCATCGGGGCACTCCTGGCCCTCGACAGCCTGATCGAACGACGGGTCGGAGCCGGCGACGACAGCGCGGACCTGCACGCCGCGCGGTCGACCTTCCGGGCCCTGATCGTGCGCCTCGGCGAAGCCGCGACGGACGGCCTGCGCGACCCGCGCGATGTCGTCGGCCCGTACGTCGAGGCCCTGCTCGAGCTTCGCGCCCGAGCTCGGGATGCGCGGGACTGGCCGACCGCAGACATCGTCCGGGATCGCCTCGTCGAGGCCGGCGTCGAGGTCCGCGACGACTCCTCCGGTTCGACCTGGTCGCTCCGCACGGACGAGGAACACCCGAACTCCTAGGACGGTGCGGTCTGCCCTTGGTCGAGATCGTCGACCAGCGCCTGGGTCCGCCGCGACAGCGGGATGTTGCCCTTGGCCTGGCACAACCGGAGCGCCTCGCGGGCGTAGGTGGCCGCGGTCGAGCGCGAGCCGAGCGAGGCCATCGCGTGGGCCGCGTCGATATATGCCTCTGCTCGAACGTTCGGCCAGGGACGATCGGCGACCATCGCCAGGAGAGTTTCGACGTCCGCCACAGCACCGGCGTCTCCCTGGGCGGCCCGGATCCGGGCCCGAGCTCCGACGATCCTGGTGTCGGTCGCGCCGATCGGATCGCGCTCGGCCACCGCCAGCGGGGCCTCGGCTTCGTCGTAGCGACCCTGGTTGACCATGGCCTCGGCCAACCGACACGAGGCGAAGCTCTCGAGGCTGCGATCGCCCAGGGCGGCGGCATCGGCGACCGCGGCTCGGAGGACTGCCTCGCAGCCGGGCAGGTCGCCGGCGAGTCGAAGGACCCACGCCTTGTGGGTCAGCGCGTTCACCTGGGCGCCGAACTGGGCCAGCGCACCGAGCGTGGCGATGCTCCGATCGATGTCCCGACGCGCCTCCTCGAACCGGTCGAGCATGGCTTCCGACACGGCCAGGATCTCCTCGACCTCGGCACGCACAGTGGGATAGGCGGCCGTGCGGTCGGCCAGCTCGCGAGCCCGGGTCATCACCTCGGTGGCCGAGCTCGGACCGGCAAAGGTCATCACCAGCGCGTTGCGCTCGAGTTCCGCGACGAGTCGAACGTCGCCCGCGGCCCGGGCGTAACCGATGGCGGTCCGCACCTCGGCAGCCGACTCGGTCGGACGACCGTCGCTCCAGGAGTATCCACTCATCGAGAACCAGGTCTCGGCCAGGGCGCCCGGGTCCGCTGATGCATCCGCCTCCATGCGCGCCGCCTCGAGTTCCGATAGCACCTTCGGATCGGTCGCCCCCAGCGTGCCGTCGGCGATCCAGAGGTCGAGGCGCAGAAGGCGCGCTCGCGCAGCGGCGGCAAGGTCAGCCGCAGAGGCGGCGATGCGCAACGCCTCTTCGGCGCAACGTCCGGCCTCTGGCAGCCGGCCGATGTCGAAGGCGGCCAGACCCTCATCCAGGAGCACGCTGGCCCGTCGACGCGGATCGGCGATCGGGAGCGCTTCGGCCTGGCCGCATAGACTGAACGCGGCCGCCGAGTCGCCCCGATCGCGGGCGCGTCTCGCTCCGAGATGGAGGTGTCCTGCCGCCCGATCCCCCAGCTCGTCGGTCAGCGGACCGAGCTCGCGCAACTCGGTCCGATAGCGATACGCGCTGGCGAGGTGATAGCCGACGATCTCCTGGTACTCGGCCAGCCGGTCCGAGGCCGTCCGCTCGAGCCAGTCGGCGAAGCGTCGGTGCAGATCGGCCCGATCGGTCTTGCGCAGCGCTTCGTAGGCGGCGTCGCGGAGGAGGACATGGCGGAACCGGTAGGCGTCGCCCACGTCGAGATCCGATGCCTCGGCCTCGATCAGGTCGCGGCGGATCAGCCCGAGCAGGTCGTCGACCACACCCGGTCGGGCGTCTGGCGGCGTCAGCTCGAGGACCGCGTCCTCGCCGAAGACGCGGCCGACGATCGATGCCCGCTGGGTCAACCCCCGTTCGGGGTCCGGCAGGTGGTCGACCCGGGCGGCCAGCAGTGCCTGGATCGTCGGGGGGATCCTGACCGAGCCCGGATCGAGGGCAGGGCCCGTGTCCCCACCGACCGCAAGCACGCCGTCGTCGACGAGCATCCCGACCATCTCGGTCACGAACAGCGGATTGCCTTCGGCACTGGCCACGATTTGCTCGCGCAGGGCGGCCGGGATGGTCCTTCCACCGGCCAGCCCATCGAGCAGGCGCACGACCGCGTCTGCCGGCAGCCCACCGAGCTCGATCATCGTCGACCGCGGGGCGGATCGCCGCCACTCCGGAGCGAGATCGGCCAGCTCGGGTCGGCCGGTGCAGAGCAAGAGCAGGGATGCGTCGCGGGTCAGCGACTGGACCTGGTCGATCAACTCGAGCAAGGTGGCTTCGGCCCAGTGCAGATCTTCGACGAGAACGATCAGTGGTCGGGTCGCTGCCAGGTGTTCGAACGTCCGACGGACGGCCCAGAAGACCTCTTCCCGGCGGACCGACTCGGCGTTCAGGCCGATGGCGCCGGCCAGGCTGGCCCCGATCAGTCGTCCGTCCTCGGCGTCGGCGACCAGATCCGCGACCTTGCCCGCCGCCACGGTCGCGGGATCGTCGCCGCGGACGTTTGCCGCGCTCAGCACGATCTCGCGGATCGGCCAGTAGGTGATGCCGTCGCCATACGGCAGGCAGTGCCCGCGCAGGATCGTCGCGCGGCGGGAGGCGCCTGCCAGGAACTCGGCGATGAGATGGCTCTTGCCCACGCCGGCATCGCCAAGCACGATCACCCGCTCCGTCTCCCGCAGGGCCAGGACCCGCCCGAACGCCACCTCAAGGAGGACCAGCTCGGCCGTCCGGCCGATGAGCGGCTCGGTCGGGCGGACCGTCGCCCCATCGGCCGGGACATCGACGCCGAGGAGGCGGAACGCGACAAGCGGCGCGGCCTTGCCCTTGGCTCCGATGGCCGGGACGGACTCGGCCCGGACCCGATCGCGGACGAGCCGCCAGGTCGGCTCACCGATGAGGATCTGCCCGGCCGCGGCCGCCTGTTCGAGTCGAGCGGCGGTGTTGACGGCGTCGCCGGTCACCAGGGTCTGGCGCGCGGACGGGTCACCGGCCACGACCTCTCCGGTGTGGACCCCGGTCCGGGTGGCGATGGTCACCTGGCGTTCGGCCTGGAAGTCGACGTTGAGCGCGGCCAGGGCCTCGGCCATGTCGACGGCCGCCCGGACGGCCCGCAGTGCGTCGTCCTCGTGGATCGTGCGCAGCCCGAAGACGGCCATGATCGCGTCCCCGATGAACTTCTCGACCGTGCCTCCGTGCCGCTCGAGGATGGCCTCCATCGTCGCGAAGTAGCGCGACATGACGATCCGCAGGGTCTCCGGATCGAGCGACTCGCCGAGCGCAGTCGATCCGACGATGTCGCTGAACAGGACGGTCACGATCCGGCGCGACTCGGCCGCCACTGCAGCCGTTGCAGGAGCGCCTCCAGTCAGCGGTCGCCCGCACTCGAAGCAGAACTTCGCGCGCTCGGGGTTGTCGGTCGCACAGAACGGGCAGGCTACGGTGTCAGCCACCAATCCTCGATGTTCCACATGTCCGAGGAGGTCGATGGGTTCTTGAAGAAGTCCTGCAGCTTTGTGCCCACTCCGCGGGCCTCGTTGCGGTAGTAGAGGACGATCTCTGGGACCTCGTCGATGTAGACCTGCTGGACCTTATAGGCGGCTTCGACCTGGTCGGCCGGGTCGATCGCCTTGGCCAGGACGTCGATGGCAGCATCCATCTTGGGGCTGGCGTAGCGCAGCGTGTCGTAGCCGTTGCCCTTGTTCGCCTCCGTCGGGATCTGGGCCGAGTGATAGCTGTAGTAGTAGTCGCCATACAGGTCGAAGCCCAGGACATAGGCGAACTCGGCCAGGTCGTAGGTGCCGTGGGCCAGGTTGCACTTCGTGTCGGCCTTGACGTCCGACCAGCCCGCGAAGAGGACCGTCGAGCCATCCACGTTGTTGAGCTCGAGCTTGATCCCGATCGCCTCGAAGGCCTTGGCCAGGGCTTCGGCCTCCAGCGCCCGGTAGCCGTTCAGGGTGCAGTTCACGAAGACGAGCGGCAGCTTCGACTTCGGGTCGACCCGGACGCCATCCGCTCCCAGGGCATAGCCGGCGTCGTCGAGGGCCTTGTTCGCGGCCGCGACGTCGAATGCCGGGCAGGTCGCGCCGGGTAGCGTCCAGTAGTTCGTGGGCGTGGCGTTCGTACAGGGTTCTTCGGTCGGGGCGGGCGTCCCCGGGAAGACCGTGCTCCAGAGCGCCTTCTTGTCGATGGCCTGGGCGATCGCCTTGCGGACGACGACGTCCTGGAGCGCCGGATGACCGGCTCCCTTACCCAGGCCGGCCTCGTTCATGTCGAGGTGTTCGTACAACCAGCCGGGCTCCAGGAGGGCCTTGCCGACGGTCGGATCGACGTCCTTGATCGCGTCGTAGTCGGCCTGGACCAACGACAGGGCGACATCGATCTCGCCGGCCCGGAAGGCGGCGATCTCGCCCTCCTTGTTGTCCGGGTAGTACTTGTACGTCACATCGTCAAGACAGGCTCGCCCGGGACAGGCGCCGGTCGGCCCGGCCCACAGGTCGTTCCGGGTGAGCTCGACCGTGTCGGCGCTGGCCGTCACGTACTTGAACGGACCACTGGTCGGCGCCCGGGCGATGTCCGGGCTCAGCGGATAGGACTTGGCGGCCGCGTCCTTGACCGGGATCGTCCGCAGGTAGTGGGCGGGCATGATGTAGTTCCCGCCGACCGTCCCCAGCCACCCGGCGAACGCTTGCTTGAAATGGATGTCGGCCGAGAGGCCACCGGGGGCGACGTCGATCCGGTCGATCAGCTCGAAGCCGAGCGGGGTGAGCCCGACCTGGGCTTTGTCGTTGACCCATTGCCAGGTGTACTTGTAGTCCTCAAGGGTGAGCGGTTCGCCGTCGGACCATTTGAGGTTGGGCTTGAGCGTTACGTGGACGCTGAACCCGTCGCCGCTGGAGTCCTTGGTGACGCTGTCTCGGTAGGTGATCGGTCCGGCGGCCAGGTCGGGCTGCCAGTGACCGTCGGCGCTCACTCGCAGAAGCGTGCGCATCGTGGCGGCGAACACCTCGCTATTGACGAAGGCGTTCGAGTACCAGGGATCGAGCTGGGTCGCCGCCTGCCACTCCCCGAGGACCACCTTGCCGCCGGGCCGACCGGCGGTCGGCTGGTAGGTCGCCCCGTACAGCAACTGATCGAAGTCGACCGGTGTCGGCGACGGGGCAGCGGTCGGAGCGACGACGGTGGGCACCACGACCGCCGGGGCCTGGCTGGCCGGGAGCGCCGTCGCCGTCGGTGGGGCCGTTCCCTGGCAGGCGGCGACCAGGATGGCCATGACCGTCAGGACGCTGGGGGCGCGGACCCGCATGGGCGGAAGCCTCGGTCTTGGTGCGGCTGCGCTCGGTCGGTGGCGGTCGATGGTTCTCGCCGAGTCTAGAGCGGGGCGGGCTGCTCGACCAGTCTCTCGGTCAGTCTAGGGAGGGGTCGTCGCTGATCGTCTCGGCGCATCCCTGGTCACATCGTCACGACGGTCTTGCCCCGGGTGTGGCCGGTCTCGACGTAACGGATCGCCTCGGCAGCCTCACTCAGCGGATAGGTCCGGTCGATGATCGGTCTCACCGAGCCGGCCTCCACGAAGGCACTCACCACCGCCAGATCGGCCTGGTTCTCGACCGTCGTAAGCCAGGCCAGCTTCTGACCCACGAACGGCTTGAGCAAGGCTGCCTCCAGGATCCGATCGATCACGATGCCGGCTCCGCTGCTGGCGACCAGCGTGCCCTTGGGCTTGAGCACCCGCCGGCAGGCCGAGGGCGACGCCGTCCCCGCCAACTGGAAGATCACGTCGTATCGCTTGGTGCTTCGGCTGAAGTCCTCGCGGCTGTAGTCGATGACGTGGTCCGCGCCGATCGAGCGCACCAGCTCCACGCTGGCGGTGCTACATACGCCGGTCACTTCCGCACCCAGCGCCTTGGCGATCTGGACAGCGAACGAGCCCACCCCACCCGAAGCACCTACGATCAGGACCGACTGGCCGGCCTGGACGCCGCCGACATCGCGAAGCCCCTGGAGCGCCGTCATGGCGGCCAGCGGGATGGCCGCGGCCTCCTCGAAGCTGATACCGGCCGGCTTCAGGGCGAAGTGGTCTTCGGCAGCACGGGCGTACTCGGCGAACGCAGCCTGGCACCAGCCGAAGACCTCGTCACCCGATCGGAGTTTCTCGACGTCCTTGCCCACCGCCTCGACCTGACCGGCCACGTCGACGCCCCGGAACTGCACCTTCGGTCGGCGCGGCCCGATCATCATCCGGGCCCACCTCGGGCTGCCCCGCATGACGTGCCAATCGAGGGCGTTGACGCCCGCGGCGCGAACCCGGATCAGGACGTCCCGATCGCCGACGGTCGGTCGGCCGACGTCCCTGAGTTCGAGCACATCGGCCGAGCCGTAGCGGTCCTGGGCGATCACCTTCATCGGAGCTCCTTGGTCTGCGGCAGATCGGACAGTAGTCGGACGTACGCTGTAAACGTATGGCGTAAGTCTAGGCATACGCCGTAAGCTCTGTCAAGGGCGAGATCCGCGGCTGGCCGAACACTTACCCTGTACGTTAGAGTGCGCCGGGAAGGGCGGACGAGATGGCGACACGAACCGAACCGAAGACGCGGCCGCGGACTCCTTTGACCAAGGAGCGCGTCCTGCGCGCAGCCATCCAGCTGGCCGACGGCGACGGCATCGAGTCGCTCAGCATGCGCAAGCTCGGCCAGGCCCTTGGGGTCGAGGCGATGTCGCTCTACAACCACGTCGCCAACAAGGACGAGATCCTGGATGGCATCGTCGACGAGGTCGTCGGCGAGATCCGCCCGGTCGCCGGGAGTGGCGACTGGAAGACCTCGATGCAGCAGACCGCGACCGGGGCCCGGACCGTTCTGCGCCGCCATCCCTGGGCACGCGAGGTCATCGAGTCGCGGAATAACCCCGGTCCCGCGACCCTCCGCTATATGGACTCGGTCATCGGGATCCTGCGCGAGGGCGGCTTCTCGGTCGACATCACCCATCACGCCCTGCACGTCCTGGGCAGCCGGATCTTCGGGTTCAGCCAGGACCTCTGGGACGACTCATCGGGCTCGCCGCCCAACCCGGAAGTAGCCGCGATCATGGCCCGCGAGATGAGCGCCAAGTACCCCTATGTCACGGAGATCGCGATGGCCGCCAGCCATGACGGGGGCCTCGGCGGCTGTGACGATGACGTCGAGTTCGCGTTCTCGCTCGACCTCATCCTCGATGGGCTCGAGCGATTGCGCGACCCGGCCCGATGAGCCCACGCAGCCGCGGCTACAGACCGAGATGCAGCCGCAGCGCCTCGTCGATCTCGAGCATGATCGCGTGAGGGATGACTCCCAACCGGTCGCCCAGCCGCTCCACGGCGATCGATCGAACCTGTTCCGCCTGCGCCTTGGAGTCCCGATCGAGTCCCGTCTCGGCGGCCGGTAGGAGAACCTGGAACGCATAGACGCGTTCGACGTTCGACGTCACCGGAACCACCGTGATGACGCCACGACCGAGTCGCGCCGCAGTCGCGTTCGCCGCGTCGTTGCTGACGATGACCGCCGGCCGGCGTTTGCTCGCCTCGGACCCACGAATGGGATCGAAGTCGACGGAATGGATGTCCCCACGCCGCATCACGGCTTGAGCCCGTCACCGGTCGTCGACTCCCACAGAGCGCGATCTTCTTCGGCGGACCACTCGTCCCAGGCGGCTTCGTAGGTGCCAGCCAACTCAGCCGCGCGCAACAGCCGAACCGCTCGGTGGAGTGCGGCAGATCGAGACTCCAGTCCCTGCTCCCTTGCGTACTCATCGAGGAACTGGACGTCCGGGCCCGGTAGGCTGACACTGACCTTCATACCATGATGCTACCAGTGGTAGGACTTGGGTAGCAAGCTTAGGTCGGTAGCGCGACCATCCAACCACTTCCGCGGTACGCCTCGGCGGCGCTAGGCGGGGCTTCCCGTGCTAGAGTCGCCCTCGCGCCGACATAGCTCAGCGGTAGAGCAGCTGTTTCGTAAACAGCAGGTCCTCGGTTCAAATCCGAGTGTCGGCTCCACACTTCGTGTTCGAAGTCACGGTCGAACGACACGATCGACCCGCTCAGCATCCCTGCTGACGCCCGCGTGACGCCCAGCAACGATCATGTCCCTTCGGCGCTTCATGCTCGGTTAGGTCTGCCGAGCGAGAAGGGATACCCCGAGGCGGCTGCGAAGCCGCACTGGGCCTACCTCCCGAAGACCGACTTCAGCATCGCGAGCGCGATCGGCGTCTGCGAGGTGGTGATCGCCTGGTCGCCGTGGCCGGCGCCCTGGACAAGGTTGAAGGCGGAGGTAGCTCCTGCCGCCTGCAGCGCGTCCTGCAGGAGCTGCGACTGCTGGTTCGGGACCTCGCAGTCCGAGCTACCGTGCGCGATGAGGAACGCGGGCAGCGTCTTCGCCGTCGCGATGTAGGTGATGGGATTCGCCGCGGCGGCCTGGTCCGGCACGGTCTGGATCGGGGCGCCGAGGTAGGCCGACACCGGGGAGTCGGCGGGGTCATACGCCGGGACCTGGCCGTTGCAGGCGGCCGGCGGAGCCGCGGCGAACTGCGCATCCATCTGGAGGAAGTCCGTCGGGCCGTAGAAGTCGACAACCGCCTGGACCGCGCTCGACACGCCCGCATTGCCGAGTGAAGAGTCGTCGAGGAGGGTCCTCTGGTCGCCCGTGGTGCCGATCATCGCGACGAGGTTGCCGCCCGCGGACTCGCCCCACGCCGCGATGCGGTCGGGATCGAGCCCGTATTTGGCGGAATTCGCCCGGAGGAACCGGACCGCGGCCTTGACGTCCTGGGCAGCCGCCGGGAAGGGCGCCGAGCCCGACAGGCGGTAGTTGAGGCTGGCAGCAGCGTAGCCGGCGGCGAGAACGGACGCCACGTTCTCACCCTCCATCGCCTTGTCTCCGCCCATGAAGGCGCCAGGGTGCACGAAGACGACGAGCGGGACGGGCCTGGTCGCCCCGTCGGGCATCCAGATGTCGAGCACCTGCGCCGAAGATGTCGAGGCGTAGGCGACGTTCGCGTAGGTCGCCGCGGAACCTGCGGCGACGGTTGCCTGGGCAGAAGGCGACACAGCAGACGACGCAGTCAACGATGCGGCGCTGCTGGCGGCGCCCGAGCAGGCGGCCACGATCAGGGCAAGGGCAAGCGTCGCCAGTGCGGCCGGGATCACGAGCAACGGCGTGTCGACGGCGTGCACCGCGACGCGACGTCGTGCGAGTCGGTCCTCCGGGCGCGGACTTGAGATCCTGTCACCCCCCCGCCAGCGCTCCCGCCGCGACCAGCGCTTCGTGGGCAGCGGTGAATGCCTGCCGGCCTGCCGGGGCACCGCAGTAGGCGGTGACGTGGACAAGGGCCTCCCTGATCTCATCCACCGTGGCGCCACAGGCTAGAGCACCGTTCGTGTAGATCCCGACTTCCTGAAACCGGCCAAGCGCGGCGAGGATACCGAGTGTCAAGAGGCTCTTCGTCTTCCTGTCCAGTGCGGTCCCGCTCCACGCGCGCCCCCAGACCTGCTCGGTCACGAGCCGTTGGAAGGTCATCATGAAGTCGTCAGAAGCGGCGAGGTTCGCTTCGACATAGGCATCACCGAGAACCTGACGTCTCAACTCGAGACCCTTGAGATACGTTTTGTCATCCGTCATTTCATTCCTCCACTTCCGGTCGGCATCCCTGGCATTCTGGGCACTCCGATCGACTCGAAGCGTCCCTCGTGAGGAAATGCCTGTGCCTCTAGCCGTCTGGCGAAAGGGGCAGCCCGCAGGCCGTAGTCGGGCTCACCTCTCGAGTTGCATCGTTTCGACGATCTTCGAGTAGCCGTCCAAGTGGGCACCTTCGGCGAAGTCGTCGACCTCGATGGCCAGGGTCGTGTCTCCGCGGGCTAACAGGTAGAGCCGCATCGTCAGTCCGGGCCCGAGCCCATGGTCGAGACTTGATGGCGGCGCGCCGCCGATCAATTGGACGTACGGGCTCTGCGCGAAGAAGCAGGTGCCCTTCCAGTCCGCAGCCATGCGCAGATCCATGACCAGTCCGCTAAGGCCCCCGATCGAGACAGCCTTCGGCTTGGTGGCGACCACCCCAGGCCGGTTCTGGAACTCCTTCGCCATGGCGGCTGGCGTGTGCGCGACATTTGGCTCATCGGAGCTCGCTTCCTGCTCGCTTCCGCACTTGCGGTTCTCGGCCCTGACGCTGGTGTAGACACCGATGAAGTCGCTTCCGCCGGCGTTCACACCCTCGAGGCTGTAGCCCGGAGCAACGAGCAGGAAGTTCCCCGGAGTGTCCTCGAGGTTCTGCCATGCGTCCGGCACGGTGTACGTGAGCTGCGGGACGAGCTCCGCCGTTGTGTAGGTCCCCGCCTTCACCGTGTTGAGGCAAACGCCTCCTTCGGGGTTCGTACACGCAGGCGTGGGCGAAGCGCTCGGGGTAGCTCGCCCCGTTGCTGCATCGGCCGATCGGGTGGCCGATGGTGCGATCGACGCCTGAGCCGCTCCCGTGGCCGATGGCGTCGTCGACACACCCGCGGCGCAGGCGGCGAGGACCAGACTCGTCAGGCCGCCGGCGATCGGTCCCGCTCTACGAGATGCGACGACGCTGCCCATGCAGTCCCTCCATTCTCCGCGCCCCAAGCGATGATCCTGGGTTCCCTACTACGTGACGACCTCGCCCTGTCCCCGGTCGGTGTCATGACCATGGCGACCGCTCCTGGCCTCGGCTGCGCCCGACGATCGTATACGCCTCGACGGGACCGTAGCCACGCAGGTCGATCGCACCGCGGGGCTCCGCTTCGAACTGATCCTTCACCAGCCGCCAGGTTTCGACGCTGACCTGGACCCGGCCGGGGATACCCTGGGACTCGAGCCGACTGGCGATGTTCACAGTCTCGCCCCAGATGTCGAAGGCGAACTTGCGCTGGCCGATCACGCCACCGATGACCGGCCCTGAATGCACGCCGACACGGAGCCGAAGTTCGGCGACTTGGTCGCTCTCTTGCGTGGCGACGTCGATCATCGCCAGGCCGAGATCGACGACGCGGGCTGCGTGGTCATCGAGCGGCTCGGGCAGTCCGCCGGCGACCATGTACGCATCACCGATAGTCTTGATCTTCTCGAGGCCGCGTTCGGCGACGAGCTCGTCAAAGTGGGCGAAGAGTCGGTCAAGCACGCCCACCAGTCGGTCGGCCGGCAGCCGCGCGGTCAACGGGGTGAACCCGACGATGTCGGCGAACAGCACCGTGACGGCCGGATACTCATCGGCGATGGTCCGCTCGCCAGCGAGGAGGCGCGCTGAGATCGATCCGGGGAGGACGTTAAGCAACAGCGCATCGGCCCTGTCCTTCTCGACCCGCAACGCGTCCGCCTGCCGAGTGATGACGATGTCCTGATAGAAGACGCGACGGCGTGACTGCTCGAGCAGTCGCAGAGCCAGGAGACTGCCGATCACGGCCGCTCCGAAGATGAAGGTGTCCACGAGGAGGCTGCTCCGGCCCCGATAGAGGACGGCGGCGACCACGAAGCCGGCGACGATGACGGCGGTGCGGAACGAGGCAAAGAAGAAGCCGGTGCGGGCGACGAATCCGAAGGCGAAGAGCAGCATGATCGCGCTGATCCCGTAGCCCGGCAGGACGCCACCCGCGGACGCCAGCCAGAGGATGACCAGCCCGTTCACGGCCGTCAGGACCGAGATGATCGAGTGCTGGCGGTCCAGCGTGTCCGCCCCAGCCGAAAGCAGGAAGCCGACCAGATTGAGGACCGCCATCGCGACACATACGGGGATGGCGAGGTCCGCAGGGATCGGGGTGCTCGCCGGGATGACGACCACGGCCAGGAGCCACATCACTGCCGCAGCGCCGGTGGCGATGCGGAACCCGGCCTGGCTCTCGGCGCCGCCCTGGCGTTGGTACTGCAGCTCTACGCGTTCGTCGAGGAACCGCAGCGTGCCTCGCCGGAGGGCACCGCCGTCGGCATCGAGCTCGGTCGTCGGTCGATCGATCGAGCGGAGCGTCCCTCCCGGTGCGTCCGGAGCCTCAGCCCCGCTCTGGCTGGGACGTGGATCGTCTCCGGGCCGAGGGTCAACGGAAAGGCTCAAATGTTCACGCCGATCCACCCAGGAGGTTGCGCCGGCTGGCAGCGGCAGGCCAACGTTCGGGTGACGATACCATCCGACAACCGAGCCCTGGAAACGGTCAGCGAATCGCGGCGACAGGGCGTGTCAGCCCCCTGACGTGACCTCGGGCCGCAACTCGATCCTGTCGATGAAGGACAGCGGTCCTGGCCAGCGCCAGGGACGGGACCGCACCGCCTCGGTCGGCGCGCCGCGCAGTGCCTCCGTCGGGTCGGGCGCGTGTGCGTGGAGCGGCGCGCCGCGCCGGACGTCCCAGAGGAGCATCCGCCCGCCGGGCCGGAGCACACGACCGATCTCGGCGATACCGGCGTGGGCGTCCGCCCAGTGGTGCATCGAGAGCGTGCTCACCGCCAGGTCGTAGGTGTCGTCCACGAACGGCAGCGTTGCGACATCCGCCGCGAGGTAGCGGCCGCCGCCGCCGGTCACGGCGCGCTCGATCATGGCCGGGTCGAGATCGATGCCTGTCACGTCGAAGCCGAGGGCCGCCAGGCGGCGGGTCAGGTGGCCAGGGCCGCAACCGACGTCGAGGACCGATGCTCCCGGCGACACCGTCGCAGCGATATCGGCGGCGACGCCGTCGTAGAACGACCCGAGGAGCCAGCCGGTGAGGCGGTCATAGGTCGCTGCGTCGCCCATGAGCGCGCCACCCGCGACTCGGTGGCCGAGCGATCCGGCTCGACGGTGAAGCAGAAGCGCGACCGCCGTGACGGCGGCGAAAGGAAGCGCGACCTTGATGAACGGCCTCATGGCGGTTCCTCCTGGGGATCAGCGGCCGACATCGTACACGTGGGTCGGGATTCAGCTGTCCCAGCCAAGGCGGATCTGACCCTGGACACCGGGCACCGGGAGCCCGTGCGCCTCTGCTTCTACCGCCTTGCACGCATCCGCCGACAATCGGTGCCAGGGGGTGATCGTGACGTCCCTCCCCGCCCGTCGCCAGGTTCCGACGACGTCGGCGCCGACAAGCACGGCACCCGGCCACACGCTGGCTGGCCACAGCTCGCGACGACGTTGGGCATCCGGCACCAGGAGCTCGCGATCGGATCCTCTGCCGAGAGTGTAGGAATCCCCGCTGGGAAGCAGCCGGGCCGGCGCGGCTCCCGCCCGGGTCGTTCGGAACAGCGCCTCGTCCTCGCTCAGGATCCACGCTTCCCCGATCGGCGTCTGCACCGGCGTGACCGAGCCGGCCAACGCATCGAAGGTGACCCGGCCAAGCCGCGGCGCGATGCCGGCCCAATCCGAGAACGCCCTGGCTGTCGACGGGCCGAGGATGTGGAGGTAGCGCCGGGCGAGCTCGAGTCGGGCGTCACGTGGTTCGACCTGCGGCGCCGGCACCATCCAGATGGTCGGCTTCCGTGCGCCGTCCCAGCGCATCAGGACCCGACCGGTGGCCGCGGCGTACCTGAGCACATTGGGCTGCTCGCCGAGCTCGTGACCCGCCTCGCTGTAGGTCATCGTTCGGCCGTCCAGGAACGCCTCCAGGCGGTCTGCAAGGTCCTCCGCGGTCCTCCGCGCTGCGCCCTGGTCGGGTAGCCGCCCGAGCGAGAAGGTGGCCCGATCACGAGCGGCCACGACGTAGACGCTGAAGCGCGGTCCCCACAACTGAACCAGCGACGGGTCTTCCCAGGTGGTGGGCTCGGTCCCCTCGACGCGAGCGTGGATGGACAGCAGCGCGGCACGGGGCACGCTGTCCTGGAGCCCAGCCCAGGCAGCTCGTCGGAGCGACGTCGGGCCGGCCGGGAGCCTCTCGTCGAGAGCCCCGACATGACGCCGGAAGGCCAGGATCTGCGCCCGCTCGAGGTCCAGCCTGGGCTTGGCCACGGTCAACTCGCGTTCGGCCGGTCCGGTCCCGGGTCCGTCGAGCGAGGCACGAGGCGAAGGGTCGATCGGGCGGCCTCGGCGCCGACCACACTTCCGACCGGGCCCGGCCCGTAGCGGTCGTACTTGAGGTGGTACGCGGCGTCGAGTGGGCCGTCGAACTCCGGTCCGGGGACCTCGAACGTGACGTCCCGCTCGATACCACCGGCGCGAACGCGGCCCTCGGCGGACCCCTTCGCCAGCCGGAACCAGCCGTTCTCGGGTCCATGCGCGGAGCGGATGTAGAGACCGTCGCCCGATCGGACGCCCCAGATCGTGACGTACGGCCGGAGACTGCCGTCTGCTCGGCGCGAGCTGATGTCCAGCTCGATCGCCCGGCCGATCTGTGCCAGTTCGTCGTCGGTCCATGTCGTCATCGCGGCGACCGCTCCTTTGGTGCTGACCAGGTACTCGGCATCGGTCACCTGCTCGCCCCATTCGATCTCCGGACCCTCGGCGGGTGCGTCCCAGATCGCGACGTGGGTCATGAAATGATCCGGCGCAGCGCCGTGCCAGTGCCACTCGGCGGGCGGTGTGTGGATGGTGTCGCCCGGCTGGATCTCGATGACGTCGCCCCCACGTGCCTGGATGCGGCCCAGCCCTTCGGTCACGTGCAGGGTCTGCCCGACGGCGTGGGCGTGCCAGGCGTTGCGCGCGCCCGGCGCGAACCGGACGGCGTTGACCCGGACCCGGGACGGCTCCTCACCCCGGGCGATGACATCGAGCCAGGCATCGCCGGTGAAGGTCTCGGACGGGGCCTTCTGCGTCGGCTGCTTCGGTCGGAACTCCATGGTGCGATCTCCTGACTCGTGTGGCTTCTCGCCGCTCATGCGCGAATGGTCAGCTCCAGCTCGATCGTGTCGCCTTCGGCGAGCCGCTCAGCCAGGCGCACCGCCGCCTTGACCGGCACGAGGTAGCGCCCGTCCTTGGGGAACAGCGAGGTCTTCCAGACGGTATCGCGGATCCGGACCGTGACCGGGATGACACCCCAGCCATAGGTCACGATCGCCGACACGGTATGGATCGCCCTCGACGCTTCGTCGGGCACGCTGATGAAGTAGTACGGCGCGGGTCCTCGCCATTGCCACAGCTCACCGCTGAAGGACAGGTCGATGACGTCGGCGTCCATGCTGACCGGACGCCTCAGGCGGGCGGTGGCAGACCCGCCAGCTCGGACAGCCGGATCGGGCGATGCTCCGCCCGGGATCGGCCGGCGGCCACGCTGACCCGCATCGCCTCGAGGGCATCGCGAGCGGTGCAAGGGCTGGCGATCTCACCTTGGACGAAGCGCAGGAAGGCCGCCATCTCGGCCTTGTAGGCCGGCGTGAACCGGGTCTGGAAGTCCAGCCAGGGCGAACCGGGCTCAACCGCCCCCGGCTCGACCGAACGGATCGGCGTGCGATCGGTCAGGCCCACCACCACGCTGTCGCCCGAGCCCACGATCTCCATCCGGATGTCGTAGCCGCGCGGGTCGTGGCGGGTCTGGCTGAGGACGCCGAGCGTCCCGTCGGTCAGACGTAGGATGACCGCGCCGGTATCGATATCGCCATGCTCGGCGAAGATCGGGAAGCCTCGGACCGAGCCGTCCGCATAGACTTCCTCGACCTCGACCCCGGTGACCCAGCGCAGGGCGTCGAAGTCATGGATGGACGAGTCCCGGAAGAGCCCGCCAGACAAGGGGATGTAGGCGTCCGGCGGCGGCTCGTGGTCGTGGGCGATGAGGCGGACCAGGTAGACCGTCCCGAGCTCACCGGTGACGACCATCCGGCGCGCCTCGGCGTAGGCAGGATCGAACCGTCGCTGGAAGCCGACGTGGACCCGGGCCCCGAGCCGTTCGATCTGCTCGACCAGCCCGATGGTCTCCTCGAGGTCGAACGCCAGGGGCTTCTCGCAGAACACGGCCACGCCTCGGTCGACAGCCAAACGGACGAGCGGGGCATGGGCGCTGGTCGAGGCGGCGACGATGGCAGCGTCGACCCCGTCGAGGGCCGTCGCAGGATCGTCCACTGCTCGTCCGCCGATCTCCCGAGCCAGCGCCGCGGCCCGCTCGGGATCCACGTCCGAGACCACGATCTCCGTGACCGCTTCGGTATCTGCCAGGGTCCGACCATGGAGCTGTCCGATCCGACCCGCCCCGAACAACGCGATCCTCACCGTGCCTGCCTCCTGTCCCGATCCGGGGCCGACTGTCGTGCCTCGAGCAGCTGCCGCCAAGTATCGCCGGTCCACGGGCTGGGCGACCGGACCTCGACGTGAGGGCCGGTGCATACTCGGCGCGAGGTCGCGATCGCCGGACGACCGGGCAGCCGAGGACGTCATGGCCAGGACCAAGGCCGAGCAGAAGAAGCAGAGCATCCAGCTGGCCGATGTATGGGCCGACCCGCCGGTGGAGGAGATCGGCTCGCCCGAGCGGACGCTGTCCAATAAGGCCTATCTGCGCGAACTGGAGATCCTCCAGATCGAGCTGGTCAAGCTGCTCGAATGGGTCAAGCACGAAGGCCTGCGCGTGGTCGTCGTCTTCGAGGGTCGCGACGCCGCCGGCAAGGGCGGGGCGATCAAGACGATCAGCCTGACCCTGAACCCACGCTTCTGCCGGGTCGTGGCCCTGGGCACCCCGACCGAGCGCGAGAAGACGGAATGGTATTTCCAGCGCTACGTGGCCCACCTGCCCGCCGCCGGCGAGATGGTCCTGTTCGATCGGAGCTGGTACAACCGGGCCGGTGTCGAGCGGGTCATGGGCTTCTGCACCGACGAGGAGTACGTCGCCTTCCTGCGCGACTGCCCGGACTTCGAGCGGATGCTGGTCCGCTCGGGCATCGTCCTGGTCAAGTACTGGTTCTCGGTCAGCGACGCCGAGCAGGAGCGGCGCTTCCAGAGTCGCCTCGAGGATCCGACCAAGCGCTGGAAGCTCAGCCCGATGGACCTCGAGTCACGCCGCCGCTGGGTCGAGTACTCGAAGGCCAAGGACCAGATGTTCGCCTACACCGATATCAAGCAGGCGCCCTGGTACGTGGTCAACGCCGACAACAAGAAGCGGGCCCGGCTGAACGTCATCCATCACCTGTTGAGCCTGATCCCATACCAGGATCTGACCCCGGATCCGATCGTCCTGCCCGAGCGACAGGACGACGAGGGCTACATCCGACCGCCGCTGACCGACCAGAGCTTCGTGCCCGAGAAGTACTGACTCCAGCCGCCGACGACGACGCTGTCAGGCTGGGTTCCCTCCCGGGGGCGGCTCGTCGATGGGTGGTTGGTCGGTGGCCGGTGCCTCCGCCGGCGGGGCGTCCGCCGATGTCCCGTCGGTTGGCGTGCCCTCGGCAGACGGCGCCTCGACCGGATGGGCCTGGCTGGTCAGCGGATCGGCGCCCGCCGGTGGCGGACCGTCGTCCTGCTTGTTCCGATACCACATGTACAGGGCCACGGCCAGGGCGATCGCGAGGATGATGATCAGGATCCACAGCCAGTTCGACGAACCGCCGGTGTCGGCCGGCGGCTGGACGGCGGGGCTCGGGGCAACGGTCGGGGAGGGTGACGGCGCGGCGACCGGGGTCACGACGACCGACACGCCGCTGAGCTGGTTGCCCTTGGTGATGACCGGCACGCCATTGGTGTCGGCCCAGCGCTGGTCGCCCGACACGATCTCGGATCGGACGACGTAGTCGGCGTTGGGGTCGATGGTGGCTGGGTCGAAGGCCACCGAGAACGGGACCGGGATGGCACCCGGCGCCGGGTTGACGTCGACCCCGATGGTCTCGCCGGTGTCGACCCGGAAGAGCACCGTCGCCGAGTAAGCGCCCGAGGCGAGCTTGATCCCGACCCCGGTGATCGACCCGGTGACCTCGCCCTTGAGCAGGTCGGACTGCAGGGCGAGCTTGACCGTGACATCGGTGCTCGGGTTGCCCTTGGTCAGGACCTTGACCCCGCTCGACGTCTCCCAGCGGTGGTCGCCGTCGCTGATGTCGGCCTGGATGGTGTAGGTCAGCGAGGGATCGATGTCCTTGGACGCGTAGGGGACGCTGAACGCGATGGGCTTCTGACCGGGCGTGGCGATGACCTGGGAGCCGACGATGGTCCCCGAGGTGGCGCTGGCCGTCCCGGCGACCAGGAGCACGACCGCTTCCGCGGACGAGGACAGCTGGGCGGGTTCGGCGTAGGTCAGCGTTCCGGTCACGATCCCCGCCGCGGGGGTCGCCGATGGTTTGGCCGACGCCGACGCCGACGCGGGCGGGGTCGGACTCGGCGACGGGCTCGCGCTGGGGCTGGCTGTCGCCGTCGGGGTCGGGCTGGCCGTCGGCGCGGCGGTGGGAGTCGCTGTCGGCGCGACGGTCGGTGTCGGCGTCGGCTTCTCGGTCGGGGTCGGTGTCGGCTTGGCCGTCGGTTTCGGCGTGGTCGAAGGCTTGGGTGTGGGCTTCGGTGTCGGCTTGACGGTCGGTACCGGCGTCGCCGTCGGCTGGGCCGTGGCGGTGGGTTGGGGCGTCGGGATGGCCGTCGGTGACGGGATCACCGGGATCGACACGCCGCTGGTCGGGGCGCCGTTGGTGATGACCGGCGTGCCCGCACCACCCGACCACGCCGCGGGTCCGTCGACGACCGCAGCTCGAACGACATACGTCGCGGCCGGATCGACCGTGGCCGCGTCATACCCCATCGAGAATGCCAACGACGTCGCCGGGGTCGTCAGGACCTGGCTGGCGACGACGGTCCCGGTATCGACCTTGATCAAGGCCGCGATGCCGACCGCGGCCGCGCTGAGGGTGGCCTTGTCGCCCTTGACGATCGAGCCGCTGACGGTGGTGGCCGGCGACGAAGGCACGGCCACCAGGGGCATCGATACGTTGGAGGTCGGTCCGCCGGTGATGACCGGCACGGCGGTCAGGTTCTGCCAGACCGTGGCGCCGTCCTGGAGCGAGGCGAACAGCGCGTAGGCGTGCTTCGGCTGGATGGTCGCCGGGTCGTATGGGACGCTGAACGACACCGGGACGGTGCCCGGCTTGTCGATCCGTTGCAGCCCGATGATCGAGCCACCGTCCGCCGAGGCCGTCTGATCGACCAGGACGACGACGGCCACGGCGCTCGAGCTGAGGGCGATCGTGGCCTTCGAAGTGAGCTGACCCGTGACTGCAGCGGGTCCGCCGGCGGCCTGGACGAACAACGCGGGCGCCAGCAGAAGCAGGGCGATGGACAGCGCAGCCCCACGGCTGAGAAGTCGGCGGAGCGGTTTCATGTCGAGGGCTCCCTCGGGCGGGCGGGGTTCGACCGGGGCGGCCGAGAGGCGGGAATGGACGGCAGGCCGCCGGGCGCAGGATAGCAAACGGGTGCTAGTCGCGGACTTCCGCGAGGCGCCGGGTCAGGTAGCCGCGCTCGGTCTCGTTGCCGACCAGCTCAAGTGCGCGCCGATAGGCGATCGACGCTTCGGATCGGCGGCCGAGCCGGCGCAGGAGGTCCGCCCGGGCCGCATGCAGCAGGTGGTAATCGTCGAGCTCGCCACCAGATCCGATCCGATCGATCAGCTCCAGGCCGTCCTCCGGACCGTCGCGCATGGCCACGGCGACCGCTCGGTTGAGCTCGACGACCGGCGATCGATCGAGCCGGCCGAGCGCGTCGTAGAGCATGGTGATCTGGGTCCAGTCGGTCTCGGCTGAAGTCGTAGCCTCGTCATGGACGGCGGCGATCGCGGCCTGGAGCTGGTATGGCCCCGGACGACGCATCCGGAGCGCCCGCTCGACCAGGCCGGAGCCCTCCTCGATCCGCGTTTGGTCCCAGCGTGTGCGGTCCTGATCCTCGAGCAGGATGAGCTGGCCGTCGGCACCGACCCGAGCCTCCCGCCGGGCGTCGTGGAGCAGCATCAGCGCCAGCAGGCCCAGGACCTCGGGCTCGTCGGGCATCAGCTGCTCGGCCAGGACGCGGCCCAGCCGGATCGCCTCCCCGGACAGTTCGCGCCGGATGAGGGCATCACCTGAGGTGGCCGAGTAACCCTCGTTGAAGACGAGGTAGAGAACGCGCAGGACGTCGCCCAGCCGCTCGGGCAGGACGTGATCGGGTGGCACGCGATAGGGGATGCCGGCGTCCCGGATCTTCTTCTTGGCCCGGACCAGCCGCTGGGCCATCGTCGGCTCGGGAACCAGGAAGGCCCGGGCGATCTCGGGCGTCGTGAGGCCACCGAGGGTGCGCAGGGTAAGCGCCACCCGGGCTTCGACCGGCAGGGCCGGGTGGCAGCAGGTGAAGATCAGGCGCAGGCGATCGTCGGCGATCGGGCTCATCTCGCCCTCGGCGGCCGGCGCGACGGCGGCCAGCTCGGCGTCGATCTCGGCCTGGCGTTGGATGGTCGGCGTCTTCTCGACCAGCCGTCGGGCTCGCCGAAGGCGGTCGATCGCCCGGTTTCGGGCCGTGGTCGTGATCCAGGCGCCAGGATTGTTCGGGAGTCCATCACGGGGCCAGCGCTCCAACGCGACGACGAAGGCATCCTGGACCGCCTCTTCGGCAAGGTCGAAGTCGCCGGTAAGGCGGATGAGGGTCGCCACGGCCCGACCCGATTCCTCGCGGAACAGGCGGTCGACGGCGGCTCGCGCGTCGGTCGGCGGCAACGGTCAGGGGTGCGTTGTCAGGCTAGTCCCCGTACTCGAAGATCGGCCGGATCTCGATCGAGCCGTGCTTCGCGCCGGGGATCCGCGCGGCGGCGTCGATCGCCGCATCAAGGTCCGCGGCCTCGAGGAGATAGAACCCGCCAAGGGCCTCCTTGGTCTCGGCGAAGGGACCGTCGGTGGTCACGGTCCGACCGTCGCGGACCCGAACGGTCGTCGCGTCGGACGTAGGCTGGAGCGCTTCGCCGCCGAGGTGCATGCCGTTCGCGCGGGTCCATTCGGTGAACGTGTCGTAGGCCGCGAACTCATCGTTCATCGCGTCGGCACTCGAGGCCTCGGTCGGCTCCGCGGCATAGATCAGGAACAGGTAGCGCATCGGATCCTCCTGGCCAGCCGATCGTGGCCCATCGATCGTCGGTCGCCCGAGGCCACCGGTCATCAGCACGACGAACGGCCACCGCCGAATCGACACCTCCGCGCGTGCCCGGCCACGATAGGCCCGTCGGTCAAGCCGCGTCGGCGGGGTATCGTTCGGACATGGCCAAGCGCGAGGAGGTCATCGAGGTGGGCGGCCGCCAGGTGACCGTCACGAACCCGGACAAGATCTACTTCCCGGAGGTCGGCTACACCAAGCTCGACCTGGTCCGCTACTACCTGGCCGTGGCCGATGGGGCCCTGCGTGGGGTGCGCGACCGACCGATGGCGCTCAAACGCTTCGTCGACGGCGCCGCCGGCGAACCGTTCTTCCAGAAGCGGGCGCCGGACAAGCGACCCGAGTTCATCCGGGTCGCGACCCTGTCGTTCCCGTCCGGACGGACGGCCGACGAGGTGGTCTTCGACGAGCCAGCCGGGCTGGCCTGGGTGGCCAACCTCGGTTGCATCGACCTCAACCCGCATCCCGTCCGGTCCGGCGACCTGGACCACCCCGACGAGCTGCGTGTCGACCTTGATCCGGTCCCGGGCGTGCCCTGGTCCGACATCCGTGACGTGGCGATGGTGGTCCGCGAGGCGCTCGAGGCGGTCGGCCTGGTCGGCTGGCCCAAGACGTCGGGGTCACGAGGGATCCATATCAATGTCCGGATCGAGCCCCGCTGGACGTACCCGCAGGTGCGCCGGGCGGCGTTGGCCCTGGCTCGTGACGTCGAACGCCGGGCACCGTCGCTGGCGACCTCGAAGTGGTGGAAGGAGGAACGCCACGGCGTCTTCCTCGACTACAACCAGAACGCCAAGGACCGGACGGTGGCTTCCGCCTACTCCGTTCGTCCCTTGCCCGATGCCCGGGTCTCGATGCCGCTCCGCTGGGAAGAGGTCCCGACGGTCGACGCGGAGGCGTTCACCCTGGCCACCGTGCCGGCGATCTATGCCGAGCGGGGCGACGCCGGCGCCGGCATCGACGAGGCGGTCGGATCGCTCGAGGCACTGCTCGAGCTGTCCGCGCGCGACGAGGCGGGCGGCCTGGGCGACGCTCCCTGGCCGCCGACGTACCGCAAGCAACCCGGCGAGCCGCCCCGGGTCCAACCCTCGAAACAACGCCGGGCCAGCGCCGATTACGACACACCAGAAGCCGAGGCCGAACGCGAGAAGTCGCGGGCCGCCCTGGAGCGGCGCTGGTCCGGGACCCGACCGACCCCGACCGGTCGACGGACCAGCACCATCCCGGTCATCGAGATCGCCCGAGCGGCCAAGAAGCCCGATGCGCTGGCTGGCCTCGAGCGCTGGAAGGCCCGCTGGCCAGCCGTCGCCGCGGCCCTCGAGCCGGCCGACGTCCTGGTCGACTCGATGCGCGGCCGCTCGACGACCTGGACCCGCATCCGGGTCAACCTGATCCACGTGCCCGAGACGGACCGGCCGCCCCAGGAGCAGCTCGACCCCGACTACGACCCGCTGACCGAGTACAGCGATGCGGAGCGCGCCGAGTGGGTCAAGGATCGGCCGCCGGCCGAGGATCCGCCGCCGGCCAGCTGAGCCATACGCCGATCAGCCGGAGACGCCCGTCGCGACGACGACGCTGCGGGTGAGGCGGTCGGTAGCAAGGGCGTCCCGGTAGGTCGAGAGCACCCGCCCAGGATCGCCCGCTTCGACGGCGTCGAGGAATGCCTCCGATTGGACCTCGTATGGATCGCGCCGATTGGCCGAGACGGAGACGCCGCCCGGCTCGGTGAAGATGACCTCCCAGCTCAGGGTCTCGCGTTCGGTGGCCAGCCGGATCGTCGTTCGCAGGTCGGCCGAGACCAGCTCGAGCTCGATCACGGCTGGCGTGAGGCGCCGGGTATTAACGAACGACCCGACGGCCCCGGAGGCGAAGGCGAGCGCAGCTGACGTCGACCCCACGACGTCGACCACTCGACCGGGTGCCGCTGCCGGGACCGCGGTGCTGGCGGCGCCGACGACCGTCGCCTCGCCGACCAGGTGCCGGGCAAGGTCGTAGAGGTGGGTGGCCTGTTCGACGACCTGGCCGCCGCCCTGATCGACCCGACCCCACCAGTCCGGGCCGGGCGTGTCGTCCAGCCAGCGAGCCAGGACCATCTCCACAGGTCGGACCGCAAGACGACGGCGGACCTCCGGCAGGAAGTCGAGCCCGCGCCAGTGATAGCCCACGGCGACCACCAGCCCACCGCCATCGATCGCGTCGGCGATGGCGACCGGCGCGTCACCGTCCCGAGCGGCCAGCGGCTTCTCGACCAGGAACGGGAGTCCCCGCTCGATGAGCGCAGCGCACACTTCCGGGGTCCGGTAGGGCGGCGTGCACAGGTAGACGACATCGGGACGTTGCTCGTCGAGCATCCGGACGTAGTCCGTGTAGGCTGCCGCGCTCCGACCGGCCAGCGTCGCCCGGGCTCGCTCGGTCGTCCGCGACATGATCCCGACGAGCTCGGTCCGGCCGAGCCGATCGAGCGCCTCGAGATGCTTCGGGACGATCCAGCCGGCCCCGATGACGGCGACCCTCGGGCGACCGCTCATGCCAGGTGGCGGCTCACTGCGCGGTGCCGCCAGCGGACCCGCCGCGGAAGATCTCGGACAGCTCGTAGGCGGCCGTCTCCTCCAACTGGTCGTAGCGGCAATCCTCCGGACGCCGGTCGGGACGCCAGCGGACGAACGTCGTCCCGTGCCGGAAGCGCGTCCCCTGAAGGTGGTCGTAGGCGACTTCGACGACCCGTTCCGGACGGAGCAACTCCCAGGTCAGGTCGCGACCTCGATTCCAGCGGCTGGTCCCACCTGGGACGCGCTGGCCCGACGCTGCGGCCGCCTCCGCCCATTCGGACCATTGCGACCAGGGGTGGCCGTCGGCGGCGCCCTCGCGGAGGGGTGCCAGCTCCGCGACCAGTTCGGCCCGACGGGCCATCGTGAAGGACGCGGTGATGCCGACGTGATTGAGCTTGCCGTCCGCGTCGAACAACCCGAGCAGGAGCGAACCGATGAGGGTGCCGGGTCCCTCCTTGTGCCAGCGGAAGCCGGCCACCACGCAGTCGGCCGTGCGCTGGTGCTTGATCTTGAGCATCGCCCGCTTGCCCGGCTGATACGCAGCGTCGAGGCGCTTGGCGATGACCCCGTCCAGCCCGGCACCCTCGAAGCGGTCGAACCAGTCCGCTGCCAGCGCCCGGTCCCGGGTCGCCGGGGTCAGATGGATCGGCGGCTGCGCCTCACCCAGGACCGTCTCGAGGCGCTCACGACGCTCGGCCTGTGGGACCGATCGGAGGTCCTCGTCGCCAAGCGCCAGCAGGTCCCACGCCACGAACGAGGCCGGCGCCGCCTCGGCCAGCATCCGGACCCGCGACTCGGCCGGGTGGATGCGCAGGAGCAGCGCGTCGAAGTCCAGGTGCCCGTCGGCCCCGGCGATGACCACCTCGCCGTCGAGCACGCAGCGCTCCGGGAGCGAGGCTCGCAGCGGAGCCGCCAACTCGGGGAAGTAACGGTCGAGCGGCTTGAGGTCGCGCGACTGGATCAGGACCTCGTCACCGTCACGGAAGACGATCGCCCGAAAGCCGTCCCACTTCGGCTCGAACAGCCAGCCGTCGTCGGTCGGCAGCCCGTTCGACGGCTTGGCCAGCATCGGCGGGAGGGGCGGGTCGATGGGCAGGTGCATCGCGCCGACGATAGCAGCCCCGGTCAGCCCCGGCGGGCGTGTGCTTCCACGATGGGTACGCGCCAGGTGAAGGCGCTCTCGGGCAGTCGGCCGAGGCGGTCCGCGGTCGCCTCGCGCAGCCGCCGTCGACCCGCCGCGTCCAGGTCCTCGAAGACCTCCAACTCGGCGTACTCGGCTAGGAAGTCGAGGTAGGTTGCCGGGTCGTACGGGTGGACGAGCTGGCCGGCGGTCGCCTGGACATCGACGAACCCCGCGGCGCTTAGTTCGACGGCGGCTTCCTCGGCCGACAGGAAGTCACCGCTGCGGTCCTCCTCGGCCTCCGCTCCGCCGTCGTCGTAGTCGATGTCGTCCAGGGCGTCCTCGAATGCCTCGTCCGGGGCGAATCGTTCCTCCTCGTCGGCCGCAAGCCAGGTCACCGAGGCGAACCGACCACCCGGCCACAGGACGCGAAGGACCTCGGCCAGGATCGTCGCTCGGTCGGCCACCAACTGGAGTACGAACGACGAGACGACCAGATCGAACGAGGCATCCGGGAACGGCAGGCGGGCGGCGTCACCGGCGACGAACGCCAGGCGTTCGCGCTCCTCGGCTGTGAGTCGGTCGGCTGCGGTGTGCTCGGCGATGCCCAGCATCCCGGTCGACGCGTCGAGCCCGGTCACCGCCGCGTGGGGCCAGCGCCGGACCGCCTCGATCGCCAGCAGCCCGGCACCCGTCCCCAGGTCGAGGACCCTGGGCGAGCTGGCCGGCTCGACCCGCGCCGGCTCGGAGTCGAGCAGCCGGAGCGCGGTCGGCGCCAGGACCGGCTCCCACCACTGGCGGTAGCGCGCGGCCGAAGCGTCGTAGCGGTCCTGGATCGTGCCCATCGTCGCCGACCCGCGGGTTTAGCTGTCGGTCGAGTCCTCGCCGGAGGACGAACCCGAGCTCGCCTCGGAGTCGCCGGCCTCGGCACCCTCCTCGGTGGCGGCTTCGCCCTCGGCTGCGACCGCGACGACCTCTTCCTCCTCGACGCGCGGCTGCTGGACTCGGGCGACGATCTCGTCCGGGTCGGTCAGCAGGGTCACGTCGGCGGGGATGGTCAGGTCGCGGACGTGGACCGTGGCCTCGAAGTCGACCAGGGCATCGATGGGCAGGTCGATCGACTGGGGCAGGTGATCGGGCAGTGCCCGGATCCTGACGCTCTCGAGCATGTGCAGGAGCGTCCCGCCGAGCTTGTCGACCGCGGCCGACTCACCGACGGTCACCAACGGGACGTCGACGGTCAGCTCTTCGGTCATCCGGACGGCGAACAGGTCGACGTGGAGGGTCCGCTGGTAGACCGGGTCGCGCTGGACGCTCTGGACCAGGACCGGGGTCGCCTTCTTGCCTTCGACCGACAGGTCGACCAGGGCGTTCTGCCCGATCCGACGCTGGAGCAGCTCGAACTCGTGGGTATCGATGGTCAGCGACTGGGACGGGACGCCGTGCCCGAAGACGACCGCGGGTAGCTGGCCGGCGCGGCGCAGACGGGCGACCTTCTTGCCGGTCAGCTCGCGCGTGGTGGCGGCCAGGGTCGGCCGGGTGGTGCTCATGGTGGGTCGGGCTCCTCAGTCGGTTGGATTCGGCACGGTAGCACAGCCCGGCCCTCGACCCCGTCCGGCCGCCATCCGCCGACCCGCCTCGTTCGGGGTAGCATCACCGCCATGGCTGCCACCATCCTGATCGTCGAGGACGAGTTCGCCGTCGCGCGCGGGATCCAGTTCGCCCTCCAGCAGGAAGGCTACGAGGTCGTCGTCGCTCGGTCGGGCGAGGAGGGTCTCGAGTTCGCCACTGGACAGGCCCCGGACCTGGTCGTGCTCGACGTCCGGCTGCCCGGGATCGACGGGTTCGAAGTCCTGCGACGCCTTCGCGCGGCCGGATCCAAGGCGCCGGTGCTGGTCCTGACCGCGCGCGATGACGAGGTCGACAAGGTCATCGGCCTCGAGCTCGGCGCCGACGACTACCTGACCAAGCCGTTCGGTCTGCGCGAGCTGATGAGCCGGATCAAGGCCCTCCTCCGACGGGCCTACGGAGACCTGGCCGATGCCGCCGGCGGGCGGGTCATCCGCCACCGCGACCTGCTCATCGACCTCGACCGGCGACGGGTCCAGCGTGGCAGCCGCCGGATCAGCCTGACCGCGACCGAGTTCGAGATCCTGCGCCACCTGGCCAGTCGGCCGGGTCGGGTCTACTCCCGGCGTGAGTTGCTCGAGCTGCTGCGCGACTACGAGGCGCTCGATCAGGACGAGAAGACGATCAACGTCCATGTCAGCCATCTGCGCGAGAAGATCGAGGACGATCCGTCGACGCCGGTCTTCGTGCTGACCGTCCGAGGGGCCGGCTACGCCTTCGCCGAGCGCTGATCCGAGCGCGGCACCCGGCGCGGGGACGACCAGGACGATCCAACTCCCCGGGCCGCTCCGGCGGATCATGCCCCGGACGTTCCAGGGTCGGCTGACCCTCGGCTTCATCTCGGTCGTGGCCCTGACCCTGCTCCTGGTCGGGCCGGCGGTCATCTTCCGGCTGGACGACTACTTCCTCCAGCAAGAGCAGCAGAACCTCGAGAGCCGAGCCAAATCGACGGCCACCTTCGTGTGGCTGCTCGCGCGCCAGGCCGACGACGGCCAGGTCGTCACGCCCGATGACCAACTGACCGCCAAGACCGCGGCCCTGTTCAACAGCGACGTGGTCCAGGCCATCGCCGACACCATCGCCCAGGCTGACGTCAAGATCGAGTTCGGGACCCCGACCCAGGGCGCCGACGGCAAGACCATCGTGCCGGCGACGAACGGGACGTTCGCGGGCGGGTTGCGCGCGGCACCCAAGAAGGGTCAGGCCAGGGACACCATGTCGGCCGGACCGGCCGAGGAGATCCTGGCTACCGCTCTGACCCCATGGGGCGTCCAGGTGACCCTGTCCAACCCGTACACCTATCGCGCGTCGACCCTGACCCAGGTCACCGGCCTGTTCCTGGCGGTCGGCCTGATCGCCTTCATCGTCGCGGTCATCGTGGCCGCCTTCCTCGCCCGGCGCTTCACCACCCCTCTGCGTCGCTTGACCGTGGCGGCCCGAGACCTCGAACAGGGCGAGCTGGGCAGCCGCGTGCCGACCAGGTTGGCTGCGACCGGAGCGATCGAGATCTCCGAGCTGTCGCGCCAGTTCAACGCGATGGCCGACCGGCTCGAGGAGAGCGTCGCGATCATCCGCCGCGACCGTGATCGTAGCCGCGACTTCCTCGCCGACGTGTCACACGAGCTGCGCACCCCGATCACCGCCTTGCGGATGTCCAACGAGCTGCTCAGCGAGGGCGCCGGCGACGACCCGGAGACGCGCGCCGAGTTCCTCGAATCCAGTCGCCAGCAGCTCGAACGACTCGACTGGCTGGCCCAGAACCTGCTCGAGCTGTCGAAGTTGGACTCGGGCCTGGTCCTGCTCGATCTGCGCCCGGACGATCTCCGGGCGGCGGTCGAGTCGTCGGTCGAGCAATCGCGCGCAAGCGCCGCCCGGCGGGGCCTGACCCTCGAGCTGGAGCTGCCCCGCAACCCGGTCCGGATCCGCCACGACCCGCAGCGGATCGGCCAGGTCGTGACCAACCTGGTCGGCAACGCCCTCAAGTTCACGCCGCGCGGCGGTTCGGTCCGGGTCGAGCTGGAGCCGACGGTCGACGGCGCCCGGATCATCGTGGCCGACACCGGGATCGGCATCGACGCCTCCGAGTTGCCCCGGATCTTCGACCGCTTCTACCGCGGGACGCAGGCGAACGAGGCGCGCGGCAGCGGCAGCGGACTCGGCCTGGCCATCGTTAAGTCGATCGTCGATCTCCACGCCGGGCGGGTCGCGGTCGATAGCCAGGTCGGCGTGGGCACGACGTTCAAGGTCGACCTGCCCAAGGATCCCCGGACGGTCGAGGATGCCCCGGCTCACCGATCGATCGACCCGGCCGCGGCGATCGCCGCTCCGGACCCGCTCCCGTCCGGACCGTCGGCCGAACCCGGCCAGGTAGCGGATTCTTCACCATCCGCCGCCTCCTGACTGAATCCGCAGCCGTCACGCTGGGAACGACCTGCCAGCCGGCGGCACCGCCGTCGCGTCCCCGAGGAGCCCACGTCCGCTCATGAACGAACGACCGACCGAGCCGTACGACCCCGCTACGCCGCCGACCCCGAGTCCCGACCCGGTGGTGCCCCCGATCTACGTCGCCCCGGCGACCCCCGCGCCGGCCGGCCCCGTGCGGATCACCACCACCAGCGGCTCGACTCCTTCGCCGGACGCGGCCCCATTCGCGGCATTCTCACCCGAACCCGACCGAGTCGACCGCGATCGGGCGACCTGGCAGACACCGGTCCAGCCCACCCCCGAGGCCTGGTTCGAGCCGGCGGCTGCCGCCGCCACCGCGACTCCGGGCTTCGGCGCCTCGAGCACGACCGGCTCCGCCGCTGCGACCGGCTCGGGTAGCAAGCCTCGGCGCGCTGGGGGCCTCTTCGTCCCGGTCTTCTCGGCAGCCCTCATCGCGGCGATCCTCGCCTCCGGTGGGACCTACCTGACGCTGCGCGCGAGCGGGGCCCTCGACCAGCCCGCCGTCGTGGCCCAGAACCCACCCGGACAGGTCACCGGCGTGACCCAGCCGATCAAGATCGACAAATCCTCGGCGATCATCGCCGTCGCCGCCAAGGTCGGTCCGGCGGTCGTCCGGATCGTCAGCTCGGCCAACGCCAACGCCAACGACCCCACCGCGACCGAGGGCATCGGTTCGGGGATCATCTACGACAAGAACGGCTGGATCCTGACCAACCGCCACGTCGTGTCGGGCAGCGACAAGCTCCAGGTCGAGCTCAAGGACGGCCGTCGGTTCGAAGGCAAGATCTACGGGATCGACACCCTGACCGACCTGGCCATCGTCAAGATCGAAGCGACCGATCTGCCCACGGCAGCGCTCGGCGACTCGTCGGCGCTCAAGGTCGGCCAGACCACGATCGCCATCGGCAGCCCGCTGGGCACCTACTCCAACACGGTCACCAGCGGCATCTTGTCGGCCACCGGCCGGACGATCGACGTCGAGAACGGGACGATCAACAACCTGCTCCAGACCGACACCGCGATCAACCCCGGCAACAGCGGGGGCCCGCTCCTGGACGCCGGCGGCAATGTCATCGGGATCAACACCGCGATCGCCGCCAACGCGAACGGGATCGGCTTCGCCATCCCGATCAACATCGCCAAGCCGATCATGGAACAGGCGGTCGCCGGTCAGAAGCTGGCCCGACCGTACGTCGGGATCCGCTACGAGATGCTCTCGCTCCAGCGAGCCGGCGAACTCAAGCTGTCGGTCAACGACGGCGCCTACGTCGACGGCGGCCCGAACGCCGGCGGACAGAACACCGACGGAGTGGTCCCCGGTGGCCCGGCCGACAAGGCCGGCATCAAGGAAGGCGACATCATCGTCTCCATCGAAGGTCAGGCGATCGACACCGAGCATCCGCTCGACTCGGTACTGACCCAGTTCGCGCCAGGCCGGACGGTCACCGTCGGGATCCTGCGGAATGGCCAGAAGCTGGAGGTCCAGGTCACCCTCGGGACTCGTCCCGCCGACCTGCAGCCCTAGCTCCTCGGCCGCTCCTCGCGACATCCATCGGACCCCGGCGTTCCCCCGACGCCGGGGTCCGGCCGTCCCCGATGCTGGTGGTACCCTGCCGCCGATGACGGGACACGCCGCTGACCACGAGGATCGCCCACGCGCTCGCCCGGCATTTGCCGCCGTCGTGGTCGGCCTGGTGCTGGCTCTGACGGTCAGTGGTCCACTCGCCGCGAGCGTCGACGACCGGACCGTTGCGACGCCGACGAGTCAGACCGCTGCCCTGCCCCTGGCCGGTATCGTCATCGCCATCGATCCGGGGCACAACGGTGGGAATGCCGCGCACCCGGGGCGGATCGCCCAGCGGGTCTGGATCGGCAATGGCCGCAAGGCCTGTAACACCACCGGGACCGCGACCCGCAGCGGCTATCCGGAGCATCGTTTCGCCTTCTCGGTCGCCCGCCAGCTCAAGAGCCGACTCGAGGCGCTCGGCGCGACCGTCATGCTGACCCGGACGAACGACAGCGGCGTGGGGCCGTGCGTGGACGTGCGGGGACGCTTCGGCGCCAAGGTCCACGCGGACCTGACCGTCAGCATCCATGCCGACGGCTCGGCCGTCGGCCATCGTGGATTCGTGGTCATGAAGCCCGGACGGGTGCCCGGCTACACGACCGACATCCTGGCCGCTTCAGCACGGCTGGCCCTCGCGATGCGCACCGGTCTGCTCGCGACCGGCCTGCCCATCGCCAACTACTACGCTCGCCACGGCATCGTCAGTCGGACCGACCTGGGCACCCTCAACATGTCCGACGTCCCGGTGGTCATGGTCGAGCTCGGGAACATGAAGAACGCCGGCGATGCCGCCCGGATGACCGGGGCCACCGGACGCGCTCGCTACGCCGCCGGTCTGCTCGCCGGGATCCGTGGCTACCTCGGTCTGTAGGTGCTGACGGCGGCCCAGGTCGAGCTCGCTCGCCGGCGCGCTGCCGCCGCTCTCGCCGGCGCCGGCACCGCTCTGACCGCGGCCGAAGCGGCGGCGATCGAGGTCGCCGATTTCGGGTTGGGCATGCTCGATGAGATCGGCCTCCAGCTCGTCGTCTACGTCAACACCGAGCGGGTCTGCGCCAAGGACATCGTCCTGTTCGCGGGCCAGACCTGTGCCGAGCATCGCCATCCACCGTTCGAGGGCACACCGGGCAAGGAGGAGACCTTCCGGGTCCGGACCGGCACGGTCTACCTCCACGTCGAGGGACCGCCTACGCCCGACCCACAGGCCCGACCAGCCCGGGCCGACCGCGGCGTGTACACGGCCGCCCGCGAGATCGTCCTCGGCCCCGGCGAGCAGTTCACGGTCCCGCCGGACACGCTTCATTGGTTCCAGGCGGGTCCCGAGGGTGCCATCGTGTCCGAGTTCTCGACTCAGAGCCGCGACGACCTCGACGTCTTCACGGATCCGGACATCGTTCGTATCCCGGTGATCGCTCCGGAGCCCTGAGCCGGGTGACCCGACCGCTCGGGCGTCAGGGACGGCGACGCTCAGCGGCGGCGCACGACCTCGACGCCGGCGTAGGCGAAGGTCCCTTCGATCGGCGCGTTCGGTTTGCGCACCCGGACCGTGACCTCGTCGATCGGGTAGTCGCCCAGGAGCTCGTCGGCCAGCGCCTCGGCCAGGGCTTCGATGAGCCGGAAGCTGGTCGACTCGACGACGCTCCGGCAGGTCTCGAAGACCTGGCCATAGTCGACGGTCCGGGTCAGGTCGTCCTCGAGTCCGGCGGCTCGCAGGTCCAGGCTCAGCTCGACGTCGACGTGGAACGGCTGGGCGACACGCTGCTCCTGCTCGAGGACCCCGTGGCGGCCCATGAAGACCATGTCAGCCAGGACGATCCGGTCAGTCATCGGACGATCGCATCCGTCATCCGGGCGGCCCGGACATTGGCCTGGACATCGTGGACCCGGATGATGTCCACCCCGGCCGCGATCCCCAGCGCAGTCGTCGCCAGGGTGGCTTCGAGACGCTGGTCCGGGGGCAGATCGAGGACCCGCCCGAGGGTCGACTTGCGCGATGTCCCGAGCAGGATCGGCCGGCCCAGGACGCGCATGGCGCCGAGCTCGCGCACGAGGGTCAGGTTGTGCTCAGCTGTCTTACCGAAGCCGAAGCCCGGGTCGACGATCAGCGACTCCCACGCGCAGCCGGCAGCCAGAGCGCGGTCGATCGCCCGGCGCAGGTCGTCGATCACCTCGGCCATCAGGTCCGCGTAGCGCGGTTCCACCCGGTTGTGCATCAGGACGATGGGGATCCCTCGCTCTGCGGCCAGTCGGAGGAGAGCGTCGTCGTCGGACACACCCCAGACGTCGTTGATCAGAGACGCGCCCGCATCGGACGCAGCGCGGGCCACCCCAAGCTTGGTCGTATCGATGCTGATGGGCACGTCCGGGTAGGCCGCATGGAGCGCCGCCACGACCGGGACGACGCGTCGGGCCTCGTCGGCGGCATCGACGGTCTCGTGGCCGGGTCGGGTCGATTCACCGCCGACGTCGAGCAGGTCCGCCCCCTCCGCGATCATCCTGCCCGCCTGGGCCACGGCAAGGTCCATCGCCGCCTGGCCCGACTCAGCCGCCGCCCGGCCCGGATCACTCGCCAGGAGACCGTCCCCGGAGAACGAATTGGGGGTCACGTTGACGATCCCCATCACGAACGTCCGCCGGCCCCAGTCGAAGACGCGGCCGCCGATGACGGTCGTGCCCAGCGGACGAACGGTCTCGGCGCTCAGCGCACGCCCGCCAGGGCTTCGGGACCGGTCAGCGTCGGACGCGGCGTTCCGTCGGCCGGCTCGTCGCGCAGCTGGGGGTCATCGACCAGGATCGCCCGGACGGCTCCGACCAGGTAGAGCGAGCCCGCCACGACGAGCGGGCCCGGTGCCTCAGCCAGTGCCCGCTCGAGGGCGGCTCCGACCGGCACGACCACCAGCGGCTGCGATCCCGGCGCGACGGCGGCCCAACCCCTGGCCAGACGGGCGGCCGGCAGTGCCCGCGGGACGTCCACCTCGGTGCAGATGACCCGGGCCGACCGGGCCGCCGGCGACGATGCCAGCGCCGAGAGGACGCCCGCCACGTCCTTGTCCGACATGCTGGCCAGGAGCAGGGTCAACGGTGGTGGTGCCGGCGCGTCGGCGCCACCGCTGAGCATCGGTCGGAGGTCCTCCAGGGCGCGGGCAAGGACCGCCGCGCCCGCCGGGTTGTGGGCGCCATCGAGCAGGACGTCGACCTGAGCGCCATCGGGCCTGCCGCGGGTCGTCTCGATGAGCTCCAGCCGACCCGGCCAGCGTGCATCCGCGTAGCCTCGTCGGCGGGCGTCGGCCGGGACGTCGGCGATCCCGGCCTCGGCCAGGGCGTCCAGGACGGCGTCGGCGACCGCCGCGTTGATCGCCTGGTGCCGTCCGCGCAGGCCGATGCGGGTCTCGCCCAGTCGAGGCAGGCGGACGACGATCCCATCCCGATCCCAGCCGACCAGGGCCGGCGGCCCGACCTCGGTCAGAGGCACGCCAAGGCGGTGCGCCCGACGGCGGATGACCCCGAGTCCACCGCCGCTGGCCCCGGTCACGGCGAGGTCCCCGCGCTCGATGATGGCCGCTTTCTCCCGGGCGATCGCCTCGACCGTGTCGCCCAGCCGGTCCATATGGTCCAGATCGACGTTGGTGATCGCCGCGACGCCACCGTCCCAGGCGTGGGTCGCGTCGAGCCGACCACCCAGGCCGACCTCGACCAGGGCCAGGTCCACGTCCATCTCGGCGAACCAGCGGAAGGCGACGGCGGTCAGCAGCTCGAACTCGGTCGGGGCGTCCCGGCGGGGCAGTCGCCCGGCAGCGTCCAGGACCTCGCCGACGACCCGAGCGAACGAGACCGGGTCGATCAGTCGCCCGTCCACCTGGAGCCGCTCGCGATAGCTGACCAGGTGCGGTTTGGGCGTCTCGGCGACCCGCAAGCCTCCGGCCCGCAACGCCGACCCGGCCAGGGCCAGCACGCTGCCCTTGCCGTTGGTCCCGCCGACCAGCGCCCCGCGGAAGGCCAGCTGCGGATCGCCCATCTGGTGGAGCAGGGCGACGGTCCGGCCGAGTCCCAGGCGGATCCCGAAACGACCGCGATCCTGCAGGGCGCGCAGCGCCTCGTCGTAGGTCAGGTCGCTCACGTCACTCCCTGGACAGCTCGTCCTCGTAGAAGACGCACTGGTTGAAGCGCGGGGTGAGGCACACGTCGTTGACGTAACCCTGCTCGAGATGGACCCCGCCGCGGAGCTGGCAACGTGACACGTTGGCGTCCTGGCGGATGAGCGCCTTGAGCAGGTGGGGAGCCTGGATCGGGATCGCCCCGCGGGTGCCGGTCACGAAGAAGTGGGGACAGACGTTGCGACGCAGGTTGGGTAGCCCGAAGGCGCCGTTGCGGCCCATCGCCGGCATGGCCGGATAGCCGGGTCGGGCGCCCACCGGAGGAGGCGCTGGAGTATTCACCCGGGCGATCGGCCCGACGCCGAACGATGGGCGTCCGGTCGGTCCGGTGGATCTGTCGTTCTTGGGGTCCCGGGCGTGCAAACCAGCCTCGCGCTCGGACGGACGTCACCCAACGCCCGCTCACCGCGCCAGAGTACAACGCGGCGCCCTCGTCGGGCGCGCCCGACCGCGAGCGTCCCGGCGCCGCTCGAGCACGCATGACGAAGTCGCGCATCGTGCGACAATGCAGCCCGATGACCAATCGGCGCCAGCGCTCGTCCCAGGTCCGGCCTCGCCCGCCGTCGACCGGACGCCCTGCCCCTCCGAAGCGGACCGGCTCGCGACCGCCGGCACCGAACCGGATCGCGCCACACCGCAAGATCGAGCGTGGCTCGAGCATGCCGGTCTATCTCCGCATCGCGATGGTCATGGCCATCGTGGCCATCGGCGGGGTGATCATCTTCGCCGGTGTCGGTGTCCTGGGCCGGGTCGTGGGTAGCGTGACCACCAGCCTCAGCGACACCTTCGCCAAGGTCACCACCAGCCCAAGCCCCAGTCCGACCGAGGCGGTCGCCCCGAACGCCCCGGCTCTGACCGTGCCCGAGGAGTCCTACACCAATCAGAAGTCGGTCGACCTGACCGGCACCATCCCGAGCGGGTTCATCGGCCAGGCCGGCGTGACCGTCCGGATCTACCGCTCCCTGCCCGACAAGGCGCCCGAACAGATCGACGAGATCCCAGTCGGCGAGACAGCCGGCTTCACGGCGGCCGGGGTCCAGCTGGTCGACGGGCGAAACGACTTCACCGCCACGCTGTACGGCAGCGGCGGCGAGAGCGACCCGTCCAAGGTGGTCACCTACGTCCTCGACAAGGTCAAGCCCAAGATCACCGTCACGAAGCCATCCAAGACCGCCGTGGTCAACGGCAAGACCGTCACGATCATCGGCAAGACCCAGCCCCGCAGCGAGCTCGTCGCCACCAATGAGGCCAACCACGCCTCGATCACCGGCACCGCCGACGACGCCGGTTCGTTCAAGCTCGTCCTGGCCATCGCCAACGGCGCGAACGGCATCCGGATCACCGCCACCGATCCGGCCAACAACCAGAACGCGGTGGTCATCAATGTCAACCGTGGCAAGGGCAAGCTCAATGCCGATATCACCGCCTCGCGCTACCAGTTCGTCCGAAACAAGCTGCCCGACAACGTCGTCCTGACCGCGACCGTGACCGATCCCGACGGTCACCCCCTCGATGGAGCAACGGTCACCTTCAGCGTGACCATGAAGGGCGTGTCCGCGATCACCCGAACCCTGACGACCGACGGCGAGGGCAAGGCCAAGTGGACGGTCACGGTCCCCAGGGGCGCCGCCGTGGGGCGGGGGGTGGCGGCCGTCCTGGTCAAGACCAAGGATTTCGGGCAGACCACCGCCCAGACCTTCCTGACCGTCAACAAGTAGCCGAGCGCGCCTCGGCTCGACAGCCAGGCGATGCGGCAGCTACCATCCGGCCATGGCGACGTGGCGCTGCCCGCACTGCCGGACTCCGCAGGCCGAAGCGGCCCGGTGCTGGGTCTGCCACCGCTCCAGCACCAGTTGCGCCACCTGCCTGAACTTCCGCCACGCCGTGTTCGGCGGTCTCGGCTACTGCGGGCTCGACCGACGCCGTGGCGCGCTGGTCGGTGACGAGATCAAGGCCTGCTGGACATCACCCATCGCGCTGGTGGCCGGGACCGCCTCGGTCGACGCCTCGGTCGCCAGCGACGAACAGCCGTTCGGTCTGCATCTGGCGACCGATCCGTCACGGCCCGACCCGGACCCCCTCCGGGCCGATCGCCCGGGCAGTTTCTGGATCGACGTCGAGGCCTGAGATCCCGCGCCTAGGGGGTCGCCGGCGGACAGGTCGGGTAGGGGTAGGAGGCCGGGTCGTACGCGCCCAGGTCGATCGGCGTGCCGGCCGTTCGCTTCTTGCCGGGCAAGGGCAACTGCTCGAAGACGAGTGACGTGTCGTCGGCGGTGTAGCCGGGCGGCGCCGAGGTGACCGTGCCGACCGTGAAGCCGTCAGCCGCGATATCGGCCTTGGCCTCGCCAAGCGTCTGGCAGCGATACTCGCCGACCGTCGTCAGCAACGCCGTCGGGGTCGGCGTGGGCGGTGCGACCGTAGGGGTCGGCGTGGGTGACGGTGTCGGCGCGGGGGTCGGGCTGGGCGTCGGCGAGGGCGATGGCGTCGCGCTCGGTTCGGGGCCCTTCGACACGACGTAGTCGATGGTGGTGCCGGAGGCCACCTCGACCCCGGCCGCCGGCGACGTCGAGACGACCGAGCCGGCGATCACGATCGGATCGAACTCCTGGGTCGCGGTGCCAGGGACGAGGCCGGCCTGGACCAGCGCCTTGAGCGCGTTCGATTCGGTCTGGCTCTTGACGTCGGGCACGGCGACCAGGGCCTGCCCAGTGACCACCGTCACGTTGATCGTGGAACCCTTATCGACCGTCACGTTGGCGGCGGGATCCTGGGCGGTGATGGTCCCCTCCGGCTGGTCGTTGCTCTTGACGAACTGGGTCGCCTTTACCACCACGCCCGTGGCGTCGGCCAGGGCCTGGACCTGCTGGAGGGTCTGACCGACGAAGTTCGGGACGACGACCTGGTTGGCGGTGGGCGTACCGCCACCCGTCAGCAGCTTGAGGAACAGGAAGCCGACCAGGAGCAGGATCAGCAGGCCGAGGATGCCGGCGATCCAGGCCCACGGCCCGGTGCCCCCGCTGTCGCCATCGTCGTCGGCCAGCGCGGGAGGAGGGGCCACGGGCGGTGGCGGCGGAGCGGCCGAGGTCCCGGCTCCGGCGTAGGCATCGGCGGCATAGGGGATGGGGCTGCCCGGATTGGCCCGGGCCACCGCGGCGACCGTAGCGGCTGCAGCAGCGGCACCCGCCGCACCGACCACGCCCAGACCAGCCGCAGCCGCGGTCCGATCGGCCAGGTCATCCTCGAGGGCATCGGCCATGGCGCTGGCCGAGGAGAACCGATCGGCCGGATCGATCGCCATCGACTTGCGGCAGATCGCCTCGAGCACCGGCGGGATACCCGCCCGGTAGGTCGATGGCATCGGCACCGGCGGGGTCAGCCGCGCCAGGGCGATCGACGCTGCGCTGTCGCCCTCGAACGGGCGGCGGCCGGCCAGCATCTCGAACAGGACCACGCCCAGGCTGTAGATATCCGATCGCTCGGTGGTGGGCGCGCCGCGGGCTTGCTCCGGGCTCATGTACTGGACTGAGCCGAGGGTGGTTCCGGGCAGGGTCATCTGCGCCTCGGCCAGGGCCCGGGCGATCCCGAAATCGGTCACCAGGACGCGCCCGCCGCTGGCCAGCAGGATGTTGCCCGGCTTGATGTCGCGATGGATGATCCCGCGCGAATGGGCCACGGCCAGGGCCCGGGCGACCTCGGCGGCGATCCGGGCGGACTGCGACGGAGAAAGCGGACCGGTCCGGCGCAGGAGGGTCGCCAGATCCTCGCCATCGACGTAGTCCATCACGATGAACGGCCCGGCCGGGTCCATCCCGAAGTCGTGGACCACGACGATGTTGGGCGAACTCAGCGAGGCGACCGACTGGGCCTCCATCCGGAAGCGGGCGACGAAGTCCGGATCGCGGCCGTACTCGGGGCGAAGGACCTTGACCGCGACGTCGCGGCCGAGCTGGCTGTCGGTGGCCCGGAAGATCGTGGCCATACCGCCCTGGCCGAGGAGCTCGACCAGCCGATATCGCCCACCGAGGACGCTTCCGATCTCCGCCAAGGTCGATCCCTCACTGTCCGTGGACTAGGCCGGTCCGCCCCGGTCGCCGGGCATCGTACCCCACCGGTGACGGGCGCTCGACGCTCCGGGTGACGCTCGCACGAGCTCAGAGTTCGAGGTTGCGCAGGTAATCCCGGAACTCGGCAGCCAGATCCGGTCGCTCGAGGGCCAGCTCGACCGAGGCCTTGAGCCAGCCCATGGTCGTGCCGGCGTCGTAGCGCTTGCCTTCGAATTCGTAGCCGTAGACCGCCTGCTCCTCCATCAAGGCCTCGATCGCATCGGTCAGCTGGATCTCGCCGCCGGCCCCGCGCTGGGTCTGCTCCAGCTTGTCGAAGATCTTGGGAGTCAGGACATAGCGCCCGATGATGGCCAGGTTGGACGGTGCCACCGACGGGTCGGGTTTCTCGACGACGCCCTTGATCCGGTGGAGCCGGCCATGGTCCAGCTCGTCGCCGGCCGGTTCCGGGTCGATCACCCCGTAGCGGCTGGTCTCCTCGTGGGGGACTTCGGTGACCGCGATGACCGACGAGTGGGTCTGATCGTAGGCGTGGATGAGTTGTCCGATGGCTGGCCGATCCGAGACCACCACGTCGTCCGACAGGATCACCGCGAACGGCTCGTGGCCGATCAGCTCCTTGGCCATCAGGACCGCATGGCCCAGGCCGAGCTGTTCCTTCTGGCGGACGTAGGCGATCTGGGCCAGGTCGCTGATGTGGCGGATCTTGCGCAGCATCTCCACGTCGCCGCGCTCCTCGAGCAAGTGCTCGAGCTCGTAGGAGAGGTCGAAGTGATCCTCGATCGCCCGCTTCTGGCTGGACGTGACGATGATGACCTGCTCGATGCCGGCCGCGACCGCCTCTTCGACGGCGTATTGGATGACCGGCTTGTCGACGAGCGGGAGCATCTCCTTCGGCTGGGCCTTCGTCGCCGGCAGGAACCTGGTGCCCCATCCGGCGGCTGGGAAGACGGCTTTGCGGACTCGCATCGAACCTCGGGGGCGGCGCTCGTGGACGCGTCGAGTATACCGCGGAGGTTCTTGGCCACCCCGTATCCGGAGGTCCCTCGAGCCGTCAGCCGAAGGTCGCGGAGCGCGCCGAGGCGTCGTCGCGAGGCTCGTCGGTGAGGGCCGCGGCGTCTTCCGTTCCGTCGGCCGGAGAGGCCCGTTCGCGCTGGAGGAGGACCGCCGCGATCAGCACGAGCGCCCCGCCGACGAACTGGATCGGCCGGAGGGTCTCGGCCAGGAGGGCCGCCGCAAGGAGGGTTCCGACGACCGGTTCGAACAGGGCCAGGATGCCCGCCCGGACACCGCCGATCCAGCGGATCCCGACCAGGAACAGGGTCGTCGGGATACCTGCGCCGAAGATGCCGGCGACGAGCAACCAGGGCCAGGCGGAGGGATCCGTGAAAGGCTGCCCGAGATCACTGCCCTGGCCGGACACCAGGGCGAAGGCGACGAAGCCGAGGAAGCCGCCGGCAAGCACCGCGAACGCGCCTTCGTCGGTCGGCAGGGCCGCGTAACCCCGCCGGCTGACCAGGATGAATACGACCTGGGCTGTGGCGGCGACGAAGGCCAGGAGGAGGCCGCCGAGGTCGACCGTCAGGCCGGTCGCCGGATCGATCCCACCCACGACGACGATGACCATCCCTACGCTGGCCATCGCCAGGGCGGTCAGTTGGACACGGTCCGGGCGGCGCCGCTCGATGACGACCACGACCAGGGTCACCAGGGCCGGGTAGGTGTAGAAGACGAGCAGGGCAAGAGCGATGGTGACCCGCTGGAAGGCAGAGAAGATGGCCAGGTTGAGGATCACGGCGGCGACCGTCACGACCGCCAATGAGACCCGGCCACGAACCGACAGGACGCCCCAGCCGACGACCGCTCGACCACGAACGACCCGCAGCCCGATGACCACGGCGACCATGAGCGCCCCGAACAGGGCGCGCCACGAGACGAGCCCGACGGTGGTCAGCCCGGTGTCCTCCTCGGCCAGCCGGGACAGCGGGCCGAGGACGCCGAACAGACTCGCGGCGACGATGACCGACAGGCTGCCCAGGTTGGAGTGACGCCGCTCGATGGACATCCGGCGGCCGCTGATCAGTCGGCGGCGCTGTCGGTGACGGGATCCGGTCGGGCGGTCCGCAACTTGATCGCGGTGAACGGGATGCGGATCTCGCGGAAGACCTCGGTCGAGACCAGGAACCCGGCCAGCAGGAAGAGCACAGCCAGGAACTTGCCGACCTGGAAGTACTCGGTGATGCCGAACCGATTAAGCGCGTCGCCGCCGCTGGCCAACATCCCGCCGATGGCGATGAGGATGGTCGCCGGCACCCGGCTGTTGATCGTCCCGGTCCGGAATGCATGGAACGCCAGCGGGATCGAGGCGACCAGGTTGACCACGATGGCCACCGGCGCGATGAGCAGGTTGAACAGGAAGTGGTCACCGGGCTGCTCTGGGTCGAGGGAGTACTCCAGGATCCGGCGCTTGGGCATGAACACGTAGGTCGAGAAGACCGCGCCGAGGATGAGGACCAGGCCGCCGGTGATGTTCATGAACGGGGTCAACAGGCGGAGCGTGCCCGGGAACAGGTCGCCGACCGGGACGTTGGTCGCCGGGTCGAGGGCATAACCGGGGGGAGCCAGCGTGCTGGTGACCATCAGCACGATGCTGAGGATGGTGGCTCCGACCACGGCGACGGCGGCAAGGTACGGCCAGCGCTCGTTGGCGAAATAGGTCTCGACCCCGATGGCGATGGCCAGGATGATCGAGCCGACCAGGTACAGGACGGGCGCCGTACCCGCGCCCGGGTAGTCGTAGCGGCGCTGGGTCAGCAGGGTGAACAGACCGGCCAGGAACAGGCAGAACGCGAAGGTATAGCCGAAGCGCGTCCGGCCCAGCAGGAAGGCGGTCCCGAGACCCAGCCAGCCGGCCGTCCAGACCGCGCCGGTGAGGTACCAGATCCGGTACAGCGGCTCGCTCCAGGTGCTCGCCGCGGCCACGGCTTCGCAACCCGAGGCGATCCCGAAGAAGAGCATGCCCAGAGCCCAGACCAGCTGGTAGGCCCGGCGCCGATCGCGCCACTGGTCGAACAGCAACACGCTGAACACCAGGGCGAAGATCGAGGTGAGGGCTGGCAGCAGGATGGTCAGGCTCATCGGTCGCTGGTCTCGTGCGGGGAGGTCAGGCGGGAACGAACTCGTGGGCGTCGTGATGGAGTCCGTCGCACAGGCCCCAGCGCGGTTCCTCGCCGGGGATCGCGACCGGGCGCATCAACTCGCGGACCTCGCCCCGCCGGCAGAACAGGTAGCCCTTGTCGGCCATCCAGCGTCGGACGTGGCTCGGGTCGGAGTGGAACTGGAAGGGTCCCGGGTTGACCGCGGGACGCTCGGCCCACGATGCGGCGGCCTCGGGCGACACGATGTCCAGAAGGTTGATCCGCCAGGGTGTGCCCGAGATGATCTCGAGGCACCCGTCGCAGCGGGTCGCGACATTGTCCTTGACGATCGTCCGGATGTGGACGCCCATGATCTCCATGCGTCCGATCGTAGCAGCCCGCGCCTGAGGTGGTACCCCCAAGGGGATTCGAACCCCTGATCTCCACCTTGAAAGGGTGGCGTCCTAGGCCTCTAGACGATGGGGGCGAGGCGCCGCCGAGTCTACCAGAGGGTCCGATCGTGACCCCGGGTCAGGTGTCCAGGGTGAGGGTCAGGATGATCGCCCCGGCGAACGCGACGGCAGCCAGCAGGGCAGCGATCCCACCGAGGACAGCGTAGACCAGGGCTCGACCGCCCTGGCCGCCTTGGGCCCGGCGATAGGCTGCCCAGGCGCCAGCCAGGGCCAGCAGGACGAAGACGATGCCGCTCATATAGCCGCTCGCGGTCAGGACCGGGATCTGGGTCGCGTCGCGCGCGAGCAACCCGTAGGCGACGGCCCCGATCGAGGCGACCAGGGCGATGCCCAGGGTCACCCGGACCGGCGTCAGCGGCCGGCCGCGTTTTCGACGTGGAGTGGGCTCGGGCGACTCGATCCCGTCGGGGTTCGGGGGCTGGGCGATCATGGTCGGTCGGACGGCGGCCCGCCGGTCAGGCGGGGACCTTCATGCCGCCGCGAGTCCGGTGATAGACGGCCACGTTGTAGCTCAATCGCGGTCGCGTGAGTCCGGCTGCGAGCATGCGCCCGGTCTCGCCGAACGCGTCGGACAGGAAGGTGCCGGCGTCGTCGGTCGAGTCGAACGTCCAGAAACAGTGGATGACCCGGACCCGGAAGCCGTTGGTCAGGTACCAGCCGTCGGGTCGACTCCAGGCGCCGTACTCGGGCAGGTCGCCCCGAAGATGCGAGACGTCATCGCGGCCGTAGTCGTGGACCACCAGGAGACGGCCCTCGGGCCGGAGGACGCGGTCGGCCTCGGCCAGCTCGACGGGGCTCGGCGAGCGGAAGACCGACCAGCAGCCCACCACCACGTCGGCCGACTCGGCCGTCGCGTCGAGGGGCTGGCCGCCGGCTGCTCGAGGCACTGTCCGGACCCGGCCACCGAGACCGCTGAGCTGCCCCGACAGCCGGTCGCCATCGGCGTCGACCAGGAGCACATCGCGCCCGGCCACGGAGCCCAGAGTGTCGAGTGCGCGAGGGATCTTGCCTTCGACGTCGAGACAGGCGGCCAGGCGCGGAGTCAGCCCCGGATCGGCGGGAATGAACGGGAGGTCGGACATGAAGACGGGCAGGATAGCACCGGTCATGGTTGGTCGAAGTAGGTCCGGACCTCAGGCCTGAGCAGTCCGCGGAACAGGATCAGGGCCAGGGCGCCCGCGAAGACGGCGAACGCGAGGCCCGTGCTGGCGACCGTGAAACTGAAGAATCCGAGGGGGATGGCCGGGATGGTCAGGCTGGCCAGGCCCAGGGCCAGACCTCGGGCGACCGTCTTGCGCTGGAGGACCAGGGTCATCGTGAAGATCGTGTAAGCCAGCAGGACCATGACCACGACCCCGACCAGGCTGACCGGTGCGGCGATGGCCATGTCGATGACGAACCGGAGGGACAGACCGATGACGGCCAGGATCGCCCCGGCGTAGACGAGGAAGACCCGGACGCCGTTGGGCATCCGCGGTCTGGGTTCGGTCGCAGGATCGTCCGGCATCGGGCGCCGATTCTGCCACGGGCCGCACGGAACGGCTCGGGAGGGTACCCTCTGCCGGTGGCGGCCAGCCCGCCCTTCCCAGGAAGCACCTGTGCCCGGTCGACCGATCGGGCGCCGTCCCACAGAGGCGATCAGTGACCAACGAATCGAGCCGGGAGCAAGGTGAACCCGGCAGTCCATCGCACGGTCCGTCCGGCGAGACTCGCCGCGGCCGACGTGAGCGCGAGCGCGCCAGGTCCCGGACCAGGACCGAGAGCTATCGGCGTAAGCCGTTCGTCCAGCGCTACCGTGGCGCGCTGCTCGGGCTGGCCGCCATCGTGGCGGTCGTCCTGGTCGGTGGCTTCCTGGTCGTGCAGGCCAACAGCAAGGCCTATGCCTGTTCCACCGAGACCATCCCGGCAGCGGCCGGGACCCCGCTGCCGAACGGTTCGCCGGCCCCCCTCGGGCAGGTCCAGCCGGACATGGGCCGAAGCCACATCCTGTTCCCGGAGGGCCAGCGCTACGCCGCCTGTCCACCCGCGTCTGGCAACCACTACGCCGGTCTCAACGCCCCGATCCAGGCCCGCTATTACAGCCCCGACGACGCGACCATCCCCCAGGGTTGGGTCCACAACCTGGAGCACGGCGGCCTGGTCATCCTCTACAACTGCAACATGGGCGCCTGCGATGACGCGACCCAGAAGGCCCTCCAGGCGCTCTACCAGACCTTCCCGGATAGTCCGCTGTGCGCCATACCGAAGGGCACGATCGGTCCCGTCATCACCCGGTTCGACGACATGAAGGCCCCGATCGCGGCACTCCTGTGGGGCCGGGTCCTGTTCCAGGACAAGCTCGACACGGCCCAGATCCTCGACTACTTCAAGACCCAGGCCGAGTTGAGGAACCCGGAGCCACAGTGCGCCCGGCCGACGGCCTCGCCGATCCCCGGTGCGAGCCAGGAGCCGAGCGCGGTGCCAGACGGCTCGGCCAGCCCGGCGACATCGACCAGCCCGGTCCCGTCGGCCAGCCCGGCGGCTTCCCCCAGCGCTTCCTGACCGAGTCGATCGATGCGCCTGTACGCCTACCGGACACGATCGGGCTCCGATCGCTGGGGCGTCCTGGTGGACGGTGGCCTGCTGACCGGTGGCCAGCTCGAGCGTGAGGGCAAGCTGGTCGGCGCCTGGCTGTGGTCCAACCTCGACCTCGGCATCGTCCTCGGCTTCGCCGATGCGCGCTGGTGGCGACGGCTGGCTCGGGCGACCGCCCGCTGCCGGGAGCGCGGGGTCAAGCCTCGTCCGCTGGCAGGCCGACGACCCGGTCCGGCATTGCCCTACCCGGGCAAGATCGTGTGCGTCGGGTTGAACTACCGGGCCCACGCGGCCGAGCAGGGCATCGAACCGCCGGATCGGCCCCTGCTGTTCGCCAAGTTCTCCAACGCGGTCGTCGCCGACGGCGAGCCGGTGGTCCGGCCGTTGGGCTGTCATGCCCTCGACTTCGAAGCGGAGCTGGGGGTCGTCATCGGGGCGACAGCGCGGCGGGTCGCAGCGGCGGACGCGGCCTCGTACATCGCCGGCTACGTGGTCGGCAACGACGTCTCGGCCCGGGACTGGCAGGGGACCAGGCAGGCCCTCGCGGAGGGCGAGCGCGGGGACGGCCAGTGGCTTCGGGCCAAGGGTTCGGACACGTTCTATCCGCTCGGACCGACCTTCGTCACCGCCGACGAGCTGCCCAGCGTCCCCGCCCTGCCCATCCGATCCTGGCTCATGCCCGCCTCCGGTGACCACGCCGGGACGACCGTTTCGTGGCAGGACGCCCGGACCGACGACCTGCTCTTCGACATCCCGAGCTTGGTCGAGTTCGTCAGCCGCTCGATCACCCTCGAGCCGGGCGACATCATCACGACCGGGACGCCGTCGGGAGTCGGCGTCTTCCGCGAACCGCCGGTCTTCCTTGCGTCGGGCGACCGGATCCGGGTCGAGATCGAGGGCATCGGGTCGGTCGAGAACCCGATCGTCGACGCCTCGGAGATCGCTTGACCGAGGCGACGATGCTCGCCCTGGTCAAGACCGGGCCCCGCCCCGGCCTCGAGTTGGTCGAGGTCCCCCGCCCGACCATCGGCATCAACGACGTCCTCATCCGGGTCCACCGGACGGGCATCTGCGGGACGGACCTCCATATCGAATCGTGGGATCCGTGGGCCGCCAAGACCATCGTCCCGCCACTCGTCGTCGGTCATGAGTTCGTCGGCGAGATCGTCGACGTCGGCTCGAACGTGACCGACTTCGGGCCGGGCGACCTGGTCAGCGGCGAGGGTCATGTCGTGTGCGGGCGATGCCGCCATTGCCTGGCCGGCCGGCGTCAGCTGTGCGCCAAGGCGATCGGTCTGGGCGTCGGCCGGGACGGCGCCTTCGCGGAGTACGTGACCCTGCCGATGACCAACATCTGGCATCACTGGCCGGGCGTCGACCCCGAGATCGCGGCGGTCTTCGATCCGTTCGGCAACGCGGTCCACACCGCCCTGGCGTTCCCGGTCCTGGGCGAGGATGTGCTCATCAGCGGAGCCGGCCCGATCGGGCTCATGGCGACCGCTGTCGTCCGCCACGCCGGAGCGCGCCTGGTCGTCGTGTCCGAACCGAACGCCTACCGGCGCGACCTGGCGATGCGGATGGGCGCGACCGTGGCGATCGACCCAGGCCAGCGTCAGCTGGCCGACGTCGCCGCGGAGCTGGGCATGGTCGAGGGCTTCGATGTCGCCCTCGAGATGTCGGGCAACGCCAGCGCCCTGCGCGGGGCGATCGCGGCGATGGCTCACGGCGGCGGGGTGGCCATTCTGGGGATCCCGACCGGCGAGATCTCGCTCGACGTCAACGAGATCGTGTTCAAGATGCTGACCCTGCGCGGCATCTACGGCCGGGAGATGTACGAGACCTGGTACAAGATGACGGTCATGCTTCAGTCCGGGCTCGATATCCGCCCGGCGATCACCCACCGATTCGGGTTCCGCGAGCATGAGGCGGCCTTCGCGGCGGCCCGGTCAGGCGACTCAGGCAAGGTCATCATGGACTGGCTGTGATGGATCCTCGGACCGATCCCCTGGCCTTCCTGGCCGATGAGCTGGCCGACCTTCGAGCACGCCAGCTGTACCGCCCGCTGCGGGTGATGAGTTCTGCCCAGGGGCCGATCGTGTCGGTCGACGAGCGCCGGGTCATCAGCCTGTCGTCGAACGACTACCTCGGCCTCACCCACCACCCGCGCCTGCGTCAGGCGGCCATCGATGCGGTCGAGCGCTACGGGGCGGGCTCAGGCGCCGTCCGGACGATCGCCGGCACGATGTCGCTCCACGAGGAACTCGAGACGGAGCTGGCCCGTTTCAAGGGGGTCGAGGCGACGCTGACCTTCCAGTCCGGGTTCACGGCCAATACCGCGGTCATCGGCGCCGTCACCGGCGAGCTCGACCTGATCGTGTCCGATGCCCTCAACCACGCCTCGATCATCGACGGGATGCGCCTGTCCAAGGCGCCCCGCAAGATCTACCCGCACGCGGACATCGCGGCGCTTCGGGCGATCCTGGCCGATGCCGAGGAGAACGGCCGTCCCGACAGCGGCGAACCCTACCGACTCATCCTGGTGGTCACCGACGGCGTGTTCAGCATGGACGGCGACATCGCTCCGTTGCCGGACATCGTCGACGCGGCCGAAGCGGTCGGGGCGGCGGTCATGGTCGATGACGCGCACGCGTCGGGCGTCCTCGGTCGGAACGGCCGGGGCACGGTCGATCACTTCGGACTCCAGCACAGAGTGGCGATCCAGGTCGGCACGCTGAGCAAGGCCATCGGGGTGCTCGGTGGCTATGTCGCCGGCTCGCAGGACCTGCGCGACCTGCTGACCCAGCGGGCCCGGCCGTTCCTGTTCTCGACCTCCCATCCGCCGGCGGTCGTGGCCGCCTGCCTGGCCGCCATCCACGTCCTCGAGGACGAGCCGGAGCTGATCGAGCGGCTGTGGACGAACACCCGGCGCTTCAAGGCGGAGCTGGGTCGACTCGGGTTCGACATCGGCGCGTCCGAGACCCCGATCACGCCGGTGATGATGGGCGACTCGGCCACCGCGGCCGCGTTCAGCGATCGGCTCTTCGCCGAGGGCGTCTTCGCCCAACCCATCGTCTTCCCGACGGTCGCCCTGGACAAGGCCCGGATCCGGACCATCGTGACCGCGGCCCACACCGACGACCAGCTCGACCTTGCCCTCGCCGCATTCGATCGGGTCGGTCGCGAGCTGGGTCTCATCGCCGGGTGATCCCGACTCCCCAGCCGGCCCTCGGCCAGGCGCGCGACCTCCCGCTCGATGCCCACGTCCACACCGACCTATCGCCCGACAGCGCGGTCCCGATCGACGTCTACGCGGCCCTCGCGGTCGAGCTGGGCATCGCCGAGCTGGCCATCACCGATCACGTCGACTTCGACCCACGCGACCCGGCCTTCGAGTACTCCAGCTTCGAGGAGCGCGAGCGGTCGGTCCGCCAAGCCGCCGAGCGCTGGGCGGATCGCGGCCTGGCCATCCGCTTCGGGGCGGAGCTGACCTACAACACGAGCTGGGAGGCAGACGTCCGTGAGCACGTCGCCCGGCACCCCTACGACTTCACCATCGGCTCGGTCCACGATTGGCCGGGGTCCCCGTACGCCCGCCCCGGGATCCCCCGCTGGGTCGAAGGCAGGTCCCTGGACGACGTCGTCGGGCCGTACTTCGAGCAGGTCGTGGCGGCAGCCCGGTCTGGCCTGTTCGACACCATCGGCCACCTCGACGTGGTCAAGCGTTACCTCTATCCGTCGGTCACCCCCGCCCAGCTGGGGGCAAGGCCGGACCTCTACGAACCGGCCCTCCGAGCGCTCGTCGAGAGCGGCACGGCGCTCGAGTTGAATACCAGCGGACTCCGCCATTCGGTCGGCGAGACGTATCCGCCCGCTGCCATCGTCGAGCGATTCCGCGAGCTCGGCGGCGAGCGGGTGACGGCAGGTTCTGACGCCCACCGCTCCGACTGGCTGGCCTGGGGTCTTGACGAGGGCTACCGCATCCTGGCCCGGGCCGAGTTCGCCGAACTGACCTTCCGACGCGGCGGCGAGCCGGTCGTCATCGCGTTGCCGGAGCGGTTCAGCCTCGCGTAGGCTGGCGGCATGCGCCGCATCGTCGCCTGATGATCGAGCTGACCGTGCTTGGCGCCGGCCCCGCCTACACCTCCCGTCCAGGGGCGGTCGGGGCGGCCTACCTGCTCCGCCACGGTCCTGCTGCCATCCTCCTGGACCTCGGGCAGGGGGCATTCACCAACCTGGCCGGCGCGATCGAGCCGAGCACGCTCGGTGGTGTCGCGATCAGCCACCTTCACCCTGACCATTTCATCGATCTGGTCCCGCTCCGGCACTACCTGCGTTGGGACTTCGACCCGCCCCGGCGGGTCCGGGTCGTCGGGCCGGCGGCGCTCGCTGCGCGCCTCGATGCGGTCCACGACCAGCGCGGCTTCGCGGTCGCCTCGCTCGACATCGAGGGTCTGGGCGGCGACGGGCAGATCCGCCTCGGCGGCTTCGATCTGGAGGCGCGCCTCGTCCAGCACACCGAGGAGAGCTACGGCTTCCGAGTCAGCGTCGACGATGGGCCGGGCCTGGTCTACTCGGGCGATTGCGGTGACGCCGAGACGCTCCGACCGCTCATCCGACCCGGCGACACGCTGCTCAGCGAGGCGACCTTCGGGACGGACCCGGTCGGACCCGGTTCGGAGCACCTCAACGCGTACGACGTCGGCCGGATCGCCGCCGCGACCGGGGTCGGGCGCGTCCTGATCACCCATCTCCTGATGGGTCACGACCGGACCGCGACCGCACGGGCAGCGGAGGAGCTGGCCGGTGTCGACGCCAGCGTGGTCGACCCGGGGGACCGCTTCTCGATCTGAGTCGTGGACCGGCTACGATTGCGCGCGTGCCTGTGACCAGCGACCCGACCCTGCGCGGCCAGCTCCGCCTGGCGGTCGAGCGCGCCTGGGCCGGGGCGATCGCGTCGGGCGAGCTGCCCGCGATCGACCCGGTCGAAGCCCCCGTCGTCGGGATCGAGCGACCGGCCAACCCGGATCATGGCGACGCCGCGAGCAACCTCGCGATGCGCCTCGCGAAGCCGTACCGCCAGGCCCCGCTCCGGATCGCCCGGATCCTGGCCGACGGCCTTGCCCAGGAAGCCGCGACGGACCCGGAGGCGACCCCGGTCGGCAGCGTCGAGGTCGCCGCACCCGGGTTCATCAATGTGCGCTACACGGACCGCGCCCTGGCCGACACGGTCAACCGGATCCTCCATTCGCCGGCTGCCTGGGGGCGGGTGCCGGCGGCCATGCCCCGCCACGTCAACGTCGAGTTCGTGTCGGCCAACCCGACCGGTCCGTTGACCATCGGCAATGCCCGCGGGGCGTTCGTCGGGGACCTCCTCTGTCGGGTCCTCGAGGCCGGCGGTCAGCGGGTGACCCGCGAGTACTACTTCAACGACTCCGGGACCCAGGTCTGGAAGCTCGGCACGTCGGTCATCGCGACCCGCCACGGTGAGCCCGTCCCGGACGACGGTTATCACGGCGACTACGTGGCCGATCTCGCCGCCCTGCTGCCGGACGACGTGTGGGCGGAAGCCGAGGCGCCCGGCGCGGACGCGACCGGCATCGTCGGCCGCTGGGCGTCGGAACGGGTCCGGGCCGGGATCGAGGCCTCGCTCGAGCACCTCGGGGTCGTTTTCGACGTCTGGAAGACGGAGCGCTCACTCCACGACGAGGGTTGGGTCGAGCGGGCGGTGGAGCGTCTCCGGGCGGCCGGTCACATCTACCAGGCCGACGGCGCGACCTGGTTCCGATCGACCACCTTCGGCGACGACAAAGATCGGGTGATCGTCCGCTCGAACGGCGAGCCGACCTATTTCGCCTCGGACATCGGCTACGTGACCGAGAAGTTCAGCCGCGGCTTCGACGAGCTCATCTACATCTGGGGGCAGGACCATCACGGGACCGTGGCCCGGGTGCGCAACGCCGCTGAGGCGATGGGCTACGACAAGGCCGCCGTGCGGATGCTCCTGGTCGCCTGGGTCCGCTTCGTCCGCGACGGTCAGGACGTGGCGATGAGCAAGCGAGCCGGCACGTTCATCACCCTCGACGAGCTGCTGGCCGAGATCGGGGTCGACGCGGCGCGCTGGTTCTTCGCCTCACGCGGACCGAGCTCGGCCATCGACTTCGACATCGAACTGGCCAAGAGACAGTCCAACGAGAACCCGGTCTACTACGTCCAGTACGCCCATGCCCGGATCGCCTCGATCCTGCGCCGGGCGGCCGAGGCGGGCCTGGTGCCGGTCGCGGCGATCGCACCGGGCGACCTCGAGGGCACGGCCGAAGCGGCTCTCGTCCGGGAGGTCATCCGCTTGCCCGAAGTGGTCGAGGATGCCGCCACAGCCGAAGAGGCCCAGACGATCACCGCCTACGCGACCGAGCTGGCGTCCACGTTCCATGCCTTCTACCGCGATGCCAAGGTGGTCGACAGCGCCGATCCCGCCCGATCGAGCGCGCGTCTGGCACTCGTCGCGGCGACCATGACCACTCTGGCCAATGCCCTGGGCCTGCTGGGGATCTCCGCTCCCGACCAGATGTAAGCCTCGGCGACCTAGCCGGCCAGACCGAGAGCGCTGCCGAGGGCACTGATCGTCGCGTCGTCGGTCGCCACGAAGAGGGTGACCCGGTCGGTCCCGTCGATCGCGATCAAGGCATGCGGGCCGCCGACAGTGTCGAGCGCGGTCTGGGCCGCGGCTGCGAACTCGGCGGCGTCCTTGGGGGTATCCCAACGGGTATCGATGACCGCTCCGTTGCGGTCGCCGTTGCGGACCAGGGCCACTCGATCGCCGCCCCAGCCGGCGGCCGCGGTCGCTGCCACCCCGGCCGGGACCTTGCCGGCCGCGCTGAGCCACTCGCTCAACTGGAACTCGCCAAGAGTGTCCTCGTCGTCGACCGACCAGCCGTTGCCAAGGCGCTTGGCCAGATCCTTCGGGAAGACCACCTTGATCGGCGCCTCGCGGGCCGCGTACTTCTCGGGATGGAGGACCTGCTCGGTGGAAACGGGTGGATCGGCATACAGCGCATCGACTGCCGGCCAGCCACCAGTGGCCTTGGCCTGGTTGATGAACTGGAGCCCGCTCGTGTAGGGGAAGGTGAGCGAGTCCTTGAGCATCGCCGGCATCTCGGCCAGGATCTTGGTCTGCTCAGGATCGGACGAGTCTTTGAGCATCTGGAGCAGCTCGGCCGGGCTCATGTTGGCAGCCGCCCACTCGGACATCAGCTGGGTCGCGTCGCCCTCGGGCAGGGACAGTCGAGCCAGGCTTCGGTCGCTCTCGCCGGTCGCGTCGAGCTGGAGTTTCGACAAGCCGAAGTTCTGGTCCTGGAGGGCGTGGTCGAACTCGTGGGCGAAGGTGATCTTCTCGGTCGGCCCCAGCGCACCCGAGCGGGAGACGACGTAGAGCTCTTTGGTGTCGGAGTCGTAGTAGCCGGCGACCTGGCTGCTGAGCAGCTTGAGATAGAGGTCCTTGAGCGACGTGCCGGCCGGGATCAGCCCCAGCAGGCGGTACAGCCGCTCGTTGGCATCGACCAGGGCCGGAGGGTTGTCCTTCTCGAAGCTCGCCGTGACGTTGGCCTTGAGCTTGGCCTCGTCAAGGAGCTTGGGGTCGACCGGCTTCTTGGCGGTCAACCCGCGGATCTGCTGGACCTGGGCCTCGATCTGGGCATAGACCGTGGCCGGATCGGGCGGTGGCGTGGTGACGGCGGTGGTCGGCGCGGCCGTTGGGCCGGCCGTGGTCGGCGCGCTGCTCGGTGTCGCGCTGCCGTTCGCTGTCCCACATGCGGCGAGGAGGAAAGCCGCCGCCACCGAGAGCAGGCGGAGACGAGGCAAGTGGTAGTGCATCGTCGGATTCTCCCACGCATCCCCAAATCGGTCGGTCGACCAGATGGCCCGGGTGGTGCGGCCCGAAGGTCCCTCCGAGCGGATGTTCCTTTCTTAACCCTCTGCCCTCTCGCTCCTAAATCAGCTCCCCCGTACTGTCTTCCTTGGAGCCGACGAAGGTTGGTTCCACTCCCTCCCTCCGACCGGAGGCGCCGATTGGGCAGGCGCCTCCGGTCTTCCCGTTTCTGGGGTAACGCGGCGGTGAGTCCGCTGTGTCAGAATCGGACGGCATGGAACTGAGCTGGTACGGGCGGACTTGCATCCGCCTCAAGGGTAGGGACGCGGTCGTCGTGGCGGATCCGTACCAGTCGATCGTCGGACCGACCGGGCGCGGCATCACCGGCGAGATCGTCACCTTCAGCCACCCCGACGATCATCCCCTGCCCAAGGCGAAGGGCCGCAAGTCACGCGACGGTGGCAGCATCATCCCGACCAGCCTCGAAGATGCCTTCGTCCTGGACGGACCCGGCGAGTACGAGGTCCGCCACGTCCTGCTCACCGGAGTCCGGACCTATCGCGATGATGCCCGCGGCGCGACCCACGGACGCCAGACCGCCTTCGCGGTCGAGCTCGACCAGATGCACACCATCCACCTCGGCGATATCGGGCACTTGCTGACCGAGGAGAAGCTCGGCGACATCGGTCCGGTCGACATCGCCTGCGTGCCCATCGGCGGCGCGCTGACTGCGACCAAGGCGGCCGAGCTCGTCGCCCAGCTCGATCCACGGATCGTCGTCCCGATGCCGGTCTGCGAGGACGAGGCCGAATGTGCCGAAGCGATGGCCCGCTTCCTCCACGAGATGGGCGCGACGCCGCCACCGCCCCAGGCCCGCCTGAGCATCTCGATGTCGCAGCTGCCGGTCGACACGACCACGATCCTGCTCGAGGCGCGGGGCAAGGTCTGACCTGTCGGTCAGTCCCGTTGGAGGACCGGTCGACCGCGCTTGATCACCGCCCGGACGAGGTTGGCGGCCGGCCAGTAGGGGATCTGATCGACGTCGGGCACTCGCCAGATGACCAGATCGGCCTGCTTGTCCGGCTCGATCGAGCCGATGACGTCGCCAAGGCCGAGCGCATGCGCGGCGTTGATCGTCGTGGCGGTCAGCGCCTCCGCCGGCGTCATCTTGAGCGACAGGCAGGCGACGGTCATCGCCAGGGGCAGGCTAGCGGTCGGTGACGTCCCGGGGTTGAAATCGGTCCCGAGGGCGACCGGGATGCCCCGGTCGATGAAGATCCGGGCCGGTGCTCCGCTCGGTTTCATCAGGAACCAGGTCGTCGCCGGCAGGACGACCGCCACCACCGGCCGGCCCGACCCGGCCGCATCGGCCAGGGCGTCGATGCCGGCGCTCGATGGGGCCGCGAGGTGGTCGGCCGACAGGGCCCCGAGCTCGACTGCGAGTTCGGCGCCGCCCGACGGGGTCAGCTCATCGGCGTGCAGCCTGATCTGCATCCCGAATGTCTCAGCGGCTTCGAGGACCCGCCGGCTCTGGTCGGGCGTGAACACGCCCCGTTCGCAGAACGCATCGGCGAACCTGGCCCGGCCCTGAGCCGCCACTCCCGGCAGTTGTTCGTCGATCAGATGCCGGACATACGCCTCGATCGGGTCACGTCGCTCCTTGCACTCAGCCGGGACGGCGTGGGCCCCCAGCCAGGTCGGGAGGACGTCGATGGGGCCCTCCTGGCCGAGACGATGGGCGACTTCGAGCAGGCGCAGCTCCGTCGGCAGATCGAGCCCGTACCCCGACTTCGCCTCGATCGTGGTGACCCCGTGGCCGAGCATCTCGTCGAGCCAGCGCCGGCCGTGGGCCAGCAGATCGTCGGCCGACGCGGCCCGGGTCGCCGCCACGGTCGACAGGATGCCGCCCCCAGCGGCCAGGATGTCGAGGTAGCCCGCGCCGCGCTGACGGAGCTGGAGCTCGCCGGCGCGGGACCCAGCGAACAACAGGTGGGTGTGAGGGTCGATCAGACCGGGCGTGACCACTCCGCCTGCGGCGTCGAGATGGGTGAACCGGGACAGCGACAGACCGGCAGCTTCGAGACCCGCCATCACCTCGGCCCGCGGTCCGGCCGCCACGATCCGATCGCCCCATGTAGCGACCGCCGGTCCGTCGGGCGCGTCGGGCCCATTGCCCGGTCGACCGGTCAGGGTGACCGTGCTGCCCTGGGTCTCGCCCCGGCGCAGGCCACCGGCCATGGTCACGACCGCGCTGGCCCCGAGGATGAGCAGGCCCGTCGATGAGCCTTCGTTGCGGCCGCCCTCGATGACCCGCAGACTCACGAGGGTCCGGTCCCGGCCTGGGCCGCTGCAAGGCGCAACTCGAGTGCCTGGAGCGGCGAGAAGTCGGGCAGCCGAAGGAACGCGGCGGCAGCCTCAAGACGGTCGGTGACCGGAGCGTCGGCAGGCTGCCCCGACGTGGTCGGCGACCGCGAGGAAGGCGGCCGTCGGAGCGAGTCCGATCAGCTCGGACTCAGCGAGCTCGACACCGGCCGCATGGGCCTCGGCTTCGACCGCCTCCCAGACCCGCCAGAGGGGCGTCACCGAAAAGTCGAGCAGGTTCATCGAGACCTGGGCGCAGTCGGGGTCGTCCAGCCGGAAGCCGTTGGCCTGGACCCGGGCCAGACCGCCACCCGATTCGCGGATCGTCCGGGCGATCCGCTTGGCCAGCTCGAGATCGGTCGAGGCCAGGTTGATGTTGTAGGCGATGAGGAAGGGTCGTGCGCCGACGGCCATGGCGCCTGCCCGCTCATGGAGTCGGCCCGGGCCGAAGTCCGGACGCCGGTCCGGGTCCGTGACGATGTCATCCCGGAGCCTCTCGACCTGGCCGCGTCGGACGTCGGCCAGCTTCTCCCGGTCGGGTCTGGTGGCCGCGCGGGCGTAGAGATAGACGGGGATCCCGAACCGGTCGGCGACCCGGGCGCCGAATCTCCGGGCCAGATCCACGCATTCGTCCATGGTCGTGTCGCCGAGAGGAACGAAGGGGACGACGTCGACGGCGCCGATCCGGGGATGCTCGCCGCGCTGCACCGTCATGTCGATGGTCTCGACGGCGACGGCCACGGCCGCCTCGAGGGCGATCAGGACCGACTCGGAGCCGCCGGCCAAAGTCAGCACGGTACGGTTGTGACTGGCGTCGCTGGTCCGGTCGAGGAGATGGACCTCGGGTGTCGTCGAGACCGCCGCTGCCAGCCGGTCGACCACGTCCAGGCGTCGGCCTTCGCTGAAGTTCGGGACGGATTCGACAAGCCGGTCCACGGGCCTATCGTGACAGGTCGGCGTCCCCGCAAACGGACCGGACCGACGGCAGCGGGTCGCTCCTCGTCGATCGCTCCGATCACGTCTTGACTAACCGGTGTTAGACGATAGACTAACATCCCAACCGCCGTCGGAGACTCGCCTTGGCTGCTGCCCGACGCAACCTGCTGACCCGATCGCCCGACTACCTCAAGCTGTGGACCGCAGCGACGATCTCGCTGTTCGGGACCCAAGTCAGCCTGGTGGCGATCCCGTTCATCGCCGTCCTGCTGATGGACGTGCCCGCCTACCAGGTGGCCCTACTCGGGACGGTCGAGTTCCTGCCCTTCCTCCTGTTCACCCTGCCGGCCGGGGCCTGGGTCGATCGGCTGCCGCGACGCTTGATCCTGGTCGTCGGCGACTTCGGCCGGGCGATCACCCTGCTGTCGATCCCGATCGCCTACGAGCTGGGCGTCCTGAGCATCTGGCAGCTCTACCTGGTCGGCTTCATCAACGGCACGTTGACCGTCTTCTTCGACGTCGCCGATCAATCCTTCCTGCCCGCGATCCTCGAGCCCGACGACCTGGTCGAGGGCAACTCCAAGCTCCAGGTCAGCGGCTCGGCGGCCCAGATCGTCGGCCAACCGCTCGGTGGCGCGATGGTCGGGCTGCTAACGGCGCCCATCGCAGTCCTGATCGATGCCGTCAGCTTCCTCGCCTCGGGTGGCCTCATCTTCTGGATCCGGAAGCGTGAGACGGCTCGCGAGCAGCCGGCGGCGAGCGACGGCGGGCCGCGTCCGGGCATCCGCGGCGAGGTGGCCGAAGGCCTGCGCTACGTCCTGGGCCACCCCTACCTGCGCTACATCGCGGCGAGCACCGGCCTGTCCAACCTGTTCTCGAACATCGCCTTCGCGACCTTCGCGATCTTCGTCTACCGGATCCTCGACCTGAGTGCGTTCACCGTCGGGCTGATCGGTGGCATCGGCAGCGTCGGGATCCTGGTCGGGGCATTGGTGGCGGGACGGATCGCCGCCCGGATCGGGGTCGGACGGACGATCCTGTGGTCGATCGCGCTGTCCGGTCCGGCGACCCTGCTGGCCGCGTTCGCTCAGCCGGCGACGGCCGTGCCGATCCTCATCGCTTCGACCTTCCTGGGCAGCTTGACCGGCGTGATCTACAACATCAACCAGGTCAGTCTGCGTCAGGCGATCACCCCCGAGCGGATCCAGGGCCGGATGAACGCGACGATGCGGTTCCTCGTCTGGGGCACGATCCCGATCGGCCAGATCATCGGGGGCATCCTGGCCTCGACCGTGCTCGGCGCTCGGGGCGCCCTCCTCATCGGAGGCGTCCTCGGCTGCTTCGCCTTCGTGCCCATCCTGTTCTCGTCGGTGCGCACGCTCGAGAAGATCCCGACCCCGACCTCCGAGGCGCCCAACGAGGGCCCGCTCGACGCGGATGCGCAGATGGCCAGCCCGGGCTCCTCGCTGGACTGAGTGCCGACCTCCCCCTGGATCGGCGGGTCAGGCCCCGTCGAGCATCGGGATGTGGACGCCGCGCTCCCGAGCGACCTCGATCGCCCGTTCATAACCCGCGTCGACATGACGGATGACGCCCATCCCGGGATCCGTCGTCAGGACCCGCTCCAGCTTCTCGGCGGCCAGCTCCGTCCCGTCGGCCACAACGACCATCCCGGCGTGCTGGCTGTACCCGATCCCGACACCACCGCCGTGATGGACGCTGACCCACGACGCACCAGCGGCCGTATTGACCAGGGCGTTGAGGATGGGCCAGTCGGCGATCGCGTCGCTGCCGTCGCGCATCGCCTCCGTCTCGCGGTTCGGTGAAGCGACCGAGCCGGAGTCGAGATGGTCGCGGCCGACGACGATCGGGGCCGAGACCTCACCGGTCGCCACAAGCCGGTTGAACTCCAGACCGGCTCGGGCCCTCTCGCCGTAGCCCAGCCAGCAGATCCGGGCCGGCAGGCCCTGGAACGGGACCTTGGCGCGGGCCATCGCCAGCCAGCGGTGGAGCTCGACTTTGTCAGGGAAGAGCTCGATGAGCGCCTGGTCGGTCCGGTAGATGTCGTCCGGATCGCCGCTCAGGGCGACCCATCGGAATGGACCGTTGCCCTCGCAGAACAGCGGCCGGATGAAGGCCGGGACGAACCCCGGATAGGCGAAGGCATCCTCGACACCCGCTTCCCGAGCCATCGCCCGGAGGTTGTTGCCGTAGTCGAAGACGATCGCCCCGGCCGCCTGGAAGGCGAGCATGGCCCGGACGTGGGCGGCCATCGAGGCCATCGACCGCTCGATGTACACGCTCGGCTGGGCGTTGCGCAGGGCGATCGCGTCGGTCAGGTCGATCTCGGCCGGGACATACCCGCCCAGCGCATCGTGGGCGCTCGTCTGGTCGGTCACCACGTCGAACCATTCACCGGACTTCGCCCAGGCCGGCTCGATCTCCGCCGCGTTCCCGACCAGGGCGATCGACAGGGGGATCCCGTCGGCAGCCGCGGCCCGGGCCCAGTCAAGCGCCTCGTCGGGTACGGCCGTCAGTCGATCGACATAACCGATGTCGAGGCGGCGTCGGGCGCGACCCTCGTCGACCTCGATGCACAGGGCCACTCCGTCGTTCATGGTCACGGCCAGCGGCTGGGCGCCACCCATCCCGCCGAGACCCGCGGTCAGGGTGATCCTCCCTCGGAGCGAACCGCCGAAGTGCTGGCGGGCGAGCTCGGCGAAGGTCTCGTACGTTCCCTGCAGGATGCCCTGGGTCCCGATGTAGATCCACGAGCCGGCGGTCATCTGGCCGTACATCGTCAGGCCGGCCGCCTCGAGCTCTCGGAACTGCTCCCAGTTGGCCCACTTGCCGACCAGGTTCGAGTTGGCGATGAGCACCCGCGGCGCCCAGGGGTGGGTCCGGAAGACGCCCACCGGCTTGCCGCTCTGGACCAGCAGCGTCTCGTCGTCGGCCAGGGCGCGCAATTCGCGGACGATCGCGTCGAAGGCGGGCCAGCTCCGGGCGGCCCGGCCGGTCCCGCCATAGACGACCAGCGCGTCGGGGTTCTCGGCGACCTCCGGATCGAGGTTGTTCATGAGCATCCGGAGGACCGCTTCCTGCTGCCAGCCGCGACAGGACATCTCGGTCCCGCGAGGAGCGCGGACCGGGCGCGCGCCGGGCAGGGCGTCGTGGGCTGGCAGGGTCATGGGCGCGAGTCTACGCCGCCGGGGTCCCGCGTCGGGTACGCTCGGCGGGCCATGGCCATCCTGACCGTTCGCCGCTGGGCGGACCTCCCTGAAGCCGAGCGCGAACGGCTCCTCGCGCGGTCGACCGCGGCGATCTTCGAGCCGACCCTGATGGCCGGGATCGAGGCGATCTTCAGGAGCGTGCGTGAGGGCGGAGACGCGGCGGTCCTGGCCGCCACCGAGCACTACGACCGGGTCCGTCTCGCTGCGGATCGTCTGGCCGTTTCGGCGTCCGAGATCGATGCGGCACACGCCGCCACTTCGGCGTCGGTACTGGCCGGTATCCGTGAAGCGATCGCCAACAGTCGCCGCTTCAACGAGGCTCAGCTCGAGGCGACCGGGCGGGACTGGCAGCGCGAGGTTCGCGCCGGGTTCGTCCTCGGCGAGCGCTTCGCGCCGATCCCGAGCGTGGGCCTGTTCGTGCCGACTGGGAAGGCCTCCTACCCGTCGGTCCTGTGCCAGATCGGGACGCCCGCGGTCGTGGCCGGCGTGCCCGAGATCGTGGCGGTCGTCCCGCCCGTGCCGGGATCGCCCGACGGCGCGGTCGATCCGGCAACCCTGGCGGTCGCTCGCGAGCTCGGGATCGAGCGGGTCTTCCGAGCCAATGGTCCGGCCGCGATCGCCGCCCTGACCTTCGGGACCGAGACCATCCCGCGGGTCGTCAAGATCGTCGGCCCGGGCTCGCCGGCCGTGACCGCCGCCCAGGTCCTGGCCCAGCGCTATGGCACCGCGACCCAGATGCTGTGCGGTCCGTCCGAGAGCCTGCTCATCGCCGACGACAGCGCGGACCCCTGGCGGCTGGCCATCGACCTGCTCAACGAAGCCGAGCACGGCGCCGACTCGGCGGCAACCCTGGTCACCGACTCAGAGGCTGTGGCGGCCGCGGTCGAGGCGGCCATCGTCGAGCAGATCGCCCTCCTGCCGGAGATCCGGGCGACGGCGGCCCGGGCGGTCTTCGGCGATCTGGGCGGGGTGATCCTGGTCGATTCGATGGACGCGGCGGTCGAGTTCGCCAGCACCTACGCCGCCGAGCACGTCCAGATCGCGACCCGGGATCCGGAGGCGACCCTGGCCGGATTGCGCTACGCCGGTGAGGCGCTCCTGGGTCAGGACACCCCGATCGGTGCGTCGAGCTACTCGATCGGGATCCCCGCGACACTGCCGACCGGCGGCTATGCCCGGCTCAACGGTGGCGTCACGACGCGGACCTTCCTGACCGCGATGTCCACCGCGCGGTTGTCGCCCGAGGCCCTGGCCGGATTGGCCGAACCGACCCTCGCCCTGGCCGACCATGAAGGCTTCCCGGCCCATGCCAACGCCTTCCGCCTGCGCGGTCTGGGCCCGGAGCGCGATCCCCGCTAGGGCTTCAGCGCTGCCAGGAGCAGCTCGCCGAAGCGGTGCTCACCCAGTGCCGAGATCGACACGATCTCGTTGCTGCCCTCGAGATACAGGTGATAGGTGGTGACCCCGCCATTACACCGGCCGATGAACACGCTCCGACCGACGATCGTCGTCTCGGCATGACTGGCCACGCCACCTGACTGCGAACAGGCACCCTGGTCGAAGCTGTCCCGCCAGGACCGATAGAACGGCGTGCTGTAGACGTCCGGCCGGAGGGCGATGACAGAGCTGTAGGCGAAGTCGTCGGTGGCCGGGTCGATGACGAACGACTGGGCCATCCGCTCGACCGTCTCGGCCAGGACCGGGTCGTCGATCCCAGCGGGCTTGGCGATCGCATCGACCGGCAAGCCCGCGATGGTCGTGGGCAGGATGGCCAGCAGACTCGGATCGACCGTGACCGAGCCGGCCACCACCGACGGAAGCGGCGAAGGCTCGGACGAGGACGAGGACGGCGGTGTCGCCACCGCTGCCGACGGCACGGGGCTCGGGAGTGCGGGCGTCGCGATCGCCGGCGACGGGGTCGGCGAGCCGACCGCCGCGTTGCACCCCGCGCTGGACAGGATCAGCGCGACGAGGACCGCGAGGGATCGGATCGGTCCTACCCCGGGATCCGATCCGGATCCACGTCCGGGCGGACGAAGGCGGACTCGTAGAACTGGAGCGGATTGCCCTCTGGGTCCCAGAAGAAGCAGAACCGACCGAATTTCGTCGCAACGACCTCCTCGTGGCGCACGCCGCTCGCTTCGAGTCGGTCGAGGGCGAGTTCGAGATTGTCGACGATGACCTCGGGAACCACCCCACCCCGTCGGTAGTCCTTGGGTTCAGCGCTGGCGATGCCGCCGGCGATCAGGGCCAGACTGGTGCCCTGGGTCGCGTCGAAGCGGACGAAGGCCGACGTCCGATACAGCAGACGCATCCCCACGACGTCCCGGTAGAACACCAGCTCGCGGTCGATGTCCTCGACGAAGATGAGCGCCCCGCGGACCTTGCTGACGCTGCCGAGCGCCTGGATCAGCGACATCGGGACCTCCTCGTGGTCCTACTCGAGCTCTCGGCGGACGACCGGGTAATGCGCATCGTCCACCGCCAGGGAGAAGCCGACCGTCTGCCAGAAGGCCGGAGTCGCGCCGCTGGTGGCATCCGGGCGGGTGCCGGCTTCAGGGTACGCCTCGACTGCCGCGAAGCCTCGAGCCGCCAGGTCCGCGCAGACCGCCTCGACCAGTCGCTGGGCGTACCCGGCGTGGCGAGCCTCCGGCGTGCTGGCGATGCAGGTGATGACGGCCGGCAGCGGCGCGTCGGGCAGCTGCGGATACAGCTCGCGCAGGCTCAAGGCTCGGGGGTAGGCAGACAGCGGCCCGAATTGCGCATAGACCGCGGAGACGTCATCGACCAGGAGGACCTTGGCGTAGCTGCCGAACACGCCAAGTCCTCGGCCGAGCAGACCCAGCTTGCGCGGCGCGTCGGAACCCACCGTCGGTCGCTTCGGACGGGTCGGGGCGAACGGGTTCTCGGCGGCTGGTGCGTCGTCGCCGGTCAGGAACGGGTTGGCGACAGAGCCCCCTGCGCGGACGGGCGCGAAGGGATTGGCCACCGGCTCATCGCCGTCGGGATCGGCGAACGGATTGCGCGGTCGGCCGGAGGTTGCGGCCGTCGCCCCGGATCCCGGCTCCAGCCAACTCAGCCGTGCCGCCTTCGAGCCCCGTGCCTCATCCTCCCAGTAGTCGCACGAGCGATGGTCGAAACCGCGATCGGCGCAGGGCGGGACGCGCTTGAAGCCCGCCTGGTCCACGATGTCGATGATCCGGATGTCAGCCACGGCCCGGAGTCTACGACGAGACCTCGTCAACGAGCTCGGCGAGTGCGCCCGTCCGGACCAGGGTCAATGCGGCCGCCAGGTCCGGACCGGGCTCGCGGTCGCCGTCGAGATGGTCGGCCACCGCGCGGATCCTGCGATGGGCCTCGGCGACCCCGGCGCCGGCCGCCGTCCCCGGGAGGAGGGCCAGCCGCGCATCGAGCGCCTGGGCCGCGACCAGCAGCTCGATCGCGACGATCTGCTCGACATTGGCGACGACTGAGCGGGTGTGGCGGGCGGAGATCGAGCCCATCGACACGTGGTCTTCCTGGTTGGCGCTGGTCGGGGATCGAAATCGACGGAGGCCGGGTGGGCCAGGACCTTGTCCTCGGAGACCAGGGCCGCCGCCGTGTAGTGGTAGATCATCATCCCCGAGTCGACTCCGGACGACGCCGCCAGGAAGGCCGGCAGGCCGCCGTTCAGACGGGCATCCACGAGCAGCGCCGTGCGCCGCTCGGAGATCGAGCCGAGCTCGGCCACGGCGATCTTGGCGAAGTCCAGGGCGAACGCGATCGGCTCACCGTGGAAGTTGCCGCCGCTGATGACCAGCCCGCCGCCGGTCGCCACAGCGTCCTCTGGAGCCACTCCGCCGCCGGGGAAGATGAGCGGGTTGTCGGTCGCGCTGTTGAGCTCGATGTCGAGGACCCGGCGGAGGTGGTCGAGGGTATCGCGGACGGCACCGTGGACCTGGGGCACGCAGCGCAACGAATACGGGTCCTGGACTTTGTGGGCATGCCCGTGGTGACTCAACTGGAGGGTCGAGTCCCGGAGCAGATGGCGCAGCTCGGCCGCCACCGCGATCTGGCCGGGGTGCGGCCGGGCGAGTTGGTACGCCGCCGAGAACGCGACGTCAGTCCCGAGCAGCGCTTCGACACTCATCGCCGCGGCGACGCTGGCGGTCCGGGCGAGGCGGTCGGCATCGGCCAGGGCGAGTGCCCCGACGGCGCCCATCATCTGAGTCCCGTTGAGGAGGGCCAGACCCTCCTTGGCCTCGAGCCGGAGCGGCTCGAGGCCAGCTTCGACCAGGGCGACCGCCGCTGCGACCCGCCGTCCGCCGACATCGACCGTGCCTCGCCCGATGAGCGGCAGGGCCAGGTGGGCCAGCGGGGCGAGGTCACCGGACGCGCCGAGGGACCCCTGCTCGGGCACGACCGGATGGATCCCCGCCGCAAGGAACGCCAGGAGCCGATCCACGACCAGCGGTCGGCAGCCGCTGTGGCCGAGGGCCAGCGTATTCGCCCGGAGCAGGAGCATCGCCCGGACGACCTCTTGCGGGAACGCCGGACCGACCCCGGCGGCGTGGCTCATCAGGAGGTTCTCCTGGAGTCGACCGGTGTCCTCGGGCCGGATGGTGACGCTGGCCAGGTCGCCGAACCCGGTCGTCACCCCGTACGCGACGGCCCCGCCGGCGACCAGTCGCTCGACGACCTCGCGCGCCTCCTGGATCCGTTCACGGGCGGCCGGGTCCAACTCGGCCGAGGCGCCACGGCGGGCCACCGCTTCGATGTCGTCGATGGTCAGGGACGCCCCGGTCAGGACCACGGTACCGGTCACGACGTCGAGGATAGTCGGCTATGCTGCCCGCCGTCCCTCGTCCACGCCGGAGCGACCCGTGCTCGAATTCATCGACAAGATCGTCATCCCGTTCCTCGATCAGCTGTACGGAGCGGTCGGTTACCTCGGGGTCTTCCTGGCGATGACCATCGAGTCGGCGATGATCCCGCTCCCATCCGAGCTGATCCTGCCCTTCGCCGGGTTCCTGATCTCCGACGCAACCAAGATCGAGCCGATCACCGGCGGAGCATGGAACTACTGGATCGTAGTGATCGTGGCCACCCTCGGCAATACCCTCGGCTCGCTGATCGCCTACGGCATCGGAGCGTGGGGCGGCCGACCATTCCTCGAACGCTACGGCAAGTACATCCTCATCCGGCCCCACGACATCGAGCTGGCCGAGCGGTTCTTCGAGCGGTGGGGCGCCCAGACCGCGTTCTTCAGCCGGCTGCTGCCGATCGTCCGGACCTTCATCAGCTTCCCGGCCGGCGTGGCCCGGATGAACCTGCCCAAGTTCGTCATCTATTCGACCGCCGGGGCGTTCGTCTGGTCGATGCTGCTCGTCTACGCGGGGACGGTCCTGGGCGCCAACTGGACCCAGATCCGGCATGCCCTGCAGCCGTTCGACCTGCTCGTGGCGGCGGTCATCGGCGGAGCGGTCGTGCTGTTCCTGTGGGTCCACCTGGGTCGGCCGGGGCTGCCCCGCAAGGACGAGCCGCCGGCCAACGGCTGAGCGGCCGCCGACTCAGAGATCCGCCAGGCCCACCTCGCTCAGCGACCGCTCTCCTCGGGTGGCTTGACCGCGCGGAAGGCCCGATACAGGAGCAGGTCGTAGACGATCTTCAGCCCGCCCGCCACGAAGAACGGCACGGCCGCGTAGGAAGCGCTGGCGACCAGTGGTGCGGACAGGGCCGGTGACAGAGCGGCCCCGGTCGTTCGGGCGATGCCGGTCACCCCGGCCGCAGCGGAGCGCTCGTCGGGATCGACCACGGCCATCACGTACGACTGGCGGGTCGGGACGTCCATCTGGCTGAGGCTGTAGCGGAGCAGCAGGACCAGGACCGCCAGGGGCAGGTTCGGCATGAGCGGGACGAGGATCAACAGGACGTTGGACGGCAGGTGGCTGAAGACCATCGTGTTGACCAGTCCGAACCGCGCGGCGAACCGGGCGGCCGATAGGCTCGACACGGCTGCCAGCAGGTTCGCCCCGAAGAAGATCAGCCCGAGGACGCCCGGCTCAACGCCGTACTGGAGGTTGAACCAGTAGGCCATCAGGCTCTGCGGCACCCACCCACCGGCGAATGCGTCCAGCGAGAACAATGCCGACAGGCGGAAGACCACCCGCTTGGAGCGGCCGAGTCCGAGCCGACGCCGGATCTCGCCCGGGCGCCACTCGCGCGGCGGCGCTTCGATCCGCGGTCCGACCCCCGCGAACAGGACGGCCATCGCCAGGCCGACCAGGGCGTAGCCCACGACGATCGCCCGATACGCGTCCGCGGGCGCCACGCCCGAACGGATGAGCGACCCGCTGAGCAATCCGGCACCGAGTGCACCGGTCGCGGTCGCGACGTAGCCGGCCACGTTGTACCAGGCGAAGGTCGCGGTTCGACGCTTGTCGCCGACCGCCTGGCTCAGCGCCGACTGCTCGACGGCCAGGAACGGCCCGACCTCGTTGCCGGTCGGACTGAGCACCCCGATCGTCCCGGCCAGGATGAGCAGGGGCACCCAGCTGGTCAGGGCGAAGACCACCCCAGCCACGACCATCAGGAGCGAACCGGCGACGAGGACCCGCCGCCGCCCGAACCGGTCGGCGTTGGTCGTCAACCACAGCGAGATGAGGGTGTCGCCGATCAGGGTGAAGGTCAGGACGAACCCGACGGTGATCGGTTCGAGCCCGATGGCGATGAGGTACAGGACGAGGACGACGGCCAGGAAGCCATAGCCGAACATGCGCAGGACGCGGGTGGCAAAGAGCAGCCGCCCGTCGCGGTCCAGCCCGCGCAGGCTGGCCAGCAGCCCGGAGTCGACCGCCGGGTCCGGCGTGGTCCCGGTGCTCATCCCCAGGGCATCGTCCCGGCCGAGTGCAGATGCGCCGTGTCGTTCAGGAGCAGGATCCGGGCGTCTGCGGGGCCGACACCGTGCTCGAACCGGAGGACCGTCAGGTTGGCCTGGTCCTGGCTGAACCGGCGCCGGTATTCGCGAACGGGGATCCCTGTGGCGACACAGGTCAGGACCCGGTTGAACGAGCTGTGGGCCACGGCCAGGATCGGCTGCTCGTGGGGCGTCCCCTGCCGATGGTCGTGCCAGGCGATCAGGTCGACCAGGAAGGAGCGCGCCCGGATCGCGACGTCATCTCCCGACTCGCCGCCGGGACAGGCGCTGATGTCCGGGTCCGCTTCCCAGTCGTTCCGACGGGTCGCGTCGCGTTCTTCGATCTGCTCGTAGGTCAGCCCCTCCCAGTCGCCGTAATCCATCTCGACCAGCCGTCGGTCGAGCTCCGATGGCGGGTGACCGGGCAGCGCCGCCCCGACGATGGCCGCCGTCTCCAGGGCTCGGAGGAGCGGGCTGACGACCATCCGCTCGAAGGCGACCCCGGCCAGGCGACGACCGAGCGCCTGCGCCTGCTCCCGGCCGGCGGGCGACAGGCCGATATCGATGCGCTGGCCGAGATGCTGCTCGGGGAGCGACCGATCGGTCAGCCCGTGGCGGGTCAGGACAAGGGTCAGCATCGCGTCGAGTCTATCTGCCAGAATGCGCCAGGAGGTTGCTACCGACCATGACCGACGTTCACGCCAGCGATGCGCCGATGAGCGGCGACCCGCACGGGCTCGGCGATCACGGCGAGGATCACGGCCACGACGACCACGCCCATGCTGAAGACGAGCTCGGTCCGATCGACTGGCCGGCCTACGGCGCCGGAGCGCTGGGCGTGCTGATCGGGATCGTCATCACCTGGGCGTTCGTCATCTCGAAGCTGGTCGCCTCGTCCTAGAACAGGCCCACGATGTCGCCGTTCTCGTCGATGTCGATGTTCTCCCCACCCGGCCGCGAGGGCAGACCCGGCATCGTCCGCATCTCCCCGCACAGCGGCGTGATGAACCCCGCCCCGGCCGACAGGCGGACCTCTCGGATAGGCAGGGTGAAGCCGGTCGGTCGGCCCTTGAGGGCGGCGTCGTGGCTCAACGAGTACTGGGTCTTGGCCATGCAGATCGGCAGATGGCCGAAGCCCATCTCCTCGAATTGCTTGAGTGCCTTGGCGGCCGCGGGCTGGTATTCCACGCCAGCCGCGCCGTAGATCCGGGTGGCGATCGTCTCGATCTTGTCGCGCAGCGGGGCGTCATCCGGATAGAGGAACTGGAAGTCCGGAGCGCCTTCTTCGGCGGCGGCCCAGACCGCGTGGGCGAGTGCTTCGGCGCCCTTGCCGCCATCCGCCCAGTGGGTCGTGACGACCGCGTCACGCGCGCCCGCGGCTAGTGCGACCTCCTGGATCGTAGCCACCTCGGCCGGCGTGTCGGTCGGGAAGGCGTTGATCGCGACCACGACCGGGACGTTGTAGATGGACACGTTCTCGATCTGCTTGGCCAGGTTCTGGGCGCCGCGTCGGACCGCCTCGACGTTCTCCTCGGCAAGGGCTGGGTCGAGCGGCTTGCCGGCGACGATCTTGCCGACACCGCCGTGCATCTTGAGGGCACGGATGGTGGCCACCACCACGGCGGCATCCGGACGGAGACCCGACGCCCGACACTTGATGTCGAAGAATTTCTCGGCGCCCATGTCGGCCCCGAAGCCGGCCTCCGTGCAGACCGCGTCATTGGTGGCCAGGGCCAGCCGGTCGGCCAGGATCGAGTTGTTGCCGTGGGCGATGTTGGCGAACGGACCGCAATGGACGAAGGCCGGGCCACCCTCGAGGGTTTGGAGCAGGTTCGGCTTGATCGCATCGACCAGCAGCGCGGTCATCGCTCCGGCCACCTTGAGATCGTCGGCGGTGATCGGCGTCCCGTCAGTCTTGTTGGCCAGGACGATCCGACCCAGGCGAGCGCGCAGATCCTTGAGGTCGCGGGCCAGGGCGAGCACGGCCATGACCTCGCTGCCGACCGTGATGACCGTCTCGGTCTCGCGTGGGACGCCGTTTTCGCGTCCGCCCAGACCGATGACCATCTTGCGCAACGCCCGGTCGCTGATGTCGACGACCCGAGGCCAGGCGATCGTGAACGGATCGATGCCCAGCGGGTTCTTGTGATGAAGACTGTTGTCGATGAACGCCCCAGCCAGGTTGTGGGCGGCCCCGATGGCGTGGACGTCACCGGTCAGGTGGAGGTTGAAGTCCTCCATCGGGATGACCTGGCTGTAGCCGCCGCCCGCGGCGCCACCCTTGATCCCGAAGACCGGTCCGAGCGACGGCTGGCGGATGGCGACCGCCGCGCGCTTCCCGATCCGGTTCAGGCCCTGGGCCAACCCGACGGTCGTCGTGGTCTTGCCTTCGCCCAACGGGGTCGGGGTGATGGCGGTGACCAGGATGTACTTGCCACGCGGGTTCTCGGCTTCGAGTCGCTCGATGCCCCTGAGGCTGACCTTGGCCTTGACCGGTCCGTACAGCTCGATCTCGCCCTCGGTCAAGCCCAGATCGGCGGCCACCTCGACGATCCGGCGGGGACGGACCGAACGGGCGATCTCGAGGTCGGACGGGAAGCTCATGGCGCCTTGGCTCCTAGGTGATGGGGCCGTCGGCCGCCTGGGCGATGGCGGCTCGGACGAGGTGGGTGAGGAGGAGAGCGTTGGTGACGGGGCCGACCCCACCCGGGACGGGGGTGATGGCACCGGCGACGTGCTTGGCGCTGGCCATATCGACGTCGCCGACGATGAGACCATCGACCACGTTGATGCCGACGTCGACGACCACGGCCCCAGGACGAAGCATCGAACCGGTGATCAGGCCCGGCCTGCCGGCAGCGACGACGAGGATCTCGGCGCGCCGGACATGCTCGGCCAGGTCCACGGTCCTGGAGTGGCACACGGTCACGGTCGCGTGTTCGCGGACGAGCATGAAGGCCGCCGGCATCCCGACGACGTTCGAGCGACCGACGACGACCGCCTCGCGGCCCTCGATCGGGATGTCGTAGCGGTGCAGGATCTCGATCGCCGCGTGGGCGGTGGCCGGCAGGAAGCCCTCGTAACCGAGGCGGAGCAGGCCCGCGTTGAGCGGATGGATCCCGTCGATGTCCTTGGTCGGGTCGATCACGTCGATGATCGAGCGGAGCCGGACGCTCGCCGGGAGGGGCATCTGGACGATGATCCCGGCGACCAGCGGGTCGTCATTCAGGCTGCGGATCGCGCTCGTGACCCGCGCCTCGAGGTCCGCGCCATCGGCACCATCGCTTTCGATCTCGACCAGCCGGCCGCCGATCCCGGCGGCTTCGCAAGCCTTGAGGATCTGGCGCAGGTAGACCGCCGATGGCGCGTCACGACCGACCAGCACGATGGCCAGGGTCGGCGCATAGCCACGACGCTCCACGAACCTCGCGATGTCTTCGCGAACGGAGGCGCGGATCTCGGCCGCTACCGGAGCGCCGAGAAGAAGCCGCGCTTGGGCTTCGGTCACCGCGGTCAGGGGTTCGACGTCGGAAGCGGGGCTCGCGCCTCGCCGGATTCGACGACCTCTTGGACCCACCGGGCAGTTGTGGAGATGTCCGCAAGCGCGCGATCGACCCGGTCCTTCATGGCAGCGGCGAAGGCCTCGTCGCCGACCGACGGCAGGTTCACCAGGACGTTGGCCGCCGCCCCGCGCGCGGCTGCTTCAGCGAGCAAGCTCGCCACACCGAGGTCACTGGAGGCATTGACGTTGCTCCGTCCGGCGAGCATGTCCGCGGCCTGGACGAGTTCGAGGCAGGCATCGACGCAGGCCATCGGGATCTCGGAGGCCACGCGTGCTGCCGAGGCCAGGGCGGCCGACCGGATCGCCCGCTGGTCGTCGTCATCCTTGGGCAGCTTCAGGGCGGCCGCGAACCCGGCGTAGGCATCAAAATCCTGGTCGGCGAGGCTCAAGAACCGGTCGACCAGCTCGCGTCCCCGTCCGCCGGCGAGTGCATGGGTCGAGCCGTGAGCAGCGTACTTCGGCCGATCCGACGAGAGTGCGGCCACCATCGCGACAAGCCCCGCTCCCAGCGAGGCAGCGACTGCGGAGGCGCTCCCGCCACCGGGTACCGGCGCCGCCGAAGCGAGGCTCTCAGCGAACCCGCCAAGGGTCAGATCTCGGAAGCGCTGCGCACCGGTGTCCACGCGTGGATTGTAGGCGCGGCACTCCCGGGCGGGTGACGGTGACCCACCGGATGCACCGGTCCAGGCCGTGGGCTGGGACACTCCCGCCGGACGAATGCGGTACCGGCGCAGCCGTCCGGCGAGGGTCCCTTCGCGAACCGACGCTGGGAGGTGCGTCGGCCGCGACCGTTGGAGGAGTGGGAGGTCAGGCCGCCGTTCGATCCTCGTCGAGGCCTTCGATGGTCCAGCGCCGCGAGCGATGCTGGAAGCTTAGGGCCACCCGGGCCCGAGCCGTTTCGACCTCGAAGACGGTCCTCGGTCCGATCTCCATCGGATAGGCCGAGTCCTCGTGACGGACGGCCGCCAGGGCGGTGACGGTGAGGCGTTCCTCGCCCCAGGTGATCTCGCGCGGGCGGCCATCGAACCAGTCGGTTCGGACCCGCACGACGGTCGGTTCCATTCGGATCATCGCCATCTCTATCGGCTCCTTCTGTCGGCAGCGACTTCGTCGTCGGCCGGGGCACCTCGGCGACAGAACGTCTGTTCACTTCTGGCTCGACAGTAGACCGAACGCATGTTCGATGTCAAGCCCTTTCGCGCAGACTCGCTGGCAGTCGTGACAGCTCGGATGTCATGGCCTGCAGGGTTCCCTCTGTAGTCGTTCTCGGTCTGCCGGCGACGCCGAGCGGCGCGGCGGAGGTATCCCTCCGTGATGCGAGTCGATGCATCACGCACGACCAGCTCCACCGCTTCACCGCTTCACCGCTTCACCGCTTCACCGCTTCACCGCTTCACCTCGCAGCGTTGCTCGCGCGATGCGAGTCGATGCATCACGCACAAGTCGGTTGATCGCGAGTGCAGGGCCATGTGGTCAGATTGACTCGATGTTCATGCCTCGGCCATCGAATCGAGAGGAAGCGGGAGTTCAAGCGATCGGGCGCGGCTTCCGACACGCCCGAGCGAACCACGGCCTTTCGCAGCGCTCGCTGGCAGAGTTGAGCGGTGTTCCCCAATCAACGATCTCGCGGCTGGAGACGGGCAGCCGCACGAGCATTCGCGTTGCTCACCTGGCGAGGTTGGTCGCTGTCGTAGGCAAGGTCAGGATCGACCTAGACGACCGCTGATGCGGGTGTTGCATGGTCGGCGCCACGTCCGTGCGAGCGTCGGTAGCTCTCGAGGGGGTGCGCCGCGCACCTCGATCCGTGATGCATCGACTCGCATCACCGACGAAGACCGCGAAGGATCGGCGGTCTCCAGCAACCGTGCCGATGATGCATCGACTCGCATCACCGACGGGACTTCAGGTGGAGCGCGCGAGGGCCCGACCCGAAAGACGCCTACCGCTCGGGATCCTGCGGTTCGCCTCCCTGGTCGGGCATGCCCGTCCGTCGCTCGAGCGGCTTCATCGGGTCGCGTTCGAAGGGCGCGGGCAGGTCGGCGCCGAGGAGACGCGCCCGGGTCATCGCCCGATCCCCGAACCGACGGCGGACGGCATCTGCGGCCGCGGTCGCTCGCCGGCGCTGCTCGGTGGGCACGGCATCCTGAGCAGCCTCGTCCTCGAACATCCCCAACTGCAAACGTTCCCCAAGGTTCGTCGCGGTGACCCCGATCAGGCGCACCCGCAAGCCGCGCAACTCGGGTCGGGCCAGGTCCATCGCGGCGCGCCAGATCGGCTCGGTCAGGTCGGTCGGGTCGGACAGGGTCCGTTGGCGGGTGATCGTCCGGAAGTTCGTATCGCGGATCTTTACCTGGACCGTACCCGCCTTGAGCCCGGCCGAACGAAGCCGCGCAGCTACCCCGTCGGCCATCCCGAGGAGAGTTCGCTCGATCGTGTCCGGATCCGAGGTGTCGACGTCGAAGGTGTGCTCGTGCCCGATCGATTTGGCCGGATCCGCGCCACCGACCGGGTCTGGGTCGATGCCTCGCGCTCGCGATCCCAGCGATGCACCCTGTTTGCCGAACCGACGAACGAGCAGATCGTCGGGCAGCCTGGCCAGATCGCCGATGGTCTGCACCCCGTACTCGGCCAGGGCCCCAGCCGTCTTCTCGCCCACGCCCCACAGCCGCGAGATGGGCAACGGATCCAGGAACGCGCTCTCCTCGCCCGGCTGGACGACCACCAGACCGTCCGGTTTGCGCAGATCCGACCCGATCTTGGCCACGAGCTTGGTCGTGGCGACGCCGACTGACGCGGTCAGGCCGACTTCCTCCCGGATCTTGGCCCGGATGGCGATCGCGATCGTCGGTCCGTCGCCGAACAGTGCCCGCGACCCGGCCACATCGAGGAACGCCTCGTCGATCGAGACCGGCTCGACCAGCGGGGTGAACGTTCGCAGGATGGTCATGACCTCGCGGCTGACGGCCTGGTACTTGCGCCCGTCGACCGGAAGGAAGACGCCCTGCGGACACAGCGCGTAGGCGGTCCGCAAGGGCATCGCCGAGTGGACCCCGAACCGGCGCGCCTCATAGGACGACGCGCTGACCACGCCCCGTGCCGTCGGATCGCTGCCACCGACGATGACCGGCTTGCCCCGGAGCTCGGGCCGGTCGCGCTGCTCGACCGCGGCGAAGAAGGCATCCAGGTCCACGTGCAGGATCGTCGGCCCGAGGCTCATGGCAGGCTCACGCCACGTAGTCGCCGTGAAGGAACATCACCAGGAGGAGCGCCAGCAGCATCGCCGAACCGAGTGCCCAGGCGAACCTCGGCCAACGCCAGCGCTCCGGAACGAGGGCGAGGATCACGAAGACCGGGAAGACCACCAGCAGATAGCGCGCCGTCGAAGTCAGCGGGGTCGGCTGGATGCGTGTCCCGATGAGGATGATCTGAGGGATGGCGAAGAGCGAGTACGACACCGGCACCTGACGCAGACCGATCAGGGTGACCAGGCTGAAGAAGACCAGGGTCAACATGTTCAGGACCTGGAGCGGATCGTGATGCAGGACGGCGAACCGCCAGGAAGCCTCGATCACCTCCCACGGCGGGTGGAAGTTCTTGCCGCCCCAGGCGTCCTGGGTATCGAGCGGCGTCTTGCCGGCGACGACAGAGGAGAAGACCAGGAACCCGAAGAACCCGATGGCTGGCGCCAGGGCGGCGATCGTCGACCGGACGACGATCCCGGCCGGCGGGATCGGACCGGAGCGGACCCGCCAACCCGTGTCGCGCCAAGCCATCAGCGCCTCCCAACCGATCGGCAGCACCAGGAAGACGCCCTGGATCCGGGTCAGGGCGGCGAGCAAGCCGGCGATCGCGGCGACAGCCCACCAGCGACGACGGGCGCCCAGGATCGCCCAGACCGCGCAGACCAGGAAGAGCGACTCGGTGAACGGGGCGAAGAAGAAGAACGCGGTCGGGAAGATGGAGATCGCGACGATCGTGGTCAAGGCCGTCCGATCGTCGAAGTCGAAGGCGACCAGACGGCGCAGGCCGACCATCGCGGCGATATACGCGACGCTGGCCACGACCAATCCGCCAAGCGCCATCGATCCGAGCAGGACCCGTCCGACGAACCCGGTCAGGAGCGGGAACAGTGGCCAGAAGTTGACGCTGTTCTCGTTGGCCTCGTAGCCGTACGTCGCGATCTTGGTGTACCAGCACGCGTCCCAGCGTTGCCACACCCCGACGAGCGGGAATGCTGCGCCGTGGTCGGCCAGCGGAGGGATCGTCGACCAGCCGTTGCGGGCCAGCTCGAAGTGGCACGGGCCGGGCAAGGTGGCCGTGAACCATACGTAGAGCGCGATCAGCCCGAACACGATCCGGAGCGAGACCAGGAGACCGATCGCGTCGCGCAGGGCGATGCGCCAGGGATCGCCCAGGTCGGCAGGAGTGCCCTCGCTCATCGCTCGAGAGTGTATCTTCGGGCCGATGGCCAACCTCGAGGAAGACCTGGCGCGTCCACCTTCTCGAACCACCCGCCTGACCCAGTGGTTCGCCGAGACCCGACTCGCCGAGTTGGTCGACTACATCCGCGATCGGCCGGACACCCTCGGGACCCTGATCGTGGTCGTCGTCACGACAGCCATCTACCTGTTCACCTCATCGCGCGATCGGCAGGAGCTGGACTACTTCGTCCGCCTGGCCGATGCGATGCTCCATGGCCGGATCTACCTGACCGAGGCGCCCAGCTGGCTCAACGAGCTCATCCCCAAGGACGGCGTCTGGTACGTGGCCTACCCGCCCTGGCCGGCGGTCCTCCTGATGCCCTTCGTCGCCGTCTTCGGGGTCGGCTTCGACCAGCACATCGCCAGCTGCATCTTCGGCGGGATCGCGGTCGGCCTGGCCTGGCTCGTCTTCGGTCGGTTCGCCCTGAGCGGTCGTGTCCGGCTCGGGCTGACCATCGTCTTCGGCTTCGGCACCGTCCTGTGGTACGTCGCTGAGGTCGGCTCGGTCTGGTACATCAGCCACGTCGTCGCGGTCATGTTCAGCATGGCCGCCCTGCTCGTCCTGTTCGAGCGACGCTGGCCGTTCCTGGTCGGGCTGCTGCTCGGGCTGGCCGCGATCTCACGACTCCCGGTCGGCCTCACCGCGCCGTTCTTCCTGGCCATCATCGTCGGGCTGGGCTGGCCACCCCGACTGCCGGCCAGGGCCGAACGCCGACGGGCGGTCCGGAACGCTCTGGCCTTCCTGCTCGGGATCGCCATCCCGACCATCGGCTACGTGCTCTACAACGAGGCCCGCTGGGGCACCATCGTCGACCAGAGCTATGTGCTCATCCCGGGCGTGCTGGACGACCCGATCTATGCCAAGCACGGGATCCTGAGCATCGACTACATCCCGCGCCATATCTACGCGATCTTCCTGCGCAGCTTCAACTTCGTCGACGATCCGCCGTTCTTCGAGCCGTCCTGGTACGGGTTGTCGTTGTTCCTGACGACACCCCTGATGCTCTGGCTGTTCCGGGCTCGCTGGCGTGATCCGCGGGTCGCCTGGGCCACCATCGGGACCGCCATCGCCCTGATCCCGATCGTCACCCACGGCAACGTCGGGCTGACCCAGTTCGGCTATCGCTTCAGCCTGGACGTCCAGCCGCTGCTGTTCGTCATCCTGGCCACCGTCTTCGAGCGGGGCATGTCGCGGCTGGCCTGGGTGGCCGCCCTCGCGGCGGTCCTGATCTGCGCCTATGGCCTGTGGGCGATCGGGATCGGCTTCGTCGACTTCTAGCCCTTGGGCTCGACGATGACCGTGACCTCGGGGGCCATCCCGCTGAAGACCTTGACGGCAACCTTGTAGGTGCCGAGGCTCTTGAGCGGCTCGTCCAGGTCGACCTTGTGGCGGTCGACCGTGATCCCCCGTCGGCCGAGAGCGTCGGCGATGTCCTTGGACGTGATCGACCCGAAGAGCTTGCCGCCGTCACCGACCTTGACCCCCATGGTCAGGGTCGTCGAAGCGATCCGGGTGGCGTAGATCTCCGCCTCCTCCCGCTCGCGTCGGCGCTTGTCCTCGCGGCTGGCGATGTCGTGCTGCCAGGCGCGATATGCCCCACCGGCCGCTGGGACCGCCAGCTTCTGGGGGATGAGGAAGTTACGGGCGTAGCCCTCGGCGACGACCTTCATCTCCCCGCTCTTGCCGAGCGTCGGGACATCTGAGGTCAGGATGACCTTCACGCGAACGAACCCTCCTTGTCGATCCAACCGCGGACCCGCGGTCCGAGACCTGATCTCCGTGCAGCAGCGGCGACGACGTCGATCGCCGGTGGGAGCCGGCGAACGAGCCGGCGGACTGGCAGCGGCGTGAGCCGCCTGATCTGACCAAGGTCGCGCTCGAACGCGGCCCGATCCACCCCCAGGTCGAGCAGCTTCTCATCGAGGATCCCCTCCGGGATCCCGTCGAAGAAGAGGTCCACCCCGAGGGTGACCACCACGAGATCGTCGAGAAGGCCCAGGATCGGGATGTCATCCGGCACGATATCGAAGGGCAGGGCGAAGTAGACCATCGCTCCCCCGAGCAGCGCCTTGCGGGTCGTCGGCACCCGGTCGTCGTTGAGCAGCGACCAGATCAGCCGGACGTACACCGCCGACCGGCTGGCCGTCGGTAGGAAGGCCGCCATAGCCAGCATCCGGTTGAGGTTCGCGCCAGGCATCCGTGGTCGACCTAGTCCTGCCATCTCGGGTCCCGGGATCCTCCTCGCAAGGGGCTCGCGACACGCTCGATCTCGGATCGCTCGGTCGGGACTGCGCAGTGTACCAGCCGAACTGCGCGATGCCAGTCGGGTCGAGGACCCGACCCTTGACAATCGAACGTCCGTTCGGTACGGTGAGGTTCCGAACGGAGGTCTCATGACCAAGCACGATGCAGACCGCAAGGTCAAGATCCTCGACTACATCGCGGCGACGCTGCGAACCCGCGGCTTCCCGCCGTCGGTCCGTGAGATCGCCCGTGCCGTCGGGCTGGCATCGACCTCCGCGGTCCATCACCACCTTCAGATCCTCGAGCGCGAGGGGTACCTCGATCGCCACGAGTCGGAGGCGCGGGCCATCCGGCTGACGCCCAAGGCAGCCCTCGAGCTCGGACTATCGAGCGAGCTGACCCCCCAGTCGGCCGCCACGGAGGCGCACCTCCTGCCGATCATCGGCGAGATCGCCGCCGGCGGCCCGATCGAAGCCTATCAACGAGCCGACGAGTCGCTGGCCGTCCCGGATGTGTTCGCTCCGAGCGGCGATGCCTATGTCCTGCGGGTCCGCGGGGACTCGATGATCGAGGCCCACATCGCCGATGGGGACTTCGTGGTGATCCGCCCCCAGACCACCGCTCGCAACGGGGACATCGTGGTCGCCCAGGTCGAGGAAAACGGAGTCACGCTCAAGAAGTTCTATAAGGAACAGGGGCGGATCCGGCTGCAGCCCGCGAACGCCGAGTATCAGCCCATGTACTACGACGACGTCAGGATCCAGGGCAAGCTCATCGGGGTCATCCGCCGGCTGGATTGAGGACTGTCCACAGAGCGTCCACAGCGTCTGTAGCGTTGTCCACGAAGGGACCGACACGGAGCGGTGGCTTCGTGGAAATGCCGCTAGCGGTCTCGATCCGCCCTGACCAGACTCCACAGGAACCCAGCCCCGTCAGTTTCGGTGTGTCTTGATCGATCGCCTACCGCCCCAGAGCACCGAGGCTGAGCAGTCTGTCCTCGGGTCGATCCTGATCGATCGCGACGCGATCGTCGAGATCGCAGAGTTCCTCCAGCCCGAGGACTTCTACCGGCCCGCCAATGGCGCCGTGTACAAGGTCATGCTGGGTCTCTTCGATAAGCGCGAACCGGTCGACATCGTCACCGTCGCCGAGGCCCTCGAACGGGACGACCAGCTCGACACGATCGGCGGTCGGTCGTACCTGTCGAGTCTATCGAACCAGACCCCGACCGCCGTCCATGCCGTCCAGTACGCCCGGATCGTCGAGCGCAAGGCGGTCCTGCGCAACCTCATCTCCGCGGCCGGCAAGATCGCCGGGATCGGCTACGAGGACCCGGCCGAGATCCAGGAAGCCATCGATCGCGCCGAGAGCGAGCTGTTCAGCGTCAGCCAGCGCCGCATCTCGACCGGCTTCAGTCCGCTCAAGACGCTCCTCCACGACGCCTACGATCGGCTCGACTACCTGCACGCGCATCGCGGCGAGATCAGCGGTGTCCGGACGGGCTTCGCGGACCTCGATGCGCTCACCACCGGCCTCCAGAAGAGCGATCTGGTGGTCCTGGCAGCCCGCCCCAGCGTCGGCAAAACGAGTTTTGCGCTCAACATCGCCGAGTACGCGGCGGTGACCGAGGGCAAGAGCGTCGGGGTGTTCAGCCTTGAGATGAGCAAGGAACAACTCGTCCTGCGCCTCCTGTCGAGCGTGGCCAACATCGACTCGCAGCGCCTTCGGACCGGCTTCCTCGAGGAGATGGACTTCGCTCGGTTGGCGCCCGCGATGAATGCCCTTTCCGAAGCGCCGGTGTACATCGACGACACCCCGAACATCAGCGCCATGGAGCTACGCACCAAGGCCCGCCGACTCCAGGCGGAAGCCGGTCTGGACCTGATCGTGGTCGACTACCTCCAGCTGATGCAGGCGACCACCACGAATCGGGACGCCAACCGGGTCCAAGAGGTGTCCGAGATCTCGCGCGGTCTGAAGGCCCTGGCGCGCGAGCTCTCGGTCCCGGTCATCGCGCTTTCACAGCTGTCGCGCCAGCCGGAGATGCGCGAGAGCAAGGAACCGCGTCTGTCGGACCTGCGCGAGTCGGGCGCGATCGAACAGGACGCGGACCTGGTGATGTTCCTGTGGCGGGACAAGGAGCGCGGCGCCGACGATCAGGACCAGGAGGGCGAGGTCATCAACCTCAAGCTGGCCAAACACCGCAACGGACCGACCGGAGAGGTCCAGCTCTGGTTCAAGAAGCGCCAGACCCGGTTCGTGTCCTATGCCGGGGAGCGCTACGCCGACGTCGCCGGTTAGCCAAGTCGGTGGGTGTCGGCGACGCCCCGGTCAGTGGAGTTCGTCCGGCAGCAGCGGCCGAAGCGACAGCAGGTAGTCCTTGCCGTCCTTGGCTCGGAGGGCGATCGACTGTGCCCCACCGCCGACGTCGGCGACCGTCAGCAGCGCCACTTCCTCCGCCGACAGGGTCCGTGTCGGTACGCCGAAGCCGGGGCCGCTCGTCGACGGAACGAAGCCGTCCGGTCCGAAGGCCCACGGCCAATCGCGGATCGCTCCGACGGGGATCCCCGGCCCATCGCTCAGGATCCCGCGATACGTCGCGGGGAGGTAAGGCACGCTCTTGGTCCCGCCGCCGCAGCACTGACGGAGTCGGACAGCGAGCTCGCGGAATGCCGTCCGAGCGGCGCTGTCGGGGCCCGGCGACGGTTCGTCGAAGTCGAGCGCGCCGACCGTGACGGTCTTCGCCAGGCCATCCGCATGTACGGTGAACGTCGTGGATGGCGCATCCGCGATGCAGCACGGGTCGTATCGCTCACGGGCGCTCGCGAGGCCACCTCGCCCGATCGCATCGGCCAGCGCATCCTGGATCTGGGCTTCGGACAGGCGGGTCGTCAGGAACGAAGCGGAACGGAAGATACCGTCATCGAGTGCCGGGCTGGGCACGGCGCTCTCCGGAACACGGGCGATCAGCCTTCCGTCGCCATACAAGGTGAACTCGGGGATCTCGGTCAGAAGCGCACCAGGGGCGAGGAACCCACCGCCCGTTGACATCCGCAGGATGACGTCGGTCGGCCCGCTGGGATGGTCGATGGCCAGCGTCGCCGCCGCGCTCGGCAAGGGACTGGCGGTCGATGGCGGAGCGGCTCCGACGCAGCCAGCGATGAACGCAGTGGCAGAGACGGCGAGCAGAGCAGACCGCAAGTCGAGCATGCCGCCTCGACGGTAACGCAGGCAGATCGGTTCCCGCCACCGCACACGCCGGTGCCTGAACGCACCGGAGCCGGTCTCATCCGCGGATCATCGGCCTTCCCGGTGCTTGATTCCGCGCGTATCCTCCCGGACAGAGTTGCGACCGTTCGAGCGCGGTCGGAGCCGAGCGCGCGACACGTTGCCCAGAGCTGCGCCCGAATCCGCCCCGTCCCGCCGCGTCGTCATGCCGCTCCGGATCGAGGAGAGGGACAGGGTGTATCAGGATCGAACGCTCTCGTGCCGTGACTGCTCCGAGGAGTTCCTCTTCTCGTCGGGCGAGCAGACCTTCTTCGCCAGCAAAGGGTTGACCAACGACCCCCAGCGCTGTCCCACCTGTCGCGCGGCGGCCAAGCGTGCCCGCTCGGTCGACGGGCCGCGCGAATTCCATGCCGCGATCTGTGGCGAGTGCGGCGGCCAGGCGGTCGTCCCGTTCGCCCCGCGCAACGATCGACCGGTCTACTGCAGTTCGTGCTTCGACAAGGTCCGCGCGGCGACAGCCGGCGCCACCATCTGATCGTCGGCCCCTAGACTGGGGGACCGCCAGCCGACGGCACCCGCCGCCGGGGTCGAGAGTCCCGCATGAGTGAGGGTCGGATGGGCGTCATCATCATCCGGGAGATGGTCGGGACGAGCCCGCGCTCGTGGTCCGACGCAGCTCGGGTCGCCGTGGCGACCGCCTCGAAGACGGTCCGCAACATCAGGACGGTCGAGGTCGTGAAGTCGAGCGCCATCGTCGAAGAAGGCGAGATCGTCGAGTACCGGGTCGAGCTCAAGATCGGTTTCGAGTACGAAGGCTGACCGATCGCGGCGTTTGGAGCGCAGCTAACCGTCAGGTGAGCGCCCACGGGCACCATGCCCGTCATGGCCTTGCCCGACCAGCCCCCTGTCGCCGACCGCCCCGTTGACACCCATGAGACGCGGTCCCTAGCATTCGGGCCGTCCACGGGGACCCGCAACACGCTCGGGGCGCGGGAACCGGTGCCGGTCGGTCCGGGTCGACCGGCAGCCAGCCCCAGCCTGTCGTTCTCGATCGGCGGCGAAGTCGTGCACGAGTTCCCGCTCCAGCCGACGAAGGTCCAGCGACCGCCCCTGCGGCGTGAGACGCTGCGTCGAGAGCGCCTGCTCGACTGGCTGAAGATCAAGATCCACCATCGGATCGTGCTGGTGACCGCCGAGGCGGGTTACGGCAAGACGACCCTTCTGGCCGACTTCGCGCGCCACCACCGTCGGCCGACCATGTGGTATCGCCTCGACGACGAGGATCGCAACTGGGTCAGCTTCCTGCACTATCTGGTCGCCGCCGGCCGTGAGATCGAGCCGGGGTTCGCGGAGGCGACCCGGGGCCTGTTGGCCGAGCTGGGGGTCGCGACCGGACCCTCGCGCGACACGATCATCGCGACCTTCATGCGCGATCTCCAGGTCCTGGGCGTGCGCGGCGCCACGTTGATCATCGACGACTATCACCTCGTCGATGACGTCCCCGACGTACGGGTCGTCGTCCGCGAACTGATCAGTCGAGCGCCTGAACGACTGACCCTGGTCTTCGCCAGCCGACAGCTGCCGTCGATCCCGCTCGCCCGCCTGCGCACCCTGGGCGAGGTCGCCGAGCTCACGGCAGCCGATCTGCGCTTCGATCTCGACGAGACGGAGCGACTGTTCCGGGAGACCTACAAGCGTCCACTCGAGGCCGATGTCCTGGCCGACCTCGCCGATCGCACCGAGGGCTGGGCCGCATCGCTCGAGATGGTCAATGCGGCCCTGCGCGATCGCACACCCGGTGAGGTCCGGGCCTTCGTCCACGGGATGACCGGCGCCCAGGGCGAGCTGTACGACTACCTGGCCGAGGAGGTGGTCGGGGACCTCGACGACGAGACGCAGCGATTCCTGATGACGACGTCGCTCCTCCAGGCCGTCGACCCCATCCTGACCGAGGTCGTCGGTGGTTTCTCAAGCCAGCAGGCCCGGGAGTTGATCGCCCGAACCGAGCGACTCGGACTGCTATCGACCCGTGGCACCGGTCGCCGAGGATCGCGGCGCTATCACCCACTGGTGCGCGAATTCCTGGAAGCCCGGCTACGCAGGACGCTCGGTGACGATGTGGCTCGCGGCCTCCACCGTGCCGTGGCTCGGCACGCCGGTGCGGCCGACTGGCGTCTGGCTGCCTATCACTTCGCTGCGGCCGATGACATGGCCGACCTCGGCATCGTCGTCCAGGCGGCGGTTCCGACCATCATGGGCAGCGGCGATTTCGCGCTGGCCGAGTCGTATGTCCAGAGGGCTGGCTCCGAGAACGCGGCGTTTGAGCTGCTCGTCTCGCGGATGGAGCTCCACCGCGGCCGCACCGACAGCGCCCTCGCCCACGCCGAACTCGCCGTCGACACCGCGATGGGCTGGGATGACCAGGCACTCGCGGACCACGCCTTGCTGAACTTGATCGCGGTCTTGCACATCACTGCGCGGTTCGAGACCGAGCGCGATGTAGCGGAACTCTTGGCCGCCCGGACTTCATCGGCAACGCTCCGCTCGATCGCTCAAGGGGTGGTTGCAATCCTGGAAGCGTCGGGAGATGCAAGCCTCGACGAAGTGAAGGCCATGCTCCTCCAGATGGCGGTGGAGCAAGAGCGGGGTGGCCACCGCCACTACGTCGGCATCACTTGGCTCAACGTCGCTGACATCGACTGTGCACGTGGCGACTCGGAGGGAGCCCTCGATGCATCAACCCGTGCCATTCGAGAGTTGGCGGCTTCGTCCGCAGGCATCGAGGTGGAAGGAGCCCGGGTCCTTCGGGGATGGGCGCTGGCGCAGCTGGGTCGTTGGACCGAGGCAACCACCGAGTTTCGACTGGCCGAGTCGGACGAATTCGACGCGGTGCGAGGCGAGACTCTGATCGACATCGCAGAGGTATACGCAGACCTTGGCGCTCGTGGCGAAGGCGAAGAGATCCTCGCCCGGTCGAGGCGAGCGCCCTTTGTGTCGAGTTCCACCGTGGATCGCCAACAGCTAGTGGCTGCAATCTTTGCGCTGAGGAAGGGCGACCCTGACTCGGCCCACGCGCTGCTGGAGAGTATTGCCGTGGATCGGCCCCATGGGATTGCTGCTTTCCTCACACGCGTTCGCTTCGTGCAGGCAAGGGTCGCTGTCGCGACCCGGTCGTCCTCGGCGGATCGGGAAGTCGCCCGAGCCTCGCACCAGGCAGCTCGACAGGGCACACGGACGTACGCGGGAAGCGCGCGAATCCTTCAGGCAGCTATGTCGACACCCGCCAAGTTCAACTTGGCGGTAGCAGACGTCGCCGCCGATACTCCGACGTCGCTGTCGTTGGTCGCCGAGGAGATAGTGGGGCAACTCGGTGATCTCGAGACCCCTGTAATCGAGGTGGTAGCAGGAGAAGCCATCCGTCTTCCTGGGCGGTGGCGCGAGGCATTGCGCAACACGCTGGTATCGGACTCTCCGAGCAATCTTCTGAATGCGGCACGGATACTTGATCAGGTCGGCGAGCAGGAAGACGTCGTGACCCTGAGAGGGGTGGCTCGGACTCTGCGTGGCGTGCCAGGCGCGGGACTTCTGGGACGCGGATTGGCACGACGCCTCGCGGCTCGAATTCTGGTCGAGGATCAGGGTCGCGTTCAAATCCACGTTGGTCGAGAGGTGATCCCTGGTTCCACCGTCCGACGAAAGGTCCTTGCGCTGCTTTGCTTCCTTCTGTCGCGGCCCAACATGTCAGCGACTCGCGACCAGGTCCTCGACAGCCTATGGCCGGATCTCGAACCCGACGTCGCGGCCAACTCGCTAAACCAGACGGTCTACTTTCTCCGGCGAGTGTTCGAGCCAGCGTTCTCCGAGGATGTATCGCCTGGGTATCTCCACCATGACTCTGATGTCATCTGGTTGGATCCGGAATTAGTCGACAGCCGCTCGACCCAATCGCGCAGTGCGATTCGGGTCGCTGAGAGAGATCCGTCCCCCGACAACGTCGAAGTCGTCAGCAGCACGTACTTGGGGCGGTTCGCTCTCGACTTCGCATATGAAGACTGGTCCGCGCCATACCGCGATGGCATGCATGCGGCCTACCTCGAGATCATCGAGCGGGCAGTGGCTGCCGACACGAACGCGGGCGAGTTTGATCGAGCGATTGGCCTCGCGCGCAGGGCCTTGGACGCCGATCCTGATGCCGAGCAGGTCGAACTGTCGCTTCTAAGGTTGTACAGGAGAACCGGGGCTCACTCAGCCGCCGCTGAGCAATATGCCCACTACGCTGCGGTCCTAAGAAACGACCTCGGAATTGAGCCACCACCCCTCGAATCATTGTGAGGATAGGTAACGTTCCGTATTGACCGGGTCTGTTGAGCCTCCCTATAGTCCGCCCACTGCCTGGTACTCACGTGCTAGGAAGCAATGTCAAGACGCTCGGGCGCGCCGAAGCACCACCTGAAATGGGCACTTGGGGTGGGGCGGAGCGATTAGTGCAACCGACCGACTTTAGTCAGGTCGGTTTTCGCGTCTCCGGACGTGGAACCGCGAGGAGGTAACGAGCGTGGCTCCGGACACCCTTACCAAGACCTGGTAGAGACCAGGATCGGTACATCCCAATGAAGCATCAGTTTCTTCGCTTCGCAGTCGCCATCGGCGCGGTGCTTGCCACCGCGCTCGCTGGCGGTGCGTCCTTGAGAGGCTTCTAGGACCTTAGTCCCGTACCTAGCCCTATCAGAAGGGATTAGAGTTTCCCAACGAGAGGGCCTCGCAGGGACTGTTGATGCCGAAGGCACTGAAGCTCTACATCGCTGGGCTCGTGACGTTGAGCGCGTTGGCGCTCCTTGCCACGAGCCTTATCTGTGTTGGTACGCCCGGCTACATCCTCGGGATGCTGCCGGCTATTTCAGTGAGCACGCCTGCGACGACGGCGTCTACGTTCGCCGGGCTTTGCTTCTGGATCCTCTTGACTCTCCTGGCGTCAGCATTTCCCGTGCGCATGCCACGAGGCACGGTCGTCTCTGTGTCAATTGCCCCAATCGTCGCTGCTGCCGTCCTGGGCGGTCCCGCAGCCGCCGGATGGGTGGCACTCATTGGGGCGACGGAACTACGCGAACTCAAGGGACGTGTCCCTTGGTACGGCACGCTCTTCAACCACGCTGGAATCATGCTCCCGGCAGTCCTGGGCGCTGTGGCCCTCGACAGCATCAGACACATCTCGCCGGATCCGTCGATCGCATTCCTGGCGACGATGGTCGGGGCATGTTTGTGCATATCCCTCAACGTCGTCATCACCGCCACCAGTGTGAGTCTCCGCGACGGCGTCGACTTCTGGCTGGTCCTAATCGGCGACGCACGGGGCTACACAGTCAGTCTCTTTGCTCTCGCGCCGTTGGCATGGCTCATGGGGCAGGTCTACCAACTTCTTCCGAGCGGCACGCGTGTGTGGGCAACGCTCCTGTTCGCGTTGCCGTTGTACTCGACGCGCGATGCTCAGAAACGCTACGTCGAGATGCGCGAGATGTTCACCCAGACGATCGGCGCGTTGGCCGAGGCGGTGGACAAGCGCGACCCGATGACCAGCAAGCACAGCCGCCGAGTCATGGAGATCGCCAGCGACATCGGCCACGTGATGCACTGCAACGAGGCCGAGATGGAAGCCCTCGAATGGGGCGGCCTGCTCCATGACGTGGGCAAGATCGGGGTCCCGGACCATGTCCTGCTCAAGCCCGACCGGCTGACCAAGGACGAGCGCACGCTGATGAACAGTCATCCGGTCCTCGGGGCGCAGATCATCGCCCCGGTCACCAAGCTCGCCCCCGAGCTGCCGATCATCCGCCACCACCATGAGTGGTACAACGGCTCGGGCTACCCCGATCGTCTGATCGGCGAGGAGATCCCCAAGCTGGCCCGCGTCCTCCACGTCGCCGACGCCTTCGAAGCCATGACGGCCAAGCGGCCGTACCGGATGACCCCCCTGACCGACGAGCAGGCCCTGGCCGAGCTGCGCAAGTTCGCCGGCATCCAGTTCGATCCCGAGGTCGTCGACGCATTCGTCAAGACCAAGTGGGTCGAAGGCATCCGAGACCCCGGTCGTGGCGGCGAATCGGACGCCGGCGGCCCGATCCGGCTGCGGCCCCTGCCGCCTCTCATCGGTGAGCACGGGGCGGCTTCCTCGGCGCCGGGGACTCACGCCTCCGACTCGTCCTAGCGGGTGCTGCTCGGCGGCATCCTCCTCGGCCTGATCGCCGGCCTTCTGGCCGGAGGCCGACTGACCAACCTCACCCAGGTCCGCCTGCGCTGGATGCCGGCCATCTTCCTGGCCGTGTTCGTCCGTTACGGGACCGAGGCCGCCCTCTCGCGCGACCTGCCCATCGCAGAGACGCTCCGGGTCCCGCTCCTCGCGACCGCCTACATCATCCTGCTGATCGGGCTCTGGGCGAACCGGCGCGAACCGGGACTGGCCATCGCCTTCGTCGGGACGCTCTCCAACGCGGTCGTGATCGCCGTCAACGGCGGCCACATGCCGATCTGGGAGCCGAGCCTGATCGCGGCCGGCTTGACCCCGGCCGACCTGACCGGCCCCCTTCACGTCCTCCTGCCACCGCCGATCGACGCCGCGTTCCTGGCCCATCTTGGTCCGCTGGCGGACGTCATCCCGATCCCGCTGCCGCTCATCCGCAACGTCGCCTCGTTGGGCGATGTGGTCATCTCGCTGGGGCTCGGGTTCTTTCTGTTCGCGACCGTCCTGCGCACCCCGGCCGAGGCTCTGTCCGAGGAACCTGAGCGCCCGAGCCAGATCGCCGAAGCCCTGCCCGGCATCGTGAGCACGGCCCGACTGCACGGGGTCTCGCCAGCCGGGGTCGGCGCTGCGGGCGGGGTCCGGCCCGAGACCGGGTTGACCGCCGGTCTGTCAGAGGCATCCCTGCTGGAGCGGCCGATCCTGCTGGGTGGTCCGTCGCCTGGCCTGGCCGGCCCAAGCTGGGAGCCCGCCGACACCGGATCCGAGACGGTCCTCGGCCAACGACCGAGCATCGGCCGCCGTGTCCGGCGCCATCCCTACGTCCGCCTCGCCCTCGACCCGTCGTTCTCGGCGCTGTGGACCAGCGGGGTCATCAGCCTGTTCGGCGATCGGGTCAACCAGATCGCCTTGGCAGTCATCGTCTTCGGCGTGACCGGATCGCCGGTCGCGGTGGGCTTCGTGTTCCTTGCTGCCGCCCTGCCGAACCTGCTGCTCGGGCCGATCAGCGGCACCCTGGTCGATCGTTGGGACCAGAAGCAGGTCATGGTCGTCAGCGACCTGCTCCGGGCCGCGATCGTCCTGCTCATCCCCATCGCGGTCGTGAGCAACGTGATCCTGGTCTTCCCCCTGATCTTCCTGGTGACGGCGACCTCGATATTCTTCCGCCCGGCCCGAGAGGCGGTCATGCCCAGGATCGTCTCGCCCGAGGACCTCCTGACGGCCAACTCCGCGAACTGGCTGGCGGAGACCCTGGCCGACATCGTCGGTTACTCGCTGGCGGGCCTGTTCGTGGCCTTCCTCGGGGTCTGGATCCCCCTTGCGTTCTGGCTGGACGCCGCGACCTACCTGATCTCGGCGTTGCTGATCCTCACGATCACCATCCCACCTGTCGTCCGGACGCTGTCCGAGGCGGGCGAGGGCGTCCTGACCGAGTTGCGCGCCGGATGGCGCTTCCTGCGAACGGAGCAGGCGCTATTGACCAACACGGCCCAGGCCGCCGTAGCCCAATTCGGCGCCGGGATCCTCATCTCGGTGACTCTGATCTACGTCCAGCGGGCACTCGAGCTCGGGACGCTCGCCAGCCCCACGGTGTACGCCTTGATGGAGGCCGGCCTGGGGTTGGGCAACCTGGTCGGCGGTCTCCTGATCGGGCTGGTCGGACCGCGCTTGGCCAAGGGTCGCCTGGTGATCTTCGGCTATACCGCGTACGGGTTGTGCATCGTCGGCCTGGGGCTGACCGGGAATGTCCCGGCCGCACTCGGCCTGGCCGTCGGGATCGGCATCTCGAACATGATCTTCGTGATCCCGAGCCAGACGATGTTCCAGCAACGGACCCCGGGCGACATGATCGGACGGGTCGTCGGGTTGCGCTTCTCCCTCGTCTTCGCATCGCTATCGATCGCGATGGGGTTGAGCGGCTTCCTGGTGACGGCGATCGGGGTGTCGACCGTCCTGATCGCCTTCGGGGCGACGACCTGCCTGGCGGGATTGGCCGGCCTGCTCGTGCCCGCGCTGCGCGACGCCTGACGGTGGGTTCGGTACACTCCGCCGGATGACCGAGCCCGACCAGCCGACCGCCGACGAGCCCACGCCTGACGCCGAGTCGGCTTCCGAGGCCGAACCGGCGGCCACCGAGGCGACGCTAGAGCCCCAGCCTGCGCCCGAGCCTACGCTCGAGCCTGAGCCAACGCCTGAGCCGACACCCGAGCCCGAGCCCGAGCCCGAGCCCGAGCCCGAGCCCGAGCCCGTCGAAGACGATCATGCCGACGAGGCGGACGACGCGCACGACGACGACGACGCGGAGCTGGACCCGGTGGACGATGGAGCCGTCGAAGCTCCGCCCGTGGCAGCTGCGACGGCTGCTGCCGTCGCCGGCAAAGGGGCGGCCAGTGGCGGCAAGGGCGGCCAGCGGACCGCCAGTGAAACGGCCCCGACCGTTTCAGAGATCGCGACCAGGATCCAGGATCGGCCATCCGCGATCTTCGTGATCGTCGTGGCCGTCGTGTTCGCCTTGATCTTGCTCAATGGCCTGTTCCTGGGCAAGGGCGGCATCCTCACCCCGTTGCCGACACCGGTCGCCAGCGAGGAACCATCGAGCTCGGCGTCGGCGGAGCCATCGAGCAGTGCGAGCGCAGCACCGTCCACTTCGGCTTCGGCAGTCCCGTCGTCGTCTGCGTCGGCGCTCCCGAGCGCCTCGCCGTCGGTCGAACCTTCGGCCTCGCCGACCACCGCCCCGTCGGTCGAACCTTCGACCTCGCCATCGGCGGAGCCGTCCCCCTCAAGCTAAGGCGGTCCGGGTCGCCATCGCCGGGCGTATCCTCGCGAGATGGACGTGGCCCCGATGGCCGATCCAGACGATGACCTGTTCGCTCGCGATCGGGTGGCCATGGTCGAGCAGCAGCTCATACGGCGCGGGGTCCGCGATGAGCGGGTCCTCGACGCGATGTCGACCGTCCGCCGAGAGCGCTTCCTGACCGAGCAGTCCCGCGACCGCGCCTACGACGACGTCGCCCTGCCGATCGCCTCGGGCCAGTCGATCAGCCAGCCGTACATGGTCGCCCGGATGACCGAGCTTCTGGCCGTCGAGCCCGGCGACAGGATCCTTGAGGTCGGGACGGGATCCGGCTACCAGGCCGCCATCCTCGCCGCCCTCGGAGCGCAGGTCGTCACGATCGAACGCCTGCCCGGACTGGCAGAACAGGCGCGCGCGCTCCTCGCGGCGCTCGGTCTTGGCCGGCAGGTCGCCGTCATCGTCGGGGACGGCAGTGTCGGGATCCCCGGTGGAGCGTTCGACGGGATCCTCGTCACCGCCGGTGCTCCGGACATCCCATCGTCGCTCCCGGAGCAGCTCGCCGATGGCGGGCGCCTGGTCATCCCGGTCGGACCGCGCGACCTGCAGCGCCTGGTCGTGCTTACTCGCGAGGGCGATACGTGGACCGAGCGATCGGTCGGCGAGTGCGTCTTCGTGCCGCTTGTCGGCGCCGCCGGCTGGGCGACCTAGGCCCGGTCGCCGCGCACGAGCGTCGGGCTACCGGACTGGGTGCCCCGTTATACTCGCCCGGCCATGACTCACGTCTTCGTCGCGCCTCATCCGGACGACGTCGCACTCTCCTGCGGCGGCCTCATCGGCAGCCTCCGAGAGCTCGGCCAGAACGTCGCCATCATCTCGGTCTTCTCGGGCGCGGGCGGCGCCGACGACCTGACTTCTTACCAGCGCGAAGCTCTCGGCTTCGGGTCCAAGGCGATGTGGCCGGCGACCCAGGCGTTCAACCGGGCAAACCTGAGTGCGGACTATCCGATCGACGAAGGCAGCGAGCACGCCCCGCCGTGGGCGGCGACGTCCGATCGACTGGACGCGACCCAGGCCGACGCCGACGCCGCGGCCAAGCGCTTCTGGCAGCGTTCCAGCTGGTACCGGCGCGCGTCCATCCACAACGAGCCTCTGGCGGGACAGACCCTGGCCGACGACACTCCCACCCAGGGTGCGGTCCTCACCACCGAGCTGACCGAGGCGGAGCAGGCCCACGATGCGATGGCCACGCGACGGCTCGAAGACGAGCGTTTCGCCTACTTCGCCGAGGCATCGGTGGTCTTCCTCGATCTTCCTGACGCGGTCTTTCGCGGCTACGAAGGTGACGCCCAGCTGCTCGGCGTCCCGCGCGACGACGATCGCGCCCCGTTCGACATCCTGCGCCAGGAGATCGCCCGGCTCGAACCGCAGAAGGTCTACTTCCCGCTCGGGGTCGGCGGTCACGTCGATCATCAACTGGCCCGCAACGTCGGTCTGGAGATGCTCCGTGAGCCCCAGGCATGGGTCATGCCCGGACCGGACTGGGCCGGCATCGTGACCTTCTACGAGGACTTCCCCTACGCCTGGTGGGAGTCCTTCCGACGCCTGGCCGACCTCGGCGACGACGCCCTCGGATCGCTCCCGGCCGACGTGTCCATCGCCCCCGAGTTCGCCGACGTGAATGACCAGGTCGAGTGGAAGATCAGCGGGATCACCCTATATGCCAGCCAGCTCGAACGGCTGTTCGGCGGCACGAAGCCGATGGCTGACACCGTTCGTTCTTACGGCCGGGCGGTCGCGAGCCTCGGTGGGCTGCCCGGCTATGCCGAGCGCTACTGGGCCTCGATCCGCCTCTAAGGGCCGTTCCCACGGCAACGGCGATGTCCACGACCGCACCCGGCGGCGGGGCAGGGCATGGAGCGATCCGACCGGCTGACTTCGTCGTCCTCGCCCTTGGTCTGATCGTCGCGATCGGGCTGCGGCTGATCCTGCTGCCGGCCTCGGGGCTGCGCTCCGACCTCGACATCTTCACGACCTGGGTCCACTGGATCGCCACCGGCCCGTTCGGTCAGGCCTACCGGATCGACCTCGCCTTCCCGCCGGTGATGGTTTACCTGTTCTGGCTTCTGGGCATCGCCGAGCCGGCATTCCGGACCGCCACCGATGCGGCCGACCCGACCATCCGGATCGCCCTCAAGATCCCGGCGATCCTGGCCGACACGGGGCTGGCCCTAGGCGTGGCCTATCTCCTGCGCGACAGGCCGCGCTGGGCGATCGCGGCCGCCCTGGGGATCCTGCTCTCGCCGGTGTTCATCTACACCAGCGCCTGGTGGGGCCAGTTCGAGTCGATCTATATCCTGGCCGGGTTGATCGCGGCGATCCTGGTCCTGGGTGGGCGGCCGTATCTGGGCGCGGTCGCCCTCGGGGTCGCGCTGATGGCCAAGCCGCAGGCCATCGCGTTCATCCCACCGTTCGCCGCCTGGGCGGTGGCCCGTCTCGGCTGGCGACGCGCGTTCGTCATCGGGGCCGTCTTCGGCGGGACCGTCGTCGTTCTGTGGCTGCCGTTCCTGGCTGACGGCGGACCGGCGGCTTACCTGGGCACCCTGAACCGGCACCAGACCGAGATCTTCGCGATCCTGTCGCTCCGGGCCTGGAACCCATGGTGGGCGCTCCAGACCGCGGTCGCCGGGAACGACTTCCTGTCGGACGGTGGGGCGATCCTCGGCCCGCTCTCGCCACGCCTGCTGGGCTATCTCACGGCTGGCTTCCTGGAGCTGTTCGTGGTGGCGGCCATCTATCGCGCTCCGACCCGGCGCAACCTGCTCCTCGGGCTCAGCGCCTCGGTCCTCATCCTGTTCTGCTTCCTGACCTCCGTCCACGAACGCTATGCGGAGGCTGCCCTGATCTTCCTGGCGCCGCTGCTGCCCGACCGGCGGGTCCTGGCCACCTGGCTGGCCCTGACCGTGGTCATGACCCTCAACCTGGTCGCGGCGGTCCCCCCGATCGCCGACATCGGTGCCCTGATCCCGATCGGAGGACCGTTCGGGCTGCTCGGCGCTCTCGTGACGACGGGCCTGATGGTCTACGTCCTGTGGTTGCTGGTGAGCGGCTCGGCGCCCTCAGATGAGACCGCCGACGGCCAGTACGTCCGACCGATAGCCGAACCGGACCCCATCTAGGCATCCTCGCCCGGGTCGTGAGCTGCGACCGTCCGGGGAGGCCATCGAGATCGAACGCACCGAGCCCACCGGCCGAGTGGCTGGAACGACCTGGATCTTCGCGATCGCTGCTGGGATCGCCGGCGTCGCGCTGCTCGCCCTCGGTCAGGGCCTGACCTTCTTCGCCGACGAGTGGGCGGTCATCGAGGGCCGCGCGCTGGATCTCGACAGCTTCCTGCGCCCGTTCAACGAGCACTGGCTGGGCACGACCATCGTGGTCTACCGGCTGATGCTGTCCCTCTTCGGGCTCGGGTCGTACGTGCCCTACCTGGTCCTGCTCGTCGCGTTGCACATCGTGGTGGCCAGCGAGGTCTTCGTGCTGGTCCGCAGATCGGCGGGGCCAGCCGGCGGACTCGCCGCAGGCGTCCTGATGCTCTTCTTCGGGAGCGGCTTCGAGAACCTGTTCTGGGCGATGCAGATCGGGTTCGTCGGGGCGGCGACCCTTGGCTTCGGTGCGATGCTCCTGCTGGACGGCGTGCCCAGTCGTCGGCAGGCGGTCGCCGCGACGGCCCTGCTCACGGTCGCCGTGACGACGTCCGGGTTGGGTCTGGTCTTCGTGGCGGCGGTCGGCCTCGAGCTGCTGGTCGACCGGAAGCGACGCGACGGCATCTACGCCGCAGTCGTGCCTGCTGCGATCTACCTGGTCTGGTATGTCGCCCTCGGGCGATCGGGCGTGGCCACGGCCCGCAACCCATTCACCCTCGAGGCGCTCAGCCAGGTCCCGGCGTTCGTGATCCAGGGGGTCGGCGCGGCGGGCGGTGCGGTCAGCGGTCTCGGCCCGGTCATCGGACTGGCTCTACCGATCGCGGTGGTCGCCATCGCGGTCTGGCGTCTGGCCACCGGACGAGGGATCCCCGCTCGGGCCGTCGGGTGCCTGGGCGGGATCGTCGTCCTGTACGTGCTCACCGGGCTCGTCCGGGCCCAGCTCGTTGCCGATGCCGCCCTGTACACCCGCTACACCTACTTCGCGGGGCCGCTCCTGCTGGTCGCCCTGGGCGCTCTCCTCGGGCCGGATCTGAGGGCATTCCATGGCTCTCCCCGGCTGCGCCTGGTCCTCGTCGCCGGAGCCGGCTCGCTGCTCGCCCTTGCCCTGACCTGGAACGTCCGCCTGTTGATCGAGGGCCGCGCGATCTTCCTCGAGCGCGCCGAGCGAACACGCGCCCTGGTGACTGTCGGTCTGTCTGGGCTGGAGCCCGAGATCGAACGCGACCGGACCCTCATCCTGGTGCCGTCGCCGGCATCCCTTGAGAAGCTGGTCGCAGCACACGGCTCACCGTTACGGGACTCGCTGGTCATCGGCGGCCTGCCTCGGATATCGGAGCCGGCCATGGCCGACGCCCTGCGCCGAGCGGAGGAGCGCAAGGGACCGATCGGAGACCTGCCCCAGTAGTCGCGGGCGTCCGGACCCTAGCGGAACCGACCGACCAGCCCGACCCGATACCAGTGCAGGTAGTGGGGTAGCCACTTGCGCAGCTTGAAATTGCTCTGCCCGGCCGTCCGATCGCGCCAGGTGGTGGGGACCTCGGCCACCCGTCGGCCGGCGAGGGTCGCCTTGACCGTCAGCTCGAGGGCGAGTTCGAACCCGGCCGTGCTCTCGATCGACGTCGCCTCGAGGTAGCGTCGACTGTAGAGCTTGAAGTTGTTGGTCGGGTCGTGGGTCGGGACTCCGGCGAACCAATGGAGCGTGAGTCCAGCGGTGCGGCTCATCCATCGTTTGAGCGGCGGGCCGCCGATCTGGTGACCGCCCTTCATGTAGCGGCTGGCCGCGACCACATCGGCGCCACTCCGGGCTAGGTCGACCATCGAATCCACGATTCTCGGCTCATCGGAGCCATCGGCCATCGAGATCAGGACGTACGGGGCGCTCGTCCCAGCGATGCCGGCCTTCATCGCATTGAGGACGCCCCGACCGAGGTCGTTGCGGAGACCGCGCAGTCCAGGGATCTCGCCGGTCAGCCGGGCGATGACCGGGACGGTCGTGTCGCCGTCGAAGTCGTAGACCACCACCAGCTCGTGACTGGTCCGAACGCCGGCGGCGAGCGCTCGCAGGACCGGCTCGACGGCCTCGCCCTCGTTGTAGACCGGCAGGACGATGGCCAGCTCGGGTGCCTGACCCGTGGCCGGGTTCACCGTGGCCCGGCCTCCGCCCGAGCGGGCCTCTGTGCCGCCCCAGGGCCGGCTGAACGAGCGGCCTCGGTCAGGGCGCCCAGCCCGCTGCCGATCCAGACCAGCGCAGCAGCGCCGGCGATCGCCAGCGGGACGAGGGTGATGGCGTGGACCAGGATGGCCAGACCGAGCGCGGCCTCCGGGGCGACGCCCATCGCCTGGGCCGCCGACGAGGCCGCCAACTCGAATGTCCCGACGTAGCCGGGCGCGGATGGGATGGCCGTGCCCAGCACAGTGATCCCCGAGATGAACATCGCACCGACCGGGGGCAGGTCGATGCCCAATGCGCGGGCCGAGGCCCAGAACACGGTCCCGTCGAGGAGCCAGGTGACGATGCTCAGGGCCCCTGCGGCAGCCAGGGCTCGGCCGTGACCGCGGCGATCCATCGCCTGGACGAACCGGTCCCCCCGCTGGACCCAGGGCGACCAGGGTTGGCCGACCCGTGCCGCGGCGCTACCGATGATCCGTGACGGCCACGGCGTCTGGGTCGCCAGGACCACAGTCCCGGAGAACACGGCGACCAGCAGGGCGACACGGACGAACCAGTCCGGGGCACCGGCCAGGGCCGCGGCCGGAGCGGCGACCAGGGCCAGGGTCAGGGTGTCGATGGCCCGCTCCAGAACGACCGATCCGAAGGCCGCCGAGATGGCGATGTCCTCACGCTGGCCGACCAGCACTGCCCGGATCGGATCGCCCAGGCGGGCCGGCAGGACGGCGTTACCGAGGTAACCCACGAGTACGACCGGCACGAGTCGACGCGGCCGCACCCGCCCATTCGGGCCGTCGGGCAAGAGCAACGACCAGCGCAGCGCGCGGATGCTGAGCTGGAGGAGCATGGCCAACCCGACGATGACCAGTGGCCCGAGCTGGACGGCACCGATCAGGGAGGCGGTCCGGGCCAGGTCGATGCCCCGGAACGCCATCCAGATCGCGGCGACGCTGATGACCAGGCCGAAGACCGGGATGGCCAGTCGGCGGACGCGCCCGGAGCCTGCCGCGCGGGCCGCCGTCACGACGCCGCCTCGGCCACATAGAGGGTCTGCCGGCCGATGATCCGCCAGACGGGCGGGAAGCGCAGATAAGCCCGCACGAGCAGCGGGTGACTGGGCAGCCGACTCTTGGTCGAGTAGGGCAGGAAGCGGGTGATCAGGTCGACCGTGCGCAGCCCGGCCAGACCGCCGGCCTCGGCCAGGCTCCGCTCGGTCAAGGCCACCCGGTGATCGATGAAGTCCCAGTAGCTGCCGCCGACCAGGCGCACGTTCGGCTGGAGGACGATCACCCGACCGCCCGGGCGGAGCAGCCGTCGGGCGACCGCCAGCTGCTCGATGACCGCGTCGGGACCGTGGAGATGCTCGAGGTAGTTGCTCATGAACACGGTCCCGAAGGTGCCGATCGGGAGCGACGCCTCGAGATCCAGCCCATTGGCCTGGACGAAGCGCACGTCGGCCGGCAGGTCCGCTCGGACATCGCGCAGGTCGACGGCCCAGCGCTCGGTCGCGACGACGTTCCGGATGAAATAGCCCGAGTCGCAGGCGATGTCGAGGACCGGCGCGCTGGGATCGATCCAGCGCTGGAGATAGTGGACGATCTCGGGCCAGATCAGGTCCTTCTGTCGCCGTGAGACCTCCGGGAACCGCTGCCGGTAGACCTCGTCCAGGGCGCCCATCAGATCCGTCCGGCCTCGGCCTCGGCGGTGATCCACGGGATGACTTCGTTGAGCATCTCGTCGAGGCTGGTCGTCGCCTCGAAACCGAGGACCTCGCGGGCCTTGCGAACGTCCGGCACCCGCATCTGGACGTCGTGCTCGAAGGGCGGGTCGGACACGGTCCGGAACGGCCGGTCCGAGCCGTTGATCTTGTGCCAGATCGCCTCGGCCAGCTCGAGCACCGTCGTGCTGGCCGCCGTCGACAGGTTGAAGTCCTGGTCCACGGCGGCGGCCGATTCCATGGCCATCCGGATACCCCGGGCGAGGTCGCCGCCGTAGGTGTAGTGGCGGACCTGGTCGCCCGCCCCGAGGATGTGGAGCGGGTCCTGACCCTTGAGGATCTTGAGCACGAGATCGGGCACGACGTGGCTCAGGGCAAGCTTGACGTTGCCGCTCATCACGTCGGTGTCGCGGACCGCCCGACGCTCGCCGATGCCGACGCAGTTGAACGGTCGCAGGATCGTCGAGGGCAGGCCGTATTGCTCGCGGGCGCCGGCCGCGAAGTATTCACTGGCCAGCTTCTGGAAGCCGTAGGTCGAGATCGGCGGTGGGCTGGTCAGCTGGGCGCCTTCGGGCGTCGGGAAGACCGTCGCCGACTCGTAGACCATCGACGAGCTGAGGACCACGATCCGCTCGAGACGGCCGGTCCGATGGGCCGCGATGGCCGCATCGAAGGTCGCCGCCAGGATCCGCTCGTTCTCGGCGATCAGGTCGTAGGCGAACTCGTGGAAATAGCTGATCCCACCGATCATCGCTGCCGCTGCGACGACCTGGTCGCAGTCTGCAGCCAGCTCGGTCAGCAGGCCCGTGTCTTTCGCGTCGCCCTTGACGAAGCGGTAGTTGGGGTGACCGTCATAGGACTTCGTGAGGGGGCCGTACTTGCTGAAGTCGTCGACCCCGATCACCTCGTGGCCACGCTCCAGCAGGTCGGGCACCAGGTACCCGCAGATGAACCCAGCCGCGCCGGTGATGAGGACTTTCACAGGAGGATGCCCTGGCCGAGGGCGCCCCACACGTCGATGACATCGCGCCCAGCGGCGAAGGTCAGGCCGCGGTACGCCTTGTGGGGCACGCCCAGGACGATGACGTCGCTCTCGGCGACGACCTCGTCGACCGGGACCAAGCGGTCGTCGACGACATACGGGTCCGTGCACAAGACCCGGGCGCCGGCCCAGGCCAGCAGCTTGCGCAGCTTGAAGCTGAGCGAGGCTCGGGTGTCGTCGGATTCCGCTTTGAAGGCCATCCCCAGGATGCCCACGGTCCGCCCGTTGAGCGAGCCGTAGCGTCGTTCGAGGGCTGACACGATGTAGGCGGGCAGACCCTCGTTGACCTGCATCGCGGCCTGGCCGAGCGGGAAGTGGTCGGAGGTGAAGGCGGCCAGCTGCATCGTGTCCTTGAACAGGCAGGGACCGGCGGCGAAACCCGGTCCGGGAAGGTCCTGGGCCCGCGGGTAGTCCTCGCGGATGGCCCGCAAGACGTTCCCGTAGTCGACTCCCGCCTGGTGGCTGATCATGAAGAACTGGTTGGCGACGGCGAATTTCATGTAGCGCCAGGTATTGGTCAGGAGCTTGGCCAGCTCGGCTTCCTTGGTCGTGACTCGAACCCGCTTCTCGACGATCTTGCCGAACAGGGCCGATGCTCGCTCGGCCGCCTGGTCCGTGTCCGCACCGATGATCTGAGGTAGGCTGCCGAGCTCCTCGAGGGCGTGGCCCTCGGCGATCCGTTCGGGGCAGAACACCACGTCGACCCGGTTGCCGCGCTCGGCCAGGTGCTGGGTGACGTATTCGGTCGTGCCGGGGTAGACGGTGCTGCGCAGGACGACCAGGGCGCCGTCCCGGAGATGCGGCGAGATCTGGTCGACGGCCTTCTCGAAGACGGTCATCGACGGCCCCAGGAACTCGTCGACCGGGGTCCCGATGACGACGATGACCGCGTCCGATCGACCCAGGATCGTGGGGTCGGCCGACAGCTCGAGCCGACCGGTCGGGAGCAACTCCGCCAGCAGGGCCTCAGCACCTGTCTCCATGAACGGCATCCGGCCAGCCCGGATGGCCGTCAGGGTGTCGGCATTCGTGTCGAAGATCCCGACCCGGAGGCCGGCGTCGGCCAGAACAAGGCTGAGCGGCAAGCCGACGTGGCCACCACCACCCAACACGACGACGTCAAGATCGCTCAAGGCTGTTGGGTACTCCTCTGACAGGTGAAGTAGGGACGATCCGGCGGCGGCGACGGATCCGCCCAGACCTTGGCCGGAACCTTAGCAAAGCGCTCATCGCGCGGGCCCATGATGACGACGGCGCCGAAGTCGGCCACTACCCGGTAGTCCTGACCCAGGACATCGTCAAGGACCGTCGCTCCGGGATCGCGACTGAGATTCGACGTCTCGTAGCAGCTGGCCGAGGTCACGTCCAGAAGGAGGAGCCGGACGTCGTTCGCCCGAAGGTCGTCGACCATCCGTCGCTGGGTCGCCTCGGTCGTGGTCACTCCCGGGTTGTACATCGTGTCGCGGACTCCCGGCGGGCGGTCGGCCAGGTAGTACGCGATCAAGGGGTTGAGCAGCGCGTACCGATTGCGCGCCTCGCCGGCGAAGATCGGCTCGTTCGGAGCGCTGTTTTCGCGGACATAGGTGACGGCGGCTCGGAGCGCGTCGTCATACGGGTCGTTCGGCTGGCCGAGCCAGACCAGGGGCAACGCCGCCAGGGCGATGAACACCGCCGCACCCATCGCCACGCTGACTCGACCGACCCGCGAGCCGATCCCCGAGAACACGTAGGCCGCAAGGAGGATGGCCGGAACGGCCGCCTGGGCGTCATGGGCCGCGTCCGCCCGGCCGAGCGTCTGGAGCCGACACAGGATCGCGATGATCAAGAGGGCGAGGTCGGTGGGCGGGATCGTGCCGGTTCGCAGCCGACGCCCGACCGCCAGGACGATCAGGGCGAGCGGGGCCCAATAGAGCAGCCAGTCGACGGTCCCACGAGAGGCGAACGCGGCCGAGAGAGCGGGCGCCGGGATGCCCCGGTAGACCCGCGGCCCGACGATCGGGTACCAGATCAACTGCTCGACGAGGGCCTCGATCGGGACGCTCAGCAGGAAGAACAGAGCGACGGGAGCGACCACGACCGCCGCCCCGACGATCGGACGCCAGCTGCGGCTGGCGATGACGATCGCGATCAACGCGTAAGCGCCGACATCGAGCCGGGCCAACGAGGCCAGACCGACCAGCACACCGGCGCCGACCAGGGCCCGACCGCCACCGCGCTTCATGACCAGGACGGCACCCAGGGTGAGGGCCATCGACAGACCCCACGGCGCCAGGTCAAGACCGATGTGATAGACGGGCAGCAGAGCCGCGATGCTGGCCAGCACGACCCGGGGCACGACCGGGACTCGATCCCCGACCAGGCCGTAGCCGATCGCCGAGGTGACCATGACCAGGAACAGCCCGATCGCCCGAAGGACGACGATATCGACGCCCAGGATGAGCGTCGATACAGCGGCAAGGTACCCGGTCAACGGGCCGTAGAGCAGCCAGAAGTCGCGATAGGGCAGGCGTCCGTGAGCGATGAACGTGCCCGCCGATGCCGTGATCCCGCCGTCGTACAGGGTCGTTTGGGAGAGCGGTGCCAGCAGGGCCGGCGACGCCACCAGCCCGGCCAGAGCCGCGGCCGCCAGCCAGCCGAGTCGGACGAGGTCGAGACGCGACATCATGGCCGATCGACCCGGACGAAGACCGCGCCATCGGCGTCGGCTGCGAGCTGGCGCCAGGCCGCGGAGGCCCGCAGCAAGGGGATCAAGGCGTGCTGCTCCGTGGCCGAGGCCACCACCATGGTCACGCCACGGCGGTCCAGGATCGAGGCCCAGTCGGAGGATCCGGCGGAGAGGGCCAGGTGGTCGGTCCAGGCATCAGCCGGGATGAGCTCGATCCGGGAATCGACCGCGACCGGCGCGCCGGGGACAGCGAACTCCAGCCACGAGCCCCAGCGTTGGGCGTTCCAGATGCGATCATCGGGCTGAGCCTCGGCCAGGACCGCAGTAGTGAGGCCGGGCGGAGCGTCGGTCAGCAAGCCGGCCGGTCCGGCCAGGGCGGTCGCGGGCCGCCAGAACGGGATGAGCGCGACGACCGCGACGATCAACATGCCGACGATCGCGGTCCCGATGAGACTTCGGGCCGGCTCGCGCTCCGGGACCGTGGGGAGCGGATCCCTCAGCGGCGACGGCGAGCAGTCCGGCCAGCCCGATCGGCGCACCGATCGACCACCACGCGACGCCCCGCTCGGCGAACGCTCCGATCGCGGCCAAGCCGACCAGCCAGAGCAGGGTCGGCCAGGTCCGCCGGGCGAAGCGCATCGCGGCGCCCGGCCCGGCCTCGCGCCCACGCACCGCCACTGCCAGCACGACGACGGTCGCGATGATCGAGCCGTAGAACATGACGCCGGTGAACGACAGCGGCGAGGTCGGCTGCCACTCCGTGATGAGTCGCCGGATGGTCGGATCGGCTGCGATCCCGGCGGCGTAGCCCCACACTGCAGGGCCGTATGGGTTGATCAGGGTCGCCCCAGCACTCACGACGGCGATCCCCAGGGTCCGGCGGGCAGTAGGACGCTGAGCGACGAGATCCTCAAGGCCGGCGACCGCCACGGCGATCGGGCCAAGGAAGAACGAACCGTGGACGTTGGCCCAGACGAGGACGATGAGCGGGATGGTCCAGACGAGTCGCGGGTGTTCCCGTCGCCCGGCGAGGATGGCCAGGGTGGCTGCGAAGAGGACCATCCCCAGGAGCTGCGGACGCAATCCCAAGGCGACCAGCCCGACGGCGAACCCGGCCAGGGTCAGCCAGGCAGCGACCCGGATCCCGGCGCCGGCCGAGCGACAGCCCCGATAGACGAGCCAGGCCCCGAGCCCGACCAGCCCGGCCCGGACGACGGCCAGCAATGCCCAGCCGCCGAGCCGGTAGATCGCGGCAAAGACAGCTTGCCCCGCCCACTGCTGGTCCAGCCAGGCGAGGCCACCGGCGGTGAACGTGAACGAGTCTGGCGACGGCAGGGCAAGCGTATCGATGACGATCGCGCCCGCCCGCAGGTGGTAGGCCAGATCGACCGTCGAGATCGTCGCCAGCAGCGCCCCGAGGACCGGCAACAGGACGGCCAGGCACGCCCACAGCTCAGGCATGGTCAGGCGCGGCGGGACTCCGCGCGTCGGAGCCGGAGTGGTGCGTTCTGGCATCACCCAGCGATGCTACCCAGCAGGGCGACGTTCGGGACCACCCGAATGTCCTATCCGACGGCCACCGCGCTGGGACGCAGGGAGCGGGCGCCGTCGTCGTAGATCTGCTCGACGGCTCCGACCATCAGCTCGATGCAGAACTTCTGGTGGACCAGCTCGTGGCCAGCCCGGCCCAGGGTGTCGGCGAGTGGGTGGTCACGCAGCAGGCGGATGATCGCCGCGGCCAGCGCCTCCGCGTCGTGGGGCGGGACGAGCAGTCCGGTCACGCCGTCCTCGACCATCTCAGGGATGCCGCCGACGTTCGATGCCACGACCGGTCGGGACAGGGCCATCGCCTCGAGCACTGTCAGGCCGAGCGCCTCGCGGTAGGACGGCAGGACGGCGACATCGAGCGCCGCGGTCACCGCCGGCACGTCGTCTCGCCGGCCGGTGAAGACGACCCGGTCGGCGATACCCAGCTCGACCGCCATCGCCTCGAGGGCTTCGCGTCGGCTGCCTTCGCCCACGATCAGGAGGGTGGCATCGGGGAACGCAGCGGCGACCTGCGTCCAGGCCTCGAGCAACGTCGGGTGGCCCTTCTCCGGTTCGAGGCGCGCGACCACGCCGACCATGGGACCCTCGGGCGGCAGGCCGTACTCATCTCGGAGCGTGCAGCACGGACCCTGGTGGTCGTAGCGCTCGAGGTCGACGCCATTGTGGATGAGCGAGATCGGCGCAGCATCCCGACCTTCGTGCTCGAGCTTCTCGACGATCGAACGCGACACGGCGATCAGGCGGTCGATGCGCGGCGTCAGGAGGCGAAGCTGGCGGCGATCCTCCTCGGATCGGACTCGACTCGAGTGGATGGTCGAGACCACGTACGGGCGCGGCCGGCCGATCTCACCGAGCGCGATCGCGGCACGCGTGCCGACCAGCTCGGCCCGATACATGTGATTGTGGATGACCTCGGGTCGCAGATCGACCAGCAGGGCGGCCAGGGCGCCCGTGGCGATCGCGTCGTCCGGCTCTTCGATGACCGTCACCGAGACCCCGTGGCGTTCCAGCTTGCGGATGGCGCTGCCCCCAGTGAGCGACACGACATGGACGTCGTAGCGGGCCGGATCGAGCCGAGTGAGCAGCCCGAAGACGTGCTCCTGAGCCCCGCCGTTGGTCCCGGTTGCGAGCAGCTCGACGACCCGGATGCGCCCGCCGGGCACGATCGGACGCGTCGCCGGCTCGAGACACGGATCGCCGAGGGCTGGAGCGCTCATCAACCCACCGTTCGGCGGACGAGCAGCCGTTGGATGGGTCGATCGACGGCGCCCCACTCGTACTTGTAGGGTTCGTCGCCGCGCAGGAAGTCGAGTCGGCGACAGCCGGTCGCGATCGCCCGCTCGAGGTACTTGGCGATCAAGACCACTCCCGGCGATAGGTCGCGGGCATCGGGATCCACACCGGCGTTGTAATAGCCGATGGTCTCGCCGTATTCGAAGGTGATCCCGGCGCCGATCCGACGTCCGCCCACGGTCAGGAAGCACAGGCGCACGGGCCCGTCCGGACCGAACCCCTCGAACAGGCGACGGATGAACAGCCGACTCGCGTCGCCACCGGGTGTCGGCGGGAAGAGGCCGGCATCGCCCCAGCGGCGCTGATGGAGATCGATGAAGGCGTCGAGGTCGGTGAGCGGGTCCGGCGACGGCATCAGCTCGACCAGCCCCACGGCTTCGGCCCGGCGGACCTTGCGCCGGATCTCGTGGCGCTCCTTCTTGCCCAGCGTCGCCAGGAACCCATCGAGGTCGACCGCGTCCTCCGGGATCGTCGCGACCGGGCAGACGTCCTCGCGTTCGAGACCGACCGTCCAACCCTCGACGCCCTGGAGTCGTTCGAACGCCGCCAGCAGGGCCTCGGCGCTGGGATCGCCGCAGCGCAGCCGACGAAGGTCGACCACATCCCAGGGGGCGGGGTGGTCGTCATCGGGCGCCGGCGTTTCGGCCAGGGCGACGGCGACCGCCTCGGCCACCCGTTCGAGATCGGCTGGAGCGGCCAGGATCGTGGCGTAGTCGGCGTGGTACGAAGCGCCGAAGAAGACCGCCTTGGCGGTGGCCGGGACCGCCGTGATCTCGAGGCCCGAGCCGTGGCGCATCGTCGTGTGGTCGATCGCGTCACTCGGCTCGACCTCGTGACGATGCATCAGCGGGACGATCCCGATCGGCCCGGCGTCGGGGCCGGCGGCCGGATCGATGACGACCATCGTCTGGTCGTGCGCATTCGCCCCGTAGGCGTCCCACCAGGCGCGCTGGAAGGCCCAGCTGGAGAACGGGGTCGCCCACGGGTTGCGCGCGGCCAGACCATCCCAGGTTTCGGAAGCGATCGAATCGAATGCCTGGCGGCGAGCGACGAGTGGGCCGGTCACCGAGTCCGGAGCCGAGGACGCGACAAGGGGATCGACCCCCGGACAGGCAGGCTCCGTTTCGGTCGCGGTGGTCACGCCTCGGAGGATATCACCGGGTCCGATCCAGGTCGTTGCGCGCGCAAGCGGACACCCGAACCAAGGTCGATCGCGATGGGTGCCACGAGCGCGACCCAGAAGGCGATGGGGTAGACGATCGGCGGCAGCCAGATCAGGAAGATCGCGGTCGCCAGGGGGATCGCAACGGCCCACCACTGGCCGCGGTCCAGCAGCCAGGCCGTCGGCAGGAGGAGGAGCAACGCGTAGTGGTCCCACAGCACCGGCGATAACAGCTGGCTGGCCGTCACGGCCGTCAGGTAGCCCACCGTGGGGCTCAGGCGCAGACCGCTCCACAGGACGAGACCCAGGACCAGGATGGTGTTCAGGCCCTGGACCGCCGTGGCGGCCGCCTCGCTCAAGCCGACCTGGTAGGCGATGGCCCCCGGGGTGAAGTTGTGGGGCGTGACGATCGGGGCGCTGATCGAGCGCAGGATGGTCAGCCAGGCGGCCCAGCCGTCAAGGCCACCGGCAGCGCTGGCGACGACGCCGGCCACGGTCAGGGCCACGAGCCCGACCCCGATGGCCGCCCAGCGTCGGGTCAGGAGAGCCCACACGAACAGGATCGCCGGCTGAAGCTTGACCACCGTCCCCACAGCCATGGCCAGTCCGAGTCGGACCGGTCGGTCCATCCAGCGCCAGCCGATGGCGAAGCACAGGAACAGGATCGGACCGACCTGGCCCAGCTTGACGGCATAGGCGAACGGCCACGACAGCCCGGCCAGCAGGATCAGCAGCCAGCGCACATCGCGCGACACCGGCAGCAGGGCCACCCCGAGACCGAACGCCGCGACGATGGCGGCCAGCCAGCCGACCACGTCGAGCGGATCGGGCAACAGGGAGAACGGCAGCGCCAGGAGGGTGAACGGCGGCGAGTAGTAGTACAGCCCGGCGGCTCCGGCCTGGGCGATCGAAGTGTCGTAGACGACCTTGCCGTCGATGAGTCGGCGGGCCGCGTCCAGGTAGGCCCGGGCGTCGAACCCGAGGGTCGAGCCGGCGCTAGCCAGGATCGCCCCGACCACCACGACGACGACGACGATGGCCACGACCGGCAGGACCCGAGCCACGCCTGCCGGCAGGCTGGCCCCGGACCCGGTCGACGGCAGGGCGGTCACGCCCGGCGTCGCGCCCGGCGATGGATGAGCGGGATCCGGAACAGGTCCCAGGCCACCTGGGCGGCGAGTCCGATGCTCGCCTGCATCCGCGAACCGCGCCGATCGAACCACTGGATCGGCACGATGGCCAGCCGGTAGCCACGCCGGCGAGCGAGGTAGATCAACTCGACATCGAAGACGATGCTGGTGATGCGCTGCTCCCCGAAGAGGTCGTGGGCAGCCGCCCGGCGGAAGCCCTTGAACCCGCATTGGGTGTCGCGTACGGGCCCGGTCACCCAGACCGCGGCGATGGCGTGGAACAACTTGCCCAGCAGTCGCCGGAAGCCCGGTTGGGTCCGCCGCATGTCCGAGCCGTCGGGCTGGATCCGGCTGCCCAGGGCGATGTCGGCCGACCCGAGCGCCTCGAGCAGACCCGGCACCTGGTCCGGTGGCGTGGCCATGTCGGCGTCGGTGAAGACGATGACCTCGCTGTCGGCGGCCAGCATGCCCGCCCGGACGGCCGCACCCTTGCCGCCGTGGGGCACGGTCAGGAGCTCCAGCCAGGCGCCCCGCCATCCTCCGGCGGTCCCAGCCGTACGCAAGCCCGGGTCCGCCTCCGCGCGTGCCTCGACCAGGGCGGCCGTCCCGTCGGTGCTGCCGTCGTCGACCACCAGGACCCGGATCAGGTCGGGAAGGTTGGCCGAAGCGGGTGCCCCTTCACGGGGAGGTCCGCCGCGACGACGGAGGTAGCCGAACAGTTCGTCGAGCGCGGGCCCGAGCCGGGCCTCCTCGTTGAAGGCGGGCAGGACGAGGGTCAGCGAAGCGAACTGCTGCGGGTCGCCGGGGCGTTCGTCCATCTGTGGGCGCAGTCTACGGTTTGGCCGACAGCTCGAGGAGCCTCGTCGGTGACGCCGTCGGTGACTTGGCCCCGAACGCGTGACGGAGCAGGAAGTACTCCGGGAGCGGATGGTCGTCGGTGATGATCGGGCCGTCGCCCAGGACCCGATCCACGTCGGCCCCCGAGACCCAGACGAGGGACGGGATCTTGGCCGCCCAGGCGGCAGCCGTGTGGGCCGGCGAGTCGTAGGCCGACGACAGGTCCTCGGTGACGCCCGGACGAGACAAGACCGCTTCGAGGTTTGCCTGGTCGAAGGTGATCGGTTCGTCGGAGCCGAGCATGTACAGGCCGTAGCCACCCGGGCCGAAGGCGATCGTCACCTCGGGGAAGACCGACTTGAACGAGCGCATGTGGGCCAGCAGCTCGTCCATCGTCTGCTGGCTCCAGGGCACCCACTGCATCATCACGCCGCCCGGATTGAGCCGGGCCTTGCCGGCCTTGTAGTAGTCGGCCGAGGAGATGACCGATACCCCGGCGCTCTCGATCGGCGGCGGTGGGTCGGTCACGATGATGTCGTAGGTCTTGTCGGTCAGCTCGATGTGATTGCGCCCGTCGGCCACGATGACCTTGCCGTTGGGGGCGGCCAGGACCTTGTCCGCGTCGCTGTAGTAGGTCCCGAACATCTTGGGCACCGACGGCACGAGTTCGACAGCGTCGGCGTTGAGCCCGGCCCCGACCGCAGCCCGGAAGGCCGAACCCATCCCGAACGCGACCACGGCGATGTCTTTGGCCTCTGGTCGGGCGATGAGCGGCAGGATCGGCATCAGCTTGGCGTCGACGGTCAGCAGGGTCATCGCCGTGCCGGTCACCCACAGGTGCTTGTTGCCGTACTTGTCGGTGCCCGCTTGGACCGACGCGATCTCGTCCTCGGCAGACTTTACGATCGTCCCGCCCTCGCGCACGATCCGGGCCATCGACGGATCGACGAAGTAACCACCGGCCGCGACCGCCACGACCAGGACGACCACGACGATCGCCCCGCCGGCCGCGACCGCCGTCCGAAGGACGCGGCCACCGAGCCCACCCCAAAGGGCGAGAACCACGGCCAATCCGGCGTTGATCATGGCGATGAGGGCCAGGGCCGACGGCGATCCGATCAGCGGGATGACCGCGAACGGGACGATGAACGTGCCGATGATGGCGCCCACGGTGTTGGTCGCCAGGAGCAGGCCCGATCGGCCACCGACGTCGTCGTCGTCGCCCGCGACCAACGCCGACGCGGCCGGGAAGCTGAGACCCATCACGAAGGTGGCCGGGAGGACCACGATCGCGCTCGTTCGGAGGAAGGCACCGAACAGGCTGCCCGGCGAACCGTTGACGTCGAGGATCCCATTCGAGGCGGTCGGCAGGACCCACACGCCACCGACGATGACCAGGATGGCAACGACCAGTTGGGCGACGGCGAGGAGCCCGATCGTGCTCTTGATCCGTGGCCGGATGATGTTGAAGGTGATCGCGCCGAGGGCGATGCCGATCAGGAACAGCGCCAGGATCATCGTGAACACGTAGGTCGAGTTACCGGTGCCGGACGCCAGCAACCGGGTCCACAAGGTCTGGTAGGCAAGCGAGGTCAGGCCGGAGACAAGGGCCACGAACAGGCCCAGCCGGAGGGTGGAACGGACGACCGGCCGGACGGCGCCGGCCGTGGCCGCGTTTGGTGCTGGGGCGGGTGCGGCGACCGATGCCGTGGCCGGCGCCGCTGTGATCGCCGGCGCCGCTGTGATCGCCGCCGCCGCGTCCGGCGCGACCTCGGCCCGGGCGACCCGCCGGTCGAGGATGAGCGCGATGGCTCCAGCCAGAGCGGAACAGGCGGCCCCCACAAGGAGCGTCCCGGTCAGCCCCAGGATCTCGATCAGCACGAAGCCGGCCATGATCGTCCCGACGATCGCGCCTAGCGTGTTGGCCGCGTATAGCCGCCCGAATGCCTCGGATAGGTGCTCGGCATTGCTGCTCAGATAGCGGGTCAGGGTCGGCAGCGTCGCACCCATCAGGATGGTCGCCGGAGCGAGGGCCAGGAGGGCCAGCGCGAAGCGGACCAGGGCCAGGGCGCCGGGGCTCGCTTCGAGCGAGTTGAAGGCGCCGCGATAGACCTCGTGCAGGAGTCGGAAGGTGATCGGGGTGAGGATGACCACCACCACCAGGATCAGCTCGAGCAAGCCATACAGCCGAAGCGGCCGGCGAACGCGGTCGGCGATCCGTCCACCGAACGCGCTGCCGATGGCCATCCCGCCGAAGAACCCGGTCAGGATGGCCGACACGGCCTGGGTGGTGTTCCCGAAGACCAGGACCAGCTGGCGGGCCCAGACGACCTCGTAGATGAGCCCGGCCGCCCCCGACAGGATGAAGATGTCGAGGATGACCCGGCGGCTGATCGCGGGGCTCTGGGTCACGGTACGAACCTCCCGGCGAACATCGCCGTACTCAGGACAAACAGGAGGGCGACCGACCCGATCGGCCAGGCGACCCGGAACCAGCGGGCCCGTCGGCCGGCCAGCAGCCACACGTTTGGAAAGGCACTCATGACGTGGCGGCCGATCGACTCCAGCGAGCCGCTGGCGAAGACGAGGCCAAGCGAGAGGACCGACACGGCCGCGTATGGCAGGGGGATCCGATCGGGTCGGACGAAGACGAGCAGGAAGACCGCACCTAGCAGGGTCACCAGCTGGACGACGTTGAGCAGCGACAACAGACTGCCGAGTGACTCACCGGGAGCCGCCCCACCGACCCCGACCCGACCCCAGGCCGCCTGGGCGGACCCGTACGCCTGCGGACCACCGGCGATGAGGGTGACGCCGCCGAGGATGGCCAGCGCGGCGAGCGGTCCGAGCAGCAGCCAGGCCTGCGAGGCACGCAGTCGACGGCCGTCGTGGAGGAACAGCACAAGCCACACCGGCAGGGCGAGAACGGCGCCCTGGAGACGGGTCATGGCAGCCAACGCGACGAGGATACCCGCCAATGCCCTTCGGTCGCGTTCGGCGGCCAGGAACGCCCCCGTCGAAAGGCACAGGAACAGGCTCTCGGCGTAGGCCATCGAGAACACGGCACTGAACGGGAAGATCGCCAGGATCGCCGCCCCCGCGACCGCTCGCTCGGGACCGACCACCTTCTCGCCGAGTCGGACCAGGATGAACAGACCGGCCACGAACAGGACGTTGGCCAGGACGACCGCGATCGGGCCGGCCAGACTCGGCCAGGGCCACGACAAGAGCCGGATCAGGGCCGGCCAGAGGGGCAGGAACGCATAGTCGTGGTAGCCATCCACGAGTGGTGCGGCATGGTACCCGTCGCGGGCGATGCCCAGGTACCACCAGCCGTCCCAGGCGGTCAGGCTGCGCAGGATCGGACTTCCGTCGCCACTGGTCAGGCGCGGGTTGACCGTGACGATCTGCTCTGCCACGAACGCGGCCAGGAGGACCACTGCCCGCGAGATCACGATGGCCGCCAGCAGGGTCCGGGTCCCATAGGCAAGGCGACCGGTTGGGCGGACCGAAGCGGACATGGCCGCACCGGTCGAGCTCGATGTCATCCGTTGAGGATACGGACCGACGCTCGCGACGATGTGGCCCGGCAGTCCTGGTACGACCGCGCCGACGGTCGGGCCGTCCGTACACTGGCCCGATGCGAACCCGTCTGGCGTTCATCCTCACGGTCGGCTCGGGTCCCAACCGACTCCTCCGGGGAGGCCTCGCGGCGATCGCGATCGCGATCATCGGCTGGTCGTTGCTGAACCACCTGCTGCTGGTCTACCCGTTCAGCGTCGATCTCGAGATCCCGCTGCGCGCCGCCCAGCGCTGGGTCGACGGCGGCCAGCCGTACCTGGCCTCGGCCTTCACGGCACCGCCCGGCGCGACCCAGCCGTTCCTGTACCCACCGTATACGCTGCCGTTCGCCTCGCTGCTGTTGGCCGTGCCGAAGGTCCCGCTCCAGGTCGTCTGGTTCGTGGTCTGCCTCGGCTGTGCGGTACTGGCGCTCCGCCGGCTGGCCTTCCCGTGGCCGTGGCTGCCATTCGTGCTGGCCTGGTCGCCGTTCGCCGAGCCGATCATCGGCGGCAACGTCCAGATCGTGCTGTTCCTCGCCTTCATCGTCCTGTTCTGGCGCCGGACGAAGGACCCGCCGCCCATGCGCCCGGCAGAACGGGACGTGGCCGACCCGGGCGAGTCGGCGCTGGGACTCGGCGCCCTGGCTGCGCTGCTCGGGGCATTCAAGGCGTCGCAGGTCCAGCCGTGGCTGTTCCTCGTTCGGCATCGCCCGGTCGCCGCCGCCATCTCGGCCGCCATCATCGTGACCCTGGTCGCGGTCACCCTGGCCCTGACCGGCGTCGACCTCTGGTTCGAATGGCTCCGCCAGCTGGGTCGGGCGACCGACCCGACCTGGGATCTGGGTGGGATCGCCCTCGGTCGATTCACGCCGGCCGGGGTCGGCCTTGTCGTGACGATCGCGACGAGCGTGGCCGTCCTGCTCCTGCCGAACCGGGCCGGGGCAGCAGCCTGGATCGGGATCCTCTCGGTCTGGGGCACGCCATCGCTCCATTCGTTCGGACTGCTCTTCCTGGTCCCGGCGATGCTGCTCATCCGGCGCGAGCTGGCCCTGATCGCGGCGACCCTCATCGCCACCACCACCTACCAGGGCTCATGGGCGGGGATCGTCCTGGTCAGCCTGGCCCTGCTGGGCTCGCTCCACTACCCCGCACTGCGCGAACCGGAGGCGACGGCCGGCGAGGGACCCTACAGGTTGTACGCCCAGTAGACGCCGAGCAGGTTGACCGCCACTCCGAAGGCGATCAGTGCCCGGCCCCAGATGGGCAGCCCGGAACGAGCAACGGCCAGGCCGACCAGGGCCATCGCGAACGGGATGGCGTCCAGCGCGTAGCGGTAGCCGTACTGGAGCCAACCCCCGCCGTAGTAGAGCAGGCTGGGCGCGATCACCGCGACCGTGGTCAGACCGAGGGCGATGACCATCCGCGACCGCCAGTTCGCCCGGAGGCCGAGGAGCAGGCCAGGCGACGTGATCAGGATGGACATCCCCAACCCGTCCGGCTTGAAGAACGGCGGGGTGGCCGAGAACGTCGGCAGGTGGCTGAAGAGAAGATCCAGGTTCATCGCGAGATGGGCCGGCGAGAACAACCCGACCTCGCGCTGCGCCTCGAGGAAGGCCGGCAGCGACGCCAGCGCATAGCCCGACTCGAGCGGCGATCCGAACCGGACCGCGTTGTACCAGAGCGCGAACAGGACGGCCGGTGAGACGCCGATCCCGTACACGACCAGGTCCGTCCACGGCCAGGTCCGCGGTCCACCACCATCCTCGGCGTCGATCACGATCCAGGCGAAGAACGGGGCGGCAAGGGCGAGCGGGGCCCTGCTCAGGAACGCCGCTCCGAGCAACAGGCCCAGGATCAGCGGCCGGCGCCGACCGAAGGCCTCGATCAGCGCCGCCAGGGTCACCATCAGGGCGACCTGGTGGCCGGTGTGCCAGACGCCCCCACGCGTGGTCACCCACCACAGCGCCGTGCTGAACCCGAACAAGGCCACCAGCCACAGGCGCTGTCGGATCGGACGCACGCCGAGCCGGCCCATCAGCCACCAGCACAGGCCGACGTCCACGGCCGCCATCGCGGACCCGATGATCTGCTCCCAGCGATCGGCGGCGGCAGGTCCGATCACAGCGACGAGAGGCATGACCGCCAGGGCCGGGAACGGCGCGAAGGGCACATAAACCCGGGTACCGACGATCACCGCGTCATACGGCCCGAAGGCGTGATCCAGCCAGGTCCGCCCGTGGAGGAAGGCATCGGCCAGGTAGAAGAAATCGGGGTGGCCGGCATCGAACCGGAAGCTCGACAGGGCGTAGATCGCGAAGGCGATCAGGACCACCGCGGTCCCCGCGACGGCATTCTTCGGTTCGAAGCGGGCGGTCATCGTGGAAGGCTAACAAGGCCGGAGGCGGAGCGGTGTATCGTCGCTCCGATGCCAGCCACCTCGGTCGCGCCGTGAACGCCCTGACGTTCGGCAGTCGACCGGATCGCCTCCTCCGGGCGGTCCTATGGCTCATCACCGGGATCGTCGTGGCGGTCGCCGTGCGCGACCTGCTGACGGGCTACCCCGTCGCCGTCGACATCCAGATCCCCCTTCGGGCGGCGACTCGCTGGCTGGCCGGCGGGCAACCCTACCTGGCCTCGAGCTTCCAGGCCCCCGTCGGGTCGGACCTGCCCTTCCTCTACCCGCCCTTCCTGCTACCGGTCATCGCCGTGCTGACGTTCCTGCCCGAGACGCTGGTCGTGGTCAGCTGGCTGGCTCTCCTGCTGGCGGTGGCGACCTGGACCTGCCGGCGCCTCGCCGTGCCCTGGATCTGGTTGCCGGGCGTCCTCCTCTGGCCACCCTTCTTCGAGGCGCTCCTCGGGGGCAACGTCCAGATCCTGCTGTTCGCCGCGCTGGTCGGATTGATGTTCGGTCGAGCCGACCCGCAGACGCCCTTCCAGCCGATCGAGCGACGGCTCGACCAGGCCGACCGGCCGGCCTGGCTCGATGGGCTGCTGGCCGTCGCCAACCCGGCCATCAAGCCGTCCCAGGCGCAGCCCTGGATCGCCCTTCTGCGCCGTCGTCCGCGCGCGGCCATCGTCGGAGCGCTCCTGATGGTCGCGGCCGTGGTCGTGACCCTGCCCTTGACCGGCGTCGAAGCCTGGTCGGATTGGCTGGCCCAGCTGGGTCGGGCCTCGGATCCGGGCTGGATCTATGGCGGCTCAGGGCTGGCCCACGGCCTGCCCGCCTGGGTCGGCCTCGGGCTGGCCGCGGCCACGACCGTGGCCGCCTACTTCCTACCGCTTCGATTCGCCGCCGCCTGGCTGGGCATCCTGATGATCGTCGGCAACCCCAGCCTGCGCATGTTCGGCCTGCTCACCCTCCTGCCGGGGATGCTCGTGGTGCGCCGTGAGATCGCCCTCGTGGCCGCCCTGTGCGTGGCGAGCTACACCCTCCAGGGACTGTGGCTCGGGGTCCTGCTGGTGACGGTCGCCCTGGCCCGAGGCACCCGCCAGCCGGTCTGGCTGGAGCCTGTTCCGATCCGCGAGCCGTAGCCCCGGCGATGTATCGTCCGGCCGTGCCAGCCAACACCGGCCGGATCGTGGCTCTGACCCTCACGGGTGTGCTCCTTGTCGTGTTCGCCTGGGAGCTGGCCTACTTGGTGCCGTACATCGCGTCGCAGGACGCGGTCGGCTCCGACCTGACCTTCTATCGAGAGGTCGGCCAGCGCTGGCTGGAAACGGGGGTCTACTACCTGCCCCATCAGCTGGCCGGGCCGTACATCGTCATGCCCGATGTCGACGTGCTCTACCCGCCGATCGGCCTGCTCCTGTTCGTCCCGCTGGTCTGGCTGCCCTCTCCGCTCTGGTGGATCCTCCCGGGGGCGGTCGTCGCGCTGACCCTGTGGCGACTCCGACCGGCGGTCTGGACCTGGCCGATCATGGCCGCCCTGTTCGCCTGGCCACGCGGCGTCAGCAACCTGATCTACGGCAACTCGGACATGTGGATCGCGACGTTCATCTGCGGCGGCCTGCTCCTGGCCTGGCCGGCGGTCTTGGTCCTGATCAAGCCGTCCGTCCTGCCGTTCGCCCTGATCGGCATCCGTCGTCGGTCGTGGTGGATCGCGGCGGGGCTGCTTGGTCTGCTGAGCCTGGCCATGCTCCAGCTGTGGCAGGAGTTCGCGGTGGCGATCCACAACTCCGATGCACAGTGGTACTACAGCCTGGACGACATGCCGCCGCTGTTCATCCCGGTCGTGGCCTGGCTGGGTCGGCAGAACGGCGGCTACGCCGACCTGGCGGCTCTGTGGGCAGGGATCCGCGGGTTCAGGCTCCCGGCGCTGCGACCACCGCCGACGCCGACCTGACCGCGCCCCGATCGCGCGGCTCCAGCTCGGGCCGACGCTGGGCGATCGGCCACAGGGCGGCCAGGACGGCAAGCCCGCTGGGCCACAGGATCGGCAGGGCCAGGGTGGCTCCGACCGGGACCGTCCAGCGCCGATCCGTGCGCGCCCCCCAGGCGATCACCACCACGGCCAGCGGCAGTCGGATGAACAGCGGGATGGCGACCGAGACCTGGCCGAGCGAGGCTCCGCCGGCGGTCTTGGAGACGTCCTCGAACCACTCTGCCCAAAGCCCCGGGGCGATGACCACCGAGCCGACGATGAGCCCTGCGGTCACGGCCAGGGCGATCGCAAGCGGTCGCCACTCGCGTCGGACCGCGAACCAGACCAGACCCACGCCGGGCGTCACCTTGGTCAGCAACAAGAACGACCAGGCGGCCGGATAGCGAAAGCCCAGGGCGATCGCCGCGGCCATCAGGAGGTGGATGTTGCCGTGGTACAGGTCCAGCGCGACCGGCGGGAAAGCCAGCACGAACAGGGCACTTCGCCAGCCGAGCCAGATCACGGTCGCCACCAGGACCGACGTCCACAACCACAGGAAGGTCGACCAGGGGAGCTGCCCGAACGGCGCGAACAGGATGGCGATGACCGGGGTGTAGGTGAACGCCCCGAACGTCCCGGCCGTGACGGTGTACGGATCGGCTGGGTCGAGGGCCCAGTACGCGAAGGCATCGAAGCCGAAGGTCCCGGCCTTCGGAGCGACCACCAGGAAGAGGTAGGCGGCAAAGGCCAGGCCGGCCAGCCCGAGCCCATCGCGAAGCGCCCGACGAGCCACAGGGGACGGTCGGACCGATGCGAACCGGGCGATCGAGACGGTCATTCCGGGCCAGATGCTACCCCGTCGGAGGAGGGCCAGGTACCAGCCCGGATGGCCACCGCCATGGGTGATTCGTACCGGGCCGAGTCCGGGGTGCCCGGTGCTAGGCTGCACCGGCGATGCGCACCGCCATAGCCCTTTTCGCGTTCGCCGCGGCCGTGCGGCTGGTCCTGATCGCACTCTATCCGGACCCCGCCTACGTCAATTCCTACTACTACGTGAACGTCGCGCGAGCGCTCCAGGCGGGTCACGGCTTCAACATCGATTTCGTCTGGACCTTCGTCGATCTGGGCGGGACCATCCCGGCCGACCCGGGGTTGCCCATCGCCAGCAATGCCCATTGGATGCCGCTGGCGTCGCTCGTCCAGGTCCCGTTCCTGGCTGTCCTCGGACCGACCGCCTGGGCTTCGGCGCTGCCCTTCGCCTTGATCGGCGCCCTGGCCGCCCCGATGACCTGGGCGTTCGCAGGCGAAGCCGGAGCACGGCCCGACGTCCGTCTTGGTGCGGGCATCCTGGTTGCGGTCCCGGCCGCGGTCGTGTTCATGGCCCAGCCCGACAACTTCTCGCTGTACCAGCCGATCGTCCTCGGCGCGTTGTGGCTGGGCGCTCGCGGGCTCAAGGGCGATTCCCGCTCGTTCATCGCGGCGGGCTTCCTGGTCGGCCTGGCGATGCTCGCTCGCAATGACGGGATCCTGGTCGGCGCAGCGCTCGGTCTGCTGTTCCTCTGGAGCCGGCTCCGGTCCTGGCAGCGTGGCATGGCTCCGGCCTTGCCCTGGTGGTCGGCACTCGCATCGCTCGGCCTGTTCCTGCTGGTGATGGCTCCCTGGTGGGCGCGCCAGCTGAGCGTGTTCGGGTCGATCTCGCCATCGTCGGCCTCGGGCCGCATCCTGTGGATCCGCTCGCTTGCCGAGATGAACTCGATCGAGGGCCACCCGACCCTGTCGACCTTCCTCGGCCAGGGCCTCGGCTCGCTCGTTTCCAGTCGGCTCGTCGGCCTGGGCCAGGCCATCGTCAGCTTCGTCATCCTGGTCGCCGCAGTCGTCCTGGCCCCGACCATGGTCATCGGTGGCTGGCTCCGGCGTCGGTCGCCCGACTACGCCCCGTTCTTCGTCTACGCCGTCGTGCTGTTCGCTTTCTCGGCGCTCGTGTCGGCGGTTCACGTCCCCAACGGGACGTTCATCCACTCGGCGGTGGCCCTCGCGCCGCAGGCGTCGATCCTGGCCCTCGAGGGCGTCGTCGCGGTCGTCGTCTGGATCGCCGCCCGACGATCGAACTGGGACGTCGAGCAGGCCAGCCGCTTCTTCATCGCTGGAGCCGTCGGGCTGACCATCCTGGTCGGGGTCACCTTCTCGTTCGCGACCCGAGCGACCTGGGCCGCTGAGAGGGACATCAAGGTCGCGGCCGGAGCGGCCCTGTCCGAGGCCGGCGCGCTGGCCGACGACGTGGTCATGAGCCTCGACACCGGCGGCGTCAGATACTGGACAGGTCACCCGGGCGTGGTCGCACCGGCCGACCCGATCGGGACTATCGAGAAGGTCGCCCGCGCGTATAACGCGCGCTGGTTGCTGGTCGAGAAGAAGGACACGGTCGCCGCCCTGGCCCCGTTGCTGGAGGGCGTGGCCCCCCAGCCGAGCTGGGTCGGCACGAGTGTCTGGCGGAAGTCGGCAGGCGACAGCACGGAAGCCGCGCTCTTCCCGGTGTGCGTCAGCGCGGACGACCCACGGTGCGCTCGATGAGCCGCCGCGAGGCCTGGCTGAGTGTCGGCCTGGTCTTCCTCGTCGCGCTGGTGGCCCGGACCCTGTTCGCATCCACCCTGCGCTTCCCGACACCGGAGGACACCGCCTACTACGTCGGCGTCGCTCGGAACCTGCTCGAGGGCCGGGGCCTGGTCAGCGATGCGATCTGGAGCTTCCAGACTCCACCGCTCATCTTCCCCAGACCGGCCTTCGAGGTCTGGCTGCCCCTGCCGACCGTGCTCGTCCTGCCGGCCATGGCCCTTCTCGGTTCGACCTTCGAGGCAGCCAAGGTATCGGCCGTCTTGGTCGGTTCGTTGGTACCCGTCCTGGCCTGGCGTGTGGCCGCGGACGTCGCATCGGAACGGGGCCTGGCACCCGGCCGAGCCCGGACGCTTGCCCTCGGGTCCGGCCTCACCGCCGCCGTCTACCTGCCGCTGGTGCTGTTCGGCGCCCTGCCGGATTCGACGATGCCCTTCGCGTTGCTGACGCTGGCGGCGACCCTGCTGATGACCCGCATCCTGGCCCGGCCGCCGGAAGGCAGCGCCGTCCGCGACCCGCGGCTGCTCGGGCTCGGCGTGGTCCTGGGTCTTGCCGCATTGACCCGCAACGAGGTTGCCTGGCTGGCCTTGACCTGGGTCGGCCTGGCCTGGTGGAGCGGGCCGCGCGGTCGCCGCCTGGCCCTGATCGGGGTCCCGGCCGCCGTCGCCCTTGTCCTCTTCGTCCCGTGGCTCATCCGGGACTGGGCCGTCTTCGGCAACCCGCTGCCGGGCCAGGCCCTGGCCAATGCGCTGTCGATCACCGGCTTCGACATCTTCGCCTGGAACGATCCGCCGACCCTGGCTCGCTACCTCGCGATCGGGCCGGCCCGGCTGGCCCAGCTCCGGGTCGAGGGCCTGTGGCACGACCTGGCCAACGTGCTCCTGGCGCCGGGATTCCCGGTGGCCTTGATCGGGCTGATCGCGCTGCCCTGGAGCGGGCGCGCCCGAAGCCTCCGTCCGCTGGTCATCGTGTCCATCGCGACCTTCCTGGTGACCGGCCTCCTCTTCCCGGTCTCGACGACCTGGGGGACCTTCCTCCACGCGGCGGGCGCGATCCAGGTCCTGCTGGTGATCAGCGCCCTGGTCGGTCTGGACGCCCTGATCGCCCGGGTCGGCGTGTGGCGCGGCTGGACCCGCCCGGTCGCCTGGCTGGGAGCGGTCCTCACCGTCGGCTCGGCCCTCCTGTTCAGCGTCCTCATCCTGTCTGCCTACGGCCAGCAATCGGCCGACGTCGCTCGGCGCTATGAGCTGCTCGGTGAGCGGATGGCAGCCATCGGTCGGCCGCTCGACGCGAGCGCGGGCCCGGTCGTGACCGACTTCCCGATCTGGCTGGCCGAGGCGCGCCGGATCCCGACCCTCGCCCTGCCCGCTGAATCGCCGGCCGATGTGGTCGACCTTGCCAGGGCCTTCCCCGGCACCCGCTACCTGGTCGTCGACGACGAGGACGATCACGGCACCTGGCCGGCCATCCTGGCGACCGACGCCCCCGGCGCGGACTGCTTCCACGAGCTCGACCTCGGGCCTGCCCCGAGCGATGCTCATGACGCGCGCATCCTCGCTCGGACGAGGGTGTTCGAGATCGGCTGTCCGTGATGTCCGGACCCCTATACTCGGGCGACATGGATGGGACGAGGGTGGGCGAGGCTCGGGACGGCCGCTTCGACGAACTCCACGCAGAGGCCAAGGCCGCGCTGGCGTATTCGGCCAACAGCCTCGACGCCGTGGCGGCGAGCTATCGAGCGGCCTATCTGGATGAGCTCGGGCGCTATCAGGCCCTGCGCGACGAGCTCGACTCCCTCGAGCGCCGGCCACGGCGCGAGCGCAAGCCCGCCGGCGGCGATCCAGCCGACCCCGCCGCGCCCAGCGCGGTCGAGGCCGCCGAGGCCGGCGCCGACGACGCCCGGGCACGCGCCCTGCGTTCCGAGGTGGAGCGTCTCGAGACCGACGTCGGCGCCCACCAGTCGGAGCTGGCTCGGTTCGAGCTGGCCCACCGCAGCCTCGAGAGCACCTGGTTGTTCCTCGAACGCGGTGACGCCAGTCTCGTCCCCGACGACAACGGTGCGGTCCGACCGCACGACGTCGAGATGCGCATCGTCGAGGCCCAGGAGGCCGAGCGTTCGCGCCTGGCCCAGGAGATCCACGACGGTCCGGCCCAGGCCCTTTCGAACGCGATCTTCCAGGTCGAGTATATCGAGCGGGTCATGGACGGTGATCCCCGGATGGCGAAGACCGAGCTGCGTTTCATGCGCGAGCTGCTGCGGCGGGAGCTCGGCGACATCCGGACGTTCATCAGCCAGCTCCGGCCGCCGCTCCTCGACGAGCTGGGCCTCGATGGCTCGATCATGGACGCCGCCGAGACGATGGCCGCCCTGGCCGGAGCGACCGTCGAGACCGATCTGCGCGCACCGGACGACCTCCTCGGGGATGCCCAGCAGACGGTCGTCCTGCGGGTCGTCCAGGAGGCCCTCCAGAACGTGCGCAAGCACGCCAAGTCGACCCGGACCACGATCGCCACCAGGCTCGACGACGGCCATTGGGTCGTCGAGGTCCAGGATGACGGTCTTGGCTTTGATGTCGGGGCGGTGGCCACTCGCGGCCGCCGCAACTTCGGACTGCAATTCATGCGTGAGCGCGCCGAACTGATCGGTGCCGCGCTGGAAGTGTCATCCCGCCCGGACGCCGGAACGGTCGTTCGGTTGGCGATCCCGCTCGAAAAGGAGAGTTCATGACGGCGATGGATTATTCGGGTCCCGAACGACGTCGGGGCGGTCCCGATCGGCGCAACGTGGATCAAACCAAGTTGCTCCTGGTCGACGACCACGCACTGTTCCGGATGGGTATGCGCGGGTTGCTCGAGCGTGAGCCGGACTTCCTGATCGTCGGCGAGGCGGACGACAGCCGGAGTGCCATCGAGTTGGCCCTCGACACCTCGCCCGACATCATCCTGATGGACCTCACCCTGCCGCCTCCGGGTGGCATCGAGACGACCCAGCGGATCAAGCGCGAGCTGCCCTCGGTCGGGATCATCGTCCTCGCTCAGAACGAGGAAGAGGACGCCCTGTTCGACGCGATCAAGGCCGGCGCTGCCGCGTTCATCCTCAAGGATGTCGGACCGGACGATCTGGTCACCATCATCCGTCGCGTCTCGGACGGCGAGTACCTGATCAACGACAAGGTCTTCGCCAAGCCGGCCGTCGCGTCACGGGTCCTCAAGGAATTCCGTGAGTTGGCCGTCTACGGCCAGGACGCTGCGCCGATCTTCGCCCCGCTGTCCCCGCGCGAGGTCGAGATCCTGGACAACATCGCCCAGGGCATGACCAACAAGCAGGTCGCCTACGCGCTGTCGATCAGCGAGCAGACGGTCAAGAACCACATGAGCTCGATCCTGCGCAAACTGTCGGTCAACGACCGGACCCAGGCCGTGGTCTACGCCATGCGCCAGGGCTGGATCCGGATGCCGGAGGATTGATCGTCCCATCGTGACCACGCCCGAGGGCCAGCTGGCCAGTACCGACGATACGACCACCGCCGGAGCCGATGGCCCGGTGGGTCTCGTCGCGCGGATCGAACGCGACATCGCGACCCTCGACAACGAGCTGGCCGAGATCGACATGCTCATCGTCCAGGCCAGCGCCGAGAGCGAGCGGCATGAAGCCAAGCGGGCTGCCCTGGCGGCGCGCATCGACGGCGACAAGACCGCGGGGCGGATCGATCCCATGGAGCTGGCCGAACAGAACTCCCAGCTCGTCGGGCTGACCCGCCGGGCGATCGTGATGGGATCGCAGGTCGACGTCCTCAACGGCAAGGTCAAGATCCTGCGCCGCTACCGGGACGGTCTGGCCGATCTCGACGAGCAGCTCCGGGCCCAGCCCGACAGTGGCCTGTTCATCGAGGCGGTCGTCATCGACGGCGAAGCGCCCGGTGACGACGAGTCCGGCGCAACGCCGGCCGATGGTGGGGTCCGCGTCTCACCGGCGGTGTCCCGGCTGATCCTGGCCGCCCAGGAGGATCTCCGCCGTGAGATCGCCCGGGCGATGCACGACGGTCCGGCCCAGAGCCTGACCAACATCGTCCTCCAGGCCCAGATCGTCGACCGCCTGATGGCGACGGACCCGGCGGCCGCCCGGCCCGAGATCCGCGAGCTCATCGCGATGGTCCAGTCGACCCTCGACGCCACCAAGTCGTTCATCTTCGACGTTCGACCGATGGTCCTCGACGACCTCGGGCTGGTCCCGACCGTCCGTCGCTCGGCCCGCGACCGAGGGCGGCGAGCCAACATCCCGGTCGACTTCGACTCGATGGGCTCCGATCGGCGCCTGCCGATGGACCTCGAGTCGGGTGTCTTCCGGATGATCGAAGAGTCGCTGGCCGCCTACCTGGTCGGGCGCCCCGAACGGATCGTCGTTCGCCTGGACTGGACGCCGACGACGCTCGAGGCGATGGTCCGCTCCGTCCGCGTCTCGACTGATACCGAGGTCGAGGCACCGGCCGCCGACACCGCCCAGGATGCCGACAGCGGCCGCGGGCGGGGCAAGGGCAAGGGCCGACCGGAACCGCCGATGCCGGCGGCGCTCGCGGCGATGATCGAAGACCGCCGCGACGAGCAGGCCGCCGCCGTCGCAGCCAGTGTCGCCCCAGTGGTGCTGCCGGTGAAGACGTGGCACGACGTCCAGGCCCGGGCCGCCAGCCTCGGCGCGAAAGCCGCGTTGTCGGACGATGGCTCCGAGGTCCGGATGATCGTGGATCTGCCGGCGGCGGACTGAGTCGGGCCCGAACGTGTCATCGCGGACGTCTCCGTGCGGATCGCATTCGATCGAACGTGCTCAGGGTCTGGTCGAGTACGGGATCATCCTGGGGCTGTCGGCGCTGCTGATCGCCGTCTTCCTGATCTTCTTCGATGACCAGGTCGCGGCCGTCCTCCACTGGCTCACGAACCAGCTTCCGTGACTGACCAAAGGGCCCCTGCCCACCGGTACCATTCGGCTAATGGCAGACATCGAGTCCCGACCCTATATTCACCTGGCCCTCGACTGGGGGTGTGCACTCATCCAGGAGGCCTAACGGCTATGGCGCTCATCAATTCGTTCCTTGCGTGGATGAACCGCGACGAGGAGGGCCAGGGGCTCGCCGAGTACGCTCTGATCCTCGCCCTGATCGCGATCGTCGCGATCATCGCTCTGCTCTTCCTGGGCGGCCAGGTCAGCAAGATCCTCAGCACCGTCGGTAACTCGGTCTAGGACCGACACCACGGAGAGCCAGCCGGATCGCCGGCGCGGCTCACACGTAACGAACCGACGCCGGACCCACCGAGGGTCCGGCGTCGATCGAATTCCCGGAGGTCGTGGGATCGAGCGTTCCGACCGCTTCCGCGACGCCGATACAGCTATCGCCGTATTGACGACCTCTCGACCACCCCATAGTGTGTCGCTCCCGTCGCCACCCCACCCGAAGACACCAGACCGATCGCGGTGTCCGAGGAGCGCGGCACGGGGTGCTCTCGCCCCAGGGGCGGGAGACTCTCGGGAAAGGAGGACCCCATATCGGTGTTCGAATCGTTCCGCGCGTGGATCGTCCCAGTCAGCCTTGACGATGATGGCCAAGGGCTGGCCGAGTACGCATTGATCCTTGCCCTCATCGCCATCGTCGCCATCCTTGCCCTGCTTTTCCTGGGCAGCCAGATCAGCTCCATCCTCAGCCGGGTCGGTAACTCGGTCTAGGGTCCCGCCGCCGGCCATCGAGCCGGCAGCCACAGACGACACGAGCGGCCCTTCGATCGGGGGGCCGCTCGTCGATTCCGGGCCGCCGCTGGCCCGGACCGCAGCCGCCATGGGACGACCGCGGATCGCCCGCAAGACCCCTTCCGGCGGCGGCGGACGCGGCCGCGAATGGCCCTCCGGATCAGCCCGGATCGGGCGTCTGGCGGGGCCCTCGAAAAGACGCCCGGATGGACCCTCGGATCGGCCCCCGAACAGGTCCTCGAGAAGCCTCGAAGACCGCTCCGGAACCCCTCGGACCGGACCCCGACGGTCCGTCGGGCGGGCCTGCCCGGAAGACCCGTTCCAAGCACGAATCGGGGCCCTTTTCTGGCCATTTCCTCCTAATGGTCCTAGCCCTTTGGTATAGTCGCGCGCCCTTTTCCCGATGCTACAGTGGTGCCACCTGTCACACGGCTGGGGAGAGTGGTTTTGAAGAGTCGAAGCAACCGGTTGATCCTGCTAGTCGGGGTCGTCCTCGCAGCGGTCGCATTCGTCGCGATCGTGTTCCTTATCGGCAATCCGAGCAAACCGGCGGACACCGTCAAAACGACGGCGCCGACGGTTATCGCGAGTGTCGATATCCCCTTGGGCACGCAGGTCCGTTCGGACATGCTGACGACCAAGGACGTCGACCTGGCGAATCGCGCGGCTGATGCCATCGGCGATCCATCGCAGGTCGTCGGGCAGATCGCCCGATCGGACATCGCGACCAGCGCTCAGCTGACCAAGACGATGTTCGCCACCAACAACACGGGCGCTGCGCCCGGCCCGCTTCTGGCCAAGGGCAAGCGCGCCCAGGCAGTCCAGGTCGACCAGGTCTCCGGTGTCGGCACCCTGATCAACGTCGGCGATCGCGTCGATGCGGTCGTCGGTATCGGCGCCCAGGGTCTCGGCGACGGCGGTACCACCCTGTGCGGTAAGGACTTCCCGTTCCTGACCGTCGACGGGTCGACGGACACGGTCAACTCGCTGACGAACGTCGGTAGCACCTTGTCGGTCAAGATGCTCCTGCAGAACATGCAGGTCGTCTCGACTCTGCTCCCGCCGATCGACACGACGACCGATCCGCAGGCCTCGCCTGGCGCCGCCCAAGGGACCCACCTGAACGGCCAGAAGGAGATCGTCATCCTGGCGGTCAGCCCGCAGCAGTCCGAAGTCATCAAGTACGCCCAGACCGAAGGTTGTATCAGCCTCGTTCTGCGCTCGCCCAAGGACTACGTGGACGACGCCGGCAACCCGATCGAGCCCGCGCTCGATCCGACCACCGGGATCATCCTCAAGTCGCTCGTCGATGAGTACGGTGTCCTGCCGCCTCAGATCGTCGAGGCCATCCTCCCGAAGAAGTAGCTCGCGACCGGAGGCGCCCGCCAAGGCCACTCTCCGCGAGCGCCAACCGGACCATTCGCGTCGACCGGAACGACAGGCGCGGCCAGATCCACTTCGGATCCCGCGCCTGTCGGACCGCTCGATCGACCAGCCGGACCAACCCGACCAAACACCGACCGACCGACCAATCGCAACCCGTCAAGCACCGAAGGCTGAACGCCACACATGGCAGACTTGATCAAGGTCCTGATCGTCGACGACATCGCCGAGACGCGCGACCACCTCACCAAGCTCCTCGGGTTCGAGGGCGACATCGAGGTGGTCGGGGCAGCCGACTCCGGCCGCCAGGCGCTCGAGATGGCCGGGCGCCTGCGCCCGGATGTCGTGTTGATGGACATCAACATGCCCGACATGGACGGGATCGCTGCGACCGAGCAGCTCGCGACCGAGGTCCCCACGGCTTCCGTGGTGATGATGTCGGTCCAGGGCGAGGCGGACTATCTCCGCCGTTCGATGCTGGCCGGTGCGCGCGAGTTCCTGGTCAAGCCGTTCAGCAGCGATGAGCTGACCGCATCGATCCGTCAGGTCTATACCCGAGAGCGGGAGAAGCAGGGCCGGATCACGGTCACCAACGTCGCCGCCGCCGCCGCGACCGCAGCTGCCGCATCGCGCGACCGCGAGCCCGGCCAGGTCGTCGCCGTGTTCAGCCCCAAGGGTGGGGTCGGACGGACCACGATCGCCGTCAACTTCGCCGTCGCAGCCGCGGCCGACCTGGGTCAGAAGACCGTCCTGATGGACGGTTCGTTCCAGTTCGGCGACGTCGGCGTCCTGCTCAATCTCAATCCCAAGAACAAGTCGATCGCCGACCTCCTGCCCGAGATGGAAGCGGGTGGCGAACCCAAATCGATCGATACGTTCGTGATCAACCATTCGTCGGGCGTCCGCGTGCTGCTTGCGCCGCCGTCGCCCGAGATGGCCGAGATGATCACGCCGGGCAGCGTGCGCAAGATCCTCGAGGTCCTGCGGGCCACCAACGACCTGGTCGTCGTGGACTGCACCGCGAACTTCAGCGACACGACCCTGGCCATCCTCGATGCGGCCGACGTGATCCTGACCGCATTGACCCTCGAGATCACCAGCATCAAGAACATGCGACTCTTCCTTGAAGTCGCGGCCCAGTTGGGTTACGAGGGTTCCAAGATCAAGCTCATCCTCAATCGCGCCGACTCGACGCTGGGCATCCGGGTATCGGATGTCGAGCACTCGATCGGTCGCAAGGTCGATCACACCATCGTCAGTGACGGGCGTAGCGTCGTCTACGCCCTGAACCGCGGTGTGCCGTTCGTCCTGTCCAACCGAGAGGCCCAGGTGTCCCAGGACGTTCTTCGTCTGGCGACCGCCATCAGTGGTGGCGAGCGCAAGACGGCGGCGGCCGAAGACCCCAAGCAGGGCACTCGAAAGCTGTTCGCATGGCGGTAGCAGTCGGCCCCTCGGGGCCTGAAGGGGTGTAGGCGATGTCCCTCCTCAAGCGGATCGAGAGCGCTCGACCAGGTTCGTCCCCCGGGACGCCATCGGAGAACCTGCCGGCACCGACCGGCGGAGCTCCCGGCGCGCCCGTCGGCACGCCGCCGCCAGCGCAGTCCACCCGGCTGATGTCCCAGGGCCCCGTGCGGGAGTCCTTCCGTGACGTCAAGTTCCGGATCCAGAGTCGGGTCATCCAGGACCTGGATCCCAAGCTCGACCTGTCCAACCAGGTCGAGGTGCGGCGCCAGATCGAGGAGATCTTCGGCAAGGTCATCGACGAGGAGGGCCTCGCCCTGACCCGGGCCGAGCGCGTCCGGATGCTGGAGCAGATCACCGATGAGATCATCGGCCTCGGTCCGCTCGAGCCGCTCCTGCGCGACGAGAGCATCACCGAGGTGATGGTCAACGGACCGCGCCAGGTCTACATCGAACGCTCGGGCAAGCTCGAATTGACGAACGTCGTCTTCCAGAACGATGACCACGTCATGCGAATCATCGATCGGATCATCGCCCCGATCGGTCGTCGCGTCGACGAGTCGTCGCCGATGGTCGACGCTCGTCTGACCGACGGCTCGCGGGTCAACGCGATCATCCCGCCGCTGTCACTGGTCGGGCCGGTCATCACCATCCGGAAGTTCTCCGCCTCCCCCTTCACGGTGGACGACCTCATCCGGTTCGGCACGGCGACCGCCGACATGTTCGACTTCCTCAAGGCCTGCGTCGAGGCCCGCCTGAACATCTTCGTGTCGGGCGGTACCGGTTCGGGCAAGACGACCACCCTGAACGTCCTGTCGTCGTTCATCCCGAATGACGAGCGGATCATCACCATCGAGGACGCGGCCGAGCTCCAGCTTCGCCAGGAGCACGTGGTCACCCTCGAGTCCCGGCCCCCGAACATCGAGGGCAAGGGCGCGGTCATGATCCGCGACCTGGTCCGGAACTCCCTCCGGATGCGACCTGATCGGATCATCGTGGGAGAATGCCGTTCAGGTGAAGCGCTGGACATGCTCCAGGCCATGAACACCGGTCACGACGGTTCGATGTCGACCGGTCACGCCAACTCGCCGCGAGACATGTTGTCCCGCCTCGAGACGATGGTCCTGATGGCCGGCGTGGATCTGCCCCTTCGGGCGATCCGCGAGCAGGTCGCCTCGGCCGTCGACCTGATCGTCCAGCAGAGCCGTCTCAAGGACGGGACCCGAAAGATCGTCAACATCACCGAAGTCCAGGGCATGGAAGGCGACGTCATCGTCATGCAGGACGTGTTCGTCTTCGAGCAGTCGGGCGTCGTCGAAGGCAAGATCCAGGGCCGGCTCAAGCCGACCGGGATCCGGCCCAAGTTCGTCGAGAAGTTCGAGACCCAGGGCATCCATCTGCCCGCCGGCCTCTTCGGCTTCTCGTACTGACGCCGGGAACTAGGAGGCAACCCCCGTGGAGTCGATGACCCTCGTCGTAGCCGGCATCACCGCCCTCGCGATCATCCTGATCGCCATCGGGTTGGCGTCGTCCGGCGGCAGCTCGGGGATGAGCGCTCGCCTCGAGCGCTACGCCTCGGGCAAGCCCGAGAAGGCCAAGGCGACCTCGACCGGTCAGGGACCGATCTCGGACCTGATCGCCTCGAGCCAGGCCCTGGCCAACCTCAACAAGGTCGTCGAGCAGCGCGACTTCGGGGCCAACCTCCAGCGTGACCTGTCCCGCGCCGACCTCAAGCTCAAGCCCAGCGAGTTCCTGCTCATCTGGGCAGCGGCGATCGTCGGGATCCCGTTGATCATGCTGGCCCTGTCGGTCGTGTTCACGGCCCTCGGCAATCCCTTGTTCCTGTTGATCGGCGGTCTCGTCGGCTTCTGGCTCCCCCGCTTCTGGCTGGGACGCCGCAAGAGCGGCCGGTTGAACTCCTTCAATAAGCAGCTCCCGGACACGATCACCCTGATCGCCAACGCATTGCGCGCCGGTTCGTCGTTCCTGCAGGCGATCGAGATGGTCGTCCGCGAGTCGCGGCCGCCGATGTCGGTCGAGTTCGGTCGGGTCATCCGCGAGGTCAACCTCGGCCTGCCGTTCGACCAGGCCCTCGAGAACATGGTCCGGCGGGTCCGCTCGGACGACCTCGAGCTGATGGCCACGGCCATCTCCATCCAGCACACCGTCGGCGGTAACCTCGCCGAGATCCTCGACTCGATCGCGTACACCATCCGCGAGCGGGTCCGGATCAAGGGCGAGATCCGGACCCTGACCGCCCAGCAGCGGATGTCGGGCTACGTCGTCGCCTTCCTGCCCATCTCACTGGCCCTGTTCCTGTTCGTGGCCGCTCCGGGCTTCATGGCTCCGATGTTCGACAAGGAAGTCGCGGTCGCCGGGATCCCCGTCGGCGTGATGATCCTGTTCTTCGGCGGGTTCATGATGTTCCTCGGCTTCATGGCGATCCGCAAGATCGTCGACATCGAGGTCTGACATGTTGCCCATCCTCATCGCCGGCATCGCTGCCGCCTCGATCCTGCTCATCTTCTTCGGACTTGTCGGCGGCCGGTCGGTCGACCCGGTCCAGGCCCGCCTGACCCAACTCGGGACGATGCAGGCCAAGAACCTCGAAGAGCTCGAGCTCCAGCAGCCGTTCATCGAGCGGACCCTGCGCCCGCTGGCCTCCCGGATGTCGGGCACGGTCGGCCGGGTGACCAGTCAGTCGTTCGGCGACCGGACCCAGAAGCGCCTGGCCCTGGCCGGCAACCCCGGCGACCTCGGGGTCACCGAGTGGCTTGGGATCAAGGGCATCTTCACGATCATCTTCTCGATCCTGTTCTTCCTTTTGTTCCTGGCCATCCTCAACATGGGCCTGATCGGGGCCATCCTGGGAGCGGTCGTCGGTGGACTGATCGGTTACGTCGCCCCCGAGTTCTGGCTGGGACGCCGGATCAAGGCCCGCCAGAAGGCGATCCTGATCATGATCCCGGACACCCTCGACCTGCTGACGATCTCCGTCCGGGCCGGGCTCGGCTTCGATGCCGCGCTGGCCAAGGTGGTCGAGAAGCTCAAGGGCCCGCTGTCCGACGAGTTCCGTCGGGCGCTGGCTGAGGTCCGGGTCGGCAAGTCGCGCCGTGAAGCGCTGCGGGACATGGTCCCGCGCACGGAAGTCGCCCCGCTGACCAACTTCATCGGCGCGATCATCCAGGCCGAACAGCTCGGTGTGTCGATCTCGAAGGTCCTCCAGGTCCAGTCGGAGCAGCTCCGGATCGAACGTCGGCAGCGCGCCGAGGAGATGGCCGCCAAGGCGCCGATCAAGATGCTCTTCCCGCTCGTCGGGTGCATCTTCCCGTCGCTGTTCATCGTCATCCTCGGGCCGGCGGTCATCCTGATCGTCAAGAACCTGAAGGTCTAGGGATCGGCCCGACTCGTTCGGGCCGCATCCTGGCCGATCCGCCCGTGGCTGCGCAGCGCGCCTTGCAGGGCACCCGATGAGCGTGCTCCGAGCGACCAATCTCAGCCGGACCAGCGTCCTGGCCGACTCGCTCGAGTCGGCCGACACGCTGTGGGCCAAGTTTCGCGGTCTGATGGGCCGGGCGACCCTGCCTGACGACGCCGGTCTGTGGCTGCCCGGCAGCAACGGCATCCACATGATGTTCATGAACTTCGCCATCGACTGCGTCTTCGTCGGGAACCCATCCGGTGAGGACGGCGCGCGCGACGTCGTGTCGGTCCATCGGGCGCTGCCGGCCTGGCGCGGCGTCGTCTGGTATGTGCGCGGCGCCCACGGGACCCTCGAACTCCCGGTCGGCACGATCGACCGAACCGCGACCGCAGTCGGCGACCGGATCCTGATCGGCTAAGCGCCGGCGAACCGCCGATCGCGATGATCGGTGGATGCGGACGATCCCGGGCCGGCTTCTGGACCTGGCCCTTCCGGCGACCTGTGCCGGCTGCGGTCGCGAAGGTGCCCCGATCTGTGCGACTTGCCAGCCCGCGCTCGAGGTCCGCTGGACGCGGCCGGCCGGTGCTCCGATGGGCCTCCCGGTCGAGCTGCCGGCTCCGCTCTTGCAGCTCGAATGGGCGGCCCCGTTCGCGGGCACGGTCCGAACGGCCCTCCACGCCATCAAGTACGGCGGCGAGCGTCGGATGGCCGGACCGCTCGGGGAGGCTGCAGCCGAACGGTGGCGGCGGGTCGGGGCGGGCGGTGACCTGATCGTGCCGGTGCCCGTCCACGCCGAGCGAGCGCGGTTGCGCGGCTACGACCAGGCGGTCCTGCTCGCGACCGTGATCGCAGCGAATCTCGGGTTGCCCCACGCGGCGATCCTCGAGCGGCATCGCCGGACCGCCGCCCAGTTCGACCTCGACCGAGCCCATCGTGACGCCAACGTGGCCGGGGCCTTCCGGCTCAAGGACGGCAGCCTCGACCTCCGTGGCCAGTGGGTGATCCTGGTCGATGACGTGACGACCACTGGCGCGACCCTGGCCGCCTGCGCCGATGTCCTGATGAAGGCCGGCGCCCTGGCCGTCTCGGGCCTCACGGTCGCCCGCGAGCGGTAGCCGTCGCGGATCGTCGGGCATCGCTTGCGTCAGGTCGGATGCCCTTCGGGCCTATACTCGATCCACGTCGAGCTCACCCATCTCGGGGCGCGCCATCGGCATCACCATCACGGCGACGCCAGCGCGCCAGGCGCTTCGGGGAGGCCTTCCGTGCGGACGATCGTCAATGGCAAGAACTTCGATGTCCCGGATCCGGTCCGACGCTACGCCGAGCGGAGGATGTCGAAGCTCGAGCGGATCCTGGACGATCGAAGCGACGCCCTGGTCGAGCTGTCGGTCGAGCACCACCGCTCCCAGGATGACTCCCGGATCGTCGAGGTGACCCTCCTGCTGGACGGTCGGACGCTGCGCAGCAAGGCGGCGGCGAGCACCCACGAGGCGGCCATCGACCTGGTCGTCGACAAGGTCGAGCGACAGGCCGTCGATCATCGCGAGAAGCCCCGGGTCCGGGCTCGCCCGATCGAGGAGAAGCACATCCTGAGCCGGTTGGCGGACGGCACCGCCGAACCCGGTCATCCCCGCCGGGTCGTCAAGACCAAGCAATTCGGGATCGAGCCCATGTTCGAGGAAGACGCGATCGGCCAGATGGAAGAGCTCGGCCACAACTTCTTCGTGTTCGTCAACGCCGAGACCGAGCACGTGGCGGTCCTGTACCGGCGCGATGACGGCGACTTCGGCTTGATCGAACCGGTCATCGGCGGTGGCTACGGACCCGGTGCGGCGGTCGACCGGCCGGCCGTGGAGCGCCATCGCCAGGCGCGCGCCGGCTGACCCTACGTCGGATCGGGGGCCGGTTCGGGGGCCGTGTCGATCGCCGGCTCGTCGATCGGTTCGGGGGCCGGCTCGGTGGCCACTGCTTCCAGCCGTCGGTACTCGCCACTCTCGCGCGTCAACAGGTTCTCCTCGACCATATACCGCCGGAGTGCCGCCACATCCGGATGGAACAGGGCGAGGCGCTGGTTGACCTCCTTCTCCGGGTAGGCCCGATCCTCCGGGAAGGACCGGTCGACGAGGTAGCGGAGGATCACCAGGCGCTTCTTGTGGCGGGCTGGGATCGAGACCAGCCGATCGTCCTTGATGAAGGCGAAGACGACCTGCTGGTCGTACGGGTAGCGCGCCATCCGCGGAACCTAGCACGACGACGACCGGTTCGGCCGATCATCGCGTTCGCGACGGGCCGCGACAGGCCGCGGCGGGCAGCAGCCGGGCCGTACGATGACGCGATGCTGCCCGATGGCCGACGGATCGGCGCTCACCTCCCGCTCGGCTCGGGGATGATCCGTGCCGTCGACCGCGCCCAGGCGATCGGGCTGGACACGCTCCAGATCTTCAGCGACAACCCGACCGCCTGGCGGCGACGAGCCGAGCCGCCCAGCGAACTGGCCGCCTTCCGCACCCGGACCGACGAGCTGGGTTTCGGACCGATCGCCATCCACGCCGCCTACCTGGTGAACCTGGCGGGCTCCGACTCGGATCTCGTCGCGAGGTCGGCCGCGGTCCTGACCAGCGAGCTACAGGTCGCCCCCTCGTTCGGGGCTCGCTTCGTCAACGTCCACATCGGTTCGCATGGTGGGACCGATGCTGCGACCGGGATCGCCGGACTCGCCGACCAGGTCGTCCAGGTGCTGGCCGGCGTCGACGACGGACCGGATGCTGCTCGGTTGGTCCTCGAGAACTCCGCCGGAAGCGGCGACGGGTTGGGCTCGACGCTCGAGGAGATCGCGGCGGTCATCGACGCGATCGCCGATCGTGGAGTCCCACCGACACGGGTCGGGATCTGCCTCGACACCGCCCACCTGTGGGCGGCCGGCTACCCGATCTCGGATCCCGCCGAAGGCGATCGGGTCGTGGCCGAGTTCGATCGACTGATCGGCCTGGACCGGTTGGCCATGATCCACTTCAACAATTCACGAGCGGCGCTGGGCTCGAAGGCGGACCGCCACGAGCACGTCGGGGCCGGATCCATCGGGGCGGACGGGATGCGAGCCATCCTGACCCACCCGCGATTGGCCCACGTGACGTACTACCTCGAGACGCCGGGCATGGACGAGGGCTACGACGCGGTCAACGCCGGACGCGTCCACGACCTCGCCGCCGGCCGGACCCTGGCCGATCTGCCGGCCGAGGCGCGAGATCTGAAAGGCAGCCGCTCGCGGACCCATCCCGCGCCTGACCCGGGCACGACCGATGAACCGGCCACCGACTCGCGCGGACGACCGCGCAAGCCACGATGACCATCCCGACGCCGACGCCGACGTCGGGAACGACACCCGACGGCGGGTTGCGCCCGCCGATCGGTCGACGCGAACTCCTCGGGTTGGGCGCGATCCTGCTCCTCGCGGCCATCCTCCGGTTCTGGGCTTTGCCCGGACGAGGGACCTGGGACGCCGACCAGGGTCACGACATGCTCGTCCTGCTGGGCCTGGTCCGCGACGGGGCCATCCCGCTGCTCGGACCGCCGACGTCGATCGGGGCGTTCCACCACGGGGCGCTCTACTACTACCTGCTGGCCCCGGCCGCGTTCCTGACCGGTGCCGACCCGACAGCCGTCGTCGCTGAGATCGCCCTGCTCGGCGTGGCGGCCGTGGCCGTCACCTGGTTCCTGGCCCGTTCGATCGCCGGTCCCGTCGCGGGCCTCACGGCGGCCCTGATCATGGCCGTCTCGGCCAGTGCCATCGACGAGTCCACCTTCATCTGGAACCCGAACCTGATCGCGCTGTCGAGCTCGGTGGCGCTGGCCGCCGCCTGGCGCGCACGGACCACCGGCCAGCCGGGCTGGTGGCTGCTGGCGGCCTTCGGCGTCCTGGTCACGATGCAATGCCACGTGCTCGGGATCGCTCTGCTCCCGCCGGTGCTCTACCTGTGGGCCGTGACCCGACGATCGACCCCGACCGGGCCAGACCGGCGCCGCTACGACCGCTTCGCCCTTGGCGGCCTGGCCATCATCGCCATCGGCTACCTGCCCCTGCTCGCGTATGAGCTCGGCCACGACTTCGCCGAGTCACGCGCCGCCCTCGCCTTCATCGCCTCGGGCGGGACCGGCGTCTCTGTCTCGCTGCCGGTCAGGCTCGTCTTCGTCGGGTTGCGCATCCTCGCCTGGCCGCTGACAGGCCTGCTCGTCGACGGGCTCGTCATCGGCGTCATAGCCAGCGTGACCGTGGCGTCCGGTCTGGCCTGGCGGACGCGCGCCACGGACGGCGACGAGCGGGCCGCTGCTCGCTGGCTGGCCCTCACCCTGCTCTTCGGCTGGGTCGTCCTGACCCTCGGGGCGAGCGGCCTGTCGAGCGTCACGCCGCTCCCGGTCGATCACTATCACGCGTTCCTGGACCCGGTCGTCTTCGTAGCCCTCGGTCTCGGCTCGGCGGCGGTCTGGCGGGGCGGCCGGACTGACCGCGCGACGACCGGTCTGCGCGTCGTCCTGGCGATGGCCCTGGGCATCCTGATCGCCTGGAATGTCAGCATCTGGCCGCCGCTGACGGCCATCGACGGCGGCTGGCCGGCGGCCCGCGAGACCGGCGAACGGATCGCGGCCATCAGCGGCGATCGGCCGATCCAGCTGCTCGGCTTACCCGACTTCAAGTCGACCGAGGCGATCGGCTTCCCACTTGATCGGCGTGGGCTGTCGGTGGCCGAGGACATCCCGCCCACGACTACGGGGGGACCGCCGCCGGTGGCGCCCGATCCCAAGGCCGCGGTGGTGATCGTCTGCGACAGCCTGTTCGTGACCGATTGTGGAGGCCCTGCCGAGGATGCCGCGCTCGCCGCTCCCGGCGCCTGGCCGGTCAGACTCGTCCTGGCCGATCGCTGGCTTGCGGCACCCGGTCGGACCGTGTCGGTCTACCTACCCGGGACATAAGCGAACGCCGGCCCCCCAGAGGCCGGCGTTCGCGATCCCCGAGACCCGGACGTGGAGGGAGGGATCCGGGTCGATGGAGGCAGTTGTCAGTAGCGGCTCGTCGGTCGCCCGGACGGAGGCCGATTGGCCGGCCGGACCGTCCCCAGACGGGTCGGGCCGTTGACGGTGGTCGTTGCGGTCGCGGTCCCACCACCGACAGCGGTCGGCGCAGCGCCACCACCGCGCAGGTAGGCCGAAGGCATCGGTCGGGCGGGCTCGGGACCGGGACCGTAGGTCCGACCCAACCGGCGCATCCGGACCGCGAGGTAGTACTCCATGATCTGACGGACCTGCGGCTCGCCCAGGACGTCATCGGAGCGGAGGGCGTATTCGACCCGAGCGGTCGGGTTGGACGAACCGGACGACATCAACCCAAGGTATTGCGGGGTATCGGCGTCGTCACGCAGCTCCCGAAGCCCTCGAGCGAGCTTGGTCGCCGTGCCGAGCGAAGGCATCCGATCGCCCCGGATCAGGCGCGAGATCGTCGAGTGATCGACGCCCGACTGCTGGGCGAGTTGGCGCTGCGACATCTTCTTGGCCTTGAGCTGAGCCCGAAGCCATTCGTTGAACGCTCGGCCGTTCTGGGTCGTCATCGGTTGCTTGGTCGCTCCGTTGGCGAGGGCCGGGCTGTTCCCGGGGTCACGTCGCAACTATCGACCGGGGGGTGGTGCCTCCCCATCACCCGTTGGTACCGGTCCGGCGGCACCGACCGGAGCGCGGCAGGGACGGGTGTGGTGCGGTCGGTGACGGTCCAGTGGCAGGTACGAGCGGCGGCGGGACGCGAGGGTGGTGCGTGCACGCGCCGGCCCGGTGCGCCCCGTTCGGCGTACTCAGGCGCTGGGTGCGGCGCCCTCGATCGGGATCTCGGTCAGGCCACGACCCTTGCGCAGCGGCGAGATGAGGTAGACGACCCCGCCCAGGATGATGATCGAGACGACACTGATCGCTCGATCGACCAGGGTGATCGCCAGGGCCTCGGTCGGCGGCACGTTGTAGACGATCGTGAGGACCCCGATGACCCCGGCCTCGACCACGCCGATCCCGGCCGGGGTCAGCGGAACGGCGGTCAGCAGCGAGCCGGTCAGGGCTACGAAGAAGGCACCGCTCGGGCCGATCTCCACTCCGGGGAAGGCGAGGGCCTGGATGACCAAGTACAGCCGCAACCCCTCGGTCAGCCAGATCAGGCCGGTCAGGATCACCAACCCGGGCAGGGCCTTGAGCCCGACCGCCGAGAAGACGCCCTCCTCGAACCGGTCGTAGAACTCGACCACGGAGTGGGGCAGGGGCAGCCGGACGATGATCCGACGGCCGAAGTTGCGCATGGTCAGGAGGCCGATGGCGAGCACGATGACGACCACGACGCCGATGGCGAAGACCAGCTGGACCTGCGGCGGCAGGCCCTTGCGGAAGCTGATGAAGCCGGCGGCAAGCCCCAGCACCACGATCGCGAACAGGTCCAGGATCCGCTCGATAAAGACCGTCCCGAAGGTCCGGCTGAGCGAGACCGGGCTGTTGATCTTGAGCAGGTACGCCCGGTAGACGTCGCCCAGCTTGGCCGGCACAAGACAGTTGACCAGCCACGACGAGAAGATGATCTCGGTCGAATCACTGACCTTGAGCCCGAACCCGGTCCCCCGGATGAGCAGCGCCCAGCGCAGGCCGCGGAGCGGGAAGCCGATGTAGAACACGATGAAGGCGGCCAGCAGGAGGGCCTTGTTGGCCCGCTCGATATCGGCCGGCAGCTGGTCCAGCTTGAACCCCGGCAGGGCACCGAAGAAGAGGACCATCAACAACAGCGGCAGGACGATCGAGACGATCGCCCGCGGCTGGCGCAGGCGCTTGCCGATGGACACCTGGTCCCGATCGGCCTGGTCGTCGGCGGGGCTGTCCGCGCGATCGGCCAACGCCTCGAGACGCTCCAGCTCGCCCATCTGCTCGTAATCGCCCATGTGGTCGAGGGTCGGCTCGCTGGGCAGGTCGGGCGGTGGGCTCGCGTCGTCGGGCGGTGGGCTCGCGTCGTCGGTCATCGGTCCATCCCGCTTCGTCCAGCGTCGGCGGCAACGGGCTTGACCCGGCCGTTGCCCCGTGCCCGCTGCACCAGCTTCGCCATCGGCGTGATCACCCGTGCCACGTAGGATGCCCGACCCGGGATGATCGCGGCGAGTCGCAACGCCGTGAGGAGGCCGGCCGGTGTCGATGGATCGCCATCCACCACCGTGTAGGCGATACCCACCTCCAGGACCGAGTGCGCGTCCGAGACGGCCACACTGGGCAGACCGTGGGCCCGGGCGAACTCGGCCGCACGCTCATTGCCGCCACCCACCAGCCGGGCATTCCAGCCTTCGACCCAGTCGACCTGCGCGGCGAGCTCCTCGAGACGAGGGTCGTTGAGCATCGAACCCCGAAAGCGGTCGAACGGGTGGGGGATGCCGACCAGGGCCCCTTGCTCGCGGGCCGCGGCGATGGCCTCCACCGCCGGCAACCCGGGCGGGATCGCTCGCTCGAGGAACAGGCAGATGAGGTCCCCGTCGCTGGTCTTGACCTCCGACCCGACGATGATGGTCAATCCCGGCGGCGCACTGTCCTGAGCCCGGAGCGCCTCATCGACCCGATCGTGATCGGTGATCGCTAGGTGGGTCAGACCGCGCTTGATGGCGGCCCGCATCACGGCCTGCGGATCGCTCAGTGAGTCGAAGCTGCCCCTGGTGTGGCAGTGCAGGTCGATGAAGGCGCGTCCCGTGGTCGGGGCCGGGCCCATTCCGTCAGACCTGCTGGACCAGGGACTTCTTGAAGAAGTCGAAGTGCTCGAGGGCGATCCCCGTGCCGAGCGCGACACAGTCGAGCGGGTTCTCGGCGACGTGGCAGGGGACGCCGGTCACCTGGGTCAGCAGCTTGTCGATGTTGCGCAGGAGCGAGCCGCCACCGGACATGACCATGCCCTTGTCGATGATGTCCGAGCTCAGCTCCGGCGGGGTCTGCTCGAGGACCGAACGGACCGCGGTGACCAGCTGCTGGAGCGGTGCCTCGATGGCCTCCATCGCCTCGGAGCTGGTGATCGGGATGGTTCGCGGCAGACCCGCGATGAGGTCGCGACCGCGGACCTCCATCTGGAGCTCCCGCTCGAGCGGGAGGGCGGTCCCGATCTCGATCTTGACCTCCTCGGCGGTCCGGTCGCCGATCATCAGGTTGTACTTCTTGCGGATGTAGGTCGCGATCGCCTCGTCGAACTTGTTGCCGCCGACGCGCAGGCTGGTCGAGACGACGATCCCACCCAGGGCGATGACCGCGATCTCGCTGGTCCCGCCGCCGATGTCGATGACCATGTTCCCGGACGGTCCGCTGATCGGGACGTTGGCCCCGATCGCGGCGGCCAGGGGCTCTTCGATCAGGTACGCCTCGCCGGCCCCGGCCTTGAGTGCGGCATCGCGCACGGCTCGCTTCTCGACCGAGGTCACCCCGGCCGGCACGCTGATCATCACGTCCGGCTTGGTGAAGTTGATCCGGCCCTTCTTGACCTTGCCGATGAAGTGGCTGAGCATCGCCTCGGTGATGACGTAGTCGGCGATGACCCCGTCCTTCATCGGCCGGATCGCCTGGATGTTGCCGGGGGTCCGGCCGATCATCTCGCGAGCGTCCTCGCCCACCGCCACGATCCGGTTCTGGTCGTCGACTGCCACCACCGACGGTTCCTGGATGACGATGCCCTTGCCCTGGACGTAGACCAGGACGTTGGCGGTCCCGAGGTCGATGCCGATCTTCATAGAGGTGTGCGTGATCCCTTCGCGAGGTGGGCCATCGCCCGGATCTCAGGCGTTCGCGCTCGGCCCGACGGGCTCGGCGGCACGTTCGATACGGGCGCCGAGCTCCTGGAACTTGCGCCCGATGTTCTCATACCCCCGGTGAACGTGATGGGCGCCATGGATGGTCGAGGTCCCCTCGGCGGCCAGGGCGGCCAGGATCATCGACGCCCCGGCCCGCAGGTCCCCGATCTCGACCTCGGCGCCATGGAGCGGACTCGGGCCGTTGATCGTGGCGTGGTGGGGGTCGGAGATGGCGACCTGGGCGCCCATCCGGCGGAGCTCGCCCAGGAACTCGAGCCGATCCTCGAAGATCGCCTCGTGGACCCGACTCGCGCCGTGAGCCTGGGTCAGCAGGACGCAGGTCGGTGACTGGAGGTCGGTGGCCAGGCCCGGATAGGGCGCCGTCTCGATGTCGACCGCACGGTACCGATCCCGGTCGGCGCCCGAGACCTCGATCGTGTCGATGCCGCAGGACACGCTGACCCCGATCCGACCGAGCGTCTCGACGAATGCGGCCAAGTGCTCGCAGGGTGCCCCTTCGAGGGTGACTCGCCCGCCGGTCACTGCGGCAGCGACCACGAATGTGCCCGCCTCGATCCGGTCCGGGACCACCCGATGGTCCGCGCCGCGGAGCCGCTTGCGACCTTCGATCTCGACCGTGTCCGGGGCGGTCCGCTCGATCTCGGCGCCCATCTTTCGCAGGAATGCGATGAGGTCGTCGACCTCCGGCTCCTGGGCGGCCGGACGGATGACCGTGTGGCCCTCGGCCAGGACCGCGGCCAGGATCGCGTTCTCGGTGCCCATCACGGTCACGAACGGGAAGGTGACCTCGGTCCCGCGCAGGCGGCCAGGCGACTTGGCGAAGTAGTAGCCGTTGCGGTACTCGATCTCCGCCCCGAGGGCGCGCATCGCGTCGACGTGGAGGTTGACCGGCCGCCGCCCGATCCGGTCGCCGCCCGGGTTGCTGATGATGACCCGGCCGAAGCGCGACAGGAGCGGCCCCAGGAGGATGAAGCTGGCCCGCATCCTGGCCGCCGCCTCGAGCGGCACGAACAGCCACTCGACGTCGCCCGAGGCGACCTCGTACGTGTTAGGCGCGGGATGGTCGACCGTCACCCCGAGATCGCGCAGGGTGTCGGCCATGACCCGGACATCCTCGATCTCAGGCACGTTGGTGAACTGGCAGCGCTCGCCGGTCAGGGTCGCCGCGGCGAGCAGCTTGAGAGCCGCGTTCTTGGCCCCGCTGATCCGAACGGTACCCTCGAGCGCCCGACCGCCCTCGATCCGGAAGACCTCCGGGGCGACGGGCTCAGGCTGGAACTCCCAGTGGAACGGGCGAGCGTCGGCCACGAGATCGCTTACCCGCGGCGCCGCGGACCCTCGCGATGGCGTCGCTCGGCCACCCGGATCCGGAGCAGCGCGGACTGGAGCGCGACTCGAGCGGTCGCCAGGTCGGCGCCGCCCTGGTCGCCGCTCTCGAGGGCCCGCTCGGCATCGCGCCGAGCCTCCTGGGCAGCTTCTAGGTCGATCTCGGAGGCCATATCGGCGGTCTCGGCCATGACCACCACCCGGTCCGGACGGACCTGGAGGAACCCGCCGACGATGGCGAAGGTGTCCTCGACGCCGGACTTGCGGATCCGCAGCTCGCCCAGGCCGAGGGTCGTCACCAGCGGGGCGTGATGGGGCAGCACCCCGAGTTCGCCCTCGATCCCGGGGACCGTCACCGCGTCGACATCGTCCTCGTAGACAAGTCGCTCGGGCGTGACGATCTCCAGCCGGATGGTCATCCCTAGCCGGCCAGCTTGGCGGCATTCTCGCGCACGTCGTCGAGGGTGCCGGCCAGGAAGAACGCCTGCTCGGGCAGCGAGTCGGCGTTGCCTTCGAGGATCTCCTTGAACGAGGCGACCGTGTCCTTGATCGCGACGTACTGGCCGGGCCGCCCGGTGAAGACCTCGCCGACGAAGAACGGTTGGCTCATGAAGCGCTGGAGCCGGCGAGCCCGCGAGACCGTGGCCTTGTCTTCCTCGGACAGCTCGTCGAGGCCCAGGATGGCGATGATGTCCTGCAGGTCGCGGTAGCGCTGCAGGACGCGCTGGGTCTCGCGGGCGACGTCGTAGTGCTCCTGGCCGACGATCAGCGGGTCGAGCACCCGCGAGGTGGAGGTCAGCGGGTCGACCGCCGGGTAGATCCCCAGCTCGGTGATGTAGCGCTCGAGGCGGATGGTCGAGTCGAGGTGGGCGAAGGTCGTCGCCGGAGCCGGGTCGGTGTAGTCGTCGGCCGGGACGAAGACCGCCTGGAGGCTGGTGATCGAGCCCTTCTTGGTCGACGTGATCCGCTCCTGGAGGGCGGCCATCTCGGTCGCCAGGTTGGGCTGGTAGCCGACCGCGCTGGGCATCCGGCCGAGCAGGGCAGATACCTCCGAACCGGCCTGGGTGAAACGGAAGATGTTGTCGATGAACAGGAGGACGTCCTTGCCCTCCTCGTCGCGGAAATACTCGGCCATGGTCAGCGCGGTCAGACCGACCCGCAGTCGGGCGCCCGGTGGCTCGTTCATCTGGCCGAAGACGAAAGCGGTCTTGGCGATGACGCCCGACTCGGTCATCTCATGGATGAGGTCGTTGCCCTCGCGGCTGCGCTCGCCCACACCAGCGAAGACCGAGAAGCCGGAGTGCTCCTGGGCCACATTCCGGATCAGCTCCTGGATGATGACCGTCTTGCCCGTGCCGGCACCACCGAAGATGCCGATCTTGCCGCCCTTCTTGAACGGGCAGATCAGGTCGATGACCTTGATCCCCGTCTCGAACACCTCGACGTCGGTCGTCTGCTGGTCGAATGGCGGCGGGTCGCGGTGGATCGGCAGATGGACGGCAGCGTCGACCGGTCCGTTGTTGTCGATGGGCAGGCCGAGCACGTCGAAGACCCGGCCAAGGGTCACCTCGCCGACCGGCACCGTGATCGGCGCACCGGTATCGACGGCATCGACCCCGCGGGCCAGACCGTCGGTCGTGGTCATGGCCACGGTCCGCACCCAGTTGTTGCCGAGGTGCTGCTGGACCTCGACGGTGAGTGGGGTCTGACCCTCGCGCTGGATCTCGACGGCGTTGTAGATCGCCGGCAGCTGGCCGGCCGGGAACTCGATGTCGACGACGGCGCCGGTGATCTGGATGACCCGGCCGGTCGCGGTGGTGGCGGTCGCCATGCTTGTCATTGCCTCCTGGTCGGGTGGGCGGGTCAGCGGGCCTGCGCGCCCGAAGCGATCTCGATCATCTCGCGGGTGATGTTGGCTTGACGGACCTTGTTGTAGCTGAGGGTCAGGTCCTGGATGAGGTCCTCGGCGTTCTCGGTGGCGTTCTTCATCGCGACCATCCGGCTGGATTCCTCGCTCGCCTTGGCCTCGAGGATGGCCTGGTAGAGACGGGTGGCCACGTAGCGCGGCAGGAGTTGCTCGAGGACCGCGCCGGCGCTCGGCTCGAAGATGAATTGGTTGCCCGGGATGCCGGCCGTATCGGCGCTCGGCTGGACCGGCAGGAGCGGCGCCAGGGTCGGACGCTGGACGAGGGTCGATACGAAGTGCGGGTAGACCACGTCGATCCGGGAGTAGTCACCGGACAGGTAGTCGTCGGTGACCAGCCGGGCGAGGGGCAGGACGTCGGCGAAGGCAGGTCGATCGGGGAACCCGGCGAAGTGGGCCTCGATCGGGACCCGGGCTCGGCGCATCGCATCACGGCCTTTGCGCCCGACGGTGACCACGGCCAGGTCCCCGCTCTCCTCGGTGATCTCGCGGGCGGCGAAACGGACGGCGTTCGAGGTGAACGGGCCGGCCAGCGGTCGATCGGTGGTGATGAGGACCAGCAGGCGCTTGCCGCCTTCGGGCCGGACCAGCAGCGGATGATCCTCGCCATCGAGGACCGTGGCCAGGTCGGCCAGGACCTCGTCCAGCTTATCGCTGTAGGGACGCGAGGCCAGGGTCGCCTCCTGGGCGCGGCGGAGCTTGCTCGCGGCGACGAACTGCATCGCCCGAGTGATCTGCTTGATGTTCTTCACCGAGCCGATACGGCGCCGGATGTCACGCTGACTGGCCACGCTGTGCGTTGTCCCTCAGTTCGCCGTTATGCGAGGAATGACTGCTGATAGACCGCGATCGCCTCATCGAAGGAGGCTGCCAGCTCGTCGCTCAGGGCGCCCTTGTCGGCCAGCTCGGTCAGGATCGCCGGACGTTCCGTCTCGAGGAACCGGTAGAAGCCGTACTCCCAGTCGCGGACCTTGGGGCTCGGGATCTCATCGAGGGCGCCCTTCGTGGCCGCATACAGGATGGCGACCTGCTTCTCCACGGCCAGCGGCTGGTACTGCGGCTGCTTGACCACCTCGGACAGCTTCTCACCGCGGGTGAGCTGGTCTCGGGTGGCTTTGTCCAGGTCCGACGCGAACTGGGCGAAGGCCGCCAGGGCGCGGTACTGGGCCAGATCCAGCTTGAGCGGACCGGCCACTTTCTTCATCGCCTTGGTCTGGGCGGCCGAACCGACCCGCGACACGGAGATGCCGATGTTCAGGGCGGGACGCTGGCCCGAGTTGAACAGGTCAGTGTCCAAGAAGATCTGGCCATCGGTGATCGAGATGACGTTGGTCGGGATGTAGGCCGACACGTCGCCGGCCTGGGTCTCGATGATCGGCAGCGCCGTCAGCGATCCGCCGCCGTTGTCGGCATTGAGCCGGGCGGCGCGCTCCAGCAGTCGGCTGTGGAGATAGAAGACGTCGCCGGGGTAGGCCTCGCGGCCGGGCGGCCGACGGAGCAGAAGCGACATCTCGCGGTAGGCCCAGGCGTGCTTGCTCAGGTCGTCGTAGACGCACAGGGCGTCCTTGACCAGGCCCTCGCCGGGCACCTCGACCCCGACCTCCATGATCTCCTCGCCCATGGCCACGCCGGAGTAGGGGGCGAGGTACTGGAGCGGGGCGGGATCCTCGGCGCCGGCCACGACCACGATGGTGTGCTCCATCGCGCCATGCGACTCGAGGATGGCCACCGTGTTGGCCACGGTCGACAGCTTCTGGCCGATGGCCACGTAGATGCAGACGAGGCCCTTGCCCTTCTGATTGATGATCGTGTCGATGGCGATCGCGGTCTTGCCCGTCTGGCGGTCACCGATGATCAGCTCGCGCTGGCCGCGACCGACCGGGATCAACGCGTCGATGGCCTTGATCCCCGTCTGGACCGGCGTGTCGACCGACTGGCGGACGATGACGCCCGGAGCGATCCGCTCGACGGGACGGGTCTTGGTGGCGTTGATCGGGCCCTTGTCATCGAGCGGGCGCCCGAGCGGGTCGACGACCCGTCCGAGGAGCGCCTGGCCGACCGGCACCTCGACGACCCGGCCGGTGGTCTTGACCGTGTCGCCTTCCTTGATCGCCGTCGACTTGCCCAGGATGACCGCGCCGACGGTCTCCTCCTCGAGGTTGAGGGCCATGCCCATCACCCCGCCCGGGAACTCGAGCATCTCGGAGGCGAGGGCGCCCTCGAGTCCGTAGACCTGGGCGATGCCGTCGCCGACCTCGACGACCGTGCCGACGCCGCGGGTATCCGCGCTCTGGTCGAAGTCGTCGATCGCCGACTTGATGATGCTGATGATCTCGTCGGAACGAATGGCCATGTGCAAGGTCTCCTAGAGGGTGCCCGAGACGAGCTCGGTCCGAAGTCGCTCGAGGCGGCCTCGGACGCTGGCGTCGATCAGGCGGTCACCGACCCGGACGACGAAGCCACCGAGCAAGCTCGGATCGACCGTCACGTCCAGTTCGACTCGGCCACCGGTCATCTGTTCCAACCGCGCGGTCAGGGCACTGACCTCGGACGGCTCAAGCGGCGCGGCGCTCGTGGCATGGGCGGTGGTGACACCGTTGAGTTGATCGTCGAGGCGCTGGAACTCCGCCGCGACCCGCGGCAGATCCTCGATCCGGCCCCGCCGGAGCATCATCGTGAGGAGGTTGAGGACGGGCTTGCTGATGGAGCTGCCGATCCCGTTCGCGAGGGCCGCCGCGCGGCGCTCGGTGTCGACGGCCGGGTTGTCCAGACCGGTTGCGACCGTCGGGTCGGCCAGGACCGTCGCCGCCAGATCGAGCTCGCGCCGCCACGCCTCGACCGTGCCGTCACGGCGGCCGATCTCGAAGGCGGCCTCCGCATAGCGCCGGGCAGCCGTGGATGGGCGGGCCATCAGCCGTTGGACTCCGGCCCGACGGGGGTGCGCAGGAATTCCTCGACCAGGCGCCGCTGACGCTGATCGCTCATCGTCTCGCCGACGACTCGACCGGCCGCGGCCAGGGCCAGATCGGCCACCTCGGCCCGCAGGTCCGCCAGCGCTCGGTCCTTCTCGGACTGGATGTCCGCTGCCGCCCGGACCCGCATCCGCTCGAGCTCGTCGCGGGTCGCGGCGATGTCGGCGTCACGGCTCTCCTGGGCCACCTTCTGGGCTCGTTCGATGATCTCCTTGGCCTCACGACGGGCCTCGGTCATCGTGGCGACCCGCTCGGCGGCCGACGACTCACGTTCGAAGCGGGCAGCTTCGGCATCCGCCAGACCCTGCTCGACCCGTGCTCGACGGTCGGTCAGCATGGCCGAGATCGGGGTCGAGAAGAACAGCCGGAACAAGACGAGGAACAGGACGAAGTTCGCCGCCCCGATGATGATCCAGAACAGATTGATGGTCACGTCAGACCGCCAGCCCTAGCTGAAGATCGCCAGCAGACCGACGACGACGGCGAGGACGCCAAGTCCTTCGGCGAACGCCGCCAGGATGATCGCCAGACCGCGGATCTGGCCGGCGGCATCCGGGTTCCGGCCGATGGCCGTGGCGGCCAGGCCACCGAGGATACCGATGCCGATGCCGGGTCCGAAGACCCCGAGGGCCGCAAGGCCGGCGCCGATGTGCTCCATTCGCTGGTTCCTCCTACTCCCGACCCGGGTGGGTCGAGTCGATCTGGGCCGACGGGTCGGCCTTCATTCGTGGCTGGGTCAGTGTGCGGGTGCCGGCGTGGGCGTGTCGTGGATAGCTTCGTCGAAGACCTCGGCACCCTCCTCCGCGATCTCGCTCTCGGGAGCGTGATGCTCGATGGCGAGCAACGTGAAGATCAGGAAGAGGACCGAGAAGATGAGGGCCTGGACGAAGTTGAGGATGACTTCAAGACCGATCAGCGCCACCGGCAGGACGACCAGGGTCAGGGCCGTGATCGCGGCCAGAGCCACCTCGCCGCCATAGATGTTGCCGAAGAGCCGCATCGACAGGGTCAGCGGCTTGACGAACTCGAGCATCAGCTCGATCAGACCGACGAACATCGCGATGATCCCGGCCCCGATCCCGTGCTTGAACTCGTGGAACGGGAAGAACTTGCGCAGGTAGCCCAGGCCGAGGTGCTTGAAACCCTGGTATTCGAAGAACACGAAGGCGACCAGGGCGAGGCCGATGGTGATGTTCACGTCCGAGGTCGGCGCCCGCAGGCCGTCGAACTTGCCGACCGGCGGGACGAGGCCGATCCAGTTGCAGAACAGGATGAGGATGAAGAACGCCGCGTACATCGGGATGTACGGCTTCACTTCGGCGCCACCCAGGCCGACTCCGAAATTCTCGAGCGACTCGTAGGCGAACTCGGACAGGTTCTGCAGTCCGCTCGGGAGGAGCTTCATCCTGCGCGTCGCGAAGAAGGCCACCAGGATCAGGACGGCCATGACGATCCACATCGTGAGGATGGTCGAGGTGATGCTCGGGTGGAAGGCGATCACCAGTGAGCCGGTGGCCATGGGGTTGCCTGGATCGAGGTCCAGGACGACGTGTGGCGGCGGGAACTCGATCGAGCCGTTGATGTAGCAGACGGGGAAGGTGCAGGGGTCGCCGGGCACGCCCTCGCGCGGGAACGGCGGGACGAAGAACAGAGCCAGCGTGTCGACCACGAGCAGGACGACCACGAGGATGCCCAGGATCTTGAGCTTGCGACGGCGCGCGCGGGCTGCCTCTTCGACAGACTCCGGCATCGTCTCGGGTGTCTGGGCGACCCCTCCGGTCGCGACCTGATCGCTCGACACGCTTGCTCCACACACACGAGCGCGGCAGGTCCGCCGCGCTCTCGCTGCTTCCGATCGGGCCGCAGGCCCGTCAGTCGTATTTGGCCAGGAACCGGGTGATCAGCCGATAGATCCCGACGGTGCCGATCGCGGCGCCGCCGAGGAAACCGACGACCACGAAGGTGGGCGTGGTCCCTATCTGCCCGTCGAGCCACTTTCCTGCAAGCGCACCAACCAGCGTGGTGACCAGCAGGAGGATCCCTATCTCAGAGAACAGGGCGAAATAGGCTCCGGCCTGACTCGACAAAGCCCCCGGATGATAGCAGCCAACCCGGAACGTGGGCAAACCCGGTTGCAGCCAGGTTGCGTCGACGAGCGGGGTCTACTGCAGGACGATGAACGCGTCGACGTCCACGCGCGGGTGACCCGCCGTACCCACCAGGACGATCTGGAGGGTATGCGGACCGGACGCGGCGAATGTCCTCGTGAGGACGACCCGGCCATAGGTCGACTTCGTCGACTGGAGGTTGACCGTCCCGACGGCGATCCCATCGATGACGATCGTCGCGGAGCCACGGTGGAGGGAGCGCGGCGCGACCCAGGCGACGTTGCGACCGGTGAATACGTACGTCGCGCTATCCAGCGCGGTCGAGGATCCACGGATGTGGCCGCCTGAGTACTTGGTGCTGGTCGCGAGCGACCATGTTCCCGCGTAGGTCAGAGCAGTGGTCGGGGTCTCCTGGGGACGCAGGACCTTGAAACTCGGGCCTGCGACGGACAGACCCACATTCCCGACCTTGTCGACGGCCCGCACCTTGAAGCGATAGGAACCATTGACCGACAGCACCTGGCTGACACTGTGGGCCCTCTGGTTCCGCAGCGGCACGCGCACGTACCTGCCGCCATTCTTGCTTCGATAGACCTCGTACCTGGCGATCCCGGCGCCGAGATCGGACCCCGCCCACGACACGCGGACGCTGACGGTCTTCGCGCCGATGGTCTGCAGGCCGACGATCGCCTGCCCTGGGACCTTCATGACCGGCTTGAAGGTGTCGCGCGGGATCGCCACGATCACGTGCGCGGAGTCGGTGTGCGCGCCGGGGTCGCTGATCGTGTAGTCGAACTGGTCAGTGCCGTGATAGCCGGCGGCGGGCTTGTATTTGAGCCCGACGCCGCCCGGCAGGATCGAGACCGTCCCGTGCGACGGATGGGTGGCACTGAGGATCTTGAGCACCTCGCCCTGGTCCGGGTTGTTGGCGTTGTCGTTGGCCAGGATCGGAAGTGTCGTCGAGGGGCTTCCCGCGACGACGGTCACCAGGTCGTTGACCGCGATCGGCGGGTCATCGACGCCGTTGATCGTGATGGTGAAGGTCTGGGTGGAGGTATCGACGCCGCCGTTCAGGACGCCGCCATCGTCGCGGAGGCTGACCGTGACGATCGCCGTTCCGTTGCGATGGGGAGCAGGCGAGTAGGTGAGGGTCCCGGTCTTCTCGTCAAGGGCCGGCTTTGTGCTGAAGAGACCAGGTAGGTCGACGCTCGTCGTGAATGGATCCAGGGTCTGACCCGAGTCTGGACCTACCGATATGTCCTTTGCCCACCCGGTTAAGGTCTTCGTGGTGGGGCCCGGCTGCTCGTTATCGCTCGGAGACGCCCCGAGCGTGAACGTCGGTGGATCGTTTACCGGCGTGATCACGATGTCGAATTGACTGGTCGCGCTCGTGTCGACCCCGCCCCCGGCTGTGCCACCGCTGTCATGGAGTCTGACGCTGACGGTCACGGTGCCGTTCGCGTTCGGCGCGAGCGTGTAGGTGAGATTCCCGGTCGCGGCATCGATCGCCGGTTGAACGCTGAAGTACGACGTGTGGTTGTTCGTGATGATGAAATTCAGCGTCTGGCCGACCTCGTCGAGACCACCGCCCGGACCGATCCCGGTCGCCCACGCGTTCACCTGGGCAGCGGGAGCGTCCTCGAACGCGGACTGATTCGCGCCTGGCACGAACACCGGCGCATCGTTGAGGGCGCTGATCGTGATGTTGTAGGTGACCGTGATCTGGCTGTTCCCGTCGGAGACATTGGCCGTGAAGCTATCCGCCCCAACGTAGCCGAGGTCGGGCGTGTAGGTGAAGCTCCCCGTCGCCGTTTGGAACAGGGTGATCGTCCCGTGGAGCGGGTTCGATGGGCTCGCGTACGCGAGCGGACTTGGTCCGCCATCGGCGTCCGAGCAGAAGTTCCCGATGATGTCGTTGAACGAGTGATCCTCGCTGATCGTCTTGCTCATCGTTGTGCACGTGGGCGCGAGGTTCGTCACGGTGATCCCGAGTTGTGACCCGGTCACGGAGCTGGCCAAGGTGTCGGTCGCCGTCAACGTCCATCCGCCGGGCGCCCCGAACGAGATGCCGCTCAACACGTGGGCGCCGTTGTCCGATGGCTTGAATGTGTAGTTGGCCGGCAGGGTGGGGATGCCGCCGCTGGTCGTGAGGTGGATCGTGCCGAGATACCCGGTAGCGGTGTTGCCCGATCCGTCCTTCGCGACGATCGTCACCGACCCGGATGTGTTCAAGCCGACTGGATCCGGATAGCCCGAAACGACCAGCGAAGCCGCGGCATTGGCGCTGACGGTGATCGCGGACTGCGTGTCGGTCAATGCAGCGTTGCCGATATCCACGACCGAGATCGTCTGATTCCCTGCCGTCCTGAGGGTCACGCTGAAGTCCGCGTTGCCCGCGTCACCGGCAGTGAACGCATGGTTGCCAGGTACGGTCGCTGCCAGGTCAGAGCTCGAGACGTGGACCGTCCCTCGATATCCCGTGGCGACATTGCCGAACGCGTCTGTCAGGGTGACGCTGATCGGATGCACCACACCTGCCGCGGTCGGATCCGGGTATGGCGTGGTGATCGCGAGGCTCGCCGCGACCGCTGGGGTCACCGTGATGCCCGATTGGTTCCCGCTGGCGCCGCCGTCCGTCGCGCTGATGTTCCAGGTCGTGCCGACCGTCTTCAACGTTCCGCTGAGAGAGTGGGTCCCATTGTCGCCGCTGACGAAGTGGTAGGTCGACGGGCTGAACGTCGCCTGGGGATCCGTCGAATCCAGGGTCACCGTCCCGGTGTAGCCGGTGAGCGTGTTGTCGGAGCTGTCCTTGGCGGTCACCGTGAACGGGTGCGGCACGCCAGCCACCGTCGGATCGGTAAAGCCGGCGACGACGAAATGGTCCAGGGCTCCACCATTGACCGTGATCAACGTCTGGCTGCCATTGATCGAGGAGGTCACCGTGTCCGTCGCGGTGATCGACTGGTTGCCCGAGGTGTTCAGCGTCGCGCTGAGCTGATGTGAGCCGTTGTCGCCGCCGACAAAGTGGTAGTTGTTGGGAAGCGATGCAGCGCCGTCGCTGCTGGTGATGTGGACGGTCCCGGTGTAGCCGGTGGCGACGTTGCCGAAGGCGTCCATCGCGGTCACCGTGAAGAAGTGCGAGGCGCCGGCAACGGTCGGATCCGGGAAACTATCGACGATGAGGTCGGTGGCAGGCCCGGGGGTCACGGTGATCGCGGACTGGATCCCCGTCGCGCTTCCGTCGGTCGCGCTGATCGTCCACGTACCCACGGTCTTGAGGGTCCCCGTGAAGGTGTGTGCACCGTTGTCGCCGCTGACGAAGTGGTATGGAGACGCTGGGAAGGCGCCTTGGACATCTGTCGAATCCAGCGTGACCGTTCCGGTGTACCCGGTCAGCGTGTTCCCGGAGCTGTCCTTGGCCGTCACGATGAATGCGTCAGACACGCCCGCTGTCGCTGGGCTGTTGAAGCCCGAGACGACGAAGTGATCAAGAGCTCCACCGTTGACCAGGATCCCCGATTGGACGCCGGTGATCGATGACGTCGCGGTGTCAGTCGCGGTGATCGATCTCGAGCCCGCCGTATTGAGCGTGGCATTGAATGACTTCGTGCCGTGGTTGCCTGAAAGGAAGTCGTAGTCGCCCGGCAACGTCGCTGCGGGATCGGAACTCGTGAAGTGGATCGATCCTGTGTATCCCGTCGCGGTGTTGTCGTAGGCGTCCTTCGCCGTGACGGTGAAGGAGTCCGAGCTACCCGCGGTGGCTGGGCTGTTGAAGCCGGCAACAATGAGGTCCGTCGCATCGCCGGCCTGCACGGTGATGCTGTCTGTGCCATCGATGCTGGAATTGTTCGTGTCGGTGGCGGTGACAGACCGGCTGCCCGCGGTCGTGAGTGTGACCGAGAAGTCATGAGTGCCGTTGTCCGGGCCGTCGAACGTGTAGGCACTCGGCAGGTTGGCGTTCGAGTCGCTGCTGTCGAATCCGATCGTGCCCGTGTAGTTGGTATCGACCTGGTCGCCGCCGTCGAGCGCCGTGACGGTGACGGTGACGGGATCTCCGGCAGTGATCGACGACCCAGAGAACTGGACCTGAAGGTGGGTCGCATCGGCAGCGCGGACGGAGGCGACGGGCGCGATCATGGCCACAAGGGTCAGGGCCAGGGCAATTCGCGAAAGCAGTCCAACCCGCCTGTGCTCTGTCACGTGTCTTCGGATGCCTAGCACGTCGCATTCGCCGGGAGGGTCTGCGAGTCGGACTTTCCGGCTGAGTTCGTGGCAGTCAATTTGACCAACCAGTCCCCATTCTCATACGTGTGAGGCGGAGGGATCCGCCCAGAGTCCGTCGCCCCGTCACCGAACTCCCACAGATAGCTCACCGCCCCCTGCGTCGTATTCGTGAAAGTCGCCGTACAGCCCGCGACGGTTACGTCGAAGAAGACGACCGGCGGGGGCACAACGGTGGGCTTCGGGGTGGGTTTGGGGGTGGGTTTTGGCGTCGGTTTCGGAGTCGGCTGTGCCGTCGGCGCCGGTGTGATCACGACAGGAGGTGGCGTCGCCGCCCGCTGTGGCTTTGGCGTCGGGCTGGGCGTCGATGAGACCAGGATCGTCTGGGTCGGCGAAGGATCGGGCACGATCGAGGCGGCCGCGTAGTCGGACGGGTCGACGGCGGCCGACGGCGTCCCGGTCGGCGTCTCGCTCGGGTCCAGCGTGACCTCGGACCGCGGCGAGGCGGTGACGGCCTCCACCGCACCGGACGGCCGCGGCGTGTTGGACTGCAGGGGCGGGATGACGACGTTGACCGCCACGACCACGAACCCGATCAGGATCAGCGAGGCTCCGACCGTGTCGCGCAGCAACCTGAGCCTCGAATTCGGCGTGGGGATCGGCGGGGTGACGACCACCGGCACGGCAGCCGGCATGCGCTCGACCGAGCGCGCCCCGGACACGACGATCCGCTCTGGCGAGATGTGGACCGGTCCGTTCTGATCGGCCATGCCCAGACGCCGGGCGACATCTTCGGATGCCATCGGGACCGGATCGGACTTCGAGGTGTGACGGCCTGACGAGCGGCGCAGGGTGACGATCGCGAGGAAGCCGCCCACGGCGCGTCGAATGAAGCGGACGATCCGGAAGCGCGACGGCGGACGGTTCTCCGAGCCGCGCCAGCGCCATGTCTCCTCGACCTCGAAGACGGCCACGAGGAGCACGACAAGAGCGACGACGGCAAGGATGAGTTGATCGGTCATGGGTCCCCACAGACCGGCCGCCGGGGCACGCGAGCGGTCTCCGGTCGATGCTAGCACCGCATCGTCCCGGGGGGTACCTATAGGGTAGGACCTGCGGTGCCCGATCGCACCGGGCATGGCCCTCGCGAAGACCTTACGACGGCGGGCCCGGCTGGTCGTAGGTGTCGGCTTCCAGGTCCTCCTGGACGTGCTCCCGACCGGTCAACAGGAACAGGACGATGCCCGAGGCCAAGACGACGCCCATGAACGCATACAGCTGCCCGGCCCCCGAGAGCACGAACGACAGGGCGGCCAGCACCCCCGTGATGGCGTAGATCAGCAGGACCGTCTGGGTGTGGCTCAGGCCCAGGTCCAGCAGGCGATGGTGGACGTGACCGCGGTCCGGAGTGAACGGCGAGCGCTTGTTGGCCAGCCGCCGGACGATGATCCAGAAGGTATCGATGATCGGCACCCCGAGGACCAGCAGGGCCACCGCGACCTTGGCCGTCCCCAGGATCGACAGCACTGCCAGGGTGTAGCCGATGAACAGCACCCCGCTCGTGCCGAGGATGATCGAGGCCGGGTGGAAGTTCCAGCGCAGGAACCCCAGCAGCGCTCCCGCCAGGACGAAGCACAGGATGGCGATGAACGGTTGGCCGAGCACGGTGGTGAGGCTGATCAGGCCCAGTGTGACCGCGGCGATGAAGGCGATCCCCGACGACAGCCCGTCGAGACCGTCGATGAAGTTGATGCTGTTGAGCATCCCGACGATCCACAGGACGGTGAACGCGACCGCGAAGACTTCTCCGAGCTGGATGAGGCTCGGCCCGAACGGGTTGGCGACGGTGTCCACGATGACCCCGCCGCCGACGGCGATGAGGGCGATCGCGATCTGACCCAGGAACTGCCAGCGCGCCCGGATCTGGAGGGCATCGTCGAGAAAGCCGATCGCCGCTGCGAGTAGTCCGCCGACCAGCAATGCACCGAGCTCGGACGGATGGACGGAGCTGGGGATGGCCACCGAGTCGACGGCCCCGCGGTCGACCATGACCACCACGGCGATGGCCACCGGCAGGAACGCCCCGACGACGGCGAGGCCCCCGCCGCGCGGCACCGGTCGGGTGTTGACCCGGCGCGGATCGGGTTGATCGACCAGTCCGAAGGCTTCCGAGAACCGACGCACCAGCGGGGTCAGTCCGAGGGCGAGCAGGGCGGCCGCGAGGAATGCGACGACCAAGGCCGGGCCGATCGCGCCGACACCCGGGATGAACGACATCAGGCCTGGGTCAACCCCGGGACCGGGAAGCGGGCGACGATCCCGGCGACCTCTTCGGCCAGACGCGCCTGGGCCGCCGGATCGGTCCGGCGACGGATGGCCTCGACGATGATCCGGCCGATATCGCGCATCTCCGCCTCGGCGAAGCCGCGACTGGTCGTCGCCGGAGTGCCCAGCCGGATGCCCGACGAGATATTGGGCGGGTTGGTGTCGTACGGGATGCCGTTCTTGTTGGCGGTGATCCCGATCTCGTCGAGGATGTGCTCGGTCTCCTTGCCAGTGACTCCGAATGAGGTCACGTCGGCCAGGATGAGGTGGTTGTCCGTGCCGCCGCTGATCAGGCGCATCCCCTCGCCGGCAAGGGTCTCGGCCAGCACCCGGGCGTTGGCCAGGACCTGGACCTGGTAGTCGCGGAACTCGTCGGTCTGGGCCAGCTTGAAGCCGACCGCCTTGGCCGCCACGACCTGCTCGAGAGGTCCGCCCTGGACCCCCGGGAAGACGCTCCGGTCGATGGTCGCCGCGAGGTTCGGCTTGACCATCGGATAGTCGGCCGGATCGGCGGTCGCAGGTAGCTCCATCCGGCTGAAGATGAGCCCGCCACGGGCGCCCCGAAGGGTCTTGTGGGTGGTGGTCGTGACCAGGTCGGCGTGGGGGAACGGGCTGGGGTGGAGGCCGGCCGCGACAAGCCCGGCGATGTGAGCCATGTCGACCCAGAGCAGGGCGCCGACGGAGTGGGCGATGTCGGCCATCCGCTCGAAGTCGATGATCCGAGGGTATGCGCTGGCCCCACCGATGATGAGCTTCGGCCGGATCTGGCCGGCCTGCAGCTCGAGGGCGTCGTAGTCGATCCGCTCGTCGTCGCGGCTGACCCCGTAGCCGTGGACGTCGAAGAAGCGGCCGCTGAAGTTGAGGGCCATACCGTGGGTCAGATGGCCGCCCTGGTCCAACTTCATGCCGAGGACGCGGTCGCCCGGGTTGACCGTGCTCAGGTAGACGGCCATGTTGGCCTGGGCCCCCGAGTGGGGCTGGACGTTGACGTGCTCGGCGCCCGGGAACAGCTCCAGAGCGCGCTTCTGGGCGAGGCGCTCGACGATGTCCACGAATTCGCAGCCGCCGTAGTAGCGCTTGCCGGGCAGCCCCTCGGCGTACTTGTTGGTCAACCAGCTGCCCTGAGCCTCCATGACGGCCCCGAAGACGTAGTTCTCACTGGCGATCAGCTCGATCTTGTCATGCTGGCGGCGACGCTCCCCGAGCATCGCCTCCCAGACTTCTGGATCGACGTCGGCGATCGGGGCCCAGGCGAGTCCCGTAGGGGCGGTCATGGTCATCGGGATCCCTCGATGGTCGGCGTCCGCGGATCGACCCTGGTCGCGCGGTCAGCCGGGGCCATGGTCCCACAACCGAACCGCGCCGCGGGTCGCCGGACGTGCCGGGGACGTTGCGGGTGGCGGTGGCGGCCGGGTCGCTGGGGCGATCGGGCTCGGGGCTTACTCGACGATCAGCGGTGGGAGGTCGGCGTCCTCGAGGACCGACGACAGGACCTCGGCAGCGATGGCCCCAGGGCGGAGCAGGCGAGGCGGGTCGACCGAGCAATCCACGACCGTTGACGGGGTCCCGACCTTGGCCGGTCCGCCATCGAGCACGACGGTCAGGTCGGTGGCGTCGCCGAGGCTGGCGAGCACCCCCGCCGCGTCAGTGGCAGCCGGCTCGCCGGATCGATTGGCGGAGGTCACCGGCAATGGGCCGAGGGCCGCGGCGAGTGCCCGAGACGAGTCGTGGGCGGCGAGCCGAAGACCGATCGTCGACGCTCCACCGGTCAGTGCCCTCGGGAAGGTCACATCGGTGCGCTGGCGCGCGACCAGGGTCAGGCCACCCGGCCAGAACGCGGCCGCCAACACGTGGAACGCGGCCGACAGCTCCGCCAGGTCGCCGGCCTGGTGATGGTCGGCCAGGAGCAGGACGACGGCCCGGTCGGGCGGTCGCTGCTTCGCCGCGAACAGGCGCTCGAGCCCGCCTTTCGCGTCGAGGGCGACGCCGATGCCGTAGACCGTGTCGGTCGGCAGTGCCACGAGCTCTCCGCGCCGGAGCGCCTCGATCGCGGTCGCGCGACCCGCCGCGTCATCCGGGACGATCCGGGTGGTCACGGTCGGACCCGGCCGAAGCCCGTCACCGGGCCGCGCCGCCGGGCAGCAGCAGGCTCACGTTCCGCGCCGACGCCGATCCGCCCAGGACCAGGGCCCGGATCACCTCCGCGGCGCCCTCGTCCTCGAGCGGCGGGGCGATGTAGCGGGCGGCCGCTCGGACGGCGGCCGGCGCCGACGGCATGGCCACCCCGTGACCGGCCAGCGCGATCATCTCGAAGTCGTTGAACTGATCGCCCATGGCCAGCGTCTGCTCGAGCGGGATCCCGAAGCGACGGGCCAGGTTGGCCAAAGCCCGCCCCTTGGACACGCCCGGCGCCAGGAACTCGAGGAACTGGGGATGGCTGACGGTCACCTCGGCGAGACCGTGGAAGTGGGCCCGCGCCGCCGCCAGGACCTCTTGCGGCCGGCCGTCCTCGCCGACCGCGAGCACCTTGGACACCGGGTGGCGGACCCACCGCTCGAGGTCCGGGACCACCTCCGCCCGGGCGCCGAGGAATGCCGAGTAGTCGTCGGTCCGAGGGTCGCCGGCGGGCATGATGAAGCGCTCGAGATGGTTGATGTGCGGGGCGAAACCCTTGGCGCGCGTCCAGCGGATCGCTTCGCGCGCCGCCTCCGCCGCCATTGGGCGGTGATAGACCATCCGACCGATCCCGCCACCTGGCCCCGGCATCGCCCGGACCAGGGCGCCCTGGTAGCCGATGATCGGGTCGGTCAGGCCGAACTCGAGCGCGAAGGGTTGGGTGCTCGTCGGCATCCGGCCGGTCGCGATGACGACCCGGACTCCCTGCCCCACCGCCTCCTGGATCGCCGCCCGGATCCTGGGTCGGATGACCAGGTCGGGCTCCACCAGCGTCCCGTCCAGGTCGAGCGCCAGCAATCGGATCGGAAACCGCGGGTCGGTCACCCTCAGAACGCCGGTTCGGCGGCAGCTCGCTCGCGCTCGACGCGGGCCGGACCATGCTCGATGCGGGCGATCCGGGTCAGCCCAGCCAGGTCGAGCAGCAGCTCGCACGACCAGCCGGGCATCCGCGCCGCCACCTCGGCCGCGACGGCTTCACCCTGGTCGGAGCCGATCTCGAGGACGGCCACACCGTCCGCCCGAAGGACCCGCGGCAGCCGGTCGAGCAGGTCGCGGATGACGCCCAGCCCATCCGGCCCACCGTCAAGGGCGCCGCGCGGTTCGAAGGACAGGGCGACAGACAGCGAATCGAGGTCGCCGCTGGCCACGTACGGCAGGTTCGCGGCCACCGCATCGAGAAGATCCCCGTCTACTGGAAGCAGGTCGGCGATCGCGAACTCGATCCGATCGGCGACGCCGTGGCCCACCGCGTTCTCGCGGGCGAGCTGGATCGCCTCGGGCGAGATGTCGGTCGCCAGGAGGCGCGTCTCGCCGAGCATCCGGCGCTTGCGCAGGGCGACCGCCAGGGACACCGCGATAACGCCGCAGCCGGTGCCCACGTCGGCGATCCGGATCGGGGGCGTCCCGGGCGGCCGCGGCGCGGCTAACAGCCGCTCGACGACCTCGCCCTCGACCAGGTCGACGACCTGCTCGGTCTCCGGTCGGGGGATGAGTGCCCGCGGGTCGGTCGCGAAGGCAAGGCCGTGGAACTCGCGCATGCCTCGGATGTAGGCGATCGGCTCGCCCAGCTCGCGCCGGGCCAGATCGGCCTCGTAGGTGGCGGCCGCGGCATCGCCGACGAGCGTCTCGGGGTGCGCCGCGAAGGACGTCCGATCGGTCCGCAGGATCCGGGCCAAAAGGAGCTCGGCGTCGAGTCGTGGGCTCTCAGACCCGGACGCCGTCAAGCGATCGGTCCCGAGTCGGAGCAGGTCGAGCACGCTAGGCATCGCCGGCCTACGTCCGGTGGCCGGAGCCGCCGATGGGCGGGCTGTCGGCGGCTGCCTCGACCAGGGCCGAAAGCTGCTCGGCCTGGTCGGTCGTGATCAGGGCGTCGATGAGCTTGTCGAGCTCGCCATCGAGCACCCGAGGCAGGTTCGACAGGTCCATCCCGATCCGATGGTCGGTGACCCGATCCTGGGGGAAGTTGTAGGTTCGGATCTTGTCCGACCGATCGCCCGCTCCGATCATCGAGCGGCGAGCTGCCGAGTTCTCCGCCCGCTGTTTCTGGAGCTCGAGGTCCTGGAGGCGCGCCCGGAGCACGGACATGGCCTTGGCCTTGTTCTTGTGCTGACTCTTCTCGTCCTGGATCTCGACCACCAGGCCCGACGGGAAGTGGGTGATCCGAACCGCCGAGTCGGTCGTGTTGACCGACTGGCCCCCGGGTCCGGACGAGCGCTTCACCTCGATCCGGAGGTCCTTCTCCTCGTCGATGACGATCTCGTTCTCCTCGACCTCGGGCAGGACGACCACGGTCGCGGTGGAGGTGTGGATCCGACCGCTCAATTCGGTGGCCGGGACGCGCTGGACGCGGTGGACACCACCTTCGAACTTGAGTCGCGAGAAGGCGCCGTCCCCGCTGACCTCGACGATGGCCTCCTTGAGCCCGCCGATGCCCGTTTCGTTGAGCGAGATGGGATCCGCCGAGAACCGATGGCGCTCGGCGTAGCGGAGGTACATCCGCAGGAGCTCGGAGGCGAACAGGGCCGCTTCCTCGCCGCCCGCGCCGGCCCGGATCTCCATGATGACGTTGCCGTCATCGGCCGGATCCCGGGGCAGGAGGAGGACCTTGAGCTCCTCGATGAGACGGGTCTCGTCCTCCTCGAGTCGGGCGACCTCGTCGCGAGCCATCGTCCGGAGCTCGTCGTCGGTCTCGCTGTCGCGCATCTCACGAGCGCCTTCGAGCTCGGCCCGGGTCAACTCCAGGCGACGGACCGCCGACACGACCGGTTCCAGTCGCGACAGCTCCCGGCCCAGGCGTCGGATGGCCTCAGGGTCGGTCGACGTCTCGGGGCGGGAAAGCTCTTCCTGGACCGCCTCGTAGCGCGCGACCACCTCGCGGAGCCTGCCCTCGATCATGCGTCGGGGAGGGGCCGCTCGGTCTCGACCAGTGGGGCCTCGGGCTGGGCATCCGCGACCGGGCCTCCGACCGCGCCCGCGCCCGCCTCAGCCACCTGATCGGCGGCGAGTTGCGCCTTGATCCGGGCTTCCGCGTCGGCCAGCGGCTCGCGGGCGAAGGTGGCACTGCCCTCGGGGATGGTCTCGCCATCGGCGACCAAGGCCTGCTCCATCGACACGATGGCGACCTCGATCATGTCGTCGGTGGGCTGACGGGTCGTGATCTTCTGGACCCAGATGCCGGGCAGCATCACGGCGTGGACGATCGGGTTGGCCCGGTGCCGGGCGCCGAACCGAAGCAGCTCGTAGCCGACCGCCGCGATGACCGGGATGAGCACGATCCGGCTCAGGACCATGATCACCGGCGTCTGTCGCCCGACCAGGCTGAACATGATGATCGACAGGGCGATGACCACGACCAGGAACTCCGTCCCGCAGCGCTGGTGGGCCGTCGGGTACTTGCGAACCTCGGCGGTGGTCAGGGGATCCCCGGCCTCGAGGGCGTGGATGGTCATGTGCTCGGCGCCGTGGTACTGGAAGACTCGCTTCACGTCGCCGGCCTGGGCGATCAGCAGGAGGTAGCCGATGAAGATGACGACCCGGATCAACCCCTCGACGAGGTGCTGGACGAGGCCGTTGTCGATCTGGGCGGTGGTGATGCTAGCGATGACCAGCGGGAACAGGAAGAAGACCCCGATCCCGGCCGCAAGGGTGACCAGGAGCATGATCGCGACGGCACTCCGGCCGAGCTCGACGCCCTCTTCGGACGCCGCCAGCGACGCAGAGCGGACGAGCCAGCGGGTGCCGACGACGAGGGTCTCGTACAGGACGACGAGACCGCGGATGAACGGCAATCTGGCCCAGCGGCTGCCGTGGAAACCGGCATCGAGCCGTTCGGTCTGCCACACGATGCCGCCCTCGGGACTCCGGAAGGCGACCGCGATCGCGTCGCGACCGCGCATCAGGACGCCCTCGATAAGGGCCTGTCCGCCGTAGGTGTAGCGCGCCATCGGGGAAGTCTACCGGCTCACGAAGCCGGGACCGGCCGATGGCGCGTGGTCGGGACTACGCCCGCGCAGAACGCTCGAGGCGCTTCTGGAAGCGCTCGACCTGGCCGGCGGTGTCGATGATCGTCTGCTTGCCCGTGAAGAACGGGTGGCAGTTGCTGCAGACGTCGACGCGCAGCTCGGGCCGAGTGGAACCGAGCGTGAATTCGATGCCACACGATCCGCAGTGGACCTTGGCCTGGTAGTACTTGGGGTGGATGTCGGGCTTCACGTTCGGTTCTCTCCTCCGGCGCCGTCCGAGCGGGTCGTCTGCCCGCCGGTGGTCGTCGGCTGTGCTGCTTGGTGTGGAGGCTATGCCTCGGCGGCGACGGTCGGGACGGCCTCGACGCGGATGCGCTTCTTGGACTTGGTCTGATGCTCGAAGCGGACCTTGCCGGTCACCGTGGCGAAGACGGTGTAATCACGACCCAGGCCGGTGCCTTCACCGGACAGGAAGGTCATCCCGCGCTGGCGGACGATGATCGAGCCGGCGGGGACGAGCTGGCCGTCGCCGACCTTCACGCCCAGGCGCTGGCCGACGCTGTCGCGGCCGTTCTTCGAGCTCGAGCCGGCTTTCTTGTGTGCCATCGGGGGTCTACTCGTCCTTCTTGGTGGCGCGCGGCTTCTTGGCCGGGGCATCGGCCGCGGGCTTCGCGGCGGCGGGCTTCTTGGTGGTGGCGGTCTTGGCCGTAGCCTTCGTCTCGGTCTTGGCGCCGGTCGCCTTGGACTCGGCCTTGGCGGTCGGCGCCTTGGCCGCAGCCAGCTTGGCGGCGAGCGCGGCATCCTCGGCGGCCTGGCGGTGAGCCGCTTCTTCGAGGCGCTGACGCTCGGTCTTGGCGGCCGTCTCGGCCTTCTTGACCGACTCGGCAGCGCTTTTGCCGTTCAGGACGATGTCGGCGATGCGCAGGACGTGGAGCTCCTGGCGGTGCCCTTTCTTGACCCGGCGGCGGGCCTTGGGCCGGTATTTGAACGAGATGACCTTGGTCCCGCGCTCCTGGCGGATGACCTCGGCGCTGACGCTGGCCTCGGTCACGACGGGGTGGCCGATCGTGGCCGTATCGCCGTCGGAGACAAGCAAGACGCGCTCGATCGTGACCGTGTCGCCGGCCTTGGCATCGATGAGCTCGACCTCGAGCTGGGTGCCGACCTCGACGCGATATTGCTTTCCGCCGGTCTCGATGACTGCGTACATGGATCCTCAGGGGTTGTCAGGGACAGGCTGACACGCCGACCGGTGTCGGACGCGAACACCGATGGTACGGCGAGCACGCTCGAGCGTCAACCGAGCGGCGTCGGCTCGGCCTCGAGCATGTCCACCGTGAGGAGCTGTTCGCGGACGGTCTGGCCAAGCTCGAGCGGCCGCCCGAGCGTCTCGCTCAGCGCCAGGACGACCTCCTCGGGCCGTCCGGCTGGCCCGTCCTGGGCCTGACGGAGTCGCATCCGGAGGAAGCCTGGCTCGGTCGCGACCAGGTCCAGGATCAGCGGTCGAAGGTCGTAGGCCACCGTCCGACCGTCTCCCTTCGGACGAGAGCGTTCGAGGCCGACCGCGGACAGGAGCGAGGCACACCCGGCGCCCAGTTCCGTCGCTGTGGCAGGCAGCATGCTGACCCGGTAGTCGGCGGCGGCCAGCTGAGCCGTCAGCGCGGGTGCCCCGAGCCATACGTCGAACAGGTCGACCAGCCGGTGCCCAGGGGGTAGATGCCCATCGAGATGTCGGCGGACGTCGGCGATGGTCAGCCGCTGGGTCAGGACCAGGTCGGCCAGCTCGGCCTCGGCGGCGACGCCGCTCGGCAACGGGGCGGCGATGTTCAGCCGCGGTCGCGGGGTCTTGCCCAGGCTGTAAGCGATCGGGAGTCGGCTGGGAGCGAGGGCATCGGCCCAGGCCGCGACGTCGTCCGTTCGGGGGCCGGGCACCGGCGCGTTCCGGGCGAAGACGATCCGCCAGCGCTGGCGGGGCTCGTCAGGCGACCCGTCGGGGCGGTCGATCACGTCTGCTAGTCTGACCGACGATGGACGACGACGCTCGGGCCCGAACGGCCGCACCGAGTGCCGAACCGGCAGTGGCCACGGCCGCGCCTCCCACCCGGATGACCCGCCTGACCGCGCCCACGCCGCGCGTGGCGGTGCTCATCGCGGCGGTGATCCTGCTGGCCGTCGCTGTGCTCGCCGCCGGCTCCGCCATCCGTCCGTTCGTCGTCGGCCTCCTCGTCGCCTACTTGCTGGATCCGCTGGTCGAGCGGTTCGCTCGGCTGGGGGTGCGGCGCGCGCTGGCGGTCCTGCTGGTCTACCTGATCGTGATCGGAGTCGTCGGGTTGGCCCTGGCCATCGCCATCCCGCCACTGGTCCACCAGATCGCGACCTTCGCCGACGAGTTGCCGGTCATCCTCATGCAGATCCAGTACCAGCTGGACCACATCAACGAGCTCTACGACCGGTTCGGCCTGCCGTCGGAGATCCGGACGGTGGCGGATGCCGCCGTCGCCGCGGCTCTCGACGCGGTCCACCACCTGGACATCAGCTTCCTCCAGCCGTTGATCAACGGTGCCGCATCATTCGTGACCTCGATCTTCGGCTACCTCATCCTGCCGGCCTGGCTGTTCTTCGTGCTCAAGGACCGACCGAAGCTGCGCGATAGCCTCGACGGAGCGCTCCCGGCGGCCTGGCGGCGGGACACCTGGGCGATCGTGGGGATCGTCCACGAGGTCTTCGGCAAGTGGCTCCGCGGGCAGATCATCCTGGGCGGTGTGGTCGGCCTTGGGTCGTTCATCGGGTTGACCGTCCTGGGCTTCCTGGTCGATCCGATCTTCGGCCGCTTCGCTGTCCTGCTGGCGATCATCGCCGGACTGGGCGAGCTCATCCCGATCATCGGGCCGATCATCTCGGCCGTCCCCGCGGTGCTCCTGGGACTCACCGCCGGGCCCGCGGCCGCCCTCGCCGCCCTGCTCCTGTATCTCGGCATCCAGCTGGTCGAGAACAACTTCCTGGTACCCAAGATCCAGAGCGACGCGATCGACCTCCACCCGAGCATGGTCATCACCGCGCTTGTCATCGGGGGCGCGATCTTCGGTCTGCTCGGGGCGATCCTCGCCCTGCCGGTCACGGCCGGCCTGCGCGACGTGTTCAAGTACCTCTTCCGGCGCGCCAGCGAGATCGGTGGCAGCGCGGACGGCGATCGCGCCTGGAGCCCCGATCAGATCGACGCGATGGAGGCCGCCGGCGCCCGCTTCGCGGCGGAGGTCGGCGCGGAGTCGGTCCGATGAGCCGAGTCAGCCCAGTCAGCCGGGCGGGTCGATGAGCCGCGACCCGCAGCCGTCCGATCCGTACAAGATCCTCCAGATCGACCCGGCGGCCGACGACGAGATCATCCAGGTCGTCTATCGCCGGCTGGCCCGGATGAACCACCCGGATGTGACCCCGGGGCCCGAGGCCGCCGCTCGGATGATCGAGATCAACGCCGCGATGGAGCTCCTCAGCGATCCGCTCCGGCGGGCCGCCCACGACCGCGAGCGCGCCCTGCGCGAACGGCTCGGGGCAGATGGCGGGCCCTCCGCGGTGGAGGAGCGGTCCGCGGGGCCGGTCCCAGGGGCGGCATCGCAGGCCGCAGGGCCGTCGCCGGGCTCCGAAACCCCGGCGTCCGGCGGCTCCGCCGAGTCCGCGCCCCGGGCCGACGCCTCGGGCCAGCCGCTCCGGCCCCAGACCGTGTCACGCGACTGGACCAGCGGCCGCTCGACGGTCGGCGGTGGCTACGACCCGAGCCGGATGCGGACGGCCGATGGCGAAGGGGCGGCCGGCCCGCCGCCCGGGAACCCGTCGGGCACCGTCCTCAACTTCGGCCGCTACTCCGGTTGGTCACTGGGCGAGGTCGCTCGCCGGGATCTCGAGTATCTCGAGTGGCTGGACCGGATGGCCATCGGCCGGACCTACCGCGAGGAGGTCGACGCCCTGCTGCGCAAAGCCGGTCGCCGCCGAAGCGCACCGGTCGACGATCAGCGTCGGGGCCTGTTCCGCCGGCGCTAGGTAGGGAGTCGCCGTGACGCCGGGAATAGGCCACCTCGTCGGGCGTATCGGCCGCCGCGCGCAGCACGGCCCGGAATCATGTCACCACTCGGCGCGGGTCTGCCTGATGTTCACGCTCTGCAGGATCCCGAGTCCGATCGCGATGCTGATCAGGGACGCGCCGCCGTGGGTGATGAATGGCAGCGGGATCCCGGTGATCGGCATGATCCCGATGACCATGCCCACGTTGACGATGAGCTGGAACAGGAGCATCGAGGCCACGCCGGAGGCGATCCCCAGGCCGAACGGATCCTGGGAGCGCCAGGCCGTCAGCAGGATCCGCCAGACGAGGGCGAGGAACAGCCCGAAGACCAGGACTGCGCCCACGAAGCCGAGCTCCTCGGCCAGCAAGGCGAACACGAAGTCGGTCGTCTGGACGGGCAGGAAATCGAGCTGGTTCTGAGTGCCGTTGGTGAGCCCCTTGCCCAGCAGGCCCCCGGAACCGACGGCGATCTGGCTCTGGAGGAGCTGGTAGCCGGAGCCCTGGGGATCCGCCGATGGGTCGAGGAAACTGAGCAGCCGTTGCTTCTGGTAGTCGCGCAGGAGGTAGGTCCAGGCGAACGGGACGGCGGCGATGACCAGGCCGCCCAGGACGGCCAGCCAGCGCAGACTCGAACCGGACATGAACAGCATCCCGGCCAGGATCCCGCCCAGCACGAGCGAGGTCCCGAGGTCCGGCTGAAGAAGCACGAGGAGCCAGGCCGGGACCATCAGCAGACAGGCCCCCAGGATCGTCCAGATCGAACCGAGCTTCTCGTGGCGGCTGGCCAGGTAGTTGGCCAGGACGATGATCATCAGGATCTTGGCCAATTCGCTGAACTGGAACTGGAACGGCCCAAGGGCGATCCAGCGGGCAGCGCCACTGATCCCGTCGCCGATCACGAGGGTCACCGCGAGCAACCCCAGGTTCACGAAGTAGAGCGGCCAGGCGAAGGTCCGCAGCCACTTGTAGTCGAACGCCGTCGCCAGGCCGAAAGCCACCGTGGCAAGCGCACACCAGACCAGCCCACGGGCGAAGGTGGATCCCGGGTCGAAGACGGCGTCGCCGGCGGCGATCGTGTTGCTGTAGGCCATGGCCATGCCGACCCCGGTCAACAGGATCGCGAAGATCAGCATCTGCCAGTCGAACGCGCGCCACGCCGCACCGACCGAGCGAGCCGCCCAGTCCTGGGCGCGGGCCGGTTCGGCCTTCAGGACGCCCATCAGTTCCCGCCGTAGAAGTTGCCGCGACGGAGAAGGTCCGTCCGACGCAGGTCGACTCGGACGTTGTAATGCAGCTGCAGGTAGTACTTGACCATCTCGGTGGCGGTATTGCCGACCGTGTTCGAGTCGTAGGCGAAGCCGATGACCGCGAGCTCGGAGTCGGGCCGGGCGACGTTCTTGTTCTTGGGCACGAAGGCCACGAACCAGTTGTGGAAGGGCAGCCGGCCCTTCGAGTCACGGACGCCGAACTCGGCCGTCCCGGTCTTGCCGGCGATCACGATCGGCTCGTCCCTCAAGTTGAAGGTGTGTCCGCTGGTGACGACCTCGCGGGCTCCGAGGCGCATCGTCTTGAGGATCTCGGCCGACGTCTTGATCTTGTGCAGCAGGATCGGCTTGAACGGACGGACGACCGTGCCGTCAGCATCGACGATGTCGCGGACGACCTGGGGCTGATAGAGCTTGCCCCCATTGGCGACCGCTGCATAAGCGTTGAGGATCTGGAGCGGTGTCGAGGTGTCATAGCCCTGGCCGATGCCCGCCTGGAGCACCTCGCCGGGGAAGATGGCCTGACCGAAGGTGTCCTGCTTCCACTGGTTGTCCGGGACGATACCCGGTACCTCGCCGGGGAGATCGATCCCGGTCTTGGCTCCGAACCCGAGCTGCCTGGCCCAGAAAGCCAGCCGCTCGATGCCCAGCCGCTGGGCCATCTGGTAGAAGAACGTGTCGCTCGACATGGCGAACCCACGCTTGATCGCGATCCGACCGAAACCGGCGTGGTTCCAGTCCCAGAACCGATCCGGTCCGATCTGGATGTACGCCTTGGTCTGGACCAGCTCGTTCAGTCCGAGCTTCTTGTCCGAGAGGACGCCGATGCCGGTCACCAGCTTGTAGGTGGATCCGGGCGGGAACTGCTCATTGATGGCGTGGTTGAGCAGCGGCTTCTCGGGGTTCTTGAGGAGCTTGGCGAAGTCCTTGCTGCTGATCCCCTCGGCGAACTTGTTGTTGTCGTACGTGGGCAGGCTGACCAGGGCCAGGATCTCGCCGGTCTGCGGGTTCATCACGATCATGACGCCACGCTTGAGTCCGGCCCTGCGCATCGCCCAGGTCACGGCCTTCTCGGCGAGCTTCTGCTCCTTGGTGTCGATCGTCAGGTCGAGCGAGTAGCCCGCTTGGGCCGCCCGGTCCGTGGTCAGGACGCGAAGCTTGCGACCCGTCGCGTCGCGCTCGACCGTCTCCTGGCCGTAGGTCCCACGGAGGCTCTCCTCGTACGATGATTCGACGCCGGCGCGACCGATGAGGTCGTCCGATTGATAGCCGGCATCCTTGAGGTCCTTGAGCGTGGCGGCGTCGATCGCCCCGGTGTAGCCGATGATCTGTGACATCAGCGGTCCGTCGACATAGTGCCGCTTCGATTTCGACGGCGACCTCCACTCCAGGGAGTGCCAGTCGCTCCTCGGCGATGATGTTCGCGGTGGCCATGGGCACGCCCTGGGCGACACGCACGAGGTCGAACCGGGATCCCGGGTTCGAATTGATCGCCATATTGATGTCGGCCTGGTCCATCGCGAGCAGCGCCGCCAGGCGAGCGACCACTTCGTCGCGCTGGGAGAACGGCAGGTCGGACGGGCGGACCTTGATCGCGTAGCTGGGCTCGTTCGAGACGAGGAGTCGACCCCGTCGGTCGTAGATCAGCCCTCGGGTCGAAGGGATGGCCTGAGCGACGGTCCGGTTCTGCTCGGCCTTGGCCTGGTACACCTGCCCGCGCACGAATTGCAGGTACACCATCCGGGCGGTCAGGCCGCTGATCCCGATGACCACGACGAGCCCGAAGATGATGAACCGGATGAGCTGGCGTTCGCGTCCGGGCCGCTCGTCGACCAGCGCCGGGGCTACCACGCGACGCGCTCGCGCTCAGCGGCCCGGCGTCGAAGGCCGACCGCGATCGGACCCACGATCAGCGCGACGGCCGTGCTGTAGATCGCGTCCGGCAGGATCGCCTTGACTGGATCGACGACCGGGATCCGATCCCGGAGCGCGCCGTACAGCACGACGAACAGAACGCTGCTGAGGATGCTCCCGAGGAACACGGCGATGGCCGGCACGATGTACCGGATCCGATCGAAGGTACGTCCGAGCACGGCCGCGAGCCCAACGGACAGCAGCAGCATGAAGGCGGTCATCCCGAGTGGTCGCGGGGCCAGTAGATCGATGATCAAGCCCCCGATGAATGCCGAGAGGAACCCGGCCTCGACAGTGCCGGCGATGGTCGCCGTGACGGCGAACACGAGAACCAGATCCGGTTGTGCGTCGCCGATCCGGAGATACGGCACGATGGTCAATTGCAGGAGCGCCGCCACCACGGCGCCGACGGCAGCGAGTGTCAGACGCATCTGCTGTGTCGAACCTCGGCCTGGTGCCCGGCCGCTCGACGGATGCGCGATCGAAACGCGACGACCGAGCTGCGGCTACGTCAACCGCGAGTATACCGAGGCCTCTCCGGAACCGGCAATCGTGGTCGGTCGAGGCTGGGACGGCTCGTTCGCTGCGCGTGTTTCGTCGGGCCGGTCCGTGGCCGTGCGGTCGGCTGGGTTGTTTCACGTGAAACAAACGCGGCGCATCCCGCCTGGATCCTCGGATCCACGCCCGGCCATGTTGCACGTGGAACATCCGCCTGGGTCAGTCGCTCCGTCCCGGGTGATCCGTCGTGAAGGCCCCGCTGCGAAGATGGGCCGACACATGGACATCGCGTCGGGTGAGAGTGAGAAGAGGCCCCAGATGGTAGAATCTGTGCTTGTGAGCACCCTTCGACCGGGGGCCTGATGGGCCAGACGATCGCCTGTGCCAACCAGAAGGGCGGCGTCGGCAAGACCACAACGGTGGTCAATCTGGCGACCTATCTGGCCCTCGCGGGCGAGCGGGTGCTGGTGATCGATCTCGACCCCCAAGGCAACGCGACGAGTGGGTTCGGGATCGACAAGGGCTCGGTGGGACAGTCGGTCTACGACGCGGTGATCGGCTCGACAGCCATGACCGACCTGACCATTCACACCAGGATCGACGGTCTCGACCTGATCCCGTCATCGGTGGCCCTGGCCGGCGCCGAGGTCGAGCTTGCTGCCTTCATGGCCCGCGAGCGGCGATTGGCATCGAGCCTGGAGGACATCGCCGCCGCCTATGACTACATCCTCATGGATTGCCCGCCGTCACTCGGACTCCTGACCGTGAACGCTCTGACCGCCGCCTCCGCCGTCCTGATCCCGATCCAGTGCGAGTACTACGCCCTCGAGGGGCTCAGCCAGCTCACCGCCACCATCAACCTGGTCAGGGACCATCTCAACCCCGACCTCTCGATCAAGGGAGTCGTCCTGACGATGTTCGACGCTCGGACGAACCTGTCAACGGAAGTCGCCGCCGAGGTTCGCCGCCATCTCGGAGGAGCGGTCTACAAGACCGTCATCCCGCGCAGCGTCCGGCTGTCCGAGGCACCGAGTCACGGCCTGCCGATCGCCCTGTATCGACCTGAATCCAAGGGCGCCGAGGCCTACCGGGATCTCGCCGCTGAATTCCGCCGGCGTGATCGGCGCGAGATCGAGCGAGCCGAAACAGACTCGACGTCGGCCTCGGACAGGCCACCGACCGCGGACACCATCGCGTTCGGGTCCGGCATCCCGGTCGGCGTCGGTGGACCGGCGGTGGATCGATGACCGCGCGTCCAGGCGAGCGGCCAACGGCGCTCGGGCGCGGCCTCGCGTCGCTCATCCCAGGCCGGGCCGGCGGTCCCGACGCCCCGACCGAGATCGCGCTCGACCGGATCGTGATGAACCCCTACCAGCCCCGGCGTGCGATCGACGCTGCCGGGCTCGAGGCCCTGGCGGCCAGCATCGCCGAGCACGGCGTCCTCCAACCGATCCTCGTGACCGAGACGCTCGAGGGATACCAGCTGGTCGCGGGTGAGCGCCGCGTGCGAGCGTCGCGACTGGCCGGTCGGACGCGCATCCCGGCGGTCGTCCGTCAGCTTGAGGATCGACATCAGCTCGAGCTCGCCCTGGTCGAGAACATCCAGCGCTCCGACCTCAATCCACTCGATGAGGCCGTCGCGTACCGACGCCTGATCGACGACTTCGGCTACTCCCAGGAGCACGTGGCCCAGAAGGTCGGGCGGGCGCGCTCCACGATCGCCAACACGCTCCGCCTGCTCGAGCTCACACCGGTCGTCCAGACTGCCGTGGCCGACGGACGGATCAGCGAGGGGCACGGCCGGGCCCTGATCGGGCTCGAGCCGGACCAGCAGGGCGCGCTGCTCGAGATCGTCGTCGCCCGCGGTCTATCGGTCCGGCAGACCGAGGAGCTCGCCCGCCGACTGCGTGCACCCGCTCCGAGGCCGAGCGACGGGCGAACGATCGATGACCCTGACGCCGAGCGCGTCGAAGAAGACCTGCGCCGAGCCCTGGGGACCAAGGTCTCGCTCGCGCGCACCCGGCACGGCGGCCGGATCGTCATCGAGTTTTACAGCGACGAGGAGCTCGGCCGTCTGTACGAGCGCCTGACCGGAGGACCTGCGTGACCGAGCGAACCACCGACCAGATCGCGGCGGCGGCGCCGGCAGCTGCCCCGCCGACCCCAGCAGCCGGAGTCGAGCGGAAGCGCCCGTCGCGCAAGAGCGCGTCGGCTGGCTACAACGCCGAGAGCATCCAGGTCCTCGAGGGACTCGAGGCGGTCCGCCGCCGTCCGGGCATGTACATCGGCTCGACCGACAGTCGCGGCCTGCATCACCTGGTCTGGGAGGTCGTCGACAACTCGATCGACGAGGCGATGGCCGGCTACGCCAACAAGATCAGCGTGACCATCGCCAGCGACGGCACGATCACCGTGGAGGACGACGGGCGGGGCGTGCCGGTCGGCAAGCACTCGACGGGCAAGGACGCGATGGAGGTCGTCCATACGGTCCTCCATGCGGGCGGCAAGTTCGGTGGCGGCGGCTACAAGGTGTCGGGCGGGCTGCACGGCGTGGGGGTGAGCGTGGTCAACGCCCTCTCCGAGTGGCTGCGCGTCGAAAGCGCTCGCGACGGCAACATCTGGGCCCAGGAGTACGCCCGGGGCAAGCCGACCACCCCGGTCAAGAAGATCGGCCCGGCCGGCGATCGTCACGGGACGACGACGATCTTCCGGGCCGACCCCGAGATGTTCGAGACGATCGACTATGAGTTCGAGACGATCAGCCAGCGCCTGCGCGAGTCCGCCTACCTGAATAAGGGCATCTGGATCCGCTTCGTCGATGAGCGCGCCGACCGGGAGCGCTCGTTCTACTTCGAAGGCGGGCTGATGTCGTTCGTCCGGCACATGAACCGGAACAAGGAGGCGCTCGGGAATCGGCCGATCTACGTCGAGCGCAAGGAAGGCAACACGTCGGTCGAGGCGGCCCTCCAGTACAACGACACCTACACCGAGAACGTCCTGGCCTTCGCCAACAACATCAACACGCCCGATGGCGGGACCCACGTCACGGGTTTCCGGGCTGCCCTGACCAGCTCGCTCAACGATTGGGCGCGCAAGGCCGGCGTGCTCAAGGACAACGACCCGAACCTGAGCGGCGACGACGTGCGCGAAGGCCTCACCGCGGTCATCAGCGTCAAGCTGGTCGAACCGCAGTTCGAGGGTCAGACCAAGGCCAAGCTGGGCAACGCCGAGGTGAAGGGCCAGGTCCAGTCCGTCGTATCGGAAGGTCTCAGCCAGTACCTCGAGGAGAACCCGGGCGACGGCCGACGGATCATCGAGAAGTGCCTGACCGCGTCACGCGCTCGTGAAGCGGCACGTAAGGCGCGCGATCTGGTCATCCGCAAGGGAGCGCTCGACGGTCTCAGCCTGCCCGGCAAGCTGGCCGACTGCCAGGAACGCGACCCGGAGAGAAGCGAGCTGTTCATCGTCGAGGGCGACTCGGCCGGCGGCTCGGCCAAGCAGGGTCGCGATCGCCGCTTCCAGGCCATCCTGCCGCTGCGGGGCAAGGTCCTCAACGTCGAGAAGGCCCGCCTCGACAAGATCGTCGCCAGCGACAACGTCCGACCGCTGATCATCGCCCTGGGGGCCGGTATCGAGGGCATCGGCGACAGCTTCGACATCGCCAAGTTGCGCTACCACCGGATCATCATCATGACCGACGCCGATGTCGACGGCGCCCACATCCGGACCCTCCTGCTGACCTTCTTCTATCGCCACATGCCCCAGGTCATCGAGCAGGGCTACCTGTACATCGCCCAGCCGCCGCTGTATCGGGTAAGCACGGGTAAGGTCACCAAGTACGCCTCCTCCGAGAAGGAGCGCGACGTCATCGTCAAGCAGATGAACGTCAAGAACGTGTCGGTCCAGCGGTTCAAGGGCCTCGGCGAAATGAACGCCGACCAGCTCTGGGAGACCACCATGGACCCGGCGACCCGGACCCTCCTCCGGGTCGACAGCGAGAACGCCACGATCGCCGACGAGATCTTCACGATGCTGATGGGCGAGAAGGTCGCTCCACGCAAGGAATTCATCAAGACCGAGGCTCGCAAGGTGCAGAACCTTGACGTCTGACCGGGCGACGCTCGAAGTCGCCGCCGGGAGCGGTGCTCCCACGCGCGGGTCGGCGTCGGTGCCGGCGGAGCGATCGGCGGGATCCGCGTTCGAGTTCGAACCGCACAACTGCTTCGCCTGCGGTGAGCTCAACGACCACGGGATGCATCTCGAACTGCACCTCGGCGAGCGCCGGGCATGGACGGAGCTCAGCCTGACCGACCAGTTCGAAGGCTGGCACGGGATCACCCACGGCGGGATCATCGCCACGATCCTGGACGAGGTGATGGCCTGGTCGCTGGTTGCCGAGGAGAGCTGGGGCGTGACCGCCAGGATGACGGTCGACTTCCGCCGACCGGTGCCGATCGGAGTCCCCATCCGCGCCGAGGGCTGGGTCGTCCGATCGCGGCGCAGGCTGGTCGATGCCGCCGGCGAGATCCGGTCTGCCGATGGGACCGTGCTTGCCGCCGCCCAGGCCGTCTACCTCGCCGCCGACGAGGAGCGCAAGAAGGAGCTCCAGGCCCGCTACGGCTACCGACCGCGGACGATGATCCGAGCCGGCGTCGTCACGCCCGAACCGGTGGACGATCGATGAGCGCCGTCGCGACGAAGGCTTCCGCGCCGCCGGCGAACCTGATGGCACCACCCGCGCCGAAGGCCGCAGCCACCGCCTCCGAGACCACCGCCCGAGCGGTCGAGTTCGTGGCCGCTCATAAGCCCGAGGCCGAGGCGCTCGGTCGGCGCCTGGCCGACCTCGTCGGGGACCCGGATGCGTTCGCCGACGCGCTGGCCGACGGGTTTCGCAGCCTGGCCGACCCCGAGTATCTCGCCGGGGTCCGTCGGGTGGCCCCCGGCATCGGCCTCGTCTACGGCGTGCGCTGGCCGCTCAACGCTGCGGTCGAACGCGGCTTTCGCGAGATGACCGGCACGGGCGGCACGTCCGGCTTCCTCGAGATCGCCACCCGCCTGTTCGCCGAGCCCCAGCTGGAACCGCGCTGGTTCGCCTTCGGCCTGCTCGACCGGATCCTGCCCGACGATACCGAGCGTGCCTGGCAGCTCCTGCGCCGTGCCGCTCGCGAGGCGGGCGACTGGATCAGCGTCGATGCGCTGGCCCATCCGTACGGACGGGGGATCCTCCTCGAGCCGTACCGCTGGGCTGAGCTCGATGGGCTGGTCTTCTCGCCGTCGCGCTGGGAGCGCCGGCTGGTCGGTTCCACGGTCGCCACGCTCCCGTTCGTCGATCACCGCGGCGGGCGGACGGCGGAGGTCGCCGGCCACGGCCTGGACCTCCTCGGCGAGCTCATCGGCGACGCCGAGCCGGACGTCCAGAAGGCGCTGGCCTGGGCTCTCCGCTCGATGATCCTGATCGAGCCCGCGGCGAGCATGGCATTCATCGAGCGCCAGGCCGACCTTGCAGCCACCACCGGCGATGGCAATCGAGCGTGGGTCCTGCGCCACACGCTGACCAAGCTGCCGGCCGATGCCGTCGGCCGCATCCGTGTCCGGCTCGAGGGCATCCGCCGCCATTCGAACCAGCCGTCGACCTCGCGAGCGGCGGCGACCGCCGCCCGCTTCGCCGGTGAGGCCGGCTTGCCGGGTCCAGCCGCCCATCGAGAACGCTTTTCGGATCCCGCCCCAGGAGGAGACGCTAGACCGTGACCGACGACATCGGCCAGATCCGGGATATCCGCATCGAGGACGAGATGCGGGTGAGCTATCTCGATTACGCGATGAGCGTCATCGTGTCCCGCGCCCTGCCCGACGTTCGCGACGGCCTCAAGCCGGTCCATCGCCGGATCCTGTTCGCGATGGGCGAGATGGGCCTGAGCGGGACGAGCTCATATCGCAAGTGCGCCGCGATCGTCGGCGAGGTGATGGGCAAGTACCACCCCCACGGCGATGTGGCCCTGTACGACGCCCTGGTCCGCCTGGCCCAGGACTTCTCGATGCGCTATCCGCTGGTCGACGGGCAGGGCAACTTCGGTTCGGTCGACGGTGACAGCGCGGCCGCCATGCGCTACACCGAGGCGCGCCTGACCCATATCTCCGCCGAGATCCTGGCCGACATCGACAAGGAGACGGTCGACTTCGAGCCGAACTACGACGGCACCCAGCAGCAGCCGTCGGTCCTGCCAGCCAAGCTCCCCAACCTGCTGATCAACGGCTCGACCGGGATCGCGGTCGGGATGGCCACCAACATCCCGCCCCACCACCTGGGCGAGATCTGCGACGCGATCGTGGCCTTGATCGACGCTCCCGAGCTGACCTCCGACGACCTGTGCTCGTACGTCCAGGGTCCGGACTTCCCGACCGGCGGCAGCCTGTACCGCTATGAGACTCGGCGCAACCCGTTGACCGGCGAGATGGAGACGGTCGACGCGATCCGGGAGATGTACGCCCACGGCCGCGGCCGGGTGGTCGTCCGGGCCCAGGTCGCCTTCGAGGAGACCCGCAACAACAAGACCGCGATCATCGTCACCGAGCTGCCCTATCAGGTGAACAAGGCAGCTCTGATGGAGAAGATCGCCGAGTTGGTCAACGGCAAGCGGATCGAGGGCATCGGCGACCTGCGCGACGAGTCCGACCGCGACGGGATGCGCATCTACATCGAGCTCAAGAAGGACGTCAACCCGCACAAGGTCCTGAACAACCTGTTCAAGCACACCGCCATGTCCTCAGCGTTCAACCTGAACATGCTGGCGCTGGTCGATGGCCAGCCCCAGACCCTCTCGCTCAAGGCGGTCCTGCAGCACTACATCGACCACCGCCGCGAGATCGTCCGTCGCCGCACGGAATACGACCTGGGCAAGGCCCGCGCCCGGGCGCACATCCTCGAGGGCCTCAAGATCGCCCTCGACAATCTCGACGCGGTGATCAAGACGATCCGCGAATCGAGCGACGTCGAGGCCGCCCGGACCAACCTGATGGACCGCTTCAAGCTGTCCGAGCTGCAGGCCCAGGCCATCCTCGATATGCGACTCGCCCGCCTGGCGGCCCTCGAGCGCAAGAAGATCGAGGAGGAATACCTCGCGGTCATCCAGCTCATCGCCGAGCTCGAGGACATCCTGGGCAACCCGGGCCGGGTCTTGACCATCATCAAGGACGAGCTGGCCGAGCTCAAGAAGAAGTACGCCGGCGAGCGCCGGACCCGGGTCGTCGAAGACTCCAGCCGCGAGATGACCGACGAGGATCTGATCGCCGACGAGGACGTCGTGGTCACCATCAGCGGGCGCGGCTACATCAAGCGCCAGCCCGTCGATACCTACCGTCGCCAACATCGCGGCGGCAAGGGCATCATCGGCCACGTCACCCGTGAAGAGGATGCGGTCGAGAGCATGCTCGTCGCCAACACCCACGACTGGGCGCTGTTCTTCACCAATCGTGGCCGGGTCTTCTCCTCGAAGGTCCACCAGATCCCGGATGCCAGCCGCCAGGCCAAGGGCATCCCGATCATCAACCTGCCCGGCGTCCAGGTCGACTCGGGCGAGGTCCCGATGGCCACGATCATGCTCCACGACTTCAAGGCCGGGACCTATCTCGTCCTGGCGACCCGCCACGGGATCATCAAGAAGACGCCGCTCGAGCAGTTCGAGAAGGTCCGCTCCAGCGGGATCATCGCGATCACCCTGAGCGAAGGCGACGAGTTGGCCTGGGTCGACACGGCCACCGGCAATGACGACATCATCATCGCCACGGCCCTGGGCAAGATCGCCCGGTTCCATGAGACGGAGGTCCGACCGATGGGCCGGCCGGCGGGCGGGGTCATCGGGATCCGTCTCGCCCGCAAGGGTGACTCGGTCATCTCGATGAGCGTCGTCCAACCCGAGGCCGATCTGCTCGTGCTGACCGAGACCGGCTACGGCAAACGCGTCCCCCTGACCGAGTTCCGGGTCAAGCATCGCGGCGGCCAGGGCGTCCAGCTGATAGCCCTCGAGGGGCGCAAGACCGGCGACGTCGCCGCGGTCCAGCAAGTGACCGAAGCGGACGAGGAGCTGTTCCTGATCAGCTCCGGCGGCCAGGTCATCCGGACCGAGACGAACTCGATCAACCGCTACAGCTCGGGGGCCCGCGGGGTGATCGTGATGCGCCTCGCCGAAGGCGACCGGGTCGTGGCCATCGCCGCCTTCCGGACGGGGCTGGCGGAGCAGGGGTCCATCGATGACAATGACGCCCCGGGCGACGGCCCGACCGCGTGAGGTGAACCGGTGACGCAGTTCGGCGGAGAAGAGGCGCCCGTGTATACGGACCGCTTCGACATCTACACCGGCAACGCCAATCCGGACCTGGCCCGGAAGATCTGCCGCTACCTGGGTGTCGAGCTCGGGCAGGCCGAGGTCTTCCAGTTCGCCAACGAGAACATCTTCGTCAAGATCCTGGACAACGTCCGCGAGAAGGACATCTTCATCGTCCAGCCGACGAGCCATCCCGTGAACCAGTCGATCATGGAACTGCTGATCATGGTCGATGCGTTCAAGCGGGCGAGCGCGGGTCGGATCACCGCCGTCATCCCCTTCTACAGCTACGGGCGCTCGGACAAGAAGGACCAGCCCCGGGTCCCGATCACGGCCCGGCTGATCGCCGACATGATCACCGTGGCCGGTGCCGACCGGGTCCTGACCCTGGACCTCCACCAAGGCCAGATCCAGGGCTTCTTCAACATCCCGGTCGACGAGCTGACCGCCGTCCACATCCTGTCGAACTATTTCCGGACGAAGCGCCTGGAGGATCTCGTCGTCGTCACCGATCTGGGCTTCGCCAAGCGTGCCCGGGCGTTCGCCGAGCTGCTCGACGCCCCGCTGGCGATCATCGAGAAGCGCCGCGTCGGCAACCTCGATCGGGCCGAGCTGATGAACGTCATCGGCGAGGTCCGGGGCAAGCGGGCGGTCATCGTGGACGACGAGATCGACACCGCCGGGACGATCATCGAGATCGTCCGTGCCCTGGAGCGTGAGGGCGTCAACGAGATCTACGCCTGCGCCACTCACGGCGTCCTGTCGGCCGACGCGGTCGACCGGATCCGCGACTCGAGCCTGCGCGAGCTGATCATGACCGACTCGATCCCGCTCCCACCGTCCAAGCGCATCGCCAAGATCAAGACCTTCTCGATCGCGCCCTTGATCGGCGAGGCGATCAAGCGCATCCATCGCGGCGAATCGGTCGGCGCCCTGTTCAGCAGCGACGTGGCCCTGACCCAGCAGATGTTGATGTGGGAGGACGGCGTCGCCCGGACCCTGGACCTGCGCGAGGATGACGATCACGACGCTCCTGCCACGGTCCTGCCGATCCGGGCCACGCCCATGGCCGCCCGCTTCGCGGCCACCAAGCCGGGCGACCGATGACCCTCCAGCTGCACAAGCCCGACGGCAAGGGCGGCCTGGAGAAGCGACCGGCCAACGACGGCGACTGGCGCGAAGGACTTCAGTCACCGCGCTGGGGTTCGGCCCTCCGCGGCAAGCGGGCGCCCAAGCTCACCAACCCCGAGATGAACCCGACCTCGACCCCGATGTCGGTCCTGTTCTGGCTCGGATTGGGCGTCCTGACCCTGGTCCTGCTGTTGCTCGGCTACGGGACGGGCTTCTGGAAGCTGGGCTGAGCCCGGCCCAGGCGCTCGGTCGCGGCGGAGGGTCGCCGACGGTCCTCGCCTATACTGTCTGCCCATGCTTGGCTTCCTGAACCGGTTCGTCGACTCGAACGACCGCGAGATCAAACGCATCCAGCCAGTGGTCGACGAGGCGAATGCACTCGAGGCCGAGTTGCTGGCTCTCTCGGATGCCGAGCTGCGGGCCGAGTTCGACGAGCTGCGCGCCGAGATCCGCGAGATCGCCAAGCCCGACGAACCGTCCGAGGACGAGCTCCACCACCCCGAGGCCGAACGCCGGCGCGAGCTGGCCCGGGCCCGTCGCAAGAAGGAGAACGAGCGGATCCAGGTCGCCCTCGACGAGGCCATGCCGGAGGTCTTCGCGATCACCCGCGAGGCCATGCGCCGGACCCTGGCGATGCGCCCGTTCGACGTCCAGCTCATCGGCGGCGCGGTCCTCCACGAGGGCCGGATCGCGGAGATGAAGACCGGCGAGGGCAAGACCCTGGTCGGGCCGCTGGCGGCGATCATCAACTCGCTCAGCGGGCGGGGCGTCCATGTCGTCACCGTTAACGACTACCTGGCCCGGCGCGACCCGCAGTGGATGGGTCCCGTCTTCCACTTCCTCGGGGTCAGCCTCGGGATGATCACCCACGACGCGAGCTACGTCTTCGAGCCGGGCTACCCGACCAGCGACGAGCGCCTGGTCAACCTCCGCCCGGTCGAGCGCCGCGAGGCTTATCTGTCCGACGTGACCTACGGCACCAACAACGAGTTCGGCTTCGACTACCTGCGTGACAACATGGTCGTCGAGCTCGACCAGCGGGTCCAGCGCGGCCAGAGCTTCGCCATCGTCGACGAGGTCGACAACATCCTCATCGACGAGGCGCGCACCCCGCTGATCATCAGCGGCCAGGCCGAGGAATCGGCCGACAAGTACTTCACCTTCGCCCGGCTGGTGCCGCGCCTGGTCGGACGCCCCGAGGGCGCCGAGGAGGGCGGCGACTTCTTCGTCGATCTCAAGGACAAGGCGGTCAGCCCGACCGAGACCGGCATCGACAAGATGGAGAAATGGCTCGGCGTCCCCCACCTGTACGACGCCGACCCGACCCTCGCCCGTCACTTCGAGCAGGCGCTCCGGGCCCACGCCCTGTACAAGCGCGATCGCGACTACATCGTCAAGGACGGCGAGATCATCATCGTCGACGAGTTCACCGGGCGGCAGATGCCCGGTCGGCGCTGGTCGGAGGGTCTCCACCAGGCGGTCGAGGCCAAGGAAGGCCTGCGTGTCCAGCGCGAATCGGTGACCCTGGCCACGATCACCTTCCAGAACTACTTCCGGCTGTACGACAAGCTGGCCGGGATGACCGGTACGGCGATGACCGAAGCCGAGGAGTTCAGCAAGATCTACAAGCTCGAGGTCGTGGCCGTCCCGACCCATCGACCGATGATCCGCGACGACGAGCCGGACCTCGTCTACCGATCCGAGAACGGCAAGTTCGAGGCCCTCATCGACGAGATCGGCGAGATGCAGGAGGCCGGTCGGCCGGTCCTGGTCGGGACCGTGTCGGTGGAGAAGTCCGAGGTCCTCGGCGAGATGCTCAAGCGCCGCGGGATCAAGCACGAGGTCCTCAACGCCAAGTTCCACGAGAAAGAAGCGCCGATCGTGGCCCAGGCCGGGCGCGCCGGGGCGGTGACCATCGCGACCAACATGGCCGGGCGAGGCACGGACATCAAGCTTGGCGGTGACCCCGCCGGTCTGGCCAGCGAGCTGCTCCACCGCAAGGGCCTCAATCCGGCCGAGGTCGACAAGGCCACCTACGACGAGGCCCTGGCCGAGGCCACCGCCATCTGCGACGCCGAGCACGAGACGGTGGTCGCATCGGGCGGCCTCCACATCATCGGCACGGAGCGCCACGAGAGCCGTCGGATCGACAACCAGCTCCGGGGCCGGGCCGGGCGCCAGGGCGACCCCGGGACGTCGCGATTCTACCTGTCTCTCGACGACGACCTGATGAAGCGTTTCGCCTCGGAGCGGGTCGCCGGCTTGATGGAGCGGATGGGCCTCGACGACGACGTGGCCATCGAGTCCCGACTGGTGAGCAAGACGATCGAGAGCGCTCAGAGCCGGGTCGAGGGGTTCAACTTCGACATCCGCAAGCGGGTGGTCGAGTTCGACGATGTCATCAACAAGCAGCGCGAGACGATCTACGCCGAGCGCGACAAGGTCCTCAACAACGAGGATCTGGGCGAGACCATCGTGGGCTTCCTCGACGAGGAGCTCGACGCGCTGCTGACCCAGTTCTGCGCCGAGCAGGAACCCGACGAGTGGAACCTCGAGGGGTTGGCCGCCGCGCTCCAGGCGATGGGCCTCGAGGGTCCCGAGACCAGCGAGGACGCGCTCTGGGAGGTCGGTGGCCGGGAAGCACTCCGTCAGTATCTCGGCGACCTGGTCGACGCTCGACTCGATGCCAAGGAGCAGGAGATCGGCGAGGCCGACTGGAGCACGATCGAACGGCTGGTCCTGCTGCGCACGATCGACTCGCTGTGGGTCGAGCACTTGACCGAGATCGACGACATGCGTCGGGGGATCGGCTTGCGCGGCTACGCTCAGCAGGACCCGCTCAACGAGTTCCGACGCGAAGCGTTCGCCCTGTATACCGAACTGCGCGACCTCATCCGCCACCAGCTGGCCAACACCATCTTCCGGGTGACCGTCAATCGCGAGCCGACGCCACCGCCACCGACCCCCCTGGCCCTGCCCGACGAGGCGACCTTGGCGGCCCTCCGCGGGACGGCCGGCGACGGCGAGAACGGCGCGGCGCCCGCGGCGACCGGGCGACCCGGCCCGCCCCTGGCCGGTGTCGGGGCGGCCTCGGCGGCACCGGTCGCGCGCAACCTGCCCAGTGGCGTGAATGTCCGGGCGGTCCGCGAATCGCTCGGCGACGAGGTCGTCGGCGGTGGTCAGCCGGCGGGCGCCCTCCGTCCCGGCTACACGCCGGCGGGTCAGCGGATCGGCCGCAACGACGTCTGCTTCTGTGGGTCGGGGCTCAAGTACAAGAAGTGCCACGGCCGTTGACCGCGCGTCCGGTGGCTCTCGGAACACGGTGATCCGCGACCTCGCCCGACTCGTCCTGGCCGGACTGGCGGTCGTCGTCGCCGTCGGGACCTACGGCGTCTTTCGGATCTGGGACCAGGGGCGGGTCGAGGGACGCCGACCGGCCGGGGCCGTCGTCGTCCTCGGCGCAGCCCAATACGACGGGAGCCCGTCGCCGGTCTTCGCGGCCCGGATCGACCACGCTGTCGACGAGTTCCTGACCGGTGACTACGGCTACCTCGTCGTCACCGGCGGCAAGGCGAAAGGCGATCGCACGACCGAAGCCGCGGTCGCTCGCCGATCGGCCATCGCCAGGGGTGTCCCGGCGGATCGGATCCTGGTCGAGGATCGGGGCCGGACGACGCTCGAGTCGATGGAAGCCGTCGCCCGCATCCTGGCCGAGCACGGGATCGAGGATGCTGTCTTCGTCTCGGATCCGACCCATATGCTGCGGATCCTGCGGATGGCCCACGACCTCGGGATCGAGGCCTGGGGATCGCCCACGACCACCAGCCCGGTCGCATCGGACCCGAACCGGCTGGCCCGTGCCTACGCCCACGAGCTTGGTGCGCTCGCCCTCTACCTAACGATCGGCGGCGTTCCGCCGAGGGAGCTCGCGGAACCGCGCCGATAGGCCCATCCGGACCATTCTCCCTCTTGGCGTGGAGACCTTGTCCCGGTATACTGGGCCAAGTATCGACGGACCGGGCTCGGAGGGGGCCCGTTCCGTTTCGAGGAGCGAACTTCCTCGCCATTCCCCCGCCCATTACAAGAGGGAATCGTGAAGCAGGCCGAGGAAGCATCCTTCATCGATCTCATCGCATGTGAGCGGGATTGTCGAGGATGCAGTTACGCCGCCGCCCTGGATTGCGATGGCAATTGCGGCGTCTGTCCCCACAACGGCTACTGTCCCTGCGTGAACCCCGTCGTCGCCCGGAGCAAGACCGCCCTGCGGCTCATCGAGCTCCGCCCGATCCTGCTCCAGGAAGCACAGGCGAGCCGGTCCTAGGTGGACGGCTCGGCCATTCGCGACCTGGCCGCCCGGATCCGGTCGACCTCGGGGCATCTTTGACCTCGACGGCAAGGACGCCCGCGTCAGCCGACTCGAGGCACTGACCCAGGAACCCGGGTTCTGGGACGATCAACCGACCGCCCAGAAGGTCCTCCGCGAGGCGGACGGCCTGCGCACGGAGATCGAGCTCTGGCGAGGCCTTCTCGCTCGGGCGGAGGAGCTCCTCACCCTGGTCGAGTTGGTCGACGAATCCGGCGACGCCGACCTCGTGGCCGAGCTTGACCGGGGCGCGATCAGCCTCGAGGCGGACTTCCTGACGGCCCGGACCCAGCTCCTCTTCTCCGGCCCCTATGACGCAGGCTCGGCCATCCTGTCGATCGTCGCCGGGGCCGGTGGCACCGAGGCCACGGACTGGGCCGAGATGCTCCTCCGGATGTACCTCCGTTGGGCCGAGCGCCATCGCTTCTCGAGCGAGGTGGTCGACTCCCAGGAAGGGGAGCAGGCCGGGATCAAGAGCGCCACGGTCGAGATCGACGGCCGTTACGCCTACGGCTTCCTGCGGGCCGAGCGGGGCGTCCATCGCCTGGTCCGGATCAGCCCGTTCGATGCCCAGAAGCGACGCCAGACGACGTTCGCCCTGATCGAGGTCCTGCCCGAAGCGGAGGACGACGTCGAGATCGAGCTTGACTGGGACGAGATCCGGGTCGACACCTACCGCAGCCAGGGTGCCGGCGGACAGCACGTCAACAAGACCGACTCGGCCGTCCGCCTGACCCACCTGCCTACCGGCATCGTCGCCCAGAGCCAGAACGAACGGTCGCAGACGCAGAACAAGGAGACGGCCATCAAGGTCCTCCGGTCGCGTCTGCTCGAGCGAGCCCTCGAGGAGAAAGAGGCGGAGCTGCGGGCGATCAAGGGCGAGCACATCGAGGCTGGCTGGGGCAACCAGATCCGGAGTTATGTCCTCCACCCCTACCAGATGGTCAAGGATCTGCGGACCGGCTACGAGACGAGCAACACGACGGCGGTCCTTGACGGCGAGCTCGACGCGTTCATGCAGGCCGAGCTCGAACGGGTCGCGACTGATGACGGGGACGATCCAGCGTCCGCTGCCGGCGTGCCCGCTTGACCCTCCACAGGACGGCCCGCCGGAACGCCCTGCCGGCCGGGCTTATCGGGACCGCCTTCCGCCCCGCCCGCCCGGACGATCTGCCCGAGTGTGCCCGCGTCTGGCGCGAGTCCATCAACCACTACCTCGGGCCGCTCGGACGACCCGAGGTACCGGACGAGCTCGGCCCGATCGGACGACTCCACGCCCACACCCTTGCGACCGATCCGGATCGCTTCGTCGTGGCCACCGTGCCCGGCGACGGTGCTGAACGGATCGTCGGTTTCGGGTCGGCCGTCGAGCGCGGTCCGATCTGGTACTTGTCGATGCTGTTCGTCCGCCCGGAGGGCCAGGGCCAGGGTCTTGGCCGAGCCATCCTCGAACGGCTCCTGCCCGCACCGTCCTTCGCCGGGATGCTGGGCACCGCGGTCGATAGCCTGCAGCCGATCTCGACCGCCCTCTATGCCCGCTATGGCATCGCGCCTCGGATGCCGATCGTGGACCTGCGCGGAGACATCCTTCGGCCCGAGGCGTTCCCGGACTTGCCCGACGGGGCGGTCGCCATCCCGTTCGAGACGATCGCCGGTGGCCCGCCCGGCGGGTCAGGTCACCGCGAGCTTGCCGAGCTGGTCAACGCCATCGACCATGAGCTGCTCGGCGCTGAGCACCCCCAGGATCATCGCTTCCTGCGCCAGGAAGGTCGGCACGGCTTCCTGTACCGGGCCGCCAGCGGCACGGTCCTCGGCTATGGCTACGCCGGTGAGGCCGGTCGGGTCGGCCCGGTCGCGGTCCGCGATGGCGAACTGCTGGAGGCTGTCGTCGGTCACCTGATCGACGCGGTGACGGCCCGCGGCGGGCGGGCGATCTGGGCACCGGGCGAAGCCCTGCGCCTGATGCCGACGCTCCTTGCCGCCGGTCTGCGGACCGACGAGTTCCCCCTGCTGCTGTGCTGGGATCGTCCCTTCGCCGACTTCAGCCGGTACCTCCCGACCTCACCCGGCCTGCTCTGACCGACAGCCCGAAGGCCCCCGAAGACGGAGCGTGGTAGCCTCGCGCCAGTGTCTCCCTCGGTCGTGCTGTGACCCTGGCCCCTCTGCGGGCCGCCGCCCGCTCGCATCGTCAGCGACCCGTCGGTCTGGCCCCGACCGAGTCGTCGGTCGACGGTGCCGTTCTCGTCCTGCACGACGTGACCAAGGCCTATCCCAACGGCAACGTCGCCCTGCGCGACGTGGACCTGGTCGTACCCGAGGGCGACTTCGTCTTCCTGGTCGGCCCATCGGGTGCCGGCAAGTCGACCCTCATCAAACTGATCATCCGCGATGAGATCGCCACGACCGGCGCGGTCATCCTCGACGGTCAGGATCTGGCCCGACTGGCTCGCCGCCAGGTGCCCAAGGTCCGGCGCAAGATCGGGATCATCTTCCAGGACTTCAAGCTCCTGCCGACCAAGACGGTCTGGGAGAACGTCGCCTTCGCCCTGGAAGTGACCGGGACGCCGTCGCGTGAGATCGCCCCGGCAGTCGACCGGGTCCTGGCCCTGGTCGGCCTGACTGCCCAGGCGCGGCAGCTGCCGGGCACCCTGTCCGGTGGCGAGCAGCAGCGCACGGCGATCGCTCGCGCCCTCGTCCACGATCCGCGCCTGATCATCGCCGACGAGCCGACCGGCAACCTCGACCCGTTGATCAGCTGGGAGATCCTGCAGCTCCTGCTCCGGATCAACGAGCTCGGCGTGACGGTCCTCATGGCGACCCACAACGCCGAGATCGTGACCGCCCTGCGCAAGCGGGTCGTGGCCCTCGAGGACGGCGCGATCATCCGCGACGAAGAGGCCGCCGCGTATCACCGTGAGGACTGACCGGCGGTGATCTCGTTCGTGGCGTTCAGCTTCCGGCGGGCCTGGCAGGGGTTCTGGCGCAATGCGGTCATGAGCCTTGCCGCGACAGCCACGATGGTGTTCATGCTCCTGTTGCTGTCCGGGTTCTTCGTGGTGCTGACCGGTCTCAATGCCGGTCTCGAGTTCGTCGAGCAGAAGGTCGAGATCGTCGCCGACGTCAAGGATTCGGCCACGACCCCGGCCATCGAGGCGCTCCAGGCGCGGGTCGCCGCGATGCCCGAGGTCGCCAGCGTCGAGTACCTCAACGCCAACGAGGCCCTCCTGCGCTTCCGGGAACGGCTCAAGCAGCAGGGTCGCGAGGACCTGACCGCGTCGCTCGACAAGAACCCGCTCCACGGTTCCCTTCAGATAAAGCTCAAGGATCCGAAGGTCTTCGGCAACGTCGTCGAGTCGCTCCGGGTCGACCCCAGCATCGAGCGGGTCCAGGAGGTCAAGAACCTCATCGAGCGGGTGCTGACCGTGACTAATCTGCTCCGGACCGGCGGGCTGGTCGTGCTCGCCCTGGTCGGCATCGTGGTCCTGTTCATCATCGTCAACACGATCCGGCTGGCGGTCGTCGCCCGGGCCGAGGAGATCGAGATCATGCGTCTGGTCGGCGCGTCCGATGCCTTCATCCGCTGGCCGTTCATCTTCGAAGGGGCCCTGGTCGGGCTGATCGGGGCCGCGATCACGCTCGGACTGCTGGCCCTCGGGGCCGAGCCGTTGGGCCGGGTGATGACCGGCTTCTTCGAGGTCCTGCCGCTGCAACTCGGTGCGCTCGGACGCGACCTCACGATCATCGTGGTGGGGACCGGGTTAGGGCTCGGTGTGCTCGGTTCGTGGGTGTCGGTCCGGAGCTACCTGCTCAAGTGATCCCGTGACCGTGCCGAGCCCGGCCCCGGTCGAGGAAGCCGACCCGCCCGAAGAACCCGATGACCGCCGGGCGCCCGGCCCGGCCCGGCGGAGCCGCTTCCTGCCGCTGGCCATCGGCCTGATCGGCCTGATCGCGGGAGCGACCCTGTTCGTGTCGGGCTTCGCCCTGGGCAGCCTCAGGTCGTCGACCCCGGGGACGCCCGCCGACGAGCAGGCGGCGTTCCAGCCGTTCTGGGACGTCTACCGCTCGGTCACCCAGGACTACGCCGGCGAGCCGGTCGAGCGCAAGGTCCTCATCGAGGGGGCCATCCGGGGGATGATCGCGGCCCTCGGCGATCCGTTCTCGGCGTACCTGAGCTCGGACGAATACCGGCGCTCGTTGCAGGGCCTGTCGGGACAGTTCGAGGGGATCGGCGCCACCCTCGAAGCGCGCCGGCTGACCGGCAGCGGAGCCTGTCCCACCCTCGGCGACGGCTGCGGGCTGGTCGTGGTCGAGCCCCTCGCGGGTGCCCCGGCGATCAAGGCCGGGCTGCTGGCCGGCGACCGGATCAGCGCCATCGACGGGACCACCGTCGACGGTCAGACCACGGACCAGGCCCTCGCCCGGGTGCGCGGGACGAAGGGGACGACGGTCACCCTCCAGATCCTGCGCGGTAGCGACCCGAAACCGTTCGACTTGCCGATCGTCCGAGACGTCATCGTCCAGCACGAGGTCGAGACCAAGACCCTGGCCGACGGAGCTGTGGGCTACATCCGCCTGGCCGGCTTCAGCGACCGGTCGGCCGAAGAGTTCGGACAGGCGGTCGCGAGCGATGTGGCCGCTGGGCGCAAGAAGCTCATCGTCGACCTGCGCGGCGATCCGGGCGGCTTCGTCACCGACGCCCAGAAGGCCCTCAGCCAGTTCATCCCGGCCGGGACGACGGTCTTCTATCAACAGGACGCAAGCGGGACACGGACGCCGACCGTCGCTCTTGCGGGAGGGGCCGCGACCGACCCGGCCATCCAGCTGGCCGTCCTGATCGATGGCGGCAGCGCCTCCGCCAGCGAGATCGTGGCTGGTAGCCTCCAGGACCTCGGTCGAGCGACCCTGGTCGGCAGCCAGTCGTATGGCAAGGGCACGATCCAGGTCTGGCTCCAGCTGGCCGACGACAGCGGTGGCTACCGTCTGACGGTTGACCGCTGGCTGACCCCGAAGGGGCGCTGGATCCACCGCGTCGGGCTGACTCCGGACATCGTCGTCGACAGCGCGACGCCGGGCGCCTCGGGAACGGCCGATCCCGTCCTCGATCGTGCCCTCCAGGAGCTTGGGGTGTCCCCGACCAGCGCCATCATTCGTCTCGGACCTGCCTGACCCTCGCTCTTGCGCTGGCCGACCGGTTCGTTTAGGGTTGAGGAGAACGAAAGGAGGTGATGTGCAGTGATAGACAGTACGAGCTGCACCACCTCGCAGGAGATGACCGTCTAAGCGGACACCCTGCGGGTGGATGAAGCTTTCGAACGCCGGTCCGCGAGGGCCGGCGTTCGTGCGCCCACCACCCCACGCGAGCAGCTGGCGCACACTGCGTCCCAGCGCCGCCCCCATGAGGAGTCCAGCGATGGGCGAGGAAACGATCGCCCTCAACAGAAAAGCGCGCCATGAGTTCACCATCGATGACTCGTTCGAGGCAGGCATCGTCCTGACCGGGACCGAGATCAAGTCGATCCGGGCGCACAAGGTCAACCTGGCCGACGCCTACGTCCGGATCGATCGCGGCGAAGCCTGGATGTTCGGCCTGCACATCGCGCCCTGGGAGACCGGCAACCGGTTCAATCACGAGGCCAAGCGCACCCGCAAGCTCCTTCTCCACCGGGCCGAGATCACCCAGCTTCTGACTCGGACCAAGCAGAAGGGTCAGACGATGGTCCCGCTCAAGCTGTATCTCACCGCTCGCGGCCGGGCCAAGGTCGAGGTCGGCCTCGCCCGGGGCAAGCAACTCCATGATCGGCGCCGTGATATCGCCGATCGCGACTCGCGCCGCGACGTCGCCCGGGAGCTGGCCGACGTCTCGCGCGGACGAGGCTGAGCCGCCCGTCAGGCGTGCCCTCTTGCCAGTTCTCGGACCTGAGGTAGACTCCCTGGACGGGGATGCGTGGATTCGACAGGGTCTAGCTGCCCGGGAGCGCGAGCCGAGGATGCCACTCAGGCCTCGTTAATCAGGTGGCAAAAAGAAGTACCTGGCAACCGCCAGTCGACTCTCGCCCTCGCCGCTTAGGCGGTAGAGTGAGCGTGGAAGCAGCCTCCTCCTCGCGGGCTGTGGAAGCGTCATCTAGCGAGGATGCGTCCAGCGCCAGCGTCGCGTAACACTGGACCAAGCCCGATCTAGGGACACGTGACTGGACCGTCCGATAGCTTGCCGATGGGCGCTCGGGCGGTCGACGACAAACCATCGGACACGCTCGTAGTGGTCCCTGGCGAAGGGTTCTGGACGGGGAGTTCGACTCTCCCCCATCTCCACCACATGAATCGGAACGCGGCGCCCGCCTTGAGCGGTGCGCCGCGTTTTCGGTCCCCGCCCACGGACGAAGGGACTCCGGCTACTTGCCCTTCTTGCCGATCAGGATGATGCCGATCATCTGGGCGTAGTGGCTGTAGTAGGTCTCCTTGTGGATGACCTTGCCCGACCGATCCTTGACCGTCCGGGTGACCCACACGTCCTGACCGTCGGCCGGGTACTCCACCGAGGAGTAGGCCCCGGGCCGAAGCGACGTGACGTACTTCTTGATGGTGTAGCCGCGCTTGTAGTTCTTGACGGTCGGCCGGCTGAGGAGGACGTGTCGGCCGGTCGGGACGCTGTAGACCGTGAACCGGACGATCCCCGGCCGAGCGTACGTCCGGATCAGGATCGGGAATTGGGTGTCGTTGCGGAAGGTCATGTCCTGGACGCCGCCGCCATCGCCCTTGAAGACGGTGGCGTCGAGACCCTTCGGATAGCGGCTGATGTAGTAGTAGTGGTTCTTCCGCTGGCCCATCTGAAGCCCCGCTCGGAGGGCCGCGTTGAACAGCGTCGTCGACGACGAGCAGATCCCGCCGCCGATCGACTTGCCCTCGACCGAGTGGCCGTCGATGATCGCGCCGCCCAGCTTGTAGCCCTTGGCCAGGGTGACGTCACCGACCGTCTTCCAGTAGCTGAACCACTGGCCGGGGGCCACCACGGTCCCGTTGATGGCCATCGAGGGGATGGAGATGTTGGCCCCGAACCCGTTGTGGGCGCCGACCTCGTAGTAGGTCGTCCAGCTGGAGATGGCCCGCATCTTGGGCGCCGCCTTGGTGGCCTCATCGGTGGTCAGATCGGGCTGGACCAGGGCGAGGGCGGGGACGATGGCTGCCCCGGGGTCCTTGCCCTCACCGGCGCGGGCAACGAGCAGTGCCTGGACCGCATCGACCGTACCCGGGACATTCAGCTTGCGGCCGACCTTGCCCGGCTTGACGCCGACGATCGAGCCGCCCTTGGAGGTGTAGAACGTGGCCGACTGGGCCTTGGCGTCGATCTTCTTGGACAGGGACGTGACGGCAGCCTGGACCTTGGTCGGGTCGACTAGCGGACCGTACGATCCGTCCGGCCAGGCCCCGAAGCTGAGCCAGGAGCGGACCGTCGTGTCGGGGATGGACCACTTGTCCTTGCCGTGCGCCAGCAGGACCGGGGCGACCATCCGGTCCGCCCGAGAACGAGCGATCATCGCGTCGACGTCGGTCACGGCCGGGGCGACCGGGGTCACCGCCAGCGGCAGGGTCAGGGTGCTCGGGGCGTCCGGCGCGGCGAGCGCCTGTGAGATGGATGCCACCATCGCGTTCTCGTCGACGTCGCGGCCCCACACTGCCGGCGTTTCCTGATAGCCATCCGCGGTGGGTGTGACCGCTGCCGCACTCGGTTGACTGTCGATCTTGGCCGCCAGGGCGGCGATCGTGGAGGCCAGGATGGCCTGGTCGATGACGATCCGGGGAGCGACGTTCTTGCGGTTCAGGGCGGTCCGGGCTTCCTCGACGACCCGCTCCAGCGGGTTGCCGGTCCGTCCGACATCGAACGCCTCGTCGAGCATGGCGTCGACATCGAGTCGGCGACCGAGCTGGTCGTAGGTCAGGGTGGTCGGTCCGCTGGCGGTCTCGACGGTCAGCGTGCCCGTGCCGACCGAGGCGAACGCGGAGGTCAGAGCGGCAGCCGCCTCATCGCGGGTCATCCCGGCGACGTTGACGCCGCCCGCTGACACGCCCGCCGCGACCTTGCCGGCGTAGTTCTGTTCGTACGCCAGGACCGATCCGGCGGTCACGACGGCGACCAGCAGGACGCCGATCAAGAAGGCCAGGAGGATACGGCCAAGATGCCATCGACGTGCGTCGATGGCCGGTGCGCTGAGCTGGGTCTCGGTCGTGGTCGTCATCGTGCGACGGTCATCCTACCAGCAAGGTACGGTTTGGCCAGCGGTACGGTTTACCCATCGGCGTGGGTTCGTGAGGGACGGATGGCGTCCCGTGGTTGTGTCACGCCCGGGGCAGGACGACGATCCGCCGGTTCGGCTCTTCCCCGATCGACTGGGTGACGACGTCCGGATTGTCGCGCAGGGCGATGTGGATCCAACGCCGCTCGAGGGCCGACATGGGCTCCAGCTGGAGCATCTTGCCGGTCTCGACGACGCGCTCGGCGGCCCGCCGAGCGATCTCGACCAGCTGACGCTCGCGCCGGCCGCGATAGTCCTCGACATCGACCAGGACGCGGGTCCAATCGCCCATCTTGCGCGACAGCATCAGGTTGACCAGGTGCTGAAGGGCGGACAGGCGCTCACCCTTGCGCCCGATGAGGGCCCCGAGGGCCTCCTTCTCGTCCTCGTCGCCGACGACGTTCAGGCGGCTCGTGTCGCCGGTCTCGACCTCGACTCGAACGTCGAAGTCGAGCAGCTCCATCAGCTTCTCGAGGATCTCCTTGCCGGCCTGGAGGGCCTCGGGCGAGGCCTCCGCGGCATCCAGCTCGGCGCGCTCCGAGGCGACCGAGCCGCGAGCGGCTGCGAGCTCGGCCCGATCGCGCTCGGTCAGGTCGGTCGAAGGGCTCCGTCTCGGGCGGTCGTCGCGGCGGGGTCGATCGTCCCGACGAGGCGGTCGGTCGCCGCTGGAGCGGTCGTCCCGGCGCGGTGGGCGGTCCTCGCGCGGTCGATCGTCGCGCGGTCGGTCGGTCGTCGGGGCCGCCTGCGGGGCGGTCGTCTCGCGGGCCGGGGCCGGGGCCGGACGGTCATCCCGACGCGGCGGTCGGTCGTCTCGCTCGGTCTGGGGGATCGGAGCGGTCTGAGCCGCCTCACGCTTGGGTGCTGTCCCGCCGAGCGCATTCCGTGGCGCAGCCACGATCCGGGCCGATTCGGCGCCCATGCCCAGCACGCCCCGACTGCCCGGGGTAAGGATCTCGAAGTCGAGGTCGTCAAGACCGACCGAGAATTCCTCGCGGGCGTTGCGCAGGGCCTCCTCGACGGTCTTGCCGGTGAATTCCTGATAGGCACTCATGTCAGCGTCGTCTCCCTCGTCGGCCCTTGCGGCCGGTTCGTTCTCGGGGTCGGACGGTCGAGGCCGCCTTGGCGGCTCGCACGTCGGTCTCAGTGAGCACCGAGGTCGGTGCCCGCTTCGTGGGATCGGCCGCCGGGATGGCGACCGGGAAGCGCGGGGTATGGTCCTTCGCCCAGTTCGGGTACCAGCCGAAGGCCGGGAACAGAGCGCCCCAGCCCAGGATGAGGTACTGCTGGACGATCGAGAAGAGCGTCGAGACGATCCAGTAGATGAACAGGCCGGCTGGCAGGAAGCCGCCGTAGAAGATCGAGATGAACGGCACGAACATCATCGTCTGACGCTGGATCCGGGTGTTCTGGTCGTCGACGCCCTCGGTGGCCGGCGGCAGGGCCATCCGCGACTGGACCAGCTGGAGCAGGGCCGAGATGATGGCCAGGATCGAGATGCCGATGCCGAGGATCGGCAGATGGAACAGGACGCTGGGCTGGCTCAGGTCGATGCCCAGCACGTTCGAGTTGATGCACGGGATGACCGGGCCGGGGTGCGGCGCGACATTGGCCCCTGGGCAGACCAGCGAGATGACCTGGACCCCGAAGACGTTGAGCATCCGGTTGGGGTTGATGTTGGTCAGACCCTGGTTGAACACCGAATACATCGGGATGAGCAGCACGAACTGCAAGATCAAGGGCAGACAGCCCGAGGCGGGGTTGACCCCGCGCTCCTTGTAGAACTCGCTGGTGGCGGCCTGGGTCTTGACCCGATCGCCCTTGTAGCGGCGCTGGATCTCCTTGAGCTCCGGGGCCAGGAGCTGGGTCCGCTTCTGGGACACGATCTGCTTGCGGTACAGCGGGATCAGCAGCGTCCGCACCAGCAAGGTCACGATGACGATCGCGACGGCCATGTTGCCCGTGACCGTCTCGAAGAAGACGAGGGTCATGAACAGGCTCTGGAAGACCGGCGTGAACAACCAGGCCAGCAAGCCGATCGGGTCGGTCGGCTGAGCCGGGGCCAGGGGGATCGACTGGGGATTGATCGTCAGCAGCGGGGTGGGGGTCGCGGCAGAGGGCAACGCCGACGCCGGAGCACCCGATGGACTGGCGGCGCCGAGCGGGGCGCAGGCCGCCAGCAACAGCGCGAATCCGACCCCGACGAGGATGGGCACGATCCATGGGCGGAGTTGCCGGCGGACCTCGGCCGACGGGCCACCGAACCGGTCAGCGAACGGGGTCATAGCCACCCGGATTCCAGGGGTGGCAGCGGGCGATCCGCTTTGCGCCCATCCAGCTTCCCTTGAACAGGCCGTACTTCTCGATCGCCTGTTCCGTGTAGCGCGAACAGGTCGGCTCGTAGCGACAGCTCGACGGCAACCAGAAGAAGACCACTCGGTAGAGCTTGATCAGGCCGATGCCGATCGATCTCACGCCGTCGCCGGACCTCCCAGGACCCCACCCTTACGGAGGAGCCGCTTTACCGCCTCGGCGATCTCGTCGTGACTGGCGTCGACGACGGCCGGGCGGGCGATGATCAGAACGTCCCAGCCGGGCTGGAACGATGGTGCCAGAGCTCGCAGGATCTCACGAAGCCTGCGCCGGACTCGATTGCGGACGACCGCACCGCCGATGCGTCGGCCGGTCGACAGACCGAACCGGGTGGTCTCGAGATCGGTCCGCAGGAAGCGGACCGCGAGGAGCGGATGGGACCGAACGAACCCGCCGCCCTGGAGCGCCCGGAAGTCCCTCGGTCGGGAGAGCACCACGAGACGCGGCGCCGTTGCCCCGCGTTCGCCGGTCAGGCCGTCAGCCGCTTGCGGCCGCGAGCGCGGCGAGCGGCCAGGATGCGACGGCCCCCGGTGGTCCTCATCCGGGCGCGGAACCCGTGCTCCTTGGCGCGATGGCGCTTCTTCGGCTGGTAGGTCTGCTTCATCGGGGCTGTGCGCGATCCTCTCCATCCAGCCTCGGGTCCGACGGTGTTATCGACCCCTGAAGGCACGTGAACGCGCCGGGCGCACTCGGGCGCATGGCGCGTCAGACGTCAGGCGGATTATGGAACCGGGCTGAAGGGGTGTCAAACATGGTTGAGGCTTCACCGGGAGTCGGCTGGCCGATCGGTCGGCGGCGGTCGACCCGACCGGCCGGACGACTGTCATCCGGGCCGTGCACATATACTCCATGGGAGTATGGGCCGATTCCTGTCGGATCGCCTTGCGAGGCTTCGTCGGGCGGTGCTATCCTTCGCGGGCCGTCGGCGCCGGGAAGCGCGGTGGCAGCCTCTCGGAGGACCTCCGGAGGAGCCCCTGGAGCGGACCGCCGCCGGCCCGAAAGAGCGCGCCGAACGAGCCACGCCACGGTTCCCCCGAACCCGCGACCCTGGCTGAACATACCCATCGACCATCCAATCCGCTAGCCGCAGGTCACCTCGATCCATGGACGCGAAGCAAGTCTGGCGGGCAGCCCTCGGCGAGCTCCAGGTGGCCCTATCGCCGGCTAACTTCGAGACCTGGCTGCGAGACACCCAGCTGGTCGACGTCGACGACAACCGCTTCCGGATCGCCGTCCCCAACGGGTTCGCCAAGGATTGGCTCGATACCCGTTACCGATCGCTGATCTCGCAGACCCTGGCCCGTATCGTCGGCTATAGCGTCCTGGTCGAGTTCGTGGTCCGGTCGCTCCCGGCCGAGACGACCAAGCCCGCCCCCGGCACCGCTGCCCCGGCGGCGCCTCCGGTCGCCCAGCAGGTCCGGCTCGAACCGACCAGGGTCGGCGCTGAAGGTGGCGCGTCGAGCCTGAATGCGCGCTACACCTTCGCCAACTTCATCGTCGGCTCGGCCAATCGGCTGGCTCACGCCGCCAGCCTGTCGGTCGCCGAGCGGCCCGGGCATGCCTACAACCCGCTCTTCTTGTACGGCGGGGTGGGTCTGGGCAAGACCCACCTGATGCACGCCATCGGCAACCAGGTCATCGCCAAGTTCCCGCGCAAGAAGGTCGTCTACGCGACCTCCGAGAAGTTCACCAACGAATTCATCACCTCGATCCAACAGGGCAAGATCGACGAATTCCGGGCCCGCTATCGACGGATCGACCTCCTGCTCATCGATGACATCCAGTTCATCGCCGACAAGGAACGGACCCAGGAAGAGTTCTTTCACACGTTCAACGCGATCCACGAGGACGGCAAGCAGATCGTCCTGTCGAGCGACCGACCGCCGAAGCAGATCGTGACCCTGGAGGAGCGTCTGCGCAGCCGCTTCGAGTGGGGCCTCATCGCCGACCTGACCGCCCCGGACCTCGAGACCCGGATCGCCATCCTCCGGGCCAAGGCCGAAGAAGGCGCGGTGCCCATCACCTCGGATGTCATCGAGTTCATCGCGCGCAAGGTCGTCAGCAATATCCGCGAGCTCGAGGGCGCGCTCAATCGGATCGTGGCTTACGCCAGCATGGGTGCCGTGCCGATCAGCATCGAGCTCGCCCAGGCGGTCCTGGCCAACGTCATCTACAACCCCAAGAAGCGCCAGGTCACGCCCGAACGGATCGCCCGGGTCGTCGCCGACTACTACGGCGTGCCGATGGACGTCCTGCAGGGCCAGAAGCGGGACAAGGCGATCGTGATGCCCCGTCAGATCGCCATGTTCCTGATGCGCGAGGAGACCGACGTGTCGCTCCTCCGGATCGGCGCGGAACTCGGTGGCCGAGACCACTCGACCGTCCTCCACGCCTGCGACAAGATCAACCGCGAATTGGCCATCAATGACGAACTGCGCCGTGAGATCGCCGCCGTCCGCGAGCTGATCTACGCCGACTGAGCGATCCATCCGGCAGGTCGAGCGCCGTCTTGGGACGGTGCGCCCGGGCAACAGCCGGCCCCTCCGCTGTGGGTAACCGTCCCGATTCGGTGGAGAACCCCCATCCGATGTGGACAGGTCCTGGCATCAAGTGCCATCCGAGCGGGGAAAGACCGTGGCCCGGCGTGGACCGAGCGGAGCTTGCGAGGCCGACTCCGAGCGAGGGGCCCGGATCCGTCCACCAGCCGTCCCCGGCCGGTCCCCCGCTCAGCCGCCCGACTCCACCGGCGCGGGCCGGTCACCCACAGCCGATCTGTGCTCAGCCACGCCAGACCGTCCACACCGTCCACCGCATGATGGTGATGACGACGTTCTAAGATACCGATAGGTAACCCACAGATACGGCCTCGGGTCGTGGGTCGAGCTCGACGGGCGGAGATCCGACCCGCCGCGACCCGCCGAAGCGACCCGCCGCGACGTCTTCGGTCAGCCCCCTTGGAGTGAACGCACGTGAATGTCTCGGTGATGCAGGAGAACCTCGCACGCGGTCTATCCGTAGTGAGCCGAGCCGTGTCATCGCGAAGCACCCTGCCGGTCCTGAGCAATGTCCTGATCCGGACCGAGGACGCCGGTCTCAAGCTGACCGCCACCAACCTGGAGATCGGGATCACCTACTGGGTCCCGGGCAAGATCGACAGCGACGGTGCGATCACCGTCCCGGCCAAGCTGCTGGCCGACATCGTGGCCGGTCTGCCGGCCGGCGACCGGGTCGATCTCGAGATCCAGGCGGGCGACACGCTGCGCATCCGGTGCGGACGGTTCGAGACCCACGTCAAGGGCATCGACGCCGAGGAATTCCCGGCGATCCCGGCTGCCGGCGAGCGGCCGACGACCCGGATCTCCCAGAAGCTCCTTCGCCAGGCGCTCACCGAGACGACCTTCGCCGCCGCCAGCGACGAGGCCCGGCCGATCCTGACCGGCGTCTTGTGCCGATTCGAGGGCGACGTCCTGACCCTCGCTGCGGCCGACAACTACCGCATCGCCGTGAAGTCGATCCCGACCCTCGATCCGGTCGAGGAGACCAGCATCGTCGTGCCGGCCCGGTCGCTCAACGAGCTGGCCCGGGTCCTGGCCGATGTCGACGACCCGGTCGACGTGGTCCTGGCCCAGAGCAAGAACCAGATCATGTTCCACCTCGAGGGCATCGACCTGGTCAGCCGACTCATCGACGGCCAGTTCCCGAACTACCAGCAGGTCGTCCCCAAGAGCCACACGACGCGTTCGGTGATCGATCGCGAGGATCTGCTCAAGGCGGTCCGACTGGCGGCCCTGATCGCCAGCTCGGCGGCCAACATCGTCAAGCTCGGGGTCGGGGTCGACGGTGACCCGGCCGTGGTCGTCACCGCCGCGGCCGAGGTCGGCGACAACGAGGGCAAGGTCGAGGCCACCGTCGAGGGCGACGGGACCACCATCGCGTTCAATGCCCGCTACCTGGTCGATGTCCTTCAGAACGTGACGGCCGATCAGTTCGCCCTCGAGCTCAACGGTCCGCTCTCGCCCGGGGTCTTCCGGCCGATCGGCGACGACGCGTACACCCACGTCGTCATGCCCGTCCGGACCACCTCCTAGGAGGCCGGGTCCTCGACCCGGCGACCGGCTCTGCTCACGTCGATCGAGCTTCGCGACCTGCGTGGGTACGCCGCGCTCGAGGTCGCCTTCGGGCCCGGTCCGCATCTCGTCTGGGGACCCAACGCGGCCGGCAAGACGAGCCTTCTCGAGGCGATCGTCCTGGTCGCCTGGGGCCGCTCGCACCGGACCACGACCGACTCGGAGCTGATCCGCTGGGGCAGCGACCTGGCCCGGGTCGAAGCCGGGATCGCACCGTCCCATCCCGACTCCGGGGCGGACCCGATCGCCGTCGAGGTCGCCCTGGTCCGGGAGGGTGGTGGCGGCCAGCGCAAGCGGATCCGGGTCAACGGTGTCCCTCGCCGTTCGACCGCCCTCGTGGGCATCCTCCGAACGGTCATGTTCGCGCCGGAGGACATGCTCCTCGTGGCGGGCTCCCCGGGTCCGCGTCGGGCCTCGCTGGACACCCTCGCCGCGAGCCGCTCGCCTGCCTTCGCCGCCGAGCTCGGGACGTACGGGCGGGCCCTCCAGCAGCGCAATGGGCTCCTTCGGGCGATCCGGGAAGGCACTGCCGAGCGAGACCAGCTCCGGTTCTGGGACACCGCCCTGCTCGACGCCGGCAGCGTCGTGGTCGATGGCCGGCTGGCGACCCTCGAGGCCCTGGCCGAGCCGCTCCGACGATCGCATGCCGAGATCGCCCCCGATGAGGGTCGTTTGGCTCTTCGCTACGTGACCAATGCCCCGGCGCGGCCGGGCGAGGCGACTCGCCAGGCATTGGCTCGGCGCCTGGTCGAGACGGCCGAGAAGGAGGCCTGGAACGGGACGACCCTGATCGGACCGCACCGCGACGATCTGGCCTTCGAGCTCGAAGGGCGCGACCTGGCCGGGTTCGCTTCGCGGGGCCAGCAGCGAACGGCCATCCTGGCCCTCAAGCTGGCCGAGCTGGACGTCCTGACCGCCCACGACGGACGACCGCCGCTGCTCCTCCTGGACGATGTCTTCAGCGAACTGGATCCGGATCGCCGGGCGCATCTCGTCCGGCGCATCGCCGAGCTGCCCCAGGCGTTCGTCACGACCACGACCCTGGACGACCTCGATCCGGCCCTGCGCGCGGCGGCGACCTCCTGGCAGGTCGTCGAGGGTCCGGACGGCGCCGCGCTGGCCGCCCCGGTAGCGCCCATCGGGCCAGCCGTCGGGCGGAGCCGATGAGTTCGTCCCGGCGTGGACCGATGGAGCGCATCGGCGACCTGCTGCCGGCGGCCGCCCGTGAGCTCGGTCTCGAGGCGGAGCTCCGCTTGGCCCGCGCCACCACGACCTGGGACGCGTTGGTCGCCGAGCGCGTCCCGGCTGCGACCGGGTCCTGCCGGCTGCTCGGCATCGAGGCTGACGCCCTGCTGGTCGAGGCGGATCAGCCGATCGTCGCCCAGGAGCTGCGACTTCGGACCGGCGAGCTTCTGGACGCCTTCCGGACGGCGCCTGGCGGGTTCTCGGCGAGTGGACTTCGGGTCGGGGTCCGACGCGTATAATCCGGCCCACCTGCCAGCGCCCCGACCGCCCAGACCCCCAGACGAGGCCCGCATTTGGCCGTACGGCTTCAGATGAAGCTCGGCTTCGTCGCCGAGCAGGACCGCCTCCCCGACTCGCCGGATACGGTCGTGCCCGAGGAGCCGACGATCGGCTCGATCCTCCGATCGAAGGGCAATCTGTACCTCCTGGTGACGGCGCGGACCCCGGGGTCGCGCCTGCGCGAGGTGACCCGGCTCGTCTCGGACACCATCCGGCGCGAGTACTACTACGACGAATTGGCCGGCATCGTGGTCTGTCTCGAGAAGGCGATCAAGGCCGCCAACAAGAAGCTCGGCCACCAGAAGGATCGGCTCGGCGGGGACGAGACGAACGGGCCGGTCGGCGTGGCGGCGGCCGTCGTCCGGGGCAACGAGCTGTACGTGGTGACGGTCGGCCCGGCTGAGGCGTACCTCATCCGGCAGGCTCGGCTGTCGACCCTGCCCGACCCGCATCGAGAGCGCGGCCTGCCGACGACCGAGATCGAGCCGGACGTCTGGCGGGGCGAGATCTCGGTCGGCGACTCGGTCGTCCTGGCCTCGCCCAACCTGGTCGCCCGGCTCGGCCCGGACGAGCTCAAGGACGCGATGGTGACCCTTCACCCGCAGTCCGCCATGGAGCACCTCCATCACCGCTTCATCGCCGCCGACGGGACCGGCAGCGACGGGGCCATCGCCTTCGAGGCGACCGAGGTGTCGGCGACCACCAAGCAGCGCAAGCTCGTCCCGGTCAAGCCGGCCGAGCCGCTGGCCGGATCGCCCGACAAGTCGCCCATCCCGCTGGCCGACAGCGTCACGGCCGGTGCCGCCGCGGTCCAGCAGTCGGCCAGCAAGGCCAAGGTCGCCGCCGGTGGCGCGGCCGGACGGATGTTCGGCGGGCTCCAGGACCGATTGCCACGTCGCTCGGGCGGGGCCGACCGGCGGGTGACCGGGACGTCGGCCCGCCGTGAGACCCAGCGTCGGGCCGCCGTCGCGGCGCTGGCCCTGGTCATCGTGGTGGCGACGTTGGGGCTCGCCGTGTGGGCCGTCGGCGGCCGGAGCGGCTCGCCCACCGAGCTGGGCTCCCAGACGGCCGGCCAGAAGGCGCTGATGCAGGCCAAGGCCGCCGTCGACCAGGTCTACGCGCCCGGCATCAATCTCGTCACTAACGACCCACCCAAGGCCACCGAGCTGCTCACCACCGCCTGGCAGCAACTCGATGCTGCGGCCGCCGCAGGCATCGCGGCCAGCGCCATCGATCCACTCCGGGCCAAGGCGCGGACCGGTCTGGACGAGTTGTACGCGATGGACACGGTCGTCGCGAGCACCCTCTTCTCGTTCGTCGACGCCGCCCCGCCGGTCGACCTGCAGGGCGTCGCGCTGGGACCCGACAACGCTCCGTACGTGCTCGATGCGGCGACCAAGGCGGTCTATCGGATCGACCTCAAGGGCAACAAGGCCAGCCCGGTCCTGAAGTCGGGCCAGACGGTCGGCGGGACCAAGGTCGCCGACCCGAGGTTCATCACGCCGGCCGGACCGGACGTGCTCGTCCTCGATTCCAAGAATGTGCTCTGGCGCTGGCGTCCGGCCGACAAGACCGGCAAGGGCACCCTGGCCAGGGTCGTGGTCAAGGACTCCTCGAGCTGGGGCGACGACGTCCGAGCGATGGGCACGTTCGAGCGCAACCGGGACCAGGGCCTCTACAACCTGTATGTCGTCGACCCGTCGAGCAAGCAGATCTTGGCCTACTCGCCCGCTTTTGACGGCGGCGGGTTCCCAGGCAAGCCCACCCCGTGGCTGGCGGCGCCCCAGGACGTGGCGACCGTGACCTCGATGCTGATCGACGGCGACATCTATCTCGCCCGGCCGGGCGACGGCTCGATCACCCGCTATGTCAAGGGCGGCAAGACCGGCTGGAAGCCCGAGGATCCCGCCGACGCCATCCTGCGGCCGGTGCCGACGTACAGCCTCATCGCCTCGGGCAGCGACAAGGATCAGGGCAACGTCTATGCCTATGACAAGCCCAACGCCCGGATCCTGGCCTTCGCCAAGAACGACGGCTCCCTCCAGCGCCAGTACCGACTGAGCGGCGACGACCCGGCCTGGGCCGACGTCCGGGGCATGTACGTCATCGCCGGGACGGGGACCGAACCGGCGACCCTGGTCTGGGTCGCCAAGGACCGCCTGATGACGGCCATCCTCGAGGCGGTCAAGACGCCGACGGCATCGCCCGCGGCCTCCGCCAGTCCGGGCGCATCGGCCAGTCCCAAGGCCACAGCCAAGCCCAAACCGACCAAGAAGCCCAAGAAGAAGCCCTAGCCATGACGCCTCGGGCCACCGTGGGATAATCGGACGATGGCCGACGAACTGGTCGAGATGGTGGTCGAGAGCGTCCGTGTCCATATGCCGTCGAGCCAGCACGTGGTCATCCTCAAGGAGCTCGAACGCGAGCGCTACCTGCCGATCTGGATCGGGCCCTGGGAGGCGAACGCGATCGCCATGAAGCTCCAAGGCGTGTCGTCCGAGCGACCCTTGACCCATGACCTGTTCGCCTCGACCCTGGAGCTCCTGGGCGTGTCCATCCGGCGGGTCGTCATCTCATCGCTGGCCGAGGAGACGTTCCATGCCCGACTCTTCCTCGAGTCGCCCAACGGAGAGGTCGAGCTCGATTCGCGTCCGTCCGACGCACTCGCCTTGGCCGTTCGGGCGGGCGTCCGGATCTTCGCGGCGGATGGCGTCCTCGATCGGGCCGGCGTCCGGCCCGACGACGAGGGCAGCATGATCACCGATCTGGAGGCGACCGGCGACGCGGCCTCACCGGCCGATCCGCGCCTCGACGTCTTCCGCGACTTCATCAACTCGCTCGACCTGGGCGGAGACGCCGGCACCCGCGAGGGCCCGCGTCCCGAATAGGGACCCCGGTCAGTCGGTCCGGCCGGGTCGCTCGGCCAGGATTGCCTGGCCTCGCGACAGGGCTCGCTTGGGCGACGCCCACAGACGAAGCCGCAACGACCAGAAGTCGCGCACCGCTCGGACGATGACCTGCGGCCGGGCCCCGGTGGGCGAACCGGCCGTCCGCGGGTAGTGAGGCACCCCCACCTCGACCACGGTCCGCCCACGGGCGCGCAATTTGATCAGCAGCTCCGCCGACAGGAAGGCGCCGCCCGACTCGACCCGGATCCCGACGAGAGCCTCCCGGCGGAACAGCTTGCAGGCGCAGTCGACGTCGGTCGCGCGCAAACCGAAGAAGATCCGGTTGGCCAGCCGGTAGCTCTTGGCGTAGATCGTCCGGATGATCGGGTCGGCCCGTTTGATCCGGAAGCCGATGACGACATCGGGCCGATCCGGCTGGGCCATCCGGGCGGTCAATCGGGCGAGATCCGCGACCTTGAACTGACGGTCGCCGTCGGTGAACGCCACGGTGTCGTGGCGGGCCGCCCGCAAGCCGGAACGGATGGCCGCCCCGTAGCCCAGGTTGGTCGGGTGGTGGACGACCCGGACGAGCTCGGGGTGGGTCGCCGCCAGGCGGTCGGCGATGGCCGGGGTCCGATCGCGCGACCCGTCGTCGACGATGACGATCTCGAAGCGGTCGGCCAGCGAAGGCAAGCTGACCAGAGCCTCGTCGACGAGTGGTTCGAGGTTGGCCTCTTCGTTGTGAGCGGGGAAGAAGTAGGACAGTTCGGCGATGCGCGCGGACGTCGCGGCCGACGCCGGACGCGGGCTCGCCTCGGGCTCGACCACGACGCTCATCGGTCGCCCTGGCCGGCCAGTCGGCCGTCGACCCGATAGACCGCCTGGAGGCCCGGGACCGTGAGCTGGCTGAGCCGATACCGGGCGGCCAGTGATGCGAGCACGACCGGATCCGTTTGGATGAGGATGACCGGCCGGAGCCCGAGATTGGCGTCGATCACGTGGGCGATGTCTCCGAGATCCTCGTCGAGGCGGGTCTGGTCGTCGACGATCCGGATGTCCGGTCGTCGCTGCTCGATGTGCTGTGCGTACCATAGCGGGGTCGAGTAACTCCACCACGACAGGACGACCGCATCCTGGCCGATGACGCTCTCGTCGAGGACGGCGTCGAGCCAGGCCTGGCCGGCCCGGTCGTGGCTCTCATCGACCGTCGTCCAACGGGCCGGCAGGGCCATGACCGTGGGCAGCAGCAGGACGGTGGCGACAAGGACGGCCACGGCTGGGGCGCTCACCCGATCTCCGTGACGGTCGAGCCGACCCGGCGCGACGAGGCGACCGACCCGCTCCACGGCGATCTCCGCCAGGATCGCGATCCAGGTCAGGACGATGACCGTCGGGATCAGGTAGTAGCGATCGATCTGGGCGTTGTCGTATGAGGCCGCGAACCAGCACATCAGGGCCAGGGCCGGCCCGGTCAGCAGGGCATAGCGGGGGCGCCGCACGATCGTCGCGATCAACCCGAACGGGACGAGCCAGACGAGCGGGCCAAGCTGGGCCGCGGCGAATGCCCCGAGCGCCGCCGCCTTGGACGGCAGGTCGCTGAACGGTGCGATGAGGCTGCCCTGGAACTGCTGGGCCAGGAGGATCGCCCAGAACCCGCCCCAGGTTTCCGGATGACCGTAGACCAGGTCCGCCCGGAACGGTCCGGCCCGCAGCGGCAGCTCGAGATAGACGAGGGCGAGGCTGCCGAACAGGGCCAGCAGGCACAGGCCGACCAGCCGCCGTCGACGGAGGATGGTCGGGGCGACGGCGAACACGAACAGGGCGATCGAGGGGGCCAGGAGCAGGATCAGGCTGTGGCTGCCCAAGGCGAGTCCGAAGACGACGGCCGCGCCGATCAAGCGTCGCTCGGCCCCTGGTCGCCCGTCGCGCTCGAGCCCTTCCCAGTCGACCAGCAGGATGAGCAGCAGGACGGTCAGGGCCAGGAGCAGGGCGTGGGTGTCGGCGTGGGTCCCGATCGACCAGGCGATCGGGGTCGTGGCCAGGAGCACGCCGGCCGCGAACGCCAGCCACGGTCGCCCGGTCAGTCGGCCGACGAGGCTGGCGGTCAGACCCGCCGCGACCGCCAGGCACACCGCGTTGAGCAGGTTCATTCGGACCGCCGGATCGCCGAACGGCTGGAGGACGATCGAGGCGAGCCAACCGAGGATGACCCAGGTCGGGAAGCCGGTCGGATGACCGGTGCCGAGCAGGGGACCGACGGTCTGGAGCTCGGCGGTGTCCCAGAAAGACACCCCGGGCAGGAGGGTGCCCACACAGACGATCAGCCCGACCAGGCCTGCACCGAGCGTCGGTAGGACAGCGCCGGCCCATGACATCGATCGCCCCGCCCTCACCATCCGAGCAGGTGGCCCCAGACGACACCCCAGCCGACGACCACGATCGACAGGCCGATCAGGCCATAGCCGAACCAGCGCAGCCGTCCGCCGGCCTCGAGCGCCAGGGCCAGCAGGATCAGCCCGAACGGGGCGTAGTCCAGGCTGAACCGATAGCCGAACTGGACCCAACCCTGACTGAAGTGCATCACATCGACGATCGCGATGGCCAGCACGGCCAGGGCCGCCCCGGTCACCAGCCGATCCCGCCCGAACCAGCGCAACGAGGCGAAGGCGATGAGCCAGCCAGGGCTGGTCAGGAAGATGCCCATCCCGACGTCGCGCGGCAGCGCCAGCGGACAGATCGTCGAGAACAGGGCGCGTGGCGCACCGGCCTCGCAGGCCGGCAGGATCGACGGGAGTCCCGCCAGCATGAGGGGCAGGTTCTGGACGAGGTAGCGCGGATCCTCGATGGCCCAGTCCCGGTGGTACCCCAGCTCGGGGTAGAACGCCGTCTCGACCTGGTACAGGATCTCGTAGCCCGGGTGGAGGAGATGCCCGGTCGTGGCCCAGGTGTAGGCCAGCAGGACGCCGATCGGGACCGACATCCCGACGAGGGCGGAAGCGGCTCTCCGAAAGCGACCGCCGCCGCCCCCCACGAGCACGAAGAAGGGCAACCCGAAGACGATGGTCAGGCGGGCCGTACAGGCCAGACCGAACAGGAAGCCGGCCAGGACCTGGCCCGGGTCGAGGCCGAACCGGAGACGGCCGGCGGCATCGGCCTCGGACGCCGGGTCGTCGGGTTCACCCGCGGCGGCCGGCGGGTCCCGGTCCAGGGCGACCCCGATCGCCAGCAGGGTCAGCCCGACCGCCACGACGTGGGCCAGGTACCACGTGGTCCCAAGCTGGGCGGCGTACCACAGGACCGTGCCCAGGGCCAGGAACACGGTCGTCGCGATCCGGACCCGCCGGCTGATCGGCAGCCGGCCAAGGCACCAGAAGGCGATCGCCACATCGAGCGCACCGATGAACGCGGTGATCAGCTGGGCGTCGGTCGACAGACCCCACAGGGCCACGAAAGGCATGAGCACGACCGCCGGCAACGGCGGGAACGGCAGCAGCGCGTAGCCGCTGATCTCGCCGTTCGGGCCGGTCGCCGGGACGACGTCCTGGAACAGGTCGTTGCCGTGGCCCTCGGGCCCGTCCGGGACCGGGAAGCGGATCGCCGCCCGCCCGTCGAGGAAGGCCTCGGCCTGCCACACGAAGTGGTTGTAGTAGCTTGTCCGCTGGGGGTTGCTGACGATATAGATCCCGAGGGCCGCGGTCGCCAGCAGGAGGCCGATGAGGATGGTCGCGCCGGCGCTCGAGCGGGGGTCGAGGCGGCGACTCGTTCGGACGTCCGTCAAGGGGCCCTGCGCTATACTCCGCTCCACCTCAGCGCCCGTGCAGGAGGGGATCCTCCCTGGCAGTCGATAGTTCCGGTGTGCCCGTCCGAGGCACCGCGACGCCGAAGCGGTCATACCAGGCCGCAGGGGCGCTCGTCGCGATCCTGATCCTCGGATTGGCCTTCCGCTTCATCATCGCATACGTCCTTCTGCCGGGGTCCGGATTCGGTGCGGACCGAGGGACCTTCCAGGCCTGGGCGGCCGACCTTGCCGCCAGTGGTCCGGCCGGCTTCTACGAGCGGGCGTCGTTCATCGACTACACCCCCGGGTATCTCTATGTCCTGTGGCTGGTCGGGGTCGTCGGCAACCTGCTCGGCGGGATCGGCGATCTGATCAAGCTGCCGGCGATCGTGTCGGATGTCATCGTCGCGTGGCTGATCCACTCGCTCGTCCGCGAGCTCGGCGGCTCACGCCGGGCGGGGCTCATCGGGGCGACCATCTTCCTGATCAACCCGGTGACCTGGTTCGACAGCGCGATCTGGGGCCAGGTCGACTCGGTCGGGGTCATCTTCGTGTTGTTGAGTGTGCGCGACCTGTGGCGGCGACGACCGGAGCGGGCCTCGCTCTGGGCGGTCGTGGCAGCGGTCATCAAGCCGCAGCTGGGGATCCTCGTCCCGATCATCGCGGTCGTCCTGCTTCGTCGTCACATCTACGACTGGCTGCGACCGCCCGGGCCGACCGACGCGGACCAGGACCCCAGCGTCGAACGACCACCCGGGCCCAGCGGCGACCGCTGGTTCGACCGACTCGGCCAGGGGCCCGTGCGCCTCGCGAGCAGCGGGGCGATCGGCTTGCTGACCGCGATCGTCCTGGCCCTGCCCTTCGGTCTGTCCTTCATCGGCCTCATCCAGCAGGTCGCCAAGGCGGCCGGTGGCTACCCCTACATCACGGTCAACGCCTACAACCCCTGGGCGCTCATCAGCCATGACGGCAACGGCATCGCCGCCGACGGGCTGTGGTTGCGCGACGTGGCCGGGGTCAAGGCCGGTGAGACCGCGACGCTCATCCTCGGCCTGCCCGCCCTGTACGTCGGGACGGCCCTGCTGCTGATCGCCATCGCCACGGTCTGCCTGGTCGTGGCCCGCTTCGCCCGACGGTCCAGCCTCGTCCTCGACGATGACTTCCCGGATGGCCCGGTCCGGGTCCTGGTCGACGATCGACGCTTGCTGGTGGTGGCCCTGGCGGTGATGGCCCTGATCTTCTTCGTGGTCCCGACCCGGGTCCACGAGCGCTACCTCTTCCCGGCTTTCGCCCTTGGGGCCATCCTGGCGGCGAGCTCGGTCCGCTGGCGGTTCGCCTATGCCCTTCTGGCCGTGGCTAGTTTCGCCAACCTGTATGCCGTCCTGCTCACCCCCTACTTCGAGAACCCGGGCATCAAGGACTGGCTTGGCATCGCCGACTGGATCCGCTCCCCACTGGGGGTCACCCTGGTCGTGGCCGGACACGTGGCCGTATTCGTCTGGGCGCTCACGGAACTCCGACCGACCGCCGTCCGTCGACTCGACGTGGAGGCCCTGACCGAGGCGCACTGGGAGCAGCTCGACGATGCCGGCCTGCTCGACGAGGCCGACGAACCCGAGCTTGAGCCCGAAGCCGAGCCCGGCGTCGACCACTCGGCGCCGGTCGTGGCCGGCCCGGTCCTGGCGATCGATGGGTCGGCCCCTCCGCCGGCCGCCCGGGGCCGCCCGGGCCTGCCCCTGCCATTCGGGCTGGGCGCGGTCCGGGCCCTCCAACCGGATCGCTCGCGGAGTCTTCACGGGGAGGGCGGCGGCCGGTTCGGACGACTCGACCTGTGGTTGCTGATCGTCATCGTCGTGGCCGCCTTGGTCCTCCGCACGTTCCGCCTGTCGGAGCCCTACCGGATGCACTTCGACGAGGTCTACCACGCCCGGACCGCGACCGAGTTCCTGCAGGACTGGCGCTACGGCATCCGCCACGATATCTACGAGTTCACCCACCCCCACCTGGCCAAGTACGCCATGGCCGTCGGATTGGTCGTCGCCGGCGACGACCGGGTGACCGACCAGGTCTCGCTCGGGACCGCCGTCCGTGACGTGATGGTCGCCGGTCGCTACGAGGACGCCAACCTGCCCGGCGGTCATGGCGGCGATCGGTTCTACGTCGCCGGTGGCGACCAGGTCCGGGGCTACGACCTCGTCTCGCGCAAGCAGGTGGTCACCTGGTCGGTGCCGGGCGCATCGGCGCTCGCCCTCGACTCTGTCGGTCGGCAGGGCTTCGTCGGGACCGACAGCGGTTCGCTCCTGGCCATCGACGACGCGTCCGCCCTCGAAGCCGAGTCTGGATCCGATCCGAAGACCCCGTCGACCATCGAACCGACCCTCCTGGCCGATGTCGGAGCGCCGATCACGCGCATCGCCCTGACCGACGACGGCAAGTCGCTGGCGGTGGCCACCAGCGACGGCAAGGTCATCTCGGTCGACCCGAACAGCGGCGAGATCCTGGCCACGATCACGTTCGCCGATGTGGCCGACCTGGCCGACGGCGGTCTGGGCAGTGGCCTGACCGCCGATCCGGCGGCGGTGACCGACCACGCGGCCGCCGCCAAGGTGCTGGCCCAGATCGCCGGCGGGGATGCGGCGACGTACGAAGAACGCCTGGCCAAGCCGGCCGCGGAGGGCAGCCAGTCGGTCATCCTGGGCGGCTTCGACGAGGACATCCGGGTGGCCCTCGACGCCGCCATCGCCGATGGCCGGCTCGAAGGCTTCACCGTCTCTTCCCTGCCCCGGATCGCCGCCTCGACGCCCAAGGGCGTCTCGTTCATCGAGCCGGTCACCGGCCAGATCGTCGATACCGTCGAGCTGGACTCGGCGGCCCGGGGCATGGCCAAAGTGACCGGGATCGACAATCCCGAGCCTGTACGTGGCCCTGGCCGACAAGCAGATCGCCAAACTGCTGCTCGGCGAGTCCGACGGCAAGGAACGGCCCCGGCGCGACAAGACGTTCAAGGTCCCGGGCGATGTCCGCAAGGTCCTCTTCGACGAGCCGACCGGCATGGTCCATGTCCTGGGCTCGTTGCCCGACGGCTCGGGCGACACGATCTACGTCATCGAGCCGCACGGCGATGCGACCTACGCCGATGCGCGTCTGCCCTTCCGGGCACAGGCCTGGGCACTCGACGGGAACGCTGCCTACCCGTCGACCGATCGACAGGACATCCTGGTCGCCTCGGCTGATGGGTCGCTGGCCAGTGTCGACTCCGGCGATCACGCCTTCGCCTGGCGTCTGCCCGGGGTCCTGGCCGGGGCCTTAATGGCCGGTCTCATCTTCCTGCTGGTGCGCCTGCTCTTCCGAAGACGCGAGATCGCGGTCATCGCGGCGATCCTGGTCCTGGTCGACGGGATGCTCTTCGTCCAGAGCCGGATCGCCATGAACGACGTCTACGTGGGTCTGTTCATCGTGGCCGCCTATACCCTGTTCGCCCCGCTGTGGACCGGCCGCTGGCGGAGATCCTGGGCGTTCTGGCTGGTCTTGCCGATGGTCGGCGTCCTGCTCGGACTGGCCCTCGCCTCGAAATGGATCGGCCTGTACGCCATCGCCGGGATCGCGGTCCTCATCCTGGGCCGGTCGGCGCTCGGCCGGATCGTGCTCATCCTGGGACTGATCCTGGGCACGACCGTCCTGGGCTTGATGGCCATGGCCGTGCCCAACGGCGCGACGAGCGACGGCAACCTGATGTTCGTGGCGTTGATGATCGCGCTGACCCTCGGCGCCGTCCTGGTCACGGTCCTCCATCCGATCGCCTGGTCGACCGAGGAGACCCGGCTGGCCCTGGTCGGGCCGGCGGCCATCGGGATCGCGATCTTCCTGTTGACGGTCCCGTTCGGGATCGCCACCAAGACCTATGCCCTTGGTCAGATCGCGGTCAGTCCGGTCGAGATCTCACTGGCGCTCATCCTCGCCTCGGGCGGCGTCTGGGTCCTGATGCACCTCAGCGCGATGTGGGGTTTCGGCCCGCTGGCCCGGCCAGCCGAACCGGACGACCCGGTCCGGCTGCTCGAGGCAGCCGCTTCAGCGCCTGACGGCTGGCTCCGACCCGGGACGCTGCTCGGCCTGCCGATCGTGTGGGCGGTAATCTGCCTGGGGGCGATCCCCGTCGCGGTCTACGTGATCTCGTACCTGCCCTGGGTGGCGCTGGGCAACCGGCTGACCGACACATGGCCGCCCGGCCACACCGGCCAGACCCTGCTCGAGCTGACCAAGTCCATGTACGACTATCACAACGGCCTGCGGGCGACCCACGCCGCGTCCTCGCCGTACTGGGCCTGGCCGTTCGACCTCAAACCGGTCTGGTTCTACCAGGACGGCTTCGCCGGCAACACGGCCGCAGCGATCTATGACGCCGGCAACCTGGTCGCCTGGTGGCTATCCATCCCGGCCATGATCTTCGTCGCCGCCCAGGCGTTCCGGCGACGCAGCCTGGCCCTCGGGCTGATCTTCGTGGCCTTCGCCTTCCAGTGGATGCCCTGGGCGCGGATCGATCGAGCCACGTTCCAGTACCACTACTACGCGGCCGTCCCGTTCCTGCTCATCGCCCTGGCCTACTTCATCGCCGAGCTGCGCAACGGTCCGTCCCCGCGGACGTGGATGCTGGCCCGCTGGACCGCTGCCCTGGCCGTCCTCGGGCCGGCCCTGCTGTGGCTGTTCAAGGGGCCGCTGTGCGCGTATGTCCGGGTCGAGGCGGTCAACCCAGGCTCGCAGGCGTGCGTCGCCACGGCCCCGGGCCAGATCGTCCTGACCTGGCGGACGGCGGGCGTGATCGGCGTCCTCGTGCTGGCCGGCATCCTGCTCGTCGTCCAACTGCTCCGTCTCGATGCTCCATCCGACTCGGCTGGCGCGAAGGGCCGACGGCTGGCCTGGATCGGGCTGACCGCGCTGCTGGCGGTCGGCGCCCTGGTCCTGGTCGGCGCCCGGCTGCCCGACACGACCATCCTCAATCAGGACGGGTTCAAGATCGAACCGATCGCGCTGATCGTGCTGATCGCCCTCAGCCCGGTCGCCTGGGTGGTGATCACGGCCCGCGACGCCCGCCGATTCGCAGCCGGTGCGCTCATCGCCTGCCTGGTCTGGTTCATCGGCTGGTATCCCAACCTGTCGGCGCTGCCCCTACCGTCGGCGGTGGTCAACGCCTATCAGGGTCTGCTGCCGACCTACCTCTACGCGTTCCAGTTCCCGGTCAACACCGACCCGGTCACGCCGTTCCACCTGATGGCGACGTCCCAGATCCTGGGGGTCAACGTGCCGGCGGCGCCGATCCTGTTCGTGGCCCTCGTGCTCACCAGCGTGGTCGTCGGTTACAGCGCCTGGACCTGGCGGCTGTCGGCGGCCGAGCGGGCGGCGGAAGCGGCCGACCCGGGCACGCTGGCCACGGGCGGCCAGTCCGGCTAGGGACTCGCGGGCGGGGCGGCGATCGGAGGGACGGCGACCGGGCCGCCACCCGCGCTGCCGACCGCACGGGGCGACGGCGGCACCTCGGCCGTGAAGTCGCGCGGCAGGGCGCCCTGGGCGGCGACCCGCCGGATGACGAAACCGTAGTAGGCCTCGACCCGGTCGGTGATGCGCTCCCAGCTGAAGGTCTCCGAGCGGGCCATGCCGCTGGCGCTCATCTCGGCCCGCAAGCGGTCGTCGAGGACGAGCCGGCCGATGGCCGTGGCCAGCTCACGCGGTTCGCCGGGTGGCACGAGCAAGCCCTGCTCACCGCGCCGGACGACGCCCTTGTAGCCATGGATGTCCGAGGCCACGATCGGAGCACCGGCGGCCATCGCCTCGAGCAGGACGATCCCGAACGACTCCTGGCCGGTGGCCGGCGACACGAAGACGTCAGCCGTCCGGAAGAGTTGGGCCTTCTCTGCGTCGCTGACCCGGCCCAGGAACTCGACCCCGGCCATCCGGCGGGTCAGGACATAGCGTCTCGCCTCGCGCTCCTGAGGCCCGGATCCGACCACCAGGAGTCGGCACGGGCAGCCGGTCTTGCGCAGGATCCGGTAGGCCTTGAGCAGGTCGAGGAGTCCCTTGCGCGGCTCGTGCCGGCCGACGAACAGGATGTTCTTGGTGCCGTCCTGCCAGCGGGCGACCGGGACCGCCTTGCGGTAGCGGTCGACGTCGACCCCGTTCGGGATGACCTTGTAGTCGCCCGGGAAGAAGCGGTCGATGAAGTGGCGGGCGGCCGCGCTGACCGCGATCCGGCCGTGCAGGAGCTGGGCATGGCCCTGCATCACCCGGGCTCCGAACTCGTACGACAGTGAGAAGCCCGCGTAGGCGTGGAAGGTAGCCACGTTGATGCTCCGCGAGCGGCGCAGCAGGATGAGCGACAGGAAGGGCACGAACGGCTCGTGGAAGTGGAGCACGTCGAAGCGCTCGCGCTCGAGCATGTCGTCGACCAGGCTGACGTAGCGCGGCGAGACCGTGATCGTCCCGACCGACCCGTTCATGGGCATGCTGAAGCCCTTGCCGAGCCGGATGACGTCACCCTCGGAGGCCCGCTGCAGACCGTGGCTGCTGCTGATGATGCGGACGTCGTGGCCGTGCAGCCGGAGGTTCTCGTAGAGGTAGCGGACATGCTCGTTGACCCCGCCTGGGACGGGGTAGACATACGGCGTGACGAGCCCGATCTTCATGCCCGGACGTCCGGTTCGCGGGCGCCTTCGTCGGTCGATTCGTAGCGCGGCGGTCGAGCCTTGCCGCCGGGGTAGCCGTGGTCTCGGCCGGTGCCGTCGCGGCGGACCCTTCCGCCGACCTCGGCCCGCACGTCCCGTCCGCGCTTGCGCAGCTGCCGGCCGAAGACGGACAGCTGGCTGCCGGTCGGGTGGGCGACCCCGCCCCAGCCGGTCCGCCGTTCGAGGATCTCCTGGCGGAGCTCCTCGGCGGTCGATCCAGCGAACGTGGTGTAGCCCTGTCCGATGGCCTCCACGGTGTGGGCGTCGCTGCAGCCGATACCGGCCAGGCCATGCTTCGCGACGAAAGCGCTGACCCGTCGATGGCCGCGCCCGAGGGTGGTCGGGTTGAATGCCTCGAGCGCGTCGGGGTGGAAGCGCGGATCGGGGTCGGTTAGGAGCCGACGCAGGACCGGCGCCTGGGCGCACAACGGGTATGGGAAGAGCGGGTGTGCCGGGACGGCCAGGCCACCTTGCTCGTGGACCGCCGCGACGCTCGCCCGGAGCGACTGCCAGGGCTTGATCGGCTCGCTCAGGAACAGCCCCAGCAGGTGGCCGCCCCGGGTCGAGATCTCCTCCCCGACGATCACCTCGAGGGGCAGCCCACGGGCCTGCGCCAGGGCCCGCGCCGCCAGGGCAGAGTCGATCCGCTCATGGTCGGTGATGGCGATGACCTGGAGGCTGGCCTGGACGGCATGTTCCAGGATCTCCAGGACACCGGCGGTCCCGTCCGAGGCCAGGCTATGGATGTGCAGATCGGCCAGACCGACCTCCGCGGTCGCCACCTCGTGACTCGTGGCCCGGGCGTCCGTCATCGCGCCCTCGCCTCGACGTCGGGCCAGATGGGGAAGAAGACGGCCCACCATTGCTCCGGGGCCTGGCCGATCTGGCGTTCGAAGATGCGAGCTTGCTGGTCGAGGAAGGCGGTGACCCGCTCGCGGCGCGAACCGGCCGACGGGACCGGGAACGGATCGAGCCGACCGATGTAGCGACCGCCGGGCTGCCGTCGGACGGCGACCCCGAAGGTCGGCGCGCCGCTTTCGATCGCGACCAGAGCCGGCCCGAGCGGGAGCGATGTCGCCGCCCCGAACAGGGTCGCCGGCATCCCGCCGCCGGTCAGGTCGCGATCGGCCACGATGCCCACCGGTTCGCCCCGGGCGAGCGCAGCCGTCAACTCACGACGGGCCTCGCTCAGGCGGACGATGGTGATCCCCAGGCTCCCCCGGGTGCGCTCGAACCAGGCCTGCAGGGCCGGGTCGTCGATCGTCTCCATCGGCGTCATCAGGGGTCGATCCGCGTACACCGCAGCGACGTAGGCCTGGAGCTCGATCGCCCCGAAGTGGAGACCGACGAAGATGCGCGCTCCCGGCTCGCCGAAGGCCGCCGTCGAACGCCTCGGGCGTCTCGACGGTCAGCCGCTCGGCCAGGAAGGCCGGGCGTGAACGACGGCGCCCGGGCCACGTCGAGGTAGTACTGGGCGTAGTGCCGGAACGCCGCCCGGACGAGGACCTCCATCGCTCGCGGGCTCCTGGCCGCGGCCCGGATGCGCGGCTCGGCCAGACCCTCGGCGACCAGCCAGTCGGCGACGTGCTGGAGGTTCCGTCGGGCCTGGGCCGCGCGCCGCCCGTCGACCCGGTACCACAGCTCGCCGGCGAGGTCGGCCAGCTCGAGCAGGAGCCGCTCGGGCAGACGACAGGCGAGCCAGGACACCCCGGACACGATCGCGGCGAGCGCCCGCTGGCGACGGGTCGCCGTCATCCGGCAGCCATCTGGGCAGCCCGAGCCTCGAGGGCGGCGGCTTCGGCGGCGGTCTCGGGCCACATCGGCTTGAAGCTGTACCACTGGTCCGGGGCCGCCCCGATGACCCGCTCGAGGGCATCGGCGATCTGCTGGGTGGCTCGCTGGACATCGGCCGGTGAGGTCGAGGCGACATGGATCGGGCTGTCGGTCACCGCATGGAATTGACCGTCGGGCAGGCGCCGGGCCTCCAGCGGCAGGATGACCGCACCGGTCTTGCCGGCGAGGGTGGCCGGGCCGGCGGGCAGGGTGGTCCAGGCCCCGAACATACGAACGGGCACGTCCTCGGGCCGATAGCCCCAATCGACCAGGAGGGCCAGCATCTCGTGGCGGCGGAGGACGCTGTAGACCTCGCGCAGATTGCGCCAGGCGATGACCCGGGCACCCCAGCGGGCCCGTTCCTGGCGCAGTCGCTCGAACAGCTCGGGGAAGGTCGAGTCGTCGGCGACCCCCGACAACGGCCAACCGCGGATGCCGATGGCGGCCGCCACGATCTCGTTGTTGCCGACATGGCTGGCCGTGAAGATGACCCCCTTCGACTCGCGCCAGATGCGCTCGACCTCGTCGACCCCGGCCGGATCGATGAGGGCGGCTGCCTCTTCGAGGGACAGGCGTGGCAGGCGCATCAGCTCGACCAGGTAGCGGGCGTAGCTCTTGTAGGCCCGCAGGGCCATCCGCCGGACCGCCGGGTCGCTCGGCGGCAGGCCGAGGACGTGCCCGAAATTGCGGTTCGACCAGCGTCGCTTCGACGGCCACACGAGGTAAGACGCCTGGACGAACCAGCCGATGACCGTGGCCGACGGTCCCGGCGGAAGGTGTCCCAGGAGCCACTGCGCGGCGCGATAACCGAAGACGGCGGTCTTCTCGACCGCCCTTGGTGCAGTGGCGACGCGCCGATGGGGAGCCTCGAGCGTCGGGCGCGGGGCGGGTTCGATCGGACCACCCGGGGCGGGTCGATCAGGGGCCGCTGTCACCGGGCGCCGGCCGCCACCTTCGCCTTCGTCCCGGCCATTCGCCGGTAGGCCCGCTTCTGGGGCGCCTCGGTCCCGATCAGGGTCTCGTCGTCCTCCCCGCGGATGAACGCCTCGACCCGGTTGAACGCGATGTCGTCGTGGATCTGCACCGGCGGGCTCTTCATGAAGTAGCTCGACGGGGCGACGAGGGTGCCCGACAGCCCGCGATCGAGGCCGAGCTTCAGGCAGCGGATCGCGTCGGTGATGACGCCGGCGCTGTTGGGGCTGTCCCAGACCTCGAGCTTGAGCTCGGCGTTGAGGGGCACGTCGCCGAAGGTCGTGCCCTCCATCCGGATGTAACACCACTTCCGGTCGAGCAGCCACGGGACGTGGTCGCTCGGGCCGACATGGATGTCGTCGGGATCGAGTTCGTAGTCGAGCATGCTCGTGACGGCGTTGGTCTTGGAGATCTTCTTGCTTTCGAGACGCTCCCGCTCGAGCATGTTGAGGAAGTCAGTGTTGCCGCCGAAGTTGAGCTGGTAGGTCCGGTCCAGGCGGACCCCGCGGTCCATGAACAGGCGGGTCAGGACCCGGTGGGTGATGGTCGCCCCGACCTGGCTCTTGATGTCGTCGCCGATGACCGGCAGGCCTTCCTCGGCGAAGCGGCGCTGCCAGTACGGCTCGCGGCCGATGAACACGGGGATGGCGTTGACGAAGGCGACCCCCGCCTTGAGCGCCTGCTCGACGTACCACTTGGTGGCTTCCTCGCTGCCGACCGGCAGGTAGGAGACCATCACGTCGACCTCGCGCTCCTTGAGGATGCCGACGACATCGGCCGTCGGCCCGGGCGCCTTCTCGATGATCTGACTGAGGTACTTGCCCAGACCGTCGTGGGTCATCCCGCGATCGACCTTGACCCCCAGGTTCTGGACCTGCTGGAAGACGTAGGTGTTGTTGGGCTTCTGGTAGATCGCCTCGGACAGGTCCTTGCCGACCTTGTTCTTGTCCACGTCGAAGGCGGCCACGAACTCGATATCGCGGACGTGGTAGCCGCCCAGGTCGACGTGCATCAGGCCCGGCACGAAGTCGTCGGGCTTGGCGTTCTCGTAGTAATAGCGGCCCTGGACCAGGCTGCTGGCACAGTTCCCGACGCCGACGATGGCGACCCGGATCTTGCCGTCCTTGCGGGCTCCACCGGCTCGTGGCTTGGCGCCGTTGGCGTGGCTCCCGTTGGTCCCGTTCTTCGCCGACTTGGCCACCGTGGTCTTCTCCTACTTCCCGTCGTTGCCGACGGCTTGCTGTCTGACGTGGACGATGCGCTGGATGACGGTGATGGTGGCGCCCAGGGCGATGATCCCCAGGGCGATCTCGAGGATGACGAGGTTGGCCATGAGGCCGGTCAGGATCAGCCCGAGCGACAGGATGACCAGGCGGATCTCGCGGGGCATCAGGCCGACGGCCGCCATCCCGGTCCCGGCCGTGAAGCCCAGCCCTTCGGACTTGGCCCGGGTGTAGCTGACCATGAAGGCGGCGCCCATCGCGGCGGTCGCCAGGATCGCGACCGGATCCGAGTCGGCCAGGACGCCGCCCCAGGCGATGCCCAGGTAGACGATCGCCTCTCCCCAGCGATCGAAGACCGAGTCCATGAACGCGCCGAGTGGGCCGACCTTGCCCGTCGCCCGGGCCAGCGTCCCGTCGAACATGTCGAAGACGCCGCCGAGAAAGACGACGATCCCACCGATCAGCCACTGCTGGAAGCCCAGCAGGATCGCTCCGATCACGGTGATCCCGAAGCCGATCAGGGTCAGCCCGTTCGGGGTGAGCCCCAGGCGGCCCATGCCCAGGGCGATCGGCTCGAAGACCTTCTTGATCCGGGAGCGGGATTCGTTGGACAGGCTCATCGACTAGCCGGCGAAGCCGAGGACGGCACGTTCCCGAGCCGCGAACTCGGTGAACGCGCCCTCGCGCAGGCGACAGACCGTCTCGCGGCCTTTGCGCTGGGTCTCCACGACACCGGCTGCGCGGAGTCTGCCCAAGTGCCACGAGACGAGCGGCTGCGAGAGGCCGACATCGTCGGTCAGCTCGGTGACGGTCGCCTCGCCGTCAGCCAGTCGGCGCACGATGCGCAGGCGATTGACGTCGGCCATGACCTTGTGGAACGCGCGCAGCTGGCGGAGGTCCTCGGGCTGGACGATGGTCGCGGCGATCGTGCTCCGAACGCGGGCGGGGGACGGGCTCAGGTCGGGCTCCACGCGGGGTGTCGAGCGTCGGGCTCAACGAGGATTTATATAAATCGTCGTTGATGCTACGGCCGTTCCAGACCCGTTGTCAATCCCCCCGGCTGGGCTCAGATGAGCAGGAACACGCCGATGAGGATGAGCCACAGGGACCAGGCGACATAGGCGATGGGCACGATCGTCCCGGCCAGGGCCCAGCCGTCCGGCTCGTTCGGGCCGACGAATTCGAGGGTGCCGATGAGCAGGGCGATCCCGATCGGCAGGCCGACGAAGCCGAGCCAGGCCGGCAGGACGACGGTCGACAGGATCGAGCCTGCCACGAGCAGCGTCCACAGCCCGGTGAACAGGTAGCCGAGATGTTCGCCGATGCCGACGCCCGAGGAGGCGATGGAGGGTCGTCGAACACGACCTCGACGGTCTGCGCGGGTCGGGTCGCCGGCCGGTCCGTCGGGTGCGGCCACGTAGCGCCGAGCCAGCTCCGGGACCGCGAACGGCCAGCGGACCAGGCCCAGCCCCTGGACCAGTGCCGCGGCCGCCCCGACGACGATCGACAGGTCGGCCAAGGCGGGCGAGCGCGCCGAGGACGCTCGCCAGCAGGACGGCCAATGGCAGCATCAGCAGGGCGCTGACCAGGAGCGCCTCCCAGCGCAGGATCAGACCCGACCCGCCGGCCGCGAAGCGGCGCAGGATCTCGTCGGGTTCCTTGCGCAGGATGTTCGGATAGTCGAACGCCCGGCCGAGCTCGAAGAAGGCCAGATTGAAGGCGATCGGGACCGCGATCAGCAGGATCGCGGTGATGACCTCGCTGGTCATGGCGCCGTTGGGTCCATGTGCGCCCTCGCGGCAGCGCTCGTGACCGGCCCTGGGCTGGGCGGCAGCGAGTCCCCCGATTGTGCCCGAATCCCAGTTCGATGGTGGCCTCGTGGTCGGGGCTACACTCGCCCAGATGAGTCGCCGCGCGTCGCTCGTGATCCTTGCCGTCCTCGGAGCCGGGGTCTTCCTGGCCGGGCTGGAGCTGATGATCACCGCCGTGGCGCTGCCTTCGATCCTGGTCGATCTGGCCGATTGGACCCAGCTTCGCAAGGCGTCCTGGATCGTCAACGGCTATCTCCTGGTCTATGTCGCGACCATGCCCCTGGCCGGTCGTCTGTCCGACACGTTCGGCGCTCGACGGCTGTTCCTGCTCGGCTTGTTCGCATTCACCCTCGGCTCGTTCCTGGCCGGCGCGTCGCAAGGCCTCGACCAGCTGATCGCCGCTCGCCTGGTCCAGGCCTTCGGCGGCGGGATCCTGGTCCCGGTCGCGACCGCCGCCGCGGCCCATCTGTACGGCGGCGAGGCGCGACCCCGCGCCCTCGGCGCGATCGGCGCCCTGACCTTCCTTGGGATGGCGGCCGGGCCGTTCGTCGGCGCGGCGATCCTGCGCTCGATCCATCCGGCATCGGCCCTGGCCGCGGCCGGCATCACCTCCGGCCCGCTGGTCGACCTGCTCGCTCCGTCGTGGCGCTGGGTGTTCTACATCAACGTCCCCATCGGCATCGTCGCGCTGGCGTTCGCTTGGGCCGCCAGCTCCGGCTGGGAGACGCCCCGCCAGACGACCCGGCTGGACCTGCCCGGCGCCGTCGCCTTCACGGTCGGCCTGGGCGCCGGTCTCATCGGCCTGACCCTGCTCGGCAGCGCCCCCGGCGGTGAGGTCCTGGGCCTGCCGACCACGGCGGTCATCGTCGGCCTGCTCGCGCTGTCGGTCGTCGGTCTCGGGCTGACCGTGGTCGGTGGCCTGAGGAGGCGCGACCCGTTCCTCGACGTCCGGCTGTTCCGCCAGCGCGAGTTCGCCTCGGCGGCGCTCATATCGCTGCTGACCGGCTATGCCTTCGCCACGGCCATCGTCGGGGCGGCCGTCTTCGTCGACCGGGTCCTGTACGGCGGCCCGTCCGAACAGCAGGTGGTGCTGGGCGCCCTGGCCGCGGCGACCGCGGTCGGGGCCCTGGCGTCCGGCTTCGCGGTCCGCAGGCTGTCGTTGCGGGCGATCAGCCTGGTCGGATTGGCGCTCAGCGCGGCTGCCCTGGTGGCCATGGCCGGCTGGTCGCCGGCGACGGCCATCCCCGCCGCCGCCATCGCCGTGGCGGTCTTCGGTCTCGGCTTCGGCCTGACGGTCACCCCGCGCTCGACGGCGGCGGTCGAATTGGCCGGCCGCACGGCGTACGGGATGGCCTCGGCCACGGTCACCGTCGCCCGGATGATCGGGATGGCCGTCGGGCTCGCCGTCCTGACGGCGTACGGCTCGACGACGATCGAGAGCCTGACCGCCCGGATCTATGCCACGCCCGAGGCCTACCAGGCCTTCCTGCCGCCGGATCTCCTGGGCCGGCCGTTCCGGGACGGGCTGGTCATCGCCGCGCTCGAGCGCTGGGCATCGGGCGAAGCGGCCCGGATCATGGTCGGCCTGTTCATGGTCGCCGCCCTGGTCACGGTCGTGGCCGTCATCCCGGCCCTGGCTCTCGGTGGTCGGCGGACGCGTATGCTGGCGGACGGGTCGGAGTCCGCCGGAGCCGACGAGGCCGGATGGCCCTCTGGGACTGGCCCCGAACGCGGAGGCGAGCGATCCATCGATGGCCCAGACGAGCCCAGCCCGACTCTCGCGCTCTGACGGACCCGCCCCCGCGCCGACCGTGGAGGGCGGCACGGTCCGGGTCGCCGTCCAGACGGCGGCAGGGTTGGTCGAGTCGACCGGTCTCCAGGCGATCCCGAAGGCACCTCTGCCCGACGGCACGACAGCATGGATCGATGTCAGCGACCCGTCACCGGCCCAGGTCGGCGAGATCACCCGCTTGCTCGGCCTGCATGAGCTCATCGCCGAGGACATCCTCGAGGGCAACCAACGGGCCAAGATCGAGGTCACCGAGGACCGCATCCACATCGTCATGTTCGCCCTGCGCTACGACGACCCGATCCGACCGAGCGAGATCGACATGGTCCTGGGCGACGGCTTCCTGCTGACCGTCCACGCGGCCGAATGGGATCCCCGCGCCACCCACCACCTGCGCGGCGATGGGTTGGCGGCGATCCTGGCTCGGGGACCCGACCACCTGCTCTGGGCGGTCTGCGACGACCTCGTCGACGGCTATTTCCCGCTGATGGACAAGCTGGGTGACGAGATCGACCTGATCCAGGATGCGGTCATCGAAAAGGGGACGCCGCAGGTGCTCGAGCGCCTGTTCGAGCTGAAACGGGAGCTCATCGCCATCCGTCGGGCGGCGGCCCCGGTGCGCGAGATCTTCAACCAGCTGACCAACCGCGACCTGGCCCTGGTCGACGCCGACGAGATCGTCTACTTCCGCGACGTCTACGACCATCTCATCCGACTGACCGATGAGCTCGATACCTATCGCGAGCTGGTCAGCGGCACCCTCGACGTGTACCTCTCCACGGTCAACAACAACCTGTCCCTGATCATGAAGCGGCTGACTGGGGTGACCGTCGTGCTCGCCGGCATCGCCGCTTTCGGTGGGATCTTCGGGATGAGCGAGGCGGGGGCCGCCTTCGCTGGGACCGAAGCAGCCGGCTTTTGGTTGGTCACGGGAGCGATCTTCGGGCTGGCCTTCCTGATGGCCTTCGTCCTGCGCCGGATCGGCTGGATCTGACCGCTCGACGGGCCTCTAGTGACAGAAGACCGGGTCGGCCTTGGGGTGCGCTTCCTTGTGGTCGGCCGGGCCGTGACCGAGCGGGATGGCGATCACCTGGGTCTTCTCGAACGTCCCGACCGGGCCCTCGGAGGTCTGCAGCCAGAGCGCCTCGCGCTTGTCGGCCAGGGCCGCATCGAGGGTCGTGACGTGGCGCCGGACCTCGACGATCTCGTACAGGTAGAGCTGGTCGTCAGCGGTGTAGACCTGGACCAGCATCTTCTTCATCCGTTTGCCGTTGTTGATCTTGGATGCCTCCAGGATGGGCAGGAACATGCCGGTCCGGGCGTGGGCGTACAGGTAGGTCGCCCCGGGCTGGCCGGGCTGATGGAGCTGGAGTAGATACATCGCCACGTTGCATGGCGGGAAGGCGTTGGCCCCACCGGGCTGCTTGATGACCGGTAGGTCGATATCGAGGGCCGGCACGACCACCCGGGTGGCCACGGCCGCCTTGCCCGGCGAGGCGCCGGTGCTGGAGCCGGGGCTGGCCGTGGTAAACGGCGGGAAGGTCAGGAGACCGCTCGGCCGGGGGCTGTCGGCGGGCGCCAGGGTCGGTCCATCGGAGGGCACCACGTCGGCGCTGGCGTCGACCGGGGTCGTGTAGCTCAGGAGTCCCCCGGCGATGAGCGAAACGCCGATGGCCGCGAGGATGGCCGGGATGAGCCGGTGCTGGAGCTGTCCGCCGAAGGTACCCATGCGGGCGCCATCCTAGCCCGTCCCCGGCGAGACCGCCCCCGGCGCGTGGTACTGGTACCCTCCCGCCATGCTGCCACGCCTCGCCGTCGTCCTTGCGTTGCTGGCCGGGATCGCAGTCGCGGTTTCGGTCGTCGCGGCGATCGTGGCCTTCGTGCCCGGTCCGGTCCATCCGGCCCCGACCCCCTCGCCGATCATGTCGCCTTCGCCATCGGTCTCGATCGAGCCGTCGACGCCGCCTCCAACCTCATCGGCCGGCCCGTCGCCCTCGACCGCAGGCCCGTCGCCCTCGACCGCGACGTCGCCGTCGGTCGGACCGGCTGACAGCTCGTCGGGGCCACCGGCGACCGACGACCTGAGCGCATCCTCGCCGCTCCCATCCGCCTCCGGTTCGGCAGCGCCGTAGACCCGAGCGCTAGGTCACGAACACCGCGGCGGCGGCCTGAACGGCCTCGATGAACGGCTCGGGGAAGAGCCCGATGACGACCGTCATCACAGCGGCGACCGCCAGACCGACCCGCATGATCGCGCTCTTCTCGACCGGTACCGGCTCTCCCTGACCGTCGCGCATGAACATGTAGACCACGATGCGCAGGTAGTAGAACGCCGCGACTGCCGCGTTGAGCACGGCGATGACGGCCAGGAACCCGGCCGGTCCGCCGGCTTCGACCGCCGACAGGATCACGAACGCCTTGGCGAAGAACCCGGCCGTCGGCGGGATCCCGGTCAGGGACAGCAGGAACAGGGTCATCAGGATGGCCAGGGCCGGCTCGCGCTTGCCCAGCCCGGCGAACGTCTCGATGCTGCTCGACACGCCGCGCCGGCGCTGGAGGGCGACGACCACGCCGAACGCGCCCAGGTTCATGAAGGTGTACGCCACGAGGTAGTAGAGCAGCCCTTCGATCCCGTCGATCTGTGAATTGGCGCTGGCCCAGGCGGCCAATCCGACCAGCATGTAGCCGGTATGGGCGATCGACGAGTAGGCCAACATCCGCTTGACGTTGTCCTGGGTGATCGCGACCAGGTTGCCCAGGGTCATGGTGATCGTCGACAGGACGACGACGACGATGAGCCAGTCGGCGTGGAGCGGGCCAAGCGCGCCGATGAACAGGCGCAGGATCAGGGCGAACGCGCCGACCTTCGGACCGACCGACAGGTAGCCGGTGACCGGTGTCGGCGAGCCCTGATACGCGTCGGGCGTCCAGTAGTGGAAAGGCACCGCGGCGATCTTGAACGCGACGCCCGTCGTCAGGAAGGCCAGGCCCATGGCCAGTCCGGTCGACAGCGGCGCCGTCCCGGCCACGATCGCCGCGAGCTGCTGGGTGACCACATCGGCCCGGGTCGAGCCGGTCAGGCCCCACACGAAGGCGAGCCCGAACAGGAAGATGGCCGAGCTGAACGAGCCCAGCAGGAAGTACTTGATGGCACCCTCGGTCGACAGCGCATCGCGTTTGGCGAAGCCGGCCAGGATGTAGCCCGGGATGACCATCAGCTCGAGGCCGAGGAACAGCAGGAGCAGATCGATCGAGCCGGAGATGAGCATGGCTCCGGTCATCGCGAAGACGAGGACGACGATGAATTCGGCCAGGGGCAGGTCCCGGGCGGCCAGGTAATCCGGGGCGAGCAGCAGGGTCAGGGCGACGATCGCCACGAACAGCAGATCGAGGAAGCGGGTCAGGCCATCGACCTGGTACGAGCCGCCGAAGGCGGTCGCGTTGCCGGTGGCCAGGATCAGCCCGGCGACCACCGCCAGCCCGACCAGTCCAACGACCAGCGGCGCCGTCCGGGCACCGGGCCGGATGAGGTCGACCACGATGACCGCAGCCGCGACCAGCACGGCGGCGATGAGCGGGGCGATCGCGGCGATGTCCTGCCAGGCCATGGTCGGGTCGAGCGCTCCTTAGCGGCCGAGGACGTGAAGGGCGACACCGGGCGCGTCGGCCACGCTGGCCAGGACGCTGGTGACGCTGGTCTGGATCAGGTTCAGGATCAGGCCCGGGAACAGCCCGAAGACGACGATGAGGGCGGCCAGCGGCATCACCGTGAGCAGCTCCACCGGCCGGATATCGGTCAGGTGACCGCCCAGCCCGGTCAGGAACTCGGACAGGTCCCCGGTGAAGATCCGCTGGAACATCCAGAGCAGGTAGCCGGCGGCGAGGATCATGCAGAACGTCGCGATCGCGGCGACGTACGGGCTCGAGCCGAATGCTCCGACCAGGACCAGGAACTCACCGACGAAGCCGGACAGGCCGGGCAGACCGACGCTGGCGAACATGAAGAAGCCGAAAGCCGCGGCGTAGACGGGCGTGCTGCCAGCCAGACCGCCCATCCGGGCGATGGTCCGGTCATGGGTCCGCTCGTAGATGACCCCGACCATCAGGAACAGGGCGCCGGTGATCAGGCCGTGATTGACCATCTGCAGGATGGCCCCCTGCATGCCCTGCTCGCGACCGGCGCCGCCGACCGGGATGAGCACGGACACGAAGATGCCGAGGGTCACGAAGCCCATGTGGCTGACCGATGAATAAGCGATCAGCTTCTTGAGGTCGGGCTGGACCAGGGCCACGATCGCGCCGTAGATGATGGCGATCAGGCTGAGGGCCACGATCCATGGCGCGAACGTGTGGGCGGCCTCCGGGAACAACGGCAGGGTGAACCGGATGAAGCCGTAGGCACCCAACTTGAGCATGACCGCGGCCAGGATCACCGAACCCGAGGTCGGTGCCTCGACGTGGGCGTCGGGCAGCCAGGTATGGAACGGGAACATCGGGACCTTGATGGCGAAGGCCAGGAAGAAGGCCAGGAAGGCGAACGTCTGGAGCCCCGAAGCGAAGCCGCTGGTGCCCGCGTAGGCGCGCAGGGCTTCGAAGTCGAAGGCCTGGGCCCACGAACCGGTGGCCACCTGGAAGCTGTAGGCAGTGGCCAGGATGGCGACCAGCATGAGCAGCGACCCGACCAGGGTGTAGAGCACGAACTTGATCGTCGCGTAGATCCGGTTCGAGCCGCCCCAGATCCCGATGATCAGGTACATCGGGACGAGGACGATCTCCCAGAACACGTAGAACAGGAACATGTCCAGGGCGATGAACACGCCGATCATCCCGACCTCGAGGATGAGGAACGAGATCATGAACTCCTTGACCCGTTCCTGGATCGGCCCGAACGCGGCCAGGATGCTGATCCAGGTCAGGGTGGTGGTGAGGACGACCAGGACGGCCGACAGCCCATCGATGCCGACCTTGTACTGGATGCCGAAGATGGGGATCCAGGCATGGACCTCGACCAGCGAGAAGCCGACCGTACGCGGGTCGAACGACACCAGCATGACCAGCGACAACCCGAACGCGATGAGGGCCGTGACCAGCGCGGTCAGGCGGATCGCCCGGACGTTGGCCCTCGGGATGAACGCGATGATCAGCGCGCCGATGAGAGGCACGAAGGTGACCAGGGTGAGGAGCGGCAGGCTGTTCTGATCGACGATCATCAGCGGCCGACCAGGACGAGATATGAGCCGGCCATGACGATCAGGCCGATGGCGATGCCCAGCGCGTAGTTCTGGACCCGGCCGGTCTGGACCCGGCGCAGACCCGAGCCGAAGGAGCCTGCCGAACGGCCGACCTGGTTGACCGTGCCATCGATGATCCTCCGGTCGAACCACCACGCCCCGGCCGCGACCCGGCCGCCGATCCGGATGAACAGCAGGTCGTTGAGCTCATCGAACCACCACTTGTTGAGCGAGGCCCGGTACAGGAAGCGGGTCGCCGAGTTGGCCGTGGCGATGGCGTGGACCTGCTCGGGCTTCGGATCGCGCCGCAGGAAGCCGATGCTCACCCCGAAGTAGCGCCAGGCCAGGAGCAACCCGAGAGTGGCCACTGCGACGCTGAGGAGGATCAGCGCGCCGTCGATCCCCAGTAGCTCGACCGGTTTCTCGGTCCGGGCCATGATCAGGTTGGCGTCCTCGAAGATCGGTCTGAGCCATTCCTGGATCCGGCTCGCGCCGAACGGCAGGCCGAGGATCAGCCCGATGAACATCGAGGGGATGGCCAGCAGGACCAGGGGCACGGTCATCGACCGGGGCGACTCATGGATCTTGGGTTCGATCGCCGGGTCCACGTGGCTCGGGCCCCAGAAGGTCATGCCCATCAGCCGGAACATGTAGAACGCGGTCATCAGGGCGACCACGATGCCGATGGCCCAGACCACGATGAAGCCGTTGCTGAAGGCCTCACCGAGGATCTCGTCCTTGCTGAAGAAGCCGGCCAGGGGCGGGATCCCGGCGATGGCCAGCGAGCCGATGAGCATGGTCACGTAGGTGATCGGGATCCGTTTCGACAGGCCGCCCATCTTGCGCATGTCCTGCTCTTCATGGACGGCGTGGATGACCGAGCCTGAGTCGAGGAACAGGAGGCCCTTGAAGAAGCCGTGGGCCATCAGGTGGAAGATGGCCGCGACCCAGGCCCCCACCCCCAGCGCCGCGAACATGTACCCCAGCTGGGACAGCGTGGAGTAGGCCAGGACCCTCTTGATGTCAGTCTGGGTCATCGCGATCGAGGCGGCCAGGATGGCGGTGAAGATGCCGATCCCGGCCACCACCAGCATCGCCTCCTGGGCATGGGCGAAGATCGGGTTGGCCCGGGCGACCAGGTAGACGCCGGCGTTGACCATCGTCGCGGCATGGATCAGGGCCGAGACCGGGGTCGGGCCCTCCATCGCGTCGGGCAGCCAGACGTGGAGCGGGAACTGGGCGCTCTTGCCCATCGCCCCGCACAGGACCAGCAGGGCGATGGCGGCGATGGTGACCTGGTCCAGCTCGCCGATACGGCGGATGACCTCCTGGATGTTGAGCGTCCCCAGGCTGATGAAGATGAGCATGATCCCGAGGGCGAAGCCGACGTCGCCGACCCGGTTGACGATGAACGCCTTCTTGCTGGCCAGGGCCGCGCTGCGCTTGCGGTACCAGAAGCCGATCAGCAGGTAGCTCGACAGGCCGACCAGCTCCCAGGCCAGGAAGACCAGCAGGAAGTTGTCGGCCAGGACCAGCACGAGCATCGAGAACATGAACAGGTTGAGGTAAGCGAAGAAGCGCCAGGTCCCCGGGTCGTGGCTCATATAGCCGATCGAGTAGACGTGGACGAGCATCCCGATCGTGGTCACCACGATGAGCAGGCAGGCGGTCAGGGCATCGACGTGGAAGCCGATCTCGACGTTGAACGCGCCGGCCGGGATCCAGTCCCAGAGAGGCACGTTGAGGCCGAGCTCACCGAAGGGCTCGACGTGGCCGAGGGCCGGGATGACCACGAGCATCGCGGCGATCCAGCTCAGGACGACCAGCACGATCGGGACCAGGCTGGCGGCATTCCGCCCGTAGCGGGCCTGGAGGCGCCGCCCGAAGAGGGCCGCGAACACGAAGCCGGCGATGGGCAGGGCGGGGATCAGCAGGATGAGCGCTTCGTATGGCATCGACTACTGCCGCATCGCATCGTATTCGTCGACCAGCGGCGTGCGCCGGTTGCGGAAGATGGCGATGACGATGGCCAGGCCGACCGTCGCCTCACCGGCCGCCACGGCCATCACGATGAGGGCGATGACCGACGCCTGCGGGCGAAGGAGCGGGTTGAAGGCGCCGAAGGCGACGATCGACAGGTTGACCGCGTTGAGCATCAGCTCGATCGACATGAGCATGCTGATCGCGTTGCGCCGGGCCAGGAAGCCGAACGTGCCGATGCAGAACAGGAGCGAGGACAGGATCAGGTAGCTGTCGAGCTGGTTGGTCATCGCGGGCCCGACTCCTCGCCGGCATCGAGCTCGCGCTTGGCCAGGTAGACCCCGCCCACGACCGCCGCCAGGAGGAGCACGCTGACCACCTCGAAGGGCAGGACGAAGTCGGCGAACAGGGTCTTGGCCAGGTCGACCGTGGCGGTCGCGACCCGGACGGCCGACCCGCCCCAATCGGTCGAGCTGATGGCCAAGGCCAGGATGACGGCCAGGATCACGGCCGCGATGGCCGACGGCACGGCCTGCGTCTGGAAGACCAGCCGGGCCGGGCCTGCCTTGCTCTGGGTGAGCATGATCGCGAACAGGACCAGGACGCTGATCGCGCCGATGTAGACCAGGACCTGGGCGCCGGCGATGAGCGGGGCGCCGAGGATGACGTAGATCCCGGCCAGCGCCCCGAAGCAGACGATCATGGCCAGGCCGCAGCGGATGATGTCGCGCATCGTCACGACCAGCAGGCCCGCGCCGAGCAGGATCCCGGCGAAGATCACGAACAGGGCATCGTTCCAGCTGACCCCGAGGACGGGGATCGTGTCCGGGATGGGCACCCGATCTCCTCAGCTACTCGTGGTGGGCGTGGCCGGCGCCGGCCGCACCGTGGCCGTTGGAACCGTGGCTGTGTCCGTTCCCGTTCGTGGCGGCGGGTCCACCGGCGGTCAGCGAGGGCGGCAGCATCGGCAGCATCCGGCTCGGATCGGGCAGGCGGCCATCTGCCCTCGCCCGGTCCAGCCAGTCGGCCTCGCGTCGGATGTAGGTCACCTCGGTCTCGCGGTCGACCGCGGCCAGGGCCATCAGGTCGATCATCGGCTCGACCCTGCTGGTGTGGGCGAGCTCGAAGTCGGCGCCGTCGCGGAGCGCGTCGTAGGGGCAGGCGTCGACGCAGATGCCGCACAGGATGCAGCGGCTCTCGTCCACCTCGTACTTCTGGAGGACCCGCGGCTTGGGCATCAGCGCCCCGGTCGGGCAGGTCTCGGCGCAGCGTCCGCACGACACGCACGGGGTGTCGTTGAGGCTCATGTCGAGGGGGGTGGTGACCAGCGTGTCGAAGCCGATGCGCATGAAGTCGTAGCAGGCCGCTCCGACGACCTCCGAGCAGACCTGGGCGCAGCGGCCGCAGTCGATGCAGCGCGACGGCTCGCGCAGGATGAAGGCGTGGCTGTCGTCGCGGATGTAATCGTGGTTGGTGCCGGTGAAGCGGTTCTCGGTCACGCTCCGGTAGCCGGCGCCCTGGTGGAAGGCGGGTTCGAGCGTCTTGAGCGTCGTCCCGTACTCGATCCCCAGGCGACGCAGATCGCAGAAGCCGATCGCCTCGCAGGTGCACTGCAGGCAGCGGGTCGACTCGGCCACGGCCTCGGCCGGGGTGTACGGGATCTCGTACTCGATGTAACTCTTGTTGCGGATCTCGGCGTCCATCGCCTTGAGCCGGTAGCGCGGTTCCTTGACCTCGCTGGTGAAGGGCACGATCGACAGGAACTCGGGTTGTGGCTCGGCCAGGGTCTGGCGGGTCTTGATGGCCGACAGGTCGAGGCCTTTGAGGTAGGCATCGGCGGCATAGGACGCGCGGCGGCCCTCGGCGATGGCCTGGACCACGGTCGCGGCCCCGATCCGGACGTCGCCGGTGGCGAAGACGCCCGCTCGGCCGGTCTCGAAGGTGACCGCATCGGCCTTGAGCCGGCGCTGCTTGGTCGGTTCGGGACCCTCGGAGCCCGGCCCGATCCAGGTCAGGTCGGGGCCCTGACCGATGGCCAGCAGGACCCGGTCGCAGTCGATGGTGAACTCGGTCCCAGGAGCGGGTTCCGGTCGACGGCGGCCCGACGCATCCGGTTCGCCGAGCTTGTTGCGGATGAACTCGACCCCGCTGACCTTGCCGGTCGCCTCGTCGACGATGACCCGGGTCGGGGCCGCCTGGAAGATCGCCGTGACCCCTTCCTCGATGGCCTCGTGGACCTCGTTCGAGGCCGGCATGTCCTTCATGTCCCGGCGATAGACCAGGGTGACCTCGGCGGCACCCTGGCGGATCGACGTCCGCGAGCAGTCCATCGAGGTGAACCCGCCGCCGATGACCACGACCCGCTTGCCGGCATGTCCCGGATAGGGCAGGCCGAGGGTGGCGGTCTGGAGATACTCCAGCCCGTCGATGACGCCGTCGGCGGTCTCGTTGGGGATGCCCAGCTTGTTGGTGTCGTAGCAACCGATCGCGACCAGGACCGCATCGAAACCCTGGCCCTGGAGGTCGTCCAGGGTGAAGTCTCGCCCAAGCCCCTGGCCGCACACGATCTTGCCGCCGAGCCGGGTGACCGACTCGTACTCGGCCTCGAGGACCTCGACCTTGGGCAGGCGGTACTGGGGGATGCCGTAGCGGAGCATCCCGCCCGGAGCGGGGTCGCGCTCGAAGACGGTCACGTCGTGGCCGGCCAGCAGGAGGTAGAACGCCGCGCTCATCCCGGCCGGGCCGGAGCCGATGACGGCCGCTCGCCGACCGCTCTTGAGCTGCGGCTCGAACGGCAGGGGCGGGTCCACGCCATCGTCGAGCATCGCCTTGAGGACCTGGTCGCCGGCGTAGCGGTGGCTGTCCCGGATGGCGATCGCCTCGTCGACCTCGTCCCGTCGGCAGTGCTCCTCGCACGGCGCCGGGCAGACCCGGCCGAGGACGCTCGGGAACGGGATGGTCCGCTTGAAGATCCGGGTGGACTCGCGCCAGTTGCCCTCGGCGTTCTGCTTGAGGAAGCCCGGGATGTCGATGTGGCTGGGGCATTTGTTCTGGCAGGGCGGCAGGCAGTAGGCGTTGTGATCGCTGAAGATCAGCTCGAGGTTCGTCGCCCGCAGCCGGCGCAGCTCCTCGGTCTGGGTCTCGACCTTCATCCCCGGCTCGCACGTCCGCGAGCAGCTGATCGGCGGATGCTCCTCGCCCTCGACCTCGACGACGCACATCCGACAGGCCCCGAAGCCAGGCAGCTTGGGCTCGTAGCACAGGGTCGGGATCTCGATCCCGTTGTCGCGACAGACCTCCAGGATGGTCTGACCCTCGAAGCCTTCGACGACCCGGCCATCGACCTCGATCCGGATGACCGCGCTCGATTGGGGGCGCTGCGGGGCCTGGCTGGTCAGCAGTCGCTCGGCCACGGACGGGCTGGGGCTGAGCTCGAGGTCGGTCGGCGGGCGGGTGATCAGATCGGCCATCAGGCGCCTCGATGGGCCCCTCCGGCGACGGCCACCGCGATCGGGTGACAGACGCCGGCAGGACAGGTGCTGCGGAGGAGGTGCTCGTCGAGCTCGGCTTTGAAGTATCGCATCGCGCTGGTGACCGGAAGGGTCGCCAAGCGCTCGTGGTCGCACAGGGCGGAGCCGCGGATGTCGGAGGCCAGGTCGGCGGCGAGGGCCGCATCGGTCGGCTTGGGCGTGCCCCCGGCGACCCGATCGACGACCTCCGACAAGCGGCGAGTGCCGATCCGGCAGGGGATCGTCTTGCCGCAGGCCTGGTCGGCGCAGAAGCGGGTCAGCAGCCGGGCCAGGTCCACGATGCAGGCGCGGTCGTCGGCGATGACGATCGAGCCGGACCCGATATGGGCGTCGACCGCGCGCAAGGCCTCGTAGTCGTAGGCCGTATCGAGTAGGTCGGTCGGCAGGAAGCCACCCGACGGGCCACCCACGAGGACGGCCTTGATCGGGTACTCGCTCTCCGTCTTGGCCTTGCCCCGTCCGCCGATCAGGCCGACGATCGTCTTGAGCGGCGTCCCGAGGGGGACCTCGGCGATGCCGCCGCCGCCTGGCCCGCGGAGCTGGACGAGGATGGTCCCCGGGCTGGCCTTCGTGCCCGTCCCGGCGTAGGCCTCGGCGCCGTGCTTGACGATCCAGGGCACCGCGGCCAGGGTCTGGACGTTGTGGACGACGGTCGGCTTGCCGAACAGGCCGTGTTCGGCGGGATGCGGTGGGCGCTGCTCGGGCTGACCGCGCTTTCCTTCGAGGGCCTTGAGCAGGACCGTCTCCTCGCCCAGCATGTAGGCGCCCTGGACGGGTCGGACGGTCACCGTCAGCTCCCAGCCCGTGTCGAGCACGTCGGGTCCGATGAAGCCGGCCTCCTCGGCCGCGGCGATGGCTGCCTCGATCCGGCGGATCGCCTCGCTGGCGTCGGTCCGCACGGCGACGATCGCCTCGCTCGCACCGATGGCGTAGGCGGCCAGGATCAGCCCCTCGAGGACGGCGTAGGGAGCCAGCTCGAGCAGGGTCCGGTCCGTCTGGACCGCGGGGTCCGCGCCGTAGGCGTTGGCCACGACGTACCTGGTCGAGCTGGGCGTCGCTGCCGCGGTCTTCCACTTGGCTCCGCTGGGATAGCCTGCGCCGCCGCGCCCACGCAGCCCCGAAGCTGCCACCGTGCTGACGACCTGGCCCGGGGTCATCGCCCGGACCGCCGTCTTGAGCGCGTCGAAGGCACCAGCCCGGACCGCCGCATCGAGATCGGTCGGGTCGCTCGCGTCGGCGTTGGCGAGCAGGATCCGGGGCCAGCCGGACGGGGTCTTGAGCAGCGCGGTCATGCCCCGGCCGCCGGTCCGTCGGCCACGCCTCGGCCGGTCAGGGCCCCCTCGAAGGCATCGAGGAAGGCGGCATCCGCCGTGCCCGCCGCCCGGCCGGTCGCCGTCGCCGCGACCGGGTGCGGGACACCGACCGCCAGGTGGTCGTAGTAGGTCGCGGTCCCGTAGAGCATCGCGTACCAGGCACCGGTCGCTTCGCTGACCCGCTTGAGGGCGACGACCGGGACACAGCCGTAGGCGGTCTGGATGGCCTCCAGGATCCGGAGCATCTCCTTGGGGTCGTGGTCGACCTCATCGAGGACCGCGTCGACCGGACCCAGGTCGATCTCATGGAAGTGCTCGTAGGCTGGATCGGGGACCGTCCGACCCGATCGGCGCAGGGCGGACTCCTCGCGTCGTTCGCCGTACGTCTCGGACGCCCCCCAGTGGACCGCGAAACGACCCTTGGTGTCCTCGCCGCCCATGTCGATGCACTCGATCGGGCAGGCCTGGGCGCACTGGAAGCAGGTCTCGCACTTGAGCGTGCCGTATTCGTCGTAGAGCAGCTGCAACCGGCCCCGGAACTTGGGCGAGATGTCGGCCGGCACCTCCGGGTACAGGTTGGTCACCTTGGGCTGGAAGAACCGGCGCAGGGTCAGGGACATCCCGCGGACGATGCCCAGGCCGGGGATGAAGCTCATCGGTCGGTCATCATCGCGGGGCCGCCACGATCACGATGGCCAGGGCGGTCACGAACAGGTTGAGCAGCGAGGCCGGCAGCAGCCACTTCCAGGCGAAGCCCATCAGTTGGTCGATCCGGACCCGGGGCAGGGTCCCGCGCATCCACACGAACAGGAACACGAAGGCGTAGGTCTTCATCAGGAACCAGATCAGCCCGACCACCCAGTCGTAGCTCAGGAAGGCGAGGCCGAGCAGCGCCCCGATGGCCACGATGTTGAACAGGACGAAGCCGATGATCAGGGCCTGCCAGAAGCGCAGCTTGCTGTTGAGCAGGTAGAAGGGCATGGCCAGGAGCAGGATGGCCAGCGGTGGGATGAGCCCGATGGCCAGGAGCAGCCCGATACCCATCCCGGCCAGGTCGGGCTGGGCGACGATCGGGAACGGCCAGTCGAACGGAGCGTTCCAGCCACCCATGAACAGGGCCACCGTCAGGCCGGACACGATGAACACGTTGACGTACTCGGCGAAGAAGAAGAAGCCGAAGCGCATCCCCGAGTACTCGGTGGCGAAGCCGGCCACGATCTCGGAGTCCGCCTCGGTCAGGTCGAACGGCGTCCGGTTGGCCTCGGCGCAGGCGGCGATGAAGAAGATCAGGAAGGCCAGCGGCTGCTTGAAGACGTACCAGTCGAACAGGCTGCCCGACTGGTCGAGGGTGATCTTGTTGAGGCTGAGCGATCCCGACAGCAGGACGATCCCGACGACCGACAGGGTCAGCGGGATCTCGTAGCTGACGACCTGGGCGGCCGAGCGCAGCCCGCCGAGCAACGAGTACTTGTTGAAGCTCGACCAGCCGGCCATGAGCAGGCCGACCACGCCGAGGCCGCCCATGGCGAAGAAGTAGAGCAGCCCGATGTTCATGTCCAGGCCGAAGATGCCCGGCGCGAAGGGCAGCACGAGCAGGGTCATCACGCTGGCCATGTAGACGACCACCGGGGCCCAGGTGAAGACGATCGTGTCGGCCCCGGTCGGGGTGAAGTCCTCCTTGGCCAGGACCTTCAGGCCGTGGACCACCGACAGGAGCGAGCCGAACGGGCCGACCCGATCCGGTCCGTAGCGAAGATTCATCAGGGCGATGACCTTCATCTCCATGTAGATGATCAGGAACGCGGTCGGCACGGTCATCAGCAAGACGACTGTCGCCGCGACCACGAAGCGGACGAGGGGCAGGTTGGCCGACAGGAAGTCGAGCGCGATCGGGCCGGCCAGGACGACCGCCATGGTCAGACCGGCGAGCAGAGCGATCAGGATCGGGATGACCGTGAACACGATCTTGCCCGGCAGGGTCAGGCGCTCGAACGTCCGGCTGGGGGAGTCCATCTACTTGTCCACGCCGCCCATGATCGGGTCGAGCGAGGCCATGATCGCCATCGTGTCCGCGATGAGGTTGCCCGAGGTGAGCAGGCCGACCGACTGGAGATGGACGAAGCTCGGGTCGTGGATGCGCATCCGGAAGGGCTGGTCCGTACCGTCACTGATGGCGTAGGTGGCGTACTGCCCGCGCGGCCCTTCGACCGCGGCGTAGGCACGGCCCGGGCGCGGTCGCATCAACCGCGGGAGCTTGGCCATGATCGGCCCGTCGGGCATGTCGTGGAGGCACTGGTCGATGATCCGGATGCTCTGCTTGACTTCGTCCAGGCGGACCAGGTAACGGGCCAGGCAGTCGCCCTCCTGGCGGGTCGGGACGTCGAACTCGAGGTCCGGGTAGACGCTGTACGGGTGCGCCCGGCGCATGTCGAGGGGCACCCCGGAGGCCCGGATGTTGGGCCCGGTCAGACACATCCGGAAGGCCGTCTCGCGGTCGAGCGTACCCAGTCCGCGCATCCGCCGGACGAAGATCTCGTTCTCGTTGAGGAGGGCCTGGTTGGACTCGATCTGGGAGGCCGCCTTGCTCATCCAGGTGCCCAGTCGGCTCATGAACTCGTGGTTGAGATCGCCGTTGACGCCGCCGATCCGGAAGTAATTGAAGAGCATCCGCTGGCCGGTCAGGCTGGCCAGCATGTCGACGATCTCGTCGCGCTCGATGAAGCTCCACAGGATCGGCGTCAGACCGCCCAGATCGAGAGCCATCCAGCCCATGAACAGGGCATGGCTGGCGATCCGGTTGAGCTCACCCGAGAGGACCCGGATGTACTCCGCCCGGCGGGGCACCTCGACGTCCATCAGCTTCTCGAAGGCCATCACCGGGGCCCATTCGTTGAACAGGGCGCTGACGTACTCGAGCGGATCGGTGTAGGCGATGGTGTGGTGGTAGTCGGCGTTCTCGCACAGCTTCTCGACGCCGCGATGGAGGTAGCCCAGGACCGGGTCCAGGTCGACCACTCGCTCGCCCTCGATCTTGAGGACGACGCGCAGGACACCGTGGGTGGACGGGTGCTGGGGGCCCATGTTGATGAACATCTCGCCGTCGCCGAGGGTGTAGAACTCGGCCTCACGCTCGGTCCGCGGCGGGTAGGGCGGGATGGGCGCGTAAACCCCGATCTCCTCTTCGAGCATCACCCGCGGGTCGTCCGACGATGCGTGGCGAGCGGTGGTCAGGTCGGCGCTCACGACGAGCGAGCCTTGCGGACCTGGGCGTCCGCGGTCGCGTTGGACGGTGGGTGGACCTGTTCCATGTGGCGGAAGCCGCCGCCCGGTGAGCGGGCTGCGTCGTCGGGCAGGAAGAAGTCCTTGCGCAGCGGGAAGCTGGTGTAGTCGGCCGGCATGTAGATCCGGCGCAGGTCGCGATTGCCCTCGAAGGCGATCCCGAACATGTCGTAGGCCTCGCGCTCCTGCCACTCGGCACCCTTCCACAGGAAGGTCACCGACGGGACCCGCGGATCCTCACGGGACAGGCCGTCAGCCACGACCCGCAGCCAGTCCGGCGACGTCTCACTCCACAGGTGATAGACGGTCTGCATGACGCTGCCGGTGTCCACCCCGCACAGGTCCATCAACGCCTCGAACCGGAACTCGGGCTCGTCGTGGAGGGCGCGCATGACCTCGGGCACGTCGCCCGGCGGGACTCGGATCTCCGTCTCGTCATGGCGCTGCCGGACGGGGCCGAGCAGCCGTTCGCCGAAGCGTGCCTCGAGGCGGCGCTTGAGAGCTCGATCCATGGCTCAGATCCCGTCCGGGACCGTCGGGCCGACCGCTCGCTCGGGCCAGTGGCCGCGCCGCTCCAGGACGAGCTGCTGGAGCTTCATCATGCCGTAGATCAGGCCCTCGGGACGGGGCGGGCAGCCGGGGATGTAGACGTCGACCGGCATGACCCGATCGATCCCCTGGATGGTGGAATAGCTGCGCTTGTAGCGGCCCCCGGAGCAAGTGCAGTCGCCCATGGCTACGCACCACTTGGGCTCGGGCATCTGTTCCCACAGGCGGATGAGCGGGCCGGCCATCTTGGTCGTCAGGGTCCCGGCCACGATCAGGACGTCGGCTTGGCGCGGGCTGGCCCGGAACGGGAACATGCCCCAGCGGTCCATGTCGTTCTTGGAGGTCGCTGCCGACATCATCTCGATGGCGCAGCAGGCCAGCCCGGACAGGAGTGGCCACAGGCTGTTGGCCCGGATGAGGTCGAGGACGAAGTCGGCCTTGGTCGGGATCACGTCGAGAGCGCCCCAGCGGGCGTCGTCGGTGCGCAGCAGGTCGGACGACTCGAGTTGCCGGAGGTGGGTGTTCTGATCCGACAGGCCGCCGACATAGGCCAGCGGGTCGACCGACTCCCACATCGTGTTGGGCACGACGATGGGTACGATCAGGTCCTTCTCGCCGGTCGTCTCGATGGCGCTCGAGCCGTCGGCCGGGCGATCCGGGGTCAGCGCCATGTCAGGACCCCCTTCCGCCAGGCGTAGGCCAGCCCGAGCAGGAGGATCGACACGAAGACCAGCATGCTCACGAAGCCGCCCACCAGGATGTCCCGGAAGACGATCGCCCAGAGGTAGATGAAGATCACCTCGATGTCGAAGGCGACGAAGAGCAAGGCGTAGATGTAGAACGACAGCCCGAACCGGCCGTGGGTATCGCCATACGTGTCGATCCCGGACTCGTAGGGCAGGCCTTTGTGCTCGTCGCCGCGGTTGCGATGGGTGATCAACCAGGCCATGGCGATCGTCACGAGTACGAACGACACGCCGGCGAAGGCGAACCCGACGACGTACCAGATCCCGGTCAATCGAACCTCACAGCGGACGCACCCCGCAGACACCTGCGGCTGGGCAGCGCTTCCATCGTGGCGACGCTTGGATCCGTGCCTCGCACGGACCGTTCGCGGGACTGGGGTCCCGCTTCGTCATTCTATCAGCGGAGGCCCGTTCCACGTGCCCGACGGCAGCCCCCAGCCGGTCGCGGCGGCCGCCCGCGGGCGCACGCTCACCGCTGGTCATCGGATGGGCTGGGACAAGACCGGGGGAGAGGCTCGCGCCGAGCGCGCGTAGCAGGATGCGAGTCCTCCCCCGGCCCGCTGAGCGTGCGCCGGTCGCGCGCCGCGGACAATAGGGCGAATGCCGTAGCCGAAGCTAGCCAGGAAGGCGGAACGACAGGCCCGACAGGGGCGGGTCATTCGGGAGGTGGCGGCCCAGGAGACTCAGTCGGAAGCCACCCATCGCCTTCGGGTCGAGCAGGCGACCCATGGCCGAGCGGACGGCCAACCACTCCTCCATGGTCGTGGCCGGATCCGAGCGGATCCCGTCGAGCAGCTCGTCGGTCCCGACGCCGATCAGGAATTCGGCCTGGCTGGTCAGCCCGAGTCGGGTCAGGCCGTTGGCAGCCGCGGCCCGCTCGACGGCGCTGAAGTCGACATGGGCGGTCAGATCCTGCCGCCCGACCGCGATCGACCAGTCGTCATGAGCTCGGTGGCCGCTGTAGGCGAGCAGGGTGCCTCCGGCTCGTTTGGGGTCGTACAGGTCGGCGGCCAGATGGCCGTAGTCGATCAACAGGGCGGCTCCGCGCTCGATGCCCGCGGCGATCCCGGCGATCCAGCCGTCGAGGGCGAGGCAGACCTCTGCCCGCGCTCCATCTGCCAGGCGGATCCCGTCAGCGGCCAGTCGGGCTGCCAGCGCCGGCGTGGATGGCCGTCCGGCATGCGCCACGAACCCCGTCCCATCCCAGGCGACGAACAGCTCCTGGAGCCGATCCCCGCGCTGACGAACTCGGTGGACCGGCAATGCGTCTAGAAACTCGTTGGCCAGCACCGCCCCGACCTCGGCCTGTTCTGGCGGCAGGTCGGGCTCGATCATCGCGCCGAAGCCCGCCGCGCCGAGCCGCTCGACGAGCGTCGCCTTTCGGTGTCGGTTGATCTCGATCGGCGCGTAGCGGATGGCTGCGGCGAGGCCCGGCGACCCGGCGACCCGGCCCAGACGGCCGCGTCCAGCGAGCGCCTCGAGGATGGTCAGGCCCAGGGTTCCGGAACCCGCCCCGTACTCGCGCAGGACGAAACGGGCCGGTCGGCCGAGACGTTCCCAGATCTCGCTGAGCTGCCGGGCGATCGCCGCGCCGAAGATCGGATGTGTTTCCGGGGCGGTCAGGAAGTCGCCGCCGCGGCCGGGCCGTTCCTCGGCGACCTGGTAGTAGCCGAACTCCGGGTCGTACAGGGCCAGCCCCATGAACCGGGCGAAGGTGATCGGGCCACCGGCCAGGATCTCCGCCCGGATCCGCTCGACCAGGGCTGGGTCGCTCGAGGTCGGGATGGGCTTCTGTGCGGGTTCGCGGCGCAGGCCTGCTTCGAGGTCCATGAAGTCAACGACCCCGGGCCACGAGACGAACCCCCGGACCGACCAACGTGTGGCCGCCGAGGACGATCGGGATGGTGGCCCCGAGCGCCGATGCGGTCAGCGCCGCCAGCCAGGGATCGTCGACCGCCCCGACCTGGAGCAGGTCCGAGGCGAACCGGGACTCTGCCGACGGCCAGGCGGACTCATCTACTCCGAGGCGGTGGGCGAGGAGGACCCGGCTGTCGACCAGCGCAGCGTCTCCCAGCTCGGCCAGTCGATCCCCAAGGGCCCCCGGACCGTCGCGGTCGAGGATCATCCCGAGCACCGATCGGGCCGGACGCGCGCTGGGTGGCGCGGAGGCCGTATCCGGCTCGCCCACAGCAAGACGCGACGCGGCACGCATCCCACGCTCCTCGATCAGGGCCCGCACGCGACAGCGTGTGTTCCGCTCAAGCCAAGCGAGGGTGGCCGCCGATGACCGGCCGGCGATGACCAGTTCGGCGTGGGGGTCGGCCATGACCCGGCGCACGCCGTCGAGTGCGGCCCCGACTTGGGAGTCGACGACGAGCCCGCGACCGCCTCGAGCCTCCGCTCGATCGACCATCAGCACGTCGAGCGGCGAATCGATGTCGACCCCGAGCCTCCAACGCCGGCGCAGATCCGTCACCGAGACTCCAGCGACCTCGGCGAGCCAGCGCGGCAGCGCGTTGTCGCCCGGCAAGTCGGTCGGCAGAGGTTCAAGCATTGCGACCGCCTCGCTCGTCAGGGCGATCGCGTCCGCTGAGAAGCGATTGTTGGCGAGCGCGCCCGCTCCACTGGCGGCCGCCGCCACGACGAAAGAGCGCCGATCGCTCGCCGTCGCCAGCGGCAGCGCGCCCGAGCCGAGCAGGATCAACCCGTGGCCGCGTGGCTGGTCGACCAGGAGCGCCCGCACGCGCTCCCCGAAAGCACGCCCATCCGGTCTGCCGGCGTGGATCCGGGCCGTCGCCGCTCCGGCCGCAAGGAATCCCCGACCGTGTCCCTCGGCCAGGTCGGCTCGCGCGTCGGCCAGGCGTCGCTCGAGCGGGCCCGCGCCTTCGGCCGCGAGCGGGTGGAGGATGATGACGTCGACGGCAGCCACGGCGCGAGTCTAGCGATGACCGCCGGTCACCAGCGCCGGAGTCGAGCAGGGAGGGACGCCCGCCGATGGCGAGGCCACGACGACGGACCGCCTACGTCGGACTCGGGGCCAACGTCGGGGACGCGGCCGGCATGCTGGCCACGGCGGTCAACGCCTTGGCCGCGCTGCCCGACGTCCGGCTCAAGGGCGTCTCGCGCTTGTACGTCACGGCTCCGGTCGGGGTCGTCGACCAGCCCGACTTCCACAACGCCGTCGTCGCCCTCGATGTCCCGGCAGGCCCGGACCCGGCGACGGGCGCGCTCGCCCTGCTTGTCGCGCTGAAGCAGATCGAGGCTGCCTTCGGCCGACAGGTCCGCGGACGGTGGGGACCGCGCGAGCTCGATCTGGACCTGCTCGTGTTCGGACGCACGTCGCTCACGGTCGAGCGGCCGGAGGCCGCTCGCTCGCTCGACGCCGAGGTCGATCCGGACAAGGCCGCCCGCCTTCTCGAAGTCCCCCACCGCGAGGCGCAGCGGCGCCTGTTCGTCCTCGCACCGCTGGCCGATCTGGCTCCGGGACTCGTCCCGCCGGGTTGGCACGAGACGGTCGAGACGGCCCGGCGCCGGCGCACATTCGCGGAGGGCGCCGAGGCGGCCCGGCCGATCGCTCGCTGGGACGGGACGGCCGGCTGGGTCAGCGACCCGCCCGGACCCTCTGACTAGAGGCGGACGGCCGGCGGTCGGGTCCGGTCGGACATCTGGACGGTGTCGACGAAGCGGACCTGCTTGGACTGGTAGCCCATCACCAGCGAGTGGGTCCGGGCGCCGCCGCCGAAGAAACGGACCCCGTGGAGCAGGTCCCCGCTGGTGACGCCGGTCGCGGCGAAGACGAGGTTCTCGCCGGAGGCCAGGTCCTCGGTCCGGTAGACCCGCCTCTCGTCGTCATCGTTGCCCATCTTGCGGGCCCGGGCCCGCTCCTCATCGTTGCGGAAGCGGAAGCGGGCCTGGACCTCGCCACCGAGGCAGCGCAGAGCGGCCGCGGTGATGACCCCCTCGGGTGCGCCGCCGACACCCATGACCGCGTGGACGCCGGTGCCCGACACGGCGCACGAGATCGCGGCCGACAGATCGCCGTCGGAGATGAGCTTGATCCGCGCACCGGCGGCCCGGACCTCGGCGATCAGCGCCTCGTGGCGCGGCCGCTCGAGGATGACCACCGTGATGTCGGCGACCTTCCGCCCGAGCGCCTCGGCGATCCGATGGACGTTCTCGGTCGGGCTGGCCGCGATATCGACATGACCGGCCGCCACTGGGCCGACGCACAGTTTCTCGAGATAGGTGTCCGGGGCGTGGAGCAGGCCGCCGGCCTCCGAGGCCGCCAGTACGGTGATCGCGCCGGCCTGGCCGTGGGCGACCAGGTTGGTGCCCTCGAGCGGATCGACCGCGATGTCGATGGCCGGGCTGTCGGGCGCCTGGCGGCCGACCTGCTCACCGATGTACAGCATCGGGGCCTCGTCGCGCTCGCCCTCGCCGATGACGATGGTCCCGGCCATGTCGATCTCGTCCATCGTCCGGCGCATCGCCTCGGTCGCCGCCCGATCCGCCCCGTCGCGCTCGCCCCGACCCATGAACCGGGCCGAGGAGATGGCGGCCGCCTCGGTGACCCGGACCATCTCGAGGGCGAGGAGCTGCTCCATCAGTGGCGGAAGTGGCGTCGACCGGTGAAGACCATCGCCAGATGGTGTCGATCGGCCACCTCGATGGCCATCTCGTCGCGGATCGAGCCACCGGGCTGGATGATCGCGGTCACCCCGGCATTGGCGGCCAGGGCGATCCCATCGGGGAACGGGAAGTAGGCATCGCTGGCCATGACGCTCATCCGGGCCCGGTCGCCGGCCCGGCGCAGGGCGATCTCGACCGACACCTGGCGGCTGGCCTGGCCCGCCCCGATGCCGATCGTCGCCGCGTTCTTGGCCAGGACGATCGCGTTCGAGCGGACGTGGCGAACCGTCCGCCAGGCGAACAGCAGGTCGGTCAGCTCCTCCAGCGTCGGGCGGCGCTTGGTCACCACCTGGAGGTGCCCGGCCTCGATGCCCAGGGCATCCTGGGTCTCGACCAGCAGGCCGCCGCTGACCCGCTTGAAATCGAGGTTGGCGATGCCGTAATCGCGCATCCCGTCGGTCGGCCCGGCCGGCACGGCCAGGATCTCCAGCCCGCTCTTGGCCTTGAGGATGCCCAGGGCCGACTGGCTGTAGCCGGGTGCGACGACGGCTTCGTACGAGTTCGCGGCGACCTCCCGGGCGGTCGCCCCGTCAAGCTCGCGATTGACCGCCACGATGCCCCCGAACGAGGCGACCGAATCGGTCTCGAGGGCCTTGCGGTAGGCCTCGACCAGTTCGTCGTTGGACGCCATCCCGACCGGGTCGGTGTGCTTGACGATGGCGACCGTCGGGGCGGTGAAGTCCTGGGCCATCCGGTAGGCGGCGTCGAGGTCGAGCAGGTTGTTGAAGCTGGGCAGCGAGCCCTGGAGCTGCTCGGCGTCGGCCAGCGTCCCCGAGCGGTGGGTCGTCTCGCGGTAGAACGCGGCCCGCTGGTGGGGATTCTCGCCGTAGCGCAGGTCTTCGACCTTCTCGAGGACCATCGCCAGGCGGGTCGGGAAGGTGGTCCCCGAGACCTGGTTGATATAGGCGGCGATCTCAGCGTGGTAGGCGGCCACGATCCCGAACGCCTCGGCGGCCAGCTGCTGCCGAAGCTCGGCCGAGACCGAGCCGAGCTCCTTGAGCTCCCGGACCAGCCGTCCGTAGTGGGCCGGATCGGCGACCGCGGCGACGCCGGCATAGTTCCGGGCGGCTGCCCCGAGGAGGGCCGCGCCGCCGACGTCGATCATCTCGATCGCCTCGTGCAGGGCGACCGACTCGGCTCCGGCCTGGGGCGAGAACGGCTTGACGTTGACGACCACGATGTCGATCAGGCCGATGTCGTGCTCGGCCAACTCGTCGAGCTGGGCGCTCACGTCGCGGCGGGCCAGGATCCCGGCGTAGACGGCCGGATGGAAGGTCTTCACCTGGCCGCCGACGAGGGCCGGGACGTTGGTCAGCTCGGAGACCGAGGCGACCTCGATGCCGTCCGAGGCCAGGTGCTCGCGGGTCCCGTCGGTGGCGTACATCTCGATGCCCAGGGCAGCCAGTTCGCGAGCAAGGGTGGACACACCGTCACGGTTGGCCACAGAGAGCAGGGCACGCACCCCGGGTCCACCTCCCGATCTCCGGTGTCGACGACGCGCCTCCGCCGATGCCCCGGGTCGAGGGGCATCCGTCATCGACCCGAGTATACCGCCCGGCATGGCATACTCGGCCTCCCAAGTCGTCAGACGAGCCCCCTGCAGGAGTCCGCCGGTGACCCTCCCGCCATGGGAATACCTGTTTACCAAGTTCTCCGGGGACACCTTCCCCGACCTGTTCCGGCCGGTCTGGATCTCGTCCCTGATCCTGCTCGTCGCCCTGGTCATCCTGTTCAACCTGCGCACCCGGGCGCTCCACAACCATCAGCCCTACGTCGACATGTACGAGTGGCTGCTGTGGACCGGCCTGATCACCTTCAGCCTGCTCTTGGTCTTCTGCCTGTTCGTGTGGGACTTCGTGTTCGTCCTGGCGGCGATGATCGGTGGCGCTGCGGTCCTGCTCTGGATCCGGTTCTACCGGTTCCCGCCGATCTTCGAGGGCTACGCTCGCAAGCTCGCTCGCGAGCGTTACTTCACGCGATCCAAATTCGCCCACCCGGAATCGACCATCCGGACGAAGTCGGCCAAGCCGGCCAAGACGGCCCGGACCCGGCCGACCAAGCGCCGCCGCCGGCGCTGATCGCCGCGCGCGGCAGCTGACCTCCCGGCTGATGGAGATCCGGCGATTCGGTGTCGGACATCGTCGCCCGGATGGGCCGCCCGGCACGCGCGGGGTCCAGGGCGCGGTGATCCACGCCGATGCCCGCGGCATCGTGTCCGAGCTTGCCTTCGGGCGGAAGGCGATCATCGAGCCCCACAGCAACCCCAACACGACCTGGTTCCTGGTCATCGAGGGCGGCGGCTTCGTCCGGGTCGGCGACGAGACGGCCCGGGTCTTCGCCGGGGAAGCGGTGCTCTGGCCGGCCGGCGTCGTCCACGGCGCGTCGACCGACCTGTCCGAGATGCGCGCGATCGTGGTCGAGTACGCCGGCGCGGACGACGCGGCGGCGCGGGACATCCTCGAAGGGGTCGTCCTCTCGCTCGAGGCCGGGCCGGTCGACAAGGCCGATGGCGCGCTGATCGACGACCAACCCGACCGCGGCTACGACCCCTCCCACGGCGAACCGCTCTAGGGAGTCCCCAGGATGGCCCCCAGCTGGCCGAGGATGCGGGCGGTCGCGCCCCAGACCAGGAGCTCGTCGCCGGCCTCGGTCGTGACCGGGTAGGCCCCGTAGCGCAGCGGCCAGTCGCGGATCGTCCGCTCGACGATCCGGATCGGCGCGTCCGGCAGGAAGACGCTGACCGGCGGTTCGAGGATGCGTGCTACCTCGATCGGTGAGGGCACCAGGATCGGACGTCGGTCGGCCACCGCCAGGATCGGGACGAGCGAGAACAGGCTGACCGGGATCCAGACCTCGTCGAGTCGGCCGAGGACGCGCACGCCGGCCGCGATCGGATCGAGACCGACCTCCTCTTCGGCCTCGCGCAGGGCGGTCGCCACGATGTCGGCGTCGCCCGGCTCGACCTTGCCGCCCGGGAAGCTGACCTCGCCGGAGTGGAGTCCGTCGTAGGTCGGTCGCTCGGTCAGGATCAGCCGGGCCCTGCCGTCCTCTCCCGGGACGATCAACACGAGCACGGCCGCCGGTCGATCGGCCGCCCGGTCGCGCGGCGCGAAGTCGCGAGTCCGCCCGTCGGTCAGGATCGGAGTGAGGCCCTCGGGTCCGGTAGGCAGCGGGCTGGGCAAGCTCGCCAGGCGATCACGGACGGCGTCGATCAACATCGCCGACGATCGTAAGCCGCGCGCCGGACCGAACGACGACCGAAGGCCGAACTAGTTGACGAGGTCGCCGCCGGGTCGAGCAGGCTTTTCGTCGGTGTCGGGCAGGTCGAGAACGGATGGGGTCGACCTCGTCCGGGAGCCACTCGGGACCGCGCTTCGAGCGTCGCGCCGGGTGCCCGCCTCGACCGCGACCGAGCTGCCGGCGGTCGAGAAGACGAGCGTCCCGCCGACCTGGTCCGCATCGGCCACGATCCGGTCGCCTGGCTTGAACTCGCCCTTGAGCAGGGCCCTGGCCAGCGGGTTCTCGACCAGGCGCTGGATGGTCCGCTTGAGTGGCCGCGCTCCGAATGCCGGATCGTGGCCTTCCCGGGCGATGAGCGCCCGCGCCGCCGGGGTGATCTCGAGGCCGAGGTCCTGGGTCTCGAGCCGTCGTCCGAGCTCGGCCAGGAGAAGCTCCACGATGGACGCCAGCTCCGGGTCGGTCAGGGCGTGGAAGACGATGACCTCGTCGATCCGGTTGAGGAACTCCGGCCGGAACTGGAGCCGGAGGGCCTCGGTCAGCTGGGCCTTCATCGCTTCGTAGGCGGAGTCTCGATCGTCACTGGCCGCCGCGGCGATGGCCGAGCTGCCGACGTTGCTGGTCATGATCACGACCGTGTTCTTGAAATCGACGGTACGGCCCTGGCCATCGGTCAGGCGGCCGTCGTCGAGGACCTGAAGCAGGATGTTGAACACGTCGGGGTGGGCCTTCTCGATCTCGTCGAGCAGGACCACCTGGTAGGGCCGGCGCCGGACCGCCTCGGTCAGCTGGCCGCCTTCTTCGTAGCCGACGTAGCCCGGGGGGGCGCCGACGAGCCGGGACACGGAGTACTTCTCCATGTACTCGCTCATGTCGATCCGGACCATCGCCCCGTCGTCGTCGAACAGGAAGTCGGCCAGGGCCCGGGCCAGCTCGGTCTTGCCCACGCCGGTCGGACCGACGAACAGGAACGAGCCGATCGGGCGACGTGGATCGCGCAGCCCGGCCCGGGCCCGACGGACCGCGTCGGAGACCGCCTCGACGGCCTCGACCTGACCGACGACACGCTGGTGGAGGCGCTCCTCCATCTGGACCAGCTTGGCCGTCTCGCCCTCGAGCAGCTTGCTGACCGGGATGCCGGTCCAGGCGCCGACGATGTCGGCGATGTCGTCCGCCCCGACCTCTTCCTTGAGCAGCGAGCCGGGACCCTGGAGGGTGGCCAGAGCCGCCTCCTGCTCCTTGAACCGGGCGTTGAGCTCGGGCAGGCGGCCGTACTTGAGCTCGGCGGCCTGGCCCAGATCCGCCTCGCGTTCGGCCTGCTCGATCCGGGTCTGGACGGACTCCAGCTCCGACTTGGTCGAGCGGATCGCGGCGATGGCGGCCTTTTCGGTCTCCCAGCGCTGCTTCATCGCGCCGGCCTCCTCGGCCAGCTCGGCCAGCTCACGCTCGAGGGCCTCGAGACGAGCCTTCGAAGCGTCGTCCTTCTCCTTCTTGAGCGCCTCGCGCTCGATCTCGAGCTGGATCCGGCGTCGTTCGAGCTCGTCCAGTGCGATCGGCATCGAGTCGATCTCCATGCGCAGCCGGCTGGCCGCCTCGTCGACGAGGTCGATCGCCTTGTCGGGCAGGAACCGCTCGGTGATGTACCGGTCCGACAGGGTCGCCGCGGCGACCAGGGCCGAGTCGGTGATCCGGACCCCGTGGTGGACCTCGTAGCGCTCGCGCAGCCCACGCAGGATCGACACGGTCTGCTCGACCGACGGTGGCTCGACCATGACCGGCTGGAAGCGTCGCTCGAGGGCGGCGTCCTTCTCGATGTGCTTGCGGTACTCGTCGAGGGTCGTCGCGCCGATGGTATGGAGCTCGCCCCGGGCCAGCATCGGCTTGAGCAGGTTGGACGCGTCCATGGCGCCCTCGGCCGCGCCGGCACCGACGACCGTGTGCAGCTCATCGATGAACAGGACGACCTGGCCGTCGCTGTCCTTGATGTCCTTGAGGACTGCCTTGAGACGCTCCTCGAACTCGCCCCGGAACTTGGCCCCGGCGATGACCGCTCCGAGATCGAGCGAGACGACCCGCTTGTCCTTGAGCCCCTCGGGCACGTCGCCCCGGACGATCCGCTGGGCGAGTCCCTCGACGATGGCCGTCTTGCCGACGCCGGGCTCACCGATGAGGACCGGGTTGTTCTTGGTCCGGCGCGACAGGACCTGGATGACCCGGCGGATCTCCTCGTCCCGACCGATGACCGGATCGAGCTTGCCGGCCCGGGCCTCGGCGGTCAGGTCACGGCCGTACTTCTCGAGCGCCTGGTAGGTCCCTTCCGGATTGGCCGAGGTGACCCGTTGGCCACCGCGGACGCCTTGGAGCGCTCCGAGGATGGCTTCGCGCCCAGCGCTGTGGCGCTCGAGCAGGGTCTGGCCCTCGCCCCCGGCCTCGGCCGTGCCGAGCAGGAGGTGCTCCGTCGAGACGTATTCGTCGGTCAGCCGGCGGGCCTCCTCCTCGGCCCGTTCGATGACCCGCTTGGCTCGCGGATCGAGGCTCAGCGAGCCGCCTTCGATGCGGGCGCGGCGGGCGAGGATGGCCGCCAGCTCGGCCCGGAACGCGGGCAGGTCGACGCCCAGCCGACGGAGCGTCTCGGCGGGGACGCCGTCGTCCGGTTCGACCAGCGCGGCGAGGAGGTGCTCCGCGTCGAGGATGGGACTGTGGAGCGTCTCCGCCAGCTTCTGGGCGGCGATGACGGTCTCCTGAGCCTTCTGGGTGAATCGGTCGAGTTGCATGACGTCGAGTCTAATACCTATCAATCATATTGACAAGAGTCTTGACAGCGATACTAGGTGGCTTGGCCGTCCTCGCGCCGGGGCAGCGACTGCCCCGCGAGCTCGACGAACGTGCCGGCCGCGGAGCGCGCCTCCGCCGACAAGCCCGTCGGCAGGACGATCTTGACCTTGATCAGCAGGTCGCCCGTGTCCTTCTCGCCGGTCTTCGTCTTGAGCCGGGGCATGCCCTGACCCTTGAGCCGGAAGACCCGTCCGGTCTGGGTCTCGGGCGGGATCGTCAGCCGGATCCGACCCTTGAGCGTGGTGACCGGGATCTCCGCTCCGAGCAGCGCCTCGCCCAGGGTGACCGGGACCTCCCGGTTGAGATCGGCCCCGATCCGGGTATAGACCGGGTGGTGGTTGACCCGGGTGACGAGGTACAGGTCCGCGGGGTGGGCCGGATCGCCCCCGCCCCGGCCCTTGAGCCGGATCCGGCTGCCGGTCTCGACCCCTCTCGGGACGGTGACCTCCAGGCGCTTGCCGTCGACCTGGACCAGACGGGTCGTGCCGTGATAGGCCTCCTCGAGACTGAGTTCCACCTCGGCTTCGATGCTCGGGGTCCGGTTGGAGCGTGCCGCTGAGCCCGAAGCGGACCCGCCGCGGCCTGCCCCGGACGATCCGCCCAGACCCATCCCGGCCAGGATGTCGTCGAACGACGACCCGGAGCCGGCGTCGGCCGAACCGGTCCGCGTCCGGCCGCGACCCGCGGTCGTCCCGGCTCCGGCCGCCGCGCCGCTGAAGAACGTCCGGAAGAAGTCGCTGAAGCCGCCGTTGTCGCTGCCGGCCGTGCGGAACTCATAGCGGACGTTGCCACCGTCCGCCGTCCCGTACCCGGCGAACGGGCCGCTGGGCCCGAACGGGTCGGCTGCAGCGGCCCCGGAGGAACCCGAATAGGCAGCCCAGTTCGCCCCGAGTTGGTCGTAGCGCTTGCGCTTGTCGGGATCGGACAGGACCTCGTTGGCCTCGTTGATCTCCTTGAACCGCCCTTCCGCAGCCTGGTCACCGGGCTTCAGGTCCGGGTGGTTCTCCCGGGCCAGCTTGCGGAAGGCGCGCTTGATCTCAGCCTGGGTCGCATCCCGGCCGACACCCAGGACCTTGTAGTAGTCGCGGTAGTCGACCGGCACCGCGGACGCCGCTCAGTCCGCCTCGGCGGCGCGCTGGACGACGACCGACGGCTGGTCGGGCGGGAAGGCCGGCGGTCGAACCGTCGTTCCGGTCGGTCGCTCGAGACCGCCGCGCGACGGCCCACTGGGTCGGGGCGCGAGCGGCTTCGGGTGCCGGCGGAGGGCCGCCTCGAGGACCTGGTCCATCGAGTCGACCAGGACCAGCTTCGTCTCCTTGCGGATCTCCTCGGGGATGTCGCGCAGGTCTTTCTCGTTCTTCCTGGGCAGGATGACCGTCTTGGCCCCCGACAGGTGAGCGGCCAGGATCTTGCTCTTGAGCCCACCGATCGGGAGGACCCGACCGCGCAGGGTGATCTCGCCGGTCATGGCCACGTCCTTGCGGACGGGGATGCCGGTGAAGGCGCTGACCATCGCGGTAGCCATGGTCACCCCGGCCGACGGACCGTCCTTGGGGATGCCCCCAGCCGGGACGTGGATATGGAGGGTGTTCTTCTCGAACAGCTCGCGCTCGATCCCGAGCCGGTCGGCATTCGCCCGGATCCAGGACAGCGCCGCCCTTGCGGACTCACGCATGACCTCGCCGAGCTGGCCGGTCAGGATGAAGTCCTCTTTGCCTTCCATCTTGGTCACTTCGACGGCGACGATGTCGCCGCCGACCTCGGTCACGACCAAACCCGTCGCGGCGCCGGTCTGGTCCTCCGACTCGAGCTCACCGTATTCGTAGCGGGGCGGCCCGAGGTACTCGTTGAGCTTCTTGACGTCGACGACCGTCTTGCGGGTCCGTCCCTCGGCGACCGAGCGGGCGACCTTGCGCATGACGTTGGCGATCTCACGCTCGAGGTTCCGGACGCCGGCCTCATGGGTGTAGGCCTGGACCAGCTTGGTCATGGCCTCGTCGGTGATCTCGATGTTCTTGACCTTGAGGCCGTGGTTCTCCATCTGCTTGGGGATGAGGAACCGGCGGCCGATCTCGGCCTTCTCGAGCTGGGTGTAGCCGGGCAGCTGGATGATCTCCATCCGGTCGCGCAGGGCGGCCGGGATCGGATCGGTCAGGTTGCCGGTGGCGATGAACAGGACCTTGCTGAGGTCGAACGGGACCTCCAGATAGTTGTCCTGGAAGGTGTTGTTCTGCTCCGGGTCGAGGACCTCGAGGAGGGCCGAGCTGGGATCGCCCCGGAAGTCCATCCCGATCTTGTCGATCTCGTCGAGCATGAACACCGGGTTGTTGGTCCCGGCGGTCTTGATGTTCTGGATGACCCGACCGGGCAGCGCCCCGATGTAGGTCCGGCGATGACCGCGGATCTCGGCCTCGTCGTGGATGCCGCCGAGGCTCATCCGGACGAACTTGCGGCCCATCGCTCGGGCGACGCTCTTGCCCAGCGAGGTCTTGCCCACGCCGGGAGGCCCGACCAGGGCCAGGATGGGGCTGCGGATCGTGTCGGCCAGGGTCCGGACCGCGAGGTACTCGAGGATCCGCTCCTTGATCTTCTCCAGGCCGTAGTGATCCTCGTCGAGGATCTTGGCCGCTTCCTTGATGTCGAGGCGGTCGTCGGTGGAGGTGTTCCAGGGCAGCCCGACCAGCCAGTCGACATAGGTCCGGATGACCCCGACCTCGGGTGAGGCGGACGGGATCCGGCTCATCCGGTCGATCTCCTTGATCGCCCGGGCCTTGATCTCCTCGGGCATCCCGGCCGCGTCGACCTTCTCGCGCAGCTCGTTGATGTCGGCCTGCTGCGGATCGTCCTCACCCAGCTCGCGCTGGATGGCCTTGAGCTGCTCACGCAGGATGTACTCGCGCTGGGTCTTGTCCATCTCGGACTTGACCTCGGACTGGATCTTGCCCTTGAGCTCGAGGATCTCGACCTGCCGGGCAAGGAAGGCCTGGACCAGCTTGAGGCGCTCGACCACGTCGATCGTCTCGAGCAGCTCCTGGCGCTGTTCGGTGGACATGTCCGGGCTGTAGGCGACCATGTCGGCGAGCAGCCCCGGCTCGGTGATGTTGCGGGCGGCGACGGCGGCCTCGGGCGGGACCGGGGCCCCGTTGGCGACGTACTGCTCGATGCCGGCCTGGACGGTCCGCATCAGGGCCTGGACCTCGACGCCGGCCGGGGTCGCGTCGGCGATCTCCTCGACGACGGCCACGATGTACGGGTCGGTCTGGCTGAAGCGGGTCACCCGTAGGCGTCCCTGGCCCTGGACGATGGCCCGGACGGTGCCGTCCTGGAGCTGGACGACCTGGGCGATCTTGGCCAACGTGCCGATCTCGTACAGCTCGGACGGATCGCCGATGTCCTCCTGCTCCGGTCGGCGCTGGGTCACCAGGGCGATCGGTCCGCCGCTCTCGACGGCCGCATTGAGGGCGTTGACGCTTTTCTCGCGACCGACCTGGAGGGGCACGATCATCTCGGGGAAGATGACCGTCTCGCGCAGAGCCACGAGAGGCAGCTCGCGCGGACGCGCGGCCTTGGTCTTGGGGCTAGCGCTCTTGGTCCCGGATGCCTTCGCTCCGGCGGCCCTGGTGGTCGCGGCTTTGGGGGTCGCGGCCTTCGGCTTGGCTCCTGCGTCGTCCGGCTTGTCCGGGTTCGAAGGTCGGTCAGACATCAACGGGTCTCCTGTGGTGCGGCCATCCGGCCGCTGCGCTCGCTGGGGGCGTCCTGGTCAGGTAGAGCCTGGCTGGACGGATCGGGTCGGCTGGCGTCGTCGGCAGCCTCGCTGGCATTGGCTTCGTCGAAGAGGGTCTCCAGGATGCGGGTGCCGAGGCGTTCCTCGAGTTCGAACAGGATCCTGATCCCGGCCAGGTTGACGCCCCGGGCCTGGGTCAGGTGGCGGATCCACAGGACGCGCCGGATGTCCTCCTCCGAGTAGAGGCGGATGTTGGTCGGGGTCCGAGCCGGGCAGACCAGCCCTTCGTCCTCGTAGATGCGAAGGGTCCGCGGGTGGACCCGGACGAGGCTCGCGGCGACGCTGATGACGTACACGGGGCGAGCGGGATCCTGGTCTGGTCGGCGGATGTTCATCGTTCAGGCAGGATAGAACCCTGACAATCCTATTGTCAAGAGATACCCCTGAGTCGTTGACCAGGTGCGTCGGACCTGGACCGCCACCGCGGCGGGAGCTACCTCGGGCCGCTGGCCTGGAGCGCCTCGGCGTCGCCGATGAGCTGTCCGTGGAGCGCCGCTTCGCACTCTGCCCGGCCGATGGCGATGACCTTGTCGCCCATGTTCAGGATCGTGTCCGGGCGGACCGGGATGGCCAGGTCGTCACGGATGACCGCGAAGATGGCGCAACCCTCGGGCATCGGGATCTCGCGCGCAGCCCGTCCGATGGCCGGCGAACCGTCGCGCAGCTGGGCCTCGATGATCTCCAGCTCGCCGCCGCCCAACCCGGCCAGGTGGAGCAGTTCGTGGACCGGGATGCCCTGCTCGATCGAGCCCAGGATCATCCGGGTCGGGCTGATCAGCTCGTCGACGCCAAGGTGGCGGAAGAGCGCCTCGTTCTTGGGGTTGTTGACCCGGGCGATGGTCCGGGGCACGTCGAAGTGGTGCTTGGCCATCTGGCAGATGACCAGGTTGTCCTCGTCGTCACCGGTCACCGCGGCGACGACGTTCGCCCGCTCGCAGCCGGCTTCGGCCAGGTGATTGCCTTCGCAGCCGTCGCGGGCGATGACGATCGAGCCGATGTCATCGGCGATCTGGGTCGCTCGAGCGGGGTCCTTCTCCATGAGGACCACCTCGTGACCCGCTTCGATCAGTTCCTTGGCCAGGTAGTAGCCGACCTTGCCACCACCGACGACGAGGACGAACACGACTCAGCCCTCCCCGATGTGTGGCGCGCCGACCGCAGCGCTGATGGCCGCTGCGCCGACCGACACGACCGATGGTGGCCCGTCGAGATGGGGATGGGGCGCCGCTTCGCGGACGCCCGGGACCGGGCCGACCGGGAGTCCCATGTGATCGAGCAGAGCGTGGGTCATCAGGTCCGTCCGACAGATGGTGGCGATGCCGAGCTCGGCGTAGGCCGTGGCCCGGACGACGTCGTTGATCTTGGCCACGACCCGCTTGACCTCGAGCGCTTCGGTCGCGACCTGGGCGGCCATGACATTCCGATTGTCGCCCTCGGTCAGGGCCAGGAAGACGTCCGCCTCGGCCACGCCTGCCCGGCGGAGCGTGTCCTCGTCAGTCCCGTCGCCTCGGATGGCCGTCCCGCCGAAGGTGGCCGGGAGGCGCTCGAAGGCACGGGTCACCAGGTCGACGATGGTGACCCGGTGACCTTTGGCGTCGAGGTCGGCGGCCAGCGTCGCGCCGACCCGGCCGCAGCCGACGATGACGATGTTCATGCTGGCGTCTCCTCGGGGATCGGCTCGCGCACGACCATCACGGCGCAGGGCGCGTTCTTCAGGACATACGGGACGGTCCGGCCGATGGCGAAGTCGCCGCCGAAGCGCTTCTTGTAGGGCAGGCCCAGGACGAGCAGGTCCGCGCCCCGTTCGCCGGCCTCGTCGACGATCGCGGCGCCGACGTCGCGCGCCTGGAGCAGGACCGTCTCGATCGGCATGCGCTCGGCGTCGGCGATGCCCTCGACCAGGTCGAGCACCCGCTGGGCTTCCTCGGAGCGCCCGGCCACGTCGGCATCGATGGGCAAGGACCAGCCGATCTCCACGACGTGCACCGCGATCAACTCCGCCTTGGCGGTCCGGGCCAGACCGCATGCGACCCGGACGATCCGTTCGTCGCTGGTCGCGCCGTTGACAGCGATGACGGCGCGCTTGATGGGCCTTGGACTGGGTTCAGACACGGCGGTCACGATACCACCGGCGCCTGAGCCGGTCTCAGCTCGGTCCAGGGCCGTCCGGCTCGATCAGCTCCGGGTCGGCCTCGGCGCGGTCGGTGACGGTCGAGTCCTCGCGTCGATAGGGGGCGTTGACGACGACGGTGTGCGGCCGTCCGATGAGAGCGGCCCTGAGCCGCTTGGCCGACTGGTTGTACAGGATCCGCTCCCACCAGTGGCGGGCGACGTACTCCGGCACGACGACGAAGGTGACCGGCTCGGGCTTGCCCGGGGGCCAGGCCCGATCGAGCACGTCGAGGTAGGCCACCAGCGGCCCGACCAGGGCCCGATAGGGCGATTCGACGATGACCAGGGGGACGCCTGGGACCTGGCGCTCCCATTGATCGCGCATCCGGGTGGTCTCGAGTGGGTCGGTCGAGATGTACACCGCCCGGACGTCGTCGCTGATGGAGCGACCGACGTTGACCGCCTGGACGACGGCTCGATTGAGGCCCGGGACCGGCACGACCACGCGTTCCTCGCGGCGCGGTGGCGGCATCACGAAGTCCGGTCGTACCGCCAGCTGGGTCCGCGCCGCGGCGTACTGGCGATGGATGAAGAGCATCATCGCGACCAGGATCGGGATGAGTACCACGACCAGCCAGGCGCCGGCGAAGAACTTGACCCAGACGACCACGATCATGACCACGAAGGTGAGGACCGCGCCGAAGGCGTTGAGGGCCGCACGCCATCGCCAGCCGGACACCCGGTCGTGGTACCAGTGCCGGACCATCCCGGTCTGCGAAAGGGTGAAGCACACGAACACGCCGACCGAGTAGAGCGGGATCAGGGCGTGGGTATCGCCGCCGAAGATGAACAGCAGGCCGAAGGCGATCCCGGCCAGTAGGACGATCCCCCAGTTGTAAGCCAGGCGGTCTCCCCGGAACGAGAACTGGCGGGGCATGAAGCCGTCTTCGGCCAGGATGGCCGCCAGACGTGGGAAGGCATTGAAGCTGGTGTTGGCAGCCAGGAACAGGATCAGCGCCGTGCTCACTGCGAAGGCCGGCACCAACGGCGAGCCGGACCCGAAGACGGCCGAGGCGACCAGGGCGACGACCGACGCCCCGCCCGGCTGGGTCGGCAGCACCTCGTAGGCCCGGGCCACGATGGTGATGCCCACGAACAGGACGGCCAGCAGGACGGCCATGATCGACAGCGTGTTGGCGGCGTTCTTGGCCTCGGGCGGCTTGAACGCCGGGACGCCGTTGGCGATCGCCTCGACACCGGTCAGCGCGACCGACCCGCCGGCGAACGCCTTGAGCAGGACCAGCAGGCCCAACGTCTCGGTCGCCGGGGGCACGAACACGTCGGTCTCGACGATCGGGACGACGGTCCCGGACAGGACATGGAACAAGCCCAGGGCGACCATCAGCAGGGCCAGGCCGAGGAAGAGGTAGGTCGGGACGGCGAAGATGTTGCCCGACTCGCGCAGCCCGCGCAGGTTGCCGATGGTGATCAGGCTGATCGACACGAAGGCGATCTCGATCCGGTAGTCGTACACCGCTGGGAGGACCGACTGGATCTGCTCGATGGCCGCTGCGGTCGACACCGACACGGTCATCACGTAGTCGATGAGCAGACCGGCGGCCGCGACCAGCCCGGTGATCTGGGACAGGTTCTCGCGGGCGACCACATACGCCCCGCCGCCGCTGGGATACGCCCGGCAAACCTGGCGGTACGACACCGATACGACCGCCAGGAGCAAGGCGATGGCGATCGACACCCCGACCGAGTAGACGATCGCGGTCAGCCCGACGACGCCGATCAGGACCTTGAGGATCTCCTCGGTGGCGTACGCCGACGACGAGATCGCGTCCGAGCTGAAGATGGCCAGGGCCTTCTTCTTGGCCAGGCGCTCGCCGATCTCCTCCTCGCTGGCCAGGGGTCGCCCGAAGACGACCCCGCTGACGCGAGCCAGCGCCCGGCCGACGGGGGTGAGCGGCCGACTGGCAGCCTCCTTGGCGACCATCTGGCCTGGCCCGGTGTACCGGAAGTAGGGTGAGTGCGGCCGTTCCACCCGGACGCGTCGGTCCGCCGGCTTGCGCCCCGGAAGGGGGCGTCTTCCTCCGATCATCGGTCTCCGTCGTGTGCGGGCTCAGGTGCGGTTATACAGCACCCGCTCCGGTCGGCGTCACAGGCCATGGCTGAGGCGATCGATCAAGCGGTCCGGGAGCCTGCGCTTGCCCATCGCCGCCTGGACCGCCGCGATGTCGTAGGCGACGCGATGCCAGGTCAGCTCGAGTCGCTCGAGGTCGAGGACCGTCGCGCTCGCTCGCGGGTCGCCGTCGCGCGGCTGGCCGACGCTGCCCGGATTGGCCAGGAGCTGCCGCCCGTCCAGGATCAGGTTCGATCCGTCGGCCGGGCTGAGCATCTCGATGAGGCCGTCCTCGTCCCGGAAGACCGACGGCAGGTGGGTGTGGCCGTGGAGGCAGTACGGGACCTGGAGCAGCTCGAGGTTGCGGCGGGCGACCGGCGCCGTCGTGATGTACTCCCAGGTCGGGTCGCGCGGACTGCCGTGGACCAGCACGAAGTCGCCCTCCGTCCGGCGCTCCGGGAGGGCCGCCAGCCACGTCCGGGTGTCGGCGTCGATGGTCTTCCTGGTCCATTCCATCGCCCGCCGGGCGTCGGCGTTGAAGGAGTCGATCTCGGACCCGCCGACGGCCGCCGCGTCGTGGTTGCCCCGGACGCCGAGCGCGCCGTGCTCACGCAGCCGGGCGACGACCGCGTCAGGCTCCGGACCGTAGCCCACGACATCGCCGAGATGCCACACGGCGTCGACCGATCCGACCGCGGCGAGCACGGCGTCCAAAGCCACGATGTTGGAGTGGATGTCCGATAGGATCGCGATGCGCACCGTCAGAGTCTCCGACACTCGAGACTCGCCATGGGCACCGTTGCGGCCACTGGGCGGGCTCGTGGTGGGCTGGCGGTCACAGGGGTCGACGCCGGCGTTCGGCCGGATCGCGCGGAAAAGCCAGCGGGGAGGGACCGATCTTGGTCGTCACGACCAGGACGTGATCGTTGGAACCGAGCCTGGGGTCGACCGCGCTGACGAACGGGGGTGAGCCGCCCAGCAGCGCGATGGCCGGGCCGGCCGCCTCGAGCTCGGCTTCGATCGGGGCGCGCTTCCAGGCGATCAGGACGCCATCCGGGGCCAGCAGCGGCAGGCTCAGCTCGGCCAGGTCGGCCAGGTCGCCGACCGCCCGGACGACCACCCCCGGCCAACGTTCGCGGTGACGATGGTCGGCCGCCAGGGTCTCGGCTCGACCGGTGAACGCCTCGACCGTAGGTGCCAGCCCGACCGCTGCCAGGACCGCGTCCAGGAAGCGGACCTTCTTGGCCACGCTGTCGACGAGGAGGGCCCGGCGGGTCGGTCCAGCGGCAGCCAGCGGGATGCCCGGGTAGCCGCCGCCGCTGCCGAGGTCGATGAACGCGTCGACGCCGTGCTCACGCAGGATCGGCAGCGCGGTCAGGCTGTCGAGGACGTGCCGCCGGATCGCCTCGACCGGGTCCCGGATCGCGGTCAGGTTGATCGCTTCGGTCCAGGCCAGAAGCAGACGAAGGTGGCCGTCGATGGCCTCCCGAGCAGCCACCGACAGATCGGCCAGGCCCAGGACGGCGAGGCCCTCATCGAGCGCAGCGGAGGCTTCGGCCGGGAGCTCCGGGACGTCCTGGACGCGCAGCGGGAGCGGTTCGCGAGGGCGCTCCACTTGCCTCCTCGGTGGTGGGGCGTGGACCGTCTGCGAGCCGCTCCCGGCGTCGTGGATGGCGCGCCATGGAGCTCCGATCGGTCTTCCGTGGCTCATCCGGTTCCAGCCCCGGTCTCCCGGCGCCCCTCGCGAACCACGTTACCCTGCGGTTGCCGCCATGTCGTGCGGATGCCGGACGCTACGCGACCCCGAAGCCGAAGTCAACGCGGTTATCCACGAACCTCGCTCGAGCGTCCACCTTGGTGGATAAGTCGGCCGGTCGTCCGCAGCGATCACGCCCCGATTCAGGCCGGATCGGCTGGGTCGATCCGGGACAGGGCGCCGTCGATCGCGTGCAACCGAACAGGCTGCTGGATGGGCCGATCCCCTGGTCTGGCCGGCCGCTCGGCGCGACCCGCCGCCGTCGGATCCCGGTCGGGACCGCGGGACTCGAGGCCGACCGGTCGACCGGCCGAGCGGATCGCCCGCAGGACCGCCGCCTCCTCGAGCAGGACCTCTTCTTCGGCCAGGGCGCGCTCCAGGACCGAGTCGATGGTCTCGTCACCCAGCTGGGTCGTCCCGGGCAGGATCACGACGAAGCTCGAGCCGGAACCCTGGACGGAGGCGACGCCGAGGTCGCCACCCATGGCCCGGGTGAGGTCGCGGGCGATGGCCAGGCCGAGCCCGGTCCCACCGACACCGGCATGGGCGGCCAGACGATGGAACCGCTCGAAGATCCTGGCCCGGTCATCGGCTTCGATGCCCGGTCCGTCGTCGCGCACGGCGATCACCGCGAAGGTGCCGTCGAACGACCCAGCCAGCTCGACGTGGCCACCCTCCGGGGTGAACTTGAGGGCGTTGCCGACAAGGTTGGTCAGGACCCGCTGGACCTCGCGCCGGTCGCCGCTCGCTGCCCGGATGCGGGGCGGCAGATCGGATCGCAGGTCGATCCGCCGTTCGAGGGCGATCGGGGCCAGTGACGCCAGGACCCGGCCGCCGACCTCGGCCACCGAGAACGGCTGCACATCGAGACGCAGGTTGCCCGCGTCGAGCCGGGAGATCTCGAGCAGGTCGCCGACCAGGTCGCCCATCGAATCGACGATCGCTCGACTGCGTTCCATGAAGTCGCGCTCGACCGTCCGATCGGCGACCTTGCCCGCGAGGATCAGGTCGAGGTAGCCGCTCAGTCCGGTCAACGGCGTGCGCAGGTCGTGAGCGACCGTCGAGACGAAGCGCTCGCGCTCGGCCTCCCGGGCGCCATAGGTGTCGAGCTCGGCAGCAGCGGCCAGCTGGCCGGTCACCAGGGCCAGGACGACCGCCGCATGGCGGGCCAGGGTCGGCGGAAGCCGAGCGGACAAGGCCAGGACCCCGTCGGCATCGGACATCTCGAAGCCGAGGACCACCCGGCCGGTGCTGGGGATCTCGATCCAGGCGAAGCGTGCCTCGGGCGGCGGATCCCGATCGGACCACCCGGTGCCCCCCGGGAAGGGCACGATCTCGGCTTGGCCCGATCCGGGCGTGCCCTCGGCTTCGTCCTCGTCGTCGGGAGCGCGATCCGCTCCGGCCGTCCGGGCGAAGGTGATCGGGGCGGGGCCGGAAGCTGCCCGCTCGGCTCGGCTGCGGGGCGCCTCGGCGTCCAGCCAGGCTGCCAGGCGACGGGCGTCAGAGTCGTCCTCATCGGGGCGCAGGCCGACCGCGACCCGGCGTTCGGGTGAGCTCGAGAGGACGGCAGCACGGCGCGCCCCGACCGTCCGGGCGAGAAGCCCCAGGAGACCCGCCAGGTGGGCTTCTGCGGTCGTGTCCGAGACGAGCACGTCGAGGGCGCGAGCGAGCAGGACGGCCTCGTCATGATCGGACCTGTCCTGTCGGCGCCGGGATCCTTGCCGCCGCTCGACGTACGGCCCCGGCGGGCCGACGGTCGGTGTCCGGGTGGGGACCCGGACGAGGTGCGGATAGCGATCGGCCATCGGTCCATGGTGGTCTGGAGTGGTGCGTCCGGGAAATCCCCCGTCCGGCGAGACGGACCGCCGGAAGTACCGCGGAGCTGCGATGTCGGGCGCGGGACCCGCCGGTCAGGTCCCTCGGGCGGGTCGGACCGGGCGACCGATCGCGCGACGGACCACGTCGATGACCTCGTCGACGTACTCGTCGGCCTCACCGCGCTCGGCGGCGGTCCGGACACAGCCCCGGACGTGATCCTCGAGGATCAGGATCGACACGGCATCGACCGCGGCCCTCAGGGCAGCGGTCTGCTGGAGGATGTCCACGCAGTACTCGTCACGTTCGATCATCCGGGCGATCCCTCGGACCTGGCCCTCGATCCGGCTGAGCCGACGGACGAGCGTGCCCTTGTCCTTGGAGTAGCTGTGCCGAAAGTCGTCGTGGGGGACGGCCGGCTGGGCCGGGCGGGTCGGGCGCGCGGTCGTTGCCATGGCCTCTCGATCTCGATGCGGACGGGCGGCTCGGGGCCCGTGACTCTTCGCATCATACTCCCCTCCAGTATGTCGAGTCAGGCCGAGGGTATCCGTCGACCGGTCGACCCAGGCGCTCCACTGCCGCCCTGGCCGACCCCACTGGCGGCGGTCGGCTAGACTGCGTTTCGATGGCTTTCCGCGATCCCCTGCCTGCGCGACCGGCCGCCGGGACGGCTGCGTGAGCGACCCGCGGTCGCCCGCCTTCGCCCACGCCAGCGAAGCGGAGCTGTCCCGGATCCTTGACTTCTACGCCGTCCGTTGGGAGTACGAGCCGCGCGTCTTCCCGATCCTCTGGAACACCCAGGGCGATGTCCTTGAGAGCTTCGCGCCCGACTTCTACCTGCCCGACCTGGACCTGTACGTCGAGCTGACGACCCTCCGCCAGAAGCTCGTGCGCAAGAAGAATCGCAAGCTGCGGCGACTGCGTGAGCTGTATCCGGACGTGCGGATCAAGCTGTTCTACGCTCGGGACTTCCGCGCCCTGATGCTCAAGTACGGCCGGTTGACCCTGGCCGAAGAGCTCACCGGGACGTCCGGCCAGGTGACCCCGGAACACACCTATGACGAGCTCCTGGCGGGTCCCTTCGGTCCGGTCGACCGAGTCGAGCCGCAGTCGGTCCCGGTCGTCGCCGGCCCGGTCGCGAGCGCCGTGGCCCGGCGTCGTCGGCGCCGCCACAGTCCCGGCCGGTCGACTGAGCCGGTCGAGTCGACGGTCCTCGAGCGATGAGCGCGCTGGTCGATCTGCACGCCGACGTGGCCGAGATCCTGGTCACCGAGGAAGCGATCCAGGCGCGCGTGCGCGAGCTCGGTCAGCGCATCAGCGAGGACTACCGCGGCCGTAATCTGACCCTCGTCAGCGTGCTCAAGGGTTCCCTGCCGTTCATGGCCGACCTGATGCGGGCGATCGACGTGCCGGTCCGGATCGACCTGATGGAGGTCTCGTCGTACGGCGGCACCGCGACCGAGTCGTCCGGTCTGGTCCGCATCCTCAAGGACCTGTCGGCCAGCATCGCCGACGAGGACGTCCTCCTGGTCGAGGACATCATCGACACCGGGTTGACCCTCAACTACCTGATCCGCTATCTGCGTGGCAAGAGCCCGGCCTCGCTCCGCATCTGCACCCTGCTCGACAAGCCGGCTCGGCGTCTGGTCGACATCGACGTCGACTACACCGGCTTCACCATCGAGGATCGCTTCGTGGTCGGCTACGGTCTGGACTACGGCGAGCTGTACCGGAACCTGCGCTTCGTGGGCGTCTTGCGCCCCGAGGTTTATTCGGGCGAAGGCTGAGGCAGGATCGTGCATCGTCGTCCGCTCGGGCGAGGTCGCCTGCTCGCCACCATCGGCGCGCTGGTCGTCCTGGTCGGCTGCGTCCTGCCCTGGTTCGCGGCGACCGGCGGCGACACCGGGCTGACCCCGATCACGACCAACGCCTTCTCCGACAAGGGCATCGTCGTATTCATCTGCGCCCTGCTGATCCTGGCCCTCGTCAGCCTGCCCTATGCCGCCGGCGACAAGCCCCTGGCGATCGACCGGGCCTTGTCCTATGTGATCGTCGTCTCGGTCGCCATCGGCGCCTACCTCTGGCGGGCGATCGAGTTCATCCTGGTCGACCCGGCCGGGATGCGGCCCGACCTGGCCCCGGGCCTGTGGATCGTCGGGGTCGGCCTGATCATCCTGGCCCGGGCGACGTATGAGATCTGGAGCGAGCACCGCTTCTGAGCGGAGTCAGACGCGGCACCCGCGGCCGGTCAGAGCTTGTTGAGCAGGCGTGACAGGAACTGGGCGGTCCGCGGGTCCTGCGGAGCGTCGATGACCTGGGCCGGCGGGCCGGCCTCGACGAAGACGCCCTCCTCGATGAAGTAGACCCGGTCGGCGGCCTCACGGGCGAAGGCCATCTCGTGGGTGACCACGAGCATCGTCGAACCCTCGTGGGCGAGCTCGGCCATGACCTTGAGGACCTCGCCGACGAGGGTCGGGTCGAGGGCCGATGTCGGCTCATCGAAGAGCAACACCTTGGGCTCCATGGTCAAGGCCCGGGCGATCGCCACCCGCTGCTTCTGGCCACCCGACAGGCGGGCCGGATATTCATCCCGCTTGTCGCGCAGGCCGACCTTGTCGAGGTACTTCTCGGCGGTGGCAATGGCCTGCTCGCGGTCGACGCCCTTGACCTTCATCGGGCCTTCGATGAGGTTGTCGATGACCTTCATGTGGGGGAACAGGTTGAAGTCCTGGAAGACCATCTGGGCCCGGATCCGGATCTGCCGGATCTTCTCCCGGTCCGAGGACGAGCGATGGTGGAGGGGGTCCGCCTTGACCACGACGCCGTCGACGGTGACCGACCCGACGCTCGGCTCCTCGAGGAAGTTGATGCAGCGCAGGAGGGTGCTCTTGCCCGAGCCGGAGCGGCCGATGAGGCAGATGGTCTCGCTCGGGAAGACCTCCAGGGTGCAGCCCTTCAGGACGTGGTGGCGGCCGTAGTACTTCTCCAGATCGGTCACCGACACGATGGTCGATGCCCCAGCCGGGGTCAGCGCTCCCGGCCGGGCGAACGGGTCGTGGGTCGCCGATCCGCCGGGGACGCCGCCCGGGACGATGTCGGTGATCGAGGCCTGGTTCAGGGCGTCAGTCATCGCTTGCGATCTCCCGCGGCCATCCGCTTTTCGAGTCGGCCCTGGAACACGGACAGGACCAGGGTCAGGCCCCAGTACATCAGGGCGGCGACGATGATCGTCTGGAAGCTCTGACCGGTCGGCCGACCGGCGGCCTGCGCTCGCCACAGCAGCTCCTGCACGCCGACGACGTAGACCAGCGCCGAGTCCTTGGTCATGGCGATGAAGTCGTTGCCGACGACGGGGGTGACGATCCGGATGGCCTGCGGCAGGATGACCTTGCGCATGACCTCACGCTCCGGCAGGCCGAGCGCCCGGGCAGCCTCGACCTGGCCGCCGGGCACGGCCTGGATGCCGGCCCGGAAGACCTCCGTCAGATAGGCCCCGTAGTTGAAGGCCAGGGCGATGATCCCGGTGGGCAGCGGGTCGATCACGATGCCGGCAGCCGGCAGGGCCAGGAAGATGAACAGGATCTGGACGATCAGCGGCGTGCCCCGGACGACCGAAACGTAGAGCGAGGCGAGCCCGTTGAAGAACGGGTTGGCCGACAAGCGACCAAGGGCGCCGAAGATCGCCAGGATCACGGCCAGGATGATCGACACGACCGAGATGAACAGGGTGATCCAGACGCCGCCGATGATGAACGGCAGCCATTCCTGGAGGAACCCGACATTGATCCCGACGGTCGCGATCAGGAACGCGGCGATCAGCCCGAGGACGACGATCCAGGTCACGAAGAACCACAATCGGAACCTCGTCCTGTGGCCGCGCTCGGCGGCCTCCATCTGAAGCACGATCTGCGGAACGGCCTCGCCGGTGGCAGCCTGGACGGTCATGATCCCTCCCTCGGAACGAGGCAGAGGCGCCCGGCTGGGCGCCCCTGCAGACTCAGGAACCTTGCTTCGGTGAGCCTCGTCGGCTCGGGTCGTCTCGGACTTACGGCGTCGGTGGGTTGGTCAGATCGGCCTTGAACCACTTCTGGGACAGAGCCGTGAGCGTCCCGTCCGAGTGCATGTCCTTGACGATCTTGTCGAGTGCGGCCATGAAGTCGGTCGTGTTCGGGCCACCCTTGTCCACGGCGACCGCGAGCTGCTCGATGTAGACCGGGGCGCCGACCTTGACGACCGGGGTCTTGTTGGCGATGGCCGCATCGACCGTCGTGCTCGACGTCAGGAAGCCCTGGGCGTCCTGGCGTCCGGCGGCGATCGCCTGGGCGCAGGCCTGGTCGGTGTCGAGGGTCTGGATCTTGACCCCGGCCGGCGGCGTCGCCACCGGCCCGAGCGAGACGGCGGTCAGCTTGCCGGCGAGCCAGTCGCCATAGGTCGTCGACGTCCCGACGCAGACGGTCTTGCCGGCCAGCCCGTCGAGCGAGGTGATCCCGGACTTGGTGGTCGCGGTCATCTGGGCCGGCGTGTAGTAGTAGGGCGGGCTGAAGTCGAGGAACTGCTGACGACCGGTGGTGATGGTCATCGAGCCGACGCTGGCATCCCAGCGGCCGCCCCACGAGCCGGCGGTGATGGTGTCCCAGCCGGGGGTCGTGAACTCTGTCTTGACGCCGAGTCGCTTGGCGATCTCATTGGCCACGTCGATGTCGAAGCCCTCGTAGGTGCCGTCCGGCTTGAGGAACGACTGGGGGGCATAGTTCGGGTCGGTCGAGACGACCAGCTTGCCGGCCTTGAGGACCTTGTCGAGCAGGCCACCCGCGACCGGTGCCGCCGAAGCAGCGCCTCCACCCGGCGCGCTGCTCGGCGCTGAGCTGGAGCCGGCACTCGTGCAGGCGGCGGCAAAGATGGCCACGACCGCGACCAGCGAGATCCCTCGCTTCAACATCTGTAGATCCTCCTCACGCTTGTTCGCGGGGCTTCATGAGCTCGTCCGCGGACAGGGGCCACAGTCTACGACTCCTGACCGGAACCGGGTAGCCCGTCGCCCGCCGACTAGGGCACTCCAGGGGCTGGCGCGATGACCAGGTCGATCGAGCGTCGGATCCCCGCCGGATCGAAGGTCAGATCGAGCCGATAGCGGCCCGCCGGCCAGACTTCCAGGTGGCGGTCGCCCGCCCTGAGTGGAAGGCCGACGACGGCGAAATGCTGCCAGGGCGGTGGGAAACGCTCGATGGGCACGACCGTCAAGTCGCCGTTCTGATCGACCCGCTGGAGACTGGCCGTGCTCAGCTTGATGCCCCGGGGCATGTCGATGCCGACGAGCAGGAGGTGACTGCCATTGGGGACGTCGAACCTGGCCGGCCAGGTCGGTCCGCCATCTTCGCTCGCTGTCCGGATCGGGGCGGACGAGCCGATGGGTTCCGACGGGCCGGTCGATGGTGGCGCCGACCCGATCGGATCGTCCGGGATCTGGGATACGAACCCGAAGGTGACCAGGAAGCCGGTCGGCCACAGACCCCACACCGCCGGCGGCTCCGTGTCGCCGAAGATGGTCGGGTCGTATTCGAGGTCGCTGTAGCCGTTCTCGGCGGTCGGGCTGGGGGTCGGCGAGGGGCTGGGCGTGGCCGTCGGCGTGGGCTCGGCGATGGCCTGCCCGGTGTCGGCACTGCCCCACGGCTTGAGCATGGCGACCAGGAGCGCCGCAACGACCAGCCCGCCGATCAGGACCCCATGGCCACTGAGCAGGGTCGATGGCGTGCGGACCGGTTGCAGGTCGCTCATCGGCGCAGGTCAGTCCCCTCCGAGGTATGCCTTCTTGACCGCCTCGTTGTGGGCCAGGGCGGCTGCCTGGTCGGACAGGACGATCTCACCGGTCTGGAGGATGTAGCCGCGATTGGCGATGCCCAGGGCCATCAAGGCGTTCTGCTCGACCAGGAGCACGGTCGTGCCCTGTGAGTTGATGGTCTTGATGATGTCGAAGATCTGCTCGACCAGGATCGGGGCCAGACCCATCGACGGCTCATCGAGCAGGAGCAGGGTGGGCGCGGCCATCAGGGCTCGGCCGATGGCCAGCATCTGTTGCTCACCGCCGGACATGGTCCCGGCCTTCTGGTTGATCCGCTCGCGCAGGCGTGGGAAGAGGCTGTAGACCCGGTCGAAGTCGGCCGATACATCGGCCTTGCTGTCGCGTGAGAAGGCGCCCATCTCGAGGTTTTCCTGGATGGTCATCCGGGAGAACACCCGCCGACCCTCGGGCGACTGGCAGACCCCCAGGCCGACGATGACGTGGGGCCGCTCGCCGTCGATCCGTTTGCCGCGCAGAGTGATCTCGCCCTGGCGCGGCTTGAGCTGTCCGGAGATGGTCCGCAGGGTGGTCGACTTGCCGGCACCGTTGGACCCGATCAGGGTGACGATCTCACCCTCGTCGACGGACAGCGAAACGCCGCGCAGAGCATGGATCGCCCCGTAGTAGGTGTGGACGTCCTTCAGCTCGAGGAGGGCCATCTCAGGACGCTTCCGCCGCGCCGCGACCGAGGTACGCCTCGATCACCCGGGGGTTGGCCCGGACCTCGTCGGGCTTGCCCTCGGCCAGGACCTCGCCGTAGTCGAGGACGGTCACTCGGTCGCTGATGCCCATGACCACCCGCATGTCGTGCTCGATGAGCAGGACGGTCAGGCCGAGCTCGGAGCGGAGCTTGCGGATGAAGTCGGTCATCTCGCGGGTCTCGCTGCTGTTCATCCCGGCCGTCGGCTCGTCGAGCAGGAGGAGCTTGGGCCGGGTGGCCAGGGCGCGGGCGATCTCCAGCCGGCGCTGGTCGCCGTAGGGCAGGTTGCGAGCCCAGGTGTCGGCCCGGGCTTCAAGGTCGACCAGCTTGAGCAGCTCCATCGAAGCAGCGATGGTGGCCTGCTCCTCGCGGAGCATGCTCGGTGTGCGGACGACCGAATCCCACCAGTGGCTGCGGAGATGGACATTCGCCCCGACCCGGACGTTGTCGAGGGCCGACATCGTCCCGAACAGACGGATGTTCTGGAAGGTCCGGCCGATGCCCAGCTGGGTCACCTCGTGGGGCTTCATCGACTTGATCTTCTTGCCCTTCTGGACGACGAGCGGATGTCCATCGAACGAGATGTCGCCGGACGTCGGCGTGTAGTAGCCGGTGATCATGTTGAAGAACGTGGTCTTGCCGGCCCCGTTCGGCCCGATGAGCGACACGATCGCTCCACGCGGGATGTCGAAATCGACCGAGTTGACGGCGGTCAGACCGCCGAACCTCTTGGTCACCCCACGGGCCCGGACGAGGACCGCGTCGTCGGTCAGGACCCCCGTTCGGAGGTCCATCTCGGACGTGACGGCGGGCATGTCGGTGGTCATTCTTCGCGGGTCTCGTAGGAGGTCTCGGCGTCACGTGCCTCGCTGCCGGTCTCGTCCTGGCCACGCGGCGCGACGCTGACGTTGTCGAGCTCGGCCGGCATGCCCATCTCGGCTTCGGCATCGGCCAGACCGGACAGGCTCAGCTCCGCCTCGCGCTGGCGACTGGGCAGGAAGCCCTGCGGCCGGAAACGCATCATCACGACCAGGATGATCCCGAAGATCAGGAAGTTGTACTGGGCCGGGTTGGGCAGGCTCGGCGCGACATCGCCCAGCCGCTGGCCGATGTAGGGCAGCAGGGTCTTGTCGATATAGACCAGGGTCACCGCGCCGAGGATCGCTCCCCAAACGTTGCCGATGCCGCCCAGGATGATCATGATCAGGACCAGGACGGAGATCGAGAAGTCGAAGAAGTCCGAGGTGGTCGCACCGAGATAGGACGCCTGGAAGGCTCCGGCCACGCCGGCGAAGCTGGCCCCGAGGGCGAACGCCAGCAGCTTCGTTCGGACGGTGTTGACGCCCATCATCTCGGCCGCCGTCTCGTCTTCGCGGATGGCACCCCAGGCCCGACCGATCCGCGAGTGCTCCAGGTTCCGGGCGACCACGATCGCGATCATCAGCAGGAACAGCCCGAGGTACACGGCGAGCGGTCCTGAGCGGGCCCCGAAGATCGTCCCGATGATCGGCAGGAAGGGCGGGTCGATCGGGTTGATGCCCTGGACGCCGCCGGTCAGGTTGACGTTCTGGAGGCTGATCACGATGGGCCCCAGGGTCAGGCTGAAGGTCACCGCGGACAGGTTCTTGAAAACGAGCGGGACGATCTCGCCGAAGCCGAGGGTGACGATGGCCAGGTAGTCGCCGCGCAACCGAAGGGTCGGCGCACCGAGCAGCGCGCCGAACGTCGCCACGACCACGATGGCCACCACGGCCACCATCCAGAACGGCAGATGGACGCCGACCGAGGTCGGGTCGGCCAGGCTCATGAAGGTCAGGTTGATCCCGAACGCCCCGAAGTGGGGCGAGGCGAGGAACGCCGCGACGTAGGCACCGATGGCGTAGAAGGCCACGTAGCCAAGGTCGAGCAGGCCGGCGAAGCCGACCACGATGTTCAAGCCGATGGCCATGATCGCGAAGATGGTCATGAACGTCGCGACCGTGTCGTCCGGGATGGGCAGCGGGACGACATTGCGGCTGAAGGTCGCCAGGAAGAGGTTGTTGATGGCCGGATACAGGAAGATCAGGGCGATCAACCCGGTCAATCCCAGGGTCCGCCGACGGTGCGTCTCGAGCGCGGCTCGATACTGACCCGGGATCGCCGCCAGGGTCGCCCCGACGAATCCGAACCAGCCGCTCAAGCCGGTTCCCAGGTTGTCGGTCGTGCCGCTCATGCCCGGTCCGCCAGCTGCTGTCCGAGCAGGCCCGTTGGCTTGAACACGAGGACCATGATCAGCACGCCGAAGACGATCGCCTGAGTCCAGTTGGTCGACAGGTAGCGGTCGCTGATGGCGTTGATCTCACCGATCAGGAGCGCGCCGAGGACGGCCCCCTGGAGGTTGCCGATCCCGCCCAGGACCGCCGCGGTGAACGAGTTGAGGCCGAACCGGACGCCGAGGTTCCAGACCGTGTAGTTGTTGTACAGGACCTGGACCACGCCGGCCGCTCCGGCCAGGGCCCCGCCGATCAGGAAGGTGATGGCGATCGTCCGGTTGACATCGACGCCCATCAGGCCGGCCGTGTCCGGATCCTGGGCGGTCGCCCGCATCGCTCGGCCCTGGCGGGTCTTGGCCACGAACCAGGACAGGATGATCAGGAGCGGGATGGTGACCAAGCCGACGAACACCTGCGACATGGTGATCGAGATGGCCGTGATCCCCACGTACGACAGCAGGTTTGTCGTCGGGAAGATGCTGTCGATGGTCCGCTCGTAGGCGCCGCCGAAGATCAGCCCGACGTTCTGGAGGATGAAGCTCATGCCGATCGCCGAGATGAGCGGGGCCAGCTTCGGCGCGTGGCGGAGGGGCTTGTAGGCGACCCGCTCGATGCTGCCGTTGAGGACGGCCATCGCGACCATGCACACGGCCAGGGTGATCAGGATCTCGATCACCATCAGCGGGACCGGGGTGGCGTTGGTGATCGAGAAGACACCCAGTCCGCCGCTGGAGACCGGGGCGATCAAGCCGAACGCGAGCATCGAACCGAGCATGAACACGTCGCCGTGGGCGAAGTTGATCAGCTCGATGATGCCGTAGACGAGGGTATAGCCCAGCGCCACGAGGGCGAAGATGAGGCCGTTGGCCAGACCGATGATGAGGGTCTGGATGAGTTCGTCCATGCAGCCGGGATCCTCTTCGTGGAGACGAGGAGCTTGGTGGCCGGATGTCGTTCGGGACGGGCTTGTGGGCCCGTCCCGAAGTGCTGCTACGTGGTCTTGAGGCTCGAGCCGACTACTTCGACTGGGTGATCACACCCTTGTAGTCCGGGGGCCAGCTGGTGCCGACCTGATAGCTCGAGATGACGCCACCCTTGGCGTCGCCATTGGCGTCGAAGGTGACCGGCCCGATGACGCTGTCGATCGCGCTCGAGGCCATGACCGCTTCGAGGACCTTGGAGCGGTCGTTGGTCGCGGCCTTGAGCAGGCCGGCCAGGGCGACCTGCGCCGCGGCCTTGCCGTAAGCGACGTAGAACGGGGGCTGAGTCCCGTTGTGGTTGGTCTTGTAGTCGTCCGCCCAGGTCTTGCCCGTGCCGGTCAACTGGCTGATGTCGACACCACCGAAGGTCAGGTACGTGCCGTTCCCGGCAGTGCCGGCGCCGTCGTACCAGGGCTTCTCGTTGACGCCGTCAGGGCCGTAGATGGCGATCGACGGGTTGGCAGCCTTGATGTCTTTCCAGAGCTTGGCAGTGCCGTTGCCGGTGATCGCGCCGATGAACACGGTGTCCGCGCCGGACGCCTTGATCTTCTGGGCGAGGGCGGCGTAGTCGGTGGCCTTGACGTCATAGCTCTCGGACGAACCGTTCGCGCTGACGACCTTGCCGCCGATGGTACCGAAGTGGAGGGCCCACGCCCGACCGATGCCCTGACCGTAGGTCTGGCCGTCGTCGAGGACGTACGCGCTCTTGGAGCCGTTAGCCAGGGCCCACTCCGAGGAGGCACCGCCCTGGTTGTCATCGGTGTTGATGACCCGGCTGTAGTTGCGGTACTTGTTGGGGTAGTAGGAGTCCGGCTCGCCCGGCTGGGTCACCCCGGTGACCGCCTTGGTCAGGCCCGGATAGCTGTTGGCCGGGCTGATCATGACCAGGCAGGCCGAGTTGAGGATCGGGATGGACAGCTTGGCTGCGCCCGAGTTGAACGTGCCCAAGTAGACCATCGCGTCGGGGTCGTTGGCCGCCTTGTTGGCGTTGGCCTGCTCGACGGCGCCGTCCCAGTTGCCGTTCTGCGCGGCAGACGAGTCATCCAGGCTGATGTACTTGATGGTGAAGTCGCCGACCTTCTGGCCGTCCAGGGTCGCCTTCATCTGCTCGGTCATCGGGACCGTCTGGGGGGTGTTCGTGCCCTGCAGCGGAAGGCTCGAATAGACGTGGATCTCCTTCGAGGTCCCGACCTTGTTCTTGCACACTTCCGGCTGGCCGCCGGCTGCCGAACTCGAACCGGCACTTGCACCGGCGCTGGCGGTGGCGCTGCCACCGCTCGAGCAGGCCGCGAACACGAAGACCGTGCTTGCAGCGATCGCGCCAAGCTTGGCGAATCTCATCCGTTACTCCTCCTGATATCCGCTCGTCAGCGCTGACGAGCGATCCCGGTCGATACCCCTGCGTGAACCCGAGGCCTCGGACTCGCCCATCCCCGGCGCCCATCTGCCCTCGATGCGGTCGGGTCTGTCGGTCCCTCTCCCAGGGGTCGACAGGTGGGACGCGCACAGGGCGGCGGTGCGGTGCGGTGACGGCACGACTGCCGATTCTCGGGCGGCGCGCAGGTGGCCGCCGAAGCGATGCCGTATATTAGCCCCCGGCGCGTCGATTGCAACATCCTGTCAGCGAGCGTCCCAGGCGGCTGTCGAGCGGTTCACCGCTCGCCCCCTGAGGTGGATCTGGCGGACGGACGGGCGACCCAAGGTCGGACCCGATCGGACTACGGCAAGAGTGCGCCCAGCCTCGCGAGGTCACTGCCCGTCAGCGTGGACTATCAGGTTCGAGCGGCTCGGATCACGGACATCGATCGGCTCGTCGCGCTGTGCGCCGAGGCGACCTCGAACGCCGCCGGTGACGCGCCGCTCGTCGCACCCGATCTGCTCCGTCAGCTCGTCTATCTCCCGCAGGCCACCGTCGTCGTGGTGGAATCGCGCCGGTCGGTCATCGGCGCGGCCGTGCTGGCTCTGCGTCCGTCGGTCCGGGCCGGCGGCTTCGTCGGGACGGTCGATCTGCTGGTGACCGATCCCGAGCGCGACGTCGACGCGATCGTCGACACCCTCATCGAAGAAGTCATGCGATCCGCCAAGAACAAGGGCTGCACCACCGTCGAGGTGGCCCGCCCGATCGATCCCGGGGAGCGGGCCCGCTGGGAGCGCCGAGGGTTCGGCGACGGCGAGCCACTCCTGACACGACCCGTGGCGGCTGGGAGGGCCGCCGCCCGGACCACATGAATCAGCCTCATCTTCACGGTCATCGCGCCGCGCCAGACGCGCCGATCGGCCTGCACATCAGATCAAGGAGTCAACGTGGGTAAGAACGTCGCCGTCTTCGTGGACGTGGCGAACATCTTCTATGCGGCCAAGGCCGCCGGAGTGGACATCGATTACGTCACCCTCCTCAAGTCGGCCATCGCCGGTCGCGACTTCGTGCGGGCCTATGCCTACACCGGTCTCGATCCGGACAACGAGAACCAGCGCAATTTCCATAACTTCCTGGCCCGCCACGACTACAAGGTAGTGAGCAAGGACATCCGCAAGTACGGCGACGGCAAGGTCAAGGCCAACCTCGACATCGAGCTCGTCGTGGACATGATGAAGACGGCCCGGAACCTGGACGTCGCGATCGTGGTCTCGGGCGACGGCGACTTCGCGCCGGCCATCCGGGCGGTCCAGGAGATGGGCGTCCGGGTCGAGGTCGTCAGCTTCCGCGGGAACACCTCGTCGGACCTGATCGACGTCGCCGACCAGTTCACCGACATCATCCAGATGGCCAAGGTCGAGAAGGGTTCGTCGCGCAGCGGCCGCCGGGTCGCCGACGATGGCGAGGACCTGTCGATGACCGAGGTCCCGGACAAGCTGACCGAGGGGACCGGTCGGGGCCGCGGTCGCGGTACCGGTCGGGGCCGCGGTCGGTCGGGTGAGCCCGAGCGAGAGCCGGTGGCCGCCAGCGCCAGCCGGACGACCGGCCGCGCCGGCGTCCGCACCCGTCGTCCGGAGCCGGTCGAAGCGGAGGCGGTCGCCGCGGTCGACGGTCCGTCGATCGGGCTGGTGGCCCTGCCCGGCGAGAAGCTGTCGCGCTCCGCTGCCCCCCGCACGGCTGCCGTCAGTGCCCCCGCCAGCGAGGACGATCTGGACCTCGATGTCGAGGAGGCGATCGTGGAGTCGACCGAGGACGGCGCCGAGGGCGACGCCACCCGACGTCGTCGCCGACGCGGCGGTCGCGGACGCGGCCGCGGACGTGGTCGTGAAGAGGGCACCGAGCTGGTCGCCGATCAGGACTTTGGGCCCGAGCGCGCGCCACGCGCGGTCGGGACCGACCTCGACGAGGTCGAGGAGCCGGTGGCCAACGCCCCGCGCGGGCCTCGTCCGGGCGCATTCGGCTCGGTCTGGGACTCCCAGATCGGCCAGACGGCCCGGACCCCGTCCCCCGAGTCGACGCCGTTCGACATCGAGGACGAGGACGAGCCGGCCATCCCGGAGTACCTCATCGCCGAGCAGCGTCGGGGCGCTGCCGCCAACCGAAGCGGTGGCAATCGTGGCGGCGGTGGCAACCGGGGCGGTGGCAATCGGGCGGCCTATGCCGCGGCGATCGATCGTGAGCGCTACGGCCGCGGTGGCGGTGGCGGCGGGATCAATCGATATCCCGACGTGTCCGGCCGGTCTTCGGCCGGCAACCCGAACTCGGGCGGGAACCCGAGCCGGAACGACAACCGCAACGACGGTCGCCGGGATGGCCGACGGGACGACGGACGCTCCGTGTCCAACGCTCGGCCAGAACGGGATCGGCCGGCGCCGTCACGGTCGGACGAGCCCTGGAGCGAGGTCCCACCCGAGCTCGAGGCGATGCTCCGTGCCCAGCAGGTGAGCCGGGGACCCGATCGTCCCGCATCAGGGGCCCGGTCCGACGCCCGGACCGACGCGCCGAGCGCGACCGCCGAGGTCGCTCCGGCCGAAGCCGCCGCTCCGGCACGCAAGCCGCGGGCGTCGACCCGGGCGAAGGCTCCGGCGAGCGTCGATCCGACCTCGGCGGCCGAGGCCAGTGCGACGGCCGCGCCGAAGCCGCGGGCGAGCCGGGCCAAGGCCGGCACGACCAAGGCCGCGGCGGGCGACGCCACGGCCGAGGCCAAGCCGGCCGAGGCCAAGCCGCGAGCGACCCGGGCCAAGGCGACCAGCGCGACCAAGGCGACCGGCACGGCCAAGCCGGAGGCGGCGGCGGACGGTGCCGATGTGGCTCCGCCCAAGCGCCGCGCCCCGGCCAAGAAGGCCGCCCCCGCCGCCGACGAGTAGGCCTACCGTGGGCGCGACCGCGGGACCGATCTGGCTGACGCGCGGTCAGCCGGCGGCCCTGGCGGCCGTGGCTCGGATGGTGACCGGCCGGGTGCCCCACGCGGTGCTCCTGGTCGGACCCCCCGCGGTCGGCAAGACGACCCTGGCCGACGATCTCGCGGCCGGCCTACTGTGCCTCGCGGCCGATCCCACCGATCGGCCCTGTCGGACGTGCCGGGCCTGTCGGATGGTGGCCAGTGGCAATCATCCGGACGTCCATCGTCTCGGTCCCGAAGGACCGGGCGGTCAGATCGTGATCGGTGGATCGCGCGAGGCCGACGCCCCGCGCGGCGTCCGCGACCTCGTTCGCGAGCTGGCCTTCCTGCCGATCGAGGGCGGCGCCCGGGTCGCCGTCGTCGAAGGCGCCGACCAGATGAACGAGGACGCCCAGCACGCCCTGCTCAAGACGCTCGAAGAGCCGCCCCTGGGCGTGACCATCATCCTGTGCGCGGACCGTGAAGGGCCGCTCCTGCCGACCGTCCGCTCGCGCTGCGCCCGGATCCGGTTAGGCCCGCTCAGCGTGCCCGATATCGAGGCGCTGCTCGGGCAGCAGGGAGTCGCGGATGCGGTCGATGCCGCCCGCTTCGCGCGGCTAGCCGAGGGGCGCCCCGGGCTGGCCTTCGCCTACGCGCGAGCGCCCGAAGCGGCCGCCATCCGCGACGAGATCGCCCGGACGCTGCTCGACCTGCTGCCCGCCGGGCGATCACGCCGGCTGGCGGCGGCCCGGGATCTGCTGGGCCGATCCAAGGACCTGGCAGAGGCCCTGGCTGGGTCTCCGCCTGAGCCGACCAGGGGTCGTCGGAAGGCGTCCGCGGAGCCGGCCGATCCAGCCGAGCCGTCGGAAGGGTCGAGCGCCAAGGTCGCGCCGGCCGAGCGTCGTCGAGCGGCTCGCCAGCTGCTGACCGTCTGGCGTCAGGTCGGGCGCGATCTGGCGGTCGTCGGGATGGGCGGTCGGGCCGCGGTCAACGATGCCGCCCTGCTGGAGGAACTGGAGAGCGCCGCAGCGCTCCTGCCGGTCGGTGCCAGCGCCGCGTTCCTGGTCCGGCTGGATGACATCGCTGAGCTCCTGGCCGGGAACGTCAGCCCGGAACTGGCCCTGGATGTGCTCGTGCTCGCCTGGCCCTCGACGGAGCGCGCGGCGGCATGACTGCGGAACCGGACGGCGAGGCCGGCGAGCGTCGTCGCCTGGAGGTCGTCGTGCGGGGCCGGGTCCAGGGCGTCGGCTTTCGCATGTTCGTCGGTCGGGTCGCTGCCGAGCGCGGCCTGGTCGGCTGGGTCGCCAACGAGTCGGACGGCTCGGTCCGCTCCATCGCCGAGGGACCTCGGGCCGACCTCGAGGCCTTCGCCCGCGACCTGGCCGAAGGACCGGCCGGCGCCACGGTCGAGCGGGTCGAGGCCATCTGGTCCGAGGCGACCGGCGGGTTCGACCGGTTCGCGCTGCGGTCCGGCTGGCACGGCGGAGACTGACCGGCTCAGGGCAGCCCGATGATCTGGCCTCCATCGATCGCCCCGAACGTCCCGGTCTGGTAGCTGGCGAGCGCGGAGCAGAGGTAGGCGACGTAGCTGCCGAGCTCCTCCGGACGGCCGTATCGGCCGGCCGGGATCGACGGCCAGCTGGGCGGCCCGCACGGCATCGGGCGTTTCGCCGATGAGCTGCGCCCGTCCGGAATCGAGGCTGGCGATCCGGGGCGTGTCGAGCCGCCCGGGCAGGACCCCGTTGACCGTGACCCCATCGGGGGCGACCACCCGGGCCGTCGTCTTGAGCCAGGCTGCCAGGGCGCCCCGTCCGGCATTGGAGTAGACCAGGTCGGGGATGGGCTGGCGGACGCCGGACGACAGGATGGCCACGACCCTGCCCCAGCCACGCTGGCGCATGTCCGGCAAGAGCGCCGTGGCCAGCTCGATCGGGGTGATCGCGACAAGCTGGAAGGCTCGCCCCCAACCGGCCGCATCGGTCGCGGTCGGGTCGGTGGCGGGTGGCCCCCCGGCATTGAGGACCACGATGTCGATCGGTCCGAGGGCGGCCCGGGCCTCGGCGGCGATCCGGCTGCCGGTCCCCGGTTCGGCGGCGTCTCCCTCGAGGACGACCACGTCGGTGCCGCTTGCTGCCCGCAACTCGGCGGCCACAGCATCCAGGCGGTCCCGGCCGCGCGACCAGATCGCTAGACGGCAGCCCTCCGCCGCCAGGGCAAGGGCGGACGCGCGTCCGAGTCCGGAAGACGCTCCGCCTACCAGGGCCGTCCGGCCGCTGATCCCCAGATCCATGGTCCGTTCCTCCGAAGTACCGAGTCGGTCAGATGGTCGGGCTGAAGCGCTCGATCGAGGGAGCGATCGCCAACCGCTCGAAGATCCGATCGAGGGCCAGAAGGCTGGCCGGATCGAGCGGTCCGCCGGGCCCGCGCGTCGCCGCGGAGGCCAGCGCCCCTCGCCGTCGAAGGACCTCCTTGCGGATCGCCAGACCGACGAGCGGCTGGGCCTCGTAGGCGATCAGGGGAAGATAGCGGTCGAACAGCCGACCCGCCGTCGTGGCGTCATCGGCTTCGAGGGCGAGGCGGACCGCGGTGAGGATCTCCGGGTAGGCGAAGCCGGTCATCGTGCCGCAGGCGCCGCGCTCGAGCTCCCACAGGGCGGCCGCTCCGCCAAGACCCCCGAATACGGCCAGGCCGGGATCGGCGGCCAGCAGACGACCGATCTTGAGCGGGGTGGGCGGATCCTCGAGCTTGACCACCCTTGTCCCCGACGCTTCGAGGCAGGCGAGCAGGATGCTGACCGGGACGACCACCCCGGTCGCGGCCGGCTCGTCCTGGACGATCAGCGGCAGGTCCGTACCGGCGGCCACGGTCCGATAGAAGCCGGGCAGGACGTCGAGGTTCCGAAGCAGCGCCGGCGCTGCGACCATGGCGGCCAGCGCGCCCAGGCCCGCCGCTTGCTCCGCGTTGGCGATGACCGCGGCCGTCGACGGTCCGGAGCAACCCACCGCGACGGGCAGCCGACCGGCCGTCGCCTCGAAGACCGTTCGGAGGGCCGTTTCGCGCTCGTCGGCTGACAGGCTGCCCGGCTCGGCCATGACCCCCATCGCGGTCAACCCGTCGACCCCCCAGGTCACGGCGGCATCGACCAGCCGCCCCAGCGAAACGGTGTCGAGGCGGCCCGCTGCATCGAACGGCGTAGGCAGGATGTACCAGGTCCCGCGCAAGGCAGCGAGGGCTGGTTCCGAGGCGGATCCGGGTGTGGGCATCGCATCGCCAATGGTGCCACGGGCAGGCCGCCGCCCGGGTGAGCTCGGCGGGGCTCAGCCGAACGTCAGCGGTGGCCCCGGACGAGTCGGTTATGTCGTTCCCGGTCTGTAAGGGTCACTGTTCGGTGATGGGGACGGATCCCGCGCTCGCGGAATACCTGCCGAGGCTGTATCGGGTCGCCCTCGACTCGGTCGATGAGCTCGCGCGGGCGGGTCATCGGACGGATGCGGCCCGACTGCGCAACTCCGCCGGTCGCGCCTACAGTCGAGCCTGGGACGACTCCTGCCGGAAGGCCCTCGAGGACATCATCGTCCGCGCCCACCAGCGATCGGGCACCCCGGCTCCCGACCTGACGCCACCGGGGACACTCGCCCCGGTCGGCTGACCCGACCGGCATCGGCTAGGCTGCGACGATGTCGTCGCCCGATGTCAGCATCCGCGACCTCCTCGACCGCGCCGTCGCCGCCCACCGGACCCTGGCCGACCTGGGCGAGGACATCGAAGACGAGTGGTCGTACGTGAACGACCTCCACGAAGCGTGGTCCGACCGGCTGGCCGAGGTGGTCGACCGGCGGGGCGATGAGCCGGTCGCCCCGACGCTGTCCGCCGCCCTGGACGAAGCCATCGCCGAGACCGAAGCCATCGCCGATCCGCATCGAGCGATCGACTGGCTGTCGACCTTCCCCCAGGTCGTCCTGGTCGCCCTCGGCGAGCCGTGATGGCAGGGACCTGACCGTGCGCTTCCAGGACGCGGCTCGCGATGGGCGGGCGGTCGTCTACGCCACCATCCAGAACGATCCGCTGGTCGCCCGGGCTGCCGCCCTGCTGGCCGACGCCGATCGCGCGGGCCGGGTCCTCGCCCGGGCCGTCATGAACGGCGAGCGCACGGATCCGGCGATCTGGCGACGGATGTTCCCGACCCTGTTCGGCGACGCCGTCGCTCCCGAGGACCTGGCTCGGGCCGAGGCCATCCTGGCCGTCTCGCTGGAGGTCGCCGACAAGGGCGAGCAGGTCCGTAGCCAGGTCCGCGGCGCGATCGTCGAGGCCCTGACCGAGACGATCCTGGGGCGACGCGGATCCGCCGTCGCGGCCGCGATCCGGCGTGAGCGGCGGGTCCTGTTCGATGGGGTCCCGGCCGAGATCCACCCCTACGACGTCACCGTCGAGCTGGACGGCCGAGCCCAGGCCTGGGATTGCAAGTGGGGCGCGCGGGGCATCGGCGCCGACGTCCTCCACCAGCTGGACGACGCCCGGGTCCACGCGGCCGACGAGGACGAGGCGCTGGCCGTCGGCCTGGTGGTCTTCGACGCCGAGACCTCCTGCCGGGTCCGGCTCGATCGGCAGACCGCGCCCTGGGCCGAGACCCGCCTGATCGGCCTGGAGTCGCTCGACGACCTGGCCACGCCGTGACCGGTCCATGACCGCGCCCGACGGTGTCCAACGGGCGACGCTGACCTTTCGGGTCCGCTTCGACGAGGCCAGCCCGACCGGCGCGATCCGCAGCTCGACCCTCCTCCGCTACGCGTCCGATCTGGCCGGGGTCCACTCGGATCGGCTCGGCTTCAGTCGGGAGTGGTACCGCGACCACGCGCTGGCCTGGCTCGTCCGGGGGGTCGACCTCGAGGTCCTGGGCGAGCTGGTCCACGGCGACGAGGTCATCGCCACCACCGAGGTCGTCGGCTCGCGCAAGGTCCTGGCTCGTCGCCGGACGGAGTTCCGGGGCGTGGACGGTGAGCTGAAGGCGATCGTCGTGGTCGACTGGGTGATGACCTCGGCGGCCGGCGCTCCGACCCGCATCCCGCCGGACTTCGGCCGGTCCTTCGGCTTGGCCGAGGTGTCGTTCGCGCCCATCCGCGCCCGGGCGGCCGCCCCGCTCGAGGACGCCCAGCGGCACCCGGCGTGGGCGGTCCGACCGCAGGAGCTCGACCCGATGGACCACGTCAACAACGCCGTCTACCTTGACTGGGCGGAGGAGGCCGTCCGGGCCGCGCAGCCAGCCTCGGCACTCGATGCGATCCCCCGTCGCTGGCAGCTGGAGTACGTCCGCTCGGCGGCGCCGGGCGATCGGATCGTGGCCACGACCTGGGTCGACGGCCCTGCCTGGTGCGTCCGGATCGAGGACGCGGCCACCGGCCAGTTGCTCCTTGGAGGCCGGTTCGAGGGCTGACCGGGACCCGACCATCGGTCCATCCCGGTCCATCACCCTGGACGGTCCGGGGTCCGCCGGGACGGCCCGGTGTCCGTCGGCACCAAAGACCCCAACAGACCGCACATCGCCCCACCATGCCCCGGACCATGGTCCTGCCGGCGAGTGGGCCGTGCGTCCTGGCACCGCCCGGGACCGGGCCCAGTACCACCCGGGACCCATCCGACGCTGACCATCGCGCTATGGCTCGGGCGGGGCGCCGCGAAGAGGATTGGCCCGGAGACCGAAACGATGACGCAGCCCGAGCCTACGGGTCGCGTCCACGCCGGGCATCTTGGGAGTGTCGGCCCCGGTGACGATCACGGAACAGACTGGTCTTGCCCTGGCCATCCTGGCGGTCGCCCTGGTCGGCGCCCTGGTCGGGACCGCCGGCTACGCCGCCACCATCGGGCACCGCCAGATGCGCCGGATCGTGGAACTCACCGAACGACTCGCCAACGCCACCGATCTGACCGCTGCCGTCGACACCGGATCGGTCGACGACGCCCGCCTGCGGGCCGGCTTCGGACGACTCGCCGAGCGGATGGGTCAGGCCTGGACCCTGGCGACGATCGACCTGTTGACCGGCGCCCTGAACCGCCAGGCGCTCCTCGCCCGCCTCGAGGATGAGCTGGGTCGGGCAGCCCGTTACGGCCGTCCGTGCTCGATCATCCTGGTCGACCTGGATCACTTCAAGCGGGTCAACGACACCCACGGTCATGCCGCCGGCGATGCTGTCCTGCGCGAGGTCGCGGACGTCCTCACCAGCAACGTCCGGAGCGCGGACCTGGTCGGCCGCTACGGTGGCGAGGAATTCATGATCGTCATGCCCGAGACCGACGCGGATGCGGCCGCCGCGACCGCGGAGAAGCTCCGTCGGCTGGTCGCCTCGCGCCAGGTCCGGCTCGACGACGGCCACATCCTGGGCGTGACCCTCAGCGCCGGCGTGGCCGGTGGCCTCGGCCCGGTCCTCCAGCTCGATGCCCTGATCCGGGATGCCGACGCGGCGCTGTACTCGGCCAAGTCGCTCGGGCGCGATCAGGTCTACGTCTTCCATGAGCTTGAAGAGGGCAGCCTCATCCGTCGGGCTGCCATCGGACCGCAGGCGCGCGAGAAGGCGGTCGAGGTCGGTCGCGCGGCGATGGGCGCCGCGACGGCTGCCCTGCACGAAGCGCTCCTGGCCCGCCCGGCCTGGGCCGGCAAGCCCTCGAACATGATCGCCGAGATGGCCGTCAGCCTGGCTCGCGCTCTCGATCTGCCCAACGGCGAGGTCGAGCGAGTCAGGACCGCCAGCCTGCTCCACGACCTGGGCAAGCTGGCCATCCCGGACGAGATCCTGACCAATCCCGGTGAGCTGACCGATCCGGAGTGGCGGGTGGTCTCGGAGCACCCCAAGATCGGCCAGGTCGTCCTGGAGCAGGCCGGCGCACTGCGCGATGCCGCGACGATCGTCCTCCATCACCACGAGTGGTACGACGGGCGGGGCTACCCGCACGGCCTGTCCGGCCAGGAGATCCCGGTCGGTGCCCGGATCGTGGCCATCGCCGACGCCTATGAGGCGATGGTCGCCGGCCGACCCTATCGCCGCTCGATCACCCACGAGCAGGCCATCGCCGAGCTGCAGCGCCACGCCGGACTGCAATTCGACCCGGACCTCGTCCGCCTGTTCAGCGTCCTCTTCGCGGGCGGCGTCCCGTGGCGCCCCGACGAGCAGGACTTCGGGCACGCCCACCCGCATCCCGCTGATGATCGTTCGCACGCCCAGATCCACGACGACCTCCACGCCCGACGGCGGACGGCAGCTCCGCTCGCCGCGGTCGACGATGTGGTGGCCGCCGGCGGACCGGCCGTCGAGCGGTTCGATGCCAACGGGACGACCGGTTGAACGTGGTCCCCACCCCTCGCCCGGGCGTCATCCGGCGGGCGTTCGGACGCCTCGTCCCCGACGCGTTCGGACGCCAGCGCCAGGCCGAGCCGGAACCGACCCCGGACCTGCGCCTGCCCGAACAGCGCCTGCTCGACGTGGCTGCCCGCTACGGCCGGATGGCCATCGGCGATCGACCACCGACCAGCGGCCAGTCCGCGGCGGCCAAAGGGGTCAGGATCGTGGCGCCAACGGACCCTTCGGACGCCGGGGCGCCGGTCTGGGTCCGTCGCCTGGGGGACCGTGACAGCTCGAACGAGTCCGCGCCGGCGACGCCCGAGCCCGAGCTCGTGGCACCTTCGGCGCCGCGCGGTCCGCGCCCCCGCTAGACGCCCGCCTCTGCGATCACCCGCCCGGACGCGATGGCAGCGACCAGCGCGGCATGATCCTTCTCGTTCTGGTCGGCATAGGCAGCCGCGAAGTCGGCGAAGGCATGGTCGATCGCGTTGTCGTCGCCGAGGTAGCCGGCGATCGCCGCAGGATCGCCCGACTTGGCATGGCCCCGAGCGAGCGCCCAGCCGCACAGCCGACCCCACTCCAGGAGGTCGTCGGCGGTCATCGCCTCGATGACGGCACTGCCCTTCTGGTCCTGGAGCTGACGCAGGTAGAACTGCCGTCCGGCCGGTCCGACCAGCCAGCCCAGCATCACGTCCGTCGCTGCCTGCAAGACGCGCTGACCGGCGACCACCCGCTCACCGCTGGTGGCGAACGTGCTCGGGCCGACGAAGCGCTCGAGGACCGACGCCTCCGCCTGCTTGACCTGGAGGAAGACGGGGTCCTCATCGGCACCCTCATCCAGGAGGACGACCACGGCGATCAGCCCGACGCTGCCGACCCCCACCACCTTGAGCGCCCAGTCGACCAGCTGGTAACGGTCGAACAGGACCTGGCGGTCGTGGAGGAGTGAGGCCCGGTAGGACGCCAGACCGATCGTGGTCACCTCGGTGGTCATGTCCGCTCGGTGGACCAGGATCGGCGGGATCTCCTTGATCCGGCGCCGACCGTCGGTGTCGACCTCGGTCAGCTTGGGCAGCTCGTGCAGGCTGTCGTGCTTGGAGGTCGACTTGACCGTCGAATCGAGGAACGGCCGGGCGCGCTTGTTGACGTAGCTCGTGATGGCATCGACGTCGACCCTGGAGTAGAACACCTGGAGGGCCGACATCTGGGCGAACTCGGCCATCCGCTGGCGGTAGCTGTGGACGGCCGCATGGACGCTGTGGGCGTTGGCATCCGCGTCCAGCCCGAGCGCGCGGCCGGCCACCACCAGGCTCGCCGCCAACCGTTTGAGGTCCCATTCCCAGGGCCCTGGCAAGGTCTCGTCGAAGTCGTTGACATCGAACAGCAGATCGCGCTCCGGCGAGGCGAACAACCCGAAGTTCGACAGGTGGGCGTCGCCGCAGGCCTGGACGATGAGGCCGCTGTTCGGGGTCGAGGACAGGTCGACGGCCATCGGCAGGGCCGCCCCGCGGAAGAAGGTGAACGGCGAGACCGCCATCCGGCCATAGCGGATCGGGACGAGCTCAGGGACCCGGGTCTTCGCCTGCTCCTCGAGCAGGGCGATCGGGTCCGGTCGATCCGGCGCCGGCTTCCAATCGCGATGACTCGAAGCCGGGACGCGGGCACGAGCCGCCCGGCCGATCTCGGTTCGTTCGTGGCGTGATGGCAGCGTGGCCGGTCGCTCCTGTGCCATCAGGTCGCCGCCGGCAGCGTTCGATACGCCGTCACGACATCCGCGGCCGTAGCGAAGAAGTGCTCGGGGCCGATCTTGTCGGTCAAGCCATAGGCGTCGAGCAACGAACGGACCGCCGGGTCCACGTCGCACAGGACCAGGGTCGCGTTGCGTCGGACGAGCTCGTTCTGGATCTGGCGGACCGAGTCGGCTCCGGAGAAGTCGACATCGCCGATGGCCGCGGCATTGATGGCCAGCCAGCGCAGGGGCGGATCGGCCGCTTCGATGATGTCCACGATCTCCTCGCTGAAGCGGGTCGCGTTGGCATAGAACAACTCCGCCCCGAAGTCGTAGATGACCAGCCCGGGCGCCGCCTGGACCGGTTGCGAGACCGACGACACGATCGGCTGTCCGTCCGACCCGAAGGCGAGTACGCGGTCGTGCGGCTTGTAGACGTGCATCAGGACCAGGACGATCGACAGGATGATGGCCAGGATGATGCCCTGCTCCACCCCGACGATGACGACCACCGCCGCGGTGATGGCGGCGACCACGAACTCGTCCCGGCGCAGGCCGTAGATGCCGCGCATCCCGAGGTAGTCGACCAGCTTGATACCGATCAGGAAGACGACGGCCGAGAGGACAGCGTTGGGCATGTACGACAGGGCCACGGTCAGGAAGAGCAGGACGACCACCACTACGACCCCGGTCGTGAGCATGGCCAGCTGGCTCCGGCCACCGGCGTTGTCGACCATCTCGGTCTTGGTCGGCGAGCCATTGACCACGAACGTCCCGCTCAGCCCGGCAGCCGCATTGGCCAGGCCCAGGCCGATCAGGTCGACGTTCTCGTTGAAGCTGTCGTCGTACTTCATGGCGTAGGCGCGCGAGGTCGCGGCGCTCTGGGCCAGGATCAGGATGAACATGGAGAAGGCGATCGGCAGCAGGGCCCCGACGTCGCTGGCCAGCTGGTCGGCGGGGATGGCCGGCAGGCCGATCGGCGGCAGGCCGCTGGGGACCGTCCCGACGGTCGTGATACCGCGCGCCGCGAAGCCGAACAGGTAGCTCGCGGCGATCGCTCCGACCACCGCGATGAGCGCCCCAGGGATCTTCTTGTTGACCCGCTCCAGACCGACGATGGTGGCCAGGACCGCGATCGACACGAGCAGGGTCGGCAGGCTGGTCTCGCCGGCTGCGATGGCACGGAGCGTGTTGGCGAACTTCTCGAGGGTCGTGCCGCTGCCGGCGCTGACCCCGAACATCCCGGCGACCTGACCCATCGCCACCTGGATGCCGACCCCGGTCAGGAAGCCGATGAGCACGCTGTGGGACAGGAAGTTGGCGATGAAGCCGAGCCGGATGATCCGACCCACGATCATGAACACGGCGCACATCAGCGCGGCCAGACTGCCCAGCGCGACCCAGCTGGCGGACCCCGGCGCTCCGGCGGCGGCGATCCCGGCCAGACCGGTGGCCAGGACCGCAGCGGTGGCCGAGTCGGCGCCGACCACCAGGTGGCGCGACGAACCGAAGATGGCGAAGGCCGCCATCGGCAGGACCAGGGTGTACAGGCCCAGGATGACCGGCATCTCGGCGATCTTGGCGTAGCCCATGACCTCGGGCATGGCCAGGGCGGCCAGGGTCAGGCCGGCGATGACCTCGGTCGGCAGGCGCGGCATGTCGATCGGGAGGACGCCCTCGAGGATCGGCAGGCGCTTCTTCGTCTTGGCGGCACGCGTTCCGGCTGGGGCGGTCACGCGGTCGATAGTAGCCCTGACTCCTCCGCTCCGCACCATCACAATGGGTTGGTCCATCCGCCCGATGGGTTGGTCAATCCGCCCATCACTGGAGGTCATCGGCCGTGAGCGATCAGGGACCCCCGTCTCAAGCGGTGATCGGTGAGTCGCGCTGGCCGATGGCGACCGCCGTCCTGATCCTGATGGCTGCGACGGTCATCGCCCCCGGTCCGGATAGCGCGCGGTTCGTTTGGCCGATCGCGTCGATCGAGGGGATCCTCCTCGCGGCGCTGATCATCGGCGACCCGGGTCGGATCGATCGGCAGACGCGCTGGTTGAGCCGGGTCGGGTTCCTCCTTGTCGCCTTCCTGGTGGGCACCGCCCTGATCGCGACTGGCGTGCTCATCTACTACCTGGTTACCGGGCAGGCGGTCACCAACGACCCGACCACGCTGTTGATCGCCGGCGGCAAGGTCTGGCTGACCAACAACATCGCCTTCGCCCTGCTCTACTGGCAGTTCGACGGCGGGGGGCCGGCGCAGCGTGCCCACGGCCTGCCGCGCTACCCGGATCTGGCCTTCCCCCAGCTGTCCAGCCCGGAGCTCGCCGCGCCCGACTGGCGACCCCAGTTCGTGGACTACCTGTACGTGGCGTTCACGACCGCGAACGCCTTCAGCCCGACCGACACGATGCCGCTGACCCACTGGGCCAAGGTGGCGATGGCCATCCAGGCGCTCGTCTCCTTCGTCATCGTGGGCCTGGTCATCGCCCGGGCGGTGAACGTCTTCACCTGACGCATTGGCGAAAACCGGGTGATCGCAGCCAGCGAAACCCGGGCCCTTGGACGGCTACCGTGAGTCGCCTCAGAGCTGAGTCGATGGGTCTGTGCCGAGCAGACGCAGTAACAGCGTGAATCCCTCAGGGCTACCGGACCAATGGGCGCGGAGTCCGACGGTGCCGACGCGGCGGCCCGCCCACCGAAGGACGAGTGCGCTGACGATCAGGTCATCCAGCGACCCGATGACGGGGAAGAAGTCGGGGACCAGGTCGATCGGTGACAGGAGGTAGAGCAGCAACCCGAGCAGGCCGACCTTCACGCTGCGCGGGGTGTCGCGATCGGCCAGCAGCGCGCGCACCAGGCGGATGAGATCCGGCACCAGGCGGAGTGTCGAGCCGGCAAGCTCCCGCGACGGACGGTGGAGCCAGAGCACCGCGACGAGGAGGAGCCACGCCGCGATCAGGACGACGACCGGCAGCAGGAAGCCTCTCAGGACCTCGATCACCGGCGGGGCGTGACGTCCTTCTGGGGCCGCGGCCAGAGCGGCGGACGACGGACGACCTCGACCGGTCGCTCAAGGACGCGTTGCCAGGCGCGCTTGCCGGTCCAGATGGCGGCCCAGCCGAGCGGACCGTAGCGACCGGGCACGAAGATCAGCCCAAGACCTGCCATCTCCTTCGTCGCCGGGTGCGCTGCAGCGCTCCGGATCAGGTCGCGCGCGACCGCGGGATCCCTGAGTCCGCCCAGGTCGCGGACGAGTCCCGCCCGGTCCGAGCGCGCTCGCCGGGCGACATCCCGGACGGCTTCCGAGCGGCTGGCCGCCACGATGAGGTTACGGGTCTCGGGCAGGGTCACGAGGCGGGCGATGAGGGCAAGCTTGGCGATGGGTGGCATGTCCCACCAACATACAGCGGCAGTACCATCGGCTCAAGACACGCCCCCGGGCGATCGAGACGGTGGATCCTCCCCGTCACGCCCGGTTCGTGCCAGAGGGAGTCCAACCTTGGGCATCATCTCGTGGATCGTGCTGGGCGCGATCGCCGGCTTCGTCACCAACCTGATCATGGGCGGCAAGGAAGGCGTCCCGGCGACCGTCCTGCTGGGCATCGTGGGTGCCGTCGTCGGAGGCTTCGTCGCCGGCAAGGTATTCAATGTCGCCGATGTGACCGGGATCAACATCTCGAGCATCATCGTGGCGGTCTTCGGTGGCGTCATCGTCGTCTTCGTGTACCGCTTCTTCATGGGTCGTCGGGCAGCCGCCTGACCCGACCCTGGAGGGCCCCACACCATGATCAAGATCTGGAGCGAGCTGCCGGCCGCCCGGAGCAAGGAGCTGATCGCCGATGTCGCGACGCTCGTCTGGGTGGTGTTCTGGGGGAACATCGTCTGGCAGCTCTTCCAGTTCTTGAGCGGGTTCGCGGAAGCCGGCCGGACCGTCCGGGCCGGCGGCCAGAACATGGTCCAGAGCGGGCGCGACCTGGGCGACGTGCTGGCCGGCCTACCCCTCGTCGGGGCGCAGGTCCACGACATCACCCGGGACGCCTTCGCCGGCGCCGGGCGTCCCCTGTCGGCCTTCGGCACGGAGCTCGAGCAGTTCATCTTCGTGGTCGCGCTGGTCCTGGCGCTGCTGCTGGCCCTGGTGATGCTCGGGCCGTGGCTGGCCCGCTACTTGCCCTGGCGCTGGAGTCGGCTGCGCCGCCTGCGGGCCGCTCATCGGGCGATCCGCCTGGAGCCCGACCTGGCCGACGCCCACGTCGCGCGAGCCCTGGCCATGCGCGCCTTCACCCGGTTGGAGTACGCCACACTTCTCCAGTTCACGCCCGATCCGCTCGGCGACTGGACCAGCGGCCGCCACGACCGCCTCGCCCGGGCTGAGCTGGCCAGCGAGGGCCTGCGCGTCTGAGGAGTCGGTGGTCTAGGCGGCCTAGGCCCCCGGCCCCGGGACCGCCTGGATATTGGCCAGGCTGAGCGGCTCGCCGCACTGATCGCAGGTGGCCTGGAGTGTCCCGGGCTTGCCGCAAGTCTCATGGATCAGCAGGAGCGGCGGACCCGCTTCACCTGCCGTCCACCGGTCACCCCAGGCGAGCATCGCGGCGATGACCGGGAACAGGTCACGCCCCTTCTCGGTCAGGACGTACTCGTCGCGCGGCGGGTGCTCCTGGTAGCGCTGACGCTCCATGATCCCGGACTCGACGAGGCGATCCAGGCGAGCGGCCAGCACGTTGCGGGCCAGTCCAAGGCTGCGCTGGAAATCCTCGAACCGGCGCCGGCCATAGAAGGCATCGCGCACGATCAGCGGCGTCCACCACTCGCCGATGACGTCGGCGGTGCGGGCCACGGAGCAGTGGAAGTCGGCGAGGCTGGTCCGACGCATCGTCCGAATCTACATGGTTGCATCACGAAACGCACTGGCGTACAGTCCGTTGCATCAAGCAACTCATGCCCCAGCGAGCGAGTCTGCGCGGGGCTTCTTCGAGGAGAGGGATCATGAGCCTGCGCCGGACCCACCTGAGCCTCTACTACCTCGCCGGGTATGTCATCCCGTCGGGTCTGCTGTTGTTCCTCGCGCCCACCTTCACCACCCAGTTGTTGTTGTCCAACCAGACCTACGACGAAGCGGCGCTGCGATTGGCGGGCCTGGCCCTCCTGGCGCTGGGCGTGTTCGTCGTCCAGATCATCCGGCACAACGTGGAGGAGCTCTACACCACCACCCTGGTCGTGCGCTCGATGCTCAGCTTTGGCCTGCTCTGGCTGTTCGTGTCGACCGGGAACCCGTTCTTCGCAGTCGTGTTGGCGGTCGTGCTTATCGGGGTCGCCTTGACCGGGACCTGCTACCTGCTCGATCGGCGCGACGCGCTGCGCGGACCCGCGTTGGCGTAGGGCGGACGCCAGGGCGTGGGTTGAGGACTCGGACTAGTGGCTGCCGAGCAGCTCGTGGATGAGTGAGGTCGCGAGCCATGCGGAGAAGCGATCGGGCGACCAACCGCGGCGGTTGACGAGCAAGTGGCATAGACCGGGATCGATGAGCACCCAGACCACATCCGCGGCCGCCTCCGGGTCGATCCCGTGGCGCAGGGGACCTTTGCTCGCGGTGTCCGCCACGACGTGCGAGGCGCCGATCCGCCGCTCCTGCTGGATCTTCTCCCAGACCGGTCGGATATCCGGATCTGCCGACGCCGCGCCGCGGATCGCCTCGTAGATCGGAGCAACGCGAGCCCCCAGCGCGGCCACCAGTCCCGCGTACCGCTCCAGGTAGCGGCGCGGGTCAGGCTCCGCCCGGATGGCTCGTGAGTCGGCCCGATCGGGCAACGCGACGGGCTCATCGTCGCCGACGAGCGCGACGTCGTAGGCGGTCTTGAGCAGCGTCGCCTTGCCGCCGACAGCGGTGAAGACCGTCGCTCGACTCACGCCGGCAGCTTCGGCGATCGCGTCCATCGAGGTCGCGCCATAGCCGATCTCGATGAACAGCCGCGTCGCGGACGAGATGATCGCCCGTCGGGTCTCGCTCGCCTGGGCCGTCCGCAGGGGCGACCGATACGAGCGCTTGACAGGCTGCCCGTCTTTCATCAGACTCACAGTATAGTCATTCCGTTCCTGAACTGGAGGCACCTGTCATGATGGCTGACCCGAGGACCGCAGGTGGACCGACTGCCGTGGTCCGCCGACTGCAGGCGGCGACGAACGCCCACGACCTGGACGCGCTGGTCGACTGCTTCGCGCCCGACTACGTGAGCGAGATCCCGCTCCATCCAGCGCGCGACTTTCGCGGCAGCGCGCAGGTCCGCAGCAATTGGAGCCAGATCCTGGCCGGTGTGCCCGATCTCCACTCCGAGCTGGTCCGCGAGGCGGTCGACGGCGATGTTGTCTGGTCGGAGTGGGAATGGACGGGCACCCGGCGCGACGGTGCGCCGCATCTGATGCGCGGCACGACCATCCTGGGAGTCGACGGCGGGCACATCGCCTGGGCCCGGTTCTACATGGAACCTGTCATGGAGGATGGTGTGCGGATCGACGCAGCGGTGGCTGGATCGGTCGCCCCGGGTCCGGACCGATGATCGTCGTGGCCGGTGCAACGGGGACCCTTGGATCGCTCCTGATCCCGACCCTGGTCGCCCATGAGGAGCCGGTCCGGGTCGTGACCCGTGACCCGGTCGCTGCCGCGACCAAGCTGTCGGACGTCGAACTCGTTGCCGGCGATGTGACCCGGCCGGAGGACGCCCGCCGCGCCGTCGAGGGCGCCCGAGTCGTGGTCTCGGCAATCACCGGCTTCGCCTCACCGTCCGGGCTCCAGGCGGTCGACGTCGAGGGCAACCGGGTCCTGGCCGAGGCTGCCGCGGCGGCCGGTGTCGAGCAGTTCGTCCTGCTGTCGGTGGCCGGGGCTTCGGCCGATCACCCGATGGCGATATTCCGGGCGAAGTTCGCCGCCGAGCAAGCTATTCGAGCCAGCGGCGTCGCCTGGACCATGATCCGCCCCAGCGCCTATCTGGAGACCTGGCTCGGATTGATCGGAGGACCGCTGGTCGCGACCGGCAAGACGATGGTCTTCGGGCGCGGCCGGAACCCGATCAACTTCGTCTCAGCGCTGGACGTCGCTCGCTTCGTGGACCTGGCCATCGCCGAGCGGTCAATGCGGGGGACGGCGATCGAGGTGCCCGGTCCGGAGAACCTGACCCTTGATCAGCTCGTCGAGGTCACCGAGCATGCGACCGGGCGGTCCGGTCGGGTGACTCACACCCCGCGGGCCGTCATGCGCATCCTGTCGATCGCGCTCCAGCCGATCGATCGGATGCGGGCCGGGCAGATCGGGGCGGCCCTGACCATGGACACCCGCGACATGACGATGGACGGTCAGGCGGCCCGGGCGCCCTACCCGTCCGTCCCGATGACCACGGCCGCCACAGTCGCCGGGCGGCTTTTCGGCGCGGCGACGGCACACCCGAACTGAGCCCGTCGTCGGCTCGTTCGGGCTTGCTTCGTCGGTGACGATACTGTTACCGTAGCCGGACGGTTACCGACAGGCGATCATGTGGGAGCGAGCGACATGGCCAACGGCAGCGGCACGAAGGACGACCCCTGGGTCCTGATGACCCCACCGGGCACGTCGGGCTACACGATGTATCGCGACCAAGCGTCCGACCCACCGACCATCGTCTGCCAGGTCGGCGGCACGAAGTTGCTCTACGACGCCCGGGCGATCGACGATCTCCACGCCATGCTCAAGGCCCACGGCGACTGGCTGCCGCTGGGCGGTGCCGACGAGCAGAAGCCGGCAGCCGACGGGACCGTCGAGGCGTGGGGCCGCTCAGCGGACAACCCGCTCGGCGGCTGGTACGGCCTCAAGAAGGGTCTGCGCGGCCGCTTCGGTGTGTACATGCCGCCGCTTCTCGAGGCGCTCGGGCTGGCCGAGGTCACCCACGACGCCAAGAACAACAAGATGCGAGCCATCGGGTGAGGCCGTAGCCCGGACTGACCGGGTGGGCGCGGCCCAGCCCGCCGGCGATCCGTTCGACGCTCTGGGAGACCCGAATCGGCGGGCCATCGTGGAGCTCCTGGGCGCCGGCGAGCGTTCCGTCCAGGAGATCGCCGACGTCCTGCCGATCAGCCGCCCGGCCGTATCTCGCCATCTGCGCCTGCTCAAACAGGCCGGCCTGGTCGTCGAGCAGCCCCGCGGCACCCGCCGGATCTACCAGCTCCACGACCAGGGGGTCGAGGCCGTTCGAGCCTACGTCGAGCGGGTCTGGGGCGAGGCAGCAGTCCGGTTTCGGTTGGCCGCCGAGAACACCTCCGCCAAGGGACGTGAGCCGTGATCGACCCCATCCACCTCTCGTTCGAGGTCGCCTGCCCGCCCGACCACGCCTTCGAGACCTGGACCGCCCGGATCGCCAGCTGGTGGCCGAAGGACCACACGGTCTCCGGCGGAGGACGACCTGACCGTCGTCCTCGAGGGTCGGCCCGGCGGCCGCATCTTCGAGCGTCGCTCGAGTGGGGTGGAGCACGACTGGGGCGAGGTGACCATCTGGGAGCCGCCAAGACGGCTCGGCTACACGTGGCACCTGAACCGCGACCGAAGCGACGCTACCGAGGTCGAGATCCGGTTCGTGGCCAGGGGCGATGCTGCGACAACGGTGGAGGTCGAGCACCGCGGCTGGGAACGGCTGGGCGCCGGCGGCCAGGCCTGGCGCGACCGGAACGATGGTGGCTGGGCGACGTTGCTGCCCCACTTCATCGCCGCCGCCGAAGGACCCTAGGCCCCTCCGCCCGGACGATCCGCCACCCATGAGTGAAGCGTCCGCACGTAGTTGGCCCGCTCGAAAGCCGACGGATCCTGGGCCGTGCTCTGGCTGGCGCTGCCTCGGAGCTGGGCGACCGATTCGTATTCGTGCTCGGACATCCACGTTCGCAACTCGGTCTCGACTGTGGCGATGTGCTCGGGACCGTGACGGAGCAGGGCCGACGTCATCATCACCACATCGGCGCCGACGATCAGGCCCTTGAGCACGTCCAGCCCCGACTGGGCGCCGGAGGTCGCGGCCAGCGAGACCGTGGGTCCGAGTTGGGGCCGGAGGATGGCGATCCAGCGGATCGGCAAGCGGAGCTCCCAGCCCTGGCTCAGGTCGAGCCGCGGGACGACCTCCAGAGCTTCAAGATCGAAGTCCGGTTGATAGAAGCGATTGAACAGGACCAGACCGTCGGCACCGGCGTCCCTTGCTGCCGCGGCGAAGTGGGCCAAGGCCGAGTAGTACGGGCTCAGCTTTACCGCGACGGGGATCGCAACCGCGGCCCGCACGGCCGCGATCAGGCCCAGGTCGACCGCCTCCATGTCGGCCGCAGTTCGGGCCGGATCGGCCGCCACGTGATAGAGGTTCAGCTCGAGTGCGTCGGCACCGGCATCCTGGATGAGTCGGGCGTAGCGGAGCCAGCCGCCGCTACTGTCGGCGTTGAGGCTGGCGATGACGGGCACGCCGGACTGGGCCTTGATCCGTTCGAGGGAGTCGAGGTACCGCTCGGCGGCTCCGGGAAATACAGCCACTGCCGGGAAGTAGTCGAGCGCCTCGGCGAAGTGCTCGGTACCCTGGTCGAGCGAGCGCTGGAGCCCGATCTCCTCGGCCACGATCTCTTCCTCGAACAGGGACGGCAGGACGATCGCCCCGACACCGGCGGCCTCGAGTCGGGCCGCCATGGCTGGCTCGCCGTTGTGGGGCGCCGCCGAAGCGACGATCGGCGAGCGCAGCTCGAGACCGAGATAGCGCGTGCGCAGGTCCACGCTCATGAACGGTCCCCCTCGAGGTGTGGGATCGTCCGCTCGATGCCGGCCAGCTGCTCGTAATAGCGCCAGCGCTCGTCGGCATCCGCCTGGGCGAGCGTGGCCAGCTCCGCCGCGCGGTTCGGGTCCGTTCGCTCCAGGATGGCAAAGCGGGACTCCGTGGCGGCAAAGTCGGCGATCGAGATCGAGGGCGCAGAGGAGTCCAGCTTGAACGGCTTGCCGCCTTCGATCTCGGATGGATGGAAGCGGTACAACGGCCAGTAGCCACTGCGTACCGCGTCCTTCTGATGGCTCATCGACTTGCTCATGTCGATGCCGTGGGCGATGCAGGTGCTATAGGCGATGACCAGCGACGGACCCGGCCAGGCGTCGGCTTCGAGGAGCGCCTTGGTCGTCTGGAGATCGTTCCCGCCGAGCGCGACCTGGGCCACGAAGACGTTGCCGTAGGAGCGGGCGATCGCGCCCAAATCCTTCTTGGCGGTCGACTTGCCGGCCGCCGCGAACTTGGCCACGGCACCGCGCGGGGTGGCCTTGGAAGCCTGGCCGCCGGTGTTGGAATAGACCTCCGTGTCGAGCACGAGGATGTTGACGTTGCGCCCGGACGACAGGACCTGGTCGACGCCGCCGAAGCCGATGTCGTACGCCCAGCCGTCCCCGCCGATGATCCAGACGCCCTGCCGGACGAGATCGCTGGCCAGGGTGAGCAGGTGCTGAGCCTCGGGACGTAGGGTGCCATCGATCCGGACGAGCGCCTCGCGCAGACGAGCGACCCGCTCGCGCTGGAGCACGATCTCGGCCTCGCTGTCCTGGGCCGCCCCGAGCAGCCCGGCGACAAGATCCGGACCGAGCTCAGGGGCGAGACGGCCGAGCAGCTGGCGAGCCTGATCCGTCTGAGCGTCGAGGGCCAGGCGCATGCCCAGCCCGAACTCCGCGTTGTCCTCGAACAGCGAGTTGTTCCAGGCCGGACCACGGCCGGCCGCGTTGACCGTCCATGGCGTGGTCGGCAGGTTGGCCCCGTAGATCGATGAGCAGCCGGTGGCGTTGGCCACGATCATGCGGTCCCCGAAGAGTTGGCTGACCAAGCGGATGTAGGGTGTCTCGCCGCAACCGCCGCACGCTCCCGAGAACTCGAAGAGGGGCTCCAGGACCTGGCTGCCCTTGACCGAATTGTGCGGGATCAGCGTGCGATCGAGCGGCGCGATCGACTGGAAGAAGTCCCACCGGCCTCGCTCGACGTCACGGTGCTCGGCGACCGGCGCCATGTTGATCGCCTTGTGGCTGCTGTCCGTCTTGCTCTTGGCTGGACAGACGTCGACGCATACGCCACAGCCGGTGCAATCGTCGGGCGCGACCTGGATGGTGAGTCGGTGGTCGAGCAGATCCCTCGAGCGGAACTCCTTGTGGACGAAGTCGGCGGGGGCGGCCTCGACGGCAGCGGTCGGGAAGACCTTCATCCGGATCGTGGCGTGGGGACAGACCATGGCGCACTTTCCGCAGTCGATGCAGATGGTCGGATCCCAGATCGGGATCATCTGGGCGATCGCGCGCTTCTCGTACTTGGTCGTACCGGTCGGGAATGTGCCGTCGACCGGGAGTGCGCTGACCGGCAGCAGGTCGCCTTCGCCGGCGATCAACCGTGAGGTGACCCGGGCCACGAAGTCGGGCATGTCGGCGGGCAGCGCAGGCGGCGCCGAACGGTCGTTCGTGACCTGGCCGAGCGGGACGTGGGCGAGACGCTCCAGGGACCGGTCGATCGCCGCGAAGTTGCGCGCCACCATCGCCTCGCCGCGCTTGGCGTAGGTCTTCTCGACGAAGCTCTTGATCCGGCTGATGGCCTCGTCCGCTGGCAGGATGCCGGCGAGCTGGAAGAAGCACGGCTGCATGACGGTGTTGATCCGGCTGCCCAGGCCCGCCTCGGCGGCCACCGCCAGGGCGTCGATCACCCAGAAGTCGATGTCCTTGTCGATGAGCTGCTGCTGGACGGCTGCCGGCAGGTGCTCCCAGATCTCGTCCGGGCCGTACGGGGCATTGAGCAGGAACGTCGCGCCCTGCCTGGCGGAGTCGAGGACCCTGGTCTTGCCCAACAGTCCGAACTGGTGGCAGGCCACGAAGTCGGCGGCGTCGACCAAGTAGGTGGACCGGATCGGCTCGGGCCCGAAGCGCAGATGCGACACCGTGACCGAGCCCGACTTCTTGGAGTCGTACACGAAGTAGCCCTGGGCGAACCGGTCGGTGCTCTCACCGATGATCTTGACCGACGCCTTGTTGGCGCCGACGGTACCGTCCGAACCGAGCCCGAAGAAGACCGCCTGGACTTCGCCGGCCGGACGTGGGATCCGGAAGTCGGCGTCGATGGGCAGGCTGAGGTTGGTCACGTCGTCGTAGATGCCGACCGTGAAGTGGCGCTTGGGTCGCGCCGCAGCCAGCTCCTCGAAGATCGGTTTGATCATCGATGGCGTCATCTCCTTGGACGACAGGCCGTAGCGCCCTCCGATGACCCGGGGCACCGTGGTGAATGGCGGCCGGTCGCTGTCCATCGCCTCGGCCAGAGCCGCGACCACCTCGAGATAGAGCGGTTCGCCGATCGCCCCGGGCTCCTTGGTCCGGTCGAGGACGGCGATAGCCCGCACCGTCGGCGGCAGAGCGGCCAGGATCTGCTCGGCCGGGAACGGCTGGAACAGGCGGACACGGAGCATCCCGACCCGCTCACCGGCGGCCACCAGGCTGTCCACCGTCTCCTCGAGCGCTCCGCTGGCGGAGCCCATCACGATCGCGACCCGGTCCGCGTCCGGCGCCCCGTGGTAGTCCACCAGCCCGTACTGCCGGCCGGTCCGGACGGCGAGCTCGTCCATGACCTCCTGGACGATGCCCGGGACCGCCAGGTGGAATGGGTTGGATGCCTCGCGCGCCTGGAAGAAGACATCGGGGTTCTGGGCGGTGCCACGCACGACCGGGGCATCGGGCGTCATGCCCCGCCGGCGGAAGGCCAGGACGTCCTCGTCGCGGATCAGCGCTCGGATGTCGTCCTCCTCGAGAACGGCGATCTTGTTGATCTCGTGCGAGGTCCGGAAGCCGTCGAAGAAGTGCAGGAATGGGACGCGTGCCCGCAGGGTGGCGGCATGGGCCACCAGCGCGAAGTCGTGCGCCTCCTGGACGGAGCCGGCCGCGAGCATCGCCCAACCGGTCGTGCGCACGTGCATCACGTCGCTGTGATCCCCGAAGATCGACAGGGCATGGGTGGCCACGGTTCGAGCGGCCACGTGGATCACCGTCGGGGTCAGCTCACCGGCGATCTTGAACATGTTGGGGACCATCAGCAGGAGTCCCTGCGAGGCCGTGAAGGTCGTGCCCAGGGCGCCCTTCTGGAGCGCACCGTGGAGCGCCCCGGCGGCGCCCGCCTCGGATTGCATCTCGACGACGTCGGGGACCTTGCCCCACAGGTTCGGACGGCCCGCGGCCGACCAGTCGTCGCAGTGCTCGGCCATGGGCGAGGCTGGGGTGATCGGGTAGATCGCGATCACCTCGCTCAGGGCGTAGGCGATCCGGGCCGCGGCCTCATTGCCGTCCAGGGTCTCGTGCCGCTGGTCCAAGATGACCTCCGTCCCAGTGAACTAGGGCCGGGCGGCGATCGCCACCCGGCCCTGGTTGGTTGCTCGTCGCCCAAGGGCTACGGGCGGATAGCCACCTTCAGCACGCCCTCGCGGCGGTTGCTGAACAGCTCGTAGGCATCGACGATGTCGTCGAGGGCGAACCGGTGGGTGATGAGCGGGAGCGGATCGAAGCGACCCGACTCGACGGTGGCGATGAGCCGGCGCATGCGCTCCTTGCCGCCGGGGCAGAGGGTGGTCACGATCCGGTGCCCGCCCAGGCCCGCGGCGAACGCGTCGTAGGGCATCTCGAGCTTGCCGGAGTAGACCCCCAGGCTGGACAGGGTGCCGCCCGGCCGCAGGCAGCGCAGGGCGTTCTCGAACGTGCCCTGGGTGCCGAGGGCTTCGACGGTCACGTCGGCTCCGCCGCCGGTCAGGCGCTTGACCTCGGCAACGACATCGACCTGGGTGTAGTCGATGACGACGTCCGCGCCCATGCGCTTGGCCATCTCGAGACGGACCGGGTCACTCTCGACCCCGATCACCAGGGTCGCGCCCATCAGCTTGGCACCGGCGACGGCGCACAGTCCGATCGGTCCGAGCGCGAACACGACCACCGCATCGCCGATGCGCACGCCGCCCGACTCCGGGCCGCTGAAGCCGGTCGACGCGATGTCGGACAGCAGGACGACCTGCTCGTCGCTGACGCCGTCCGGGATCAGGGTCAGGTTGGCCTGAGCCGACGGGACCAGGACGTACTCGGCCTGGCCGCCGTCGATGGTGTTGCCGAAACGCCAGCCGCCGATCGCCTCGAAACCGTCGCCGTGTCCGCACTGACTCAGGTTGCCGGACAGGCACGCGCGACACTGGCCGCAGGGGGTGATAGCGGGGACCAGGACGCGCTGGCCGATCTGGTAGCCGGTGACTCCCTCGCCGAGCTCCTCGATGACGCCGACCGGCTCGTGGCCGATGATCAGCCCCGGGCGCACGGCGTACTCGCCCTTCAGGATGTGGACGTCGGTGCCGCAGATCGTCGTGGTCGTGACCCGGACGACAGCCTCGCCGACGCCGGCATGGGGCCGCGGAACGGACTCGACGCGGATGTCTCCTGGACCATGGAACACGGTCGCGCGCATGGTGTCTGAAACGCGAGTCGCGGACGGCCGCAGTTCGCTGATGACAGTCATGGCTTGCCTCCTTGTCGCGAAATGGTCCCGGCCTCCGCGGGCGTCCAGCCCGGTGCCTCACTGGCCACAGACTCAGGTTGGCCCTGTCGGGCAGCCGTCCATAGGGCCATAGGTCATGACAAGGGGCTGCTACATGCCTCCTTCGGAGATCGAACGCTTCACGGTCCGGCCGGCAGAGACTGCCAGTCGCCCCAGCCGGTCCCCGTCACCAGGAGCCGCTCGTCGGACCCGTCGGCACCGATGCTCCACAGAGACGTCACGTTGTTGGCGTCCGCTTTCGTGAATAGGATCCGGTCACCCTCGGGCGAGAAGGTGATGGGGTAGAGCGGGAGGTCCCTGCTGGTCGCACTGGCCAGCGTCGTCACCGCCCCGCTGGCCACGTCGACCACGCGCAGCTCAACGGCGTTCGAGGCTGGGTCGACCAACCGGGGGAAGACGACCGGGGTCCACAGGAAGGCGACCCGATCACCCGTCGGTGACAGCACCGGTTCGTAATACGCGGGCCCCGGACCCGGTTGTTCAAGCGCATCAAACACAGCTCCGGCCAGGACCCGAAGCTCCTTTCCGTCGACGTCGGCGATCACCAGCGATGCCGATCCGGGCTGCCCGCTGAATGCCATCCGCGCCCCGTCGCGCGAGAAGACGGCGTCCGGTCGCGATCGTGGGTCGCTGTCCGGCACCCGTCGTGGTGTTCCGCCGTCGACGGGTAGCTCCCAGGCCAGGGAAGGTGGCAATAGCGACCCGCCGTCGGGTGACCAAGACGGGTCGTGATCGCCGGACCGTCCCATGGCCTCGGGGGCCAAGGTCAGCAGCGCCTGACGCGTGCCGTCGAGGCCATGGACGCCGATCGTCTTGCGCTCCTCGACCCAGGTCGCAACGCGAGTGCCGTCCGGCGACCACGGGACCAGCCAGCCAACGCCGGGGAACGACGCGCTAGCGTGGCCTTCGGGATCGGCGATGACGACGGTGCCCTGACAGGAGTCACTCCGGCTGGACCGAAAGGCCAGGTGGCGTCCATCTGGCGACCACATCGGTCCCTCCCCCCAGAAGCTGCCGCACGTGGTTGGGCCGCCGCCACGGGGATCGTCAGGCCCATCCGCGATCCGGACCGGGTTCTTGCCGTCCCAGTCGGCCACGTAGATGTCGCCGTCGAGACCGTAGGCCAGGTGGCCGAGGCGATCGCCGGACAACGGCGGGCGCTGGAAGAGTCGGGCTCCGACCAGGATCGCCCCACCTACCAGCGCCGCGATGACCAAGAGCACCACGAGCGCCGTCGACCAGCGCAGACCCAGGCGCGGGATCGAACGTGCGGCGGAGCTCGAACCACCGGTTTGGACCGCTCCGACCCAGTGGCTGCCGAACCCGGCGAGCCAGCCCGGGCGCGGCCCGCGCCGGCGCGTGGCGTCGAGGGCCCGCTCGAGACCATCGGCGGGCGCTGGCGACAGGGCGTCGGCCTCGAACCAGCTGGCGAGGGTCCGGTCGAAGTGGTCGTGGCCGGTCATGCGATCGACTCCCTGGCGATGGTCGCTGTGCGTTCGTCGGCTTCGAGTGCCGCGCGCAGGGCGGCGGAAGCGCGATGCAGACGGGACTTGAAGGTGCCCACGGCGACATCGAGAACGATCGCCGCCTCGGCATCGGACAGCCCGAGGTAGTGGCGGACGACGAGGACGGCGCGCTGCTCGGGGGTCAGGCGACGAAAGCCTCGCTCCAACTGGTCGCGCATGGAAGTCAACTCCTGGGTGTCGCCGTCCCCGAGCGCGTCAGGCGCGGTCATGTGGATCTCCACGACCTCGCGCCGCTTGGCCCGCCGTGCCTCCCGATAGCAGGCGTTGACGAGCAGCCGATAGAGCCACGCGTCGAAGCGGTCGGGGTCACGGACGGCGCGGATGTGGAGCCACGCGGCCATGAGCGCCTCCTGGACGGCGTCGGCCGCCCGGTCGTCGCTGCGCAGGATCAGCCGGGCGGTTCGATGGAGCCGATCGAACGCATCCGCGGCGAGCGTCGTGAAGGCATCGTGGTCGCCGTTCCTGGCGCGGATGACGAGATCTCGCTGCATCGGGCACTCGGCTCGTGGCGGCGCATCGGCCGCTCTCACCCATGATGAGTCGGGCGACGACCGAGAGGTTCCATCTTTGGCCCGGTGAAGGCCAAACTGCGCACGGGCGGCTCGATCTGCTGCTGCGGCGGGAACCGGCACCACCGCAAGCGATCGTTTCGGTGGGGTAGCGTTGCGCGGACCATGACGCTGCCCACCCGGCCCATCGCGACATCGCGGCTGGACCTCACGCCGCTTCAGCCTGGCGATGCCGACGCGATGGTCACGGTGCTTGGCGACCACGGGCTGTACACGTTCACCGGCGGGGAACCGCCGACCCTGGCTGAGCTGCTGGCGCTGTACCGACGGCAATCCACGGGCCGGTCGTCCGATGGCACCGAGCAATGGCACAACTGGATCGTCCGACTTCGGCCCGACGGCGATGCGATCGGCTTCGTCCAGGCCACGATCGACATCGCCCACGGTTCGGCCGACATCGCCTGGCTGATCGGTGTCGGGTGGCAGGGTCGCGGGTTGGCCACCGAGGCGGTCGTGGCGATGGTGGACTGGCTCGAGCGTGGGGGCGTGTCCAAGTTCAGCGCTCACATCCATCCGACCCACGACGCGTCGGCCGCCGTGGCCTCACGAGCGGGTCTCAAGTCGACCGACGAGTCGGAAGACGGCGAGCAGGTCTGGCGCCGCGGCTAGCCCAGCGGCGACACCACCCGCGATACGCTTCTCACGTGGTCTTGCAGGTCAGTTGGCAACAGGCCCTCGCCTGGCGGATGCGGCGTCATCTGCTCGATCCCGTGGGCACGTCGTCCGTGCCGGATGTGGTCGGTCGGCTGTGTGGGGTGCAGGCACAGGTGGCCTCCTCCGCCGAGCTCGCGGTCCGCGTCCGCCGTCGGGAGTCGAGGCCCGGTGAGGTCGGCGAGGCCCTGGCCGACGGTCGCCTGATCAAGACCTGGGCGATGCGCGGGACGCTCCACCTGCTCACGCCCGAGGAGGGCGGGGCGTTCCTGTCGCTGGTCGCCTCGGGACGATCCTGGCATCGACCCAGCTGGGAGCGCTATTTCGGTGTGAGCCCGAAGGAGATCGAGGCGCTGCGCGAGGCGGTCCGCGAGGCGCTCGACGGCACCATCCTCAGCCGCGAGGAGCTCGTTGCCGCGGTCATCGCCCGGCCTGGCCTGGGTCATGTCGGCGAGGCGCTGCGCTCCGGCTGGGGCACCCTCCTGAAGCCGCTCGCTTGGCAGGGCGACCTGTGCTTCGGACCGAACCGGGGCACCCGGGTCACCTTCACCCTGCCCGAGGCCGCCAGCTCGCGCTGGACCGGCGTCCCCGATCCGGCCGAGGCGGCACCCGTGGCGATCGCCGCCTACTTCGGGGCGTATGGACCGGCCACGATCGATGCCTTCGGCAACTGGCTGGCCGGTGGCTGGTTCGGCAAGCGCCAGTTGCGGACCTGGTTCGACGCGCTCGGCGACCGGTTCGCCGAAGTCGAGCTGGACGGACAGCGGGCGTATGTCCTGGCCGAGGGTCTCGACGACCTGGCGACCACCCAACCCACGTCGGCGGTCCGACTGCTGCCCGGCTTCGACCAGTACGTGCTCGGCCCTGGGACCGCGGACGAGCACGTCATCCCGGCCGGGCGACGCGCTGCGGTCAGCAAGCAGAGCGGCTGGATCTCGCCGACGGTCGTCGCTGGCGGGGTGGTCAGTGGGACCTGGGACCTCGATGTCGACCGACTCCTGGTGACCTGGTTCGGCGAGGTCGGTCGGCCGCCCCGGGCCGCGCTGGCAGCCGAGGCAGCCCGACTCGGCGCGATCCTCGGTCGCCAGCTGACGCCCGAGATCGGGCTCGGCTAACAACGCCAGAGTCCCGGGCGTCAGCCCGCCGCGGATGCCAGGAGGCTGTACTCGCCGTTGTAGCGAACCTGCAGGCAGTTGTTGAACAGGTTGAGCATGTTGATGAAGCCGATCAGGAAGGTCAGCTCGACCAGCTCGGGGTCGCTGAAGTGCTCGTGCAACCGCTGGGCCAGCGGCTCGGGGATGGCATTCGATGCCGCCATGGCGGCGCGGGTGTACTCGACGGCGATGCGCTCGCGCGGCGCCAGCGAGTCGGTCTGCTCGATGACGATCAGGGGATCCTTGACGATGTCCGCGATGTCGACCAGGTCGCAGTGTGAGTCCGTGCAGAACTGGCACTCGTTGGTCGTGGAGGCGGTGATGATGACCAGCTCCTTGACCCGTCGCTCGAGCAGGCCGCCCGGGTAGACGCAGTCCCCGAAGCCCGCGAACGCGCGCAGGAGCTCGGGCCGCAGGCACATCGCCTGGATCATCTCGACCGGCGGGCGGCCACGCTCCCAGAGGCCCCGGCTCTCGTCGAACGACGGATCGTCCTTGACCGCCTCGAAGGCGGACTTGATCTGGTCCGGGGTCACCGTCACGCGCATCGATCCGTACTCCTCGTCTCCGTGTCGTGGGCAGGGCTCGTCAGCCTGACTACCGACGTTTGGCGTCCTCGTGCAAGGTGTGGGCGACCAGGGCATTGGCGTGGCCGTGACCGAGGCCGTGCTCGGTCTTGAGGAGGGTGACCAGCTCCATGTGGCTGAGGCCTTGGTTCGCGCGGATGATCGTCTGCCAGTCAGCGATGGGACGCCCATAGGTCCTTTCGATCGACGGGAAGTAGGACGCCGGCCCCTTCACCTTGCCTTCGGCCATCAGTGCGACGTGACCGGTTCGCTGAGATTCCGCCCAGCCGAGACGGGCAGTCCCGGTTCGGGTGCCTCGGCTGCCGCCGCGGCGGCCCGTGCCGCGACGTCCGCCTCGATCATCGGCGCCAACCCGGCCAGTCCATCTCCATAGCCGGCAAGGATCGAGCCGATCCCCTCGAGCTTGGCCCGGTCCCTGGCCGTCGGTGGCCGCAGGATGTTGAGCGTGAACTCGGTCCCGGCCCCGTCCGCGGTGGCGACGAAGATCTCGCTCCGGGTGAACTTGGGAACGCCGGGCACGGGCACCTGGAACCGGGTCGTCAGGACCTCGGCCGGCCGCCAGACAAGGACCTCCTCGACGATCGCATCGCGACCGTGGACGCAATGGTTCGTGGTTCCCACCCCGCGCCGCCCTCCGGCCGAGGTTTCGTCGATCGCCGTGATGCCGTGCTGCCATTTGAGGCGGCGAACCGGCGAGGTGACCCACTCCCAGGCGACCGCCGGTGGCCCGGGAAAGTCGAACGAGAACGAGAAGGCAGCCTCGGCCGCGCCGACGACCAGGCCCGAGCCCGCTTCGGCCGCCTGCCACACGGCCTCGACGTCACGGACCCAGCCGGTCACCTCGCCCACGAAATCGTAGGTCTCGCGATGCTCCACGAGCCCGGCGGCGGCCGGGTCGGCGATGCCCATCGCCCGGACGCACTCATCGGTGTACAGGGCGTATGCGCCGATGCCGAGCGAGTCATGGACGCTGTTCTTGAGCAGCCGGTGGACGATGATGACATCGCGCCCGACCAGCTCCTCACGGCCGGCCATCCGCTGCTTGGCGATCAAGCCGTGATGGACGACGAATTTGAGGTCGAGGCGGGGGATGAGGACGCACGCGTTGCAGTCGCACTGCGACGCCTGACCGATGTCGCGCAACCGTCGACGGAAGGCCAGGTAGCAACCTTCGATGGTGTCCTGGAGCGCAGATCCATCGATCGCATCGGTCACGACGTAGGCGAACGCAGCGTCGCCCTCGAGCTTGGCCAGCCGGAACGGCGGACGGAGCGCCCGTACCACGGCATCGGTCAGATCGGCCAGGATGTCCTGCGCGTGGTCGAGCTCGACACCGGCCAGATAGCTGGTGTACCCGCTGATATCGGCGAGGACGAGGCAGGCGGCTTCCGGTCGATCGGGCATATCGAGGACAGCCTACGCCTCGAGGTCAGCGCGGCGCTGGGTCGCGTTCGTACATCTTCCGGGACCACAGGAAGCCGAAGAGCGAGATCGCGACGCACCAGGCCACCGCGATCGGAGCGCTGTCGCCGATCGATGTCCCGAGGAGCAGGCCGCGAACGGTCTCGATGATCGGCGTGAAGGGCTGGTTCTGGGCGAACCAGCGCAGGGGATCGGGCATCGTCTGGGTGGGCACGAAGCCACTGCCCAGGAAGAGCAGCAGGAGCAGGAACATAGGCAGGTTGCTGGCGGTCTCGACGCTCTGGGTCGACATGCCCATGGCGACCGACAGCCAGGTGATCGCCAGCGCGGTGAGCGCGAGCAACCCGGCGGCGGCGACCCACGCCGACGGCCCGGTCGTCGGCCGAAAGCCGATGAGCAGGGCGACGACCATCACCACGACGAGGGCTAGGACGGTCTGGATGACGCTCCCTGCGACATGGCCGATGAGGACCGAGGTGCGCGAGATGGCCATCGTCCGAAAGCGCCCGACGATGCCCTCGGCCATGTCCATCGAGACCGAGATGGCGGTGCCCGTGGCGGCACTGGCCACGGTCAGGAGCAGGATGCCGGGGACCACATACGCGATATAGGCATCGCGTCCCCCGGACACGCCGCCAAGCCCGGCCCCGAGGGTGCCTCCGAAGACGAACACGAACAGGAGCAGGAACACCACCGGGATTCCGACGATGAACAGGGTCAGCGACGGGTAGCGGCGCATGTGCCGAAGATCGCGCCGGAGCATCGTCGCCGAGTCGCTCAGGTCGTGTGCGAAGGCCGTCATCAGGCCGCTCCTTTCTGGGGTTCTGGGCCGCCGGTGAGTGACAGGAAGACGTCGTCGAGGTCTGGGGTGCGAACCGACAGGCCCTCGACCGCGATCGACTCCGCCTCGAGCTGGTCGAGCAACGTGCGGAGCGAGTTGACCCCGCCGTCGCTCGCGACCAGCAGGGCCAGTGACTCGTCGTCACGGGTCGCCCCCGGGAACCGACGGGCGGCCTTGTCCATCTCCTCGTGGCCGGCGAATTCGAGCCGGACGTGGCCGCCGGGGACCAGACGCTTGAGCTCGGTCGGCGTGCCCTCGGCCACCAGCCGGCCGTGGTCGAGGACGGCGATCCGATCGGCCAGGCGATCGGCCTCCTCGAGATATTGCGTCGTCAGGAAGATCGTGACCCCGCCCTTGACCAGGTCGTGGATCACCTGCCACATGGTCCGGCGGCTGCGTGGATCGAGCCCTGCGGTCGGCTCGTCGAGGAAGATGATCCGGGGTTCGCCGACGAGGGTCATCGCCAGGTCGAGCCGGCGTTGCATCCCTCCGGACCAGGTCGAGACCGGCTTTTGGGCAGCCTCGACGAGGTCGAACCGGTCGAGCAGCTCAGCTGCTCGGCGGCGGCCCTCGACCTTGCCGAGATGGCGCAGGTCGGCCATCAGGATCAGGTTCTCCCGGCCGGTCAGGAACTTGTCGAGGGCGGAGAATTGGCCGGTGACGCCGATCGCGGCACGGACGCCGTCCGGGTCCTGGGCGACGTCATGGCCGGCGACCTCCACCTGACCGCCGTCGTAGGAGATCAGGGTCGATAGGATGTGGACCGCGGTCGTCTTGCCGGCGCCGTTCGGTCCGAGGAGGGCGAAGACCGCCCCTTCCGGGACGTCGAGGTCGATCCCGTCGAGGACGACCTGGCTGCCGAAGGACTTTCGAAGGCCGACCGCCTGGATGGCAGGCCGCGGCGTCGTGGCGGTCATGCCCCGGCTCCCAGGCCGACGGCGCGACGACCGGGGTCAGATGTCGAGGTCTTCGACGTCCGGCTGTCGGGTCGAGCTGGCCACGCTGTCGAAGAGCTGGGTCGGGATCCGCCCGCGGAGCTCTTCGAGCGACTCGACGATCTCCAGGGTCGACTCGGCGGGGGTGTTGCCGTAGCTGATGTCACCGATACCGAGATAGCCCCGCCAGCCGGCCGGCTTGCCCTCGGCGTTGAGCATCGAAAAGTCGGGACTCCGTTCGATGTGGAGCACGAACTTGCCCGACCGGCCGCGGTAGACGCGGAAGGTCTCGACCCGGCTGTAGCTGGTGTTGACCCACTCTCCGAGGAAGACGCCGTTGAAACGGATCTTGCGGCCGTGACCGGGGCCGACCCGAACGACCACCTCGTCGAAGCCCTCGAGTCGGCCCTCCTCCACGTCGACGTAGCGACGGAGCGCTGCGGAGATCGCCGCCGAGAGGTTGCCGCCGGCAAGCTCCTGGGCCCGGCCGTAGATGGGCAGGTCTCCGTCTGAGACATAGATCGTCTTGTTCGGCACCACGACATCGTAACTCCTTAGCGGCGATACAGCCATACGTAGGAGTATACGTATATCCGGGGAGAGCGCAAGAGGGCGCCGACGCGGGTAGCGGTGAAGGATCGAGGTGAGTCGCATCCCAGTGATCGGCTTCCTGGGCTAGCGCCGTCCAGGCTCAGAGCGGAGCGGGCGTCACGGCGGCGCTCGGTCGTTCCGTCGGCGGGGTGCTGTCGCCGATCGAGGCGTACAGGTCCTCTTCCTGCGCCTGATGCAAGCGGAGGATCGCTTCGAGGCCGTACAGGATGCGTTGGAGATCCGTTCGGTCATCGCTGCTCGGGCCTTCCGCTGGCAAGTCCCGGACCAGGCGATCGAGCAGCCGCGCGAGTCTGAAGATCTCCTGATGCGTCCGATACATCGACGCGGTCGCGTCGTCCGAACCCATCGCGCCCGCGAGCATCGGGTAGATCGTCCGGTCCTCTAGTTCCTCGTGCGCCAGGAGGTCCTCCGTCACGAATCGGCGGATCTCCTCGAGGGCGACCGAGGCGGCCGCTGCGGGCATGCTGTCCAGGACATCGGCGGTGGCGCGGATCCGCGCGATGGACGGTTCGAGGGCGACATGCGCAGCGTGCAGTAAGGCGCTGGTCTCGGTCCAGCCTGGGATCCGGGCCGGCACCGTCACGCCGCCTCGAAGGGCACGGAGCGCATTCAGGATCACGATGACATCGATGGCCTCCTGCAGGATCGCCCCGGCTACGACCGGCAGGAGCCCGAGCGCCGCAGCGGCCATCGCGACGATCGACATGCCCATCCCGAGAACGACACTCTGAACGGCGATCGAGCGCGCTCGTCGGGCGATCTGGACCGCCTCGGTCAAGCGATCGAGTCGGTCCACCGTGATGACGATGTCGGCTGCCTCGGAGGAGGCACTCGCGCCCCGGGCGCCCATTGCCACGCCGACGTCGGCGAGGGCCAGGGCGGCTGCGTCATTGAGCCCGTCGCCGACCATCACGACCAGGCGGGAGGCGTCCGACTGTTCGGCGTGGACGGCATCGACCTTCTCCGAAGGCGCCCGGTCCGCAAGGACCGTGTCGACGCCGATGGCCGACCCGATGATGTCGGCGACGGCCGCGTTGTCGCCGGTGACCATCACGATCCGGGTGAAGCCGATCCGCCGGAGCGAGCGGATCGCCCGTGGGGTCTCAGGACGGAGGGGGTCGTCGAGGACCATCGCCCCGCGGACCACATCGTCGATCCGTACAAAGGCGCACGTCGAACCCTCGATCGCGGCACGGCGCCGGACGTCCCGTGCCCATCGCGGCAGCCCGCCTTCGTCAGTACAGAAGTCCGCAGTCCCTACCGCGACCCTGTGGCCGTCGACCAGTCCCGTCACGCCGGCGCCCGGGGTCTCGACGACGTCGTCCGGCATCGCCAGCTCGAGTCCCCGTTCCCGGGCTCCTTGCACGATCGAACCGGCGAGCACGTGCGGCGACAACTGCTCGACCGAGGCCGCCAGCCGGAGGACCTCGCCCTGATCGATGGCCCCCGGATCCGTGGCCGGACCGACGGCGATGGTGGCTAGCCTCGGCCGGCCCGCGGTGAGGGTGCCGGTCTTGTCGAAGAGCATGACTCGCGCGCGGGCCAGGGCCTCAAGTGGACCGCCGCCCTTGACGATCACGCCTCGCCGGGCTGCTCGCGAGATCCCGGCGACGATCGCGATCGGGGCGGCCAGCAGGAGCGGGCATGGCGTCGCAACGACCAGGACGGCGAGAGCGCGAACCGGGTCGCCGGAGACGAGCCAGGCCGCCGCGGCGATGGCCAGGGTGAACGGCACGAAGACGAGGGCATAACGGTCCGCGAGTCGGACGAACGGGGCCTTGCTGTGCTGTGCCTCCTGGACGAGACGAACGATGCCGGCATACGCACTGTCGGCGGCGGTCGAGACTGCCCGGATGTCGAACGATGAGCCGGCGTTGACGGTCCCAGAGGAGACCGGGCCGCCTTCCTCGCGGGTCATCAGCTGGGACTCACCGGTGAGGGCGGATTCGTCCAGAACGGCCGGGCTCCCGACGACCATCCCATCGACCGGCACGACTTCGCCAGGGCGGATCGCAAGGAGATCACCGGGGACGACGGCCTCGATCGGGGTCGTCTCGAGTCGGTCATCGACATATCGCTGGACATCGCGCGGCGCCCGTCCAAGGAGTGCGGTCAGTTCCCGATGAGCACGACCCTGCGCATATCGCTCCAACGCCTCTCCGGTCGCCAGCATGGCGGCGATGACCCCGGCGGCGAACGGCTCACCGAGCAGGAGCGCCCCGACGATGGCGAGGATCGCGATGAGGTCAACGCCGAGCTCGCCGTGAGTGAGGTCGCGCACGATCGCCCACACAAGGCGAACCGCGACCACGACTGCAGGGATCGTCCAGGCGAGGGCAGCCGCCTCGTGGTCTCCGGCCCAGGTGAGCGCGAGCCCGGCCAGAAGCCCCACGACGGTCAGCGGCAGGATCGCTCGCTCGCCCAGATGGCGTGCCAGATCGACCGGATCCGTGTCTGCGCCAGTCGCTCCGCGCGAGGGCGCGGCAGCACGCGGGGCGATGTCGGTGGCGCTCATCGATCGAGTCTACGGCCGGGTTCGCCCGGTGCATCCCGGCCGGATCGCCCCTTTGGCAGGGCCATCGGGCCCTAGCCGGTCACATCCGCCCTGTCGCCTCGACCGGGATAGGGGCCGGTCGAAGGCTCGTCGATCGTGCTGTCGCTGTTCGTGCCATTTGGCCCTGTCGCCGCGCACGCAGACGCTCGATGATGATCCTCGTTCGGAGGGAACAGGTAATGGCGAGCACAGGACATTCAGTCGCGGACGTCATGTCGACCGACCCGGTCGTCCTCGACTCCGGCGCCTCCCTCGAAGCAGCTGACCTTCTGCTTCGGGCCACCTTCATCAAGGGCATCCCGGTCGTCGACGGCCAGGGCAGACTGGTCGGCACCATCAGTCACGCACACCTCGCTGCCCACCGATTCGCCGAGGTCGATCCGACTGGCGCCGAGACCGGATCGGTTCCCCATGGGCGAACCGACTAGTTCGCCGATGCCTCGATGATGGTCCGGGTGCCTCAGGCGAGGGGACGTCCCGTCGTCCGGAGTCGCGGTCACGCGCTTCTCGCGCAGCCACTCCTCAACAAGGGCACGGCCTTCACAGCGCGCGAGCGGGACCTCTTCGGTCTTCTCGGTCTGCTGCCGCCGGGAGTCGCGACGCTCGACGAGCAGGTCGTCCGGGAACTGGAGCATGTCCGGCGCAAGGACGATGACCTCGAGCGCTATATCGGTTTGGCCGCCCTCCACGACCGGAACGAGACCCTGTTCTACCGCCTCCTCGTCGACAACCTCGAGGAGTTCCTGCCGATCGTCTACACCCCGACGGTCGGCCTCGCATGCCAGAACTTCAGCCACATCTTCCGGCGTCCGCGGGGCGTCTGGATCACGCCCGATGACGTCGGCCGGATCGACCAGATCCTTCTCGCGGCCGGCGACGCCATCCGCCTGATCGTCGTCACCGACAACGAACGCATCCTGGGCCTGGGAGACCAGGGGGCCGGTGGGATGGCGATCCCGGTGGGGAAGCTGGCCCTGTACACCGCGGCCGCTGGCATCTATCCGGCGCAGACGCTGCCCGTTTCGCTTGATGTCGGGACCGATAACCAGGCCCTTCTTGACGATCCGCTCTACCTGGGTCATCGGGCGCCTCGATCGCGCGGCTCTGCTTACGATGCGGTCGTAGACGCCTTCGTTGACTCGGTCGGTCGGGTCTTCCCCACGGCTGTCGTGCAATGGGAGGACTTCAAGCAGCACAATGCCGTTCGCATCCTGGAACGGTATCGACGCCGATTGCCGAGCTTCAACGATGACATGCAGGGCACCGCAGCGGTCGTCCTGGCTGGCCTCCTCGCCGCGCGACAGGAGCGCGGCGGTCTCACCTCCGACAAGTTCATGTTCGTGGGTGCCGGCGCAGCGGCGATCGGCATCGCCTCTCTCCTTCGGCGAGAGCTGGTCGCGGAGGGGATGGATCCTCGGGCCGCGGCCTCGGCCATCGTCATGCTCGACAGCCGCGGTCTGGTCCACACGGATCGACCGGCGTTACCGGATGATCAGCGGCCGTTCGCCGTCGATCCTGCCCGTTTGCTTGAGGCCGGGCTCCGGCCGTCCGAACTGGCGGACCCGGTCGCCATCGCCCGCGTGACCGAAGCGACGGTCCTCATCGGCGCATCCGCTTGCGCGGGCGCGTTCACCGAGGCTCTGATCCGGGAAGTGGGGCTCCACGACCCAGTCCCGATCATCCTGCCGCTGTCCAACCCGAGTGCCTGCGCCGAGGCGCGGCCGGAGGACATCCTGATGTGGACGGCGGGGCGGGCGCTCGTCGCCTCGGGCGGCCCGAGCCGCGATGTCGCCGGCCCCACCGGGGTCCGAGTGATCGGTCAGGCGAACAACGTGTTCGTCTTCCCCGGGGTGGGTCTGGGCGCGATCGTCGCGGAGACCCGCGAGGTGACCGACGACCTGTTCCTCGTCGCCGCGCACGAACTGGCCAGCCTTGTCTCGACCGACCGATTGCGGGCGGGCGCACTCTACCCGCCGATCGCGGACTTGCGGGTCGTTGCTCGGGCGATCGCGGTCGCCGTCGTTCGGGAGGCCCGGGACAGCGGTGACGGGCGTGCCTGGTCGGATGAAGAGATCGATTCGGCCGTCGATCGCGCGATGTGGTGGCCCGACTACGTGCCCTTCGGGCCAGGCGACTGACCCGAGCGAAAGGTCAGACCCGCTCGAACGCCATCGCGACGGACCCGCCGCCGCCGAGGCAGAGGGTCGCGAGGCCATAGCGGCCCTCTCGTCGCCTGAGTTCGTGCAGGAGCGTCGCGACGATCCGGGCTCCGGACGCACCAACCGGGTGACCGAGGGCGATCGCACCACCGTTGACATTGACCTTGTCCCAGTCGAAGCCGAGCTCCCGGCCGTCGGCAAGGACCTGGGCGGCGAATGCCTCGTTGATCTCGATGAGATCGAAGGCCTCGATCGGCAGCTCGATCCGGTCGAGCAGCCGGCGGATACCGATGACGGGCGCCAGGAACAGCCACTTCGGCTCGATGTCCGCCTGGGCATAGCCGACGATCCTGGCCAGCGGCTTGAGGCCGTACCGCTCGACGGTCCGCTCGCTGACCACGACCGTCGCAGCGCCGCCGTCCGTGATGCCCGGCACGTTGCCGGCGGTGGCGGTCCCACTTGTCGCGTCGCCGCGATCATCACCGCGGGGCAGGTCGAAGGCGGGCTTGAGTCGGGCCAGCGCCTCGATGGTCGAGTCGCGACGAGGCCCCTCGTCGACGCTGACGATCGTCTCGCGGCCCTTGGCGTCACGGACCGTCACCGGGGCGAGCTCGGCGTCGAAACGCCCGGCGTCGATGGCTGCGATCGCATTCAGGTGGCTGCGCAGGGCGAACTCGTCCTGGTCCTCGCGGCTGACCTCCTTGGCGATCGCGACGCGCTCGGCGTGGGTGCCGACGTGGCAATCCTCGATGGCGCACCACAAGGCGTCGTGCACCGTTGCGTCGACGAGCGACCCATCGCCCAGGCGATAGCCGAAGCGAGCCTGAGGGAGCAGATACGGCGCGACATTCATGCTCTCCATCCCGCCCGCGACGACCACCTCGGCGTCACCCGCCCGGATCTCGGCGGCGCCGAGCATGATCGCTTTCAGGCCCGAACCGCAGACCTTGTTGATCGTCGTCGCGCTCGTCGTCACGGGGAGCCCGCCCAACAGGCCGGCCTGGCGGGCGGGGGCCTGGCCGGCGCCAGCCTGGATGACCTGGCCCATGAGGACCTCGTCCACGGGGGTCTCGGCGGGCAGTCCGCTGCGTTCGAAGGCCGCTCGGATCGCGACCCCGCCGAGTTCGACTGCCGGGACAGACGCCAGCGCGCCCCCGAACTTGCCGATCGGCGTCCGGGCGGCGCTGATGATGTAGACGCCGCCGTTGCGGCCCTCATCGGTCCTGTCAGGCATGACAAACTCCTCGCCTTCTCAAACGTTCACGTTTCTGATCCAAGCGATGCGCGCGCTGGACCGTGGATCATGTGTAGAGCCCGCCGTCGATGCTGATCACCTGGCCGGTGATGTAGTCACCCTTCGTCACCAGGAATGCGACCAACTGGGCGATCTCCTCTGGACGTCCGAACCGTCCCATCGGGATCTTCTCCAGGATCCGGGCGCGAACGTCGTCTGGCATGGCTGCGATCATCTGCGTCGCGATGAAGCCTGGCGCGATCGCGTTGACCGTCACGCCCTTGCTGGCGAGTTCCAGCGCCGCTGTCTTGGTGAAGCCGACGATCCCGGCCTTCGCCGCGGCGTAGTTGGCCTGGCCGAAGTTGCCGTGCAGGCCCACGACGGAGCTGATATTGACGATGCGGCCGTAGTGTGCCTGGACCATGTGCGGCAGCACCCGGGCAGTCAGGTGGAAGACGCTCGACAGGTTGGTGGTGAGGACGGCGTCCCACTCATCCTGGGACATCTTGGCCAACGAGCGATCGCGGGTGATCCCGGCGTTGTTGACGAGCACGTCGATATTGCCGAAGTGCTCGACGACCGTGGCAACGGCCGATCCGATTGATGCTGGATCGCGAACGTCGCACCCGATGGCGTACGCCTGGCCCCCGGCAGCCGAGATCTCGGCGGTGACCTCGTGGGCCTGTTCCTCGTGGTTGTGTCCGATCTCATCGGAGTGATAACCGACTGCCACGGAACCGCCGTGTCGTCCCAATTCGAGCGCGATCTCCCGGCCGATGCCGCGTGATCCGCCCGTCACGAAGCAGGACTTGCCTGTCAGATCAGCCATGGAGAACCTCCTGGATCCGGCCGAGACAGAACGAAGGTGGTCGGCGGGTCGCCGGCCACCTTCGTGGGTCGTCAGCCGCTCTGTCAGCGCTTGGTGGTTTCGGTCGCCATCGAGGCCGCCTTGACGGTGGACTGCCAGCTCTCGAGCGTCGCCTGCTGCGTTCGCTTGACGATCGTCGAGAACTGCTCGACTGCCTTCCGATTGCCCTTGACGCCCTGATCGAACAGGTTCAGGCCAGCTTCGAACGCGGCGCTCTGTGCCTCGAAGGCTGTCTTGAGGACCGCCTCGCCCTGGGTCGACCAACCCTCGAGCATCTCCCGCCCGATGACGCTGGTCTCACCGATGTATGAGCGCGTGGCCTGGAACGAGGCCTTCGCCGTCTCGGTGCTGTTACGGGCCGCCTCAGCGGCGATCCTGGTGGCTTCGGCCACGGCTGCGGCGGCCGACTCCGGTAGTTCGTTGGTGGTGGTGGACATTGCGTCCTCCTTCGCCTATGATCGTGTCGCCTCTACTGGCGACTGGACTCTAAGTGCAGTCTGCACATAGTGGCCGAACATGTCAAGTCGACAACCACTCCTGGAACCGAGAAACCGCATAGGCGACCAATGACTGAGCGCATGAAGACCAGCGCCGCGGACTCCGGGCCGGATCGCGCCGCGCCCGCGGCCGATGCTCCGAGCCCGGAAGCTGGCCGCCCATCCGAGCCGATCGAGGAGCGCGAGCCGTACCCCGGCTGGCCACCCCGCGACATCCTGCCGCCGTTCGTCCTGCTGGCGGTCTCGCTCCAACGGGCGCACGGCTACGCGATCGAGGACTACCTGAGAGGTTTCGGCCTCTTCGGGATCACGATGAGCACGCTCTATCGGACGCTTCGCCAGATGGAGAAGGACGGCTTCCTCGAGTCGGCCTGGGAGCCGGGCCCGACCGGTCCCGCTCGTCGCGTCTATACGATCACCGGCCCCGGCGACGCGTGGTTGGCGACCTCGGCGGCGATGCTCGATGCCTATCGCGAAACGATCAACCGGTTCTTCGGTTTGTACGACGCTGGTCCCGGCGCGAAACGCCGCCAGCCCGACGAGCCGACCGACCAGAAGGAGAGTTCGGAATGACCAAGACCGAAGGAGCAGGCCCGAGCGCCGATCCATTCGAAGTCTGGCGCGAGATGTACGACGCCAACGAGCGGGCCTGGAGCACCTCACTCGAAGAGGCGATGAAGAGCCCCGAGTACGACGAGGCCAGCGGCAAGCTGCTCGAGACCATGCTCGCCGCCCAGAAGTCGATCCGCAACAACATGCGGACCTATCTCGAGACGATGAACGTCCCGACGCGTGAAGACATCGCGCGGCTCGGCGAGCTGGTCATCGGGCTCGAGGAGAAGATCGATCAGCTCAGCGATCGGTTCGATGCGATCGAGGAGACGGTTCGAACGCCGGGACCGACAGGGCCGGCAGGGCCGGTGGGCCCACCCGGCGCCACGGGCCGAATCGGGCCTTCTGGCCGAACCGGTGCCACAGGCAAGGCCGGGCCTGCCGGCAAGGCCGGGCCAGCCGGAAAGGCCGGCGCCACCGGAAAGGCCGGGCCTGCCGGAAAGGCCGCGACCGCCAAGCCGGTAGCCCGCGCGACGCCAGCGAAGGCTGCTCCGCGCGCCAAGTCCCAAAAGGCCGTCGGGTGACGGCCTCGGCCTGGTCGGAGGTGCCTGACGCCGCGATGGTGTGGTCGTCGACCGATCGTGCCCTTGAGATGGCCCGAGCCGTCCTCGGCTCGGCCGACGCCCCGGTCGGTCTGACGCCGAAGGAGCTCATCTGGCGCAAGAACAAGGCGCGGCTGTACCGCTACACGCGTTCCGAGCCTGCGACCCACCGGACGCCGATCTTCCTGGTTCTGCCGCTCATCAACCGGGCGTACATCCTGGACCTGCGCCCTGGGGCCAGCTTCGTCGGATTCCTGCTGGGCGAGGGCTACGACGTCTTCCTGATCGACTGGGGCACGCCCGGCGACGAGGACCGAGCGCTTGACGTGTCGACCCTGGTGACCCGCTACCTGCCCCGCGCCGCGAAGGCGATCCAGAAGGTCACGGGCGAACGTGGGATGACCGTCCTGGGCTATTGCATCGGCGGCGCCCTGGCGACCTGTTTCGCCGCTCTCCATCCTGAGACGACCCGCAACCTGATCCTGCTGACCGCGCCGATCGATTTCTCGGATGCCGGTCAGTTCGGTCGGATGACGGCTCGCGAAACCTTCCCCGTCGACCGCGTGACGGACACGTTTCCGATCGTGCCCGGGCAGATGCCGGACATCGGCACGAAGCTGCTCGACCCCAAGGCCAGCTACGTCGGCACCTATCGCCAACTCTGGGACAAGCTGGGGGATCCGAAGTTCGACGTCCGCGGCTGGCAGGCGATGTACCGTTGGGTCAACGACAGTGTGCCGTTCGCCGGGGCCGCGTTCCGCCAGTGGATCGTCGAGTTCTACCAGGAGAACCGCCTGGCCATGGACACCCTCGAGATGGATGGCCAGCCGGTCCGGTTGGCGGATATCCGTTGCCCGGTCCTGAACATCGCCGCAAGTCGAGACCCGATCGCACCGCGGCCGACGACGAGTGTGATCACGAAGCGCGTCAGCAGTGACGATGCATCAGAGATCGTGATCGAGGGTGGTCATGTCGGGATCGTCGTTGGCCGGACGGCCAGCCAGGATCTTTGGCCAAAGGTCGGCGCCTGGCTGAGCACCCACGACTGACCCCCGAAGTCTCAGGCGCTCGCCGCCTGCTTCACCAGCGCCGAGATCCGCTTCTCGACCTCCGGCGTAAGTTCGAGGATGGCGTACGCGTTCGGCCACATCGCCCCGTCATCGAGGCGTGCGTCCGGCTGGAACCCGAGGGTCGAGTAGCGCACCTTGAACTTCGACGCCGGCTGGAAGAAGCAGATCGTCGTGCCGTCCTTGGTGTACGCCGGCATCCCGTACCAGGTCTTCGACGCCAGGCCCGGCGCCGCGGCCTTGACGATCTCATGGATGTGCGTGGCCATGGAGCGATCCGGCTCAGGCATCTCGGCGATCTTCGCGAGGAGGTCCGCCTCGCCGGCCGCATCGTCGGCCCCGCGCTTCGCGGCCCGCTTCGCCTCCACCACGGCCTCCCTCATCGCGGCCTTCTCTTCGGGAGTCCAGATCTCGGACTTCGCGGTCTTCTGAGCCATGGCTGGTTCCTCGCTTCCAACGGATCGGGCTGACGATGTGATGCTAGCCAACCAGCGCCGACCTGGCTTCTTGAAACCTGATCGAGTTGGGAGAGCGCCGGTCAGGCCGGCATCGGCTGCGGCTGCCACAGCTCGATCTTCGTCCCCTCCGGATCGAGGATGTGAGCGAAACGGCCATTGGGCTGGTCGGGCAGGACGTTGGCCTCCACGCCATGCTTGGCGCAGCTCGCCAGGATGCCGTCGAGATCGTCGACCGCCAGATTGATCATGAAGTCCTTGGTCGAGGGCGCGAAGTAGGTGGTGTCGGCCTCGAACGGGCTGAACACGGTCCCAGCGCCCGGCTGGGCGGCCATCGCCTCAGGCCGAAAGACGACGCCGCCCCAGTCCTCCAACTCCAGGCCGATAACGTCTCGATACCAGCTAGCGAGCTTGGCCGGGTCCTTCGACTTGAAGAACACGCCGCCGATCCCGAGGACTCTGGCCATCTCATCCTCCTGATCGGCTCAACATACTCCAGCGGCGGCAGGACGCGCGGGTGCTGTCAGGCGCCCGCGTCGCCGCCCGACGGGATGCGTTCGATCACGACTCCGAGCGCTTCGTAGACCGGCCGCGCCCGGGCGTCCGCGGTGACGAGCGGAAGTCGGTGTTGGCGCGCAGCCGCGGCGACGAGGGCATCGAAGATGGCACCGCCGGAGACCCCCAGCCGGGCGAGCTCGGCGCCGAGGGCGGCCGCCTCGGCTTCGCCCAGAAACCTGGACGCCGGGAAGTCACGGGCCAGTACCCGCAGGGCATCGGCCGGCGACCGACGAAGGCCGGCAGGCAGTCGCGTCAGGACCGAGTACGTCTCGAACCAGGCGTGCCCGGCCAGGCCCAACCGGCGGCCTCGAAGCGCATCGAGCGTCGCGGCGTGGGCTTCATGATCTTCGACGACGAGCGCGATCGCCGTGCTCGTGTCGAGCAGGACGACCTGGCCGGGGTCAGCGTCCGTGTCGGTCGGCATCGATCAGCTCGCGCACGAGGGTGCCGTCGATGAGCGTCCCGCTCGTCGGAATGACCAGCAGGTCGCCATCTTCCCGGAGTCTCGTGCCGGCGACGGGCTCGATGCGGATGGCAGCGCCGTCGAGCTGGATCTCGACCTCGCCGCCGCCGGCCAGACCGATCCGATCACGCAGTGAGCGTGGGATCACCAATCGACCGGCCCTATCGATGGTCGTCTTCATGGTGTGGACACTACCATAGACGTGGTTCGGTTAATGGGCAAGGCGACAGGCCGCGAGCATCGGCGGTCTAGACTGGCGGCGACTCGTCAGGCGAAGGAGGATGCATCGATGACGATCCGTGCTTCCACGATCCTGGCGGCGACCATCCTCCTCGCCGCGTCGCTCTCGGCATGCAAGGGATCGGTCGCCTTTCCGGCGCCGTCCAGCTCGGCGACGACGGCGCCCGCGCCGGGGAGTTCGTTGACGACGGCCTCCGCACCAGCGAGTTCGTCGACGACGTCTCCCGGACCGGCCGGATCAGGGGGCGACGATGCGAGCGGGGCAGCCGACGCCGATCCGGTCGGCGGAGCCAGCGAGATCGGCCCGCTCGGCGACCCGTGCGCGCTCCTGTCGAGGTCCGACATCGAGGACGCACTCGGGGTCAAGGTGCTCGCGATCGCCCGCGGCAAACTCGGTCCGGACGAGGGTCAGAGTTGTGCATTCGCCGTTGACGCCCCTGGCGTGACGTCCGGCCTCCCGCCGAACCTGGGACTGGATCCGAGCGAAGGCACGCTTGGCCCGTTCAGCGCCGCCTTCGAGAAGGGGGGCAAGGTTGGGGTGTTCGGCGTGCAGCTGGGCGTCGCCGACCCCAACGACCTCGACCCATCGGACTCGGGCGACCAACCTGACCCGGAAGTGAAGGTGACCAAGGTCCCCATCGGCTTCGACGGCACCGTCGTCGTGATGCCGAACGGTGGGACGGCGTTCACCTGGGACGGCATCCGGGTGCAGATCCTGCTGATGGACCTGATCACGGGCACGCCGGATGCCGACGCGCTGACCGACTTGCTGCGCACCGCCTATGGGCAGTTGTGAGCCCCTACCGCGAGCGCTCGCCCAGTCATGACGGGCGATCGGAAACGTCGCCGGCGAGCAGCCGGGTCGCGCACGATCGCCTGAGCGCACGTGGGGTCTCGATCTCGCGCTTGGGCCTCGGCACGGCGACCCTGGGTGGCTGGCCCGCCCCTCTCAGCGGATCCGACGCCCAGCGAACGCTCGAAGCCGGGTGGGAGGCGGGCATCCGCTACGTCGACACCGCTCCGTACTACGGCTCGGGCCTCGCCGAGGAACGCGTCGGGTCGTACGTTCACCAGCATCCATCGGCTTCGCCGACGATCTCCACCAAGGTAGGTCGGCTCGTCGCGGGGCCTGATCGAGCGAGCGAGCCGTCGATGTTTCCAGGCGGCCATCGCCGATCGACGTACTTCGACTTCGGGGCGGATGGCATCCGACGGTCCTTCGATGCCAGCCGCGATCGATTGGGCGTCGAGGTGATCGACATCGCCCTGCTGCACGACCCGGACGACCACCTGGACCAGGCCGTCGACGAAGCCTACCCGGCCCTCCGGGACATCCGTGATTCCGGCGAAGCCCGTGCCATCGGGGCGGGCATGAACGATGCCGAGGCACTGACTCTCCTCGTGCGCCGCTGCGAACTTGATTGTGTCCTGATCGCCGGGCGGTACACGCTGCTTGACCAGACGGCGCTCGAGACGTTGTTGCCGGCTTGCGCTGAGCGTGGTGTCGCCGTCATCGTCGGTGGCGTCTTCAACAGCGGTGTCCTTGCCGACCCGCGAGACGGAGCCCTCTTCGACTACGCTCCCGCGTCGGCTGACGTCCTCGAGCGCGCCCGGGCGATCCAGCGCATCTGCGCGGACCACGACATCCCCCTCGCGGCCGCCGCCATGCAGTTCCCCCTGCTGCACCCGTCCGTGGTCTCCGTGGTCGTCGGGATGCGCGGCGCGCGAGAGGTGACGGAGAACGCCGCCTTCATCCGACAGCCGATCCCCGACGCCTTGTGGGCGGAACTCCAGGCGAACGGCCTGCTGTCGGCCGCGGCGCCGCTCGGACCCTCCCCACCACCGAATGGGATGCCTGGCTGACACAACAGGACTCGATCCCACGACTGGGCCCGAACTCGTGGCCCTCTACTCGCTCCTGAGGAGCTGTTCGCGAAGGACGCGACCGAGCCACGCCTGATACTCGGCATCCGACCAGCCCCGTTCGCGAAGCTCCCGATACGGCTCGAGCATGCTGAGCGCGAGCAGGAGGTCGTGGGCGGTTTCGACCGTGAGCGGCTCCCGCAGGTGCGGGCCGAGGGGCACGACCACGGCCTTCAAGTTCTGGGCGCGATCGGCCAGGACGCCCGCGATCTCGGCAGCGATCTCGGGGTCGGCGCGCATCGCGTCCTGCTGGATGGCAAGCGCCTCGGCTCCAGTCGCCCACTGATTGCCCATGAACGCCGCGTAGGCGTCGAGCCTGGCGCCCGGCTCCTCGATCGCCAGGACTTCGCCCATCCGAGCCGACGTCCGCGCGGCCTCGAACCAGGCGTTTCGGATCTCGCGGACCAGCCCGCGCTTCGAGCCGAACGCCCAATAGATGGTCGGTACGGCGACACCAGCGGCGGCGGCGATCTCGGGGATGGTCGTCGCCGCATACCCGCGCTCAAGGAAGAGCCGCCGGGCGGCATCGAGCATGCGTGCTCGCGTCTCGGTCCGGTCCCGGCGTCGGGGGCGGGGCTGGGGCTCCTGGGACCGGGGCTTGACAACACTCACGCAACTAGAGTATCACTGCAGTATTAACTAGAGTGTCAGTATAGTAAGGAGCGACGTGATGGCAGTCTCGAGCGTGTCCGTGACGGAGGCCAACATCGCGACCGTCCGTCGAGCGATCGACGAAGGTTGGAACAAGGGGAACCTGGAAGCGATCGACGAGTTGTTCTCGCCGGACTTCGTGGAACACCAGGCGGGGATCGCAACCGGCCGCGACGGCGTCAAGGGCTCGATCCGGATCCTTCGCACCTCCTTCCCGGACCTGCACCTGACCTTCGAAGACGTGATCGCCGAGGGCGACATGGTCTGGGCGCGCATCAGCGCACGGGGGACCCAGGACGGGCCGTGCATGGGCCTGCCCGCAACCGGGCGTCCGGTCCGGCTCACGGTCATCGACATCGTGCGCGTGGTCGACGGTCGGCTCGTCGAGCACTGGGGCGTGGCGGATCGGTTCAGCGTCGCCCAGCAGATCGGTCTCATCCCCAGTGGGCCGCGCTGACTCGGCACGACATCATCTGGCCGCGTGAGCCGAAGCGAAGGAGCAATGCGATGTTCGGACTAGGGCAAGTCCATCCTCAGCGCTCGATCACCCCACCTCGCCTGTCGTGGCTGGGCCGCGGTCTCGGGTCGATGGTGCTCGCAGTGGGGTTGACCGTCGGTACGCTCGCCGGGCCCGGTGCGGCGCCGGCCTACGCCGCGACCGCCTGCGATCCTGCCAGCGATCTGTGCGTCGTCGTACCCGACACCGTCCAGACCCCGCTGGGAGTGGTCAGCGTCAGCGTCGGCGACGGGAACATCGTGACCGTGCGACTCGATCCCACGACGTCGACCACCCGGGTCTTGGGCGTCCCGTTCAGCTATCCACAAGTCGCTGGCTGCCCCGGAGGGTGCTCCCGGACGAGCATCGATACCAGCGGCGGCCTCGTCACCATCGATACCTTCCAGTTCCCGCCCGGTCCTCCGACACGGGCTGCGCTGCCGAGCCTGGCGGTCATCTCGATCCATCCACCGAGTCCGTGCCGGGTGCGCACGACCGGGACCACGGTCGTGTTCACGCCGATCATCCCGCCGGGTCCACCCGCCTGAGTGGTCGGGGGCTACGCTCCGGTCCGGAGTCGACCGTGACTCGGCTCCATGGGCAAGGCGCCGCAGCGAGCCCGTTGCGGCGTCAGTCCTTGGTCACCGTTCGGAGCGTGTATACGTCGAGGGTGGCCTCGCGCCCACGCACCTCGACCGTCCGCCGATCGAGGCCGGTCGCGTCGAATGAGGCGTGCTCAGCAGCCGCCAGCGAGACCAGGAGTTCGCCAGAGCCGGCCAGCGAGGCGAGTCGCGCCGTCGTGTTGACCGAGTCGCCCAGTGCGGTGAAGTCGGAGATCTCCTCGCTCGACCCGAGCGCGCCGACGTAGGCCAAGCCCGTGTGCACGCCCCCGCCCGTCGGGATCGGCCCGCTTGCCGACGCGTTGGACCGCGCCGTCGCCTCGATCAACCGGCGACCGCCTTCGATGGCCTTCCGGGCATGGTCCCGACCCGCATAGCTCGGGATGTACAGGCCGATCGCCTCGTCGCCCACGAACTTGTCGACGACGCCGTCCGTCTCGACGATGGCGTTCGCAGCCAGCCGGTAGAACGAGGTCAGCAGCGTCGCGAACGCCGCCGGCCCTAGCCGCTCGCCGAGGCCGGTCGAGCCTCGGATGTCCACGAACAGCATCGAGATCTCGACCTCGGCGCCGCCGACGCCCTGCTTCGTCAGGGCCTTCATGCAGTTCTTGCACAGCTGCGGGTTGCGCTCCCACGGCCCGAACCAGGGCTTGAGCAGCGCGCCGCCGACGCCGTGGAACGGCGCGTAGCAGAGCTTGCAGCGCGGCGGCGATGGCACACGCCCGAACTGGCGACGCAAGGCGAGCATGCCTCGATGCTCGCCGGTGAGGATGGCCCGCCACTCCTCCTCGGACGTCTTCGGTTCCACCCGGGGAGTCTAGTCGCCCTTCGAGCCGCCGGGCACCTCCAGGCTTGATCGCGAGCCCGCTCGCAACGATCGCGGCGCATCCGGGGCTTGACAGGCGCCGCGCCGGGGGCTATATATCGTCCCACGATATATCGTCAATCGATACGAAAGGTGTCCGTCCATGGTCGCCCCGATCCCCGAGCTCGGCCGGTTTGCCGAGCCAGCGGTCCTCATCCTCGTCAGCCTCAGCGACGGGCCGAAGCACGGCTACGCGATCATGGCCGACGTCGAAGCCGGCACCGGTCGGCCGCTGGGTCCGGGGACCTTGTATGCCGCGCTCGCCCGCCTCGAGGAGCGTGGCCTGATCGAGGCGCTGGCGCCAGTGGACCGGCGCCGCCCGTACCGACTCACCGCGGTTGGTGAGTCCGTCCTGGCCGAGCAGCTCCGCGAACTGTCCGAGTTCGCCTCGCTCGGCCTCCGCCGGCTCGGCCGGACGCCGGGCTGACCCGGTTTGCGTCCCATGATCGCCCTCCTCCTCCGTCTCTATCCCGCTCGCTGGCGGGCCCGCTACGGCGACGAGTTCCACGCGCTGCTCGGGGAGCGACCGCTCGGCCCGTTCGACGTGGCCGACGTCCTGCTCGGCGCGCTCGACGCCCACCTCCATCTCCGCGGCCTCGGCGCCGCGTCCCAACACGCCAAGGGGTTCGCCATGTCACTCCGCATCGGAGGCTACGCCGCCATCCTCGGCGGCATCCTGTGGTTGGTCGCCCTCGTCGGCAACGCGATCAACAACGGCGCCGACTCGGGCTCGTCCGTGTTCGGCGCCGCGCTCCTGACGTCGATCGTGGTGGCGACGGCCGCGACGCTTGTCGCGCTCGTCGGCCTCAGCGCCTTCCAATCGCGGCGCCACCCTGTGCTGACCTGGGCGGCGTTCGCGATCCCGGCGATCGGGGCCGTCCTCGGGTTGCTGGGGGTTGTCGCGATGGCGGTCGCCGGGGATACCGGAAGCGGCTTCATCGGCGGCCTGGACGGATGGGCGATCTCGACGATCGGCGTCACCGCGCTGGTCCTCGGGTCGGCGCTCTTCGCGGTCGCCACGTGGCTCGCCGGCAGTCTGTCGCGCGTGGCATCAGCCCTGTTGTTCGTCGGTGCGTTCCTCTTCGTACCTGCGATGGGAGGCGTGACCGGCGCCCTCGTTCCGCCGGTGCTCGGGTATGTCGTCCTTGTTGCCGCGATGCTCGCGTTCCCGGCCGGTTGGGTGACCCTGGGCGTCAGTGCCCTCCGGGTCGGTCGCGGCCCGGTTGCCTCCATGGGGGGAGCGTCCGCGTGATCCCGATCCGCGACTAGGTCGCTGTCCGATGCGTCCCGCGCTCTTCGCCCTCACCGGCGTCGCCCTCTTCGCGTACTGGGCGCTGGGCAAGCCCACGTTCGATGCGGCCGCGTCCCAGTCAGAGTGGCCGACGGTCATCTGGTTCAGCGCGACGCTGGCCCTGCTCGCGGTCGCGCTGCCGGTGTTCGGGCGGATGGTGGGTGGGCGTTGGGTGGTCCGACTGGCCCTGGTCGCAGGTGCTGCTACGGGGTTGTCGAGCGTGGCCAACGTCCTCGAAGACGGCATCCTCCTGGACTGGTTCTTCGCCGTGTTCATCGCGGGCGAAGCCGTGTCGCTGGTGTCGCTCCTGGCCCTCACCGTCGTCATCGCGGCGACGCGTCGTGGAAGCGGCCGGCTGCTCGCACTGGTTCCGGCAGGTACGGCGCTCGGGCTCCTCATGTTCGTGTACGCCGGCGGCATCATCATGCTGGCGACGTGGCTCGGGGCTGCCGCAGCAGCTCGCCTTGGTTCGGGTGCTCAGGCAGGTCGACTCGTCATCGCCAACCCTGGTGGCATCGACGACCCTGCGTAGGCTTCGCCTCCAGGCGGCAGGTGAGCGGAATTGAAGAGCCGGATGGCCGCCCCGCTGGCTCAAACCGGAGCTAGAACTCCTGGCGGTCGAAGACGACCTTCCCGCCGACGACGAGGACCGTCATCGACACGAGCCAGCCGATCAGGGTCAAGGCCGACGCCGGCTCGCCCCGGGCCGTTGCCAGAGCCCACCCACCGATCGAGGTCGGGGAGATCTCGGCGACGATCGGCAGCAGCCCACCGAGGATCTGCGGCAAGAACATCACCGCGAAGGCGATGCCGGCGACACCGGCGGTCGACTTGACTGCCGTTCCCAGACCGACCGTCAGCGCGATGTAGAACGCCGGCAGGGTCAGGAACAACAGACCGAACGTGGCTACCGTCGCGAGGTTCGGCAGGCCGTAGACCACGGTCGCAAGCACCGAGGAGACCACCAGCGGCAGGACGACCGCGGCGCCACCGAAGACGAGGAACGCGGCCGCGAACTTGGCCGAGATGATGCTCGTCGGCGAAACCGGATTGGTCAAGCTCCACGCGAGCGTCCCACGGTCACGCTCGCTCGAGACGAGAGCCATCGTGGCGACGACCGCGATCAACGCGACGGTCATCCCGGTCCAGCCGAGCAGGACATTGGCGGTCGGATCCTTCGACGTCAGACCGGCGGCGTCGGCCTCCTTGGTCGCCTCTGCGATGAACGGGATCAGGGTCATGAAGATCGCACCGGCGACGGAGATCCCGGCCACGATGAGGGTCTTCGGGCCTTTGAACCACTCGGTGACTTCCTTGCGAAATGCGGTGCCGAAGCCAAGGAACATCCCGCCACTGGCCTTGCCTCTGGCGGTCGGCCCGGGGGCCGCATGCGGGGCGGTCATGCCGCCACCTCCTTCTGATCGAACAGGGAAGCGCTGGGATGCGCGGTCCGAGAATTTGCGCGGACGACCAGCGCGGCCGCAAGCACGAGGTAGACCGTTCCTGTGGCCAGCAGAGTCGACGTGCGGTCGACGTTCGGCAGCAGGATCGGCATGGAGATGTTGGCGGCGCCGTGCATCACGGTGGCCACGATGACGCTGTAGCGCGCCCGCTCGGCGACGAAGCCCATGACCACCGCGAACGGGATGACCCACCAGGCGAAGACCGCGAATGCGGCCAGGCCCTGGTCCGGAGCCAGGTAGATCGGCAGGTGCCACAGCGTCCAGACGATGCCGGTGACGACACCAGCCACCGGGAGGCTCATCCGCGCCCGAAGTCGGGGCATGAGGAACCCACGCCAGCCGATCTCCTCGCCGATGACGAGGACGAAGATGAGGATCTCGATCGCGCTGATCGAGCCGATGCCCGGGGCTGCATGGCCGAGGAGCACGTAGATCGCCACGGCAATGGCCGCGACCACGAACGGAGTCCCGAAGGCCGCCAGGTAGGAGGAAGGTGCCTCGCGCCAGTCGGTGATCCTGTGGCGCAGGACGCCGGTCGTTGCCATCGGCCCAACAGACCACGACCGCCCCGAGCGCGGGCCCGAACAGGGCCAGGAGCCCGAACATGAGCGAGATCGAGAGCAGGCCGGTCATGGCCCATGACGATCCGAACGCGATGACGAGATACGAGGGGATGGGATGCCGGGCGATAGCGCCCTTGACGGGTCGCACGACGGCGGTCATGCCGCCACCTCCTTCTGGTCGATGAGGCGCAGGAAGACGGTCTCGAGATCGAGCGTCTCCTCCGAATTGCTGATGAGGGTCAGCCCCGAGTCGACCGCGAAGCGAGTGATCAGGCGCTGGACGTCGGCCGAGGCTCCGTCGGTCGCGGTGACGTCGTAGGTCGTGTCGTGGTCCGTCCGCGCGGCGACGCTGACCTTGGCCACCCCCGCGAGTTCGCGGATCCCGCCCTCGGTCGCGTCGGTGGCTCCGCCGAGGACGACCCGGAGCATGTTTCGGGTGAACGATCCCAGGAGGACCTGGGTGGGTGCGGCCTTGACGAGGCGGCCGTGATCGAGGATCGCGACGTGGTCACTGACCCGCTGGACGTCGTCGAGGATGTGCGTGGAATAGAAGACGGTCGTCTCGCCCTTGAGCTCGCGCATGAGGTCGAGCACGTCCTTGCGGCCGATCGGGTCGAGCGCCGAGACCGGCTCGTCGAGCAGCAGGACGGCCGGCCGCCCGACGAGAGCCTGGGCGATGCCGAGGCGCTGGCGCATGCCGCCCGAGTAGGTCGACGTTCGTCGATCGCCTGCCTCGGCGATGCCGACACGCTCCAGCAGGCTGGTGATCCAGTCGCTCCCGGTCGGTGTCAGTGCCCCTGAAGCGAGCGACATACCGGAGCGTCTCGCGACCGGTCATCCAACCGTAGAACTTGGGGTCCTGGGCGAGGTAGCCGAGCTGGCGCCGATGCTCCCCGGCGGCGGACACCGTGACGCCGTTGATCGTCGCGCTGCCGGCCGTGCTGCGGGCGAGTCCCGCGAGGACCTTCAGCGCGGTCGTCTTGCCCGCCCCGTTCGGGCCGAGGAAGCCGAAGATCGTGCCGGCGGGCACGTCGAGGGTGAGATCGGTCAGTGCCTGGACGCCCTCGTAGTGCTTCGTCAGGCCGACCATCGAGATGGCGTTCGTCATGGGTGGCTCTCCTGTCCAGCGTGGCGGTTCCTTGCCAGACAAGCCTGCGAGACGGTGCCCTCGGTGTAATCCGGGCCCGCCCCACATCCGATGCAGGGTCAGCCCTCCCTCCCGAGCTCGGCTTCGATCCCCTCAGACGATCGGGATCTCCGCGACGACCAGGGTGCCCTGGCCGGAAGGGCTGTCGATCGTGAGCCGTCCGCCGACCGCCGCCACACGGTCCTGGAGACCACGGATCCCGGATCCTCGGGAACCGTCGGCGCCGCCGATGCCGTTATCACCGACCTCCACCCGAAGGATCGATCCACGACAATCGGCGCCGACGCTCGCCCTGGTCGCGGAGGCGTATTTGGCGACATTCGCGAGCGCCTCGGAGACGACGAAGTACGCGGTCGCCTCGACGGCTGGTGACAATCGACGATCGGGGAGTGAGCTCACCGCAGCAGGAACCGACGAGCGCTCAGCCAGTGCGCTGATCGCCGCACCGAGACCGGCCTCGGTCAGGATCGCGGGATGGATGCCTCGTGCCAGCTCGCGCAGCTCCTGGATGGCGATCTTGAGCTCAGAGGCAGCCTCATCGGCCGCGGCGATCGCCGCGTCGTTCGACCCACCCGTAGGGCCTAGGCGCGACCGGAGCAGCCGGAGGGCGAGCGAGAGCGAGACGAGCCGCTGTTGGGCGCCATCGTGCAGGTCGCGTTCGAGCCGCCGGCGCTCCGCGTCCGTTGCCTCCACGATCCTCGCCCGCGAGCGGCGCAGCTCGGCCTCCGCGGCCCGCTGGTCGGTGAAGTCGCGCACGATCGCGGTGACCTCATCGGCCCCGCTCGGGGCGATCCGTGCCTCGAAATCGCGCCTGCCGCCCGAAAGATCGAGCGAGAAGTCATAGGCCTGGAGCTCGCCGCTGTCGAGGGCGCGCCCAGCCGACGCAAGGGCCGCGTCGGATCCCTCCGCGAACATCAGGTCATGAAGTTGTCGACCGATGAGCGCGTCCATGCGGGCGGTTCCGTCGGCGGCATCGCCGGCTCGCGCGTCGATGTAGTGGCCGTCGCGCGCGAATCGGAACATCCGGTCCGGGATGGCATCGACCATCGCCTGGAGGCGGTGTTCGCTCTGGCGATAGAAGCCGATCAGCAGGGCGACCGGGATCGCGGCGGGCGCAAGATCCTTCGCGGCGATGAGGATGGCGCCGACGTCGTCCGGCACGTCGGCGATCCGTCGGACGATGTTGATGACGAGCGTCGCGAGGAAGACCGCTCCGGCCACGAGGACGGGCAGCAGATCACGGCGGGAGCGAGCCGGGGCGATGAGCCATCGCCGGAGCACGACGACGCTGGTCATGATCGCCAGGGCCAGGCCGCCGTACAGGCCGCTGCTCTTGTCGGCGATGATCGTGAGACTTGTGGAGTACAGGACGTTCAGTGCCGTGACCCCGATCGCGAGTATGGCCACGGCCACCCGGTCGACCCGTGTCTCGAAGCGTCCGCTCGGATACGAGAGGACGAGTGCGAGGAGCACGATCGCGGAGGTGTCCTCGAACGCAAGCGCGAGTTCATCGACGAGCGGGATGGCCGATCCGATGAGCGTTCCGATGAACCACGTCAGCCCGACCAGGGTCATCAACCGACCGGTCCGGTTAGCGGGATCGTGGTCCCAGATGACCAGCCCGCCGTAGAGGTAGGTCAGCCCGATGGCGAGGTGGAGCAGGCCGGCCTCAGGAGACGTGCCGATGCTGACCGCGAACGCCTCACCGGCCACGGCGGTGATCGTCCCCAGCACTCCGATCGCCAGACGGATCGAGCGCCCGCTCATCGCGAGACTCTGACACACGGGCGCAGGCATGGAAGCAGGGCTAACCCTGAGTCCGGGCTAACCCTGTAGGCGTCCGGGTCGTGCCGTGCCACGATGAGGCCATGAACACCATCCTCATCGTCGACGACAACGCCGGCTTCCGCGTCCAGGCGCGCGCCTTGCTCCTGGCCGACGGGTTCGACGTGGTCGGCGAGTCCGCGGACGGCACATCCGGTCTCGCCGCCGCCCGCTCCCTCCGACCGGATCTCGTGCTGCTCGACATCGGTCTGCCCGACGTCGAAGGGTTCGAGGTCGCTCGGCTGCTGGCGGTTGACGGGCCTCCGCCGCTGGTCGTGCTGACGTCGAGTCGCGAGGCGACCGCGTACGGGCCGCGTGCTGGCCAGCAGTCAGGCCCTTGGTTTCATCCCGAAGGACGAGCTGTCCGGCGCGGCGATCCGGGCGCTGGTCGCGGGCGGGTGACCCTCCGCCTCGTCCTCGCCGACGACTCGCTGCTGCTGCGCGAGGGGATCGCCCGCCTGCTCGCCGAGGCTGGGTTCGAGGTCGTGGGCCAGGCCGGCGATGCCGCCGAACTCCTCGTCGCGATCCGCGACCTTCGACCGGACGTCGCGATCGTCGACATCCGGATGCCGCCCACGCACACCGACGAAGGTCTCAGGGCCGCCGAGGCGATCCGGGCCGAGCACGGGACGGCGGTCGGGATCCTCGTCCTGTCGCAGTACGTCGAAACGACCTTCGCGCTCCGCCTGGTCGCCGACGGTGCGGGCGGTGTCGGGTACCTTCTCAAGGACCGCGTCGACGACCTCGACGACTTCGCTGACGCCATCCGTCGGATCGCCAAGGGCGGCTCGGTCATCGACCCGGAGGTCGTCGCGCAGCTCGTCGGGCGGCGGCGGGCGAGAGTGCCTCTCGACGACCTGACCGAGCGGGAACGCGAGGTGCTCGCCTTGATGGCGGAGGGTCGCTCGAACCAGGCCATCTGCGACCGACTCTTCCTCGCCCCGAAGACCGTCGAGGCGCACATCGCCAACATCTTCTCGAAGCTCGAGCTGCTGCCCGCCCCCGACGACCACCGGCGCGTCCTGGCGGTCCTGGCGCTTCTCCGCGGCTGACAGGGTCTACCCTGACCCCGGAGCCGGGAGTGCCCCGATGGCATGCCTCGAGGTGGCGAGCATCGTGTCGTCAGCCGGGACCCCGGCGACCGATCACCCTACAGGAGAACCTCGATGTCGCATCCCCCGATCTCCCGGCTCGCGGGCCCGATCGCCTTCGGCGCGGGCGCCCTGCTGCTGGTTCAGCAGCTCGTCATGGCCTCGTTCCTCGATCGGACCGCGATCGAGGCGACGATGGCGAACCCGCTGTACGTCGTCTCCGCTGTCGTCTACTTCATCGCCTTCTGCGGGCTCCTCCTCGCGCTCGTCTCGGCCTACATCTGGGAGGCGGACGAGGCGGGAGCCCTCGGTGTGGTCGGTTTCCTGGCCGCCCTCATCGGCACGATGTTCCTCGCCGGTGACCTCTGGTTCGAGGGCTTCGCGGTGCCGTGGCTCGGCGATGTCGCCCCCGCGTCCCTGCATCTGGCCGGTGGGATCCTGATGATCGGCGCCTTCACAAGCTACGTACTCTTCGCAGGCGGCTGGGTCCTCTTCGGGCTGGCGAGCATCCGTGCACGGGTGTTCCCCCTGCCGATCTCGATCGCCATCATCATCGGCGGGGTCATCGGGTTCCAGGCGGCCATGCCGCCGTTCGCGGTCCCGCTTGCCCTGGCGATCGGCGCGCTTGGCATCTGGATGCTCCGGACGAGCACCGTCCGGCACCCGGCCGCGGCGATGACCACGGCCTGATCACATCCTGCGCTGATCCAGACCGTTGCGACCGGCGCCCGAGCGAACTCTCATCCGGACAACGAGACCAAGGGCCGCGTCGGCCATGGCGCTCTCGCCTCCATGGCTGCGGCCAGCCGATCCAATGGGCGGCGACAGCCCACGCTGCGCTGGATGATCGCGGTCGCGGGCTCACGAGCGCGGAGGCCGCCGACGTCATGTTGGCCGCGGTCCGCTGCCTGGATGAGCCGGTCCAACGAACGAGCCGACGGGGCTGACACCCCGCGTCGGCGCCCTCGAGCCCAGGAGATCGTTCCCGACCTGCCGACCGCCTTCCGTCGCATCGAGGAGTGCAACTTCCCGCTCGAGGACGACCGGGCCCGATCGACCTAAGGAGTCGGCAGCGGCATCAACAAGGTCCTGATCATCAACGGCGATGTGTTCCCGGGCCGGTCAGCGTTGTCCTCATCGCTGACGCGATCGGGTTCTGATCATCGCCGCGGAGTGCGACGGCCCCTAGCGACCACAAGCGGCCGCACTTTCCGTCAGGACGCGGCGTCCCGCACCTCCGCCGTGTCCACGAACTGCTCGAACCTGACGATCTGCCCGCTGCGCACGACGAAGTGATGTGCGACACGGCAGGCCAGCGCCTTGCCCGTGACGCGGTGGGTCGCGGTGTACCGTGCAAGAACGACGACGTGCTCGCCGTCCGCGACGTAGGTGTCGTCGTGCGCGGTCCAGCCGACCCACTCGCGCCCGAGCGCCTCCATCACGTTCGCCGTGACGCCCTCCGGCGTCCGATACGTCCCGCCGAGAGGGAAGCCGGCCATCTCGGTCCACTCCACGTCGGGCGCCAGAGTCGCCCGGAGCGCTGCCAGGTCTCCCGCCGCGGACGCGAGGTACTGCCGCCGGACGACGTCCGCGGGCGAGGAACCGTCGGACTCGATCAGCCCCACGTCATCTCCCCCTTCGCCACCTTGGACCCGAGGCCGGCCGCGATCGCGAGGCCGGCGTCCGGGTACGCGGCGAGCAATGCCGCCTCGAGCGCGGCGCCGTCCTGGGAGTCCGCCACGAGGCTCTCGAAGCGCTCGAGATACTCGCGGGTATGGCTGATCGCGGTCGTATCGGTGGGGCTACCCGCGACGCGATGGCCGGCGGCAACGAACGACGGCGCGAGCGCCATGAGGCCGTCCAACACCCGGACCCATTCGGCGCGGAGCGCGCTGGTGGCGGCGTCGGCGGTCCAGACGTGCAGGCCCTCGAACAGCAGCACTCCGCCGAAGAGCGAGCGGCTCGCCGGCTCCCACAGGAACCACGCACGATCGCCCAGCATGTCGCTCCCTCGCCGGACCTCGATCGGCGTGCCGTCAACGCTGAGGGTGGTCCCCGCCAGCTCCTCGATCTCGACGAGCCGTGTCGGCAGGTTGGCGCCGAGATGCGCCCAGGCCTTCAGCTTCCCTTCGTAGCTGGCGCGGATATGGTCGATGACGTCGGCGGGGGCGACGAAGCGGGCCTCGGGGAAGGCGTCGGCGATGACCTCGGCGCCGAAGTAAAAGTCCGGGTCGCCGGCGCTGATGACGACGGTGCGGAGCGTCTTGCCCGAGTCGAGGGCAGCGGCCGCGATGCGGTGGCCGTCGGCGCGGGTGAAGGCGGCGTCGACGACGAGGGCCTCGGTGTCCCCGGTCACGAGGACGCTCGTCTTGTGGAGCGACGTTGGCGCGCTGTCGAGGATGGAGTAGGTCAGTGTGGTCATGGTGTCCTCTGATCGTGTGAGCGGCTGGCTGGTACGGTCAGCGTAAGACGACCACCACCGTGAGTCACGGTCACGACGCGGCGTATCATGGTGAAAATGCGACAAACAGATCGAGCCGGTATCCGCCCGGTCCTGTTCGCCCCAGCGCGGGAGGTCGCGGCCGGGATCGAGGTGATGACCTTGGAGACCATGCGCCAGCGCGCGGGCCTCCGGGAGTTCCTCGGTCCGCAGCGCCTGGAGTTCGACCTCCTCATCCGTGTCGACAGCGGCACGGCCGTCCACACAGTGGACCTCGTGGCCTACGACCTGGCCCCGGGCGACACGATGTGGATCCACGCAGGCCAGGTCCAGCACTGGGGGGACATCGGCGCGATCGACGGCCCGGTGGTGCTCTTCACACCCCAGGCCCTCGATGCGGACACGCTCCTGCACATCCGCGCCACGGGAATGGCGCTGCGCAGCGACTTTCCGATGGGATCCGCGAAGTCAGGCCAGGACCTTGCCTGGTCGTACCTGCGCCACTGTGCGTCGCTCGCCGCTGGGGTGCCGGAGGCCCTCGGGACCGCCCTCGTGGCGCGGTCGCTCGCGACGCTGCTCTTGGAGCTGGTGGCTGGGGCGGTTGCCCCCGGGACGGCCCGTCGCCAACCAGCCGAGGACTTCCTCCGACTGCGTGACGCGATCGAGGATGGCTTCACCACCGAGCGCCGGGTCGCGGCGTACGCGCGGCGTCTCGGTTACTCGACCCGTACCGTCGACCGCCTCGCACGGGCCAATGCGGGCCCGACTGCGAAAGCTTTGATCGACGAGCGGGTGGTGCTGGAGGCGCAGCGGATGCTCGTGCACGCCGACGACACGATCGCGGCGATCGCCGATGCGCTCGGGTTCGACGATCCGTCCAACTTCTCGAAGTACTTCACCAAGCGTGTCGGCACCACGCCGGCGGCCTTCCGTCGGCGCGCCAGATGAGAGATGCAACCTGAGCGCGCCCCCAGATAGGATTCAACTGCGCGGACGACATAGGCCCGGATCCGACCTTCACCCGACTGGAGGGCTCGCCGGAACCAGGGCTTCTCGGGCCCGTGCGCCAGCGCACGTGAAGGTTGTCGCCGTGTCGGACGCCCCAGATTGTGATGAAGGGTCGAAGACTGCCATCCGGCCGGACTGAGGAGATCTCGAACTCCTGGGCGTTGCCGATCCGCTCGAGGTCGTCCGCGCTCCATGCGGTCACCGGGGAGCCTCCTCTGGTCGTGGGCTGGTCGAGCTGGGCGGCGACTGGACCACAGACGAGGGTCGCGTCCCGCCCTCGATCGTGAGTCTGTTCGGTCAGGGCCAATGGGGCCACATGGCACCCCAGTCGGCGCACTCCGCCTCTGATGCCTGCTGCGACCGCCGACCACACTGAGCGTGAAGCATCGAACCCGTGGAGAAGACATGACCTCGAGAATCAAATTTGCCGATCGATTGGCGCTCGCTGCGCTGCTGCTGGCCGCAGCCGCGGCCGCGGCTGGTCTCCTGGTGCCCGGTCTGTATCGGGACACTGACGAGGGCATCCGGCAGGCGCGCGCCACCGACCTGGTGACTCTGATCTTCGCGGTCCCGGCCTTGGCGCTCGGCCTGTGGCGCGCCCGAGCCGGTTCCGTCGGCGGACGGGTCGTGGCCCTTGCCGCCCTCGGCTATCTCGCGTACTCCTATGCCATCTACGCGTTCTCGGTCGTGATCGACCCGCTGACGCCGGTCCATATCGCGATCCTCGGCCTCGCGACGTGGTCGCTCGTCCTGACCGTCTTCGCCCTTGACGACGGGACCCTCGATCCCACGTCTACGTTCCGATTGCCGCGCCGGACGACCGCCGGGTTCCTCATCGGCGTCGCCGGCCTCTTCGCGCTGCTGTGGCTCAGCCAGATCGCCGGCGCCATCACCGGCGGCCGGCTGCCGGCAGCCGTGTCCGACCTGGGTCTCCCGACGAGCCCCGTCTATTCGCTCGATCTCGCGTTCGCCCTTCCGCTGATCGCGCTGGCCGGTGTCTGGCTGATCCGGCGCGACCGTCGTGGGCCGGCGGGCGCGGCGGCGGCGCTCGCGTTCCTGGTCATCCTTGGACTCTCGGTCCTCGCGATCTTCGCCTTCGAGGCTGCGGCCGGTATCGGCGTCGAAGTCCCGCCGATCGCGATCTTTGGCGCGATCACGGCGACGGCCGCCGTCCTCCTGGGTTTGGGCGTGACCGGTTCTGCCCACGAGATCCGCAACGACACGCCCGCGTCCCGCCGCAGTGCGCCGGCATGATCCGGCGCACTGCGGCGGTCGTGCTCGCCCTACATGGCCTGATCCGCTGATCGGCTTCGCGTCGCCGGTGCGGATCCCACGCTCGAGGGTCTGCAATCCTCGTCCGACGGCCGATGCAGTTGACCTCTCGCACGACTAGTCTGTCCGGGAGGCAATGTCTGGCCGCGCGTGGAACGACCTCGGGGGGATCATCTGGCTCGCGATCGTCTTCAGAGATCACCGAGCGCGCCCTGGCCGGCATCTAGCGACGCGGTGCACGGCATGAGCAAGTACGCGGATCGGAGTCGACTTCGGCACGGAATCCGGCCGCGCCGTCCTCGTCGACGTGGCCGACGGTCGCCAGCTCGCGACTGCCGTCTCGGCCTACTCCCATGGCGTCATCGACGAGCGGCTCCCGCTCTCGGATCGCGACGTGCCCCTTCCGCCCGACTGGGCGCTCCAGGACCCGGATGATTACTTGCGGGTGTTCCAGCACACGATCCCGGCTGTGCTGCGGGAGTCCGGCGTCGATCCGGCCAAGGTCATCGGGGTGGGCATCGACTTCACCGCCTGCACGATGCTGCCCACCACCGCCGACGGCACGCCGCTCGCCAACGTGCCCGAGTTCCGTGCCAACCCGCACGCCTGGGTGAAACTCTGGAAGCACCACGCGGCACAGCCAGAGGCGGACCGGATCAACGAAGTGGCCCGGGAGACAAGCCAGGCGTGGCTGGACCGCTACGGCGGCAAGATCAGCTCCGAGTGGTTCTTCAGCAAGGCGCTCCAGATCCTCGATGAGGCGCCGGAGGTGTACGGTGCTGCCGGTCGGCTGATCGAGGCGGCCGATTGGGTCGTCTGGCGGATGACCGGGGTCGAGACCCGCAACGCGTGCACCGCGGGCTACAAGGCGATGTGGTCGAAGCACGACGGCTTCCCGGATCGCTCGTACTTCGCCGCCCTTGATCCGCGCTTGGCAGACATCGTGGACACCAAGATGTCGCGCAAGATCATGTTCATGGGCGAGCGCGCCGGCGGGCTGACGGACGAAGCGGCCGGCTGGACGGGGCTGCGACCCGGGACGGCGGTCGCCGTCGCCAACGTCGACGCCCATGTCGCGGTGCCCGCCGCCACGGTCATCGAGCCAGGGCGGATGGTGATGATCATGGGCACGTCGACCTGCCACATGGTCCTCTCGCCTCGCGAGCGCATCGTGCCAGGCATGTGCGGCTCCGTGGAGGACGGGATCCTGCCCGGCCTGTTCGGATACGAGGCCGGCCAGAGCTGCGTGGGCGACCATTTCGCGTGGTTCGTCGAGCACGCGGTGCCGGAGCGGTACGCGCGAGAGGCCCGGGAACGCGATCTCGATCTCCACGCCCTCCTGCAGGAGAAGGCCGGCCGCATGCCCCCAGGAGCGTCCGGACTTCTCGCGCTCGACTGGTGGAACGGCAACCGTTCGATCTTGGTCGACGCCGAGCTTGGCGGTGTGCTCATCGGCGCAAGCCTCGCGACCACCGCCGAGGAGATCTACCGGGCGCTGATCGAGGCCACCGCGTTCGGCACCCGCGTGATCATCGAGACCTTCGAGGCAAACGGCATCCCAGTCCAGGAGATCGTCGCGGCGGGTGGCCTGGCCGAGAAGAGCCCGCTGGTCATGCAGATCTACGCCGACGTGACCGGGCGCACGTTCAAGATCAGCGGCTCGGACCAGACGCCGGCGCTCGGGTCGGCGATGTTCGCGGCGGTGGCGGCCGGCGCCGCGTCCGGCGGCTATGCGAGCATCGAGGACGCCACACGCGCCATGGCTCGGCTGCGGGACGTCGCCTACGAGCCGATCGCGGCCAACGTCCCGGTCTACGATCGGCTGTATCGCGAGTACATCCGGCTCCACGACTACTTCGGTCGCGGCGAGAACGACGTTCTCAAGACGCTTCGGGCGATCCGCTCCGACGCCATGGCAGCGCCGCCCATCCAAGTGGAGGCGTGATGCGGCTCGAGGCTGTGCGAGAGCATCTGGTCGAGCTCCACCAGGAGCTGCCCCGGTACAACCTCGTGGTCTGGACCGGCGGCAACATCAGCGCGCGCGACCCCGAGACCGGGCTCGTCGCCATCAAGCCGTCGGGCGTCCGCTATGACGACCTGACGGCGGAGTCGATGGTCGTGCTAGACCTTGACGGGACGGTCGTCGAGGGGGACCACAAGCCGAGCTCCGACACTGCGAGCCATCTCTACATCTACCGCCACCGACCTGACGTCAACGGGGTCGTCCACACCCACTCCCGGTACGCGACGGCGTTCGCCGCGGTGGGCCGATCGATCCCTGTCTTCCTCACTTCCCAGGCGGACGAGTTCGGGGGCGAGATCCCATGCGCGGGGTTCACGCTCATCGGCGATGAGGGCATCGGGAAGCTGGTGGTCGAGGGGATCGGCCGTTCACCCGCGATCCTGCTCAGGAACCACGGCGTGTTCACGGTCGGGGCCAGCGCGAGCGCGGCGGTCAAGGCCGCGGTGATGACCGAGGACGTCGCCGCGACCGTATGGGCCGCGCTCCAGATCGGGGTGCCGGACGTCCTGTCCGACGACGCCGTCGCACGACTCCATCAGCGCTACACAACGGAGTACGGCCAATGATGCGCGGTCCGGTCAGGAGCCCGCGGTGATCGATCTCGCCGAGTACGAGGTCTGGTTCGTCACCGGCAGCCAGCATCTCTACGGTCCGGAGACGCTCGAGCAGGTCGCCGCCCACTCCGCGGAGATCGCCCGAGCGCTGGACGCCTCCTCCTCGATCCCGGTCACGGTGGTCGCGAAACCGGTGCTGACCGGCGCCGACGGCATCCTCGCGCTTGTCCAGGAGGCGAACGCAACGTCGACGTGCGTCGGCCTCATCACCTGGATGCACACATTCTCGCCGGCCAAGATGTGGATCGCCGGCCTTCGCTCGCTCCAGAAGTCGCTGCTCCATCTCCACACGCAGTATCACCGCGAGATCCCCTGGTCAGCCATCGACATGGACTTCATGAACCTCCATCAGGCGGCGCATGGGGACCGGGAGTTCGGCTACCTCGCAGCCCGGATGCGGCTCGAACGCAAGGTCGTGGTCGGCCACTGGGGCGAGGAGCGCGTCCAGGCCGAGGTCGGCAGCTGGACCCGAGCGGCGTGTGCGCGGCGTGACTGGGAGACTGGGCGCATCGCTCGCTTCGGCGACAACATGCGCGAGGTCGCGGTCACCGAGGGTGACAAGGTCGAGGCTCAGCGGCGGCTCGGATTCAGCATCAACACATGGGGCGTCGGTGACCTGGTCCACGTCGCGTCAGAAGTGAGCGACGCCGAGGTCGACGACCTGATCGGGCGTTACCTCGACGAGTACGACCTCGTCGATGAGCTCCGTCCGGAGGGGGCGCGCCACAATTCGCTGCGCGACGAGGCCCGGATCGAGGCGGGCTTGCGCCACTTCCTCGCGGACGGCGGGTTCACCGCCTTCACCGACACGTTCGAGGATCTTCACGGCCTTCGCCAGCTGCCCGGTCTGGCCGTCCAGCGGCTTATGGCCGACGGCTACGGATTTGGCGGGGAGGGGGACTGGAAGACCGCGGCCATGGTCCGAGCGATGAAGGTCATGTCCGCCGGACTCGGGGGTGGCGTGTCGTTCATGGAGGACTACACGTACCACCTGGTCCCGGATGGCGAGGCCGTCCTTGGCGCCCACATGCTTGAGGTCGATCCCACGATCGCAGCCGGCAGGCCGCGGCTCGAGATCCATCCCCTGGGGATCGGCGGCAAGGACGATCCCGTCCGGCTCGTCTTCGATGCCCACCCCGGGACGGCCGTCCTGGCCTGCCTCACCGACATGGGCGCGCGACTGCGGATGGTCGCGACCGTCGTGGACGTCATCGCGCCGCTGGAGCCGCTGCCGAGACTCCCGGTCGCCCGCGCGATGTGGCGCCCGCGGCCCGATCTCGCGACGAACGCCGCGGCGTGGATCCAAGCCGGCGGCTCTCACCACACCAGCCTGGGGTTCGACGTCACGCCCGCTCAGCTCCGCGATCTCGCCGCGATGTGCGGGATCGAGCTGGTCCTCATCGATGAGGACACGCGACTGGACGACCTCGCCGAGCGCCTCCGCTGGAGCGACCTGTACTGGCAGCTCGCCAAGGGGCTGTAGGCGTGGAGGGCGGTCGCGCAATCCGGTTGCATGCGGCCCGTGACGTCCGCCTGGCGGCCCAGGCGACACCATTGCCCGGACCCGGGGAGGAGCTTCTCGACGTGCTTGCCGTCGGGCTCTGCGGCTCGGATCGGCACTGGTACGAGGACGGCGCGATCGGGGAGGTTCGGTTGGCCGAACCGGTCGTCCTTGGTCACGAGATCGTGGCGCGCATCGCCGCTGGGCCACGACGCGGCGAGCGCGTCGGCGTCGATCCAGCGGATCCATGCGGAACGTGTGACATCTGCCGGTCGGGTCGGGGCCGGCTCTGTCCCGCCGTGCAATTCGCCGGTCACGCGCCGGACGACGGCGGGCTCCGCACCCAGATGGCCTGGCCGAGCGAACGCCTGCATCCCCTGCCCGAGTCGATCGGGGACGCAGAGGGGACGCTCCTCGAGGTGCTCGGGATCGCGCTCCATGCGCTCGATCTGGCAGGCCTGCCGGCCGAGGGGTCGTCACGCGAGCCACGTCGGCCGGATGCGGCCTCGGCTGAGAGCTCGGGCCTCCGTGCCGGCGTCTACGGAGCCGGGCCGGTCGGGCTCATGCTGGTGGCGGCACTCCGGGCGGCCGGCATCGACGAGATCGTCGCGAGCGACCCGCTCGGGCATCGCCTTGACGCCGCGCGGATCGCCGGCGCGACGGAGATCGTCCGGGTGACCGGGACGCCCGATCCCGCAGCCGATCTCGCGGTCGACGTCGCGTTCGAGTGCGCCGGCGAGGACGCCGCGCTCGACACGGCCGTTCGTGCGGTTCGGCCCGGTGGCCGCGTCGTGCTGGTCGGCATCCCGGCGACCGAGCGGTCGGCATTTCCGGCCGCGGTCGCGCGACGCAAGGAGCTTTCGTTCCATCTCTGCCGCCGGATGGAGGCGAGCGACCTGCCCCGGGCGATCGGGCTGGTCGCCGCGGGCCGGGTGGACGTGCGGCCGTTCGTGAGCCATCGGTTTGCGCTGGACGAGGCCGGCGAGGCGTTTCGGGTGCTGGCCGACCGGAGCGGGCTCAAGGTCGTGGTCGAGCCGCAGCGGGAGGCTCGCGCCTGAGCCGGAAGGGAGGCCCCATTGGAAGCTGCGACTGGCGCCTCCTCGATGCCTCTCATCTGGGTGACCACCACGCAGCCTCCTAGGGGGCGCTGGGCGGGCGACTCGGTCTGGCGATCTCGGCAACCACGTCCCACGCTCGGACGAGCGCGCCCGACGAAGCCGTTGGCCGAGCGACGGGCCTCGAAGGCCCAAAGCGACCAGCCATGAGCGACGGCACAGCACAGGGGCGTGCAATACACATGATGTCTGATGTATGCTGAATCTGCTGGGCATCGCTATGTGGAGGAACCCACGTACCTCGGCCGCTCCTATCGGTAAGGCATCACCGATACGAGTTACTTCGAAATGTCGCCGCGAGGGGCTGAGTCGTCAAAGAAGTCGAACCAATCTGAACAGGAGCAACGACATGTCTGTGCATCAACGAAGTGCGCCCCGCAGGTTGATGGGATTGTCCGCAGCCGCAGCCTGCATCGCACTTGTCGCAGCGGGCTGCTCGAACAATGCGGCCACCAGCAATCCAACTGGAACCGCTGGCTCTGGAACGGCCACCAGCGCTGCCCCCAGCAGTCCGACTGGATCGGCTGGCTCTTCAACTGGCAGCCAGTACGGCTTCCCCACCGTTGCCCAGGACCCGACCGCCAAGATCACCGTCTGGGTCGACGCCGACCGCTCGGCCATCGCCAAGGCCTTCCAGAAGGACCACCCCGAGTGCCCGCTCACCATCGAGACCTACGACGCCAGCGACGGGGGTAGCGACACGTTCCACACCAAGATCTCGCTGCTCGACCAGGCCGGCTCGGGCTGGCCCGACGTTGCGTGGTCGGGACAGGTGAACGACGCCAGCTGGGCGGCCCATCCGCAGAACGGCGTTCAGGCCTTTGCCGCGCCGCTCGACCAGGGCGTCGTTCCCCAGAGTTGGCTCGACGGCTACACGCCGGGCGCGCTCGACCCTGTCACGGTCGACGGCCATGTCTACGGCGCCCGCGACAACCTGGCGCCCGTGGTGCTCTGGTACAACAAGACCCTGTTCGACAAGTTCGGGTACACCGTCCCGACCACATGGGAGGAATACCAGGCCCTCGGCGACAAGGTGGCGGCTGAGCACCCCGGCTACATCCTCGGCTCGATCGGCGATCCCTTCACCGCCGTGCTGACCGACATGTGGGCCGCCCAGGCGCCGATCTACACGGTCGACGGCACCACCTTCACCAGCGACTTCTCGGACAACCACACGACCCGCATGATCGCCCTGCTGGACCACATGTTCGCGAACAAGACCCTGACGATCGATGGACTGTTCACCCCCGACTGGGTCAAGAACTGGAAGGACAAGGTCCTGGCGATCCCTGGCCCAACGTGGTTCGCGGGAGGCATCATCCAGAACAAGGACAACCTCGCCGGTCAGCCAGGCGAGTGGGGTGCCGGCCACGCCCTCCACTGGGCTGGCGAGCCGATCGGCACCGGCAACGTGGGTGGCGGCTTCTGGTACGGGTCGAGCCACTCGGCAAACCTCGCATGCGTGGGTACCTACCTGCAGTACGTGACGAGCGGACCCCAGTCGGTCAAGCTCATCACCGGCCTCCCTGCCTACGCCTCGACCGCAAGTGCGTGGTTGGACGCGCAGACCAGTAGTGGCTTCTGGGCCAACTCGGACACGTTCAAGGACGTCGTCAATGAGGCAGCCAACAACATCTGGAAGGGCTGGGGTGCCTCCCTCCCCTTCAGTTCCGAGCCTCCGTGGGCGGAGATCGTGAATCCGGCTCTTGCTGCCGGAAAGACCATTGCCTCGCAGGTCAGCGCTTGGCAGCAGAGAATGGTGGACGACGCCAAGGTGAACGGCTTCACACCCGTGACCAAGTAGGCGAAGGAACGCACCATCCCTCGTACTGACGCCATCGTGCCCACTGCCGCCCCCACAAAGGAGCGGCAGTGGGCCTCTTTGCGCCCGCGAAGGCGGCCGCAAACCGGAGCTAGCGCGCAGGCATTCGCCGCCTACGTGTTCTGCAGCGGCTACGTGCTGCTGCTACTGGTCTTCGGCGTTCTGCCCATGGTCTATGCCCTATATCTCTCATTCACCAAGAGTGGGCAATTCGTCGGGCTCGACAACTACGTGAAGGCCGTCGGGGACTTCCGGTTCTTGCCGGCAGTGCAGCACGTCGCGGCCTACCTGGTGATCTGGGTCGTGACCCTGACCGTGCTCGTCACCCTGCTGGCGCTCATCGTCCACGCCCTGCGCGTCAGGCGGCGGCTTTCCTCTACCGTGCTCTTCCTGTTCTTCATCCCCGGCGCATTCGCGGGTGCGGCCAGCGTCATGCTCTGGCTCTTCTTGCTCGATCCCTCGGTCAGCCCGGTGTCCTTCGTCCTGAAGTGGTTCGGGTACACGAGCTTCGTTCAAGCCATCGACCTGAACAACCTGCCCCTGATCTTCACGGTCATTGCGTTCTGGACCGGCGCCGGTGCATGGATCGTCATCATGTACGCCGCGTTGAACAACATCTCCGACGAGATCATGGAGGCTGCCCGCTGTGACGGCGCCGGCGCCATCAAGACCGCTTGGTACATCCAGCTCCCGCTGATCCGGAGGTGGATCGCGTACATGGTCGTCATCTCGGTCGCCGTCGGGACCCAGCTGTTCGCGGAACCCAAGATCCTCGCCCAGGCGAGCAGGGACCAGATCCCGAAGCACTATTCCCTCAATGAACTCGCATACGTCACCGCCTTCGGCCCGCAAGCGGACTTCAACGGCTCTGCCGCGATCTCGATCCTGTTGCTCGTCGTGGCGGCGGGGCTTGCCGCGTTCTTCGTCTTCCGAGGAGGACTCTTTGACCGCGACTAGAACACCGGTCGTGCGGTCTGACTTCGCGCCGGGCCGCTGGCTCGGTCGCGTGACAGCTTTCCTGATCGCCGGATTCTTCGCGGTGTTCTTCGTCCTTCCCCTGGTTTGGCTCCTGCTCGCGCCGACGAAGGACACCGGCCAACTCAACGGCTTTCACGGCGAGGCTCCCCTGAGTTTCGGCTCCTTCGAACAACTCGTCGCAAACTGGAACGAGCTGGTCGGGTTCCAGGATGGCCGCATCTGGACGTGGCTCGGGAATTCGGTGTTCTACGCCGGGGTCGCGTTGGTGCTCACGCTCCTCGTGTCGATCCCGGCCGGCTACGCGTTGGCCAAGACCAACTTCAGGTTTCGCCGCGCGATCCTCATCTCGACCCTCATGGTGATGCTCATCCCGAACACGGCGCTCGTGCTGCCGGTCTTCCTCGAGATCAATGCGGTGCACCTCGTCGGAACGCCGTTGGCGGTCATCCTGCCGTTCGCGTTCTTCCCGTTCGGCGTCTATCTGGCGTATATCTACTTCTCCACGAGCGTTTCGCGCGAGCTTCTCGACGCCGCCCGCATCGATGGCGCGGGCGAGTTCGCGGTCTTCCGGCGGATCGCGCTGCCGCTCGCGATCCCTGTCGTCGCGCTCGTAGGCTTCTTCAACTTCGTCACCAACTGGAACAACTACTTCCTCCCCTTCGTGATGCTTCCCGGGTCGAAGACACAGCCCATTCAAGTGGGTCTGGTGGAATTGCTCGCGAATGTCCGGGAGCTCAATCCGACCACCGTCGCCGCCGACTCGATCCCATTTCCACAGCTGGCGCTCGCGACGCTCATCTCCGTCGCGCCGGTGCTGATCGTGTTCATGTTTTCACAGCGATTCCTTAGGGCAGGCCTCACCGCTGGCGCAACCAAGGAGTAGGTCCGCCATCGTGGAGAGGACGCGAAGATCCGGCACTGCGTACCGCAGGTCCCGGACACCAGAGGCGAATGCCAGGCAAGCGTTCGTCGCGGTGTGGCACCTCGACGGGGACGGTTCGGTCAGGTGGCGCCCGGCGCGCGCCTTCGGGTCCACGCCTTCGCGATGTGTTCTCGCATCGCAGTCGCGGCGCGGTCGCCGTCGCCCGCCGCGATCGCCTCGCATATGGCGCGGTGTTCCTCGAGCGACATCTGCGCTGCGTCGTGGGTGGTGATGCCCGTGAATCGACTGCTCTCGCGAGCGCGCTCGAACATGATGCGGGTGATGTTGGCGGCGAGCCGGATCCCCGATTGTTCCATGACAAGGTCGTGAAACGCGGCATCCGCGTCGTTGTAAACAGAGATGTTGTCGATGTTCGCCGCAGCAAGGTCGAAAGTCTCACGCAACGCAGCGGTGCGCTCTGGGGTCTGCCGAGCTGCCGCGGCGCGCGCCATGGTCGCCTCCAGGCTCCCACGGACCACCGCCAACTCATCGAGCACCTCCAGGGTCTCGTCGTGGTCGACAAGAGCCGAAAGGACATCGGGATCGAGCACGTTCCACCGACTCGACTGGTTCACGACCGTGCCTCGGCCCTGACTGACGGTCACGAGGCCTTTTTCTTCGACTCGCTTCACGGACTCGCGAATCACCGTGCGACTCACGGCAAATTGCTGGCTCAGGGTGCCCTCTGGGGGGAGTGTGTCGCCGGGAGCCACCGCGCCGGTGACGATCGCTTTCACCAAGTCCCTCACCACGGCGACGCCGAGGTTGGCTGCACGGACCCGGACGACGCTGTCGCCGAAAATGGTCTGACCCTGCGAAGTGGCCGTGCTTGCCGGATCCGCGTCGTTCTGCGCCATGCCCTCATCCTACTGCCGGGGATCGGGGGCGGGCCTCGGTTGTACGCCCCCTCCCGCTACTTGTATGATGTCGTATCAATCCTACGCCAATCGAGGATGAGCCGCACGTCGAACGGTCCAGGTTGGCCGAGCGGTTCGTCACTGCGAAACCTCGATCTCCGCACGAATGAGCAAGGGTGACGATGAAGATCACAGGCTATCGCACGCTGCAGACGATCTATGACTGGGGTCGTCCTGTGGGCGACGTCAACGGGCACATCGCGTCGGGTATCACCGAGGTGCCACTTGTCATCGTGGACACGGATGAGGGCATCAGCGGCGTCGGAATGGGCTCGCACCGAGACTTGGCGCAGATCTTCCCGGCGATCGAGGGCGAGGATCCCCGCGCGGTATCCGCGCTCTACGACCGCATGCTCGCGCGCGTGTTCAAGGCGAGCCATGCTGGCGCGACATTCGGAGGCATCGGCACCTTTGACATGGCGCTTTGGGATATCAAGGCAAAACTTGCGGGCGAGCCGCTTTGGCGCCTGCTCGGAGGGCGCGATCGGTTTGTCTCCGGGTATGCGTCCGGACTGGATATCGCGCTCGATGATGACGAACTCGCCCTCTTCTATTCCGAAATGGCGGGCCGTGGATTCACGAGCGGGAAGCTCAAGGGCGGCAGAAACGTTGCCAGCGACATTCGCCGGCTAGGCATCATCGGCGATGCGCTCCGAGTCAACACCCCGGCGCCGGGCCTCATGCTCGACGCGAATGAGTCGTGGAATCTCAAGCAGGCCGTCCGCTATGTGTCCCAGATCGAAGAGGTTCACGACCTCGTCTGGATCGAGGAGCCCATCCGCCGCTGGGACGCAAAGGGTCATGCGAGGTTGAGCGCTTCCGTACGCGCTGCGGTGGCTACCGGAGAGAACCTCACTGGCCTGGAACAATATCGACCGCATTTCGACGCGGGCGGCATCGACGTCGTTCAAGCTGCCGCAACCTGGGGTGTGACGCACTTTCTGCGCGTGTCTATCGCGGCACACAGCCGAGACCTGCCAGTTAGCTCCGTGGGTCTCACCGCGAACGCCGCGGTCGCTCACGCCGCCGCGGCAGTGCCAAATCACTTGTCCGCCGAGATCCAAGACGTCGGTTCGCCGTTCGGCGTTTCGATCGACCAGGAGTATGCCGACGGTGGGATCGTGCTGGGCGACCAGCCCGGGGTTGGGGTGAGCGTCGACGAAGCCCTCATCGCCACGCTCGAGCACGCCGAACCGGGGTGGCGAGCGGAGGCAGGCCCACATGTCAGGCCCGCCCGCGCGGGACTGCAGCTCTCGGGGGAACCAGAGTCGGCCGGCTAGCGCGTGAACATGAACGAGTGGGTCTACGAGTCGATCGAGTGCTCGGGTGCCGGGACCGAGCCCCTTATCGACGCCCAGCTCGAGAGCGTCGCCAGGCTCGGGGCGGCGGCATCTAAGGCGGCAAGTCTGCCCATCAACCGCAGCACCGTGGTCACCCATGCGGACATCATCAGCGTGAGCCGCCGCAGCGACCCGTGACCCCCGGCCATCCGCGAGGCGCGGGTCAAGCGGGTCATCAGCCGGGCGAACGCGCTCCTCCGGCCGCCGACAAGCTCGGTCACGGTCAGGGCAGGCGATAGCCTGTCCGCGATCGCCGCGGCGCACAAGTTGACCCTCAAGGCGCTCCTCGCCTTCCCCCAGGACGCCAAGTACCGCAACAAGCCGGGGCTGATCCACCCGGGCGACGTCGTCCGCGTGAATTGACGGGAGGAGCCATGGACAGCCAGCCCCGCACGATCTGGGGTCGCGAGCCGGCGATGGTCCTCGCCCTCGTCCAAGCTGTTATCGCCCTCGTCGTGGAGTGGACCGGGTTCGGTCTCGCCTGCCGGGGAGTTCGAGCGATTGCTACAGTCGCCAATGTCGAAGTCGCGCCCTCCGCTCCGATGTTCCCAGTGAGAGGCGCTCGTCCGGGCGCCCAAGTGCAAGGGGCATGACGATGAAGTACATGATTCTCATCCACACGAACCCGACGCTATGGGAATCGCTTCCCAAGGAGGAGGTCGATCGGGCTCTTGGCAACCATTTCAAGATGATCGAGGAGACGAAGGCGTCCGGCGAGCTTGTCCGCGTCGAGGGCCTGGCCTTCGACCGAACGTACGTCGAGTTCACGAACGGCGTCCCGGCCGTGACCGACGGGCCTTTCGGTGAGGTCAAGGAGCAGGTCGCCGGGCTCTTCCTGATCGACGTCGAGAACCTCGACCGCGCTGTTGCGATTTCCGGGCCGCTGTCCGAGTACGGCGTCGTCGAGATCCGTCCGGTCATGGAAGAGGCTGGGGCCGAGATGTGACGATCGAGGTCCTCACCGAGGACCTCCTTCGCCGCCTGGCGCCGCAGGTTCTTGGGGCCGTCGCTCGACGGTTCGGCCACTTCGACACGGCCGAGGACGCGGTCCAAGAGGCGCTCCTGGCCGCCGCCGTGCAGTGGCCCACCGAGGGCGTCCCGGAGAACCCGCGGGGCTGGCTCATCACGGTCGCCAGTCGCCGGCTTACCGATCAGCTCCGCAGGGAATCGGCCCGGAGGCGTCGCGAGGACGCGATCGCGGCGATGGCTCCGCACGCGGCTGTGCTCGTACCGCCGGAGGATGACGTCCCGGCCGCCGAGGACGACACGCTCATCCTCCTCTTAATGTGCTGCCATCCGGTGCTCTCGCCGGCTTCGCAGCTCGCCCTCACCCTGCGTGCCGTCGGCGGGCTGTCCACTGCACAGATCGCTCGGGCGTTCTTCGTACCCGAGGCGACGATGGCGCAGCGGATCAGCCGGGCCAAGCGGACCATCAAGTCGGAGGGGGCGAGGTTCAGCATGCCGCCGCCGGAAGAGTGGGCCGAGCGGCTGCGGGTCGTCCTCCACGTCCTGTACCTGATCTTCAACGAGGGCTACACCGCCACATCGGGGCCGGACCTGCATCGCCCGGAGCTGACGAGTGAGGCGATCCGGTTGGCGCGCGATCTTCGTCGGCTGCTCCCGGACAACGGCGAGGTCGCTGGACTGTTGGCGCTCATGCTTCTGACCGACGCCCGACGGCCGGCGAGGATGCAACCCGACGGCAATCTCATCCCCCTCGCCGAGCAGGACCGAACGCTCTGGCAACAGGAGTCGATCGTCGAGGGCGTGGCCCTGATCACCAACGTCCTCGCTCACGCCCCGATCGGCCCGTACCAGGTCCAGGCCGCGATCGCTGCCGTCCACGACGAAGCCGAGCGGCCCGAGGACACTGACTGGCCGCAGATCGTGGCCCTGTACGACGTCCTCGCCGGCATGGCACCGAACCCGACGATCACGCTGAATCGGGCTGTCGCGGTAGCCATGGTCCACGGACCTCGGGCGGGGCTCGATCTGCTCAAGGCCGTCGAGGCCGACGTGCGGGAGGCAGGTCACTATCGCCTCGAGGCCGTCCGGGCGTACCTCCTAGAGATGGCGGGCGATCGGGAGGCGGCCCTCTCGAGCTATCGGACGGCCGCGAGGCTGACGCCGAGCCTGCCCGAGCGACGACATCTGGAGGATCGTGGCGCGCGTCTGCGCGATCATCGCCCTCGTCGCTGAGCAACGCACGAATTGGCGCTGGCGCTGCCCGAAAAGGTTGAAATGGCGCGCCCGACAGGAGTCGGACGTTCGGGTACCCACTCGGGATTCAAGTTGATTCCGATCGAGGGGGCCCAGGAGTGGCGCGTCGCTGATCAGGGCGGCGCCACAGACGTCGGCGTCAGTGTCCGAGGTCGGCCGAGGTCGCGATGCGGTGCACCGGATCGTCGGTCATCGGTGATCGAACCGCAGGTACATCGCGCCGCGGGCGTCGACGTAGGTCGCCTCGATCGTCTCGACCACGCGGAGCACGATCTCGTCACAGGCCGGGCAACGTAGGGTGGCGCCTGGGGCCCGAACATAGGCCCGCAACTCGCCGATCATGGTTACGACCCCACAGTGCGTGCACCGCCCGGGCACCTCCGTCATCTCCACGCCGAATGCCGCAGTCAGCATCCCGGCCAGCGCATTGCCATCGAGCACTTCGTCGGGGGCCCCGTCCACCTCGGTGCGATCGTCCATCGGTCGTTCCTCCTCGGCCTTCACGTCCCCGTGGGCCCAAAGCGTTCGGTCCGGACGCGCTCGGCGGGTAAGCCCAACCGGACGAGTGCATTGGCGGCGGTCTCGACGAGCGCCGTAGGGCCGCAGATGTACGCGCGCGACTGGACCCCAAGCGGCTGGATGACCTGCGTAAGCATGCGGTCGTCGATGCGGCCTGCGTATCCCGTCCAGCCGCTCGGCTGCGACCGCGTCAAGGTGTGGACGATCTCAAGTCCCTCTGAGGCGCCCGCCAGGCGATCGAGCTCATCGCGGTAGATGATCTCCTCGAGGTGGCGTGAGCTGAACAGGAGTCGGGTCGGGACACTGGGGGAGACGTAGGCCCGATGGCGGAGCATCGCCATGAGCGGTACGACCCCGGATCCGCCGGCCACCAGGAGGAGCGGACCTCCGAGGGATGCTTCCCAGACGAAATAGCCGCCGATCGGCCCACGGACCTCAAAGCGGTCGCCCGGTACGACGATATCGTGGAGGAATGGCGACACTTCGCCGTCGGAGATCCGCTCGACCGTGATCTCGATCTCGCCGGCCCGCTCCGGCTCGGAGGCGATCGAGTAGCTTCGCTCCACACTGTATCCGTCTTCCGCCGTCAGCCGAAGGTCCACGTGTTGGCCCGGGCGATGTCCGGGCCACAGGTCGAGCGACAGAGAGATCGAGCGAACTGTCGGCGTTTCATCCCGCACCGCGGTCACGGTCGCGAGCTGCCAGGCGATGGGGCCGCTCATCGATCCGTCCTAGTCGCCGCTGTACCGTTCTTCGAGCCACTGGTCGCCCCGGTTGTGATACCCCAGCGATTCCCAGAAGCCAGGCTCGTCGTTCGACTGGATGCGCAGTCCGCGGACCCATTTCGCGCTCTTCCAGAAATACCGGCCGGGCACCACGAGTCGTGCCGGGCCGCCGTGTTCTGGTGCGAGTGCACGGCCGTCGTACTCCCAGGCCACAAAAGCCTGGCCGTTGAGCGCGTCGGCAAGGGGCAGGTTGGTGGTATAGCCGCCATCGGACCAGGCGACAAGGAAGGCCGCGGCCGGATCCAGGTCAACGTGCTCGAAGAGCGTGTCAACGCTCACCCCGCGCCAGCGCATGTCAAGCTTCGTCCACTTCGTGACGCAGCTGATGTCCACCGTCCAATCGCGCGCAGGCAGAGCGGTGAACGCGGCCCACGTCCAGCTGACGGGTTCGCTCAGAAGACCCTCGATCGAAAAGGACCAATGATCGAGCAGGGTGCGTGGCGTTGGGCCCGCCGACAACACGGGAAACTCGGTCGTGAGGTGTTGACCCGGCGGGATCCGCGAAGCGGTGTCGGCGTCGGAGTCGCCGCGGCGGCCAACGAACCCACGGGTCACGAATCGCTCGCTCATCGGTCCCTCCGTCGTCTAGCTGGGGCTCCTCGAGGCCTCGAGATCCGTCGATCTGAGCGAGGAACGAGCGTCGACCGCGCGGAACGAGCCTATACCACGGCGCGGAACTCCAGCGCGCCGACACCGTCAGGTGGCGCTCCGGACGGGAGTGCGTCCCTTGGCTTGAACCGATCATGGAATGGCTGCAATGGTTCGAGCCTGTGTTCCTCGGCAGCCAAGCTCGCTACGATTCGCCCATTCGAACGAGCCGCACGGGGTCGCCGACGCTGACCAGCCCTGGCCGGATGACGTCGGCATTCAGGGCGAGCTGGCCGCGAAAGCGTCGGCCGATATCGCGTAGCACCTCGGGGTCGCGTTCGAGCGTGTCCGGGTCGACCGTCGTCATCGGACAGCGCGGACGCAGGGAGTCGAGTCGGATGATCGCGGCGCCGATGCGGAGCTCGGCTCCGGGCCAGGTACGTTCGTCGAGTCCGCCGACGCCGGCGATGACGAGGTTCGGGCGAAGGCGGCGGCCGTCACGCCCGAATGCGGCGATCGCGCCATCCGTCGCTACGAGCAGTGGCAGGACGTCGAATTGCTCCAGGCTGTCGTCCGCCGCGAGCCACGCGTCATCGCCCGCAGCTCCTCGGATGAGGGACAGAGCCTCCGCCGTGTTCCAAGCGTGACCGTCGACCTGTGGGATACCGTCGGAGGAGAGCGTGCCATGCAAGCCCAGGAGACGGTGCTGTCGTCGGGCCGTGCGGACGCCCTCGGGGCCGCGAACATGAACGACGCGGTCGCCTGCGATTCCGTCCATCTCCAGCGTTGCCTCCTCGAGAGGCTCGCCTGCTAGGGACTTCACCGGATACCGCCAGAGGAGACCGACCTCAAGGCTCATCCGCCGTACCCGTGGACGCTCGCCATCGCACCAAACGCGGTCGAGGGCTGCCGCCGGAAGCCGAGCACAGCTGGTTGAACGACGGCAGCGCGGAGGCAAACGGCATGCTCCGTCGCACGCTCGCTGGCGGGTAGGATCGAAGGATCGGGTGGGCTACCCGAGGAGGTCGTCACCCGGGCATTGTGCGCCGGGCAGCCGGCCAAGCGCGGCCGAACGGCCCAACGGTCGCACGGCCGCGAGGGCACCACGCGAACACCCCAATCGTGCGCACGCGGCCGGGTTTCGCCCAAGATCCCGGGCCACGGTGACCCACGGGCGCCACGGTTGGCCCACGTGGCGCGATGAGAAACGCCATGGCCAAATGGCGCCACCGAGACGTCTCAACGCTGGGGCACGGGTGGCGCGCCCGACAGTTGTTGGACGCGCGATTTCAACCTACACCATCCCGATCGAGGGGCGCGACGAGTGGCTGGCCGCTGCTAGGCGGCTGGCATGAGGGACGGGTACCAGCGCGGGTGCTTCCGCCGCAGGCGACGCGGCGCCAGATGGACGTGCTTGCCGCCTACGTCGCCGCCGGCGGGTCGGTCCACGACGCGGCCGAACTCGTGGGCATCAGGCCCAGCACCGTGAAGCGGCACCTCGCCGACCTACGAGCGCGGTCGGGACTGACGACCGAGCAGCTGATCTATTCGGGCCGCGCCCTTGGTTGGCTCGTCGTCCCGAGCCTGGAGCCAGCGTGATCTCTTGAATGCAGGCTGAGCCCCCGCGCGCGACCCCGAGTGCCCATCGCTCGCTCAAGCCGGACTATGCGCCAACCACTCTCGCTCCGCAGTCAGGCCGTGCCGATGGGATCGGCATGGTCGGGCGACGCCCGGAGGCTGTCCAGACCGGCGAGGATCAGATCGAGACCGAAGTCGAACTCGCTGGCGAAGTCGTAGCCGGCCTTGCCAACGTGCTCGGCAACGGACTCGGCGAGGTAGGGATAGTCGTCAGCGGGGAACTGGCTGAGGATCTCGATCGCCAACTTGTCGACCTGGTCCGTGCTTTCGAAGGGCAGGCTCTGCTCTTGCAGCGCGAAGCCGAAGATGAAGCTGTCGAGCAGGGTGAAGGCGTGAACGGCCATCGCGACGGAGAAGCCAGCCTGCCGCAACGCCCGTATCACCATGTCGTGGTATCGCATGTTGCCCGGGCCTGGATGGACGCGGGACTGGATCACCCCCAGCGCCCAGCGGTGACGCGCGAGCACTTCGCGGATCGAGTTGGCTTGCTGACGCATCGCCCCTTTCCAGTCTGACCCTCCGGCGGTGACGTCGATCTCCTCGTACATCACGTCGACCATCGCGTCGAGCAGATCGTCCTTGTTCGCGAAGTGGTTGTAGAGCGCCATGGGGTATACCCCCAGCTCCTGGGCGACGTTCCGCATGCTGAGCGACTCGATTCCGCCTTCATCAGCGAGCTTGATGGCCGTTCGGAGCACTCGCTGCCGGCTGAGTGGGACTCGTGGTCTGGTCCTCGATCGTTGCTTGACAGACATTTGGATCCCTCTCGGCACCTGGGTCTTGACATATGTACGCTGTACATCTAATGTACGCCGTATTGGCGATGTACGCCGTACATTAGCAGGAGACCACCATGAAGGCAATCGTTCAACCAACCTATGGCTCACCCGATGACCTGCAGCTGCGCGACATCGACCAGCCCACGATCGGCGACCACGACGTGCTGGTGCGCGTCCATGCCGCGTCGGTCAACACCGCCGACCGGCTCATCCTGCGCGGCCGCCCCTATCTGATGCGCGTCGCGGGCTCCGGACTCGGCTTTAGCCCGCGTCGACCCCAGTTCGCCGTCGCGGGCACGGACCTCGCCGGTCGTGTGGCGGCGGTAGGCAGTTTGGTGACCGCCTTCCGCCCCGGCGACGAGGTCTACGGGAGCGTCCCCGGCGCGATCGCGGAGTACGTCGCGGCGCCGGACACCGCCCTGGCGGCCAAGCCGTCGAGCCTCAGCTTCCAACAGGCCGCCGCGATGCCGCTGGCCGCGCTCACCGCACTCCAGGGGCTTCGCGATGCCGGACAGGTCCAGCCCGGGCAGCGGGTTCTGATCAATGGGGCCTCGGGCGGCGTCGGCACCTATGCGGTGCAGATCGCCAAGGTCCTGGGCGCCGAGGTGACCGCGGTGACCAGCGGCCCGAACGTCGAGATGGTTCGATCACTCGGCGCCGACCACGTCATCGACTACACCAGCGAGGACTTCACGGAGTCAGCCAGTCGGTATGACGTCATCCTGGACCTCGTGGGCAACCACTCACTGTCGGCTCGACGACGCGCGCTGACCGCGACGGGCACGCTGTTGCTGTCATACGTCGGTACCAACCGCTGGGTGGGGCCGTTCGGTCACATCCTGGCTGCCGTGGTGCTGACGCGGTTCACGAGCCACAGGATCGTCTCGTTCACGACCGCTCCGAGCAGTGCCGACCTGCTCGTCCTTGCGCAGCTGACAGACGACGGAAAGATCGTGCCGGTCATCGACCGGACTTACCGCCTCGACCAAGTAGCCGAGGCGATCCGCTACCTGGAACTCGGACGTGCCCGGGGCAAGGTCATCATCAGCATCAGCGACCGCGGCGCGCTGGCCGCGCTGACGCCGGCGAGTGTGGCGTCGTGAAGGCGCCAGTGGGGCCGTACGCGGCTCGTCTGACCATTGACTACCCCGAACGCCTTGATCGGGTTACGACCTTCTTTCGCCTGATCTGGGTCATACCGATCGCCATCGTCCTCGGAGTGATCACGGGGAGCGGGACCCACATGATGGTCACCGCAGCCGGTGAGCGAATTGTCGGAGCCGGCGGTGGACTGCTCGCTGGCTTGGCTTTCGCCACGGCGCTGATGATCGTCATCCGCATGCGCTACCCGCGCTGGTGGTTCGACTTCGCACGGGAGCTGACCCGCTTCGGCACCCGCGTCGGTGCCTACGTGGCCCTGCTCACGGACCGATATCCGTCCACTGTCGAGGAGCAATCGGTGCACCTCGAGATCGAGTATCCAGAGGTCGATCGCGACCTGAACCGCTGGCTTCCACTGGTCAAGTGGTTCCTGGCGATCCCCCATTACGTCGCGCTGATCGTCCTGATCATCGGAGCGGCCCTCGCCATCGTGATCGCCTGGTTCGCGATCCTCATGACCGGGCGTTATCCCCAGCCGCTCTTCAACTACGTGGTCGGCGTCGGGCGGTGGAGCCTGCGCGTGAACGCCTACGCGTTCCTGCTCGTGACCGACCGCTATCCCCCCTTCAGCCTGAAAGCAGGGTAGTCATGCGAATCCTCCGAGAGCTCTCGCGGCGCAAGCTGCGCACGAGCCTGACCATCACCGGCATCACCATCGGCATCTGGGCACTCGTGGTGTTCAGTTCGCTGGCCAACCAGATCAACGGCCTCGTCGGCTTGGGCAGCGAATACTTCGCCGACAAGATCGTCGTCACCGACGGCGTGGCCTTCGGCTCGTCGCCGATGCGCCTCGACGACGTCGAGATCATCGCCGGCCTCGACGGCGTCGGTGCCGTCCAGCCCAAGGTCGAGTTCCCGTGGGACCCCGATCCCACTATCGGGCTCGGCGCGCCAGATTTCCTGGTCGGGACCATCCCGGGCGCCGACGCCGGGTTCGAGACGTTCACACCCGAGCTGGCAACGGGACGCCAGCTCATCGCCGAGGACACCGGCAACGTCGTGGTCCTGGGGTCGAGCATCGCCCGCAAGTACGGCGTCGTCGCCGGCGGGACGGTCGACATCCGAGGCGAGTCCTTCGAGGTCCTTGGGACCCTGCAACCCACCCTCACCACGGTCGACACGAACGGCTTCATCCCGCTCTCGACGGCCCAGGCGCTGTACCTGGGCGACCTGCCCCCACTCGTCGCCGAGTCGCTCAAGGCGGACGAGCTGGCCAACCAGATCGTCGTCTTCCCCGAAGTCGGTGCCGACCCGACGACGGTGGCCGCGGAGATCGAGGCCGCGGTCGAGAACAGCGCGACCATGACCGGCGCCGAGTTCTCCAAGACGGTCGGCGCCACGACCGTGATCTTCAACGCGATCATCATCGGGGTGGCCGCCATCAGCCTCATCGTGGGCGGCCTGTCGGTGATCAACACGATGGCCATGAGCGTGGCCGAGCGGACCCGCGAGATCGGCATCCGGCGGGCCATCGGCGGCTCCCGGCGACGCATCGTCCGCGAGCTCGTCGCCGAGGCCGGGGTCATCGGGCTGCTGGGCGGCCTGATCGGGCTCGGCCTGGGCGCTGCGGTCGTCGTCCTGGTCAACGAGGCCGGCCGATCGAGCGGCACCGTCCTCTTCGACCTCACCGCACAGACCGCGGCGTTCGCGGTCGGCTTCAGCACGATCCTCGGGATGGTGGCCGGGATCATCCCGGCCTGGACTGCCGCACGGCTCGACCCGGTGTCGGCCCTGCGCTACGAATGACCAACGACCGAACGACGAAGGAGCGAACGATGAACCTGATCGAAGCGACCGACCTGCGCAAGACCTACCGGCTGTCGCGCCGGACCAGCATCGATGCCCTGCAGGGTGTCGACGTCAGCATCGCCGCCGGCGAGATGGTGGCGATCATGGGGCCGTCAGGCTCCGGCAAGAGCACGCTCATGCACCTGCTCGGGCTGCTCCACGCGCCGGATACCGACGACGGCCCGGCCCCGACCCTGCGCATCGATGGGGTCGATGCGACGACCCTCTCGGACCGCGAGCGAACGTCCATCCGGGCTCGATCGATGGGCTTCGTGTTCCAGTCCTTCAACCTGGTCCCGACGCTCACCGCCGAGGAGAACGTGGCCCTCGCCGCCGAGTATGCCGGGACGTCCGGTTCGGCAGCCCGTGTGGCTGCGCGCGCCTCGCTGGCGTCGGTCGGCCTTGCCGAGCGAGCGGGGCACCGGCCGATGGAGTTGTCAGGGGGCGAGCAGCAGCGCGTGGCCATCGCCCGTGCCCTCGTGAACGACCCGAAGCTGATCCTCGGTGATGAGCCGACGGGCAACCTGGATTCATCCCGGGCCGCGGAAGTCCTGGGCCTGCTCCGTCGCTTCAACCGTGAGCGCGGGCAGACCGTGCTCATCGTCACCCACGACCAGGAGGTTGGCGCCGCCTGCGACCGGATCATCCGGATGCGTGACGGGCGGATCATCGCCGACGAGCGCGTGGCGGACGTGCAGGTTGCCGCATGACGGCCGGAACAATGCGCGATCACGCACAAGCACTCGGCGAACCGATCATCCGTGCCGGGTTGCTGGCAGGCGCCGCTCGATGACGTGACCATGGCATCGGTCATCGCGGCCCTCGGCTCGACCCAGCAGCCGGTCGCGATCGATCGGGCACGGATTGACCGGCAGATCCGCGAGCTGGCTCTCGAACACGCGGGCGGCCTGCTGGGCGACGACACCTATCTGATGCGCCTGAAGGCGCTCCGGGCCCAGCGCGACGCCATCGTGGACCGCACGGCCCCGGGCCTACCTGGCCATCGCGCAGTCGAGTGGCTCCGCGCCCTCGGTGAGTCCTTCCAGGTCGCAGACGTACCCAAGGAGAGGGAAGAACTGATGCACGCCATCTACGAACGAATCACGGTCGCGGGCCCGAGATCGTCGGTGTCCGGCTGACCCAGGCGGCCTACGCGCACGGTTTGGCGCTGGCGCTGCCCGAAAAGGTTGAAATGGCGCGCCCGACAGGACTCGAACCTGCGACCTTTGGGTCCGGAACCCAACGCTCTATCCACTGAGCTACAGGCGCGCGATCAGCGAGCGGCCATTCTATCCGAGGTCATCCAGTGAGGCGACCTCGAGGACGTTCCATCTCGACCATCCTGGGCGCGTCCCTCACAGCACGAGCTGCCAGAAACAAGTTCGGAGCGGTTCTCCGAAGAGAACCGCTCCGATGCTGTCCCGGTGAAGGTGTCCGCCGAAACGGACTCTTCTGCCACGCCACAAAGGCATCTATCACGTCGGCTACACCGACTACCCTGACCCTACCTACCCATGACCTTGAAGCTGGGGCAGCGGCTGCTTTCGCAGCTCCCTGACTGTACCTGCTGGCGGGCCTGATTCCAAGGGTTTTGTCAGGTTCTGTGGTGAAAATTCCTTAACCTTTCTGGCAGTTCAGGCAGGTTTCCCTCGCGGACGGCCAGATCAGTCCTCGAGGATGGTGACCTTGGTCATGGCCACCGGGGCGTCGGGCAGGTCGCGCGAGTTGCGCGGCGCCGACACGATCCGATCGACCACATCCTGGCCTCTGGTGACCTGCCCGAAGAGGGTGTAGTTCTTGGGCAGCCGACCGCTCAGGTCGTCAGTGCAGATGAAGAACTGGCTGCCGTTGGTGTTCGGGCCGGAGTTGGCCATGGCCAGCGAACCCTTGAGGTAATTGCCCTTGATCGGCTCGTCGGCGAACTTGTAACCGGGGCCGCCGGTGCCGACCCGGCCGGCGTTGAGGGTCGCCTTCTTGCCGAACTCGCCGTCACCGCCCTGGATGACGAAGCCGGGGATGACCCGATGGAAGATGACGTCGTCGTAGAAGCCCTTGTTGGCCAGGTCGACGAAGTTCTGGACGGTCTTCGGGGCGTTCTCGTCGAACAGCTCGACGTCGATGTCGCCGATCTCGGTGGCGATTGTCGCGCGGGTCATGGTGCCTCCTGCTTGCTGCTCGATCTACTTGCTGACGCTGACCTTGGTCATCGGGATCGGGTCGATGGCGGCGTTGCCGGCAGCCTCGCCGGCGTTCGGGAGCGCGGCGATCTTGTCGACCACGTCCATCCCGGCGGTGACCTTGCCGATGATCTGGTAGGTGTTGGCCGATGACAGGGCACGCGGCCGCCGCGTCGTCGAGGACGATGAAGAACTGCGATCCGACCGAGTCGGGCTCGCTGGTCCGGGCCATCGCCACCGTCCCCCGAGCGTACGGCGTGGTCACCGGCTCATCCTTGATGGTGTAGCCGGGCCCACCCGTCCCGGCCTTCTCGGCGTGGGCCAGCTTGCCGTCCGCCCCGACCCTGCCGAACTCGCCGTCGCCGCCCTGGATGACGAAGCCCGGGACGAGCCGATGGAAGACGACGCCGTCGTAGTAGCCGCACTCGGCCAGGGCGACCAGGTTGCCGGCAGCGATGGGCGAAAGATCGGCGTCGATCTCCATGGTGATCGGCCCCTGGGCCGTGTCGATCTTGACCGTCCGCTTCTCGCCGGCCGGTAGCGGGGCCGGCTGGGACGTCGGGCAGGCGCCGGCCGCCGCCGACGGAGCAGCTGAGCTGCCACCACCACTCGAGCAAGCGGCCAGCGACACGGCCAGCACGAGCGCCCCGAGCAGGACGACCGAGTGACGAAAGTGAGAACGGGTCATGCGGCAGCCTCCAGGGCGGCGGGGAAGTCGATGGCACCGGACAGGAGCGCCTGGCCGAGGATGAGACCGGCGACGCCGGCGTCGCGGACCCGCGAGATCGCGGCTGCGTCGGTGGCCCCGCCGGCGACGAGGATGTCGGCATCGTACGACCGAACGAGCCGAGTCAGCAGGGCGTGGTCCGCCTCCGATCCACCGTGGCCCAGGACGAACCGACGGACGCCCCGGTCGACCAGCTCGCTCACGAGGAGCTCCACGCTCGGGACGGTCGGCCGCTTCCAGGGAAACGCGGCCAGCCGATCGGGTCGCGGATCCAGCCCGACGGCCAACCAATCGCCGGCGACCGACAGGCAGTCGGCCAGGAGACTCGGATCCTCGACGACCGACATGGTCAGGACGACCCGGGTCGCCCCAGCTGCGAAGGCCAGCCGGATGGCGTCAGCGCTCTCCATCCCGCCGGCCACCTGGAGGGGGACCGCGACCCGGCCCGCGACGGCGCCGATCGTCTCCAGGTTGACCGGGGCGCCGGCCCGGGCCCCGTCGAAGTCGACCAGGTGGACCAGCCGCGCCCCCTGCTCCACGAACCGGGCGACGATCCGGTCGGGTCGATCCGTCGGCGTCCCTTCGCCGGTCGAGGCACCCGGCCAGTAGACGATGCGCGACCGGCCGCCTTCGAGATCGATCGCCGGGATGACCTGCACGACCCGCTAGCGCGCTGCGATGCGGTCAGTGCCGGTGCCACCGAGGAGGCCCGAACGGCCAACGTCAGCGGTCAGCAGCCGCCGATGGAAGCTGACCGGCAGGCTGCCGTTGCGGAGCAGCGTGTCGTGGAAGGTCCTGAGCGAGAACCGATCGCCCAGGCGGGCCTGCTCATCGGCACGCAGCTGCAGGAGCAGGACCTTGCCCAGCAGGTAGCTCAGCTGATAGCTCGGGGTGTAGGTGTAGCGGAGGACCTCGGCCCGGGCGTTGGGCTCCTCGAAGCTGGTCCGATCGACCATGAACCGGATGGCCTCATCGACCCCGATCTCGCCCCGGTGCATGCGCACGTCGAGGATGATCCGGCAGGCCCGCCAGATCGCGTCGGTGTACATGTTGAGCCGGAAGTTCGGTGCGTCGTCGAAGCCCTGCTCGCGCATCATCTGCTCGGAGTACATCCCCCAGCCCTCGACGAACTCGGGCGCATTGGTCAGCGTCCGGGTCAGGCTGGGATGCTTGCCCGCCACCGACAGCTGGAGGTGGTGGCCGGGGTAGGCCTCGTGGATGCTGGTGTTGCTGATCGAGCTGTAGTTGTGCTCGCGCATCGCGTTGGGGTCGTTGCCGACCGAGGGCGTGACGATGTAGATGCCATTCGGGTTCGTGTCGAACTTGGGCGGATCGAAGTAGGCGGCGAAGGGGATGACATTGCGGATGTACTCGGGTGTCGCGATGACCTCGATCCGCTCGTCATCGGGGACGGTCGCGATGTCCCGGTCGATGAGGTGCTGGCGGGCCCGGAACATGACGTCGCGATAGGCGTCCAGGGCCTCGGCGAAGGTCGCCGGGTGGTCGCTCTTGATCCGCCCGATGACCGTCGCCTCGTCGACGTCCGGATCCATCTCCCGGGCGGCCGCGATCCGGCCGGCCCGGTTGAGCTCGAGCTGTTCCTCGCCGATGGCCAAGATCGCATCGGCGTCGAGGCCGTCGAAGCCGCGCAGCCCGATGAGCTGGTCGTACGCGTCGCTGCCGAGGGCCCAGTCGTCGGTCCCACCGGCGAGGGTGCCCTCGAGCCAGACTCGATAGTCGGCGACGGCTGCCTTGGCCGCCCGGATGGCGGCCTCGAGCCGGCGCGTCTCGGCCGGAGCCAGGACGCCCACGCCGGCAGCGGCGATCTCGTCGAACAGGGTCGGGATCTCGCCGGCCGTTTCGATCTCGATGGTCTGCCACAGGCGGACCTGGGGCACCACCGCCCGGCTCTTGCTCTGCTCGAGGAAGAGCGGCGCGGCCTCGAGCCGGCTGGCGATGGCATCGAGGCGTTCGTCGAGCGGGGCGAAGTCGCGGGCGAACAGGGCGAACAGGGGATCGCCGATGCCATCCAGGGCGGTGGAGCGTCGTTCCCACAACCGCTGGACCTCCGAATCGAACAGGTCCCGGCGCACGTTGTGGATCTCCAGATCCCGTTCGAAACGTGCCTCGCTCGAGAGGCCGGCGACGTCGAGCGCTTCGACCGCGGCCAGGTGGGCGCGTTCGTCGGCGATCTCAGCCAGGACGGCGTCGCGCTCGCCGTCGGCCAGGCGGCGGTCCTCGGTGTGGATCCCGATGAACGTGGCGAAGTCGGGATGGTCGCGCACGATCCGTCGGAAGCGTGCCTCGACCAGGTCGTAGAACCGGTCGTCGAGGGGGCCGCGATCGGCCGTCGGCGCGGGCCGCGGAAGGTCGAGGTCGTCGAGCGCGTCGTGGGTCACGTTGGATCCCTCCCCGAGGCGACCGTTCCGGCGACGGTCGTCAGTGCGTCAGATGCGTCAGTGGGTGCCGGCTGTCGCAGGGCTCGTCTCGCGCAGGGCGGCGCTGACGGCAGCCAGGCTGGTCTCGATGTCGTCCGGCTCGATCCCGTGATGGGTCACGGCCCGGACCTGACCGTGGGGATATTCCACCATCAGGACGTTCCGCGCACGGAGTGACTCGAGGAATGCGGCGCGCGAGCGCTCGACCCGAAAGATCACGAAGTCCGTCCTGACTCGCCCGGGGTCGAACGGACCGTCGTCGGGTTGGGCGATGCCGCCCGCGGACACGATCCCGGGCTGCTCGGCCAGGCCGTCAGCCAGCCGCCGGGCGTTGGCGTGGTCCTCGGCCAGGCGTTCGATCATCCCGCTCGGTCCGTCGCGCAGGGCGAGCAGCCCGGGGGCAGCCAGGATGCCGACCTGGCGGAGGCCTCCGCCGACCAGCTTGCGCCCACGCCGGGCGCGCCAGATGAAGTCGCGCGAACCGACCACGACCGAGCCGATCGGGCAGGCCAGACCCTTGCTCAGGCAGAAGGTCAGGCTGTCGGCCGGACCGGCCAGAGCGGGCGGCGTGACACCCAGGGCGACGACGGCGTTGAAGAATCGGGCGCCATCCACGTGGAGGGGAACGCCGTGGCGATGGGCGACCGCGGCGACCTCGGCGGTGTACTCGACCGACAGCGGCTGACCCATCGAGTGCGCGTGGGTGTTCTCGATGGTGACCAGTCCACTGATCGGCTCGTGGGGGTCCTCTGGGTCGCGGAAGGAGCCGTCGATCTCGGCCGGGTCGATGGTGCCGTCGGGCCGTTCGCGCAGGGTCCGGACGCTCGTCCCGACGATGACCGCATGGCCGGCGGCCTCGTCCATCACGATATGGCTACTCTCGGCCGCGATCGTCTCCTGACCACGACCGAGGTGGGCCAGCTGGGCGACGAGATTGCCCTGCGTCCCGCTCGACACGAACAGGCCGGCTTCCTTGCCCAGCAGCTCCGCCGCCCGTTCCTCGAGGGCACGGACGGTCGGGTCGTCACCGAACACGTCGTCACCGACCTCGGCCGTCGCCATGGCCCGGCGCATCTCGTCGGTCGGGACCGTGACAGTGTCGGAACGGAGGTCGATCAGGCGCATCGAGCCGAGTATAAAGTCGGGCCGGCCGATGCTCACCGAGGTGCGACAACCCGAGCGTCACCTGCTATCCTCCGCATTCGCTGCAACGGACCCGTGGTGTAGCGGCCCAACATGCCAGCCTGTCACGCTGGAGATCGCCGGTTCGAATCCGGTCGGGTCCGCCATCGACGCTTTTTCCTACGCCCCGTCCTCCCGCCCGGACGGGGCGTTCTCCATGCCATGACGGTTCTCTGGCAGACTCCGCGGGTGAGCGAACCGCGTCGTCGCCGGACCCATGCCCACCGGATCGACCAGGGCCGGCGCGGCCCGGGCATCGGACCGGTGGCCATCGCGGTCGGTGTGGTCGCCGTCCTGGCGGTCGGGGTCATCCTCCTGGCCGGCCCAGGCAGCGGTCCGTCCGGGACGCCCGGACCGACGGCCTCGAACGTCGCGGCCGCGGCTTCGGATGGGGCCGGCTCGGCCTCGCCCGGCGCGAGCGGCGGAGTCGCGTCCGCCTCGGCATCGCCGGGCACCGCTTCGCCAGCGCCGACGTCGGCGGTCGGAGCGATCGGCCCGATCCCGATCGTGCCGGTCGTCGACTTCCGCTCGACCGAGGTGAGCGCCAACGCCACTTCCGTCAACGACGCCGTCAGCGCCAAGCAGGGCGGTTATGCCGCGCTCGAACTGGTCGAGGCCGACGCCGATGCCATCCTGGCCGTCCTCGGCGATCCGACGCCGTCCGGAGCGGGCACGATCATCCGGGTCAAGGATGCGGCCACCCTGACCGCCGACCTGGCCAAGCACCGCGACCGACTGGCCTTCCTGCGCGCGGAGCAGGTGACCCCGGCCGTGCGGGCGCTGGCCTGGGGGACCAAGAGCCTGTTCGGGGTCGACCGGGTGGACAGCCTGACGGCTTGGCCGCTCAACCCCCTGCTGGCGGCCAGTGCCGCTCCGCCCTACGACCCCGCGACGACCTGGACGATGGTGGCCGGCGGCGACATCATGCTCGACCGCGGGGTAGCCAAGGTGGTCAAGTTCCAGGGTAAAGGCGCCGACTTCCCGTTCAACGGCGGCACTGCCACGATCACCGGTCGAACCTGCTGTTCGGCCCTCCACAACCCGGTCCCGACCACCAAGCGGACGGGTCACGCCGGGGCGGTCCGCGATCTGCTCAAGTCGGCCGACCTGACCGTCGCCAACTTCGAGAACCCGGCCCCGGATGCGTTCCGCTACCACACCGAAGGGACGAGCTTCTCTGCCGATCCCAAGCTCATCGCCGGGCTGGCCAAGGCCGGCTTCGACATCGTCTCGATCGGCAACAACCACATCGGGGACGCCGGCGCGAAGGGCATCCTGGACACGGTCAAGAACCTCAAGAAGTACAAGATCAAGTCGACCGGCGCCGGCAAGGATCTGAACGCGGCGCGGACCCCGGCGACAGCCACCATCGACGGGGTCAAGGTGGCCATCCTGGGCTACGACACGATCGCCAAGAGTTATGGGGCCGGTCCATCCAAGGCCGGCAGCGCTCAGCTCAGCAAGGCCGTGGTCAAGGCCGATATCAAGAAGGCCCGGGCGAACGGGGCAGACGTCGTCATCGTCTACCCGCACTGGGGCACCGAGTACAGCCCCAAGCCGTTCGCCGCCCAGCAGGCCCTGGCCCGCTCGGTCATCGACGCCGGTGCCGACATGGTCATCGGCAACCACGCTCACTGGGTCGGGGCCATGGAGGTCTACAAGGGCAAGCCGATCTGGTATGCGCTGGGCAACCTGGTCTTCGACCAGGACTGGTCCGAACCGACGATGGAGGGGATCACCCTGGAGCTGACCTTCCGGGGCAGCGACCTGGCCCAGGTCCGGATCCGGCCGCACGTCATCCTGGACAAGTCACAGCCCAACTTCATGGACCCGGCCGGGACGGGTCGGGTGGTGATGGGCCAGCTCTTCGACGCATCGAGGAAGCTGCTCCCCTGGTAGCGTCGCGGCAACGAGGAGGCATCGAGCGATGGGCGGTTTCAAGGAATTCCTGCTCAAGACGAACGCACTGGCCCTGGCCATCGGGGTCATCATCGGGGTGGCCCTGGGCAACGTCGTCAACTCGCTGGTCAACGACATCCTGATGCCGCCGATCGGCCGGCTCCTCGGCAACGTCGACTTCGCGAGCATGAAGATCGTCCTGCTGGCCGCCGTCAACGGCGACCCCAAGACGGAGGTCGCGATCCGCTACGGCTCGTTCATCAACTCGGTCATCACCTTCGTCATCGTGGCGCTCGTGGTGTACGTCATCGCCAAGGTGATGATCAAGGACGAGGAGCCGGCCGGCCCGAGCGACGAGGTCGTCCTGTTGACCGAGATCCGCGACGCACTGAAGGCCCGCTAACGGTCGAGCCAGGCGCGCGGACCGCCCGCGGCCGGGACGTCGCCGAGGCGATCGCGATCAGTCGAGTCCGGCGAAAAGGTCCGTCTCGGGCAGGCTGGTCTCGACCCGTGACTCGCGCAGGATGTAGGCCTCGTTGGCCCAGCTCTCCCGCCAGCCGTCGAGGCCCATGAGCATGAACGGGCTCTGATCACTGATCTGGGTCACGTGCTCGTGGATGGCCGCCCACTTCTGCTCGAGCGGCCGGCCGGAGATATCCAGCCAGGTCGTGATCGACTCGTCCGGGACGAGCATCTTCGCCGTGTACTCCTCGAACTCGGCGAGCTGTTCGGGGGTCGCGTCCTCGGGCGGCTCCCAGAAGCTCTTCTGGCCGAGGTCCTTGAGGCGCTCGGCCATCTTGGTCCGGACCGAGGCGGGGATCGCCTGCTCGTAGAGCTTGGATACCGTCCACGGGGCGAGTCCACCGTCGGCCTCGGCCGGTCCCGTCCCGCCGTGCTCAGGGGCCAACTGGTCCGCGTACCAGGCCGCGTCGCCGGCTCGTTCGAACGCCCGGATCCCGACATCGTGGGTCCGGATGTGGTCGGGGTGGCCGTAGCCGCCGAAGGCGTTGTAGGTGGTCATCACGTCGGGTCGATAGTGCCGGACGAGCCAGGTCAGGCGCCGGGACGCCTCGTCGACGTCGGCCTGCCAGTAGGACCGCGGGTCGCGGTTGCCCTCGGTGCCCATCATCCCGGAGTCGCGGTAACCGAGGTTCTCCCACTCGGTCACGCCCAGGACGTCCATCGCCCGCTCGAGCTCGCCGGCCCGGATCTCGCCCAGGCGGCGATGGTTGTCGGGCGTATCCATGTCCGGAACGACGATCTCGCCCAACTCTCCTCGGGTGCCGGTGACCAGCACGACCCGGCGCCCGGCGGCGACCGCCTTGGCCATCGCCCCACCGGTGCCGATGGTCTCGTCGTCGGGATGGGCGTGGACGGTCATCAGGGTGAGTCGATGGGCTTCGGTCATCAGCGAATCCTAGTCCACCCGGCGACGCGGAGCCTCGGTCTGCACGAAGCCTCGACGCCTCACCACGCACCGGGCTACGCTGCGCGATGAATCCATCGGGAGTGAGGATCCGGGTTGACTTGCCCGAGCTGCGGTAGCGCGAACCTCGTCGGGGCCAAGTTCTGTTCAGAATGCGGGAACCGCCTTGCCTCGGGCTGCCCGAACTGCGGCGCCCAGAACGCCCCAGGTGCGAAGTTCTGTTCCGACTGCGGGACACGGCTCGAGTCGACGACCACGATCCGTCCCAGCCTCGACGCTTTGACGGCGACTCTCGTGGAAGGCGCCTCGCGGTCGATGGCCGTCGGAGCCACGACCGAGCGTCGGGTGGTCAGCATCCTGTTCGCCGACCTGGTCGGCTTCACGACGCTGGCCGCCGATCGCGACTCCGAGCAGGTGCGCGACCTGTTGACCCGCTACTTCGACACCGCCCGCGAGGTCATCGAACGCTACGGCGGGACCGTCGAGAAGTTCATCGGCGACGCCGTGATGGCGGTGTGGGGCACGCCCGTCATCCGCGAGGCCGACGCGGAATGGGCGGTCCGGGCGGCACTGGACCTTGTCGCGGCTGTACGCGAACTCGATTCAGGGCCGGACGGCCGGGGCCTCGAGGCTCGGGCTGGCGTCCTCACCGGCGAAGCCGCGGTGACCGTCGGTGCAACCGGCCAGGGAATGGTCGCCGGCGATCTCGTGAACACCGCGAGCCGGCTCCAGGCGGTCGCTCCTCCCGGCAGCGTCCTCGTCGGCGAGGCGACGATGCGCGCGACCGACCGGGCGATCGTGTTCGAAGAGGCCGGCCAGCAGGCACTCAAGGGCAAGACGGCCCCGGTCCCCGCCTGGCGCGCTCTACGGGTGGTCGCGAAGCGCGGCGGCCAGGGTCGGACCGAAGGCCTCGAGGCCCCATTCGTCGGTCGGGACGATGAGCTCCGCCTGGTCAAGGATTTCTTCCATGCCACCTCGCGGGAGCGCCGGGCCCGCCTGCTGTCGGTCACCGGCCATGGCGGGATCGGCAAGAGCCGCCTGGCCTGGGAGTTCCTCAAGTACATCGATGGGGTGCTCGAGACCGTCTACTGGCACGAAGGTCGTTCTCCGGCGCTGGGCGATGGCGTGACGTTCTGGGCCCTCGGCGAGATGGTCCGTCGGCGGGCCGGCCTGGCCGAGACGGACGACGAGGCAACGACTCGGGCCGGCATCGCGACCACCCTTGCCGAGTTCGTGCCCGATGAGGATGAGCGGCGCTGGATCGAGGCCGCCCTCCTGACCCTGCTCGGTTTCGGTGACGCGTCGACGCGCAACCGCGACGAGCTGTTCGCGGCCTGGCGGACGTTCTTCGAGCGGGTGGCGGCCGAGAGTCCAGCCGTCCTCGTATTCGAGGACCTCCAATGGGCGGACCCCGGGCTGCTTGACTTCATCGACCATCTCCTCGAGTGGTCGACCAGCCACCCCATCTTCGTCATCACCCTGGCCCGCCCCGAGTTGCTCGACCGGCGTGCCGGCTGGGGTGCCGGGCGGCGGAACTTCGTGGCCCTGTCGCTCGAGCCGTTGACCGAGTCGGCGATGCGCCAGCTCCTGGCCGGGCTAGTCCCGGGACTCCCCGAGCGTGCCGTCCGGGCGATCCTCGAGCGGGCCGGAGGCATCCCGCTCTATGCCGTGGAGACGGTCCGGATGCTCGTCGCCGAGGGCAAGCTCGAGGAGGCGGACGGCGCCTTCCGGCCGACCGGCGACCTGGGCGACTTGGCCGTCCCCGAGACCTTGCACGCGCTCATCGCAGCTCGGCTGGACGCGCTGGAGGCGACGGATCGAGCCGTCCTCCAGGACGCGTCCGTCCTGGGTCAGACGTTCACCGTCGCCGCTCTGGCGGCTCTCCGTGGCGAGATCCCAGAAGCGCTTGAGCCACAGCTTCGGGCCCTGGTCCGGCGCGAGATCCTGCTCCTAGACACCGACCCCCGCTCGCCGGAGCGCGGCCAATTCGGGTTCGCCCAGGCGCTCCTCCGGGAGGTGGCCTACTCGACCCTGTCGAAGAAGGACCGACGCAGTCGCCATCTGGCTGCAGCCCACTACTTCGAGGAGATGGGCGACGACGAGACGGCTGGAGTGCTGGCCACCCACTATGTCGACGCCTACCTTGCCTCGCCCGAGGGGGACGAGGCCCAGGCCGTTGCAAACCAGGCCCGGATCGCGCTCCGGGCGGCCGCCGAGCGGGCGATCGCCCTCGGCTCGCACGACCAGGGGATCACCTTCCTCCGACGGGCGTTGACAGTGACGACGGATCCTTCGGAGGAGGCCCATATCCTCGAGCGGATCGGTGCCGCGGCTGCGGCCGCCAGCCGGTTCGATGAGGCCGATGCGGCACTTCGGCGTGCCGTCGAGATCGAGCGGGCCGGTGGGGATCCCGAGGCCATGGCCCGGGCGACCGTTGCCCAGGCCACCGCGCTGCTCAGCTCATTCCGCGCCGCCGATGCACTGCGTCTCCTGGAGCCTTCGTATGCCGAGCTGGTTCCGGCCCTTTCGGACTCCCCGATCGTCGCGGAGATGACCGCTCAGATCGCTCGTGCCCATCAACTCCACGAGGACCCCGTCCAGGCCATCGCCTGGGCGGAGCGTTCCCTGGCCATCAGCGAACGGCTGTACCTCCTGCCGACCCTGGCCGACGCGATCATCACCAAGGGAGCCTGCCTGAACAACGTCGGCCGAGTCTGGGAAGGGATCGGACTCGTCCGGGCGGGCCAGCAGCTGGCAGAGACCAACGGGTTCGTCGCGACCCGGCTGCGAGCGGCCGTGTCTCTGTGCGCGCTCCTGTCGGCATACGACCCACGCCAGGCGTTCGAGCTCGGGCGCGAAGGCTACGAGCTTGCCGTCCGACTCGGCCACCGGCACATCGCGATCATCCTGGTCGCCAACACGGCTGAGGCCGCGCTCTCGGTCGGCGAGCTCGACTGGGCTATCGCGGCCGTGACCGAGAGCAGCACCCTTGAGCTCGCGGACGTCGACCGGGCTACCCTCGAGGCGGTCCTGATCGAGCTTGTGGCCACGCGTGGCGAACCGACCGCCGCCCGGATCGAAGCCCTGGCTTCGAACGCTCCCGAGGATGACCCGATCTACGCGACCTCCCTTGGGCTGGCCAGGATGATGGCCGCCCTGGCCGAAGGCCGATTCGAGGACGCCCAGGCGGCCGGGCTCGAGGTCGCCCGGGTCAGCCACCTGAACCGGCCCTATGCGCTGCTCTGGGCGACGCGAGCAGCCGTCGCTCGGGGGAACCTCGAGGACGCGGCCCGGATCCATGCCGAACTGGTCGGCCTCGGCGTGCGCGGACCGGCTCTCGATGCCGCAGGGGATGTGGCAGCGGCGAGCATCCTCGCGCTCGAAGGCGACTGGCCCGCCGCGGCCGAGCTGCATCGTGACGCCGCCCGTCGACTGCGCGAGCTCCGGGTCGATTTCGACCTCGCTCTTGCGCTGCTCGAGGTGGTCGCCCTGGCGCCCCGCGGCGCGGAAGCCGCCCGGCTGGCCGAGATCGAGGCACGGGAGATCCTCAGCCGGATCCGGGCGGTGCCGTACCTCGACCGGCTGGATCGCCTGGTCGCAGCGCGCACCGACCGTGAGCCGGCAGCGCGGCCGGACCCGGCGATATCCGGCGCCGAGGCGACGACCGAGTCGCCCACGGCCTGAGTCTCCGATGTCGTCCATCGCGAGCTCCGGTCCATCCGCCGGCCCCCTGTCCGGGATCCGTGTCGCGGACTGTTCGACGGTCCTGGCTGGGCCATACTGCACGATGCTCCTGGCCGATCTCGGTGCGGACGTGGTCAAGGTCGAGCCGCCGGAGGGCGATGGGACCCGGGTCTGGGGGCCGCCCTGGGTCGGGGCCGGCCGGCTGGGACCGGACGATCCGGGAGTCGCTGCGTATTACCTCGCGATCAATCGGAACAAACGCTCGATCCGACTCGACCTCAAGACGGACCCCGGCCGGGAGGTCCTGCGTCGCCTGATTGCCCGCTCGGATGTCCTGGTCGAGAACTTCCGGGTCGGAGGGTTCGCCCGGCTGGGCCTCACTGATGAGCTTTTCGCCGGGCTCAACCCCGGGCTCATCCACCTGGCCATCAGCGGCTACGGCACGACCGGCCCGGACGCCGCCAAGCCCGGCTACGACTTCGTGGTCCAGGCTGCCTCGGGACTGATGTCGATCACCGGCGCAGCCGACGCCGACGGCGGCCAGCCGACGAAAGTCGGGGTCGCGATCGCCGACGTAGTTACCGGGCTGCAGGGAGCCGTCGCGGTCCTGGCCGCCCTCGCGGGACGAGCTTTGACCGGGTCGCCCGCCAGCGGCAGAGGCCAGCGGATCGACCTGTCGATCTTCGAGTCGAGCCTCGCGGTGCTGGTGAACCAAGCCCAGAACGCCTTCGCTACCGGGCTTGCACCGGGCAGGCTCGGCAACGCCCATCCGAGCATCGTCCCGTACGAGACCTTCGAGACGGCCGACGGGTCCATCGCCATCGCCGCCGGATCGGAGCGGCAGTGGACGCGGTTGTGCGCGGCGCTGGGACTTGCCTCGCTCGCCACCGATCCGCGGTTCGCCACCAACCCGGCGCGGGTGGAGCACCGGGCCGCCCTCCGTCCGCTTCTCGCCGAGCGGCTGCGAACAGCCGCGAGCGCTGAGTGGCTCGAGCGACTCGAAGCCGCGGAGGTCCCCTGCGGACCGATCAACGACGTCCTCACGGCCCTGTCCTCAGAGCAGGCCCGCGCGCGCGACATGGTCCTCGAGGTCGAGCACCCGCGGCTCGGGCCGATCCCGCAGGTCGGGATCCCGTTCAAGCTGGCCGCTACCCCGGCGTCGATCCGGACCGCTCCGCCACTGCTGGGTGAGCATTCCGACGAGATCCTCGAGGAACTGGGTTACGTTCCCAGCGCGGTCGCCGCGATGCGGACGGACGGCGTCATCTAGGTCTCCGGCGGTCTACAGCTCCTGGCGTCGGAAGGACAGCCACGCCCCGACGGCGCACACCACGATCAGGACGATGCTCCCGTCCGATCGCTGTCGCCAGCGTGCTCGTGTCCAGCTGATCGGTCGTACCCGTGGCCAGGACCAGGGCCGGCCCGTCGAGGCCCGGCGGCAGGAAGCGGCCGATCTGGGGCACGGCCGACACCAGCGACAGGACGATGAGGGCCACGATGCCGACGCCGGCTGCGGCGGCCGCCGAGCCGGTCACCGTCGAGGCCAGGAAGGTGATCGCCGCCCAGACCGCCAACCCGAGCCAGGTCAGCACGCCCAGGACCAGCCAGCCCGCGGCCGGCATCGGCGCGAACAGGATCGCGCTGTAGACCCAACCGACGACGACCGCACCGAGCACCGCCAGGGCAAGGACCAGGCCAAGGGCGCCGAGCTTGGCGGCGATGAACGCGCCGCGGCTGAGCGGCTTGGTCAGCAGGAACGCGGCCGTCCCGCGCTCGCGCTCGCCGGCGACCAGGTTCATGGCCAGGACGATCGCTGCGAAGGCTCCCAGCTGGCCGAGGTTCTTCTGGAGTTGGAGCACGGCATCGGAGGCCGTCGGGGTCGGCAGCGGGACGCTGATCTCATCACCGAGGGCGGCCTTGATGATCTCGGGCAGGAACCTCGCGGTGAGCGGGGCGAGCAACCCGATGGTGATGAACATGATCAGGATCGCCGGCAACCGGCGCGTCCGCCACGACTCGATGAGCTCCTTGCGCATGAGCACGACGAAGCCGGTCACCCCACGCCCGCCGTGTCGGCCGCCCCGGCTGCGCCGGTCAGCTCGAGAAAGACGTCCTCCAGCGACGGCCGGGCCCGCTCCACGCCGGCCACCGCCACGCCGGCCGCGACGATCGCCGGCAGCAACTCGCGACTGGCCCGGGCCGGATCGCTGACCGTGATCCGGAGCTGGCCGTGCTGGACCGACACGTCGGTCGTCCATTCGGTCGCTCGGAGGGTCTCGGCCAGGCGCTGGACCGCTTCGGCCTGGCCCGGTTCGGGCTCGACCCGGTAGATCGGCAGGGCGTAGCGGTCGAGCAGCGTCTCGAGCGGGCCGACGACGACCAGCCGGCCGCGGTCGAGGATCGCGACCCGGTCGCAGACGCGCTCGACATCGGCCAGGACATGGGTCGAGAACAGGACCGTGGCGGTACCGCGCAGTCGGCCGATCAGGGCCAGCAGATCGCGCCGGCCCTCGGGGTCAAGGGAGCTGACCGGCTCGTCGAGGATGAGCACCGCCGGCCGGTTGACCAGGGCCTGGGCGATCCCCAGCCGCTGGCGCATCCCGCCCGAGTAGGTCGCGATGTGCCGATCGGCGACCTCGACCAAGCCGACCAGGGCGAGCACCTCCCGGACCCGCTCGTCCAGGCTGGGACCGTCGAGGCGATGGAGACGACCGACCATCTCGACCAGCTCCCGCCCGGTCGACCAGCCGTAGTAGCGCGGATCCTGGTCCAGGAAGCCGATCCGATCGGTCAGGCCGGCTCCGCCCAGCGGGATCCCGGCGACGGTGGCCGACCCGGCGCTCGGCCGAGCCAATCCGACGAGCATCCGCAAGGTGGTCGACTTGCCCGCGCCATTGGGGCCGAGCAGGCCGAATACGGACCCGGTGGGAACGTCCAGGTCGAGCCGATCGAGGGCGACGATCCCGCCCGGGTAGTGCTTGGTCAGACCGCGGCAGGCGATCGCCGACGACTCCAGTGACCGGCGCGGCCGCAGCCGCGACCGGGGAGACCGGCGTCGGGGCCTGGTCCGGAGCCACCGGAGCCGCGACCGGGGCGGCCGACGGCGTTGGGGTCGGAGCGACCGGAGCCGCGACGGTGGAAGCCGTGGGCGTCGCCGCGGACACGGCTGGATCGGTCGGCCAGACGGGCGGACCTTCGGTCTCGCGGTGCTCTCCTGGCGTCCCATCACGAAGTACAGGATCGGCCCGATGAGCGAGACGAGGAGGACGATCAGCGCCCCACATCAGCCGGCTGTCGCCGCGGACACGACGACCGGGCCGGGTCAGGTCGTAGAGCGCCCAGACGGCCAGCCCCAGCTCGACCAGGACGATCGGGACGAGGAGGACCAAGAGCTGAGAGTCGATCCCGATCACCCGGCCTCACCCACCTTCTGACGGTTCGGGTCGACCTTCCAGACCCGGTAGGAGTACACGAAGGCGACGGCCAGGATGAGCGCGATCCCGGCGATCAGGACGACGAAGAACGGCCAGCCGCCGCCGAAGATCCCGGTCGCGATGACGACGAACCCGAAGATCACGAACAGCCGGCCGATCAACCGGTGTGTCTTGTTCCAGGACAGATCGCTGGCCAGCGTCCACGGCGTCCGGACGCCGAACATGAAGTTGCTGCGGACCTTCCCGAGAAGGTCGCCGAGGACGATGAACAGCGCCCCGATCCCGACGCTGAGCACGGCCGTGACGTCGATCGGCCGACCCAGCGCCGACGCCACGAGGACGACCTGGACGACCGCCATCAGGACCAGGACCGCACTCGACATCCGGACGTACGCCGGTCCCGACCGGGCGAGGTTCTGCGCCCTCGGTTCGAACCTCGGCAGGAAGTAGAGCAGGGCGGACAAGCCGACGGTCACCGCGGGGATGAGCAGCAGGCCGACGGCCTTCGGGGCGTACCCGTTGACCTGCCCGTCGATGCCCCAGTGGATCGGCACCTGGGCGTCCGGGGGGAGCTGGATCCAGCCGACGACCGCCAGACCGAGCGTCGTCGCCACCGTGCCGACGATCACGATCAGCAACGGTCGCAGGTTCATCGGGAGCTCCTCTCGGGGTCCAGTCTGAACGCATCCATCAAGGCCATGAGGGCCTCCTCGAGGACGGACACGTTGAGTCGATACGTGATCGTCGAGCCGACCCGGTCGGCCTGGATGAGGTCAGCCTCCTTGAGCACCGAGAAGTGTCCGGACATCGTGGGCGCGCTCTGGGTGAAGTTCGCCGCCAGTTCCCCGGCCGTCATGTCGCGCTCGCGAAGGAGGGTCAGGACCCGGCGTCGGGTCGGATCGCTCAGGGCTCGGTAGACCTCGTTCATCCGCTGTTTCGTCGATCACCTAATTCGGTCGACGCCAAAGTAGCTCGGTCGCGAGTCCGGCGTCAACCCCGTCCTCGCTCATCGCGTCGGCTGGACTTGTGTGCAGGATGTCACGGACCGGGAGCGTCGAGGCCCGCCTCTCGCTGCTAGACTCGGCCGACCGACAGCCGACGGCGCGCGCAGCATCGCACTCGCGTCCAACCACGGAGGAGCGAGACCGATGTCCGACGATCGCGAGCGCTGGGCCGTCATCCTGGGTGGATCGTCCGGGATGGGCGAGGCGACCGGCAAGGCCCTCGCTGCGGCCGGCTATCGCATCTTCGGGATCCATCTCGACTTCCGGGCCGCGCTGGCCCACGTCGAGGAGGTCAAGGCGGCCATCGAAGCGGCCGGCTCCGAAGCCCTGTTCATCAACATGAACGCCGCCGACGACGAGAAGCGGGCGAACGCCCTGGCCGTCCTCCGTGAGCGTTTCGATCGGTCTGAGGCCGAGGGCCGTCACCCGTACGTCCGGGTGGTCATGCACTCGCTGGCCTTCGGGTCGCTCGTCCCGTTCATCACCGACGACCCCAAGGCGGGCGTCGACCGCAAGAAGATGGAGATGACCCAAGACGTCATGGCCAACAGCCTCGTCTACTGGGTCCAGGACCTGTACCGGGGCGGCTTCCTGGAGCAGGGCTCCAAGATCTTCTCGATGACCTCGGAGGGTTCGAGCCGGGTGGTTCCGTCGTACGGGGTCGTTTCGTCGGCCAAGGCGGCCCTCGAGTCGCACACCCGGCAGCTGGCGATGGAGCTGGCCCGGACCGGCAAGGGCATCACCGCCAACACCATCCGGGCCGGCGTGACCGTGACCCCTGCGCTGCTCAAGATCCCCGAGCACGACGAGATGATCGCGGTCACCAAGCGTCGCAACCCGACCGGCCGGATGACCACGCCGCAGGATGTCGCTGCGACGATCGTGGCGCTCAGCGGCGAAGGCGTCGACTTCATCAACGGCGAGATCATCGGGGTCGACGGCGGCGAGTTCATCACCGGTTCGTGACCGGCCGGTGAGTGGCGGTCGGGTCATCGTCGTCGGGTCGGTCAACGTCGACCTGGTCATCCGCAGCGAGCGCCTGCCGGCGCCGGGCGAGACCGTCCTCGGCGGCACGTTCGAACGACACGACGGCGGCAAGGGCGGCAACCAGGCGGTCGCCGCGGCCCGCCTGGGTGTCCCCGTCCTGTTCGTCGGGGCGGTCGGCGACGATCCATTCGGGGCCGCGGCTCGGGCTGCCCTAGTCGCCGAGGGCATCGACGTCTTGAACCTGGCGATCCATCCGGGCGTCCCCACCGGGGTCGCCCTGATCCTCGTCGATGAGCGGGCCGAGAACGTCATCTCGGTCGCTTCCGGGGCGAACATGCAGGTCGCGCCCGAACCGATCGGGCCGGCCTTCGAGCGGATCGGGGTCGGGCCGGGCGACGTGGTCCTGGTCTGCCACGAGGTCCCCACGGCCACGGTCCGCGAGGCCCTGCGCAGCGGTCGGGCCCGGGGCGCCCGGACCATCCTCAACCCGGCGCCGGCGGGCGGGATCGACCGGACGATCCTGGCCGAAGCCGACGTGATCAGCCCCAACCAGGGTGAGCTGCTGACCCTCGCGGCGACGGACGCGCGGCGCTCCGGACGAGCCTCGAACGCCGGTCGGTCGGCAGAGGCGGACGTCGCCCGCGCGGCCCGGGGGCTGCTCGAGTCGTCGGCCGCCGGTGCGGGGGTCGGACTGGCAGTCGTGGTCACCCTGGGCGCGAACGGGGCGCTCCTGGTCAGCCGCGAAGCGACGGTCGACATCGCTCCGATGCGGGTCGACGCGGTGGACAGCACCGGTGCCGGAGACGCCTTCAACGGGGCCTTTGCCGCCGGCCTGGCCGAAGGGGTCCCGCTCGAAGAGGCGGTCCGCAGGGCGGTGACCGCCGGGGCCCTGGCCACGACGAGGAGCGGCGCGCGCGAAGGCATGGCGACGGCTGCCGAGCTCGCGAACGCGATGTCGCTGGGTCGGTCGCCGGGCGCTTGAGGTCGGGTCAGTCCTCGCCGGAGACCCAGCTGGTCCGGTGCCTGGCCGCGGCGGTCATCTCCAACCGACCGGCCGCATCGACCCACCACGCAGCCGACCCGCGAGCGCGCGCGAGCGTCGCGATCCCAGTCATCCCGGCCAGGAACAGGCTCTTCGACCACACCTCGGCCCAGGCTGGATCGGGCCCGGCGACGGTCACCGAGAGCAGGCCCGCGCCTCCGGGCTCGCCAGTCTTCGGGTCGATGAGGTGATGGACCTGCCGCCCGTCGCGGCCTGACCAGCGCTGGAGCAGCGTCGACGAGGTGGTCACGGCGCCGCGGTCGACGGCGATCATCGCCAGCGGGTCCGCCCCACCCGTCGGATCCTCGATCGCGACGATCCACGGCCCGGCCTGGGGCGCTGAACCGCCCGCCACGAGATCGCCGCCGGCTTCGAGCAGTGCTCCACCGCCGCGTTCGAGGCAGCCGGCTCGGACGATCCGCCGCCAGGCCCAGCGCAGGGCGAGACCCTTGCCGATCCCACCGAGGTCGACCGGCGTCTCGACCGCCACCGCCGACGATCTCGGGTCGACGGCCAACCAGCGACGGGTGATAGCGCTTGGCGAGGCGCCTCGAAGATCGTCGGCGGGCGGACCCGCCGACGTGTCAGGCGACGTCAGCGGAGTCCCCCGATAGCCCAGCCGGTCGAGGTCCCCGAGGACGCGCGCATCGAACCGACCGTCGGTCAGTCGGCCGGCCCGGTCGGCTGCGATCAGGGCGGCTGTCAACCGGCGGTCGACGATCCTCGACGTTCCCGTGCCAGCCAGGCGGTTGATCGCGGTCAGGTCGCTCGAGTCGCGGAACCGGGACAGGGCCTGTTCGGCCGCCTCGAACTCGTCAGAGGCCAGGGACCAGGCACGCTTAGCCTCTGCCGCTGATCGGCCGACCATGGTCAGTCGAAGGGGCGAGCCCATCGCCCGTCGATCGAAGGTCACGCTGGCCGGCAGCTCGGCAGTCGTCAATGGCCCGAGGCGCCGCTTGTCGCGTTCGGGGTGGGCTTGGGTCCGGCTTTCGTTCCGGATCCGCTCTTGGTCACAGTCGGCAACTTCGCGACCGGTGCCGGGGGCGGGGTCCAGGCTGCGCTGCCCTGGACCTTGCGAACCTCCGCGGCGAGCTTCCCGAGCCGTGACTCCATGGCAGCCAACTGGTCCGAGATCTCGGAGTAAGCGGCGGTCGCGGCGTCGTAGTCGGAAGCGGCGGCGACCAGCCGGTCGTCAAGCCGGTCGTGCTCGGAACGAAGCTGCTGGGCCGCATCTGCCGCAGGGCCATTGGCGGAGATCTGACGCTGGTCGCTGGCGGACTGAAGGGCGGTCACCCCGGCCAACGACAGCGCGTAGGCGCCGGCCGAGAGTCCGACGACGACCGCCAGGTGGACTGGCCGACGAGGCTCGGTCATCGTCCTGCACCCGTGAGCGCGGTCAACCTCTTTTTGGCGGCCGCCAGCTTGTCGCGCAGGGTCTTGGCCGTCTTGGCGTCCCTGGCGATCCGCTCCGTCGCGGTCGTGAGCGCAGCCGTCAGCTGGGCGGTCTGCTCGGTCAGTGCGTTGATCTGGTCCTCGAGGGCCGCCGCCCGTGCCTGCTCGTCGCTGAGCCGCTGGACGAGGGTCGAGGCCGACACCGGAGCGACGGTCAAGGGGGCCGACGACTCCGTCCAGACCGCCGCGGCCTGGACGGCCATGGCGCCGACCGTCAGGCTCAGGACGACCGCCACGATGATCATGCCTCGACGGGCCAGGACTCGGATCGGCGTCGTCATGAGGCCACCTCGGCCTCGGCCTGGATCCGGACGGCCGGGCTGGAGCCCTCCGGCAACGACGACGAGAAGGTCGGCCGGGCCTTGCGGGCCACCCAGTAGCGGTAGGCGGTCGCCAGGAGCACGGTCAGTCCCGATGCGATGTACATGACCCGCAGCGCCGGCGTGTCCGTCCCCGACAGGATCCCATGCAGCCAGGCGAGGATGAACACGCCGATGGCCAGGCGGTGGATCTTGAGCCAGAAGCCGGCCGGCAACAATTTGGTATAGCGCGCGGTGACCCCGGTCAGGATCAGGGCGTAGGTGGCCAGGGTGCCCAGGGCCACTGGCGAGCTGCGATAGCTCGAGAGGCCCGGGATGAACGCTCCGGCCACGCCCAAGCCGCTGAACGGATCGAGGATGAGGCTGATCGTGTGGACGCCGACGAAGGCCAGCACGAACACCCACAGGTTCTCGTGCCATGGGAACAGCCGCTTGGACAGCTTCCAGGTGGTCTGGTTGGTCGGGTGGCTGAGGACCAGCCCGAACACGATCTGGAAGGTCAACAGCAGATAGGCCACGATCCCGGTCGCCCGGGCGGCAAGCCACAGACGCAGGCCGGCCTGGTGCTCTGACGTCGCCGGCACGATCTGGTTCGTGGCCAGGACGATGCCCAGGCCGAGCACGCCCAGCAGGACCATGAAGCGCGGTCCGGTCAGACGCATGGCTGGCGCGAACGTCGGTCGGGTCGGTGGGTGAAGTTCATGGGACTCCCCGGTGGCAGGCGCTGTCACCTGGTTCGAGTCGAGTATCCGGCCCAAGGTTTCAGCGTGGGCTGATGAATCCTTCTGAACCGGCCCCGTACGTTCGGCGCGGACCGCGGGACCCTAGGCCGGTCGGGAGGTCCACCGAACGAGCAGTCCCTGGCGGGGCGAGAGGACCAGCGCGACCAGGAACAGGCTCGTCTGGACGAGCACGATCGAGGCGCCCGAAGCCACGTTCAGGTAGAAGCTCAGGTAGAGCCCCAGGACGGCCGAGAAAACGGCGATCACCACCGCCAGCATCGCCATCCGGCTGAACCGCCCGACCAGAAGCTGGGCGGTCGCCGCCGGAGTGACCAGCATGGCCACGACCATGATGATCCCGACCGCCTGGATGCTGACCACGATGGTGACCCCGAGCAGGGCCAGGAGCAGGTACTCGAGGGCCGTCACCGGCAGACCCGAGGCGGCGGCCCCGGCCGGGTCGAAGGTCGCGTAGAGAAGCTCCTTACGCAGGACCACGATGACCCCCAGGACGATGAACCCGAGGATGGCGATCTGGACCAGGTCCGCGGCTGAGATCCCGAGCACATTGCCGAGCAGATAGCTGAACAGGTCGGCGACGTAGTTCTTGATGGTCGAGAAGAGCAGGATGCCGAAGGCGAACATCCCGGCGAAGAGGACGCCGACCGCGGTATCGAAGCGGAGGTTGCCCCGACGCGACACGACCCCGATGGCCAGCGCGGTCAGGACCGCCGCGACCGCCCCGCCGACATACAGCGGGATGCCGATGAGGTAGGCGATGACCAGGCCCGGGAACGCCGCGTGGCTGACCGCATCGCCGATGAAGGCCAGGCCCTTGAGCACCACGTAGCTGCCCATGACCGCGCAGACCGTGCCGACCATCACGGCCGCGATCAGCCCGCGCTGCATGAAGCCATAGGCGAGCGGGTCCACGAACAGGTCGACGATGGTCATCGGGGATGCTCTTCGTGGAAGTGCGTCTCGCCCGCCGACCCGTCGTGGTGGTGGGCGTCGTCGAGGAGCATCGTCCCGGTCTCCAGGCCAGGAACGACCAGGACGTGGCCGCCGTAGGTCTCGGCCAGGAGGCGCTGATCCAGGATGAGATTGGCCGGCCCGGCCGCCACGATCCGCCGGTTGATCAGGACCGCCTGCTGGAAGCGATGCGCTGCACAGGCCAGGTCGTGGGTCGTGGCCACCACGGTCTTGCCCCGGCGCGTCTCGGCCTCGAGGACGTCCATGAGGTCCTCCTGGGTCGTCGCATCCACGCCGGTCACCGGTTCGTCCAGCAGGTACAAGTCGGGCTCGGACGCCAGCGCCCGAGCCAGGAACACGCGCCGGCGCTGGCCACCCGACAGGGCGCCGATCTGGCGATCTGCGGCGTCGGCCATCCCGACGGTCGCGAGCGCCGCGGCCACGGCCGCCCGATCTGTGGCACCGGGTCGTCGGAGGATGCCGATCCGGGGCACCCGGCCCATCATCACGACCTCTTCCACGGTGACCGGGAACTGCCAGTCGACCGCCTCGGCCTGGGGCACGTAGGCCACCCGGTGGGCCTCGACCCCGGGCGGTCCGCCGAGGACCTCGACGCTTCCGGAGCGTGGCTTGAGCAGGCCGCCGATGACCTTGAGCAGGGTGCTCTTGCCGGCACCGTTGGGTCCGATGACCGCCAGCAGCGACCCGGCCGGGATCTCCAAGTCGACCGAATCCAGGGCGATCCGCTCGCCGTAGCCGGCGCTGATGTCGCGGATCCTGATGGCCGGCGCGACCGGGCTGGCGACCGTCGTGGCGATGGCTTGGATCATCCGCCTCCCGCTGTCGGGGCTACTTCAACGCCTGGACGATCTGGTCGACGTTCCAGGCCATCATCCCAAGATAGGTGTCGGCCGGTGCCGGCCCGAGGGCATCGTTGTAGAGCGACGTCACGACCTGCTTGATGCCGGCCTCGTCGGCCAGGGTCTGGGACAGCTTCGGGTTGAACTGGACCTCGCTGAAGACGGCCTTGACCCCGGCAGCCCTGACCTTGTCGACCAGATCGGCCAGCTCGGCGGCGTTGGGTTCCTGGCCGACGTTGGCCAGGACCACGCCGACCAGGTCGAAGCCGTAGTGCCGGGCGAAGTACGGGAATGCGTCGTGGAAGGTGACCAGCTTCCGGTCGGTCACCGGGACCGTCTCGATCTTCGCCTTCAGCGCCACATCCAGCTGGTCGAGCTTCTCCGAGTAGGCGGCTGCGTTGGCTTCATAGGTGGTCCGGCCGGCCGGGTCGAGCTCGATCAGCTTGGCCGTGATCGCAGGCAGGTACCGATCGCGGACGAGGGTCGGATCGAGCCAGAAGTGTGGGTTTGCCTGGCCGTCGACGTCGATGGTCGGGATGCCCTCGCCGAGAGTGAGCAGAGGCGTCCCTTTCGTGTTGGCGTCGAGCAACTTGTCCAGGAAGTCGTCCAGCCCGACACCGTTCTTGACGATGAGCCCGGCATCGGCGAGCTTCCGGGCGTCGTCCGGCCTCGGCTCGTAGTCCTCCGGCCCGACGCCGGCGGGGATGATCGAGTCCGCCGCCACCCGGTCGCCGCCGATGTTCCGGACGATGTCGGCGAAGACGGTGGTGGTCGTCACGACCTTGAGGCCGCTCGCCGCCGATGGGCGCGCCGAGCCACTCCCCGACGAGCAGGCGACGGCCAGGAGCACGATGGCCGCCAGGACCAGCGACGTCCTGATATCTGGTCTCATCGGCGGGGCCACGGCGAAGCGGGTCGATCCATGGGCTCCGCCTTAGCTCGGTCGCGAGGATCGAGCGCCGGCCGCAACGGCACAGGCCGGGCACTGGCCGAACAGTTCGAGGCGATGGCTGTCGATCCGGTAGCCGCTCCGGCGCCCGATCGCGCGGGTCACCGCTTCGATCCCCGGGTCGTCGACCTCCTCGGTCCGTCCGCAGCTGGAGCAGATGATGTGGTGATGATGGATCGGCTCGCACGGGACGTAGGCGTGCTCGCCGCTCGGAAGATCGAGTCGTTCGACGATACCGAGCTCCTCGAACAGCTCCAGCGAGCGGAAGATCGTGGCCCGACCGATGCCCATCCGGCGGGATCGAGCGTCATCCTCGATGTCGGCCGCCGTGAAGTGACCCTTCCGGTCCGCGATCAGGCCGGCCATCGCCCGACGCGGCTCGGTCAGGCGGTAACCGGCCCGGTCCAGGGCGGCGATCAGGGCGGTCGGGTCGGTCACTGGCAGATGATACCGTGTCTCAGTATGGTTTGACAAGCCCGAACGGTGGACGCGGCCCTTTCGGGGTTGTGCGGTAGGCTACGGACTCGCCCAACGCTCCGAGGAGTCCGACTACGTCCGCCAAGAAGCCCGGTCCGGGCGAGGCACCAGTCCCGGGTAATCGTCGTCAACGCCGAGCCGCACTCCGGGCCGAGCAGGCGGGATCGCGCTCGACCAGCGGATCCGGCAGTCGGGCCGCCTGGCGCTCACCGACCGTCCTGATCTCGATCGCTGCCGTCGTGGTCGCACTCGCCGTGATCGTCGGTCTCAACCTTCCTCGCGCTTCGAACGGCGGGATCGGGAGCATCAGCCCGAATCCCAGCTCCAACGCCGCCAGCATCGCACCCTCCGGCAGCCCGAATTCGAGCGCGGGCGCTGTGCCCAGTGCGACCGCACAGCCGAGTGCGAGCGGCGGCGAGCCACTCCCCGCGGTCAGGCCGCCCGCTGTTCCCATCCCGGCCTCGATCCCGCGCGATGGGCGGACCCTCGGCGCTCCGACCGCGCCGGTCGCGCTCGATGTGTGGGCCGACTTCCAGTGTCCGGCCTGCGGCGAGTTCAGCCGGACTGTCGAGCCGGTGCTGATCGAGCGCTATGTCGCGACAGGCAAGGTCCGCTTCACCTTCCACGACTACGCCTTCATCGGTCAGGAGTCGCTCGATGCCGCTTCGGCAGCCCGCTGCGCCGACCAGCAGGACAAGTTCTGGGAGTACCAGACCCTGGTCTATGCCAACCAGAACGGCGAGAATGAGGGCTGGTTCTCGAGGGCGCGGCTCGAGGCGTTCGCCGCCGCGGCCGGTGTCGACAGCGCCGTCTGGGCGACCTGCTACGACGGGGGCGGACAGCGCCAGGCGGTCGCCGACGAGACCGGCGTCGGCGCGCAGACCGGTGTCCGATCGACCCCGACCCTGGTCCTCGATGGCAAGATCGTGCCGCTCGACACCTTCACCTCATGGGACGACCTGTTCACGCTGATCGACACGACCGTCGCCGGGGCCGGTGGGTCGAGTGCTCCCGTCGGTTCCGCGAGCCCGTCCTCGACCGCACCATGACCGCGCGCCGGACGGGACTGGCGATCGCCCTGATCGCCGCCCTGGGTCTCGCCGTCGCCCTGTACTTGACCGCGACCAAGCTCTCGGGTGGGCTGCCAGTGTGCGGCCCGGTCAAAGGCTGCGAGGATGTCGCCCGGAGCGAGTACAGCTCCATCCTGGGGCTGCCCGTCGCCGCGTTCGGAGCCCTCTTCTCGGCCGTCATCGTCGTCCTCGGACTGGTCTGGGCGGCCCGGGCCGATCGACGGGCATTACTGGGCGCCTACGGGCTGGGCCTGTTCGGGGTCCTGTTCGTGGCCTACCTGACCTATCTCGAGCTGTTCGTCATCCATGCCGTGTGTGCCTGGTGCGTGGCCTACGGCCTGACCGTGGTCGCCGGCTGGCTGGTCGCTCTGGGGTCGCTCCGCTCGGGCCGATCGCCCGCCTGATCCACCGACCCGAACGAGCCCAGGGCCGATCCCGGAACGGGTACCCCTCTCAACGGGACCATCGTCCGGTCGCCCATCCGCGGTCTGAGGCATACAGTCGAACGATGGCGATCAACGTCCTTCGGGGCCTTCGCAATCGGACCGCCGCTGCGCCCAGCGAGGCCCCGGATCCAGCCGGATCGATCGAACCGATCGAGGCCCTCGAGCCGTACGACGACTTCGACAACCCGGCCAACGACACGATCCGCGGACCCAAGGTCTCCTGCCCGAATTGCGGACGGACGATGGGCCTGTTCCAGACCGAGTGTCCCGGCTGCGCCCTGCGCGTCCTGGCCGGCGTTCCCCTCCAGCGCGGCGGCCTGCTGGTGGTGGCCGGCTGCGTCGGCGGCCTCGTCGTCGGTCTCGTCCTGGCGGTCGGCATCGCCCTCATCCAATCGCCGGCCCAGGCCGTCGGGAACGTGCCAGCGGCGAGCGCCGCCGCTGCGGCGAGCCTCGACCCATCGATCGATCCGGGCCTGGTCAGCGGACCGGTCCCGCCAAGCGCGGGCCAGGCACTGCGTCTGACCGCCACCGTCGAGGATCGCCTGGCCGCCTCCGGCGCCGCCCTCAGGTCGCAGCTCAAGGCACGTTCGTTCAGTGCCGTGGCCGCCGCCACGACGATCCGGGCCATCGCCGCGGACGCCGCGTGGGGCAGCGATGTCGCCGACGGACTCAGCGGGTGGCCCGCCGCGGCCCCGCTCCGGGCTCAGCTCAGCGACAGCTACGACGCGCTGCGCGCGAGCGCACGCGACGCCCTGGGTGTCTCGATAACGAACAGTGCCAAGTACAAGGCCGCGGCCAAGCGCATGGTCAAGCTGCTCGGTTCGGTCGCTGCCACCCGGACGGCGATCGAGACGCTCGGCGCGGCCAACCGCCTGACGATCCCGCCGCCCTCCGCTCCGTGACCCGCTAGGGCCCGTAGCCGGTCAGCTCGACATAGCCCTCGCCGCCGAGCGGTGCTCCCGCCCGGGTCGCCCGCACGACCTGCGATCCCTCCCAGTAGACGACCCCGGTCGTCGGCCGGGTATCGAGCTCCTGATCGGCCACGGTCGGGGTCAGCTCGATGCGCAGCCGCTCGCTCGGGATCTCGACCGTCCAGCCGGCTGGATAGGCCGCGCCGGTCTTGGCCGACCGCCAGGTACCCGTGGACGTGACCGTGAACATCGAGGCGTCGAGGTTGTGCGCCCGACCGTCCGGGTCGACCAGCGTGCCGTAGACAAGGGGATAGGACCCGTCGGCGGCCCGGACCAGCGACAGGGTCAGATCGGTCCCGTCGGCGAGGTTCACGGCGAACCAATCCCAGCCACCGCCACCGACCGAGATGAAGTCGCCCCACTGATGGTCGAACCAGGCCTGCCCGTCGACCACGAAGTTCTGGCCGTCGACGGTCAGGCTGCCGGCGGCGGTCATGGCCGTCCGCGAGTAGTAGTAGGAGCCACCGGCCGGCCCGAAGTCGATCCAGCCATCGCCGTGGTGGAGGGTCGGCGGCTTGGTCGCGGACAGGCTCAGGTCGAGGCCGAGCCCAGCGGGCGATCCGGCCAGGGTGGCCTCTGCGACGGTCGCCGTCGCGGACAGTCGGTCGTGGCCGTCGGCGCCCTGCATCCGCCAGGTGGTCGCGGGATCGAGGCCCGCGCCCGACCCGACATTCGTGCCGGTGATAGCCAGGTCGAAGCCCGCCGGGGGCACTCCACCGGCCGCCGTGATCGCCGCCGCCCGGTCCACCTGTGGGCCGATCTCGCTGCGCTGTGCGTAGTGGAACCCGCTCCGGCCTTCATCGGTGATGGCCAGGTGCGACGCCCAGCTGACCGGCAGACCGCCCCGCTCGGCTCGGAAGATGACGTACTCGAAGCCGTATCGGGCGCCGGCCGGATCGACCAGGTGGCCGGTGTAGTACCACCACTCGGTCAGCCGATGATGGGCGCTGTCATCGGCCGGCAAGGCGATCGGCTGCGGGTCGCTGGCCGGCTGGGCGCTGGGACCGATCGATGGGGCGGGCGCGCGGCTGGACACTGGCTGGGCGAGGACCGGCCCCGAGCAGCCTGCGACCACGAGGATGACGGCCAGGCTGAGCAGGACCCGGGAGAGCCGGCGGCGGTCGTTCATCGCAGAGCCGCCTCCGTCTCGGCCTCGGTCGCCGGCAAGCGACTGGCGATCCGGCGCTCAAGCCAGGTCGGCATCCACCAGTTCCAGTCGCCGAGGAGGCGCATCGTGGCCGGGACGAGGAGGGCCCGGACGACCGTCGCATCGAGCGCGACCGAGATCGCCACACCCAAACCGATGGCCTTGATCAGGACGATGTCGGCGAAGGCGAACGAACCGGCCACCACCACCACGATGAGCGCCGCCGAGGTCACGATCCGACCGCTCCGCTCGAGCCCACGGGCGACCGCCTCGGTGTTGTCGCCGGTCTGATCCCAGACCTCCTTCATCCGCGACAGCAGGAAGACCTCGTAGTCCATCGACAACCCGAACAGGACGCAGAACAGGATGACCGGCTGGGTCGTCTCGACGTAGCCCAACCGCTGGAAGCCGAAGATGGCCGACAGGTTGCCGTCCTGGAAGATCCAGACCAGGGCTCCGAACGCCGCCACGATCGAGAGCGTGTTCATGATCAGGGCCTTGGCCGGCAGGATGATCGAGCGGAGCAGGACGAACAGGACGAGATAGGTCGACACGAAGATGAACAGGGCCGTCCGGGCAAAGCCGGCCGCCACGCCATCGACCACGTCGACGACGTCGGCCGCCCCGCCGCCGACCAGGACGGTCGTCCCGGGCGGTGGTGCGAGGGGACCGGTCGTGGACCGGAGCGCGCTGACCAGGGCACGAGCCTCGTCGGCGTTCGGCCCATACGGCGTGGTCAGGGTGAAGGCCGTCAGGTCGCCTCGGGTCGTCGCCTGGAGGGCGGCCGCGGTGTAGCGATCCGGCGGTCCGCTCGGAGCGCCATAGAGGAGGCGGTACTGGGCCAGGGTCAGGCGGGGGTCGACGTCGACATAGCCGTCGACCTTCTGGATCCGCGGGTCCACCGCCAGTCGGCGCGAGTATTCGTAGAGCGCGTCGACGTTGCCGGCCGAGGTCGCCCGGCCGGTCGTCCGGATGGCCAGGTAGAGCGGCGCGAAGCGACCCGCCCCGAACTGTCGATCGAGGACGTCGAAGGCCGCTCGCGACGGGACGGTCGGGGGCAGGATGGTCGCGTCCGGGGCGTTGAAGCGGACATGCAGGAACGGCAATCCCAGCAGGAGGAGGAACCCAAGGGTCGGCACGAAGACCGCGACCGGGTGGGCCATCACCCGCCGGGCCAGGCGGGCCCACGGGCCATCGACGACATCCGCCTCGCCGACCTGCCGGACCCGGATCGAGTCGACCCGCTCGCCCAGGACGCCAAGGATGGCCGGCAGCAGGGTCAGTGCCGCGGCGACCGCCAATCCGACCACGATCGCCCCGGCGATCCCGACCGAACGCAGGATCGGGAACTCGAACAGGATCAGTCCGGACAGACCGAGGAGGACGGTCAACCCGGAGAAGAACACTGCTCTCCCGGCCGTGGCGACGGTGACCCTGCTGGCGAGCTCGACGTCGCCCCGCTTGCGCAGTTCCTCGCGGAAACGGCTGGTCATCAGGAGCGAGTAGTCGACCCCGAGGCCAAGCCCGAGCAGGGTCGCCAGGTTGAGCACGAAGATGCTCATCTGGGTGACCCCGGCAACGACTCCGATGATGGCCAGCGAGACGACCACCGCTCCTCCGCCGACGGCCAGCGGCAGACCGGCCGCGACGACCGAGCCGAAGACCACCAGCAGGGTCAGGGCCGCCAAGGGCAGCGACACGACCTCACTCCGGCGGAGGTCGGCCTCCGAGACCGACTGGATGTCGCCATAGAAGGCCGGCCCACCGGCGACGGCGACGGTGACCGGGCCGGCCGGCAGTGCCGCCAGCCGATCGCGGATGCCGGGCAGCGCATCCGGGGAGACATCCGGAGCGAGGTCGAGCAGGACGACGTCGTAGGCCGTGCTGCCGTCGGCCGAGACCTGGGCCGGGGCGAGGTCGTGGGACAGCACCGCGGTCACATGGGGAGCACCCGCTACGGCGCCGGCCGCAGCCGTGGCTACGCCTTCGAACGCCGCCGAGCCGGCTGACCCGGGCGCGCCGGAGTAGACCAGCACCAGCGCCGACGGCGGTAAGCCAAGCTCGCGCTCGAGGAGGGACCGGGCTTGGGCCAATTCGAGGCGGTCGAGGGTGAACCCGCCGGCCCGCAGCGTCGACGCGGCGCGGGGTGCGAGGGGCACGGCCAGGAGCAAGAGGATCGCCCAGGCGCCGATCACCCAGCGGCGCCGCCGATGGACGAAGCCGCCGAGTCGCTCGAACGCGGTCACAGATCGGATTCGGCGCTTGGGTCCAGGCGGATGGCGCGGCGGCGCGAGGAGCGGGGGGAACGGGACATGGCGACATCGTATCGCCGGTCGCCCGTGTACCCTGCCGGACATGCCTGCCCGCTCCGCGAACCGGCCGCGTCATCTCAACCCGGGTGACGCGGTCGCGGTGGTGTCGCCCTCCTGGGGCGGCCCGAACGCCTTTCCTCACGTGTTCGAGAGCGGCCTTGGCGTCCTGCGCGAGTGGGGCCTCGAGGTCCGCGAATACCCGTCGACGCGCGCCTCGGCGGCGCGACTGTCGGACGACCCAAGGATGCGCGCCGAAGACGTCAACGCGGCGTTCGCCGACCCGACCATCCGGGCCATCTTCAGCTCGATCGGCGGGGACGACTCGATCCGCCTGTTGCCCTATCTCGACGCTGCGGTCATCGCCGCGAACCCCAAGATCCTGATGGGCTACTCGGACAGCACGACGCTACTGGTGGCCGCTCGTCGACTGGGCCTGGTCACCTTCCATGGACCGTCCATCATGGCCGGCTTCTCGCAGATGGGCGAGCTGCCGGCCGCCTACCGAGCCCACGTCCACGACCTCCTGTTCGAGCCGGCTCAGGCGTATCCCTATGTCCCGTACGGGGTCTACGCCGATGGCTACCCGGACTGGAGCGACCCGGCGACGGTCGGCCGGATCGCCCCGCTCCAGGCCGACGACGGCTGGCATGTCGTCCAGGGCAGTGGCCTGGTCGGTGGGGAGCTGTTCGGCGGATGCATCGAGGTCCTCGACTGGCTGCGCGGCTCGTCGGCCTGGCCGGTCGCTGACGAATGGACGCAGCGGCTGCTGTTCTTCGAGCCCTCCGAGGAGAAGCCGACCCCGCTCCAGGTCCGGCGGATGCTCCGGTCATTCGGCGTCGAGGGTGTGTTCGATCGGATCAGCGGGGTCCTGGTCGGTCGGGCGCGCGACCACTCGCCCACCGAGAAGCGTGCCCTGGAGGCCGCCATCCGGGGGGTCATCGCCGATGAGTTCGGTCGGCCGGACCTGCCCATCGTCGCCAACCTGGACTTCGGCCACACGGACCCGCAGTGGGTCCTGCCCCTGGGCGTCCGGGCAGAGCTCGACGTCGATGCCACGACCCTCCGGCTCACCGAGCCATGGCTCACCTGACCGGGCGGTCCGGCGGAGTCACCGTCTGCTAGGATTCCGCCCGTCGTCGTCCATCGCTGAGGCCCCTCGCTTTGCAGCTGCTTCTGGCGCCGTTCAGCAAGATGCCCGAATCGCTGGTCGCGTTCGTGGTCGCGATCGGCATCGCCAGCCTGATGGTCTTCATCTTCCTGCGGGCCGCCTCGTCCGCCGAGGGCAGGCCGTCGCTGCTGCGCCGGTTCATCAAGCAGCCGAACACCAAGATCCTGTTCGCGATCCTGTTCGTGGGCTGGGCCGTCGTCTTCGGGATCGGTCTGACGATCGTCCCGCACGAGGGCGCCAGCTCGCCCTATGGCGGCATCGCCCTGATCGCGATGTTCACCGGGTTCTTCATCATGATGGGCTTCCTGTGGGCCGTCATCGGGGAGTGACCTCAACCGGCTGATCGCTGGACCGAGCCCGGCCCTGCCTGTATCATCGCCCGATATCCAGTCTGCATAGACTTTATGCGTCTGGATGCGGACGACATCGGGCACGAGCCAGGAGGCCAGCGTGGACGCCCAGGAGATCAAGGCGGCGGTCGCCCACCAGGCTGCCCTGACGGCGGCCGCGGAGCCACCGTTCGTCAATCGGCGCGATCCCGCTCGCCTGCTCGGATCTGACGGTCTCCCGGCGGTCAGTCGACGGGCGCCGCTGTGGGCCGACATCCCCGATGACAAGTGGAACGACTGGCGCTGGCAGCTCAGTCACCGGGTCAACGACCTAGAGGAGATCGAGCAGGTCCTCGAACTGACCGACGAGGAGCGAGCCGGTCTCAGCGCGCCCGACAAGTTCCGGGTCGACATCACCCCGTACTTCATCAGCCTGATCGACCCCAAGGACCCGAACGATCCCATCCGGCGGCAGGTGATCCCGCTCGGCCGGGAGCAGCAGGCGTTCACCGCGATGATGGAGGACTCGCTGGCCGAGGACCGCCACTCGCCCGTTCCGGGGCTGGTCCATCGCTACCCGGACCGGGTCCTGATGCTGGTCACCACCCAGTGCGCCAGCTACTGCCGCTACTGCACCCGATCGCGGATCGTGGGCGACCCGACTCAGAACTTCAACCGGAAGGACCACGAAGCCCAGCTCGACTACCTGCGCCGGACGCCGCAGGTCCGGGACGTGCTCATCTCGGGCGGCGACGGTCTGACCCTGGCTCCGAAGCTGTTCGAGTCGATCCTGCGCGGGCTGCGCGAGATCCCCCATATCGAGATCATCCGGATCGGCTCACGCGTACCCGTCTTCCTGCCCCAGCGGATCGACGACGAGCTGTGCGAGATGCTGGAGAAGTACCACCCGCTCTGGATCAACCTCCACTTCAACCACCCCAACGAGATCACCCCTGAGGTCAGCCGGGCGGTCGACAAGCTGACCCGGGCCGGGCTGCCGGTGGGCAACCAGTCGGTCCTCCTGGCCGGGGTCAACGACTGCGTCCACATCCAGCGCTCGCTGGTCCACAAGCTGGTCGAGAACCGGATCCGGCCGTACTACCTGTACCAGTGCGACCTGGTCGAGGGTTCCGGTCACTTCCGGACGCCCGTCGGCAAGGGCCTCGAGATCATGGAGGGCCTGCGCGGTCACACCAGCGGCTATGCCGTGCCGACGTTCGTCATCGACGCTCCGGGTGGCGGCGGCAAGATCCCGGTCATGCCCAACTACCTCATCAGCTACTCGGACCACAAGGTGGTCCTGCGCAACTACGAGGGCTACATCACGACCTACGAGGAGCCGCCGACCTACCAGCGCCACGACAGCTCGGCCTGCACCTATTGCCAGCACGAGCGGCCGGAGCCCGGCCAGTCCGGCGTCCTGGGTCTGCTCGAGGGCGAGCGGATGTGGATCGAACCGAAGGGCTTCAGCGAGGTCCACACCAGGGGCAACACCGAGGCCCACCGCCTCCAGGACCCCAGCAAGTGGGTGCCCTTCGGGGTCGGCGCCATCGAGGGTCAGGCGATCAAGCCGCTGACGGTCCTCGAGTCAGGCTCGACGGACTCGGTCGGTGGGCTCGGCGGCGGCTCGTCCAGCGAGGCGGCCGGTGAGTCGTCGACCGATGCGGTGCCCGCCTACGGTCCAGGTGAGGAGCCCCGTCCGCGCGATGGCGAACCGACTGCGTCCGCCCACGGCGAACTGCTCTAGCCCGTCGCGCGCCCGCGGGTGTTCGCGAACTCGACCGATCGGCACCGCTGACCCATGCCGCGTTGACCCACGCCGCGCGTTGACCCACGCCGCGCGCGGACCCATGCCGCGCGCGGACCCACGCCGCGCGCGGACCCATGCCGCGCTGACTCATGCCGCAGAACGGGCATGACTAGCAGGCCGGTAGATCGGCATTAGAAGGGCAAGATCACCGATCTGGACAACGTCTGTAGCCGTTCCTAAGATTGCCCGTTCTATCCCGGCCGATAAGTGGTCAGACCGGGGTCCATGGGTCGATGTTTCCTAGCAATGCCCGTTCTAAGTCGCGTCCTAGCCGACATCCCGCTGCGGCACCACCGCAGCGGGGCTCACTTTGGCTTGAGCAGCTCGATCGCCTTGAGCAGGGGTGCGTCGCCCGACTTAGCCAGGCCGGCCGCGCCGAGCTTGGTGAGGTCGCTCGGTGGGACGATCTTGCCGACCGGATCGGACTCGAGGGAGATGTCCGGCTCGATCCCCTGCTTCCAGATCTGGCGCCCGTTGCGGGTCAGCCACTCGACGGTGCCGACCAGCAGGGCGGACCCGTCCTTGAGGTTGAACTCGCTCAGGACGGTCCCCGTCCCGAAGGTCTTGTGGCCGATGAGCTGGGCTCGCTTGGCGTCCTGGATGGCCCCTGCCACGATCTCGGCCGAGCTGGCACTGCCGGCATCGACGAGCACTTCGAGGGGTAGATCGACCGCTTCGCCGCCCGGCTTGACCGGGGAGGGGGTCACCTTGCCGCTCTTGTCGCGCTGCTGGAAGACGTTGCCGTCCTTGATGAACTGGCTGGCGATGTCGACGGCCTCACCGACGTAGCCGCCCGGGTTACCCCGCAGATCGAGGACCATCCCGGTCGCGCCAGCCTTCTTGGCGGCCGTGATCGCGTCCTCGACCTCCTTGGCCGAGCCGCTCGAGAACTCCTCGAGCCGAAGGTCGGCGATGGTGGTCCCGGGGACCATCGCCCAGGCGACCGCCGGGACGGTGACCTGCTCGCGGACGATGCTGTACTGGACCGGGGCGGTCTCGCCGTCGTGGAGGACGGACAGCTTGACGGTCGTGCCGGCGTCGCCCCGGATGCGCTTGACCACGGCATCGATGTCCTGGCCATCGGTGGTCGTGCCGTCGACCTCGAGGATCTTGTCACCGGAGCGCAGGCCGGCCCGATCGGCCGGACCGCCGGGGATGACCGACTGGATGATCGGCACGTTCTGGTCCGTGTTCATCACGGCCCCGATCCCGACGATCGAGCCGCTCAACGAGGTGTGCTGCTCCTTGACCTGGGCCGGCGTCAGGAAGCGGGTGTGGCCGGTATCGCCGATGGCCTCGACCAGCCCGTTGACCGAGCCGTAGACGAGCTTGGTCGGATCGAGCGCACTGGGGTCGACGAAGTTGTCCTGGAGGACCTTCCAAGCCTCGCTCAGGGTGGCGAACTGGGGCGGCAGTCCGGCCACCGTGGAGGAGGTGCTGGCCGCGCTCGTGGTGCTGTCGGCCTTGCCCACGAAGATGCCACCGGCGAACACCGCCACGCTCAGGACGACGATGCCGAGGACCTTGGCCACGGACGGCAAGCCCCCCCTGCGCCGGGTGTCGGCTGGCGTCGCCCAGCTGGCCGGTCGGGTCGCCAGCGGGGCGACCGCCTGGGTCGGCGGCCAGAGCGGCGCATCCGGACCAGCTGCGTAGGCCGGGCTGACGGGCGTGTCCGTGGAAGCGGGGGCGGGCACGGCCGTCGGCCAGAGCGGGGCGTTGGGATCGTCGGGCGGTTGTTCGGTGGTCATCGTTCGCCTATCTCGATGGAGCGGTCCGCTCAGTGTGCGGCAAGACCGCTATGGCCGGGTGTCGGTCCGATGAAGTCGCCGTAACCCGGACCATCTGGTCCGGTCCGACTGGACCATCGAACCGGTGCGTCCACGCACCCCGGTCGGGCAGGCTTGACCAGGACAGTCGACCCGAGCCCACTCGAGGAGCGCCAAGCGTGACCGTGACCGCCACCCGCCTCACTCACCCGATCCTGGCCGTCCTGGCCAGCGGCGCGCTCCTCCTGACGATGGCTTCGACCGTCCTCGCAGCGGCGGCTCCCCCTCCCACCGTCACCTTCCCGGTCCCGTCGAAGGTGGTCATCGGGGGCCCGGAAGTGTCCTGGCAGGCGGCTCTCACCAACCCCGCCGACGGCGTCGACATCCCTCACGCCCAGGTCAGCCTGGTCATCGATCCGCACGGGCATGCCACCGCTTCCGACCTGACCGTCAGTCTCCTGCCGACCGGCCAGCCGGATCGGATCGTGCTGCCGCTGGCCGACCAGCCAGACGGGACGATCGCGCTCACCATCAACGACAACGAGGGCTTCGACCTGCCGCCCGACACGACCACCGGCGCACGCTTCTTCCTGGCCGCCGGTCCGGGCGCCACGCCCGGCGCGATCCAGGTCACGATCGTGGTCAAGGCCGGCGACGGCAGCGGTGGCGGGCCGGATGTCGCCAGCGACGGTCGGACCGTCAAGCTGGTCAAGGCCCACGGCCCGACGATCGCGCTCAGCCGCCAGGCGGTCGAGCCAGGTGGCACGGTCAAAGTCAGCGTGACCGGGTTCAAGCCCGGCTCGACGGTCAAGGTCGAGCTCCACTCCGCGGTCACCCCGCTGGGCTCGATCAAGGTCGGCTCGAGCGGCTCGGGCAGCACCACGGTGACCGTGCCGAGCTCCGCCAACGGCGGGCACCAGATCGTCGCCCGGGGCCGGACCGCGACCGGTCAGGCGGCTGCCGTCAGCGCCGCCGTCCAGGTCGGACTGCCCGACAGTGCCACGGAGACGACCGCCGCCGCGCCGCGCTACAGCCCGGCCAACTCGGACGACCCTCGTCTGTGGATCGCGGTCCTGGGCGGGTCGCTCCTGACCATCGTCCTCCTGCGCCGTCGACTCGAACGAGCGAGCGCGACCGACCGCTGACCTCGTGCTATCCTCGCCGCCCGATCCGACGCGAGTAACGCGAGGGATCGTCGCGCGCAGGTGCCCACGACCGATGACCGCCAGTCCGATCGCCGCCGCTCCGGGCCTGCTCGAGTTGCGTCCGACGCCGGCCGGTCTGCCCGATGCCCAGCCGCGACCGCCGACCATCGCGCTGAGCGGCGATCCGTTCGCGGCCGTTCGGATCCTGGGGCTGGTCGCCCGGATCGAGCGCGGCCGACCGACCCGGGTCGCCGACATCACCGCCTATCTCAACGCCGAGTACCTCGATTGGGCGTTCAGCCCGACGGTGGTCGCCGACGCCCTGGTCCAGCTCCAGGCCAACTGGATGGCCGACTACGGGAACGCCTCGGGCATCGTCCTCGTCGATGGACCCTACGGGCTGTCGGTGACGATCGAGGAGTCCAGCCGGGTCGACCCCTGGATCATCCGCCAGGTCGAGCGTCGGCTGACCGCCTGCGCCGAGATCCTGGATGACTTCAGCCGCCGTGACGGTGCGGGCTTCGATGACTGATCGAACGGTCGACCCCGGGATCGGAGTGTCGGGCCGATGCATGTGTCTTCGGCGGGACCGACCCTGACGGTCGGCCACCCGCCGCGCACCTGACCTCTCGACCAGACCCACCTCCCCGACCTTCCAGGAGTCTCCCCATGACCGTTCCCGGCTACGCCAGCGACCGCGTCCTCGTCGACGCGGACTGGGCCATCGCTCACCTGAACGACCCGACCGTCCGGTTCGTCGAAGTCGACGTCGACACGACCGCCTACAGCCAGGGCCACATCCCCGGCGCCGTGGGCTGGGACTGGACCAGCCAGCTGTCCGACGGCATCCGACGCGACCTCGCCAGCCGGGAGGACTTCTCGGCCCTCCTGTCCGGCAGCGGCATCGGTCCGGACACGACCATAGCCCTGTACGGCGACAACAACAACTGGTTCGCCGCGTTCGCTTACTGGCAGCTCAAGCTGTTCGGTCACGAGGACGTCCGGATCATCAACGGCGGTCGCAAGTTCTGGCTGGACAACGGCCTGCCGATCTCGGTCGACGACGTGTCCTACCCGGCGACCGGCTACGACCTGCCGGAAGCCGACTTCTCGCTGCGGGCGTACCGCGACGACATCCTGCCCCGCCTCGACGACAGCGAGCTGGTCCTGGTCGACGTCCGCTCGCCGGCCGAGTACAACGGCGAGATCATCGCCCCTCCCGGTCTGAGCGAGACCGCCCAGCGGGCCGGCCGGATCCCCGGCGCAGCCTCGATCCCATGGGCCCAGACGGTCCGCGAGGACGGCACGTTCAAGAGTGCCGATGAGCTCCGGGCGCTGTACGAGGCCAAGGGCGTGACCCCCGACAAGGACGTCATCGCCTATTGCCGCATCGGCGAGCGCTCGAGCCACTCCTGGTTCGTCCTGCGCGAGCTGCTCGGCTACGAGCGGGTCCGCAACTACGACGGCTCGTGGACCGAGTGGGGCAGCCTGATCGGCGTGCCGATCGAGAAGCCGACCCCGGTCGCCGCCGGCTAGTCGCCCGCCTCAGCCAGGGCGAGCGGGATCGTTCGGACCGCCGATCGGAACCGCTCGCCTATCATCGCGGGGTGACCTCGACCGTTCGCCCCGAGACCCGGCGCGGTGGTGCGCCCGCCGGCCTTGCGCCGCTGCCGGTGGTCGTCCTCGAGCGCCGGCCGGAGCTCGATCGGCTGGCTCCGATGGACGTCGCCGAGGTCTTTCACGCCCTGCCCGGTCTGGTTCTGCTCGAGAGCGCCCGGGCCGGACGAAAGGCACGCTGGACGTACCTCGCCGCCGACCCCATCGCCGTCCTCGATGGACCCAGCGCCGGATCGGATCCGTTCAGCGCTGCTCGGCGTGCGCTCCAGCGGGTCAGCCCGGGTTCGCCCGACGACTTCCGGCCGGTCGGCAGCGCCGTCCCACCCTTCCTGGGCGGACTGATCGGTTACCTGGCCTACGACCTGGGCCACACCCTCGAGCGGTTGCCGACGATCGCGCCGGACGACCAGGGTCTGCCCCTGCTTCGACTCGCCGTCCACGACTGGATCCTCGCCTGGGACCGGCGCGACGGCCGGGCCTGGCTGGCCGGCCGAGCGGTCGACGGCGACGGGTCTCGCCTGGAGCATCGCCTTGACGCGGTCCGTGGCCTCCTGGCCGAGGGTGGCGACCGTCTGTCCAGGGCGGGGCGTGAGCCCGCTGCCGACGCGCTCGCCAGCCCAGGGTTCGCCTTTCGCTCGAGCCTCGATCGCGCCGCCTATGTCGCCGGGGTCGAGGCGGTCCAGGAGCGGATCGCCCGCGGCGATCTCTACCAGGCCAATCTGGCCCGTCGGCTGGCGACCCCGTTCCGGGGCGACCCGTGGCCGCTCTACCGGGCACTCCGGACCGGCGATCCATCGCTGTTCGCCGCCTATCTCGAACTCGGTCCCGTCAGCCCGGTCGGGGACCCCGGTCGGCGCTCCACCTCGTCTGATGGCGGATCGGCGCCGCGGGCGATCGTGTCGGCGTCACCGGAGCCGTTCCTGTCGGTCGATCGCTCGGGCTTCGTGGCGGCCGACCCGATCAAGGGCACCCGTCCCCGCGGCCGGACACGGAGCGAGGATCGAGCCCTGGCCGGCGAGTTGCTGGCCAGCGCCAAGGATCGGGCCGAGAACGTGATGATCGTCGACGTCCTGCGCAACGACCTGGGCCGGGTCTGCCAGCCGGGCTCGGTCCGGGTGCCTCGCCTGTGCCGGCTCGAGCGGACCGCTGCGGTCCAGCACCTCGTTTCGACCGTGACCGGTCGCCTAGCCCCGGGTCGTGACGCGTTCGATCTGCTGGCCGCGAGCTTCCCCGGCGGGAGCATCACCGGGGCACCCAAGATCCGGGCGATGGAGATCCTCGAGGAGCTTGAACCGGTCCGCCGCGGGCCCTATACCGGGGCGGCGCTGTGGGTCGGTCCGGATGGAGCGATGGCCTCGTCGATCCTCATCCGGACCCTGGTCGCCGACGGTGCCCAGCTGACCCTCCACGTCGGGGGCGGGATCACCTCGCGGAGCGACCCCGGTGCCGAATGGGCCGAGACCGAGACCAAGGCCAGCGGACCCCTTCGGGCGATCGGCGGATGGGAGGTCGAGTGACCGTGGCCGGCTCGATCTGGCTGGACGGCCGCCTCGTCGATGGCGCCGCGCCCCAGCTCAGCGTCACCGATCGTGGGTTCCAGCTCGGCGACGGCATCTTTGAGACGGCCCGGGCCCGACGGGGCGTGGTCATCGAGCTCGAGGAGCACCTGGGTCGCCTGGGCGAGAGCGCCGAAGCGCTGGCGATCCGCCTGCCCTTTGATGCCGCGATCCTCGCCGCCGGGATCCACGAGCTCCTTGCAGCCGAAGGTTTTGTCGGACCCGGGGAGGGCGAGGCTCCACCCGGCGACGCGGCGATCCGGATCACGGTGAGCCGAGGACCGATCGGTCAACGCGGACTCCTGCCGCCCGGTCTCGAGGCGATCGAAGCCACCGTCGCGATCCAGGCCTGGGCCTACGCCGAACCGTCGGCCGCGCTCCTGGAGCGTGGCGTCCGGGCCATCCCGAGCGCGATCCGGCGCGACCCGAGCTCGCCGCTGAGCGGGATCAAGTCGATCTCGCGGGCCGACTATGTCTACGCCAAGCTCGAGGCCAGCCGGGCGGGCGCCGACGATGCCCTGTTCCTGACCATCCACGGCGACCTGAGCGAGGCGACCAGCGCGAACCTGTGGGTCGTCCAGGACGGGCGCCTGACCACCCCTCCCCGATCCGCCGCGGTCCTGCCCGGGACGACCCGGACCTGGCTCCTGGAGCATGCCGCCGAGCTCGGTCTCGAGCCCCACGAGGCGACCCTGCGACCCGAGGACCTCCTGTCCGGCGAGGAGGCGATGTTGTCGTCGAGCGTGGCCGGGATCGTCCCCTTGACGCGCTACGCCGGGCAGCCCATCGGCGACGGCCGCCCCGGTCCGTGGTCGGCGACGTTGCGCGGGGCACGCGAGGGCTGGATCGACCGGGTGAGCCGCTCCGAGTCCGTCCAGTGACCCGGGTCGAGCTCATCTCGCGGACCAGGCAGCTGGTCGACGAAGGTGATCGGCTGGTCGCCAATCCGTCCCTCCGGGCCCTCCAGACCTGGCTCCAGCTGTCCGATGAGCTGCTCAGCGCCGCGTGGGGGACGATGGATCGCTATCACCTGGCCTGGCTGATGGTCGGCAAACCGAAACAGGTCGTGCGCGGCCGGCCGATGACCGCGGACGAGGAGGCCATGTACGTCCGCGAGGTCGCCGAGCAGAAGACCGCCGCCCTGCGGATGAGTCTTGACGCCGTGGAGCGCCAGGGCATGCCCTTCGTCGGGGAGGACGGTGGGGTCGGCATCCGGCCGGCCGGCGGGAGGGCCGGGACATGACCGCCCAGACGACCGAGGCCGCCGTCGGCGGTGAGCGCCAGGTCCCGACCCCAGACCCGATCGCCCGCGACTACCTGCTCCTGGCCCTCCGCCTCGACCAGCGCATCCCCGGCCTGGTCGACGGCTACTTCGGTCCGGCCGCGCTCAAGGCCCAGGTCGACATCGAACAGCTTCCGGCGCTTTCCCGGCTCGTCGACGCAGCCGTCGAGCTCCTAGGCCGGCTCGACCGCGAGGTGGACGATCCCGTCCGACGGGACTGGCTGCGGGTCCAGCTCATCGCCCTCGAGACCCACGCCCGGTCACTGGCCGGCCAGCCACTGCCCTATCTCGAGCATGTCGAGCGCTGCTTCGATGCGCTGCCGGTCCGCCACGAAGAGGTCGAGTTCCGGGCGGCCACGTCGACCCTCGGCTGAGTTGCTCCCAGGTCCGGGAACACATGGCCGAACGACTGGCCCAGTGGGATGGCCGGCTGGTCGTGCCGGTCGATCGGCTGGAGGCCGTCCTCGACTGGCTGGTGGGCGTCGTCCGGGAAACCTCGCTGACGGCTTTTGGATCGCCGGGCGCCGACGCGCTCCGGATCTCGCTCGTGACCGGTCAGCCCTGGACGGGCTACAACTGGTACGACGGCGGGCTGCGCTCGCGCTTCGACCTGAACATCGACCTTCCCGTCAGGGCGCCCGAACTGATCGGCCTGGTCGCTCACGAGACGTACCCTGGGCACCACCTCGAGCACGCCTGGCATGAGGCGCTCAGGGTCGACGAGCGGGCCGAGCTCGAGGCGAGTGTCCTCCTGATCAACGCTCCCGAGTGTCTCATCAGCGAGGGTCTGGCCGAAGTCGGTCGGCGGTTCGCGGTCCCGGCCGCGAACGAGCCCGACGTCCTGGCCGAGCTGTTCGATCGAGTCGGGTCTGAGCGTCGGCCTCGATGCGCCGGCGGTCGCCTCGCTGGTCGAGCGGGCCATCCGGATCCGCGAGGCACGGACGGTCCTCGGTGCTGCGGCAACCAATGCCGCCCTGATGCTCCACGTCGACGGCGTCGATCCGGGCAGCCGTCGTCAGCTGGCTCGAACGGGTCGCAGCGATGTCCCCCGAGCGAGCAGCCAGATTGCTCGAGTTCATCGAGCACCCGCTGTGGCGGACGTACGTCTTCGTCTACAGCGAGGGGGCCGCCTTGCTCGACCGTTGGCTGGCTGCGGTCCCGTTCGACCAGCGACCAGACCGGTTCCGACGGCTGCTGGTCGAACCGGTCACTCCATCGGGCATCGCCCGCGAGGTCAGCCAGCGGCCCCCGGCTGGATTTCGAGAGCTGAACACGACCCGATCCGCGCCCTCGCCGTCGTAGGCCGGGTAGGCCGGAGTGCCGTACAGGCGTTGGGTCAGCGGACCGTCGTCGATCTGGAAGCCAAGGGCGCGGTGGAACCCGACGGAGGCTCGGTTGCCCGGCCAGGTCACGGCCTTGACCCGTCGCGCGCCGCGCCCGGCGACGTCCTCGATGAACGCTTCGTAAAGGGTCCGACCGAGTCCTCGAAGCCGAAGGTTCGGGTTGGTCGCGATCATGTGGACGTAGGCCAGCGCCGGATCGTCCGGCCCGATGAAGCCGACCAGGAAGCCGGCCAGCCGACCGTCGGCCGTCTCGGCGATCCATGATGTCCCGCTGAAGTGCTGGAGCCACAGCCGCGGCAGGAGATCGTGCAGACGCCGCTCGTCCCACCACTCGTCGACCACCACGATGACCGCCGGATAGTCCGCCTCGGTCGGTCGGCGCAGGTGGAACCCGTCGAGCGCGGTCACCGCGATGCCCACCAGGCCATCAACGTCCCGAGCATGAACTGGAGGGAGACCAACGGCGTCCCGTACGACTGGTCGAGGAAGTCGGCGAACGGCAGGACCCCGCCTTCGAGCCCGGCCGACAGCCAGGTCGCCACGATGCTGACGGTCATCGCGACCAGGAAGATGACGACCGCCAGGACGGTCCGGGCCGGCGACGACAGGGTCCCGGCGGCCCCGGCCCGAACGAACAACCCGACGAACCGACCGGTGAAGACGGCCACGATGAGCAACCCGGCGCTGAAGCTGAAACCGACCGCCAGGATCAGGTAGATCGACCGTTCCGAAGAGGGCCCCCAGGCTGCCCATCGCCAGCGCCCGGAGGGGACTGCCCGCCTCCACCGGGACCTCGACGACGTCCGCCCCACGGCGTGGTCGGCCGAACCGTGCGGATGGCGCCTGATCGAGCTGGCGTCGGGTGCCGGCGGGTGCGGTCTCGCCGGGCGTCGGGCTCGGCCGTCCGGCGGCTGCCGGCTCGGTCGGTTCGGTCGGTTCGGTCACCGCCACATCGTAGCGGCCGAGGTCTGCCGGTCGCCGCGTGCGCTAGACTCTCGACCGTGAGCCACCCCTCGCTGGGCCTGCCGCCGACCGACATGACCGCCGGGTTCCCCGCGGCCGCGGCGCGACTCGTCGGCGCGTCCGATCGGGTCGGTGCCCGGGCGCTGGAGATCGCCGTGGCGGCCGACCCGACCATGCGCGAGCGACACGGCGAGGTCGGCCTCCAGAAACTCCTGCGCGACGCGGACGGCTTCATCGAGCGGCTGGCCAAGTCGCTGGCCAGCGCGGATCCGCGCTTCGTGCGCGAGTGGGCGGATCAGGTCGCTCCGCTGTATCGCCGTGGTCGGGTCCCGATGGACGACCTCATCGGCCTGGCCGAGGGGCTTCGCCTGGCGACCAAGAGCGTTCTCGCCCCGGGTGAGCGCGGTCCGATCGACGAGGCCCTTGACGAGGCCGTCGTGGTCTTTCGGAAGTACCGCCGCATCGCCGGGGATGCCCGTCGCCGGAACCGGATCCTCCAGTTCCTGTACAAGGGCGCCTGAGATGACCGTCAAGTGGGTCAAGTCCGATCCGCTGGTCATGAACGGGGAGCCGTTCTGCTACGGCAGCCGGATGACCGTTCGGCAGCTTCTCGAGGAACGCGGTCACGGTCATGACCTGACCCGCATCCTGGCCGATCACCCGGAGCTCAAGACGCTGGGCGTGGCCACGGCCTGGGCGTACGCGGCGGAGCATCCCGAGCGCTACGCCGAGTTCGTGGCTGCCGACGGGTCGCTGATCGGCCCGGGTCTGAGCGCCGTCGAAGCGGCCATCCTGCCCGAGCACCTGCGCGTGCCGGGCGTCGTCGTCGAGCGGGCGGTCGTCCCGGCCTGAGGACCGTCGGGTCTATTCCGACCTCGGTGGTAGGATTTGAGCCATGACCGACGAAGCCGCTCCGACCAGCACGACAACCGCGACCGCCGAACCGGCCCCACCAGCCTTCGATCCCGAGCGTCGGGCCACCGAGCTGGCCATCCTGGATGCGCTCCGATCGGTGGTCGATCCCGAGATCGGGATGAACGTGGTGGAGCTGGCCCTGATCAAGCAGATCATCCTCGGACCCGGACTCGACCGAGGTGAAGATGATCCTGACGACCCCGTTCTGCCCGTATGCCGGGTCGATGATCGCCCAGGTCAAGGAACAGGCCGAGTCTGTGGTCGAGCACGACGTCAAGGTCACCTTGCTGGCTGAGCGCTGGGATCCGCGCGACGCCGGCCTGATGTGGTGATCCGGTCCGACCCAGCGCGATGACCCCCGACGAGACGGCAGCCCCCACAGCAGCATCGATCGACTCCCTGGTCGCCACGGGCAAGGGCGACGACGGCACGACCGGGCTCCTGTATGGCGGCCCCCGGATCGCCAAGGACGACCCCCGCACCGAGGCCTATGGCACCGTCGACGAAGCCGTCGCGGCGCTCGGTCTGGCACGGGCCGAACTCGGGACCAAGGGTCAGTACGGCGTACTGAACCCGGCCCTGGCCAGCCTGGCCGAGGTGATCCTGCGCATCCAGCGCGAGCTGTTCGTGGTCGGAGCCGAACTGGCCACGACCCCCGAGGCCTGGGACCGCCTCGAGGACGGTCGGACGCGGGTATCCGCCGAGATGGTCGCGCAGCTGACCGTCCTGCTCGAGGATCTCGAGCGCCGCATCGCGATGCCCCGCGAGTTCGTGATCCCTGGCGAGACCCGGACGAGCGCCGCTCTCGAGCTGGCCCGGACGATCCTCCGCCGGGCCGAACGCCGGGCCGTGGGTCTCGGACGGGACGGATCGCTGCCCGGAAACCACCTGCTACCGTATCTGAACCGTCTGGCCGACGTCGTCTGGGTGCTTGCCCGGGCGGCCGAGCAGGCGGAGGCGCGAACGAGCACGCCGGCCCGCACCGATGGCCGTCGGAGGACCAGACCGGCAACGACCGAAGACACACGAACCAGCCCGGGAGGAGCGCAGACCCGATGACCCAGAACCAGATCCCTGCCACCCCATCGCAGCTCGGGATCCGTCCCGTCACGGCGCTGTCGGTCGGCTTCCTCAGCCAGGCCTTCGCCTGGATGTTCGTCGGCTTGCTGCTGACCGCTGCGGTGGCCTGGGTCGTCCAGGGTAGCCCGACCCTGGTGGCCATGGCGTCGCAGTGGTTCTTCCTGGTGATCATCCTCCAGTTCGGGCTGGTGATCGGGATCAGCGCCGGGATCCGCAAGCTGAGTGCGACAGCGGCGCTTGGACTGTTCCTGGTCTATGCCGCGACGATGGGCGTGACGATGTCGTTCATCTTCATCGCCTACAGCTTGCCCTCGATCGGGGCGGCCTTCGTCAGCGCCGCCGGGATGTTCGGAGCGGCGGCGGCCTACGGCGCCATCACCAAGCGCTCGCTCGCCTCGATGGGCGGCTACCTGTTCATGGGCCTGATCGGGCTGATCATCGCGATGGTGGTCAACCTGTTCATCAAGAGCGACACCCTCGGCTACGTCATCTCGTTCCTCGGCGTCGCGATCTTCGTCGGATTGACCGCCTGGGACGTCCAGAAGATCTCCCGGGGCGACCTCGCCGTCGCGACCGGCTCGATGGAGAAGGGCGCGGTCATCGGTGCCCTGTCGCTCTATCTCGACTTCATCAATATCTTCCTGTTCCTGCTCCGGATCTTCGGCGGGCGCAACTAGCCAAGGGCTGCGGCGACTCCGGTGGCCGGGGCGCGACTGACCGTCGCACTGACGTTCGATCACGACGCGATCTCGTCCGAGGTCGACCGCGGCGACGGGCCGGTCCTGCGCTCGCGAGGCGAGTTCGGGCCGCGAGTGGGAGCCCCGCGCATCCTCGAGCTGCTCGAGCGCGAGGCGATCCCGAGCACGTGGTTCGTGCCCGGCCACACCATCGTCACGTTCCCCGACAGCGTTGCCGCGGTCGTCGCCGGAGGCCACGAGATCGGCTGTCACGGCTGGGCTCACGAGGACCTGGCCAGCCTGGACGAGGCCGCCGAGCGCGACGTGATGGAACGCAGCGTGGAGGCGGTCGAGCGCGTCTCCGGTCTGCCGCCGCGCGGGTTCCGGGCTCCCTACTGGGCGCTGTCCGAGCAGACCCTCGAGCTGGCGACCGTGCTCGGACTGTCCTACGACTCGAGCCTGATGACCGATGACTACCGGCTCCACCGTGTCCGCCACGGCGACACCCACGACCCGCGGGCAGGCTCCACCTTCGGCGTGGACGGCACGCTGGTGGAGGTCCCCATCAGCTGGGCCCTCGATGACTGGCCCCACTTCGAGCCGGGCAGCAAGGGCGTCGGACCGATGAGCGCACCGTCGAAGGTCGAGGAGATCTGGCTGGGCGAGCTGACCTACGCCTGGCAGCGTGTGCCCGGCGGCGTCCTGACGATCACGATGCATCCCGAGGCCATCGGGCGCGGCCATCGACTGCTGATGCTCGAGCGGTTCATCGCGGCCGCCAAGGCGCTCGATGGGGTGGTCTTCGACCGGCTCGATCGGGTCGTCGAGCGCTGGAGCGCGGCCAACCCGCCGGATCGACCCGCCTAGCCCGCCTGGACCGCCTTCAGCGCCGTCCGTCGGGGCGCGACAGCCAGCTCGGCGGGCCCGGCACGGAGCGGTCGATCTGCCTTGAGCAACTTGGCCAGCCGGGCGGCCGGCAGTGGTCGCGAATAGAGATAGCCCTGGCCGCGGTCGCACTCGAGCTCACGCAGCCAGGCCAGCTGGGCCTTCGTCTCGATCCCTTCGGCGACGACATCGATGCCCAGCCCATGGGCCAGTGAGATGACCGCCCGGACGATCGGCAGGTTGGCGTCGTCGCCGGTCAGCTCGGCCACGAACGAGCGGTCGATCTTGATCGTGTCCAGGGGCAGGTGCTTGAGGTAGGACAGCGAGGAGTAGCCGGTCCCGAAGTCGTCGAGGACCAGCTTGACCCCGAGTGCACGGAGGGCCCGGAGCGACTCGATGCCGGCCTCCGACTCGTCCATCAGGACCGACTCGGTGATCTCCAGCTCGAGACAGGCTGCGTCGAGGCCGGTGCTGGTCAGGACGTGGCGGATGCGCTCGACGAGGTCGGGCTGAGCGAACTGCTTGGCCGACAGGTTCACGCTCATCAGGACCGGCGGTTCGTGAGGGAACTCGAGCTGCCAGGCGAACGCCTGCCGACAGGCAGTCTCCAGGACCCACTGACCGATGCCCTGGATGAGGCCGGTCTCCTCGGCCAGCGGGATGAACGCCAGGGGCGGGACCAGGCCGCGTGTCGGGTGCTGCCAGCGGACGAGGGCCTCGAGCCCGACGATCCGGTCCGAGGCCAGATCGACCAGCGGCTGGTAGTGCAGGAGGAGCTCGCCCCGCTCGACAGCCCGGCGGAGGTCGTTCTCGAGATCGAGGCGCTCGCTCGCCGCCGCGTTCATCCCGGGCTTGTACAGGGCGTGCCGGCTGGTCGGGTCGGCCTTCGCCCGATACAAGGCGATCTCGGCGTCGCGCAGCAGATCGCCCGGTTCGATGCTCCCTGCCCGACCGACCACGATGCCCATGCTGGCAGCGATGAAGGTGTCCCGACCGTCGAGGTCGAACGGGGTCCGCAACTCGGCCTCGATGCGCTCGGCCACCACCAGAGCGTCGGCCGGGTCGCGGACCGCGTCCAACAGGACGGCGAACTCGTCGCCACCGAAGCGGGCCACGGTATCGCCCGGCCGGAGACACTCGAAGAGCCGTTGGCCGACCTGCTCGAGGAGGCGATCCCCGGCCGCGTGACCGAGGCTCTCATTGATCACCTTGAAGCGGTCCAGGTCGAGCAGGATGAGGCCGACCGGACCCTCGTCGTCGGGGCGGGCGAACGACAAGGCGTGAGTCAGTCGATCGAGCAGCAAGGCCCGGTTAGGCAGGCCGGTCAGTCCGTCGTACAGGGCGGACCGGCTGAGCTCGGCCTCGAACTCCCGTCGCTCACGGAGGTCGTGGACCGACACGACATCGGCCGGCTCGCCGTCCTGGTAGGGGATCTGGCGCCAGGCCACTTCGACCGGGAAGGTGGTCCCGTCGCGGGCCAGAGCCATCACCTCGAAGGGTGTCTTGGACTCCAGGCTGAAGTCTCCGTCACGGACTACCGCGACGGTCTCCGGTGCGGCGAACTCGAGGACCGTCCGCCCGATGCAGTCTTCGGGCTCATACCCGAGCAACCGGCAGAACGCGGCGTTGACCTCGAGGATCACCCCGTCACGGTGGATGGCGAGGGCCTCGGAGGTGGCGTCGGACAGGCGTCGATAGCGCTCCTCTGAGGCGCGCAGGGCGTCCTCGGCGCGTGATCGTTCGTCGCCTTCATGTTTGGCGTGCTCGTGCAGTCGGGCGTTGTCGAGGGCCAGGGCGGCCAGTTCGGCGAAGCGCTGGAGGACCTCGACCTGCTGCTCGCCGAAGGTCACGTCGATCGACCCCGAAGCCAGACCGAGGACACCGATGACCGCACCGTCCGACGACAGCGGGATCCCGACGGCTGCCCCGATCGTCCCCATGGGCACGATCGGGTCGCGGCCCTCCAGGCCGTCGTAGTCAGCGACGACGAAGGGCCGCCCGGTCGCCCAGACCGTCCCGGCGACGCCGCCACCTCGGCCGATCCGGTAGTCGACGTAGTCGGTATAGAGGCCCGTCCCCACCCGCATGACCAGCTGATCGGCGTCGGCGTCGACCAGGTACAGGAAGCCATGCGGTGTCCCGACCAGGTCGGCCGCTCGCTGGACGATCGTCCCCAGCAGCTCGGTCGGATCAAGCCGGTCCATCAGGGCCACGGCCGTCTCGTTGAGTGCGGTCAGGTAGGCGGCTCCGGTGACCGAGGCGGCTCGATCGAGGTCGAGATGGGTCGGCTTGACCCGATACAGGTCGGCGTCGGCGGCCCGGACGAGGGTGTCCTTGGCCCGTCCATCGCCGGGGAACGTGGCGATCCCGACGCTGATCGTGACCGACGGTCCGTCCGGGCCGGTCTCCTGGGCGGACGCCGCGGCCACGGCCGACCGGATCCGTCCGGCGATCGACAGGGCCCGCGGCCGGCTGGATCCGGGCAGCAGGACTGCGAACTCGTCGCCGCCGTAACGGTAGGCGCGATCCTCGTCGCGGATGGCGCCGACGATCGCGCCGCCGATGGTCCGCAGGAGCGAGTCGCCGGCCGGATGGCCATGCGAGTCGTTGAACGCCTTGAACGAGTCGAGATCCATCATCAGGACCGCGAAGCCCGAGCCGTCGCCGGCGGCGATCGCTTCACCGAGCTCGCGCTGGAAGGCGCCGTGATTGCGCAAGCCGGTCAGCGAATCGAGCTCGGCCCGGACCTCGACCGCACGATGGGTCTCGGCGTTCTGGAGGGCGATCGAGGCCTGGCCGGCGAACAGTTTGGTGAGCTCGAACTCGTTCTCGTCGAAGTGGGACTCCTCGCCGCCCATCCGCCCGATGTTGAGCGTGCCGATCACGTCGCCCTGGACGCCCAGCGGGACCACGATCATCGACTCGGGTTCCTCGGGGGTGCCCGGGATCTGGATCGTCCGCTTGTCGAGGTGGGCGTCGTTGGCCAGGACCGCCTCGTTGCGATCGATGACCCAGCCGGTCAGGCCGATCCCGAGTGGCCCGACGTAATCCATGATCACGTCCGCGAAGCGGTCGCGGGCCACGACCGGGCGCCGGACGGCGGCTTCCTTGTCGACCCGATAGATGGTCAGACTGTCGTAGGCGACGACCGCCTTGAGCGAGTCGGCGATCATCTCCAGGACGGCCTGCGGGTCGAGCGTCGAGAGGAGGGTCTCGTTGACCTCCAGCAAGCGACGTTGGCTGGCGAGCTGTCGCTCGAGGACGTCCTGCTGATGGCGCACCCGCTCGGCGATGTCGGCGTTGATGAAGGCCTGGGCGGCGTGACCGGCGAAGATCGACAGGGTCGCCTCGTGGTCGGCGGTGAACCGATTGCGCCCGAGCTTGGCCAGGACGATCACGCCCTCGACCCGGTCGTCGTAGACCATCGGGACCAGGAGCATCGACTCCGGTCCCTCGGTCGGACCGATGAGCACCCGCCGATCGTCGACCTCGGCATCGCCGATGACGAGCGACTCGCCGCGTTCGGCGACCCATCCGGTGAGGCCTTCGCCGACCCGGCAGCGGAGGATCTCGATGCTCGGCGACTCGACCCCCATGAACACCCCGCTGAAGGCGATCGGCTCGCACATCGCGGCGACATGGTCGACCCGGTAGACCCGGATGTTGTCGTAGTCGATCAGGCTGCGCGCCTCGGCCACGATCGCCTCGGCGATGCCGCGGACGTCCTGGATCCGATTGAGCCGGGCGCTCAGGTCCTGGATGGCGCGTAGCCGGGCGGCCAGGTCCAGGGTCGCCTCGTACAGTCGGGCGTTCTCGATCGCCGCTGCCATCTGATCTCCGAACGCCGCGGCCAGCTCGAGCTCCTCGGCCGGCCACTCACGGCGCGTCTCGTGATAGAGGACAAGCAACCCGAGCATCCGCTCCTGGAAGACGATCGGCACGAAGCACACGGTCTCGATCCCGTCGCGCGCGTAGGCCGTGCGCATCTCGATCGTGCTGGCGTGCTCGCCGGCACCCTGGAGCACCCGCAGCTTGCGATCGAGGGCGACCTGGACGCCGATCGCCGTCGAGTCGAGGCTGAGGTGACTGACCGCTTCGCGCAGCCCCGGGCTCAGGCCTCGATGGGCGGCCAGTCGAAACGGATGCTGGGCCCCGTCATCGATCAGCCAGAGGGCGGCTCGTTCGACCGAGAAGAGGGTGATGGTGAACGCGATGACGTCGTCGAACAGGGTCGCCAGGTCGGTCCGCCCCGAGACTGCGGCGGCGATCCGCCGGAGCGCCACGTCACGGGTGACGTCGATCGGCTGGGCCTCGGGAGAGCCGTCGGACTGCGCGCGCTTACGCTTGCCTCGGGCGCCGCGCTCGCGATCACGTCGGTAGGTGACGGCCACCAGGTGCTGAGACCTCCAGGAACCAGGGTTCGACGCATGACGCTTCGCCGCCCGTGCGCCGATCGACGGGTGGCCCCAGCACGCACGGTAGTCGGGTAGCCTCTCCGTCGCGATGGCCCGACAGTCCTATCCGGAACGACCGCCAGTCAGCCGACCCTGACCGAGATCGTGGGGTAGCCGCGAGCCCCATCGGGCGCCGGCGGCGATGTCTCGGCCGTCTGGGTCTGGCCGGTCCCGTCGGTCGCGCGCGCCTCGATCCGGTGGTCGCCGGACGGCGCGTCCCAGGCCAGCTTCCATTGGAGCCACGTGGCGTTGGAGATGGGACTCGACAGGGTCGTCTCCTGCCAGGCTCCGCCGTCGATCCGGACCTCGACCTTCGACACGCCCCGGTCGGGGGCCCAGGCGACCCCGGCGATGGCGACCGGACCGGGCTTGAGGGTGCTGCCGCCATCGGGCACATCGATCCGTGACTGGGTCAGGATCGGCGCCTCTTTTGACCAACCGAGCGGGACCCAGTAGGCATCGAACGCCTCGAGGGTGGTCAGCTCGATCTCCTTGAGCCACTTGGTGGCTGAGACATAGCCGTACAAGCCAGGGACGATGAGGCGGGCCGGGTAGCCGTGCTGGACCGGCAGCGGCTCGCCGTTCATGCCGATCGCGATCATCGGTTCGCGCGACAGGTCCATCGCCCACTCGGTCGGGAACCCGACGGTGAATCCGTCGACCGAGCGGCCCACGATCTGGGTCGCCCCGGGCTTGACCCCGGCCATGGCCAGGACCTCGCGCAGGTGGACGCCGCGCCACAGGGCGTTGCCGACGAGGTTCCCGCCGACCTCGTTGGAGACGCAGGCGATGGTCACGTACTGCTCGAAGATAGGCAGCGCGCTGAGCTGCTCGAAGGTCAGGCTGACCTCGTGGTCGACCATCCCGGTCACCGTCAGCGACCAGCTGGCGACGATCGACCCGAGGTACGACGAGTGCCGTATCGATCCGGTAGAAGTCGTCGTTGGGGACGACGATCGGGGTGATCCCCGGGACGGCCAGCGAGGTGTCCGGAGCGAGCGGAGCGGGCGTCAACGCTGCCCCAGGCAGCAGCGCGACCGACGGTTCCTGCGAGTGGGCGCCCTGGAGAAGGGACCGCCCGACCGAACCGACGACCACCGAGCCGACGGCCAGGCCGCCCGACGCGATCAGGAACCGGCGCCGATCCCAGTCGGGCATCGACGACGCCGCGGCAGTCTTGGCTTTGGTCCCCGCGGTCCGCTTCCCGCCACGGGTCGAGCGCCCACCGACCGGCGCGCGACCCGACGCGAGGTCGACCAGCAGCCGGAGCGTCCCGAGCGCCGCCCCGACCGCCACGGCCACCGTGACGAACGACAACAGGTCGAGGTCGTGCTCATCCGGAGCGCGGAGAAGAGGGCCAGGCCACCGAAGGCCACGAAGGCCACAACCACGTCTGGAAGCGGGTCCTCGCGAGCAGACCGAGCAACCCACCGACGACCAGCGCGACGGCCAGGATCAGGACGTTGAGGAAGAGCTTGTCGTTCGTCCCGAACAGGGAGACGACGAGATCCTTGGCGCCGGGCGGCTGCTGATCGATCACCAGCGTCCCGATCGAGACCACGAGCGATGGTGCACCGGCGACCAGCCCGGCCAGGATCTCGCCCACCGCGATCGCGACCATGACCGCGACGACGCCGGCGACGAAGAACGGCCATCGGCGACGGCTGGGTCGAGACTGGTGCGGGCGGGCGGCAGGTCGTCGTTCGATCGAGCGCGGCGTCAGGTCGCGGTAGAGGGGTTCGTGTGACAGCGTCGCCGGGACGTCCTGACGGGTTGGTCGGCCATGGCCGCATTAGACACCGACTTGGACAGACGTGAGTCAGCGGCTCGCTTGGAGTCTCGGCGGTGCCTACGATGAATGGCATGGACCACTCCGATCACGTCCGGTTCATCCGCGGCGGCGTCGTCGGTGGGGGATCGGTCTGGGCCGACCTTGGCTCCGGCCACGGAGCGTTCACCCTGGCCCTGGCCGATCTCCTCGGGCCGACGGGTCGGATCGTCTCGGTCGATCGGGACGCTGGAGCGCTGCGCGACCAGGCCGGCGAGCCCTGTGGCGCCGATTCCCGGGCGTGTCGGTCGACCAGCGGGTCGCCGACTTCAGCCAGCCGCTTGTGCTCGAGCCGCTCGACGGGATCGTGATGGCCAACTCACTCCACTTCGTCGAGACAAGGAGCCCGTTCTGGCGCTGGTCCGCGGCTACCTGCATCGACGGCGGTCGTCTCGTCCTGGTCGAATACGACAGCGATCACGGCAACCCGTGGGTGCCCGTACCCGATGTCGTTCGCGACGTGGCGGTGATCTGGCTGGGATCGCCGGGTTCTCGCGAGCACCCGTCGTCTGACCTCTGTCCCGAGTCGCTTTCTTGGCTCGATCTACTCGACCCTGAGTCTCCGCTGACCGCTGGGCCACGGCCGCGCACGCCGGTCGGCCTCCACCGCTTCGTTGACGCTCCCGGTCGGGCGCAGGTAGACTAATCCCGACGGAATCACTCGGAATTCGAGGCCCGAACCCTCTGAGCACCCGGACCCAGTTCCACGGCAGCGGCGCCGTGTCCTTCTCGACCAAGGGCGAGTACGGCGTGCGCCTGATGGTCCAGCTCGGTCGACACTACGGATCCGGTCCGGCCAGCCTGGCCGAGATCGCCGCCGAGGAGGAACTCCCGCGGCCGTACCTCGAGCAGCTGGTGATGAGCCTGCGCGACGCCGGGTTGGTCGTGTCGACCCGTGGGCGCCCATGGCGGCTACGAGCTGGCTCGGCCGCCCGAGGACATCCGGATGGCCGACGTCCTGCGCGCCCTCGAGGGTCCGATCGCCCCGATGATCTGCGCGACCGAGGACGATCACCTCGGCCATGAGCTCGCTTGCGACCGGACCGCCCGGTGCTCGGTGAACCTGCTGTGGGTCCGGATCCGCGACGCGATCAGCGGCACCCTCGAGGGGATGACCCTGGCCGATCTCGTACCCCAACGGACCGCTCTAGCCGATCCCCAGCCCGAGACCCGGAAGACCATCGCCCCCGAACCGCTCGGCGTCTGAACGACGTCGCGGCGGACCAGCGACCAGGAGCCCGACCGCCCGTGACCACCGATAACGACCTCGTCATCCGCGACCTGCGGGTCGCCCCGATCGCTGCGCCGGAGCGCGAGATCCTCAACGGGCATCGACCTGACGGTCAGCCCCGGCGAGGTTCACGCGATCATGGGTCCGAACGGCTCGGGCAAGACCACCCTGGCCTACGCCCTGATGGGTCACCCGGCCTATATGTCACCGGTGGGTCGGTCACCTGGCAGGGTCGCGACGTCCTCAAGCTGTCGCCCGACAAGCGCTCGCGCCTGGGCATGTTCCTGGCCTTCCAGTACCCCACCGCGATCCCCGGCCTGAGTGTCGCCAGCTTCATCCGGTCGGCCCTCAACGCCAAGATCCAGGGGATCGACAAGGATCCGAACATCGACCCGACCGACATGGTCAAGGGCGGCGGCCTGAACATGGGCCAGTTCCGCGGCTGATGCGCGAGAAGATGGCCCTTCTCCAGATCGACGACGCGTTCGCCAGCCGTTACGTCAACGACGGCTTCTCGGGCGGCGAGAAGAAGCGCCTGGAGATGCTCCAGATGGCGGTCCTCGAACCCAAGATGGCCATCCTCGATGAGACCGACTCGGGCCTGGACATCGACGCCTTGCGGATCGTGGCCGAGGGTGTCAACGCGATGCTCAACCCGGACATGGGCGTCCTGCTCATCACCCATTACCAGCGCCTACTCAACTACATCACCCCGGACGTGGTCCACGTCCTGGCGCTCGGCCGGATCATCAAGACCGGTGGCAAGGACCTTGCCCTTCGGCTCGAGGACGAGGGCTATGGCCCGATCCTGCGCGAAGAAGGCTATGAGGCCGACGTCCCCGACGAGGCGCTCAAGCTGCCGGCCGAGCCGGTCGAGGTCGCCGGCTAGCCGTGGTCGTCAGTCGCTTCGATCCGGCGGCGCTGCGGGCGGACTTCCCGATCCTGTCGTCGCCGACCCATTCGGGTAAGCCGCTGGTCTACCTCGACTCCGCGTCGAGCAGCCAGAAGCCGCTGGTCGTCCTCGAGGCGATGGACACCTACTACCGCGAATACAACGCCAACGTCCATCGCGGCATCTACGAGATCGGCGAGCGGGCGACCGCGGCCTACGAGGAGGCCCGGGCCGAGGACGGCCCGCTTCATCGGCGTGTCGGACTCGCATGAGATCGTGTTCACCCGCAACGCGACCGAGGCGATCAACCTGGTCGCCTACAGCTGGGGCCGCAAGAACATCGGGCGCGGCGATGCCATCGTGCTGACCGAGATGGAGCACCACGCCAACCTCGTCCCGTGGCAGCTCCTCGTCCAGGAGAAGGACGGCGACCTCGAGTTCATCCCGCATCACCGACGACGGGATCCTTCGCCTCGATGTCCTCGAGGTCCTCCTCCGGCTGAAGCCCAAGCTGCGTCGCCTTCACCCACGTCTCGAACACGCTGGGCACGATCAACCCGGTCCGCGAGATCGTCGAGATGGCCCACGCCGCGGGCGCCCTGGTCCTGGTCGACGGCGCCCAGGCCGTGCCCGCACATCCCGGTCGACGTCGAGGCGCTCGGGGTCGACTTCTACGCCTTCAGCGGCCACAAGATGCTGGCCCCGATGGGTTCCGGTGCCCTGTGGGCCCGGCGAGAGCTGCTCGAGGCGATGCCGCCGTTCATGGCCGGCGGCGAGATGATCCGCGAGGTCCACCTCCGGCGGAGCGACTGGAACGACATCCCCTGGAAGTTCGAGGCGGGCACGCCGGCCGTCGGCGACGCCATCGGGCTGGGGGTCGCGGCGGACTACCTGAGCGCCCTGGGCATGGACGCGGTCCGTGCCCACGAGCGCGACCTCGTGGCCTACGCCTTTGAGACCCTCCCGCGGGTCGTCCCCGACATCGAGCTGTACGGGCCGATGGACCCCGACCTGCGCGGTGGCGTCATCCCCTTCAACCTGCCCGACATCCACCCCCACGACGTGGCTCAAGTCCTCGACCGCTTCGGGATCGCGGTCCGGGCCGGTCATCACTGCACGATGCCGCTCCACGAGCGGCTCGACCTGGCGGCCACGGCCCGAGCCAGCTTCAGCGTGTTCACCACTGTCGGAGACATCGACGCGTTGGCCAGCGGCCTGGTCGAGGTGGAGCGCATCTTCCGGGCCTGAGCCGGCCCGACGCCCGACTGCCCGCGGCTTCCTTCGCGGCCAGATCGAACCTCAGACATCCATCCGGCATCCTAGGGTCATGGACCTGCGATGGAGTCCGCGATGGACCCGGTGATGGCCAAGGAACGGCCCATCGGGGCCGTCGCCGACCCGACCCTGGTCGAGCGGGCGCGAGCCGGCGACACCACTGCGTTCGAAGCGCTCCTAGGCGACCGGATGGACCCGCTCTTCCGGACCGCCTGGGCGATCCTCGGCAGCGAGGCGGACGCTCGCGACGCGACCCAGGAAGCGTGCATCTCCGCCTGGCGCCAGCTACCCCGGCTGCGCGATGCCGAGGCGTTCGACGCCTGGCTCCACCGGGTCCTGGTGAATGCCTGTCGGATGGCGCTCCGTCGGCGCGGGCGTGTCCGGGAGGTGGCCATCGCGCCGGCGCATGACCGAGCCTCGGTCACCGATCGCGATCCGGCCGGGATCGACGAGACCGACGCGATCTCCCGGGCGTTCGATCGGCTCAGCCTCGACCACCGGACGATCCTCGTCCTCCACCACCTTCGTCACGAATTGGTGGTCGCCATCGCAGCCACCCTCGACATCCCACCGGGCACGGTCAAGTCGCGCCTCCATGCGGCCCGGAACGCCCTCGAAGCCGCCCTGGCCGGAGAACGACGATGACCGACCGATCGCCCCTTGTCCCGGACGCGCTCATCGAGCTGGCCCTCACCCGGCGCGCACCACGCGGACCGGATGCCGCCCTCCTGACCGAAGTAGTCGCCGCGGCTGGTCAGACCCGGCAACGTCGTGCGTGGTGGACGCCGTTCGGCGTCGGTCGGGCCGCCCGGCCCGTCGCGTTGGCATGGGTGGCGCTTGCGCTCGTCGCGGCGCTGATGGTCGGCGCCCTGTTCGTCGGTGGCTTCCGGCGAGACGATCGTCAGCTCAGCGTCGTCGTGCCACCCCGTGTCGACGAGATCTCCAGGGCCGGTCGTGCCGAGTCCGAGCGTCGAGCCCACTCCCGGCCAGAGTCCTGACCCGAGTACCACGTCCGGCCCGTGTGCGACCAGCTCCGCCGAGGTCTTGGCCGGCGCCGCGAACGGACAGGCTTCGGCGGGCCCGCTCGATCTCGCTCAGGGCGTGGTCGGTGCCTATGCGACGAAGGATGGCGGTGACAACGGATCAGCGCTGACCGCCGCTTTGTGGTCCCAGAGCGGGGCAAGGACCGCAACGCAGATCGCGACTGTCTCGGGACCTGATGTCGACGATATCAGCGTGGCCGACCTGTCCAAGGACGGGACGACCGTGCTGCTGTCCGTGGCTACGGTCCCAGGTCGTGGGATCCCGCCCAAGACCGTGCCGCAGGAGCAGTCCGTACCCGCCTGCATCTCGCTCTACTTCGTGCGTACAGACGGGTCTGCGGCTGACCTGCTCGTCCGCTACGTGTCTGCGGACGGATTCCTCGACGGCCGCGTTTGGGCCTGATGGCCGATCGGTCGCGTACCAGCGGCAGATCCTGAACCTGTACCAGACGAACACGTGGAAGTTCGTGCTCGGGGTCGTCGACGTCGCGACCGGGCGGTCGGTCGAGCAGGAAGCTGAGTGTGGAGCCAATGGCCCCGACGGAGTGCTGTTGTGGTCGCCAGATGGAGACCGGATCGCGACTGGATGCTACGACTCGTACGAGATCTACGACTCGGCCAAGTTGACGAACGTCGCGTCGATCAAGGCACCGAACGGAGCGCAGTTCGAGGCTGCCCGCTGGCAGGTTTTCGATCACCTGGTCCTGGCGGCTAGCAACCGTTCTGGTAACTCGAGTGACATGCTCCGAGCAGACGCTGAGACTGGGGCGCTGGAGATCATGGGACACCTGCGAGTCCCGGAGCTCGGTACTGGCTACGCAAGGTCCTCATACTCGCTCGATCTTCATCGCGAGATCGTCGACGCGGGACCGCGAAAGAGGACTCAACCTTCGGCCACTCCGGGGCCGCCTGAACTCGCATTCGTCATCGATGCCGCCGGCGCAGCACCGAAGGCGGTCCCGCCGGCGACCCGCGAGGACGTCGGATGGGCGGCCGACGGCCGTTCGATCGTCTACGTCGATCAAACGGGGTCGCCAGCCTTGAGGTGGCTCGACCTCGATCCGGTCCGCCTCACGACGGTGAGGACACTCCCTGACGACTACTACCAGGGCATCTGGCGGATCCCGTAGCCGTACGTCGCATCGATGGTCGCGGTGAACCTGAGCGATGCGACGAACGTCCTATCGGTATGACCTGCACGATGAAGGCGTCATGGAACCCGTGATCGCATCACCTGGCGCGATCGCGTCATCGGACGTCGCCTCCCTGGTCGAGCGGGCGCGGCGTGGCGACACCGCGGCCTTCGAGGCTCTACTCGCATCGAGGGTCGAGCCGTTGCTGCGCACCGCCAGGGCGATCCTGGGCAGCGATGCCGATGCTCGTGACGCGACCCAGGAGGCATGTCTGGCGGCCTGGCGGAAGCTGCCACATCTGCGCGACTCCGGTGCGTTCGATGCCTGGCTGAACCGGGTACTGGTCAACGCCTGTCGAACCGCGCTCCGCCGCCGAGGTCGGATCCGCGAGGTTCCGATCGGACCAGCCCATGACCGGCTGTCCTTCACGGATCGGGATCCGGCGTTATTCGACGAGACCGAGGCCATCCTGCGGGCATTCGATCGCCTCAATGCCGATCAGCGCACGATCCTGGTCCTCCACCACCTTCGTCATCAATCGGTCGTCGCGATCGCCGACGCCCTCGATGTGCCGGTCGGCACGGTGAAGTCCCGCCTTCATGCCGCTCGCGCAGCGCTCGATGCGGCCCTTGTCGGAGAGAGATCATGACCCACGACCGGCGACCGGTCTCCGATACCCAGGTTGAACGTGCCCTGGGCCATCGCGCTGCCATCGGTTCAGACGATGGTCTTCTGTCCGCGATCGTGTTGCAGGCCCGAGTCACCCGCCAGGACCGAACCTGGTGGATGCCGTTCGGGGTGAGCGGGGTCGCCCGGCCGGTCGCACTGGCGTGGGTCGCGCTCGCGCTCGTGGCGGCCCTCGCGGTCGGGTCGCTTATCGCAGGCAGCTTCAAGCCCGACCACTCCGACCTCAGTGTCGTTCTTCCAATTCCAAGCAGCTCGTCGCCGGCCGATGCGCCACCGCGGACCGCGCCGTCGAGTTCGGCGCCGATCCTCGGCCCCAACCCGACGGCTGCGGCCGAAGACTCTCCTTCACCGACGCCGTCAGTGACGCCAGCGCCTTTGGACTGCCACACCGTGCTTAGCGGCGAGGCAACCGCTGCATCCGCCCCTGCCGCGGCAAGGTTCCCGGGCCTTGGGCGGGGAAGCGTTGCGTACCTCACGCACGGAACCTCGCGATCGGATCTCTGGATCGCAGACCGACCGGGGTCCCCTTCTCGGCACATTGCCGAGATACGCGGTGATTCGGTCGTCCGATTGGAAGGTTGGTCGGCTCGCGGTTCATCGCTTCTCCTCCTGGTCGGGGAGGACTCAAGCGATGACTGCACAGGCCTGTATGCCGTGAATGGCGATGGGTCTTCGGCGACGCAGTTGACGCTCGACGGGCTTGTCGGCGACGCCGCCCTGTCGCCCGATGGTCAGCGAGTTGCCTACCTTCGCGGCGCACCGGGTCTCCACCTCAGAATCGTCGACCTGACGGGAACGAGATCGCGCCCGCGGAAGAGGCGTGCCCGAGCCTTTCCCTCGCTCGAGTCTGGCCACAGGTATGGCCTGGTCACCTGATGGCAGGAAGATCGCAGTTGCGTGCGACACGGGAATCTACGTCCACGACATCGACCTTGGGACGGTGACCCATGGACAAATCACCAGTTTCGATATCTCCGACCTTGCCTGGACTTCGGACTCGCTCCACGTCCGTCTGACTCTTGTCCGTCAAGCGATAGGGTATCAACGATCTCAGCTCCAGCCCAAGAACTCGGCGTCGATGTCGACCTTTGACATGGACGTCGCCACCGGGCTCATCGCGACTGTGATGGAGGCTGATGACCAGGCTGGCATTCTGGGCTCGCGGGCCCTTGCAGTCCTATCCGATGATGGTGAGAGAGTCCTGTGGACGAGCCCAGATGGGCAAAGCGGGCCGAGGCCTTCCAGCAGCGTCGCAGGACGCGCGTACATCGCCAGCGTCAGGACGGGGGTGATGACCAGGAAGCCGATCGGTCTCCAACCGGTTTGGGTGAACGGTGGACACAAAGTGGTCTATTTCGGCTCGGCCTTCGAGCAGCTCGACGCCGACACGTGGAGCAGATCCGAGATCGGCCCTGTGCCGGAAGGCTGGTTGGAGGGCATCTGGCGGATCCCGTAGCGCTTGTCGTCATATCCGACCCGGCTGGTCGGGATTGGGACGAGGCGGTACACTCGGGGTCGGCCATGGACGACCTGTATCGCGACTACATCCTCGAGCACTCCCGGCACCCCCATAACTTCGGGGTCCTGGAAGATGCGACCGCCTCGCATGAGGGCGCCAACCCACTGTGCGGCGATCGGATCACGATGCAGCTCGGGATCCGCGACGGCAAGGTGGCCGAGGTCGCCTTCACCGGACGTGGCTGCGCCATCAGCCAGGCCAGCGCCAGTCTCCTGACCGACGAGGTCAAGGGGATGACTGTCGAAGCCGCGACCGCCTACCGCGCCGACGATCTGCTCGAGCTCCTGGGCATCGATATCAGCCCGGCCCGGCTCAAGTGCGCCATGCTCAGCCTCGAGACGCTCGATGCGGCCCTGGCCGACATCGATGGTCCGTCTTCCGTGGAGGCGTCGGCATGAGCTTGATCGTTACCTCGGTGCGCTGCGCGTGTCGCTGGCCGGCCTGACCGGCAGCACCCCTTCCCGACCTCTTCTCCCCAACCCGTCCTGCCGCCTCACGGCAGCCCACACCCGGAGCCCTGAACCACATGCCGAAGTCCTACGCCGATCTCCTCCGCGAGGCCCGCTCGAACGTCCGCGAGGCGGACGCCGTCGAAGTCGACGGCTTGCGCAGCCGGGGCGATGCCGTCCTGGTCGATGTCCGTGAGACATCCGAGTGGGAGCAGGGATACATCCCTGGCGCGATCCATATCAGCAAGAGCTACCTGGAGCAGGAGATCGAAGCCGCCGTGCCCGACCGCGATCGTCCGGTCGTCCTGTACTGCGCCGGTGGCATCCGCTCGCTGTTCGCGGCGCAGACGCTGCGCGAGATGGGCTACACCGATCTGACCTCGATGAAGGGTGGCTTCCAGGGCTGGAAGACCAACGGACTGGCCTGGTCGGTCCCGCCGATCCTGAGTGCCGAGCAGAAGCAGCGCTACAGCCGCCACCTGCTCATCCCCGAGGTCGGGATCCAGGGTCAGACCCGGCTGCTCGAGTCGAAGGTGCTGTTCATCGGGGCCGGCGGACTCGGCTCCCCGGCCATGCTCTACCTGGCCGCGGCAGGCGTGGGCACCATCGGCATCGTCGACTTCGATGTCGTCGACCTGTCCAACCTGCAGCGCCAGATCATCCACACCAACGCCCGGATCGGCGAGAAGAAGGTCGAGTCGGCGCGTCTGACCATCCAGGCCCTGAACCCCGACGTGAAAGTCGTGGCCCACGAGGAGATGCTGGTCGCCGACAACGTCGAGCGGATCATCGCCGGCTACGACGTCATCGTCGACGGGACCGACACGTTCGAGACGCGCTACTTGCTCAACGACGCCGCGGTCGAGGCGCGCATCCCGGTCGTCCATGCCAGCGTCTTCCGGTTCGAGGGCCAGCTGACGGTGTTCACCCCGTTCGAGGGTCCGTGCTACCGCTGCCTGTATCCGACCCCGCCGCCGCCCGAGCTCGCCCCGGGCTGCTCGGTGGCCGGCGTCCTCGGGGTCGTGCCCGGGATCATGGGCATGCTCCAGGCCAACGAGGCGATCAAGCTGCTGCTCGGGATCGGCGACACGCTGGCCGGGCGGCTGCTCCTGTTCGATGCCCTCGACGCCTCGTTCAACGAGCTCAAGCTGCGCCGCGACCCGGCCTGCCCGACCTGCTCGGACGCCGCCGTCGCGGCTCGGGCAGCGGGTCGTCCGCTGGCCGTCGCCGGCGTCGGTGATGGGGGGACATTCGCGCTCGGCGGTCCTGGCCTGGGCGTCATCGGCGGCGCTTCGTGAGTGCCGTTCGGATCCCGCCGGTGCTCCGCTCGAACGTCGGCGGGGCGAAGCAGGTCGATGTCGCCGGGGCGACCGTCGGCGAGCTCCTCGACGGGCTCGTCGCGGCCCATCCGGGCCTGCGCGACCAGCTCTTCACGCCGGATGGTGAGCTGAACCGGTTCGTCAACGTGTACCTCGACGGCCAGGACGTGCGCTATCTCGACGGGGTCGCCACGCCGGTCGACCCGCGCGACGAGCTGGTCATCCTGCCCGCCATGGCCGGGGGCGCGTGAGCGTCTACCCGAGCATCGTCGACGCGATCGGCCACACGCCCCTGGTCGAGATCGCCAGGATGTCGCCCAAGCCGGCGGTCCGGCTGTTCGCCAAGCTGGAGATGGCCAACCCCACCGGCTCGGTCAAGGACCGCGTCGCCAAGGCCCTGATCGAGGATCTCGAAGCGACCGGCCGGCTTGGGCCGGACTCGGTCATCCTCGAACCGACCTCGGGTAACACCGGCATCGCCCTGGCGATGATCGGCCGGCGCAAGGGCTATCGGGTCGCCCTGGTCATGCCCGACAACATCACTTCCGAGCGCCGCCAGCTGGCCGCCCTGTTCGGGGCCGAGGTGATCGACTCGCCGGGCGCTCTCGGCTCGAACGGCGCGATCGCCCTGGCCAAGCAGCTGGTCGCCGACGACGCCCGCTACGTCATGCCCTACCAGTACGGCAACGACGCCAACCCGCGCGTCCACGAGGAGACGACCGGACCGGAGATCCTGGCCGACTGTCCCGATATCGACGTCTTCGTGGCGGGTCTCGGGACGGGCGGCACGCTGATGGGCGTCGGGCGCTTCTTCCGGCGGGTCAAGCCCGTCGGTCCGGATCTACGCCGCCGAGCCGCTGCCCGGCGAGAACGTCCAGGGCCTGCGCTCGCTCGACGAGGGGTTCGTCCCGGAGATCTTCGATCCGAGCCTGCTCGACGGGAAGTTCCTGGTCTCGAACCGGGACGCGGTCGCCGCCCTGCGCGAGCTCGTCGAGCGCGAGGGCATCTTCGCCGGCCCGTCGTGTGGCGCGGTCCTGGTCGCAGCGGCTCGCGTCGCCGCGTCGATGGAGCGGGGCACGATCGTGGCGCTGCTGCCCGACGGCGGCTGGAAGTACCTGTCCGTCGGCACGTTCAGCCGCGACCTGGACGAGATGGAAGGCCGACCTCGAGGGCGGGGTCAACTGGTGGTAGAGCCGACGAGCACGGCCCATCCCGGCCCGACTTCGGCGATCCTGCCCGAGACCGTCCGCGCGGCGATCGTCGCGCATGCCCGGGCCGGCTACCCGAACGAGGCCTGCGGCATCGTCATCGGCACGGCGGCTGCGGCGGATGGCGGCCTCGCCCTGCGCTTCGCGCCCACAAGCAACGCGGCGCCATCGCCCTATCGCTATGAGATCGACTCCACCGACCTGCTCCGGCTGACCCTCGAGGCGGATGATGCCGATGAGGCGTTCTGGGCCGTCGTCCACTCGCACGTCCGCTCGCCCGCCCGCCCGTCCCCGACCGATATCGGCCTGGCCTTCTACCCGGACGCGCTGTACATCCTGGTGTCGCTGGCGGAGTCCGAGGCGGATCCGGTCACCGGCCAGCCCGGCGTCCGCGCCTGGCGGATCGTGGCCGGCGAAGTGTTCGAGGTCGCCCTCAGCGCCTGAGCGCGGTCAGCAACGCCGAGATGGTCGGGGTCGAGCCGAGGCCGAGGCGGACGCCGATCCTGGCCGCCGGCGGCGGCTCCAACCCGGCGCTCGCGAGGAGCTCCACATTGGCCGGGGCGAAGACCTCCGTCGGTGAACCGTCGGCGACGATCGAGCCGGCCCGCATGACCACGATCCGGGCGAAGTGATCGGCCGCGAACTCCATGTCGTGGGTGATCGCGACCGCGGTCCGACCTGAGGCCACCCAGCCGTCGACGATCGCGCCGACCCGCCGAACGCCCGGTCCATCCTGGCCGGTCGTGGGTTCGTCCAGGACCAGCGCCGCCGGATCCATGGCCAGGACGCTGGCGAGCGCGACCAGCTTGCGCAGCGACAGGTCCAGGTCATACGGGTTGACCGTCCGTGACGACTCGAGTCCGACCGCCTCCAGCCCTTCGCTGACGGCCCGGCTGACCTCGTCGGCTGAGCGACCCAGGTTGCGCGGCCCGAAGGCGACCTCGCGCGCCACGCTCCGATCGAACAGCTGATCGTCGGGGTTCTGGAAGACGAAGCCGACGGTCGCCGCCAGGGTGTGGACCGGCACCTCCCGGGTGTCGTTACCGTCGAGCAGGACCCGACCGGCGGTCGGCCGAAGCAGTCCGTTGAGATGCTTGACCAGGGTGGTCTTGCCAGAGCCGTTCTGACCCACGATGGCGACCGACTCGCCGGGGTCGATGGTCAGCGACACGCCTCGGAGGGCCTCCATCCCGGTCGGATAGCGGTGAAAGAGCTCGTCGACGACGATCCGCACCCGGTGGCCGCCTGGACGCGCGGTCCAGCTCCCGGTGATGCCTGGACCGGCGACCGGATCGTCGCCAAGGGCGTCGATGGCCGGCTTCTGACGTGAGCCGTCAAGACCCGCAGCGACGGCCGCTTCATCGAACGCCTGGCTCGAGTCGATCCCACCCGCCTCCGCGAGCCGGACGAGGGTCGGCGGGATGAGGCCGAGCCGGCCCAGCACCTGGCTGGCCAACGCCTTGCCGGGGCGGTCGACGACCACAGCAACCCCGGCTTCGAGGACGAGACAGCGATCGAGCCTGCCGAGGATGGTGGGGTCATGCTCGGCGCACAGGATGGTCGTCCCGTCGGCTGCCAGTTCGCCCAGGAGCCGACCGACCGTGGCCGTCCCGACAGGATCGAGTTGGGCGGTCGGTTCGTCGAGGACCAGGACGCTCGTGCCCATCGCGACGATGCTGGCGATGGCCACCCGCTGTTGCTCGCCGCCGGACAGCGCGAACGGTTCACGCTCCGCCAGGTGGCCGATCTCAAGCCGGGCCAGGACGGCATCGATCCGGGCATCCATCTCCGCCCGAGGAACGCCCAGGTTCTCAAGTCCGAAGGCGAGCTCCTCGCGGACGGTCAGTTTCGATGCGGACAGCTGATTGGCCGGCGTCGAGAAGACGATCCCGGTCCTGCCCAGCAGTGCTCCGCCGGTCGGGCCGTCGAGGGCGATGTCATCGAGCATGGCCCGTCCGGTCAGCTTGGCCCGGACGACGCGCGGAACGAACCCAGCCGCGACCAGGGCCAGCGTCGACTTGCCCGCGCCGGTCCGGCCAGCGATTCCGACCCGCTCGCCCGCCGCGACGACGAGGTCGAGCCCGTCGAGGGCTGGCTCGCGCCTGCCGGCATAGCGGACCGACAACCCCTCGAAGGTGACGGCCGCTCGGGCCGGCGCCGCCTTCGCGACGGTCTCGGTCACCGGCTGAGCACGCCGGACAGGGCCACCACGACGACCCCGACGATGGCCAGCCCGGTCACGAGCCGGATCCAGCGATCGGCCGGCGGGTCGGCCACGATCCGGTAGGCACTCCGGCCGGGCCGCGCGCCGAACCCGCGCGCCTCGAGGGCGAAGGTCCGCTCGCGCACGTCGATCAGGGACCCGAGCAGGACCGGACCGATCAACGGCACGATCGCCCGGGCCCGTTGGCGGAGCGAGCCGCTCACGACCAGACCGCGGGCCTGCTGGGCATCGAGGATCGAACCGGCCCGTTCCTGCATCCGGGGCACCATCTGGACCGCCGATAGGACGACGAAGGCGATCCGATGACTGGCTCCCCGAGCGACCATCGACTCGAGCAGATCGTCGGCAAGAGTCGTGAACAGGAAGGTGACCAGGACGAGGAACGAGACGAGGACCCGTCCAGCCGAGATGAAGCCGAAGCTGAGGCCCTCCCGGGTGACCGCCATCGGGCCGAGGCTGATGAGCTTATCGGTCCCGCCGGGGAAGAACAGCCCGTTGACGACGACGATCGACGCCAGCAGCAGGGCCGGGATGCGCAGCGCCCGGACGATCGATCGACCGAGTCCGGTCGACCAGGCGATGGCCACCACGATCAACCCGATGACCGGCAGCACGATCGGCGGCAGGATGAACGTGGCGATCAGGGCGAGGGCCACGCCGAGGAGCTTGGTGATCGGATTCCGGCGGTGGAGCCAGCTGTCGCCGGCCTGGTAATAGCCCGTCGCGGTGGACATCGTGCCTCGTACTGCCGGTCGCCGGAGTGGTCCAGGTCAGTCGGCGATCGTCGCCTCACCCCGGCTGAACATCGTCCGGACCGTCAGCGGAAGGGCGCCGAGGATGAGGAAGACGACCGTGTAGCTGATGGTCTTATCAAGCGGGTCGCTGGTCAGCCCTTGGGCGAAGGCCGACTGGAAGACGTTCAGGCCGAGCGTCCGGAACAGGGCGATGACCGCGTCGGTCCCACCCCCGGTGACGCCGCCGAACACGCCCGCCGCGATCGGCGCCGAGATGGCGGCCGCGACCAGGCCGGTGGTCAGGCCGCCGATCCAGACCGGGAAGAAGCGAGCGTTGTCGCCGCGACGGGCCCAGGCGACGGCTCCGGCCGCGACGAGCAGGGCGAGTCCCACTTCGACGATCAGGCCGAGGGGGTCGCTCAAGGCAAGGCTGCTCAGGTTGAGGCCACCCAGGAAGGTCGGGTCCGAGCCGTCGATCGTCGAGAACCAGCCGGTCGGTCCCAGGAAGAGGCGGGTCAAGGCGAAGACCAGGACGAACGCGAAGAGGGCGGTCGCCCCGGTCAGGTACGGCCGGATCCGGGAGTCCTCTGGGCCGAAGGCGAAGACCGTCCGGCGGCTGACCATGGCGACCGCCACCGCGATGACGATGATGACCACCCCGATGAGGACGAACCGGTTCTGGTCGTCCGCGGTCGCGTCCGCGCCGAGCGGCGGGATCCCGACCGTGGCCTGGATCACCAGGAACGAGATGGCGGCCCCGACGATCCCGGCGGCCAGCGCCAGGAAGCCACCGATCCGCGCGTCGTCGGTGCGCAGGTTGAAGACGCCGCGGGTCGCCCACCAGCCGGCCATCAGGCCGATGACGCCGGCGACCGGGGCGAAGAACGCCGCGACCGGCCCGGCCCCGCCGGGGACGGGCAGGAGCGACCAGATGAGATTGGCCAGGATGCCCGTCAGCGCGCCGGCCCACGGTCCGGCAAGGGCGCCGACCAGGACCGTCCCGATCGAGTCGAGGTAGATCGGCAGTCGAAGCGTGACGATCAGCGAACCGACCGCGAGGTTGATCGCGATGGCGACCGGGATCAGGGCCAGGGTGGCGGTCGAGAAGTCACGCGAACGGACGGCGACGATCGCCAGCAGGATGACCGCCACGACGATCCCGGCCAGATAGGCGAGCTGGACGGGCGCGACGCAGTCGGTCGTCTGGCCCTCGGCGCAGACCGTCAGCCACGACAAGCTCATCAGCTCGATCCTCCTCGACCGCCTCGGCCATCCGGGCTCGATGACTCCGGAACGACGACTCCCTCAGCGGTCAGAGTGACACGTCCGGGTGGCCCTCCGCCAGTCCGCCGGCCCGTCGTTCCGCCAGGGCGCCCACCCGCTCGACGAACCGACGCAGGAACTCGGGCGCATCGGCGGTCACCGCGACATCGACGTTGGCCGGCTTGCCGGTCAGGTGGCGCCAGTCGGCGATGGTCTGGCCGTCGGCCGGCCCACCGGCGGTGTCGACGTCGACGTAGACCGCCTCGGTCGTGACCAGGCCCGGATCGAGTGCCGCGGCGAGCGCCAGCGGATCGTGGATGAACGCCCCGTAGAACCCATCGTAGTGGGCGTGGAACTCCATGTAGAAGCGGAGTGAATCGGCGATGCAGCGGACGATCGGGTCGGCCGCCACGCTCCGGGTCGCGACCAGCGGCTGCTCCCCCTGGCTGAGGGCGATCGAGTCGTCCGGCCGGCTACCGGCGCGCCGGGCGAGCTGGACGACGTGATCCGGCAGGACCCTGGCCTGTTCGGTGACATCGAGACCGAGGCCCAGCGGCAGGATCGGCGCGCTGGCGAACGCCTCGAAGACCTGCTTGGCCGCCTCCGGGTCGCAATGGATGTTCCATTCCGTCGTCGGGGTGGTATTGCCGGGCACCCGGAAGGCACCACCCATGAAGACGAGGCGGCGGAGAAGCCGCGGCAGCTCCGGCTCGCGCTCGAGGGCCACGGCCAGGTTGGTCATCGGCCCGAGGGTGACCAGGGTCAGCTCACCTGGCCGGAGGCGGGCGTGGTCGACGATCACGTCCGCAGCGTGGCGCTCGCTGAGCGGTCGGCTCGGCGGCGCCAGGACGGCGTAGCCGAGACCCTGTGGGTCCGTGCGTCTCGGGGGTCACCTCGACCGACCGGACGAGCGGGACCTTGCGCCCGAGGGCGACCTCGATGTCGGTCCGCCCGGCCAGCTCCAGGATCGCCAGGGTGTTCGCCGCGACCTGATCGGCCTCGACGTTACCGGTGCAGCAGGTCACGGCCATGATCTCGGCATCCGCCGACGCAGCGGCGTAGAACAGGGCCAGGCTGTCGTCGATGCCGGTGTCGCAGTCGATCAGGATCGGGGTCCGGGCGGTCATCAGCCGATGCTAGCCGAGGCGACCGAGGTGTCGCAGAGTCCCCAGGGTTCCGAGCCTCCGACCTGGCCGGTACACTCGCCTCGTGCCCGAACCGCCGATCGGTCCGTACCCGCGTCTGCCGCTGGCGGTCCGTCCGCCTGACCCCGGATCGGTCGTCGTGGCACGGAGGGTGGCCGAGCTCGTAACTTCTCAGCGGGCCAATCTGGTCGTCGAGCACATCGGCAGCACGGCGGTCCCGGGTCTGGCCGGGAAGGGCGTCGTCGACCTGGGTCTCCATCCCACGGATGTCGGCCAGGTCCCGGCGATCACCGAGCTCCTGCTCGACCTGGGGTTCCAGCCGCACGACACCGCTAACTCCTTCCCGCCGACCCGGCCGGTCGTCCTCGGCGGTCTTGCCCCAGGTGACGGCGACGACGAGCCACGCCAGATCCATCTCCATGTCATCCCCGATCCAGCCGAGTGGTCGCGCCAGATCGTCTTCCGCGATGCCCTCCGCGGCGATCCCGAGCTGGTCGAGCGCTACGCCGAGCTCAAACACGAGATCGTCGATGCCGGGATCACCAGCGGCCTGCGCTACTCGATGGCCAAGACCGCGTTCATCCGGGGCGTTCTGGGCGCTCACGCGGCGGCCGAACCACCGATCCCGATCGGGGCCACTATCGGCATCCTGGGCGGCGGCCAGCTCGGCCGGATGCTCGGGACGGCGGCGCGGGCACTGGGCTACCGGGTGGCGATCCTGGACCCGGACCCGGATTGTCCGGCCGCCTCGATCGCCGATCGGCAGATCCAGGCGCCCTACGACGACATCGAGGCAGGGATCGAGCTGTCGAGGGGCTGCGCGGTGATCACCTACGAGCTGGAGCACGTGTCTGCCGCGTTGGTCGACGCGCTCGATGCCGAGCTGCCGGTCCGACCTGGCGCGTTCGCCCTGCGCACGACCCAGCACCGCCTGGCCGAGCGTCGCTTCCTCGAGTCGATCGATGCGCCGACCAGCCCGTGGCGCGAGGTGCGCACGCTCGACGACCTTCGGGCCGGGGCGCTCGCCCTGGGTTATCCGCTCCGGCTCAAGGCCGCCGTCGGTGGCTACGACGGCCGGAGCCAGGTCCGGATCGATGGGCCTGACGGGTCGGAGGGGCTCGGCGCTGCCTGGACCACCCTCGGGCCGATCGCCGAGCGGGCCGGCTTGCTGCTCGAATCGGAGTTCGATTTCGCCTGCGAGTTTTCGGTCGTCGTCGGCCGCGACCTGGCCGGGCGGGCAGTCCCGTTCCCGCTCGCCTTCAATCGCCACGAACAGGGGATCCTGATCGAGTCCATCGCCCCGGCGCCGCCACCGGTCAATGGCGCGGTCGCCGACGAGGCCACCCAGCTGGCAGTGCGGATCGCCATGGAGCTGGACGTCGTCGGGACGCTGACCGTGGAGCTGTTTCTCCTGCGCGACGGATCGATCGCGGTCAACGAGCTGGCCCCGCGGGTCCACAACAGCGGCCACTGGACGATCGAGGGTGCCGCGACGAGCCAGTTCGAGCAGCACATCCGGGCGATCTGCGGTCTTCCCCTGGGCTCGCCCGAGGCTCACGGCCCGACGGCGATGGTCAACCTGCTGGGGACCGGTCCGCTGCGCGATGCCCGGTTGGTCGGGGTCGAGGACGCCCTGGCCGACCCGCTCGTCCATCTCCACGTCTACGACAAGCGGCGGGTCTTCGAGCGCCGCAAGATGGGCCATCTGACGGTCGTCGGGGCGGCGACCCCGGATGAAGCCCTGTCAAGAGCGCAGACGGCCCGGGCTCACCTGCGCTGGCTCGATGGCTGATCGGGCGGTCTACGCGGCACTCCTGCGCGGGATCAACGTCGGAGGCAACGTCCGGATCCTGATGGCCGACCTGCGCGAGATCGTCGGATCGCTCGGCCATACCGGGGTGGCGACGTACATCCAGAGCGGCAACGTGGTCTTCGGCGCGGAGGTCGAGGCAGACGAAGCGGCTCTCGCCGGTGACATCCACGATGCGATCCTCGGCCGCCTCGGGCTTGACGTCGACGTGATGGTCCGGAGCAGGGCGGACCTGGAGGAGGCCCTGGCCGGCGTCCCGTTCCCGGCGGACGACCCGAAACGCTTGATCGTCTCCTTCCTGGCCGAGCCTCCGACGCCGGACGCCGTCACGGCGCTCCAGTCGGTCGATGCCGGGCCGGAACGGATCCGGGTGATCGGCCGGGTGGCCTACCTCGACCTGCCGAACGGCGTCGGCCAGAGCGTGCTGGCACCCCTACTCGAACGCCGGCTGCGCGTCCGGGCCACCGCCCGCAACCTGGCCACGGTCCGCAAGCTCCTCGAGCTGATGGACGTAGAATCGCCAGGCGCTTGACCGACCCACCTCCGGAGGAGACCTCGCCGATGTCCCAGGCCCACCGCGTGACCGTCATCCCCGGCGATGGGGTCGGACCGGAGGTCGTTCGTTCGGCCATCCGGATCATCGCCGCCGAGGGCGTCCACATCGACTGGGAAGAGGCCCAGGCCGGCCTCGAGGTGTTCAAGCTGGGCGACACCAGCGGCGTTCCCCAGGAAACGCGCGATTCGATCGAGCGCACGCGGGTCGTCCTCAAGGGTCCGTTGGAGACGCCCGTCGGGTTCGGCGAGAAGAGCGCCAATGTGACCCTGCGCAAGCTGTTCGAGACGTACGCCAACGTCCGTCCGGCGCGCGAGCTGCCGGGCGTCCCGACGCGCTACGCCGGGGAAGGCGTGGACATGATCATCGTCCGCGAGAACGTCGAGGATCTGTACGCCGGCATCGAGCACATGCAGACGCCCGACGTCGGTCAGTGCCTCAAGATCATCAGCCGGAAGGGCTCCGAGAAGATCATCCGCTACGCCTTCGAGCTGGCCCGGCGCGAGGGACGGGCCAAGGTCACCTGCGCGACCAAGGCCAACATCATGAAGCTGACCGAGGGCCTGTTCAAAGGCGTCTTCGAGGAACTCGCCGCCGAGTACCCGGAGATCATCTCTGAGCATCTCATCATCGACAACGTCGCCCACCAGATGGCCAAGCAGCCGGCCCAGTTCGACATCGTGGTCACGACCAACCTCAACGGCGACATCATCAGCGACCTCGCCAGCGGCCTGGTCGGCGGGCTGGGCTTCGCTTCGTCGGGCAACTACGGCGATGGCGTGGCGATCTTCGAGGCGGTCCACGGCTCGGCCCCGAAGTACTCCGGCAAGGACGTCATCAACCCGACCGCGCTGATCCTCAGCTCGGTGATGATGCTCCGCCACCTCGGCGAGGCCAGGGCGGCCGACCGGATCGAGGACGCCGTGCTGGCCACCCTCGAGAGCGGTGCAGCCGTGACCCAGGACCTGGCCCGCCAGACGGGTGGCGACGTCGAGCACGCCGCGTCCACATCAGGCTTCACCGACGCGGTCATCGCGGCGCTCGGCCGCCATCCCTCGAAGGGTGGCCGGCGCGCCCGCCCGAGCGGCTCCGCCCCGACGCCACTGCCGGGTTGGGATTACTCGCCGGCCCACTACGCGGCGATCGACTCAAGGACCGTCGGGATCGACATCTTTATCGCCACCGAGCTCGGCTCCGATGTCCTTGGCCCCGACCTCGAGCGGATCTCGGGCGACACGCCGTTCGAGCTTCAGATGATCTCGAGCCGGGGGACCAAGGTCTACCCGGCGACCGGCCTGAGCCCGGATAGCGTGGGCCTCCTCCGGGCCCGCTTCGTGACCCGCGACGGTGGCGACGCCGTGGACGCCGAGCTGCTCGAGCTCCAGGCTCGGGTCGCCGCCCAGCATCCCGGCTGGACCCACATCGAGAAGCTCCACGTCTTCGCCGGCGCCGACGGCTTCACCAAGGCCCAGGGCCAGTAGGGTGGCGGCCAAGGATCGGCCGTCGGTCGGTGTCGTCGGCGGGAGCCGCTCGGACTTCCCGATCCTGGAGAAGGCCGCCGCGTTGCTCACGGAGCTCGGCGTGCCCAACGAGCTCCGCGTCGTGTCGGCTCACCGGACCCCGGATCTGCTCTATCGCTACGCCGAGGAAGCGCCGGGGCGGGGGATCAAGGTGATCGTGGCCGGGGCTGGTGGGGCGGCGCACCTGCCCGGGATGCTGGCCGCCAAGACCCTCCTGCCGGTCATCGGGGTGCCCATCCCGACCCAGCACCTGGGCGGCCTCGATTCGCTCCTGTCGATCGTCCAGATGCCCCGTGGGGTGCCGGTCGCGACCGTGGCCATCGGCAATGCCGAGAATGCGGCCATCCTCGCGGCGGAGATCCTGGCCCTCTCGGATCCGGCCCTGGCCGAGCGGGTCGCCGCCTATCGGGCCGCCCAGACCCAGGCCGTCCTCGACGACGAGTCGAACCAGGGCTGACGCCCATGGACGATCCGAGATACGAGGCGGGGATGCCCGTGCTGGACCGCCAGGCCGTCCGGACGCCGGTGCTGCCGCCCAGTCTCCAGGGGCTGCCACCGCGGTCCGTCCCGGAGCTCCGTCCGACGCCGCTCCAGCGTCACTTCATCAGCCTGTCGGTGGTGGCGCTCTTCTGCGGTGCGATCGCGATCACCGCGCTCGAGCTCGGCGTCCCGCTGGGCAGCCCGCTGGTCAAGTTGTGCGTCCTCATCGGGGCGCCCCTGCTGTTCCTGACCACGGCCGACGCCGCCCTGCGGATCTGGCGCTCGGCCTGGGCCTGGATGCCGGTCAACCCAGGGCGTGGGTTGTTCCGGCTGGCCTGGTTCGCGGGGACGCTCATCCTCCTGGGGCTGCTCATCGGCGCGACCTGGGTCGTCCTCAGCGCATGACCGAGCCCGAGCGCGGTGGAGACGAGCGTGGGCGCGACGGACGCTCGACCGACATCGCGTCGGGCGGCGGGGTCCCGGCCTGGGTCGCCGGCACGCTCAAGCACTGCTCGCGCTGCGGCGCGACGCTCGTTTCGGGTCCGGTCGAGGGCGAGCATCGCGACCGGCTGGCCTGTCCGAGCTGCGGCCACATCGCCTACGTCAATCCGCGCCTGGTCGCGACGACCCTGCCGATCAGCGCATCCGGCGAGATCGTCCTCATCCGGCGCGGGATCGAGCCGGCCATCGGGGCATGGGCCCAGCCGGGCGGGTTCCTCGAGGTCGATGAGACGGTCCACGAGGCGGCCGTCCGCGAGACCCGCGAGGAGACCGGCCTGATCGTCGAGCCGGGTGAGCTCGTCGGGCTGTATTCGCGCCTCGAGGCGACGGTGGTCGTGGTCGTCTACGAGGCACGGATCGTCGGCGGTGAGGCACGTCCGACCCTCGAGGCGACCGACATCGCGACGTTCGCCCCGGGCGACATCCCGTGGGACGGGCTGGGCTTCAAGACGACCTACTACGCGCTGGTCGACTGGCTGGCCCGTCGGCGACCCGATCTCAGCCCGGGTCCGCCACCCGCCTGGCGGCGCTGGGAAGGCTGACGCGACGGCTGTCGCCGCGAGGCGCGTCAGGCGGTCGGTGAGGGTCCGCTCAGGGTCGGCCGGCGAGCGGTCGTGGCGGTCAGCCAGGTCCAGGCGCCGGAGAGCAGGCCGATGATCGCGATCGAGGCCGCTCCCACGGCGACAAGCCCGACGGTCGTCGCCCAGTCGGCCCGTTGATCGGTCGGCGAGTTGGTCAGGACCAGGACGCCGAATACCCCGAACATCCCGGCGACGAGGCCGACGACCGACACGGCGATGGCCGCTGCCGCTCCCCACCAGCGCCGGCCGCGCAGGGCCCAGGCGGTGACGACCAGGGCGGCGCCGAGGAGGGCCCAGGCGAGGGCGTACTGGCGGCTGGCCGAGTCGCCGAAGGTCAACGCGACCGCGTAGCCCTCCAGGGCGCCGCCGAAGACGACGAGGATGACCGAGATGACGTCGATCGCCAGCGGACGTCCCGCGATCGTGCGCCGGACCGCGGGCGTCGGCGGGCTGTCGCTGGGATCGGGGTTCGGCCCGGGGTCGGCGTCAGGGATCGGATCCGTGTTCGCGTCGTCGGCGGTGGTCGCGGCCAGCGTGGCGTCGTCCATGATCGGCAGTCTGGCTCGCTGTTCGTCCTGTCGGCAATCCCTCGTCCGTCATGGGACTTCGACCGCGCGACGTGGCCGAGGACCACCCCTGGTTCGGGTGATCGACGCCCTCGACACCGACTTCGCGGCCTAGATATCAGCATCATTGCTATCGAGCAGCCGACGGACTACTCAGAGGGCGATGGAGCACCTGGTCGACCTCCATACGGCCTGCCCTACGAATGGTGGTGATATCCCGGGGTCCTGGAGGTTGGCCGAGCGCCTGGCGTGGCGCCCAGACTGATCCCTAGCAATGCCAGTGATATCCGGACGATCAAATCGCCCGAGTCGACCCTCGGCGCGCGCCGCGACGGCGTGGCGGCGCGGCGACCCGGGCCCGGGTTCAGTCGAGGTCGACGAAGACGTTCTTGGTCTCGGTGTACAGCTCGACGGCATGCAACCCGAGTTCGCGCCCGATGCCCGACATCTTGTAGCCGCCGAAGGGCGCCTCGGTGTGGACGGAGCTGTTGCAGTTGATGCTGATCACGCCGGCCTGGACACCCTTGGCCGTCCGCAGGGCACGACCGATGTCACGACTCCAGACCGAGCCGGACAGGCCGTAGGGCGTCTCGTTGGCCAGCCGGACGGCCTCCTCCTCGGTGTCGAACGGGATGATCGACACGACCGGCCCGAAGATCTCCTCGCGGGCGATGCGCATGTCGTTCGAGACGCCGGTGAAGACCGTCGGCAGGACGTAGGTTCCGGCGGCCAGCGCCGGATCGTCGGGAGCGGTCCCACCGATGAGCAGCTCGGCGCCTTCCTCGCGCCCGATCGCGATGTAGTCGACGACCCGGTCGCGCTGGCGGGGATGGACCATCGGACCGACCTCGGTCGCCTCGTCCGATGGGTCGCCGACCTTGATCTTGCTGGTGGCCTCGACGAACAGCTCGACGACCCGATCCTGGACGGACCGCTCGACCAGGATCCGGCTTCGGGCGCAGCAGTCCTGGCCGCAGTTGTCGAACACGCTATACGGCGAATCGCGGGCGAACTTCGCCAGATCGGCGTCGGCGAACACGATGTTGGGACTCTTGCCGCCGAGCTCCAGGCTGATCTTCTTCATGTTGGTCGCGGCCAGGCGCATGATCTCCTGGCCGGTCGTGGTCTCCCCGGTGAAGGCCACCTTGCCGATGCCGGGATGACCGGCGATCGCGGCCCCGGCCGTCCCACCCGGCCCGGTGACCACGTTGAGCACGCCTGCCGGGAAGCCCGCCTCGAGGGCCAGCTCGCCGAGCCGGATCGCGCTGAGCGGCGTCCAGCTGGCCGGCTTGAGGATGCAGGTGTTGCCGGCGGCGAGAGCGGGGCCGAGCTTCCAGCTGGCGATGAGCATCGGGAAGTTCCAGGGGACGATCAAACCGACTACGCCGATCGGTTCGCGCAGGGTGAAGTCGAGGCCGGGCTTGCTCACCGGGATGGTCTCGCCGAAGACCTTGTTGGCGGCGCCCGCGTAGTACTCGAACACGTTGCCGGCCCCGAGCGCCTCGCCGCGCGCCCCGCTGATCGGCTTGCCGACATTGCGGCTTTCAAGCCAGGCAAGCTCCTCGAGGTTGGCCGCGATCAGCGCCGACAAGCGAGACAGGGTCCGGCCGCGCTTGGTCGCCGACCAGCTGGACCAGCCGTGAGGGTCGTCGAAGGCCCGACGAGCGGACTCGACGGCACGGTCGACGTCCTCCTTGCCACCGAGCGGGGCGGTGGCCATGACCCGGCCGGTCGCCGGTTCGAGGACCTCGAAGGTCTGGCCGTCGGCGGCATCGACCGACCGTCCGCCGATGACCATCTGGGCGGCGACCCGCTCGGGAGCTGTCTGGGGCTGGGTCTGGGGCTGGCTCGTCATCGGCGGATGATACGCCGGGTCCGGGCGCCGCTCAGGCCGTCATGCCCGTCGCTACACTCGACGGCGTGACCCCATCGCCGCCACGCCCGAGCGTGCACCGGGTCGGCTGGTTGATCGGCCTGCCGGTCGCCACCCGGCGGACGGGCCTGTGGGTCATCGTGGTGGTCGGCATCGTCCTCCTCGGGACGGCGGGCTACGTGATCCTCCAGGGCTGGTCCATCGAGGACTCCCTGTACATGACGGTCATCACCCTGACCACCGTCGGCTTCCGCGAGGTCCGGCCGCTCGACGAGCTGGGCCAGGTCTGGACGATGCTCCTGGCCGTGACGGCGGTGGCACTCATCTTCGGGACGATCGGGCTGGTGGCGGAGGCGATCGTGACCGACGCAGCCAGCGGCAAGCGGGAGGCCAAGCGGATGCAACGTGCGGTGGATCAGCTGAGCGGCCACTACCTCGTGTGCGGCTACGGCCGGGTCGGCTCGACGGTCGCCCGCGAGCTGGCCCACAGCGGCCAACGGGTCGTGGTCATCGACGTCAAGGCCGAGTCGCTGGCGACGGCCCAGAGCGACGGCCACCTGGTCATCGCCGGCGACGCCACCGACGACGCGACCCTGCGCCGGGCCGGGATCGAGCGGGCACGCGGTCTGGTCACCTCGATCGATTCGGACGCCCTCAATGTCTACGTCACGCTCTCGTCCAGGGCCCTGAATCCGAGCCTGTTCATCGTCGGACGAGCCAACGCCGAGGGGTCCGAGGCCAAGCTGCTCCAGGCTGGCGCCGATCGCGTCGTCTCGCCCTATTCGATGGCCGGTCGGCGGATCGCCGAGCTGGCCATCCGCCCACGCGTCGCCGACTTCATCGACGCGGCCCTGTCGCACGGGCAGCTGGCCTTCTCGCTCGAGGAGGTCGAGGTGGCCGCCGGCGGACCGCTCGACGGCGCGACCGTCGGAGCCCTACGCAGCGACGGGATCTTCCTGCTGGCGATCGTCCGGGATCCGAATGAGTACGTCCCGAACCCGCCCGACGATCGGACCGTGCACGCCGGCGAGAGCCTGATCGTCTCGGGCAGCGCGGAGACGTTGCAGCAGCTCCGCGCCCGGGTCTGACCGGCGCGCCTCAGTCGGTTACCGGCGCGCCTCAGTCGGTTACCGGCGCTCCGTCTCGCGCCGCCAGCTCGGCCTCGACGTTGCGGACGAGCTGTCCGATCTCCGTCCGCATCGCATCGCGGATGGCCCGCGTCCCGGCCAGGGCGAGCATGCCCGACACGGTCAGATCGATCGCGTAGGTCACCACGGTCCGCGCCGCGTCGATCGCTTCGAGGTCGAAGGGGACGGCCAACCGGAGTGATCCCCCGATGCCTCGGGCGGTCCCGTCGAGCTGGAGCCGCAGATGCGACGGCGGCCGGCGCTCGCTGAACGTCGCCTGGGCGTCCGTCCGGACGGTCATCATCTGGACCCGGCTGACCAGCACCAGCCGGAGCCGATCGGGTCCGTCGCGGGTCACCGATTCGCAGCCGGGCAGGACCCGCCCCAGGGCCTCCGGGTCATCCAGGATCGACCAGATCGCCTCGGGTGTACCGGCGATCTCGACGCGGTCGACGGGCGGGTCGCTCACGTCGCCGGTGCAGGGCCTCCGCCCACGTCCGGGTTCTCCGCCATGGGCGCGGCCTCCGCCCTGGGCGCGGCCTCCGCCCTGGGCGCGGCCTCCGCCCTGGGCGCGGCTTCCGGGCCGGGTGTCCCGTCCCAGCGTTCCTCCGTGGACCGCTCCGCTGCGAACATCGCGGCACCGACGATCCCGGCGTCGTTGCGCAGCTCGGCCGCCACCACCGGCACCTTGACGGTCAGGAAGGGCACGAACTTCTCGGGGTTCTTGCTGACCCCGCCACCGAGGATGAACAGGCTCGGGCTGAACAGTCGATCGATGGCGATGAGGTGTTCGTCGAGGTCGGCCGCCCAGGCTTTCCAGGACAGGCCGCGCCGGACCCGGGCGCTCGAGGCCGACCGGCGCTCGGCATCCCGGCCCCGGATCTCCATGTGCCCGAGCTCCGTGTTCGCCACCAGTTTGCCGTCCGAGAACAAGGCCGAGCCGAGGCCGGTCCCGAGGGTCAGCAGGAAGACCGAGCCGAGCTTGCCGATGCCCGCCCCGAAGCGCATCTCGGCGACGCCCGCCGCATCCGCGTCGTTGACCACGGTGACCGGCCGACCGAGGGCTCGTCCGAACTCGAGGGCAGCCGCGAAGTCGATCCAGCCCGGATCGATGTTCGCCGCCGACCTGGTCACCCCGTCGACCACGACCGACGGGATGCCGATCCCGACCGGGACCCCGAGATCGGCCACGTCCGGAGTGGCCTTGGCGACACGGGCGACCAGGCGCCGGGTCGCCGCGACGACCGCCTGCGGGGTCGATGGCATCGGAGTGGCCGCTCGGAGGCGCTCGCCGACGAGCTGACCGGTTCGCAGGTCGACGGCGCCGACCTTGATCCCACTGCCGCCGATATCGACGCCGATGGCGAAGTCGGTCACCGCGGAACCTCGTTCACAGTCACGTCCTAGAAGTAGTTGATGCTGATCCCGCCGTCGACGACCAGTTGCGCCCCGTTGGTGAAGCGCGACTCATCCGACGCCAGGTAGACGGCCATGTTGACGATCTCCTCGGGCTTGCCGAAGCGACCGGTCGGGTTGCGGGCCAGGCGGAGCTGCTTGGCCGCATCGTCCTTGAGCAGCCAGTCCATCAGCATCGGGGTCTCGATCGGCCCCGGGCAGATGGCGTTGGTCCGGATCCCGTTCGGGCCGAACTGGACGGCCAGGCTGCGGGTCAGGGCGAGCAGGGCTCCCTTGGAGGCCGTGTAGGCGTCCTGCGGGACCGAGCAGCCTACCAGGGCCACGAAACTGGCGATGTTGATGATCGATCCTGAGCCCTGCTTGGCCATCGGCGGGATGGCGTACTTGCAGCCCAGGAAGACACCCCGCACGTTGACTGCCATGACCTGGTCCCAGACGGTGACATCGGTATCGGTCACCGAGTGGTCCGCTTCGGGCATGATCCCGGCGTTGTTGTAGAGGACGTCGACCCGGCCGTAGGTGCTGACCGCGTGGTCGACCATCGCCTTTGCGTCGGCCTCGTTGGACACGTCGGCCCGGACGAAGCTCGCCGCGCCGCCGGCGTCTTCGACCAGCTTGACCGTCTCTCGGCCGGCCGCTTCGCTGAACTCGGCGACGACGACCCTGGCCCCGTGACCGGCGAAGATGAGCGCCGCCGTGCGGCCCATCCCGCTCCCGCCCCCGGTGATGATCGCGACCTTGTCCTGGAGCCTCATCGTCGCATGTCCTCCATGGGCGGCCGGATCTGCGCCAGCCGCTGTCGTGTCGTTCCGCTGAGCGTACGCCACCGGTCGGGCAAGCCGCTCAGCCTCGGCCCGGTCGAGTCAGGGTCATCCGGATCGTGCCGCCGGGATTGGCCACGATCGATGGGCCGCCGGAACCGCCCCCCAGCTCCTCGTCGAGGCGAGGCGAACCGTCCACACTCGCGACCCGTATCGGGATGGCGGTCGTTTCGCCGTCATGGGTCACCGCATGGGCCCAGATCTTCAGTTCGGCGGTCGTCGGGGATGGAAGGGTGACCGACAGACTGGCGACGTTGCCCGGATCGGCGATGGTCAGCTGGTCCGCGCTCGTCCGCCGATCCGAGACGCCGTCGACCGAGGCCAGGGCGATCTCCGTGGTGAGCGGTCGACCGTTGGCGGTCACGGTCAGGATCGCCCGCTCGGGCGGGCCCGGTTCCCGGCGCAATTCGATGACCGTCCGATGGCGGAACGCGCCGCGCCGCCAGGTGACCAGCCAGACGACCGGGATCGAGGCCGCCACGACGATCGCGGTCAGCCGTTCGACCGGCCCGGTCCAGATGAACAGCCCGTACGACAGCTCGGCCAGGAAGAACAGTGCGATCGTCGACGTCACCACGATCGGGTTGCCCAGGAAGCCGATCACCCGGCCGGGGATCCGATCGCCCTTGTTGCGCGCCGCCACGAGCATGAGCATCGGGAAGATCCCGCCGAGGAGCGGCAGGGTGAGCGTCCCGACGAGGCTCAGCGGACCGGTGAACGAGATGCTGCCCAGGGCGATGAGCAGCTCGACGGCGATGAAGATGATGGCGATCGGGGCGGCTCGAACGAGGAACCCGGGGATGCGCGAACGGACCGATGCGTCGACGGTCGTCCGCCCCGACATCCGCGGGACCAGCTCGGCCATCTGGTTGAACAAGCTCAACGACAGGTAGATCGAGCCGAGGCCGACGGCCAGGACCACGTAGATCGATCCAAGCACGTTGACGATCGGCCCGACCCGGGCCGCCAGTGGGGTGATCGCCGTGCCCGCATAGCCGACGAGCTCATCCTGGCCAAGGGCCAGACCGATCGACACGACGGCCAGGATGTACAGACCCATCGCGGCCAGCATCGCCCCGACGTTGCCCCACAGGAGGCCTCGGCCCGACGGATCCCGAGCCAGCACGACCTTGGCCGCATTGCCCGCCGAGGTATGGCCGAAGTAGGCCATCAGGGCCACCCCGAAGACGAGCTCGAGGGTGGACGCATCGAGGGTCAGGCCGTCGGCTGGGATCGTCGGGAAGGCGGCCGCACCTGCCCGGGCATGGGTCAGGGCGAGGAACGAGATGGCCGTGATCAGGGCGATGTTGACGACCCCGATGGTCAACGCCGAGGCGACGGTCGCGTCGAACGAGCCGCGCCACAGGAAGACCAGGTTGACCGCGAAGAGGAGCGCCGCCCAGCCGCCGATGGGCAGTCCGGTCGCGCCGTTGAGGGTCGCCCCGAAGCCGACCAGGGCGACCACGAAAGCGACCGCGTTGAGCAGGAACAGGGCGGGGGTCAGGACGGCGTTGCCGGGTTGTCCGAGATAGTCGCTGACCAGGCGTCCGAAGTAGGACGACCCGTAACGCATGTTGCCGTTCCTGGTGATGCCCTCGACCAGGGCCGAGACGGTCAGCACGTTGACCAGGCCGAACACGACCAGCAGGGCGGTGGCCGCCCAGACTCCCAGGCCGGCCATCGCGATCGGCAGGGCCAGGATGCCGCCGCCGACCGTATCGGTCAGGGTCAGGGCGAAGGCCAGCCAGACCGGTGGCAGGTCCTCGATTCCGGCGGCTGCCCGACTTCGCCACCAGCGCCAACGTTCATGAAGGGGCAGGCTCGTGGCGCCCAGCGAGGCGACGGTCACCCCCGCCTGCCGCTCGAAGGCGGTCGTCAGGGCGGCATCCGAGATGTCGAAGACGCGCCGGAGGCCGAGCGCCTGACTCGGCAGGCCGTACTTCTCGGACGATGCGCCTGAGGACGGCCGCTCGCCCTTCGACGTCGGGTGGGAGCAGGTCCGCCCAGTCAGGCGCATGACGATCGAGGTCCTGGATCCTGGGTCGAAGCGGCGGGGTCCGTCCTTCGCCCAGGGCAGCCATGAAGGCGCCCTCCCGCTCGGCCTCGCTGGCCTCCGTCTCGAAGGTCGCCATCGCCCGCCGGTCGCGGGCCACCAGCAGGGCGGTCCGGCTCTCGATGGCGAACAGGAGGGTGCTCGCTCGTCGCGCCGGCAAACCCCCCAGGAGCTCGTCGCGCGAGAACCCGAAACCTTCAGTCGCCACTCGCTGAGACCAGGCTAGCGGCCACCTGGCGATAGAGATCGGACAACGGGTGGGTCGGGTTGCGCACGCTGAAGATGCCCTCGCTGGCCAGCCGCATCAGGTCCTCGGAATGGGGCAGGACCGCGGCGACCGGGCAGCCGTAGGCGTCCTCGACCCGGCGGGCGACCGCGGCCGTATCGAACCCTTCAGGTGTCTTGTTGACGACGATCCGGATCTTGGGGACCTGCAACTCCTGGGCGACCCGGGCGGTGATCCCCGTGCCTTCGTAATCCTGGCGGTCCGGGCGCATCACGATGAGCAGGGCGTGCGAGATCACCAGCGACAGGAGGGTCTCCTCGTTGAGGCCGGGGTGGGTATCGATGAGCAGGATGTCCAGGTCCAAGTCGTCGACCAGCTGTCGGAAGCCCTCGGTCAGACGCTGGGCGTCGTAGCCCTCGCGCAGGACCCGGGCGATCTCACCCGGCTTCATGCTCGATGGGATCAGGTGGATCCGGCCCGGTTCGGCGATGCCCTGGGCGGCACTGACGTCCTGGGCGACCTCGCCGATCGGCCGGCCGTGCCACAGGAAGTCGTTGAGCGAGGCCTCGACGTCCTCGCCGGCCAAGCCGAAGAGGACGTGGATCCCGGGCGACTGGATGTCGGTATCGACCACCCCGACCCGACGGCCCTGGGTCGCGAACACCGCGGCCAGATTGGCCGTCGTGTTCGACTTGCCGGTCCCACCCCGGAATGAGTGGACCGAGATGATCGTTGCCACGGGAAAGACCACCTCTCGAGCCGCTTGGACGGACGACGAACGGAGGCGCGGACCAGTACGGTCAGCAGAGCCTACATGGCGGTCGTCGGCCGTGTGCGGCGGTCCTGGGGGTCCTGGCCGCCCTCGATCCGAGCCGTCAGCCCGGGTCGCCGCCCGGTGCGTCGACGATCCGGCGCAGCTCGGGTGCGCGCTCGCGCAGGTCGCGGAAGAAATCCGTGTCGGTGATCTCGGCCACCTTGCGGGCCTGGCGCGAGGCGTCGATCTCGATGCGCAGGTCGCGGACCTCGGCCCGGAGCCGGTCCTCGCGAGCCCGGACCTCGGTGGCCATCCGCTCGAACGTGCGCGCCAGCTGGCCAAGGGCGTCGTCCCGGGCCGAGACCTGGGCCAGGATCCCGGGATCGAAGGCTCCGTCTTCGACCTCCGTCGCCGCGGCCGTCAGCCGACCGACCTGCTCGAGGTACTCGAGCTCGAGATCGCGCATCCGCTTGGCCGCCAACGACGTCGCGACGCGAGCCTTGAGGATCGCTCCATCGAAGGGCTTGGGCAGATAGTCGGCGGCGCCCATCTCGATACAGCGGACGACACTGTCGAGGTCGTCCACCCCGGAGATGACGATGATCGGCAGGTCGCGGTGGCGTTCATCGGCCTTGATCCGCTGGAGGGTCTCGTAGCCGTCCATCTCGGGCATCAACAGGTCCAGCAGGACGACGTCGATGGGCGGATCCGTGGCGGCCTCGATGGTCTCCAGCGCGACCCGGCCATCCTCGGCCTCGACCGTGGCGTAGCCGAGCTTGGTCAGGGCATGGACCAGGATGGTCCGATTCAGCCGAGCGTCGTCGACGACGAGGATCGTCCCAGGGGAGGCCGTCATCAGACGATGGCCGTCAACGGACCCGGTTCGCCGACCGCGGTCTCGTCCAGCCCGAGCACCTCGAAGGTCGGGATGGGTCGACTGAAGCCCTTGAGTGGGAGTTCGCCGACGGACCGCGCGACGACCAGCGCCTCGACGGCGGCGAAGGCCCGGCCGTCGAGCAGGATCTGACCGTCGCGGGCCTCGCTGCTCAAGCGCGAGGCGACGATGACGACGGTCCCGATCGCGGCGTAGTCGTAGCGGCCCTCGAACCCGATCCGGCCCATGGTCGCGTGGCCCTCGGCGATGCCGACGCCGAACCCGAGCTCTCGGCCCCGTTCCGGCCAGGCACCTCGGAGGGCCTCGAAGCGGGTCCGCATCGCGACGGCCATGCGGACCGCCCGGGCGACGTGATCCGCCTGTTCGAGCGGGTCGTTGAAGAAGACCAGCATCCCGTCACCGGCAAAGTGCTCGAGAGTGCCGCCGTTGGCCACGATCTCCGCACCCATCGCCCGGTGATAGTCGCGCAGGACGCCCAGGACCTCCTCGGGCTCGGCCGCTTCCGAGAACGGGGTGAAGCCACGCAGGTCGCAGAAGACGGCCGTGACCGGACGCCGGTGGCCGGCCAGGAGCGCCTCACCGTCCGGGCTCGAGATGAGCGCGCCGACCTGGGGCGAAAGGAACCGGGCCAGCTCGGTCCGCTGGCGATCGATGGTCTGCATCAGGCGGGCGTTCTCGATCCCGATGCCGGCCTGCTCCGCGAACGAGCCGACGAGCAGGACCTCGTCGGCCGAGAACGGCCGGACCTCCGAGCGAGCGAACCCGAGGACGCCCAGGATCCGACCGTCCTTGGCGATCGGGACGCCCAGCAGCGAGCGATAGGCGCCGACCGCTTGGTTGGCCAGCTGCCCGTAGTCCGGGTCCGCCAGGACATCCGGGATGTCGACCGGCACGCCGGTCAGGGCGACCCGCCCGACCAGGCTGTCTCGCCCGGTCGCTGACGGATTGGCCCGCTCGTAGGCGGTCAGGTCGGCCTGACCGGCGGTGGCCGCGACCTCGAACCGGTCGCCATCGGCGAGATAGATCGCACCGTAGGACGCTCGGCACAGTCGGGTGGCCTGGTCGATCACGGTGGTCAGCACGGTCTCCAGGTCGAGAGCCGAGCGATTGATGACCTTCAGCACCTCGTTGGTCGCGACCTGCCGATCGAGGTAGTCGCGCTCGGCATCGCGCAGACGCTTGGCCGTCAGCGAGGCCTGGACCCGGGCCTGGAGGATCGCCCCGTCGAACGGTTTGGGCAGGTAGTCGGCCGCCCCCATCTCGATGCAACGGACGACGCTGGCCAGCTCGTCCACGGCCGAGATCACGATCACCGGCAGGTCGCGCAGGGAGGGATCGGCCCGCATCCGACCAAGGGTCTCGTAGCCATCCATCTCGGGCATCTCGATATCGAGCAGGACGACGTCGATCTGCGGACCTCCCGCCTCAGCCAGGATCTCCAGGGCGACCCGACCGTTCTCGGCTTCGACGACCTCGTGGCCCTGCTGGCGCAGTGCGCGCCGGAGGATGACCCGGTTGAGGGCGGTATCGTCGGTCACCAGGATCCGCCCGGTCAGGCCGCTCACCTCCGGGGGCTCACGTCTCGTCGCCTTCGGCCGCGGCGGCTCGGAGCGCGACCGAGGCGATGGCGAACTCGGCCTCGGCTTCGGCGATCCTGGGCGCCAGGTCCGTCAGCTCGTCGGCGGCCGCTGCGGTCTCGATGTCCCGACCGATGGCGGCCAGGCGCATCGCGCCGAAGGTCGCGCTGGTCGACTTGAGGGTATGAGCCGCTCTCCGGACCGCCACGACATCGCCCGAAGCGAGGCCGCCCCGAAGATCGGCCAACAAGCCCGGACAATCGGCGATATACGTCTCCACGAGCTCGCCCAGGAACTCGCGATCGTCGCCGACGGTCTCGAGCAGGACGGTCAGGGCGGCCCCGTCGAGCGTCTGGTCAGGCATCGGCGACGTCCTGGGGCGGGGCCGCCGTGGGAGTCGCTGCAAGGGCCGCCGCCAGCTCGGAAGGCCGGATCGGTTTCGAGACATAGTCGTCCATACCGGCCGCCAGGCAGGCCTCCCGGTCGCCGGCGAGCGCGTTGGCGGTCATCGCCACGATCCGGACGCCGCGCCACTCCGAGCCGCTCGCTCGGATCCGACGGGTCGCTTCGAGACCGTCGAGCTCAGGCATCTGGACATCCATCAGGATCAGGTCGTACGACGCTTGCTCGACCGCGGCGATCGCCTCGAGGCCGGTCGCGGCGACGTCGGCCTGGTAGCCCATCTGGGCGAGCAGCCGGATGGCCAGCTTCTGGTTGACCGCGTTGTCCTCGGCCAGGAGGATCCTCAGGGGATGCCGCCGCCCGAGCTCGGGATCGGCTGTGGGTCGCTCGGACAGGCGGACCGCCGGGGCTCTGTCCACACCGTGCAGGACCGACATCAGGGTGTCATGGAGCGCCGACGGCTTGACCGGCTTGGTGAGGAACGCCGCGACCGACGGGGCGTCGCGATCGCGGCTGCCGACCGACGACAGGATCACGATCGGGGTATCGGCGCCGGTCGCGCTCGCGTGGATCCGGTCGGCGAGGGTGTAGCCGTCGAGCTCGGGCATGTTCAGGTCGAGGAGGGCGACGTCGAACGACTGCCCGCCCTCGACCCAGCCGAGCGCCTCGTTCGGGGACGCCGTGTCCCGGCTGGCGATCCCCCAGCGCCCGGTCTGGGCCACCAGGATCTGCCGGTTCGTGGCGTTGTCATCGACCACCAGGGCCGTCCGCCCGACCAGCTCCGGCAGGGGCCCGGCGCGATCGGGGGCAAGATCCAGCTCGGAGGCAGCATCCACCCGGACGGTGAGCCCGAAGACGCTGCCCTCGCCATCGATCCCGGTGCTCTGCGCCACCAGCGAGCCGTCCATGACCTCTGCCAGGCGTCGGCTGATCGCCAACCCGAGCCCGGTGCCCCCGTAGCGGCGCGAGATGGACAGGTCACCCTGGCTGAACGACCGGAACAGGCGATCCATCCGCTCGGGTAGGATCCCGATCCCCGTGTCCCGGACCTCGATGGTGATCTCCCAGCGTCCGGGTCCGCCACCGGCAGCGCTGTCGAGTCGTCGGCCGCCGACCTGCAGGACGATCTCGCCCCGATCGGTGAACTTCGTGGCGTTCGACAGGAGGTTGAGCACGATCTGGCGGAGCCGACCGCTATCCCCGACCACGACTGCGGGCAGGTCCGGGTCGATGGCATAGGCCAGCTCGAGGTCCTTCGTCGCTGCTAGCGGGGCGATCACGTCGAGTGCGCCTTCGACGCAGGCGCCCAGGGCGAAGGGCTCCGCTTCGAGGTCGATCTTGCCGGCCTCGATCTTGGAGAAGTCGAGGATGTCGTTGATGATCGTCAGGAGTGCCTCTCCGGAGGTCGTGATCGTCTCGGCGTAGTCCCGCTGCTCATCGCTCAGCGGCGTGTCGAGCAGGAGCCCGCTCATCCCGATGATGGCGTTCATCGGCGTCCTGATCTCGTGGCTCATCGCCGCCAGGAACGTGCTCTTGGCCTGGTTCGCACCCTCGGCCGCCGCGCGGGCGGCCTCGAGCTCGCTGATGTCGTGGTAGATGGCGTAGTACCCGGTGTGTTCGTCGTCGATCACGAGAGGCACGCTGACGATCTCGACATCGACCGGCCGCCCGTCATCGCGGAAGCGCCGGCCGATGAGCTGCGCCCGTCCGGTCTCGGCGGCCTGTCTGGTCGCCGCCTGCCCCTCCTCGCGCCTGTCGGCCGGGAAGAGGAGGTCGTCGACGTGCCGACCGATCGCCTCATCGGGCTGGTAGCCGAACAGCCGCGTGGCGGCCGGGTTCCAGCCCGAGACGATCTCGCTGCGGTCCATCGTGACGACAGCCACGGGGCTGATCGCCACGAGCGATTCGAAGTACTGCTTCTGGCGACGGATCTCGGCCGCGGCGAGCGTCTGCTCGGTCACATCCATCATGAAACCCTGGACGTGGAGGGGTGCGCCGTTCTCGTCTCGCACGATCCAGACGTCGTCATGGACCCAAACGACCCGGCCGTCAGCGGCGATCAACCGGTATTCGAACGATCGCGTGGCGTCGGGCGCATCCAGGTTCACCTGGATCTGGCTCATCACTCGCTCGCGATCGTCCGGATGGAGGATCGAGCCGAAGAACGGCGGTTCGAACCAGGAGGCATGGGGGTACCCGAACATCGTCTCGACCTGAGGGCTGATGTAGATCGCCGTGCTGGTCGCGTCGGGCTTGTCGGTATAGAGGACGAGTGGCAACTCTTCGACCAGGCGACGGTACTGCCGTTCGCCCTCCTCCTGCGCGCGGAAGAGGCGGGCGTTCTGGATCGCGACACCGACGTTGGCGGCGAGCGTCGCCAACAGGCGGGTGTCCGACTCCCCGAAGCGACCGACCTGGTGGAGGCTCTGGACGCTGATGACGCCGATGGCCGTATCGCCGACGGTGATCGGCACACCGAGGTACGAACTCGCCTGGGTGCCGACACCTCTTGTCCCGATCGCCTCGAACTGGGCCGCCTGGTTGAGGAGCAGCGGTTCACGGGTCTGCAGGATCCTCGACGTCAGGCCCTGGCCGAACGGCAGCGGTGCCTGGGGCTCGGTGGGGCCGCCCTCGTAGTAGTACGGGAACTCGATGAGATCCGTCTCGGGGTCGTGAAGGGCCACGTAGACGAGGTCGGCGCCGAAGGTGTGGACGAGCTGGTCGCCGAGCTGGGCGATCAGCGCGTCGAGGTCGAGATGTGACGCCAGCGCCTGGCCGACGCTGTTGACGATCGCCAGCTCGGCCGCGCGCTGGTCGGTCTCGGCCAACAGGCGCCGCGTCTCGTCGAACAGTCGGGCGCTCTGGAGGGCGACGGCGAGGTTCGAGGCGAGGGTGCCGAGCAGCCGCTCGTCGGCTTCGCTGAAGGCATTGATCTCGTTGCTGTAGAGGCAGATCACGCCGAAGACCCCGTCGGGTCCGATCATCGGGACGCCCAGGAAGGAATCGTTCTGCTCGCCGATCCAGATCACCCCGAGCGCGTCTGCTTCGGCGACCGTGCCCGCGCGGATCGGCCCTGCCGTCGTGATGATCCTGGAGGTCAGGCCTGGGCCGAGCTCGCGCGGCTCGAAAACGTGGACCCGCTCGCCACTCTCCGTCTCGAACGGCCAGCTGATCAGGTTCGTCAGTCGGTCGTAGGTCGCGATCGACAGATCCAAGCCAGGAAACAGGTCCCGCAGCCGCTCCCCGACGAGCTCGTACATGGCCGACATCTCGAGTTCGCCGGAGAGTGCCGTACCGATCTCGTTGACGATCGCGAGCTCCGCGGCGCGTCGGCGGGTCTCGTCGATCAGCCGAGCGTTCTCGAGGGCTACGCTCAGGCTGGCCGCCAGCGTGTTCAGCAACTCCAGCTCCGGCCGTCCGAAGGCGTGCTCCCGGTCGAGGTTCTGGAGCGAGATCATCCCGGTCGGGAGGCCGCCGGAGATGAGCGGCGCGAAGGCCGCGGTCTTTGGCATCTCTCCGGCGAGCGGGGTGAGCGGATTGTCGTATTCGGCGGCCTGCCGGGCGACCTCGTCGATCAGGAGCGGCTGGGCGGTGCGAAGGACGTGTCGCCGGAACCCGTACGGGGCCACCGTCTCGTCCGGGAACCGGACACCGCGTTCGAGCGTGTATGGGAAGTGGAGCAGGTCCGCCTCCCGATCGTACGTGGCGATATCCACGACATGGGTGTCGAAGATCTCGGCGATCTTGTCGCCGACCAGGTCGTACATCGCCTGCATGTCGAGCTCTGCCGCGAGTCCCGCCTGGACGCTGTTGATGACCGCCAGCTCGGCATTGCGCTGGCGCGTCTCCTCGATCGCCCGAACCCGGCTGAGCGCGGTCGCGACGTGCTGGCCGACGAACGCCAGCAGGTCGACATCCGCGTCGGTGTAGCGCTGTCCCGGCTCATAGGTCTGGACGACGAGCACACCGAGCCTCTGGCCTTCTGCCACGAGCGGGACCCCGAGCCAATCTTCGGCCGGAGCGCCCAGCCGATCGATCTCGCCCTCCGTGATGAGCGCTTCCCAACGGTCGACGGTGAGGTGCGCTGGGCGACCGGTCCGGAGCACGTAGGCGGTCGTACCACGAGCCTGGCCGGTCCCGATCGGCTCCCATGAGCCGGGCGCCGGGAACCCCTCGTCAACGGAATCGATGGCGTACGGGTAGTCCATCGTCTGATGCTCGTCGTCGTAGAGCGCGATATAGAAGTTGTCCGCGTACATCAGCTCGCCGACGATCCAGTGGATGGCCGGGTAGAACTCGGCCATGTCGTGAACGCCGCTCGCGGCATCGGCGATCCGGTAGAGCGCGTCCTGGACCTTCACGGCTCTTTCCAGGTCGACCGCGCTGGACTCCAGTTCCGAGACGCGCCGGTGCAGGCGGTCGAGCTCGGCGTCCGGATCGGAGGCGGTCGCCCGCTTTCGGGCGCCCTTGGCGCGCTTGTCAGCCATCGATCGGCTCGATCCGAGGAGATGTCGCCGTGATCTCGGCGACCAGATCGGGCACCCGGATCGGCTTCGGGAGGTAACCGTCCATGCCTGCCATCATGCAGGCTTCGCGGTCCTCGGGAGAGGCGTTCGCGGTCATCGCCACGATCCGCGGGCGGTCATCGGCCGGCCAGCGCTCGACGATGAGGCGGGTCGCCTCGAGACCGTCCATCTCGGGCATCTGGACATCCATCAGGACCAGGTCGTAGGGCTGACGCTCGATCGCCTCGATCACCTCGATGCCATTGCCCGCCACGTCCAGCCGGTAGCCCATCTGCCCGAGCAGCCGGACCGCCAGCTTCTGGTTCACCGCGTTGTCCTCGGCCAGCAGGATATGGAGTGGGTGGCGTTCGGCCATCGCCGGATCCATCGATGCCCCGGCCGGGGCGGAGGCGGTCGCCGAGACCGCGGCGCCGATCGCGGTTCCGACCGAGAACGCCAAGGCTGCCGCCTTGGCCGGCTTCGAAACGTGGCCGTCGATCCGGATGCCGCGCACTTCGGCGGCTCGGGCGATCTGCTCGCGCCGCCCGAAGGCCGACGCCAGGACGATCCGCAGATCGGCGCCGCCGGGCTGGCTACGCAGGCGCTCGACAAGGTCGAGGCCGGAGATGTCGGGCAGGAATTCGTCCACGATGGCCAACGAGAACGCCTGGCCGGAGGTCAGCTGGGCGACCGCTTCGGCTGCGTCGACGACCTCGACGACCTCTGCGCCCCAGTTCCGGAGGAGCCCCGCCTCGACCCGGCGGGCGGTCGCGTTATCCTCGATCAACAGGATCCGGCGGCCGACCAGGTCGGTCCTCGGCGGGTCGGGGATCGACGTCCCGGCGGGCGGGCCCCCGAGCCGGACATGAAGACGGAAGGTGCTGCCCTCACCCGGGACGCCGGCACTCTCGACGCTGATGTCGCCGCCCATGAGCTCGGCCAGGCGGCGGCTGATGGCCAGGCCGAGTCCGGTCCCGCCGTAGCGCCGGGTCGTCGACGCGTCGGCCTGGCTGAACGACTGGAACAGCCGGCCGATCGCTTCCTGCGAGATGCCCAGCCCGGTATCGCGGACGGACAGGAGCAGATCGTCGCCACTGCCGGGGGCTGTCTCGGGCCCGGTCGGATCGGCCCCGGTCGGATCCGCCCGCGCCGGTACCCGCTGGACGGTCAGTACGACCTCGCCGACCTCGGTGAACTTGAGCGAGTTGCTCAACAGGTTGAGCAGGATCTGGCGGAGCCGGGTCACATCGCCGACGACGATCCGGGGTACATCCGGGCGCACGTCGCCGACCAGCTCGACGCCCTTCTCGGACGCGCGGGCGGCCATCAGGTCGAGGGCGCTCTCGACGCACTCGGTCAGGTCGAACGGCGACGACTCGAGTTCCATCCGGCCGGCTTCGATCTTGGAGAAGTCGAGGATGTCGTTGATGATCGTGAGCAGGGACTCACCGCTGGTCCGGATGATCTGGCTGTATTCGCGCTGGTCGGGCGTCTGGTCGGTGTCGAGGAGCAGCCCGCTCATCCCGATGACGGCGTTCATCGGCGTCCGGATCTCGTGGCTCATGCTGGCCAGGAAGGTCGACTTGGCCTGGGTCGCCGCCTCGGCGACCTCGCGCGCCTCGCGGGCGCTGGCGGTCCGTTCGGCGACCCGTTGCTCGAGGCCGACCAGCGTCTCTTGGAGTTCGGCGGTCATGTCGTTGAACGCGCCGGCAAGGACGCCCACCTCGTCCTGGGTCGTGACCGGGGCCCGGGCGTCCAGGTCGCCGTCCTTGACCCGGGTCGCCACGGCCGCCAGCGACAGGATCGGCCGGGCGACCTGGCGCGAGACGAGAAAGATCGCGAGCGCCAGCAACAGCGCGGAGACCAGCCCGACCAGACCGATCACCAAAGCCAGCTGATCGGCTGGGGCGAACGCCTCGGCCTGGCTCATCTCCACGACCAGTGCCGCGTCATGGTCGGGCAGCCAGCGGTAGACGCCGATGACGGGACTGCCCTTGTAGTCGGCATACAGGCCCTGTCCGTCGATTCCGGCGATGGCCTGGTCGATGCCCGTCGAGTGGACCCCGGCGGCGGCAGCGCCCGTATTCAGCAGGGCATGGACGAAGTGGTGGTCAGGCCCGACGAGGTAGGTCTGCCCACTGGGTCCCAGGCCTGTTCCCTGGAGCACGATCCGATCGATCCGCTCGAGGTTCAGGTTGCCGACCAGCTCGCCCACCCGTTGGCCGTGGCCGTTCTGATCGAACAGGGGCGTGCTGATGGTGATCGTGGGCAAGCCGGTCAGGCTCGATCGGTAGACGTTCTGGACCGACGTATCGGTCAGGCCGTTCTGGAAGAACGGCTCGGCGGACAGCGAGGCACCCTCGTGGGTGGCTGAGGTCGACACCAGGACCTTGCCATCCTGGTCGAGGAGCAGGAACTCCTGCGCGTCCGACGTCTGTTGGACGATCCCGCTGAGCAGGGTGGCGAGCTGGTCGTGAGCGCCGGTTCGGTCGGCCGCAGGGCTGGTCGGATCGAGCGCCACGCGGGCGGTGTCACCGAAGCCGGGCAGCGTCCCCACGAACACGACGTTGCGCTTCTGCTCGTCGATCCATCGATCGAGGGCGTCCTTCTTGACGTCGGCGACCGAGCCAAGCCGGTCGTAGACCGAGCTCTCGAGCGATGCGCGAGCGCGCAGGTAGGCCACCCCGGCGACGACGGCGACCATGAGCACCGATAGGACCAGGAACGAGGCGACGAGGCGAGCCACCAGGCTGCGCCCGAAGACGCGCTCACGGATCCCGCGATGGGCTGGCCTGGACTCGGCCCGATCCCGCTCGGTCGTCAGCTCGAACGTCCTCCTGGCGGGTCGTCGTCGGCCGGTCTCGGTCCGGCTATGGGACGGTCTGCCCGATCGTCGACAGGTCGAACTTGGCGGCCGCCGTGGTGTAGTCCTTGCCCAGCCACTTCAGCGCGAGCGCGCTCATCGTGCCGTCGGCATGGAGCCCCTGCATGATGGAGTCGACCTTGGCGATGAACGCCGCCGGCTCCTTGCCCGAGCTCTTGTCCACGAAACCGCTCGGGAACATCGTGAATGCCGGCTCATCGAGGAGCCGGAACGGATGGCCGTCCTTGATCGCCTCGAGAGCGACCGGCTCCGCGGCCAGGAACGCGTCGATCTGGCCCTTGTCGAGGGCGGTCAGGCCGGGGGCCTCCGTCTCGAACCCGACCGGGACCGGGTTCTTGACCTTGTCGACCAGGTCGACCCCGGGGATCGACAGCGTCTTCTTGAGATAGGACTCCACCGTGCAACTGGTGCAGGTCCCGATCTTCTTGCCGTCCAGGTCACTCGGCTTCTGGTACGGCGAATCCTTCAGGACGAAGAAGCGCTGCGGCGCCGCGTAGTAGGGCTGGGTCATGTACAGCACGTTCATCCGTTTGGCGTTGATCGCGCCGGACCCGTAGACGATGTCGACCCGGTCCCCCCAACTCCCGCTGGTCACCTCGGCCCAGGTGGGAGACGCGAAGCAGGCCTCGACTCCAAGTGCCTTGGCGACCAGCTTGGTCGTCTCGACATCGAAGCCGGTCACCTCGGGTTCGGTCAACTGGTTCGGGGCGCACTTCGTGTCGGCCTTGCGGTTCGCGCCGTCCACCTTGATCGACTGGGGTGGGTAGTTGAGCTCGGCATATCCGACCAGCGTGCCGCGGGCCAGGATCTGGGCGAGCTTGTCGGTGGCCGGATCGCCAGCCGTCGCCGCGGCGGCCGATGGCCCGCTGGTGGAGGTCGCCGTGCCGCCGGCAGCGCTGGTCGAGCAACCGGCGGCGACGACGATCGACACGACCAGGAGTGCCGCGAAGGCGACGAAGCGGCGACGTTCGGGGGCGCGGGCGGCCATCAGGTGCTCCTCAGTTGCCGGACGGAGTCAGGCCCCCGAGCCCTGCCGCCGGATCGGTCTCGAATGGTACCGGCTGCCCGTCCTGTGGATGGCCCCCGTTGCGGCCTCTCGGAACGGCTCCTGGACCGTGCTCAGGACCGCTCGAGGTAACGTTCGCGGTCCCAGGGGTGGACGATCGAGTCGTAGGTGTCCTGTTCGACCCGCGCCGCATTGAGGTAATGGTCCACGACGTCCTGGCCGAAGATCTCGACCGCGGCCTCGGACCGCTCGAGGGCCTGGATCGACTCCCACAATGCCCTGGGCATCTTGTCGCAGCCCGTCGCCAGGTAGCCGTTGCCCTTGTACTCGGCCGGTGGCGCCACCTTGTGGCGGATCCCATAGAGGCCGGCGCCGACGAACGCGGCGTAGGTCAGATAGGCGTTCATGTCGCCCCCAGGGAAGCGGCATTCCACGTGGAGCGCCGGTCCGTTGCCGACGACCCGGAAGCCCGTGGTTCGATTGTCCCGGCCCCAGACGACGTTGACCGGCGCCCAGCTCAGGGCAGCGAAGCGCTTGTAGGAGTTGACGTTCGGGGCGAAGAAGATGGCCAGTTCGCGGGCCAGCTTCATCATCCCGCCCATGAAGTGGGCCATCGTGGTCGACATCCCGTAGGGCGCCTTGGACTTCGGGTCGTGGGTCAGCGAGGTCGACCCGTCGGTGTCCCAGACACTCATGTGCAGGTGACCCGACGAGCCGGTCCAGCGATGATCCGGCTTGGCCATGAAGGTGATCCCCCAGCCGTTGAGGTAGGCGATCTCCTTGGCGCCGTGCTTGAAGATCACGCTCCGGTCGGCTGACTCGAGGACCTCGTCGTAGCGGATGTTGACCTCGTGCTGGCCGGGTGCCGCCTCGCCCTTGCTGAACTCGATCGGGATGCGCGCCTCGGTCATCTGGTTGCGCAGGAGGCGATGGAGCGGCTCGGCCTTGGTCGCCTGGAGCAGGTGGTAATCCTCGTTGTAGGTGCCGAACGGTTCGGGCACCACCCAGCCTGCCCGGTGCTGGTCCTCCCAGCTGGTCCGCAGGACGTAGTACTCGAACTCGGAACCGGCCTTGATCACGTAGCCCGCGTCGGCCGCCGCGGCGACCTGGCCCTTCAGCATCGTCCGGGGTGAGACGGGGATCTCCGTCTGGCTCGCCTCATCGACCGTGTCGGACAGGACCAGGGCGGTCTTGTCCAGCCAGGGCAGGACCCGCAGGGTGTCCCAGACCGGCTCCGCGATCCAGTCGCCATAGCCGGTTTCCCAGTTCATCAACCGGAACCCTTCCGGCGTGTTCATCTCCATATCGGTGCCCAGCAGGTAGGTGCAGAAGTGCGCGCCGTGGGCGATCACGCCGTCGAGGAAGGCCTGGGCCTGGACGCGCTTGCCCATCAGTCGGCCCTGCATGTCGGTGATGGCGACGACCAGCGTGTCGATCCGCCCCTCGCGGATCATCCCTTCGAGCTCTTCGAGACGGGGATGCTTGGGATGCCCGTGGTCGGTGCTCATGTTCGGGTCCTCGTTTCGGGCGGTCGGGTCGAAGGCGAAGGGCCGACCGGGAGACCGGTCGACCCTCCGATGCTACGAGTCCTGACGGCGACGCGCGAGGCGCCGAAGCGCATGGCGCCCGCGCCTGTTTGGCGGACGATGGTCCTGGCTCAGAGGTTGCTGGCGGCCTGGTCGAACTCGCGCTCGAGCTCGGTCAGATCCGCTTCTGCACCCTGGACCTGGGGACCCTTGAACCGCTTCTTCGCCCAACCGAAGTAGTAGAGCAGGAGGAGCAGCACGGTGATGATCATGAACGGGAACGAGATGTTGCCCGACGTCGGCCAGCTGAACAGGATCATCAGGACGATGACCCAGAAGATGGCGACATACGCGACGGGCTTGGAGAACCGGCCGAGACTCCAGACCCGGTGGTCCATCCACTCCGAGGTCGTCGCGCCGAGGAAGATCACGATGCCGTAGGCGGCATAGAGGAAGATCGTGCTGATGGCGGTCACGATCACGATCGCGGTCCCACCTCCGACGACCCCGGCGGCCACGGTGAACAGCCAGGCAACCACGACGATGGCGGTCAGCGAATTGGCCGGCGTCCGGTAGCGATGGGACACCTTCTTGAGCCAGCCCGAGCCGGGGATGCCGTCATCGCGGCTGAACGCGAAGAGCATCCGGCCGGCAGCGGCGACCGAGGCCAGACCGCAGAACGACATGGCGATGGCGATCCCGGCGGCCAGGAGGTCACCCATCCCGACCCCGAGGAGCACGATGCTGTTGAGGTTGTACTCGAGGATCGCGATCACCGCGACCCCGCCCCCGAAGTAGTACTGGCTTGCCGTCCCCTGGACCGGCGTATCGAGTGCCGCCGGAAAGAGTGCGCTCAGAGACGGCAGGTGGGTCGTCAGGGCCAGCAGGAAGATGAACCCGACGACCGCGGACACGGCGACCGACAGGAAGACGCCCCAGGCGCTCGACATCCGGGCGCCGACGGTCTCCTCAGCGACGTGGGCGGAGGCGTCGTAGCCGGTGTAGGTCCAGTTGGCCAGCAGGAGCGAGAAGAAGAAGGCCAGGACGAGCGGATACGAGACTGCTGGACCGTACTTGAGGCTGATCGGTCCGATGTCGTTGTTCCAGCTGCCGGCGACGTCCTGGGGCTGGATCTTGAACAGGGTCAACCCGCTGATGTCGGGCTTGCCGACGACGAAGACCAGGATGACCACGGCGGCGACGATACCGATGTGCCACCACACGCTGACCTGATTGAGGACCGCCACGAGGTTGATCCCGGCGATGTTGAGGAACAGCTCGACCAGCATCAGGATGCCCATCGTCAGGAGCTGACCGGTCAGCCACGACTGGCCGAAGACGAGGGTCGTGTTCTGGTAGTCGATCGAGGCATTGGACAGGAGCGGGGTGATGATCGTCGCATTCAGGAATGCCGCTGCGGCGAAGTTGATCCCGGCCACGATCGCGAACTGGCCGATCAGGTTGAGCCAGGCGGTCCACCAGCCCCACTGGCTGTTCTTCATCTTGCTGGCCCAGTAGTACAGCCCGCCGGCCGTCGGGTAGGCCGATGCGAGCTCGGCCATGGACGCCGCGATGAGCAGGACGAAGACGGTCACCAGGGGCCAGCCGATGAGGATGGCTGCGGTGCCACCCCAGGCCAGCCCGTAGTCATACAGGATGACCGCGCCGGTCAGGATCGAGATGATCGAGAAACTGATCGCGAAGTTCGAGAACCCGCCCATCGTCCGGTAGAGCTCCTGGGCGTAACCCAGCCCGTGGAGATCCTTGACGTCCTGGGCGATCTGATCGTCGCGCGACTGCGTCATCGATACTCTCCCTCGCCATCGAGATCCCAGCCGGGCGGTACGGTGCCGGCCACCGGGGATCGAGCTCCCTCGCGTTCGGATCGGCGGACCTGGCTGGAGCGTCATCTGGGCAGGTGACGTCGGGTCCGGGTCGAACGTTGCCGGCACGATACTCCTCGCTCGCGCGGTGCGATAGAGGGTGGTGCGGTCCGGTCCGTATCGACCGAGCGGGTCGCGTACGATCGGGACATGGACGAGACGACGCTGCCCATCCTCGAAGTCGGCGGGGTCCTCCTGGCGGCGGCAGCCGCGGGCTGGCTGGGCCGACGGGTCGGCATGCCGGCGGTCGTCGGCTACCTCGTCGTCGGACTGCTCGTCTCCCCGTTCACACCCGGCTATGTCGCCGATCATCACCAGCTGGTCCTGCTGGCCGACCTCGGGGTCGTCCTGCTCCTGTTCGAGGTCGGCATCGAGGTCGACCTGGCTCGTCTGCGCCGGGAACAGTCGACCCTGCTCTGGGCGGCGCCGATCCAGACCGTGGTCACGATGATCCTGGCCAGCGGTGCGTTCCTGGTGGCCGGTCTGGACCCGACCGGCGCGTCCCTGCTCGGCCTGGCGGTCGCCCTGTCGTCGAGCGTGGTCATCGTCAATATCACCCGCAGCCGGCGCCGGACCACCGACCCGACGACCGACCATGTGCTCCTCGGCTGGGGCGTCCTCCAGGACGTGACCGGCGTCCTCATCGCGATCGTCCTGCTGTCGATCATCGGGACCGGCCGACCGATCGGCGAGTCGCTCCTCGGGCTGCTCGCCTTCGGCGCCTCGCCCTCGCCGCCGCGCGACTCCTGCCCGCTGGTCCTGTCCGGCTGCGCACCGATCACGACCTGTTCCTGCTGGTGTCGGTGGCGACGGGCCTGGCCCTGGCCGGTGCCGGCGCCGTCCTGGCCGGCATCCCCATCGCGCTGGCCGCCTTCATCGCCGGGCTGGCCATCACCGACAGCCCCGATGCCGCCGAGGCGCGCCGCCGGCTGCTGCCCTTCCGGGACGTGTTCGCGGTCTTCTTCTTCGTGTCGATCGGGACGCTGATCGACCCCCAGGCGATCAGCCGGGGCTGGCCCTGGCTGGTCCTCACCCTGGGGCTGGTGGTGGTGACCAAGTCTGCCCTGGCCTACGGCCTGGTCCGGTTCACCGACCTCGACGGAGGTCCGCTTCACATCGCGGTCGGCTTGGGTCAGATCGGTGAATTCAGCTTCGTCCTGGCATCGGTAGCCCTGGCCCGCGGGGCGATCGGACCGGACGTGTTCGCGGCGGTCCTGGCCGCGGTCGCCGGCTCGATCGCGGCCTCGACCATCGTCGTCCGGCTGGTGCCCCGCCGGGAGCCGAGGGCGGCCTCAGCCGTGCCGCTCGGCGCCGATCAGTAGATCAGGGTCGCGTCCGAGGGGAAGCTGAACTCGAAGGTCGAGGGCGGAAGGGGTGCATCGGGGCCGAGATCGACCACCTCGGCATCGCGGGTGGTCCCGCCTCCGATCGTCTCCGTCAGGCGGACGACGATCCCAGTGTCGCGGTCGAACGAGACGGCCAGGTGGTGATCCGGCCGATCCGCCGCGATGCCGATCGTCCGGGGGTGGTCGCACTCGACCACGACGGCCTCACGACCGGCGACCGAAGCGGTACCCGAGACCCAGCATCGTCCGGTGGCCAGCACGTTCTGGCAGAAGCCGGCCGGATGAACGAACGTGTCGGGCAGGGTCTCCTTGGGCAGGGCCGTCAGGGCTCGGTAGACCGTCGACATCCCGGGCAGGTCCCGATCCTCCAGGCCCGCCACAGGTCGTCGGACCGGCCGCTCCGTGCCCAGGCGGTGCGGCGCCGAGTACGTCCTGACCGTCTCGCCGTCGGACACCCATGTCTCGTAGGCGGCAGCGACGCCGAGGCTCGGCTGGGTGGTCGTGACGCGCGCCTGGCCCGGGTGGCGCAGGGCGGTCTCGATCACGACCAGGCTCTCACCCCGGGCGGTCCAGGTCCGCTCCTCGATGCGCATCCGTAGGGTGGCGAAGCGCAGCTCGGCGTCCCGAGCGAAGGTGAACAGGGTGTCGACGCTGGGCAGGCCCGTGGGCAGGCTTGCAAGCTCCGGCCGATCCCGGCCATCGCTTCCATCCGGCAGGCTTGCGGCGCGATCCCAAAGTCGGGTCGATGACATCGGCCGGATTGTAGCCGCTCCACTCTTGACACGGACCCGCTGTCGGCCTATATATCGCATGACGATATATCGTGATGCGAGTGGTGTCGCCATCGATCCGCAGTGGAGGATCGCGTCTTGGGTCAGGACCTGTCGGAGCTCGGGCGGTTCGCGGAGCCGTCGCTGTACATCCTGGTGTCGCTCAGCGACCGGCCCAAGCACGGCTACGCGATCATGACCGACGTCGAGGCGTTCTCCGGTCTGTCGATGGGCCCGGGCACACTCTACGGAGTCCTCGAACGCCTCCAGCGACGAGGCCTGATCGAGGCGCTGCCGGCCGAGGACCGCCGTCGGCCCTACCGCCTGACGGGACTCGGTGTGGCGACCCTCGAGGCCCAGCTGGCGAGTCCTCAGGGCTTCGTCCAGACTGGCGTCGCCCGACTCGAAGAGCGCGGATGAGCCCGAACTCTCCGGCTCGACAGGTCCGTCCGCCCGGTGGCGGTCGGCTGTCCCGCCGCCAGTTGCTGCGGACGTCGCTGGCGGCGGCCGTCGGGCTCCTGGCCTCGCCGAGATGACCGCCGGAACGATCGGCTTCCTGTGGCCGTCGGCGACGCTGGCCCTGGCGAAGGTCCGGGTCGGGACACTCAAGCAGCTGATCGCGGCGAACCCGTCGCTGCCGATCGGCGATCGGGTTCCCGGCGTACGTCCAGGCAGGCACGCTCGTTCGTGGTCCTGGTCGATCCGGGGCGGGTGCGCGTTCCTGCCCGGCGAGGACGCGACCGGCGACGGCACCGCGCTCAGACGTCCGGGCGCTGTTACCAGCGCTGTCCCGCACCTCGGCTGCCGACCGAACCCATGCGTCGAGGACTTCTGGTTCCGCTGTCCGTGCCACCAGTCGCGCTACGACCGACTGGGCGACCAAGGCTGCCGGGGTCGCCTTCGGACCGGCGGCCCATGGGATGGATCGGTTCGCGATCGAGGTCGACGAGCGGCGGTGTCGCTGACCGTCGACCGGACGCGGCTGACCCTCGGTCCACTGCCGGTCGCCCTCGGTCAGCCGGGGCTCATCCCGCCGAAGGTCGCGAACGGTTGCACGTGAGCGAAGGGCCCGACCGGTCCGGCGGTCCGGCGCGGCCGCCGGGTGGCGGCCTGCTGCGCCTCTACCCGCGCGCCTGGCGGAATCGCTACGAAGAGGAATTCGTGGTCGTCCTCGATCCCGCCCGACCGGTCCGAGCGACCGGCTCGACATCGCCCGGGGCGCCCTCGACGCGTAGCTGCACCCGGCACGCCGTCGATGATCCCGGGTGCCGCGGCGCTCCTCGGGGGTGGCCTGTGGATCCTGGGCGCCGCTCCGATCCTCGCCCTGCCGATCGCGCTCGACTGGCCCGGCTACCTCCCGGAAACCTTGCCGATGGCATGGCCTGGCGGTCGTCGCTCTGACCGTCGCGCTGGATCGGTGTCTGGCTCCGTCTCGACGGACGTCGGACCGTGTCGGACGGAGGCTGGGCGATATCGGCGTGGCGATCGCACTGGTCGGTCAGCTCGCCTGGATCGCGCTGCTCGTCGGCGCGCTCGCCGACATCGCCTACGGTGCGCCGGTGGCGGCCGCGTCGACGTCGCCGGTCATCGGCACGGTCCTGATCGGCGTCGCGCTCGCCCGGGCCGACGACTGGCCGATCGCCGGTCTGATCGTGATCGCGCCGGTCGTCCTGGTCGTCCCGACCTCGATCGTGGCGTCGGCCGCCCTGCTGGATGGCGTTCGGCGGGGTGTGGCTGGCTGATCGGCATCGTCGAGATCGATGCCGACCGCCGGCCGGTCGGTCCGCCGCCCGCTGACCGGCTGACGGCGGAGCGAGCGGTCTACCGCGTGCCGTCCTGGCCGAAGCGCCGACGTACACTCGGACGATGAGCTCGCGACCCGAACGACGAGACCTGCTTCCGAGGCCGCCTTCCGGATCGAGCACGATGCGCTCGGCGAGGTGCACGTTCCGATCGACCGCTACTGGGGTGCCCAGACCCAGCGGTCCGTCGACGAACTTCCGGATCGGGGTCGGTCGATTCACCTGGGGTCGGCCGGTCGTCCGGGCGCTGGGCGTCCTCAAACTGTCGGCTGCCCGGGCGAATGCCTGGAGCTGGGTCATCTGGCGCCGGACAAGGCCGAGCTCGATCGAGCGAGCGGCTCGCGAGGTCGTCGACGGCTCTGCTCGACGCGGAGTTCCCGCTGGTCGTCTTCCAGACCGGCTCCGGGACGCAGACCAACATGAACGCCAACGAAGTCGTGGCCAGCCGGGCCAACGAGCTGGCCGGCGACGGTCGCGGCGGCAAGCGAGCCGATCCATCCCAACGACGACGTCAATCTGAGCCAGTCGTCGAACGACGCGTTCCCGACGGTCATGCACATCGCCACCGTCGAGCAGATCGAGGCTGCCCTCGATCCCGGCGGTCGAGGCCCTGCGCGACACGCTCCGGGCGAAGTCCGCCGCCTTCGCGGACGTGGTCATGCTCGGGCGCACCCATCTCCAGGACGCGACGCCGGTGACCCTTGGCCAGGTCATCGGTGGCTGGGCCGCCCAGCTGGACGGCGCCCTGGCCGGGATCCGCGGTCGCGCTGCCCGCGCTATACGAGCTGGCCCTCGGTGGCACTGCCGTCGGGACCGGGCTCAACGCCGATCCGCGCTTCGGCGAGGTGGCGGCGCGCAAGATCGCCGAAGAGACCGGCCGACCGTTCCGCTCCGCCCCGGACAAATTCGCCGCGCTGTCCGCACACGACCCGATGGTCGCGGCATCGGCCAGCCTGCGGACCCTGGCCGTCGCCGCGATGAAGATCGCCAACGATGTGCGCTGGTACGCATCGGGGCCACGAGCCGGGATCGGCGAGCTGCTCATCCCGGAGAACGAGCCCGGGCTCGTCGATCATGCCCGGCAAGATCAACCCGACCCAGAGCGAAGCGCTGACCCAGGTCGCCGTCCAGGTCTTCGGATGCGACGCCGCGGTCGCCTTCGCCGGATCGCAGGGCAACTTCCAGCTCAACGTCTACAAGCCGGTGATCCTCGACAACGTGCTCACCTCGGCGACCCTGCTTGCCGAGGCCATCCGGTCGTTCGACCGGAACTGCGCCGTCGGGATCGAGCCGAACCTGCCCCGGATCCGCCAGCACCTCGACGACTCGCTGATGCTGGTGACCGCACTGAACCCGCACATCGGCTACGAGAGGTCGGCCGAGATCGCCCTGCACGCCCACCGGACGGGGGTTCATCGCTGCGGGCGGCCGCGCTCGAGCTCGGCATACGTGACGGACGCCGAGTTCGACGCCTGGGTCGATCCGTCCGCGATGACCCACCCATTGACCGAGGCCTGACCGTCGGGCCTCTTCGCCGACGACAGCCCCTAGACTCCGACCGATGGACATCGCGCCGGACGTCTTCCGCAGGGTCATGGGTCACTTCGTGACGGGCGTCACGGTGGTGACGACATTCGAGGCCGACGGACGACCGGCCGGGATCACGGTCAATGCCCTGAGCTCGGTCTCGCTCGAGCCGCCCCTCGTCGTCGTCGCGCTGGACCGTCGCCGGTTCATCACCCCGATCGTCCACGCCGCCGGCCGGTTCGCGGTGAACATCCTGGGCGAGCACCAACAGGCGCTGTCGGACTGTTTCGCGGGAGCGCCGGTCACTGCCCGGCCGCGAGGACTTCTGCGGCGCCGCCTGGCGCCCGGGCACGACCGGTCTGCCGATCCTCGAAGGCGCGATCGCCTCGCTCGAGTGCACCGTCAGCGGGGATCCATCCGGTCGGCGACCACGACCTGTTCATCGGCCGGGTCGACGCCCTCGACAACGAGCCGCATCATCCCCAGCCGCTGCTCTACTACCGCCGCCGCTACCTGCGGGTCGACCGGTCCGAGACGCTCCCGGTCGAAGGCCGCCAGGAGGGCTGACCGGATGCCGAACGTCAGCGCCAACGGTCTCGACATCGGCTACGACGTCCACGGCGCCGGGCCACCGCTGGTCATGCTCCACGGCGCCACCTCAGCCGGCCGCGAGGACTTCGCCGCCCAGATCCCCAGCTTCGCGAAGGTCTTCCAGATCTACTTGCCCGACGCCCGCGGTCATGCGACCACCCGCTGGGATGTCGCCGACGGATGGTCGTACGCGGTCCTAGTCGACGACCTCGCGGCGTTCGCCGATGCGCTGGGGCTTGGCACGTTCCATGTCCTCGGCCTCTCGATGGGGGCGCTGACCGCGCTCCAGTTCGCGGTGCGCTGGCCGGAACGGCTGCGGACCCTCGTCGTCGCCGGGATCTCCACTCAGCGTGAACCACGGACGAGCGTCGCCCGCCGGCTGATGGACCCGGACTGGATCGACCGCAACGAACCGAACCGGGCGGCAGCGTTGTCGCGCCGGCACGATCCCGTCCAGGGCGTCGACGCCTGGCGTCGTCTCCTGCCGGTCATCGCGGCCGACGTCGCCAGTCAGCCCCTCCTTGGCCCACGCGACCTGCGCCGGGTCGAGCCGCCGACCCTGGTGGCGGTCGGCGACCGTGATGTCTTCGTCCCGGTCGACCATGCCTGGGGCCTGAGCCGGCCAGCTGCCCGACGCGCGCCTGCTGGTCGCGCCGGACTGCGCCCACGAGATCGTCGCCCGGCGACCCGCCCTGTTCAACGAGGCCTGCGCCGGCTTCTATCGATCGACCGAGGAGATCGCCCGGCGACGGTCGCTCTGACGTGGCGGCCCGTTGGGGCGAGACCTGGCGGTGGATACTGGCGCCACGCACCAGAGGGAGTCGTGGTGACCGAGGCAGCCGCGCGACGGGCGCCCGGGCAGGATGGACCGGTCGCCCCGGACCCGGTCGTCCGGGTGGAGATGCCTGCCCCTGCGCCGTTCGGCACAGGCCCGCGCGATCCCGGGGTCGCCCTGGTCACGATCGACCGGCCGGCGGTCCTCAACGCCCTCGACGCGCACCTCCTGGCCGGTCTGGCCGCGGCCTTCCAACGACTCGATGCCGACCCAGCCTGTCGGGTGATCGTCCTGACCGGGGCCGGCAGCCGGGCCTTCGCCGCCGGGGCCGATATCAAGGGCATGGCCGGCGCGACGCCGCAGACCGTCGAGGCGTCCGGTGGGTTCGAGCACTGGGCCACCATCGCCGCGGTCGGCGTCCCGGTCATCGCCGCCGTCCGCGGCTTCGCCCTGGGCGGTGGCTGTGAGCTCGCCCTGCAGTGCGACCTGATCGTCGCCGGCGACGACGCCACGTTCGGTCAGCCGGAGATCAAGCTCGGGCTGATCCCCGGTGCCGGTGGGACGCAGCGCCTGACTCGGGCGATCGGCAAGACGCGGGCCATGGAGCTGATCCTGACCGGCCGGTCGATCGATGCCCACGAAGCGGATCGGCTCGGATTGCTGAGCCTGCTCGTGCCCGCCGAAGAGACCGTCGACCGGGCGCTCGAGCTGGCCGGCCGGATCGCGGCCGGACCGCCGCTGGCCGTCCGCGCCGCCAAGGCGATGGTCAACGCTGCCCAGGAACTGCCGCTCCGCGACGGCCTGCGGCTCGAACGGCAGGTCTTCGTCGACCTGTTCGCGACCGACGATCAGACCGAGGGCATGGCCGCATTCATCGAGAAGCGGCCGGCGCGATGGACCGGACGCTAGGAGGGACGGCATGACCGACGACTTCGGCCAGGGCGGACGCGACCACGGAGGGTGACGTCGGCGACGAGCCGCCCGCCCTGATCCGGGACGCGCCGCCCGACATCTTCGCGCCGATCGATGCCGGAGCGCCGATCAGCGGCCACGTTCGGGCACCGGACAGCGGGACCGCGGCGTCGCGCACGCCCGAGCACGATTGGGAGGCCGCTGCGGCGGTCCTCGTCCCGGTCCTCCGGCCGGGTGGCACGGTCGGTCTGCACCTCGACGGCCTCGATATGGCCGCGCTGGCCGCCAACGCCAACAAGGCCCACACCCTGCCACTCCTGCACCACGGTCCGTGCGGCCTCGTCGTGTCGTACGCGCTCCCGGCGACCGGTTTCGACGTGATCGTCAACGGCGAGCACCTGCTCTCCTGGAACGTCGACCCGAGCGCCGTTCACGATGCGGCGATGGCCAACCTGGCGGCCTGGTCGGCCGCTGCCGAATGGACCGACGAGGCCTCAGGCGAGCGGCGCCTGCTGAGCTCCGACACCGGCTCGGGGCTGGATGCGTCGCGGATCCTGCTGCCGGCCGTGTGTGCCCATCTGGCTGCCGAGCTCGGGACCGGCGGACGGGTGCTGGTCGGTCTGCCGGATCGGCACATCCTGCTGGCCGGGACCCTGCGACCCGACGATCAGGACTTCGCGACGCTGATCCGCGACTACGTCATCGAGCACAGCGCGGACGCCGACGAACCGATCGACCGGCGGGTCTTCGAGCTGGTCGGGACCGACCTCGTCGAGTTCACCGACGGCGTGTGACCGGTCCGTTCCAGAGATCCGGTCCCGAGCGGGAACGGATGGTGGCCTGGCTAGCGGTCGTCGCCCTGGTCGGCTACATCCTGATCGCCGTCTACGACTGGCGGCTGCCGAACCGCGACGGCACCTCGTTCGGCCCGGTGTGGGCGGCCATCAGCCTGGTCGTGGTGGGGATCGTCCGCCTCATCCGGGGACGATGGGAGCCCGTCGTCGTCCTTGCGGTCTGCACGGCTGTGGCGGCTCTGCTCACGGACCTCGTCCAGTTCAACGGCCAGCTTCTGCGTGACCTCGGGATCTACCTCCGCGCCGGCGAGCACTTCGCGGCCGGGGCTCCGGTCTACCTGGCCCAGGCCCTGACCGAGGCGCCCCTCGACAAGACACTCTATCCGTACCTGTACCCGCCGCCGACGTTGCCGATCGTGGCCGTCCTGGCGGCTCTGCCCCGATCGCTGGTCGCTGCCGGCTGGCTGATCGGGTCGGCAGCGGCTGCGATCTGGGGCCTGCGCGTGGTCGGCCTCTCGACCCGCTGGGCATTCGCGGCCCTGCTCTGGCCGCCCTTCTTCCAGGGCCTGTACGTCGGCAATGTGGCCGTGCCGGCATTCGCCCTGTTCGCCGCTGCGCCCTGGTTCGGGGCCGGGCTGGTCCTGGCGGCGACCTTCAAACCGTACAGCGCGATCGCCGGGCTGTGGCTGGTCCGCGAGCGGCGCTGGGCCCAGCTCGGCCTGGGGCTGGCGATCGTCGCGGCCGCCGTGGTGGTCACGCTGCCGCTGGTCGGCATCAGGGCATGGAGCTCCTGGCTCGACGGTCTGCGCTGGTACGCGATCTCCCAACCGGTCGTGCCGGCGTTACTCGGCCTGAGCCTCGGGGCGTATCTGCCGAGTTGGCTGCCACTCGTCGCGGCCATCGCGGCGGTCGGCTGGGCCTGGCTCGGGCGAGGCCTCGACGGACTGGCCCGCTTCGGCGTCGCGACCGTGATCGGCTCGCCCTCCTTGTTCGCCCATGGCTTCCTGGTGGCCCTGCCTGCATTCCTGGCCCTTCGCCCGGTCAGCCTGTGGCTGGCCATCGGGATCACCAGTGTCGCGCCCGGTCTGGGTTGGTGGTTGTCGATCGTGCTGGTCGTGCTGGCGTCGGCCGTGCCTGCCATGCGCCGCACCCGCGGCGGTCCCTGGCCGGGTGCCTACGGGACGACGTAGGTCGCGACGGCCGAACGGGCGACCAGGAACTGCGAGGACGGTCCGAGGTCGGTCGCGCGGAGCACCTCCAGCCGGAAGTGATACGTGCCCGGTGCCAGCTCGGCTACCGCCGCCGCGAGCCCGCGCCGGCTCGAGACCACGACCACCGCGGCACCGTCGAGCGAGCTCGGGCTCGGATCGTCCCTCGACCAGGCGATCTTGTACCAGGTGAAGCAACCGTGCGGACCGTCGTATGGGGTCCAGCTGAAGGCCGTCGACGTACTGTCGCCCGGTCCGACCTCGAGCGGACCAAGGTCGCCGACAGCCGCACGGGCAGCCGACTCGACCGGGCTCGCCGCCAGGATCCGCCCGCCCGGGTCGAGGGTCAGGGTCCGGTAGGCGTAGGTCGTGCCCGCCGCGCCGCTCGTGTCCGAGGCGCTGGTCCGCCAGCGGTCGGTCGTCGAGGACGCCGCTAGATCGATGACGTCAGCGTGCCCGGGATAGGCCCGTGGGATCGGACCGCCCGCGCTCCGAAGGGTGATATAGCGAGCGAATCGGGGACCCCGATAGCGGCTCCAGTCGATGACGACCCCTCCACCGCACGAGACGAGGCGCAGGTCCAGGACGGGCATCGGGCCCGGGCTCGGTGTCGGGGTCGGCTTGGCGGTCGGGGCGCTAGGCGGTGTCGTGTCCAGCCGAGGCTCGCGGGTCGGACTCGGCGTCGGTCGGACAGTCGCGGCCGGCACCAAGGACGGGACCGACGCCGGGCTGGGGATGGGTGGGGCGATCGCCGGCTCTGTCGGTGTGGGGCCGGGCGGGTCGGTGGTGGCGGGCTCGGTCGGGCCGGGCGGGTCGGGCCGGGCGAGCAGGCCACTCGGCGGCAGACCGAGCGCTCGGTCGCTCCGGGCGTTCTCCAGTAGCCATGGATCGTGGAGCAGGGCGGGATCGATCGGACCGACCGTCAGACCGGACGCGCTGCCACCGGTCAGGTCGAGCGTTGCTGCGTCGCCCTCGCCGATCGTCGTTCGAAGGTTCGGCCCGCTCAGCCCGACGGTGTGTTCGAGACCGAACAGTCGGATCCGATCGATCCCGTCCGGTCCGGGCAGCCGCTCGAGGTCGAAGGCGGTCCCGAGGGCCGTCCAGGCCAACGCACCGGTCGCGACGGTGTACGTGCCACCGACCGGCAGCGACACCCGGTGGTAGGTCCGGCCCGCGACCAGCTCGAGCTGCAGCCGGCCCGGCCTCAGGTCGACGACTCGGACGATCGCGCCACCGTCAAGACGAGCAAGGCTACCGCCCAGTTCGATCGTGGCCCGCCCGTTCAAGCCGACCCGGATCTCGTCACCCGTTCGAAGGGCCGCTCCGTCGAGGAGGGTCGTCGCCGAGCCCGCCCGGATCAACTTGGCGCTCGCCACCGCGCTCGCCCGGGCAGCGACCGCGGCCGGGAGGGCGTCCTGGGACGTCCAGCCGACCACGGCGATGACCAGGGCCGCGGCGACCGCCAGGACAGCCCAGCGGGTCGGATCGAGGTGGCCGAGCCGACGGACACGCGGGCCTGCGGCCGGCGTCGGGAGCGGATAGCGATCCACCAGTCGAGCCCGCAGGTCGGTCGTGAATCCCGGATCCGGGCGGTCCTGCCCAGTCCGTGACCGCTCCGTCCGGAGCCGAGCGCCGGCGCTGGCCAGGTCGGTCCGGAGCGGGTTGAGCTCGTAGAGGTCAGGCCGCATCGATGGCCATCCGATCGATCGCCGCGCGCAGCGCCCGCAATGCGCGATGGAGCTTGACCGCGAGGGTCGCCGCCGAGCAGCCCAGGATCGTGCACAGCTCGTCGGTCGACAGGTCGTCGTAGAACTTCAGGACGAGCACCCGGCGATGGGTCTCGGTCAAGGCATTCAGCGCCTGTCGGAGCTGGTCGCGATCGAGGGTGGCAGCGAAGGCGTCGACTGCCAGCGCGTCGGCGGCCGATCCGTCCCTGGTGGTGAAGCGACCGCCCTCACGATCGGCTCCCTCGTCGTCGTCGAAGTCGCTCGCCCGGACGCCCAGTGGGAGCAGGCGTTGGCTGCGCCGGACGTGATCGACGATGGCATTGGCCGCGACCCGGTACAGCCAACCGCCGAACGAGTCGTTCCGGAACGAGTCCGAGCGGAGCGCCTCCAGCCCTCGTTCGAAGGTCATGGCGGTCAGATCCTCGACGGTGGCCCGGTCGTTGACGCGCCGGGCGACGTAGCCGTGGATACGCGGCAGGTAGTAGTCATACAACTCGCCGAATGCAGAACCATCCGAGCGCGCCCGCTCCACAAGGGACCGTTCGCGCTCGGGATCCATCCGACTCGTGCTGTCGTCATCGCCCATCGCACCGGACGATGGCGGGGCGCCGACCGGGGTTCCATCGACCGGCGGTACTGCCGGCGACGGGACCCCGGTCAGGGACCGGTCAGCCGACCGGCGCCTCGGTCGCTACAGCTGGGGAGCTGTCCAGGACCTTGAAGCCGTGGCGGGTCCGATCCAGACAGAAGACCCGATACCAGACCGTCGTCCCTGGCCGGGCCCGGTGGTCGACGACGGAGGTCCGGTCGCGCTGATGGACGATGGCGACCAGTCGGTCGTGTCGGCCGAGGGGCCAGCGAACATTGGCGTCGGTCGAGCGAACGACCGCGTACAGGTCGAAGCCGTCGGCCGTGCAGGCGCTCCAGTCGACCAGGTTGCCGCGCTCGACCTGCGACACGTCGAGGGTCATGGTGGCGGGCTGCTGATGCGGCTTGCGGCCCGGATCGGGCTTCTCGGCGTTGCCGGACCCCGCGTCGGGCGTCGGCGTCGGCGTGGGCGTCGGCGTGGGAGTCGCGGTGTCGCCCGGGCAGGGGATCGTCTCGCCCTGTTCGTCCTGGCAGGTCGGCGTGGCGCTGACCAGGCCGATCGATCCGACGGCTGTCGCCCCGAGGGCGATCGATCCGAAGAGGACCATCGCCGCCAACGTGTTGGGCAGCATCAGACGTCCGCTTCGTGTCCGACGCCCTGTCTTCGACCGACCTCGATCCATGAGTCACCCCGCTTGCTGGTGCCATCGCCCGGTCGGACCGATCTGGTCGGTCGCCGGAGCCTGTGACGACACAACGCCGGCGACGGGCCGGGATTACCGCTTCGAGGACATCTGATGGTCCCGAACGCGCACCGGACCGGCACCGGTACCCTGCGGTCATGGCTGGCAGCAGGACGATGGTCGGCATCCTCGGGGCGGGGCCGACGGGCGCCCGGATCGCTCAGCTCGCCTTCGAAGCCGGCCAGCGGGTCCTGGTCCACGATCCCGGGCCCGGACCGCACCCTGCCGGGGTCGAGCTCGAGGCGGACCTCGAGCGGTTGGCCGCGATGAGCGACATCGTGATCGAGGACGGGCTCGGCGACCTCATCACCCGGCGAGCCGCCTTTGCCCGGATCGACGCCGCAGTCCGACCAGCGACGATCCTGGCAACGACCGTCCGGGCGCCGTCGCTCGGCGCGATGGCCGAGGCGACCCGACATCCGGAGCGGGTCGCCGGACTCCACGTCTTCGGGTCGCGGCCGCCGGCCGGGCTCCTCGAGATCGTCGCCACTGCCCGTGTCGATCCGATCCTGCTCGACCGGGTTAGGCAGCTCGCGGCGGACTGGCGCACGACCGCGGTCCGGTCCGCCGACGCACCCGGCTTCATCGTCGAGCGGATCGATCTGCCGCTCTCGCTCGAGGCCCTGGCGATGCTCGGATCGGGCCTCGGTTCGGTCGAACGCATCGATCGGGCGCTGCGCGCCGCCGGGTTCCCGATCGGCCCTTTCGAGCGGATGGACGCCATCGGCGTCGACGTCTGCCTGGCGAGCTCCCGATTGTTGTTCGAGACGAGCCGGTACGAACCGCGATTTCGCCCGTCGGTCATCCTCGAGCGCCTGGTCGAAGCCGGTCGGCTGGGTCGATCGGCGGGCGAGGGCTTCTACTGGTACGCCGACGACGGCCGATCGTTGGGGATGGCCGGGGCCTTCATCGGCGGATCGATGGAGCGGCCAGGAGCCAAGTCCGTTCAGCCGCGCCTGGTGAGCGGGGACCCGACCGTTCCGCCGACGAGCGAAGCCGACGGGCTGGACGCCCTGGCCGAGCGGCTGATCCTGGCCGTGGTCAACGAGGCCTACCGGGCGCTCGGCGACGGGGTCGCCAGTGTCGCCGACATCGACCTTGCGATGCGCCTGGGCGCCGATCACCCGTACGGTCCGTTCGAGCAGGTCGAGCGACTCGGTGGCCCGCACTCGGTCATCTTGCGTCTGGCCGGACTCAGCGCCGGGACGAGCGACCCCGGCGGTCGGTTCGAGCCGGCACCCGCGCTCCTGTCGTTGGCCGCCGACGGCTGACCCGTCCCGTGGGCACGTTCGGCGAACCTGTCGCATCATGCGCGAGACCCGTCCAGCCCACCGTGTCGACGGGCGTCCCGAGGCCTCCCGTGTTCAAACGCAGTTTCGCTCTCATCAGCCTGGCGGCCGTGTTCGCCGCCTGTGGCTCGTCCGGACCGAGCGGGTCGGTCAGCCCGTCGGCGGTCCCGTCGGTCGCCGCTCAGTCGACCGACCCGACCCTCGCGGTCGGCTCGGGCGGCCCATCCCCGAGCGGTGTCGCACCGTCCGGTGGCCCATCCGACTCGCCCGAGCCGTCCGTCGACTCGCACGGCGTGCCCGAGCTCGAGGCACTCCTGCCGGCCAAGGTCGGCGACGTGGCCCTCGAGCGGCTTAGCCTATCGGGCAAGGACTTCTATTCGACCGGGACTCCGGCGACCCAGGCCAGGCTCGACACCTTTCTCAAGAGCCTGGGCAAGACCGTTGCCGACCTGCGGGTCGGTGACGCCGGCGATCCGACCGGCAAGGCCGTCATCGAGGTCGGCGCCTTCCAGGTCCTCGGGACCAAGTCCGATCAGCTTCTGTCCGAGTGGGTGGCATCGACCCAGGCCGCCAGCCCGGGACACATCAGCGTTTCCAACACGACGATCGACGGCCGGGCCCTGACCAAGCTCATCGATGGGACCCGTGACGTCGGCGGGACGACATACGCCTTCGCCAAGGGCGACATCGTGTTCCTGGTGAATGCCGACGACGCCGCTCTCGTCTCGAGCGCCCTCGACCAGCTGCCGAAGCCCTGACGGTCGCAGCGGGCCGGGCGTACGATGCGCCGGCACGACCGCGGCCCCGGGGAGGGCCCGGCGCCGGTGAGGAGAGCCCGATGAGTCGTTCGATGCCCAGAGCAGCGCGCGCTCGCCGCGTCCTGGCGGGAGTCTTGGCCCTGGCCGCCGCGGGCCTGATCGCCGCGTGCTCCAGTTCAGCCGCGGTGAGCCCGGCTGCCAGCGTCCCGGTCGCGGTCGCCCCGGGTGGCAGCGACGATGGCAACGGCGGCTTCGCCAAGAGCGCCAAGCTCGAGGCCACCCTGCCCCAGACCGCCAACGGGGTCGCCCTGACCACCGGCTCGACCAACGTCTTGCAGCTGTATACGACCGGCAATCAGACGGTCAACGTGCTGACCATCTTCTCCAGCGACCTGGGCGTCCCGCCGGCCAGCATCGGCGCCGCAGCGGCCGTGGACGCGACCGGCGGGACGATCGAGATCATCGCCGCCCAGTTCGCGGGCCAGACCCCGGCGGCGCTCCAGGCCGAGGTCGAGAAGTACGCCAAGCAGGTCGACCCCGGAGTCACCCTGGCCAACACGACCATCGGCGGCAAGTCGGTCACGACCGCGACGTTCCCCAAGTCGCAGGCCGGCCCGATCATCGCCTACATCACCGGCGACACGCTCTACCTCATCCAGTCGCCGGTCCCCGCGACGGCCGAGGACGCGCTCAAGCAGCTGCCCTGACGTGGGCCGCCGGCTCGATCGACCACTGCGCGACCCATGGCTCATCGCGGCCGTCCGGACACCGGTCGGTCGCTACGGCGGAGCCCTCGCCGAGGTCCGACCGGACGACCTCGCGGCAGCGGTCTTGCGTGCCCTGGTCGACCGGGCCGGGCTCGATCCGGCCCTCGTCGAGGACGTCATCCTGGGCTGCGCCAACCAGGCCGGTGAGGACAATCGGGACGTCGCCCGGATGGCGGTCCTGCTGGCCGGGTTCCCGGTCGAGGTCGCCGGCCTGACCGTCAACCGCCTGTGCGGGAGCGGGCTGCAGGCGATCAACTCGGCCGCCCACGCCATCCAGGTCGGTGACGGCGACGTGTTCATCGGCGGCGGCGTGGAGTCGATGACCCGGGCGCCCTACGTGCTGGCTAAGTCGGCGACCGCCTGGGATCGCGGTGCCCGCGAGCTCGAGGACACCACCCTCGGCTGGCAATTCCTCAACCCCAAGCTGGCCGAGGCGTACTACCCGTACTCGATGGGCGAGACCGCCGAGAACGTGGCCGAGCGCTGGTCGGTCGACCGGGAGCGCCAGGATGCGTTCGCCCTGGGATCCCACCAGCGAGCTGTCGCGGCGATCGAGGCGGGCCGCTTCGACGGCCAGATCGTGCCGATCGCGGTGCCCCAGAAGAAGGGCGAACCGGTCCTGGTGACCCGTGACGAGCATCCTCGGGTGGATACCAGCGCTGAAGCGCTGGCCCGGCTGCGTCCGGCCTTCCGCGATGGCGGCTCAGTCACCGCCGGCAATGCATCGGGCATCAACGACGGCGCCGCCGCTGTCCTCCTGGTCGAAGCTGACCGGGCCCGTCAGCTCGGGCTCCGGCCGCTTGCCCGGATCGTCTCGACGGCCGTCGCCGGGGTCGATCCGGCGGTCATGGGCATCGGTCCCGTGCCGGCCACACGCAAGGCGCTCGAACGGGCCGGTATCGCCGTCGGCGATCTCGACCTGGTCGAGCTCAACGAAGCCTTCGCCAGCCAGTCCCTCGCCTGCATCGACGAGCTCGGCCTCGATGCTGCCCGGGTCAACGTCAACGGTGGGGCGATCGCCCTGGGCCATCCCCTCGGGATGAGCGGTGGGCGGCTGATCACGATGCTCGTCCACGAGCTGGCCCGGACCGGAGGGCGCTACGGATTGGCCACGATGTGCATCGGCGTGGGCCAGGGGATCGCGACCGTCGTGGAGCGGATCGACGCCTAGCAAGGACGTTCGGGCCACGGTCGGCTGGCATTTTCAGCGCAACGCTTGTCGAAACTCGTTGCTGTGCGTACGATGAGCGCGAACACCATCCCGATCCCGACCCTCGCCCGGAGGACGAAGTCCATGCTCGAGACCCAGCCGACCTTCCTTGATCTGACCGACGCGGCCGCGTCGAAGCTGCGCGAGATCACGGCCGAGGAGACCAATCCAGACGTGGGCCTCCGGGTCTACGTCTACAGCGGTGGCTGCTCCGGTTTCAAGTACGGGATGATGATCGAGGACGCGCCGACCGCCGAGGATCAGGTCCTCCAGGCGAACGGGGTCAGGGTCTACGTAGACGGCAAGAGCGTCGACCTGCTCCAGGGAGCCCAGATCGACTACGTCGACACGCTGATGGGCGCCGGCTTCACGGTCAACAACCCCAACGCGGTCAGCGCCTGCGGCTGTGGCTCGAGCTTCCGGACCGCCGAGGACTCGGGCTCGCCTCGGAGCTGCGCTCACTAGTCTTCCTTCGCTCCTCCTCGAGAAGTCGCCGGACCCCCACCGGCGGCTTCTTGATTCCAGGCCTGGTGCCGAGATCGGTTCGGGCACCGCGGTGACCATCGACCGATGCGGTCCGGTACCGATGAGCGATGGTTGGGCCGGGTCGTCCTGGCGGACCCTACCGACGTGCGTACGACTGCAGCGTGGGTCTATCTGACCGTCGGCCTGGTGGCCGCCGGGGCCTATTTCCTGCTGCCCTCGGGGAGTCTCGAGCAGGACCTGCTCTATGACGCGATCGGCGCCTCAGCCGTCGTGGCCATCGTCCTGGGGGTCTGGATGCAGCGGCCGGACCGGCCCATCCCGTGGCTGCTGCTGGCGATGGGCCAGGCCTCGTTCGTCATCGGCGACCTCCTGTTCGTGTACTTCGATCACACCGGCGAGCGACCGTTCCCGTCGCTGGCCGACGCGTTCTACCTGGCCGGCTACCCGATCATCGTCACCGGACTCTTCCTGTTCATCCGGCGACGACTGGGCGGTGGTGATCGGTCGGGTCTGCTCGACGCGGCCATCCTGACCACGAGTGCCGGGGTCCTGACCTGGACATTCCTGATGCAACCGGCCCTGGTCGATTCGGACATGGATCCGCTGTCCCTGGCGATCTCGGGCGCCTATCCGCTGGCCGACCTGGTCCTGATCGGGGTGACCCTCGGCCTGCTCGTGACACCGGGCGCCCGGACGACCTCGTTCCGGTTGCTGATCCTGTCACTCGGGCTGATGCTGGTCGCGGACCAGGTCTATGCCCTCCAGAGCCTGTCCGACACATATCAGTCCGGGGCGCCGCTCGACCTCCTCTGGATGCTCGCCTACCTGGCCATCGGGAGTGCGGCGCTCCACCCGTCCATGCGCACGCTGACCGAGGCCCACCCGGTCAACGTGACCTGGCTGGGGCCCGTCCGGCTGCTGTTCCTGACCGCCGCGATGCTGACCGGGCCGTTGCTGATGACCGTCGGTCGTGAGGGTACGGACACCGGCCTGTGGGTCATCGCCGGTGGCTCAGCCCTGCTGTCCGTTCTCGTCCTGGCCCGTTTGTCGGGGCTCGTAGGCACCCTCGCCCGCGACGTCGAGCAGCGCCGTGCCCTCGAAGAACGCCTCAGCCATCAGGCCTATCACGATCCGTTGACCGGCCTGGCCAATCGGCGTCTGTTCGTGGAGCGTGTCGAGCAAGCCCTGGCAGCGCGTCGAGGTCCCGGTGGCCTGGCGGTCCTCTTCCTCGACCTGGACGACTTCAAGACGGTCAACGACGAGCTGGGTCATGCCGCCGGCGACGCCCTCCTGGCGGCCGTGGCCGGGCGGCTGGCGGCTGCCTGTCGGGGGACCGATCTGGCGGCTCGGCTGGGCGGCGACGAGTTCGGTGTCCTGGTGGCCGAGCTGCTCGATCCGACCGAGGCCCGGGCGGTCGCCGATCGGATCCATGCCGTGCTCTCTGGTCCGGTCGAGATCGCCGATCGGACGGTCCCGGTCGGGGTCAGTCTCGGCGTCGCGGTCGACACGACCGAGACGCATAGCGCCGACGATCTGCTCGGTGCGGCCGACGTGGCCATGTACCGGGCCAAGGCCGCCGGCAAGGGCACGGTCCACACCGCGCCGCTCGACCTGCGGGCGGACGACGCCGGTCCGGGCCGGGCCGGGGTCCGTCGTGTCCGGCCGAACAGCGCCCGTCTCGACGAAGGCTTCCAGCCGACCTGACCGGTCGACGAGCGTCCTGACCTACACTCCGGCCGATGGAGTTGCCGCTGTTCCCGCTGCACACCGTCCTGTGCCCCGGGGTCGCCCTTCCGCTGCACGTGTTCGAGCCGCGCTATCGGGCGCTCGTCGCCCACTGTCTCGAGGCGGACAGCCCGTTCGGGGTCGTCCTGATCAAGGATGGTCGCGAGGTCGGGCCTGGGCCGACCAGCATCGCCACGGTCGGCACGGTCGCCGAGATCCGCGAGGCGGGCAAGTTCAGCGACGGCCGCTATGAGCTGCTGGTGGTCGGGGTCCGGCGCTTCCGGATCGAATCCGTGACCGTCGGGCGGGAGCCCTACCTGGTCGGCAACGTCGAGCAGATCGAGGACGAGATCGGGGATCTCGAAACGGCCCGGATCCTGACCGATCGAGTCACCCAGCGCTTCGTCCGCTACCTGGCCCTGCTCCAGCCGGCCGAAGGCGAGGAGGCCGATGAGATCGACGTCCAGGTCGAGCTCGAGGTCGAGGACGACCCGATGGAACCGCTCGGATCAGCGATCTTCGAGGACGATCCGGACCCCCTCGACGACGTCGCCCGTCGAGTCGCGGTGCCGGACGATCCGACCGTCCTGTCCTACCTCCTGTCGGGCATCATCCAGGTCGACCAGCCGCGACGCCAGCGACTGCTCGAGGCGACGACTGCCGAAGCCCGCCTGCGCGAGCTGATCGAGCTCATCGATCGCGAGGTCGTCCTGCTCGAACGACGCCTGCGCAACTTCAGCGTCGACCCGCGGACGACCGCCCTGCGACGCAACTAGCGATGGACGTCCGAGAGGCATCGCCGGCCGAGCTCCTCGACTGGGATCGGCGGGTGGTCGATGGGCCCACCGGCAATGTCCATCAATCACGGGCGTGGGCGGCGTATCGCGCGGCGTTCGGCTGGCGGCCGCGCTTCCTGGTCAGCGCCGACGACGCCCGGATCCTGGCCCTCACCCGCCCGTGGCCGCTGGTCCGGGGCTCCGGTGCGTATGTGTCACGCGGTCCGATCCCCGATGACGACGTCCAGCGGACGGTCGCCCGGCTCGAAGGCGTCACCGCCTGGCTGGCCGATCATGGCTCGGCGGTGGTCGCTTCGGACGCAGAAGTCCCGGCCGCGAGCGGCTACCCCGAGCTGCTGGCGGCAGCCGGCTTCCACCGGATCGAGGAGCTCCAGCCGTCACGCCATCGGCTGGCGGTCGACCTGAGCGGCAACGACCCGGTCGCGTTGCTGGCCGGGTTCAGCGCGACCACCCGGAACATGATCCGTGCCGCCGAGCGGAGCGACCTCACCATCGTCCGGATCGGGCCGGTCCCAGCCGACGACCCGACGGCAGACGCAACCACGAACGAGGAGGCTCCGGCCCGTCTCCCCGAGCTGCTCGCCGAGCTCGACGTGCTCTATGGCTCGATGCGGGCGACCGCCGAGCGGCGCGGCTTCGGGTTGGCCTCGAAGCCGCGCTTCCTCGACTGGTCGGGGCGGGCCTTCGCCGACGGGCTCCTCGTCTATATCGGCGCCCACGATCCGTCCGGCGAGCTGGTCGCCGGGGCGACGTTCTACCGCCACGGTCGACGCTGGACCTACGCCAACGCGGCCGACGACGGCCGGTTCCGGAAGGCCTATCCCGGCGTCGTCCGGCTGCTCGTCTGGGAGGCGATCAAGGGCGCCCTGGCCGAGGGTCGGGCCGAGATGGACCTGGGCGGCGTCGACGTGCCCGGTGCCCGGCGTCGACCCGAGCCGGGCGAGCCGGCCCATGGGATGTTGACCTTCAAGGAGTCCTTCGGGGCCCGCTGGATCGAGTTGAGCGGGGCCCACGAGCGGGTCATCGGCCCGACTCGCTACGCCCTGGGGCGGGTGACCTCCCGGCTCGCCGCGACGGTCGGGCGTGGGACCGGTTGAGCTACTCGGAGAAGCGCTCTTCCTTCCAGGGATCGGCGTCGTTGTTGTACCCGTAGCGCTCCCAGAAGCCGAGGATGTCGTGGTCGAGGAACTCGAGGCCACGGACCCACTTGGCGCTCTTCCAGAAGTAGCGCTTCGGGACGAACAGCCGGAGGGGGTAGCCGTGCTCCAGGTCGAGGGGCTTGCCGTCGAAGGTGTCGGCGAGGAGGACGTCGTCGTCATCGAGCACCGACAGCGGCATGTTGGCGGTATAGCCCTGCTCCGAGTGGGCCAGGACGTGGGTGACCTCGGGCTTGACCCCGACCGCGTCGAGGATGTCCTGGATCGCGACTCCCTCCCAGACCGTGTCGAGCTTGGTCCAGCGGGTGACGCAATGGATGTCCGTCTTGACCTGCTTGCGGGGCAGGGCCTTGAACTGGTCCCAGGTCAAGGTCAGCGGGCTGTCGACCAGGCCGAAGATCCGGAGATCCCAGGTCGACAGGTCGGTGTGCGGCACCGAGCCGTAATGAAGGACCGGGAACTTGTCGGTCTTGTACTGGCCCGGCGGGATCCGTGCCGCGATGGCGGGATCGGTGGGCTTGCCCCCGAACAGGCGGTCGATCATGTCGTTTCTCCGATGAAGTCGTTCTGGCCGCATGGTCCCACATGCCGCGGCGGGCTTCCAGCAAGGACGCTGGACGGCCCTCGTCGTCCGTGACAGGGTGGGGTCTGGGGTATCCTCCTCGGCGATGCCCCCCACCGACCAAGGTCCCGCAGCCGTCCGGCCGTTCGTGGTCATCGTGATGCCGGCATATAACGCTGCGATGACACTCGAGCGCACCTACGCCGACATCCCCCACGACATCGTCGACCGGATCATCCTGGTCGACGATGTGTCCAGGGACGACACGGTCGACGTCGCCAAGCAGCTCGGCTTGGACGTCATCATCCACCGCCAGAACCGGGGCTACGGTGGCAACCAGAAGACCTGCTACGACGCCGCCCTGGCCGCCGGTGCGGACATCGTGGTCATGCTCCACCCGGACTACCAGTACGACGCGACCCGCATCCCCGAGCTGATCGCACCGATCGTCGCCGGCGAGCGCGATCTGATGCTCGGCAGTCGCTTCCTGGGCGACCCCATCGCCGGCGGGATGCCCCGCTGGAAGTACGTCAGCAATCGCTTCCTGACAGGGGTCGAGAATGCCGCCTTCGGTCTCCATCTGAGCGAGTACCACACCGGCCTGCGGGCCTACAGCCGACGCCTCCTCGAGGCCATCCCGTACAGCCTCAACAGCGACGACTTCGTGTTCGACCAGGAGCTCATCAGCCAGGTCGTCGCGGCCGGCGATCTGCCCATCGGTGAGATCGGCGTCCCGACCCGCTATTTCGCCGAAGCCAGCTCGGTCGGCTTCAAGCGCAGTGTCGTCTACGGGCTGGCCACGCTTGCGGGTGGTGGCCCGCTACCTGCTCCATCGGACCCGCCTCCGTCGCTCGCCCAAGCTGACGTCTCGCCCGCCGGCGGCCTAGGCGGCCGGTGAACCGCAGCGGCGGGCTCGCCCGAGCCGTCCTGGGCATCGCCATCTCGATCGCCTCGCTCTGGTTCGTCCTGCGCGGGGTGGACTTCGCCAGCGTCGGGGCCATCCTGCGGACCGCCATCCCGGCCTGGATCCTGGTGACGGTCCTGCTCCAGACGGTCGACGTCCTGCTCCGGGCGGCCCGCTGGCAGCGCCTCATCGCCCCGATCAAGTGGATCCGCTTCCGCTCGATGCTGGCCTATCTGCTCATCGGCTACCTGGCCAACAACATCCTGCCGGCTCGCCTGGGCGAGCTCGTCCGAAGTCACTACCTGGGTGACCGCGAGGACGTCAGTCGGGCCTCAGCGCTCGGGACGGTCGTGGTCGAACGGGTGGTCGACACTGCGGTCGTGGTGATCATCGGGGCGATCGCCATCTTCGTATTGCACGTCCGTGGGGTGGTGGCCAGCGCCGTCCTGGTCGGGCTGGCGATCACCGGATTGCTGTGCGTCGGGCTGGCGGTCGGCATCCTGGCCCATCGTCTGCCGGGGGCCGACCGGATCATCGCCATCGCCGAGCGCCGGCCCCGGATCGCCGAAGTCGGTCGACGCCTGCACGACGGCCTGGCGGTCGCTCGCCGGCCGCGGACCCTGGTCGATGGGGTCGGTCTGAGCGTCGCCGCCTGGGGCGCCAGTCTGCTGGCCGTCGCGGCGGCGGGCCAGGCCCTGGGCATCGAGCTGACCATCGGCGAGGCGGCCCTGTTCGCGTCCGGGATCGCCCTGGCCACGGCCATCCCATCCGGGCCGGGCTATCTCGGGACGTTCGAGCTGGCTGCCGTCACGATCGGCACGGCCATCGGTCTCAGCAAGGACCAGGCCCTCGCCCTGGGCCTGCTCATCCACGTGACGATCCTGGTCCTGACCTCGGTCGGCGGCGCCATCGCCTTCCTCCGCCTGGGCTGGAACCGCAGCGCCGGTGAGGTCGCCGAGGTGGCCCGCGGCCTGGTCGACGGCGATCACCCGAGCGAGGACGTGCCGGGCACCTGACCGGGACATGAGAAGACCCCGGCGTGGGTGCCGGGGTCTTCGGAACGAGGCTGGGTAGGCCGCTACGGAGCGGGGTTGGCCAGGTCACTCAGCTTGGTGAGCTTGTACTTGTCGGCCGTGGCCTTGCTGACCACGAACGCGTTCTGGTCGGTCGCCGGGGCGAACGCCAGGGCGGTCAGCTTGAGTGGGGCGAGCCGCTCGTTGAGCTTGGCTGCGGTGGCCGTCGGGTCAGCGGTCGCTTCGCCGGCACTCTTGTTGACGAACTCGAGGGCGGTCGCCGCGTACTCGGCCAGGATGTCGATGTCGCCCTTCTCGAGCGCCGGGAAGACCACTTCGCGGTTGCCCAGCTGGAACTTGCGCTCCACGGTGAACCCATTGGCTTCGAGGACCTGGGCGAAGATCTCGCCCAGGATCTCCTGCTCGTAGAAGTTGGTCGAGCCGACCTTGACCTTGATCCCGTTGCCGGAGGTCCCACCGGGGGTCAGCCCGTTGGCGGCCAGCCACGCGCCGGCGACCGACTTGGAGTCCTTGCCGTCGACGGTGACCTGCTTGTTGAGGTCGTTCAGCGCGTCCTGGGTGAGCTTGGCCGTGAACGGGTTGATCAGGTCGGCCAGGCCGGGCGCCTTGGCCAGCAGATCGTTGCGCACGACGGGGATGAGGTTGTCGGCCAGCTGGAGGTGCTTGTCGTCCTCGAGCACGACCAGGTCGTTGGCCTGGATGGACGGGTCTGAGCTGAACAGCAGTCCGACGTCGACCAGCCCGGACTTGACCGCGCTGAGGCTGAGCGGGCCACCCGCATCGAGCGGCAGGAACAGCTTGAAGTCCAAGCCGTAGGTGTTCTTCAGGCCGACCGCACAGAACGGACGCTGGGGGCACTCGGGTGGGCCCCCGAGGGTGAGCTGGGATGCGATCGTGCCGGTCGGCGCCGCGGACGCGGGCGACGGCGCGCTCGATGGACTGGCGGCCGCGGTCGACGGGCCCACCGTGGGTACCGCCGGCGTCACCACAGATGCTGATGGACTGCTCCCACCCGACGTGCACGCGCTCACGAAGAGCGCGACGACCGTCGCCCCGAGAGCGGCCCTGCGGGATAGCCGCATGGGTCCTCCTTCCTGATCGTCCGGCGTCGCTCTGGGGACGTCGCCTCAGACGTCCCGGGACTATACCGCGGGTTCGCCGGATCGGCCGTCGGGGCCCTGGCTGAGGGCGATCCCGGGCGAAACGAGGCGATGCTCGGCGACGGTCAGGCTGCGCTCGACGACCACCGCCAGGACAGCGACCAGGATCGCCCCGGCCACCAGCATGGCCTGATCCTGGAGGGCGAAGCCGTCGACGATGTAGCGCCCGAACCCGCCGCCGGCGATGAGCGCGGCAAGCGTCGCCGTGGCGACGGCGGCGACCGACGCCGTCCGAACGCCGGTCATCATCAGGGGCAGGGCCGCGGGCAGCTCGACCCTGGTCAGGACCTGCGATTCGCGCATGCCCATGCCACGGGCGGCGTCGACCGCCTCGGGATCGACGCCCCGCAGGCCGACGTGGGTATTGGCCAGGATCGGCGGGATCGACAGCAGGACCAGGGCGATCAACGGGGTCAACAGCCCGAAGCCGAGGATCGGGAAGATCACCAGGAGCAGGGCATACGACGGGATGGCCCGGCCGATCCCGGCCACGTTGACCGCGAGCGCGCCGCCGCGACCGGTGTGCCCCGTGTACAGGCCGATGGGCACGGCGATGACCAGAGCCACGATGACGGCCAGGAAGGCCAGCTCGATGTGTTCGACGAAGCGGGTCGGGATGCCGTTCGCTCCCTGCCAGTGAGCCGGATCGGTCAGCCAGCCGAACGCGCCGGTGATGCCATCCATCGGCTCAGGCTCCGCGCCTGGCCCACGGCGTCAGCAGCCGCTGGACCAGCTGGAGGAACAGGTCCAGGACGAGCGCGATGACGATGATCAGCACGAATCCGACGTAGATCATGGTCGGGAACTGGCGATTGAAGCCGCGCAGCATGAGCTGGCCAAGGCCGCCCTCGCCGATGACCGCGGTGACCATGACCAGCCCGACCGTGGTGACCGTGGCGATCCGCAGCCCGGTCATGATGACCGGCAGGGCCAGCGGCAGCTCCACTCCGACCAGGCGTTGACGCGCGCTATAGCCCATCCCATCGGCCGATTCGCGGATCTCCAGGGGGATCCCGTCAAGGCCGGCCAGGATGTTCCGGGTCAGGATCAGCAGGGTGTAGCTGATCAGCCCGATCTCGGCGGTGACCAGGGTAAGCCCGGTGAAAGGGACCAGGAAGGCGAACAGGGCCAGGCTGGGGATGGTGTACAGGATGCCGAACGTGGCCGTCACCGGACCGCGCAGGAACCAGCGCCGGCGGATGAGCAGGGCGGAGGTCAGGCTGATGGCCAGGCCGACCCAGACCGCCAGGATGGTCAGGACCAGGTGGTCGATCAGGGCCCCATAGATCACCCCCAGGTTGTCCAGGATCCACTGGGGTTTGATCATCGGGTCGTCCGGAGCTCGGCGATGATCGCGTCGAGCTCGATCAGCCCGACGACCCGGCCCTCGCCATCGACCACGATGCCCGCCTGGACCCCGGCATCGAGGAGCATCGAAAGCGCGTCCTTGAGGGTCGTCCGTGGTTCGAGGAGGGGCGACATCGGGCTGGCCAGGTCCGCCGACAGGGCTCCACCCGCGGGCAGGTGACGCGCCTCGACCCAACCCAGCGGCCGGTCGCTCTCGTCGACGATGAGCAGATACGGCGACGAGCCCGAAGCCAGGTTCGCCCGCGCTGTCGCGACATCGTCGCCCGGACGGGCTGTGACGGCCGACGTCGTGGCCACGTCGCCCACCCGGACCAGCGACAGGCGCTTGAGCCCACGATCCGCTCCGACGAAGCGGGCCACGAAATCGGACGCCGGGTCGGCCAGGATCTCGGCCGGAGGGCCGAACTGGGCGACCTTGCCGCCGGCCTGCATCACCGCGACGAGGTCGCCCATCTTGATCGCCTCGTCGATGTCGTGGGTCACGAACAGGATCGTCTTGGCCAGCTCCTCCTGGAGCCGCAGGAACTCGTTCTGGAGCCGGTCGCGGACGATCGGGTCGACCGCCCCGAAAGGTTCGTCCATGAGCATCAGGGGAGGGTCGGCGGCGAGGGCCCGAGCGACCCCGACGCGCTGTCGCTCGCCACCCGACAGCTGGCTCGGATAGCGATCCCGATAGCGCACCGGATCCAGACCGACCAGGCTGAGCAGCTCGTCGGTCCGCTCCAGCTGGCGGGCCTTGTCCCAACCGAGCAGGCGGGGGACCACGGCCACGTTGTCGCCGATGGTCAGATGCGGGAAGAGGCCGGTCGACTGGATCACGTAGCCGATCCCGCGCCGGAGCTCGGTCAGCTCGCGGGTGGCCGCGTCGACCCCATCGATGAGGATCCGGCCGGAGGTCGGTTCGATCAGCCGGTTGACCATCTTGAGCGAGGTCGTCTTTCCGCAGCCGGACGGTCCGACCAGGACGCAGATGCGGCCGGCCGGGACGGCCAGGGACAGATCGTCGACCGCGCCGGGCGTGCCCTTCTCGGTCCGCCCGTAGACCTTGCTGACGTGCTCGAACTCGACGGTGGCGGCCCGCCTGGCGGGCATCGCGCTCGACACGTCTTTCCTGGCCGGGTCAGCCCGCGTCGATGAGCGGCTTGACCTCGCCGATGAAGCGCTCGATCGACTCGACGTCATATGGCGCCGGCTGTTCCGAGATGACCGTCCGGAAGCCCATCTCGACGTACGGCCGAAGGCGGTCGGCCAGCTCTTCGGACGTCCCGTTCCAGAACGTGTCGTCGTCCTCGAGATCGCTCAACGGAGTCTTGTTGTGGGCCATCGCTTCGCGCCAGACCCGCTCCGCCTCGGCCTTGCTGTCACGGATGGTGACCTTGACCCCGAGGGTGAATTCGATCTCCGAGGGGTCCCGGCCGACCGCCGCACAGTGCTCGTGGAGGACCTCGATCTTGTGGCGCATCAGCTCGACCGGGCCCATCGCGTTCCACATGTCGGCGTAGCGAGCGACCGTCCGGAGGGTCTTCTTCTCGCCGCTGCCGCCGATCATGATCGGCAGCTTGGCCTGGACGGTCGCCGGCAGCTGACGCAGGTCATCGAAGGCGTAGTGCCGCCCGTTGCGGACGTCGCCGAGCCACCGTCGAGGACCGGCCGGATGGCGGCGACGGACTCGTCGAGCCAGTCAAGACGCTGGCCGAAGCCCGTCCCGAAGTCGATCCCGTGGGCCCGATGTTCTGGCTCCATCCAGGCCCCGCCGATGCCCAGGATCGCGCGTCCACCGCTGATGTGATCGAGGGTCGTGGCGGTCTTGGCGACCAGCCCGGGGTTGCGGAAGGTGTTGGCTCCGACGAGCAGGCCCAGGCGCGTTCGTTCGGTGGCCATGGCCCAGGCCGCGAGCGCGGTCCAGCCCTCGAAGATCGACTGGTACGGGTCACCGAAGATCGCGTACAGGTGATCCCACGTCCAGAGGTGGGCGTAGCCGAGCCGGTCGACCCGCTTGGCCGCATCGAGCATCTCGGGCCAGCTGGCGGCCTGACTCCATAGGAGGATCCCCAGCTTCAGGTCGCGGTCGGGCACGTCATCCTCCTCCGGGTCGAGCATCGTGGGCAGCCCTAACGGTACGCGAGCCGGGCCCGTTCCGTCCCGCGATCGACCCGCTGGGCGGCAACTCAGGCCAGCGGCAGGGTCGCCAGGTCCCCTTCGATCAGCTCGCGATCCTCGGCACCGGCGACCGCCCTCAGGGCGTCGCGCGAGCGTGCTCGCCACACCTCGGCCTGGTCGCGATCGCCGGCGACGGCGGACGCCCGGGCCAGGCCCTCGTAGGCTGCCGGCAGATCCCAGTCCTCGAAGCCCTCGCCGCCGGCCTCGACGATGGCCAGGCAGCGCCGGGCATGCCACAGGGCCGGTTCGGCCCGGCCCAGCGTCGCGTAGACCCGCGAGCAGAGCCATTCGCCCCGGGCCCGGTTGCTCGGAAGGCCGATGACATCCCAGTGCAGACGCGAGGCGTGGGCGGCATGGATCATCCGGTCGATGTCCTCGGCGGTCCGGTCCTCGCGCTCGAGGAGCGTCCAGGTGTAGTTGAACAGGCCGGCGGCCAACTGGCGCTGAGTGGTCGGATCGAGCTCGGGCGGCATCTGTGGTCGGCTCACGAGGAGCTCCTTTCGTTCGATCATGTCCCGGATGTGGTGGAGGACGTGCTGGCCCCGAGCGACCCGGGCCTCGATCCGGAGGCGGTGCCGGTCGAGGGCGGCCAGGCGTTCGCCCGAGTCGGGCGCGTCGAGCACGGCCCCGATCTCGTCGAGCGGCAGGTCAAGGTCGCGCAGGCGCGCGATCGTCCTGGCCCGTTCGAGCTGAGCACGCCGGTAGCGTCGGTAGCCCGTCCAGCGATCGACCTCGGCCGGTACGAGCAGCCCGAGTTCGTCGTAGTGGCGGAGCGCGCCGATGCTCAAGCCGGACTGCCGGGCGAACCGTCCGATGGGCAGGCTGTCGTCCATGGCCGGGATGGTCGGGTCTCGACCAGGTCGAGAGTCAAGCGTCTCGGCCCGGCTGGGGCGTCGGTCAGGCGTTGTCGAGCTCACGGGAGATGGCGCGCAGGATGAACCGGGCCGCTTCGGCGCTCTTGCCACCGAGCTTCTGGCCGTCGTCCTGTTCGAGGGCGACCGCCAGGTCGTCGAGCATCGCTCCGAGTGGTGCGGTCTTGACCAGGACCCCGGCCGCGAAGGCGATGTCGAGGCGCTCGACCGCGCGGCGGGCGTTCTCGACGGCGTGACCCTTGTCGTCGATGATCGCCCGGACCTCGGTCCGGGCGGCGTCGGCCTCGGGTCCGCTGCTGGCCATCAGCTCAGGCGCTCGATCCGGGCCACCGGGACCGTCCCAGAGCCGGGCTGTCCACCCCCGTCGACGACGCTCGGCTCCGGTGCGCCGGATGGCTGCCCGCGAACCGCCCAGTCAGTATCGAGCATGCTCATGTGGAGCTCATCCCAATAGCGCCCGTCGCGCCAGATCGATTGTCGGGATCGGCCCTCGACCACGAAGCCCGCCTTGCGGTAAGCCCGGATCGCCCGCTCGTTGAAGGCGAACACGGACAGGGCCACCCGATGGAGCCCGAGACGCTCGAAGGCGTGCTGGACCATCAGCCCCGTCGCTTCCGTGCCGTAGCCCTGGCCCCAGGCATCCTTCTCCCCGATGGTGATGTGATAGAGGGCGGAGCCGTTGTCGCCGTCGAGCTGGCTGAAGGCGCACGTGCCGATGAGTCGACTCGAGTCGCGCAGGTGGATGGCCAGGGCCATCGAGTCGGGTCCGACCACCCGGGCCTGGAAGAACCGGTCGATCTCGGCGACCGGCATGATCCCCTCCTGGTAGCGGGTCAGCCGGGCGACCTCGGGGTCGGCATACCAGCGTCGAAAGGCCAGCAGGTTGTCGGGCGCGTGTCGTCGAAGGACGATCCGTTCGCCCGTGATCGAGTCCGGGAACCAGCCGCGATGGGTCATGGGCGACGAAGGTATACCATCCCCGCCATGCGCCGCTGGAGCGAGGTGGCCGAGCGGGTCGCCGCCACGACGCGAACCTCCGAGAAGACCCGCCTGCTCGCCGACGAGCTCCCCACGCTGGCCCCTGACGAGCTGCCGATCGCCGCCTTGTTCCTGGCCGGCCGGCCCTTCGCCGAGGTCGATGGCCGCTCGACCGGCCTTGGTTGGGCGACCATCGCGGCTGCCGTGACCGGTCTGGCGGGTGTCCCGGCCGGCGCCCTCGGTGAGGCCTACGACCGTTCGTCCGACCTGGGTCTGGCCGTGGCCGATGTGCTCGGGCGAGCGAACGGCGAACGACCCCAGGTCGGCGAGCCCCCGGCGCTGGTCGATGTGGCGGCCGCCTTCGCGGCCATGGAGGCGGCCTCCGGTCCGGCAGCCAAGGGGGCGGTCTTCACCGACCTGCTCGCCCGGTGCGATCCGCTGACCGCCAAGTACGTGGTCAAGATCCTGTCGGGGGACCTCCGGATCGGCCTGCGCGAGGGTCTCCTCGAGGCCGCCATCGCCGCGGCGTTCGACCGTCCCCTCGATGCCGTCAAGCGAGCGGGCATGCTCACCGGAGATGTCGGCGCGACCGCGGTCCTGGCCCGCGACGACACCCTCGCCTCGGCCAGCCTGCGCCTGTTCCACCCACTCAAGTTCATGCTGGCGTCGCCGGCCGAGGATGCCGCCGAGATCATGACCCGGCTCGGGCCGACCGCCTGGGTCGAGGACAAATACGACGGCATCCGGGTCCAGGTCCATCGGGCCGGCGATGATGTCCGCCTGTACAGCCGCGACCTGCACGACATCAGCGGCCAGTTCCCCGAGGTCGTCGATGGTGCCCGCGGTCTGACCTGGGACGGCATCCTGGACGGCGAACTGCTGGCCTATCGCGACGGCGCGGTCCTGCCCTTCGTCTCGCTTCAGAAGCGGCTCGGTCGGAAGGCGCCGTCGGCGGCCATCCGGCGCCAGGTCCCGGTGATCTGCGTCGCCTTCGACCTCCTGGCCCTGGGTCCGCGCGGCGGACCGGTCGAAGCCGGCCTCGATCTGCCCCTGGTCGAACGGCGCAGCCGGCTCGACGGGCTGGGCCTGCCCCTGGTCGACGATGGTGGCATCTTCGCCCTGTCCCATCGGGCCTCGGTCGACTCGGTCGACGATCTCGAGCTGGCCTTCGCCGACGCTCGAGGTCGCAACAACGAGGGGCTGATGGTCAAGGATCCGACGAGCACCTATTCGCCCGGCCGGCGGGGGATGGGCTGGCTGAAGATGAAGAAGGCGCTGGCGACCATCGACTGCGTCGTGGTCGGGGTGGAGGTCGGTCACGGCAAGCGCCACGGTGTCCTGTCTGACTACACCTTCGCCGTCCGCGACGACGCATCCGGCGCGCTGGTCACGATCGGCAAGGCCTACAGCGGCCTGACCGACGCGGAGATCGCCGAGATGACCGCCTGGTTCGAGGAGCACACCCTCGAACGGTTCGGTCGCTACCGGGTGGTCGAGCCGAGCATCGTGGTCGAGATCGCCTTCGATGTCATCGTCCGCTCCAACCGCCATCGGTCGGGGTTCTCATTGCGCTTCCCGCGGATCGCCCACCTGCGCCCCGACAAGTCGGTCGCCGAGATCGACACGGTGACCACGGTCGAGGCCATCTGGCGCGGTCTCCAGCACGGGCCTGAGCACCTGGTGACAGCACGCGCCGGGAGTCCGGCGGCAGGCTGACGACGGGCTATCCGGGGCCCTGGGCCGGGCGTATCCTGTGTCGATGTTCGCCCCTGCCCAGCAGATGGAGCTCACGCTCTACACCGACTCCTACATCATCCGTGGGACGGTCGAGACGCGCGAACGACGGGTCACCGACATCCTCAACCACGCCGAGTACGAGTTCCTGGTCCTGCGCCAGACGAACCTGGTCGAGTACGGCTCGCGGGCGATGAACGTCCAGGCCGAGTACTCCCAGGTCAACCTCAACAGCGTCCTCTTCGCGGTCGCCCAGGATTTCGTCGGCCCGGCCCCGGAGTTGCGCATGCCCAAGGTGCCCGAGGAGGCGATGATCATCATCCCGCCGTTCCGCTTGACCGGCCGGATCCATCTTCTCCCGGAGCGCAACCTGGCCGACGCCCTCGGTGAGCTCATCGGCCGGTTCATCCCGGTGACCGAGGCGGCGTTCTGGTCGGATGCCATCGGCGAAGCCCGCCAGACGGCGACGATGGTCGCGGTCAACCACGCTCGGACCCAGATCCTGGCCCCCCACCGCGTCGTCGATCCGTGGGCAGATCTGCCGACCGGGGACCGCTCCGAGGAACCAGGCTAGGGGACGCCGGCTAGGTCCGATCGACCGGCAGGTCCAGCCGGTCACCCCACTCCGCCCAACCGCCGTCGTAGACGGCCACGTCATCGTGACCCAGCAGGGTCAGGATGAAGGCGAGCTTGGCCGCCGCGATCCCCGATCCGTCGTAGCAGACCATCCGGCGTCCGCGGGTCACGTTGGCCTTGAGGAGTGTCTGGCGGAGCGCCTCGGGCGGTCGGAATGTGCCGGTCCCGGGCTCGGTCATCGTGGATACGGGTACATTGACGGCACCGGGGATGTGGCCCAGCCGTCGGCTGTTGCCCTCGAAGCCGCGATATTCGGCGGGTGCCCGGGCGTCCAACAGGAGGACGTCGGGCGAACCGAGCAGACCCCGGACGTCGCTGGTGGTCAGGCGCATCCGGGGCACCGCCCGGGGCACGAAGGCGGCCGGGGTCGGGGGCAGCGTGGCGGTCGACACTTCGTGCTCGGCGGCTGTCCAGGCCGCCAGGCCGCCGTCCAGGATGCGACTCGACTCGAGGCCGTAGGCACGCAGGCTCCACCAGGCCCGGGCCGCGTACAGGCTGGCCGTGTCGTCGTAGAAGACCACCGTCGCTCCGGCACCGACGCCCAGCCGGCCCAGGGCGGCCGCGACGTGGTCCGGCCCGGCCAGGAGCATCAACGGGCTGTCACCCGATCGATCGACCAGGTCGGTCGTCCAGTCGAGGAACGCCGCGGTGGGGATGTGACCGGCGGCGTGGGCTGCCCGAGCCGTGCCGTCCGGTCGCGACCGGACATCGAGCACGCGGATCTCGGGGCGGCCCAGGTTCTCGGCCAGCCAGTCGACCGTGGCCAGGAGCTCCGGGCGGGGATAGCCGCTCACGCCTCGTATCATACGGACCCGTGGTGACCCCATTCCTCCCGGATGACGACAGGCTGGCGGCGGTCCGCGAGGCGCTTCCTGCGACGGCGGCCGGGATCTATCTCGGCACCGGCAGCGTCGGGCCCCTGCCGAGTGAGACCCACCGGGCGATGGCCGAACAAGCCGACCGGGACCTGCGGGTCGGGCGAGCCGGCCCGGCCGACATCGACGAGCTGTACGAACGGATGGACGAGGCCCGCGGTGTCGTGGCCGCCGTCCTGCGGACCGAGCCTGGCGCGATCGCCCTGACCCACTCGAGGAGCGAGGCTCTGAACGTCGCGCTGCGGGCGATCGACTGGCGGCCGGGTGACCAGGCCCTGACAACCCGAGGTGTTCACGGCGCAGCCCTTGGGCCGCTGCTGGAGATGGGCGATCGGTCGGGGGTCGAGCCGGTCGTGGTCGATCTTGACGAACGTGACGACGACGAGGTCCTCGAGGCTCTCGATGCGGCCTTCGCACCGGGCACCCGACTGATCTGCGTCGAGCACGTCTCGGCGACGACCGGAGCGCTCCGTCCGATCGAACAGATCGTCCGCTGGGCCCACGACCGCGCTGCCCTCGTCGCGGTCGATGGGGCGCAGGCGGTCGGGGCGATCCCGGTCGACGTGGCCGGGTCCGGCGTCGACGTGTACGCCCTGCCGGCCTACAAATGGTTGCTCGGCCCGGAGGGCATGGCCGCCGCGTACGTGGCGCCATCGGTCTTCGATGCCCGTCGGCTGGAGGCGTCCGGCTACGGTCGCGCTGCCGTGGTCGGGATGGCCCGGAGCATCGCCTGGCTGTCGATGTACGTCGGGCTCGATTGGGTCCATGCCCGTGGGTCGAGGCTTGCCCGGGCCAGCCGCGACCGATTGGCGGCCATCCCGGGCGTGGAGGTCCTAACCCCGGTCGCGTCGATGGCCACGACCATCGCCTTCCGGGTCGCCGGTTGGTCGACCGATGACGCGTTCGAGGAGATCTCGCGGCGTTCGTTCGCGATCTTCCGGACGTTGCCGAACGACGCCCTCCGGATCAGCGTCGCCTTCTTCAACAGCGAGGAGGAGCTCGAGCGGTTCGCGGCGACGGTGGAGCTGGTTGCGGCCCACACCGCCGAGACGATCCCGCCGCGACGGACCCTGACCATCATCGGCCAGGACGGATGACCGTCGAGCGCGAACCTGGTCGGGCTGCCGACTCGGACGGCATCCGGCGGCGCGGCTGGTTCGAGGTGCGCTGGCGTCAGTTCCGGAATGCGCCCAGGCCGATCGTCCGGGCCGTCCTCAGTCCGCTGGTCGTCGCGATCGTCCTTGGGTTGGTCTACCTGGCCTACGACGTGGCCGTATCGCGCGGCGTGGTCCTGCCCGGCGGTGACCTGCGGGCACTGGCGGTCCTGGTCTTCGTGGTCCTCGTCCTCGTCATCGGGACGGCGGTGACCTACCTCATCGTCCCGCAACCGACCGGCGCGGGGTCGCCTCGGACGCGCAGCCCATGGAGCGCTGCCCTGGGCTTCTTCGCGGCCGTGCCGATCGCCTACCTGATCCTGGTAGTCGAGGCGCAGATCCTTCGCCCGTTGCTGGTCTGAGTCAGGACCAGGGGCCGGACGTTCGTTCGGGGACGTGGTCCGAACGCACCGGTTCCACGCTCGGGGGCCCATGCAGGGGTAGCCCCTCCGTACCATTCCGCGCTATCGTGCGACCGCTATCATCTGGCCCGAGACCATCGACGTCGGCGGTCTCGATCGAAATCTCCGAGGTTGCGCGTGTCGTCTGAAGAGCAGCACTTTGCTCTGCCGAAGCTGTACGGTGCCCCCGCCTACGCTCGTCCCCCGCGCTCCGTCGAGATCGTCGAACGACCGATCGACCCCGACGACCTGCCCCTTGAGCTCCATCGGACTGACGATGAGCACGAGTTCGTGGCCGGCCTGACCGGGAGTGCCTTCGCTCCGGTCCAGACCGCGCCGGCCAAAGGTCATGGTCAGCGGCACGCCATCCAGGGCCGTCCGTTCCGCCTCCGCGCCCTCACCGAGAAGCTCTTCCACGGCGACTGATCTCGCCCGGCGCTTCAAGGGTCCCGAGGCGCATACCTAGACATCTAGGCGCCGCGATGCTTAGATACGCGGTATGTCCCCAACTGATGCCCGCATGCTCCGGATCGGCGAGGCCGCCGAGCTGCTCGGCGTCGGGGTGGACACGCTCAGACGATGGGAGGCCGACGGCCGTCTCGTAACGGTCCGGACCGAGGGCGGCCAGCGACTGGTCGCGCTGGCTGAGGTGAGCCGCCTGCTGGCCGAGCGCAGGCGCTCGACCGCCGACCGGCCGATCGTGGCCCAGTCCGCCCGGAATCGCTTCAGCGGGGTCGTCACCCGGGTCGAGCGCGACGGGGTCGTCGCGGTCGTCGAGGTCCTGTCCGGTCCGCACCGACTGGTCAGCCTGATGACTGCCGAGGCCGTCGATGAGCTCGGGCTGGCTGTCGGGATGGAGGCCGTCTGCGTGATCAAGGCGACCCAGGTCATCGTCGAGATCCCCGCCAGCTAACGAGAGGAAGTCCTGATGTCCAACGTCCGTCGGTTCAGTCTGTTGGCCGTCATCGTCATCCTCGTTGGCGGCCTGCTCGACCGGCGGTTCGAGCCCGTCTGCCTCGGCCGCGGTCACGGTCGCCCCGACCACGGCTCCGAGCGTCGCGCCGTCGACCGCCGCTTCGGCCGCCCCGAGCACGCCCGCGGAAGTCGACCTCACCGTCTACGCCGCGGCCTCGCTGAAGAAGGCCTTCGGCGACATCAAGACGGCCTATGAGACCGCGACCCCTGGAGTCAAGGTGACGATGTCGTTCGATGCATCGAGTGCCCTCGCGACTCAGATCCAGCAGGGCGCCCCGGTCGATGTCTTCGCCTCGGCCGACACCAAGAACCCGCAGACGCTGGTCGACGCGGGGGTGGCCCTCGGCCCGGTCATGGACTTCGCCGGGAATACCCTGACGGTCATCGTCCCGACCGCTAACCCGGCCGGCATCACCAGCCCGGCGGACCTGGCCAACCCGAAGGTCAAGGTGGTCGGCCGCCGGCGATGCCGTGCCGATCACCAAGTACTCCAACCTGCTCATCGAGAACCTGGCCAAGCAGCCCGGCTATCCGACCGACTACGCCGCCAAGGTCAAGGCCAACACGGTGTCCAAGGAGGACAACGTCGCCGCGGTCGTGTCCAAGATCGAGCTCGGTGAGGGTGACGCTGCGATCGTCTATGTCACCGATGCCAAGAACTCGACCAAGGTGACCCCGATCGCAGTGCCGCCCGACGCCAACGTCCCGGCGACCTACGGCACCGTCGCGATCAAGGCATCGAAGAACCCGGCATGCCGGATCGGCCTTCATCACCTGGCTGGCCGGTCCGGACGGTCAGGCGATCCTGGCCAAGTACGGGTTCCTTCCCCCGTCGTGAGTCCTGAACGATCGGCACGCGATGATCGCCCGCTCCCCGGGTCGGGCGGGCGATCGGGGGACCGGATCCCCGTGGCGATCGTCGTCCTCGCGACGATCGCGGTCGGGCTGCTGGCGTTGCCGGTCGTCGCGCTCATCGGCAAGGCGATCCTGAGCGGTGCCCTGGCCAGTGCGTTCAGCGACCCAGCCATCGTCGCGGCGCTGGTCCTGAGCCTGACCACGACGACGGTCAGCCTCGTCATCACGGTCGTCTTCGGCCTGCCCCTCGCGTTCGTCCTGGCTCGCCGACGGTTCGCGGGTTCGGCCGCTGGTCGAATCGATCGTCGACCTGCCCATCGTGCTGCCGCCGTCGGTCGCGGGGCTGGCCTTGCTGCTCGCCGTCGGGCGGCGCGGCGTGCTCGGGGAGCCGCTCCATGCGCTGGGGATCGAGCTGCCCTTCACCACGGTGGCGGTCATCCTGGCCCAGACCTTCGTGTCCGCCCCGTTCTTCATCCGGGCGGCCCGGGCCGGCTTCGTCGGGGTCGATCTCGACTACGAGGACGCCGCCCGGATCGATGGAGCCGATGAATGGGCGGTCATCCGCCGGATCAGCCTGCCCCTTGCCGGCGCAGCGCTGGCTTCCGGCCTCGTCCTGAGCTGGGCCCGGGCGATGGGCGAGTTCGGTGCGACGATCATGTTCGCGGGCAACGTCGAGGGCTTGACCCAGACCCTGCCGCTCGTCGTCTACTCCGAGTTCCAATCGAGTCTGGACGCGTCGATCGCCGCGGCGGCCATCCTGGTCCTGGCGGCGCTCGGGGTCCTGCTGGCGGTCCGGATCGTCCACTGGCGGACCCTTCTCGCGGTCGGGCCGGCCATCTCGTGAGCCTGCCTCCGACCGACAGGATGCGCCTGTTGCGGGATGGCCGTGATCGGGTCGTCCTGCGTGTTCTGCGACGTGGCCGTGTCGACCCGCCCGCCTGCCGGCGCTGAGGAAGCCGACGTGACCACTCGTGGTCTTCGCTGCGGGTTCGCTCCGACCGGTCTTCGATCCGCTTCAGGTCCGTCGGACTGGCCGGCGGTCCGGTCTCGTTCCGCTACGCGAATGCCCGTGATCTGGCCGCTGCCATCGAACGGGGCGACCTGGCCGATGTCTTCGCCTCGGCGAGTGCGGTCGATCCCGATCGCCTCCATGCCCAGGGCAAGCTGACCCGGCCCGGCCCTTCGCCCGAAACCGGGTCGTCATCGGCATCCCGCATGTCCGCGCGCGACGGCGTCCCGGTCGTGACCGACGCTGGCCGACCTGGCCGCTCCGGGGCTTCGGGTCGTCATCGAGATCGCCGGTGTCCCGCTCGGCGACTACACCCGCGAGGCGCTTCGGCGGCTGGCGCGCCCGGACACTCGCCGACGCGATCATGGCCAACGTCGTGAGCCAGGAAGCCGACGTCGCCGCAGTGGTCGAACGGCTGACGCGACGGGTCGGCCGACGCCGGGTTCCTGTACCGGACCGACGTCCTCGCAGCCGCGACGACTTGCGGCGATCGAGCTGCCGGCCCACGCCCAGGTCGAGGCGACCTACCAGATCGGCCTGGTTCGTGGATTCGATCGCGCGGACGTCGGCCCGAGCCTGGCAGGACTGGCTGCTCGGTCCGGTCGGTCGGGCCGACTGGCTGCCGCCGGTTTCGAGCCGTGAAGCCGGTGCTAGCATCGGATCCGACGGGGGAGTAGCTCAGCGGTGAGAGCAGCCGTCTTATACACGGCCGGTCCCTGGTTCGAATCCAGGCTCCCCTACCAACGACTTCGCCAACCTCGCGCCGGCGATCGGGTCTGGGAACGTGGCCTAGCTCGTATCGATCCTGTCATGAGCGCGAGCGCCGCGACCGTCCGACCGCGCTGGCACTACGCCTTCGTCATCGCGATCGTCACCTTCGCGGTGATCGCGGTCAGCGCCGGGGTCCGCGCAGCGCCGGGCATCCTGATCAAGCCGTTCGAGGACGAATACGGCTGGAACCGCAGCAGCATCTCGCTGGCGGTGGCCATCAGCATCCTGGCCTACGGCTTCGCGGCACCGGTCGCCGGCGGCCTGATCGATCGGTACGGACCGCGCCGGATCGCACTGGCCGGCTGTGCCCTCATCGCCTGCGGGCTGCTCCCGATGCTGTGGATGACCCAGGAGTGGCAGTTATTCCTGTTCTGGGGCCTGATCGTCGGGGTCGGGCACGGGCGCGATCGGCGGCGTCCTCGGAGCGACCATCGCAACACGCTGGTTCCGGACCCATCGAGGGATGGTCGTCGGGCTGTTCTCGGCGGCCTCGTCGATGGGTCAGCTGATCTTCCTGCCGTCGCTGGTCGCCCTGTCGGTTTCGTCCGGTTGGCGTGCAGCGATCGCCGTTCTGGCCATCGCGGTCATCGCGGTCACCATCCCGACGTTGTTCCTTCTCCGTGATCGGCCGGCGGACGTCGGGCGTTCAGCCGTACGGTGACGACGGGTCGGTCGAGGCCGCTGAGGCGGAGCTGGCCGAAGCGGCCCACGGCTCGACCCTCCGCCAGGCGACGCGGACCCGCGACTTCTGGCTGCTCGCCTCGAGCTTCTTCGTCTGTGGTTTCACCTCGAACGGGCTTGATCGGGACGCACCTGCTGCCGCACGCCGTCGAGCACGGCTTCAGCGAGGTCACCGCCGCCTCGGCGATCGGCCTGATGGGGATGATGAACGTGGTCGGGACGCTGGCGAGCGGCTGGCTGACCGATCGCTACGACAACCGGCGTCTGCTGGCCTTCTACTACACCTTCCGGGCCATCTCGATCGCGTTCCTGCCGGTGATCCTGGCGGTCCCCTGGTTCTTCGTCTTCGCGATCGTCTACGGCCTGGACTGGATCGCGACCGTGCCGCCGACGGTCAACCTCACCTCCCGCCTGTACGGTCGGGCGCACATGGGCACGATCTACGGCTGGATCTTCTGCTCGCACATGATCGGCGCGGCCCTGGCAGCGTTCCTCGGCGGCGCCGTCCACGACGCCCTGGGCGACTACACCTCGATCTTCCTGGCGGCCAGTCTGCTCGGCTTCGTCGCGGCCGGCCTGGCGATGCGGATCTCGGTCCCAGGCCGGCCGGACCGACTCCAGCGGCCCAGCCGGCGGCGCCTAGGAACCTGCCGCAGCCCGCGCCTAGCTCAGCCGCTACCAACGGCAGGATCTGGCGGAGGGCGAAGAGCACGTTGGCCGGTCGCTCGGCCAGGCGTCGCATGTACCACGGGTACCAGTGCTCGCCGTAGGCGATCAGGCAACGGACCTGCGAAGCCGCGGGCGGCCAGCTTGCGCTGCTGATCGGCCCGGATCCCGTACAGCATCTCGATCTCGATCCGTGCCGGCTCGAGGCCGATGGCCTTGCCGAAGGGGCGATCTGCTCGATCAGATCCACGTCGTGGGTCCCGGCCATGAACCTGCGCCTGCGCCGTCGCGAACCGCCTGGGCGAAGGTCGTCGAGATCCCCAGGTAGGCGGCATCGACCTCGCTGCTCGAGCGATAGGCGATGGCTGTCGGCTCCGCGTAGGCGCCCTTGACCAGGCGGATCGCCGGGCGGATCGGGAGCAGCCGCTGGACGTCGGCCGGGGTCCGGTGGAGATAGGCCTGGAGGCACAGCCCGACATTCTCGTGGGCCGCCCGGGCCCGCTCGTAGAAGGCGATCGTGCCCTCGACGTAGTCGCTGCCCTCCATGTCGATCCAGGCGAAGCGTCCCGACCTCGGCGGCCCGGGCGGCGATCGTGTCGAAGTGACGGTAGGCGGTCTCGACGTCCAGGTCGTAGCCGAGCTGGGTCAGCTTGATCGACACCTCGGCGTCCAGGTTGCGCGTCGCGATCTCGTCGAGGACGGTCAGGTAGTGGGCCGCGACCTCCTCGGCTTCGGCCAGGTCGGTCAGGTTCTCACCGAGTCGGGTGAAGGCGACACTGACCCCGGCGGTCCGGGTCGACTCGGCGGCGGCGATGGCCGAGGCAAGATCCTCGCCGGGCATGAAGCTGCGGACGGCCCGCCGGACGAAGCGCAGTCGGGGCAGGTGTTCCTTGAGCCAGCGTTGCGCGCCATCCAGAGCAGGATCGTCCGCACCGTGGTCTTCCTCCGAACCGTGGCCGATGGCCGGAAGCGTAGCGTCGCGACCGACTATCCTGCGGGGCGATGAGCGACCGGTCGACCGATCCCCCGGACGCGCTGCCCGAGATCCCGGGCCTGACCGACCATGCCGGCTTCAACCGCGGGATCTGGAACGCCAAGAGCGATGCGTATCAGACCCGCTCGGGGCCTCAGCTCGAGGCCAGCGGCGGGTTGGGCTGGGGTGTCTGGCAGATCCCCGAGGCCGAGCTCAACGTCCTGGGCGACGTCGTCGGGCGCGACATCCTCGAGTTCGGCTGCGGGGCCGCCCAGTGGTCGATCGGCCTGGCCAGGGCAGGAGCCCGCCCCGTCGCGCTCGACCTGTCGGATCGTCAGTTGGAGCATGCCGCCCGGCTGATGGCCGAGGCCGGCGTCTCGTTCCCGCTGGTCCACGCCAGCGCCGAGGCGGTACCGCTGCCCGATGCCTGCTTCGACATCGTCTTCTGCGACCACGGTGCGATGACCTTCGCCGATCCCTACCGGACGGTGCCCGAGGCGGCTCGGCTCCTCCGGCCCGGTGGACTCCTGGCCTTCAGCCACTCGTCGACGATCATCGAGCTGACCTGGTCGGCCGACGACGATCGGGCCGGCGATCGCCTGGTCAACGACTACTTCGGGTTGCACCGGATGGAGTTCCCGGACGAAGTCTCGTTCCAGTTGCCCTACGGCGAATGGATCAGGTTGTTCCGGGCCAACGGGTTCGAGATCCTCGATCTGATCGAACCGCGGCCCGCCGCCGATGCCGTCAGCACCTACCGCGACGAGCTCGAACGAGAGTGGTCCCGGCGCTGGCCGGCCGAGTCGATCTGGCGCGTCCGGAAGGCCGGCTGACGGGCTGCGTCTCGGGGTCGCCCGGCTGGCTCGCCGGCGAGTGCTTAGACGACGGAGCGGAGGAGCTCCACGACCTCGGCCCGCCGCTCGGGGCTGAACCCGCGCTGGATGGGCAGCGAGTTCGAGGTAGGCCGGGATCCCGTCCCGCGAGACGACCGCGCAGTTCGACGTCCGCTGGAGGGAGTCGTCCGATGAGATCACCGCGGCATGGACCCGAACCACGAAGCCGCGATCCTCGGCGGTCAACCAGTGGCGGACCCGGTCGGCGCTGCGGACGGTCCGTTCGAGCGGGTTCTCGAGGGGGACCCAGCGGTCCTTGCCCACGCGCAGCTCCCAGCGGCCACCGTCGACCCGGATGAGCGAGGCCGGCGGGGCGGGTTCGAAGACGGCGATGCCGTGCGGCCCGACGATGATCTCGGACACCAGCCGGCCATCGGGCAGCTCGACGTTGGTCGCTGCCGTGTACTCCGCGCCGAGGAACCGGCTCAGCCCGACGACCGGGTGCTGGCGCGGCCGGAGCGACGTTCGTTCGGCGACACCGGCCAGCCAGGCGATGCCGGCGATGGCGGCGGTCGCCGGGGCGACGATCAGCAGGGTCCAGCCGAGCGCGCCGATGACCACCCGGACGACGCTCGAGCGCGGTTCGGGGATGAACTGCTGGCTGAAGGGCGTGGCCAGGGCGAGGTAGGCCAGGACGATCCCGAGGCCGACCAGGAGGAGTCCGATGGTCAGCCCGGTGACGACCGACAGGCGCGAGGCCGACCGCGTCACGGTTGGTTGGAAGACCTGCATGATCGACATCCTGGCGGGTCGCCCGACCTTCCGCCATCACCACTTCGGGGTATCGACGGCGCGCCGTCCGGACCAGTCGGACCCCCGCAATCCACCGGACCGCCCAGCTCGGTGTGCGCCCGCACCGCTCGCCCGGACCGACGGCCGGCGGCGTGAGAGAAGTCCGTACCATTGCCCTTCGCCGCGCGTCGGCCCATCCTCGAGCCAGCACCGGGCTTCTCTTCATCTGCTTTCATCCGGGCCCGGGGCGGAGGTCTCATCCGTGCCGTTCGTGCACCGCCCAGCGGGGTGGCGGCACGCGCGACCATGGCTGTCTGCCGTGGCCGTCGTGGCGCTCATGCTCGCTGCGCTCGCCGGGCCCGCGCTCGCCCAGGGCGGTTCGTCGTCCCTGCGCGATCCGTGGGTCTCGCCTCGCGTCGCCCGCCCGTCGACGACCGTCGCCTTCGGGGTCACCTTCCGGTCCGCCGATGGCCGACCGGCCGCGATCGTCCGGGTCCTGATCGACGATCAGCCTCGGATGATGAAGGGCTCCGGCGCTCCCGACGTCAAGCACGACGTCCGATATGGCCTTCGCCACGAAGCTGGTCGCCGGACGTCATCGGGTCCGGTTCGAGGCGACCGACGCCGGCGGAGGGCACTTCTCGAAGGACGGCGGAACGATCTGGGTGAGGGGCAGCGCGTCCACGGCGAAGCCTGATGCCGGCGGAGCCTGAAGCCCGGGGGCAGCGGGACGTCGAAGCCGGAAGCCGGCGGGGCGCCCATGCCGGCCAAGGACCAGGGCGGATCGACCGGCACGGACGCATCGGCTAGGGCCGGCAGCGGCACGTCGCCGAGCAAGAGCGACAAGGTTCCGGGCCACGGCTCGGACACGACGACCCGCTCCACTCGGAGCCGGCAACGAGCTCCACGACCCATGACGGACCCGCGACGCCCGACGTCGGCGGGTCCCTGACGCGCGCGACTCCGGCCTCGACCAGGCGCCCGGCGCCGCCGCCGATGCCGACACCGGGGGGACGCCCGACACGAGGCCAGAGCCGACCCTGCTCGTTGGTGCGATCTCGCTCGATCGGACCGGACCGGCGGACCGATCCGGCGCGCGACGGCTCGGGTGGTCCTGAAGCGGCCCGGGGACTCGACACCCTGGGCCTCGGCGGGGGCTTCGACGGGCTCATCCGGGCCGAGTCGGTCCTGGTCACGACCGGCGGCACCGCCGCTGTCTGGGCGGCCTTCATCGTCTTCGGCAAGCGTCGGCGCGACGGTGAACCACCGGCCCCGGACGCGGTCCTCGCGGCGCATGCAGCCAGCGCGATCGCTCCGGTAGCAGCCGCAGGACTCGTTCCGGTCGTACCCGCCCGGCACCTCCCGCCGGGTGTCGAGCCGGACGAGGCCGATCTCCCGCGGTGGCGTCGCCCGTCGCTCCTCCAGGCCCGCAAGACGGACCCGCTTCGGTCGGCCACGGTCGCTACGAGCCTCAGCTTCGCCGATGGCGCGGCCGGGTCGGTCGGTCTGGCCGACGGCGTCGAGCGACGCCGGATCCGCTATCGCCTCGTTCGCCTGCTCGATGTCCCCGACGAAGCGACGGGACGCGAGCTGACTGTCCTCGACGCCGGCGACGAGGTCCAGATCGTGGAGTCGTACGGCATCTATCGGCTGGTCGTGTGTCCCGACGGCCTTCGTGGCTGGCTCCACAAGATGGTCCTGGGCGATCTGGTCGAGCCCGACCCGTTCGACGAGCAGGCCCCGGACGGGATCGACGAGGACGTCCTGGCCGCGTTCCTGGCGGCCCGTCAGCAGACCGCCTGATCCGCCTCAGCGCTCGCGGCGCAGGACCAGGATGTGCTGGTGGGCGATGTTCGGGACGAAGGCATTCGGGTAGCCGTAGGGCCGCAGTCGCGTCCCGGACTGATACCACACGAGGTCACCCTTGGGAGTCAGCCCGACCCGCTCGGCCCGGGCGGCGATGTCGGCGCCGGTGAAGACGTAGCGCCCGTCCTGGTAGGCATCGCGGACGATGACCGTCGCGTAGCGACCCGGCCGGAGCAGCCGCCGACACTCGCCCAGGACGGTCTCCATCCGGTCGAGGAAGGTCGGGTAGTCGGCGCTGTTGGCCAGGTCGGCCGGATCCTGGGTGACCATCGCGTAGTCGGTCCGCCGGTTGGCGTGGGTCTCGGACAGCTTGCCCCCGGCCATGGTCAGGGGCAGCTGGACGTTGTAGGGCGGGTCGGTCGCGACGAAGTCGACGGTGGCGTCGGGCAGGGTCGGCAGGATCCGTAGCGAGTCGCCCAGCCGCAGCTCGAGGCCGGCAGGGTCGAACGTCCGTGCCCCGCCCGGGTCGCTCGGGACCGATATCGGCCAGGAGTGGGCCCCGGCTGTCGCGCTCGGCGCTCAGACGGGTGAGGACCTGGTCGTAGACCTCGAGCCAGCGCGGCTCCAGCTCGATCCCCAGGGCACGCCGCGGTCCCTGGGCGATGGCTGCTCCGAGGAGGGTCCCGCCGACTCCGGCGAACGGGTCGAGGACCAGCTCGTCCGACTTGGTGAAGAACTCGATCAGCCGGCACATCAAGCGCGGCGGCTTGTTCGCGCCATGGGCCTTGCGCAGGTCGTGCCCAAGCTCGGACGGGTAGGCGGTCGACCAGATCGACTTCGTGAAATACAGCCACTCCTCGCCCGAAAGCTCGTTAAGCCCGTTCGATGGGTGGGGCCGTCCGCGCTCTGGGGCGGCGGTCGGATCGGCGTCCGGGACCGGAGCGGCGGTGCGTGCAGGCATGCACTCAGCGTACCGGTTCGGCGAGCGGGGGTTACAAGGCCCCTAGAATGCGATATGGCCGCCAGGTTCACGAGCGCGCGGTTCATCGGCAGGGAGCGGGAGCTTGCCCGGCTTGCCGCTGTCCTGGAGGCGGCAGCGAGCGGACGCCCCTCGACCATCCTCATCGCCGGCAGCGGCGGGTTGGGTGCCAGTCGGCTGCTGGACGAGGCTGAGCGCCGGATCGCCGGTCTGCCCGAGCCGCTCACGATGATCCGCTGCCGGGCCCGACCGGGCCAGGTCGGCGATCCGTTCGCCCCGGTGGCCGACGGTCTCGGCCGACTGCTGGCGCAGCTGCCGGATCGTGAGCTGGCGCGGGTCGCCGGGACCGGGGCCGAGGAGATCGCCCGCCTGCTGCCGGCGCTGGTGGGTCGTCTCGATGGGCTTGGCCTGATGCCCGCCCGCCCGACCATCACCGAGCCCGAGCGCCGCCAGACCAGGATGCTCGAATCGATCCTCGACGTCCTGCACCGGGTCGGCGAGCGGCGCCCGGTCGTCCTGGCCCTCGAGGACCTCCAGTCGGCGGATGCCGGGACCCGTGCCCTGGCGACCTTCTTGGCCCGCGTCTCACGACCCGGCCGCCTGGCGGTCCTGGCCACCTATCAGCCGGACGAGCTGACCCGGCCGCATCCGCTCCGCGCGGCCCTGACCGAGATGGCCGAGGCTGCCCAGCCACCGGTCGAGCTCGATCTGCGGCCGTTCGACCGGGACGAGCTGGCCGAGCTCATCGAGGCGATCGAGGGCGAACGCCCGTCGGCGTCGGTCCTCCTCCTGGTCGCCGAGCGTTCGCGCGGCAACGCCCTCGTCGCCGAGGAGATCCTGGCCGCTCGACGCGAGCTGGCCGGCGTGTCGCTGACCGGTTCGCTGGACGAGCTGGCCATGGCTCGTCTGGCCCAGCGCACGCCGGAGTGTCGTCGGGTCCTGCGTCTGCTGGCGCCCGCCGGCGAACCGCTCCGGATCGACGAGCTGGCCGCGGCCTCGGCGGCCTACGAGCGCAGTGCCGATCGTCCCGCACCACGATCGAGCGGGGCGCCTCGGCGTGGTGGCGGGATCCTCGAACCTGATCTGGCGGTCGGGCTGGTCGAGGCCATCGAGCATGGCTTCGTCGTGGTCGATCCGGACCTGACCGAGACCGGTGCGCCGGCCCTGACCCCCAACGACGCGGCCGCCCTGCCCGCCGACGCGACCGTCGGCTTCCGCCACGAGCTCATCGCCCGAGCGGTCGAGGCGGACCTGCTGCCCGGCCAGCGCCGGCGCCACCACAGTGCCCTGGCGGCCGGTCTCGGCTCGCGTCCGGGTTCTCGGGCCCGCCAGCACCTGGCCGCCCACGAGCCCGGACCCGCTCGCGCTGCCGCCATCGAGGCCGCCGACCTGGCCGAGGCGATCGATGCCTCCGGCGACGCGCTGGCCCATCTCGAGCTCGCCCTCGAGCTCGATGACCGGACGATCCCGGCCGGCGGCACGGGCGATCCGGCGGCCCCTGCCCAGCTCCTCGCACGCGCCGCCGAGGCCGCCTTCGCGGCAGGCCGTCCGATCCGCGCTGCGGCCTACGCCGAGTCGGCCATCGCCCGGCTCGACGAACGGGCCGACCGGGTCAATCTGGCCCTGCTCCACGAGCGACTCGGCCGCTACCGACGGGCGGCCGGGGACCAGGAAGGCGCGATCGCGGCCCATCGACGAGCGGCCCGGCTCATCCCGGCCGATGCGACCCGCGAACGTGCGCTCATCCTGGGATCGCTGGCCCAGGTCCGGATGCTCGAGGGCATGTTCACCGAGGCGGAGCAGCTCTGCCGCGAGGCGATCGGCGTCGCCCGCTCGGTCGGCCCGAGTGCCCGTGGCGAAGAGGGCCACGCGATCTGCACCCTCGGCATCACCAAGGTCTGGGGCGAGGATCCGGAGGCCGGCGTCGCGCTCCTGCGCGAGGCCCGCTCGATCGCCGAGGAGCTTGGCCGTCTGGGCGACATCTTCCGGGCCACGGCCAACCTGACGACGGCCCTCGACGTGCTCGGTCGTCGGCGCGAAGCGGTCGATGTCGCGACCGCCGGGATCGAGGCCGCCCGGGCGTTCGGCCAGGAAGCGACGTACGGCAACTTCCTGCGCGGCAACGGCGCCGACTCGCTGTTCATGCTCGGTCGCTGGGAGGAATGCCGGCGGCTCGGCGAGACGGCCCTTGAATGGAGTCCGGTCGGACTCAACTTCGTGAATGCCGTGACGAACCTGGCCATGGTCGCCGTCGAGACGCGGGCGGGCGAACTGGCTGGGCGGCTCCTCGGTCGGCTCCTGCTCGAGCTGGAGACCGTGCCCGACGCCCAGGCATCCGCCCCCGCCTACCTGTCGGCCGCGTCGTTCGCCCTGTGGCGGGCCGACCTCGGCGATGCTCGACGAGCGGTCGAGCTGGGTTGGGCGCCGATCCGCGACACGGAGGACTGGGTCCTCATCGCCAAGATGGCAGAGACCTTCCTGGAGACCGACGCGGCCGTCGTCGCCGATGCTCGCGAGCGGCGCGACCTGGCGGCTCTGGCCGCGGCCCGCGAACGGGCGAGGCGGGTCCTCGACCGGGCGGAGGAGGCAGTGGCCGCGTCGGGCGTGGCCCGCACGATCGGCTCACGGCGCGAAGCCGACGCCCATCTCGCGACCGCCCGCGCCTTTCAGGCCCGCCTCGACGGCCACGACGAGGCGTCCGCCTGGGAGGGCCTGGCCCGGACCTGGGAAGCCCTCGGGATCCCCTACCAGGTCGCCCGGGCGCGCTGGCGTCAGGCCGAGGCTGCCCTGGGTGCCGGTGATGGACGGCCCGGTCGAGCCGCAGCCAGGCGTCCGCTTCTCGACGCCGTGCGGATCGCCCGCGAGCTCGGAGCGCGGCCGCTCCTGCGCGAGCTCGAGGAGCTCGCGGCGCGGGCCCGGATCGTCATCCCGGAGGTACCCGGCGCCGCCGAAGAGGATGCCTCGGTCGATCCGATGGGCGTGCCCGTGGCTGTCGCGGTCGGTCCCGGCCGGGATGGCTCAACTGACGGCGCGGCTGCCGAGGTGGGTGGCCTCGCCCGCGAATTCGTCGGACCGGCTCGGCCGAAGTCGGCCGTGTTCGGTCTGAGTCCACGTGAACGGGAGGTCCTGCTGCTGCTGTCGGCCGGCCGGACCAACCGGGAGATCGGTGAGCACCTGTTCATCAGCCAGAAGACCGTCGGCGTCCATGTCGGCAACATCCTGTCCAAACTGAGCGTGTCCGGCCGGGTCGAGGCCGCAGCCGTGGCCATCCGCCTCGGCCTGACCGACCGGCGCTGACCTCAGGCGTCCTCCATCGGTCGACGACCGTCAGCCGACGTACATCAGCGAACCCGGGGTGGTCAGGGTCTCACCCGTCTCGAGCCAGGTCTTGAGGCCCGACAGGATCATCGGCCAGCCGCCGTAGAGCTGCTCGTTGGCGCCTTCCCGGAGCTCATCGTGGGTCACGGTCAGATGGCAGGAGTCACCGACCGGCTCGATCTCCCAGGTGATCCGCGACGTGCCCTCCGCCTTCACGTCATCGCCCCACAGGGCGACCATGCTCTGGACCAGGCGGCGGGGCGGATCCACCTCAAGGTTGACCCCCTCACCCAGGAGGGTCGGCGCGCCCGGGGAACCCATCTCGTAGCTCGAGCCGACCGTCCAGTCACTGGTCTGACGGGCGCCGAAGTTGTACTTGCTCCGGATGTCCGGGTCGGTGATGGCCTGCCACAGGCGTTCCGGGGTCGTCTTGATGTAGATCTCGAACACCTTTTCCATCGGAGCCTCCAATCGGGTCTTGAGGGCGCTGAGCCCAGCGGCCCAGGGTTCGGCGTATTTGCTCACCCAGCGGTCGTGGACGAGCCGGATCGGGACGGGGTTGAGGTAGTGGAGCTTCTCGCGGCCCCGGCGCCTGGTCACGACCAGACCGGCCTCCTCGAGCAGCTTCAGATGCTTCATCACGCCGAAACGCGACATGTCGAACCGCCCGGCCAACGCGCTCAGCGTCTGCCCGTCCTCACGGAACAGCTCGTCGAGCAGGCTTCGCCGGGTCGGATCGGCCAGCGCCCTGAAGACCTCGTCCATGCCACGGACGATAGGTGACTGAATAGTCACTTGTCAAGTAGCGTCGAGCGATCCTGCGCGCCGACGGTTGACGGGTCGCGGTCGTCGCACGTACCATCCGGCCACAACTGAAGAGCGCTTATCAAGAGTGGTGGAGGGACCGGCCCGTCGAAGCCACGACAACCTACCGACGACGAAGTCGGCAAGGTGCCAAATCCGGGCAGGTCCTCCTGCGAGATAAGGGAATCTCCCGAGACCCTTCCTCCGGGGAAGGGTCTTCTCGTTTTCCGGTCCCCCAGAGCGCTCGAACCGACCTACCGCCGAGGACCGACGAGACGATGACGAGCCAGCTGATGACCGGAACCCCGACGCCCGATCTCGGGCGCGGACCGGCCATGCCCTCGGAACGGATCGTCGGGCTGCGCTGCCGGAACTGTTCGCGGCCCGAGGCGCTCGGACCCAACTACGTGTGTGCCGCCTGCTTCGGACCGCTCGAGGTCGCCTACGACCTGGGCTTGATCGCGACCCTGCTCGACCGAGCGACGATCGCGGCCCGGCCGGCAGGCATCTGGCGTTATCTCGAGCTGCTCCCGGTCGAGGCGGTCCCTGCGCGCGGACTGAAGGTCGGTTCGACGCCGCTGATCGAGGCCGATCGGCTTGGGGCGGCCTACGATATCGAGCGCCTGCTGATCAAGGACGACACCCGCAACCCGACCCTGTCGTTCAAGGACCGGGCGGTCGCCATCGCCGCGACCCGGGCGGTCGACTTCGGGCTGAGCGCGCTGGCCTGTGCTTCGACCGGGAACCTGGCCGGGGCCACGGCCGCTGCGGCTGCCGCCGTTGGCCTGCCCGCCTACGTGTTCATCCCGGCCGATCTGGAGCCGGCCAAGATCGACCATGCCCTGGCCTACGGCGCGACGGTCGTCCCGGTCGACGGGACCTACGACGACGTGAACCGGCTCTGCCTCGAGGTCGCCGACGAGCTCGGCTGGGGCTTCGTCAATGTCAACCTGCGGCCGTTCTACGCCGAGGGCAGCAAGACCCTGGCCTTCGAGATCGCCGAGTCGCTGGGCTGGCGTTTGCCGGACGTCATCGTCGCGCCGATCGCCTCGGGCGCGATGTTCATCAAGCTGGCCAAGGCCTTCGACGAGCTGGCCGAGGTCGGTCTGATCGAGTCGCGCACCCCGGTCCGCTTCGTCGGCGGCCAGGCGGCTGGCTGCGCCCCGGTCGCGACCGCGTTCGCGGCCGGGACGGACGTCATCGAGCCGGTCCGGACACCCGACACCATCGTCCGCTCGCTGGCCATCGGCAACCCGGCCGACGGTCGCTACGCGGTCGAGCTGGCGAATGCCAGCGGCGGGACGATCGAGGCCATCACCGACGCGACGACCGCGCAGGCCATCCGCCAGGTCGCCCGGCTCGAGGGGATCTACCCCGAAACGGCCGGCGGGGTGACCCTCGCCGCAGCCCAGGCGGCTCGTGCCCGCGGGATCATCCGCGAGGGCGACGAGGTCGTCGCCCTGCTGACGGGCAACGGGCTCAAGACGCCCGACGCCGTCCGGTTCGGCGAGGACGACGGCCCTGGCAACGGACCCGGCGGGGAGCGCCAACGAGCCCTCGGCGGTCAGCCTGGCCTGGCCCCGACCATCCCGCCCCGGTTCTCCGCGTTCGAAGCGTGGCTGGCGTCGTGAGCACGGTCCGGATCCCGCCTGTCCTGCGCACCTCGACCGGCGGCGAGAAGCAGGTCGAGGTCGGCGGCACGACCGTCCGCGAGGTCATCGACGGCCTGGTGGCGTCGTACCCGGGCCTGGCCCCGCAGCTGCTCGACGCCGACGGCGACCTGAACCGGTTCGTGAACGTCTTCCTCAACGACACCGATGTCCGCCACCTGCAGGCACTCGACACCCCGGTCGAGGCCCGCGACACGCTCCTGCTCCTGCCCGCGATGGCGGGTGGCGACGGCCTCGCGCCTCGCCATGGGACACACGGCGGACCTTGCTCGTGTCCGGAGCGGGTCGCCCCTCGCTGACGCCCGATCGGCGCGCGACACACGACTCGCAGAACCCAGACCGACCTCTCGGCCTTCCTCGCCCACCCAGGAGAACCGTTTCGTGTCCATCCCCGTCCGCAGTCCCATCCGGCTCATCGATCCGCGCGGGCAACGCTTCGGCGCCGCCGGCTCGGCCATCGTCCTGTCCATCGCGATCGCGCTCGACCTGCCCATCGTGGTCGGGCTGGTGGCGATCGCCCTCGGGGTCAGCTCGGCCCTGGGCACCCGCTACTTCGTGTTCGGTCGACCCTGGCCGTACGTGCGCAACCTGCTCAAGCTCGGCCCGCCGGCTGCCCCGGAGCCCGAGGTGGGTCCGCGCTTCTCGCAGGCGATGGGTTCGACCTTCCTGGCCCTCGGTTTCATCCTGCTCGCGCTCGGCGTCCGGCCGGTCGGCTGGCTGCCGGTGATCGCGGTCGTGGCGCTCCAGACCCTGCTCGCCGTGACCGGCTACTGCCTCGGCTGCCGGCTGTACGGGCTGCAGTGGTGGGTCCCCGAGCAGTTCGACCGGTTCGTGCTGCGCCGGACCCCGACCGCCGACTGACCGTCCGACCGATCTGCCTACCGATCGCAACCGAGCGGTCGCCGACCCGACGTCGACGCGGATCTCGAGAACGGGGCATCCTGTGGCGGTGACCAGTTCAGCCACGGGTCGGTTCGGGGCGCCCAGCGGGGACGATCTCGTCGCGCTCGACGGGGCGGCCGTCGCCCGAGTCGAGCCGCTCAAGATCCTGGTCGCTGACGACGAGCCGGCCATGGTCGGTGTCATCGGGGCGATCTTGGGCGGTGCCGGCCATCGGATCATCGCGGCCTACGACGGGCGCGAGGCGATCCGCCGCTTCGAGGAGGACCGGCCCGACCTTGTCCTGCTCGACCTGGCCATGCCCGGCATGGATGGCGCCGATGTCTGCCGGCGCATCCGGGCCGCCGGCGATACCCCGATCATCATCGTCTCGGGCGAGAGCGACCTGAGTGTCACGGTCGAGCTGCTCGATGCCGGTGCCGACGACTACATCCGCAAGCCGTTCCGGGCGGCCGAGCTGTTGGCCCGGACCCGGACCGTCGTCCGCCGTCAGCGCCGCGCGCCGTCGCGTGACGGCTGGCTGGTCGATCGCAACCGCCACGAGGTCACCTGGAAGGGCCGCCCGGTCGATCTGACCGTCACCGAGTTCCGACTGGTGTCACGGCTGGTGGACCGACTCGGCGAGGTCGTGGATCGTCGCGACCTGCTGGCCTACGCCTGGCCCGGGGTCGAGCGGCCCGACCCGCTCTGGCTCAAGCCGCACATGGCTCGACTCCGGGCGAAGCTCGTCGCCGTGGGGGCGCCCCTGCCGGTCCCCATCCGCGGCGTCGGCTATCGGCTCGACGACGCGGCTGCCGACGGTGTCGCGACGGTTGCGAGCCCCGCATCCGAGTGGTCACCGAACGAGGGTGACCCGTAACCGTCACGCCGCCGACGCGTCACCGCCTCAGCCTCGAAATGGACCCGTCCCGGACCTAGGCTGGGACGAGGGTCGCCCGCGCTCCCCAGCCTGACATCCGTCGGACGCGTGGGCTCCCGATCGGAGTGAGGGTCGAGCGATGCGAAGTCGGATGAGACGAGGAATGGCCGGTGCCGGGATCGGCCTGGCGTTATTGGCCGTCCTGCCCGGAACGGCCGCAGCAGCGGATGGGTCCACCATCAACTCGGGCGATACGGCCTGGATGCTGATGTCGACCGCCCTGGTCATGATCATGCTGCCCGGGCTGGCCCTGTTCTACGGCGGTCTCGTCCGGCGCAAGAACGTGCTGTCGACGATCATGCACAGCTTCTTCGGGCTGGCCATCGTCAGCATCGTATGGGTGCTCATCGGCTTCACCCTGGCCTTCGGCCCGGACGTCGGTGGTGCCGGTCTCATCGGCAACCTCGACTACATCGGTTTCAACAACGTCGGCCAGGCTCCGAGCACGGTCTACGCCGTGACCATCCCGTTCCTCCTGTTCGCCGCCTTCCAGCTGATGTTCGCGGCGATCACGCCGGCCCTGATCACCGGAGCGTTCGCCGAGCGCAAGCGGTTCGGTGCGTTCGTCCTGTTCACGATCCTGTGGTCGATCCTGGTCTATTCACCGATCGCCCACTGGGTCTGGTCGGTCGACGGCTGGCTGTACAAGCTGGGCGCGCTGGACTTCGCGGGCGGGACCGTGGTCCATGTCAGCTCGGGTGTGTCCGCCTTCATCGTGGCCATCCTCATCGGTCGCCGGGTGATGAACGGTGAGAGCCTCGAACCGCATGACGTGCCGATGACCGTCCTCGGGGCCGGTCTGCTCTGGTTCGGCTGGTTCGGCTTCAACGCCGGCTCGGCGCTCACGGCCGGTGGCCTGGCGGCGAGCGCGTTCGTGGTGACCAACACGGCCGCTGCTGCCGCGACCATCACCTGGGTCGGCGTGAGCTACCTCCACAGGCGCAAGGTCAGCGTCGTCGGGGCCGCCTGCGGTGCCGTCGCCGGTCTGGTCGCGATCACCCCGGCATCAGGTTTCGTCACGGTCGGTGGGGCGCTGATCATCGGCCTGGTGGCCGGCGGTCTGTGCTACAGCGCGACCCTTCTTCGAGCCCGGGCCAAGGTCGACGATGCGCTTGACGTGTTCGCCGTCCACGGCATCGGTGGGATGTTCGGGGCGATCGCCACCGGCGTCTTCGCGACCGCCGCGGTCCAGGAGGCGTACTCCGGTCTGATCGACGGCAATCCCCAGCAGGTGCTCATCCAGCTGGTCGCGGTCGGCGCGACCGTCGGCTACGCCGTCGTGGCGACCTTCGTCATCGTCAAGGTCGTCGATGCCATCCTCGGCATCAGGGTCCCGAAGGCCCAGGAGGAGGAAGGTTTGGACATCGCCGTCCATGGGGAGGCGGCCTACCAGACGTAAACCAAGCGACCGGGCGTCGGGCGGTCTCAGGCGCCGCCTGACGCCTCGCATCCAAGTCCTTCGTCCGTTCCGTCGCCGACTCGTCGGTGGCGGAACGGTCACGTCAGCCGACTCCGTCGCGTTACCGGGTCGGTCCCAGGCGTAACCGCACCGCCGCCCATGTGCGACGGTCCCGGTGTCGTTGGCAGCCCGGCCTCACAACCACACTGCGGCGTATGGAAGGGATCCTTCTCCCGCTGGCCCTCATCCTCATCGCCGCAGAGCTCGGCGCGCTCGTGTCCGAACGACTCGGGATGACCCGGGTGGCGGGCCAGATCGCCGCCGGACTGATCGTCGGCCCAAGCGTTCTGGGGCTGGTCCAGGACGAGACCGTCTTCCAGACCCTGGCCGGCGTCGGCGCCCTGTGCATCCTGGCCATCGCCGGGCTCGAGACGGACCTCGTGGCGATGCGTTCGGTCGGACGGCCGGCCATCCTGACCGCGATCGGCGGCGTGATCCTGCCCTTCGTCGGCGGAGCGGTCCTGGTCCACGCCCTGGGCTACGACCTTCGTGCCTCGTTGTTCTGCGGGGCGATCCTGACCGCCACCAGCGTCGGCATCAGCGCCGCGGCACTGCGGGAACTCAACCTGGGGCAATCCCGGACGGGCTCCACGATCATGGGCGCCGCGATCATCGACGACGTCCTGGGCCTGATGGTCCTCGGTCTGGTCGTGGCCGAGACCGGGACCGGTTCCGCGCCGCTGCAACAGTTCGGTGCGATGACCGCGGTGCTGGTCGGTGCCGGCGTGGGGATCTGGCTCTTCCGCAGCCGCCTCGTTGCGGTCCTTCACCATCTCCATCTGCGCGGCGGCGGTCCTGCCGCGATGCTCGGCGGGGTCCTGCTCCTGGCCTGGGTATTCCAGTCGCTGGGTGGCCTGGCCGGGATCACCGGGGCGTATGTGGCCGGGGTCGCCATCGCCGGTAGCCACGTGGCCGGCGGACTGCGCGATCGCCTGGTCCATGCCGGCGAGGCGCTCTTCGTGCCGGTCTTCCTGGTCACGATCGGCCTGTCGGCAGATCTGCGGACCGTGCCCGCCGTTGCACCGGTGACGATCGCCCTGCTCGTCGTGGCCATCCTGGGCAAGCTCATCGGCGGCGGCATCGGCGCCCGCGTCGGCGGACTCGGCGGTCACGCCTCACTCGGCGTCGGGATCGGGATGATCGCCCGCGGCGAGGTCGCCCTGGTCGCTGCCACGCTCGGTCTGTCCAGTGGCGCGATCGACAGCGGCCTCTATTCCGCCGTCGTGGTCGTCGCCCTCGCCACCACCATCGTGACCCCGATCGCCCTCTCCCTGTGGGCCCGCCGACCGACCCTTGCCGGCCTGGTGCCGGATGCCGGTTCGGGCCTCCCGATCGGTCGGATGCCGGCGCTCCAACGAGCCGACCCGGAGTGAACCAGATCGAGCTCGCACCGCAGGCCGCCGAGTCGGCGTCGAACCACCTCCGTGCGGGATTGCTCGCGCTGCGCCGGGAGGAACTCGATCTGGCCACCGCCGAGTTGTCCGCGGCGATCGCAGCCGACCCGGGCTGCGCGGATGCCCACGCGTATCTTGGGGCGGCCCTCATCGCCATCGGCCGGGCGGATCTGGCGATGGCTTCATCCAAGCGGGCGCTCGAACTCGGACCCGATGCCTTCGGCCCGCGGATGAAGGCCGGTGAGCTGGCGATCCGTTTGGGCGACCCGGTCGGCGGATCCGACCACTTCCTGGCAGCGATGCGGGCCGCGCTACCCGGTTCGGCCGATGAGTACGCGGCCAAGGCCGCGCTCGCGGCGTCTCGGCGTCAGGTCCGGGTGTCCATCAACCACCGGGCATCGCTGCCTCGTCTGCCGGCGGGTCTGGGGTCGCGACTCGCGATCCGAGGGAGGATCCGCCGCCTCACCCGTCTGCCCGACCGGACCTGAGTTCGCCCGGTCGATCCAACTCCACTCCGGATGTGCCCACTGGAGGTTCCCGCATGCCCAGTCTGATAACGTCGCGCCCGACGGACTCCCACCGGATGCGTCGTCTGGCGCTGGTCGGTGGGGCCGTGCTCCTGCTGATCCTGCTCTTCGCCGGCTGTAGCCCGACCAAGGTCGACGCGCCCGGCGACCCGGCCGGCATCTCGACGTCGAGCGGGGCCAACCTCGACGGGCTCGCGCCCGGAGCGATCGAGAAGGGCGACTACGAAGCCGCCCAGAAGACCGAGCCGTACGCCGCCAAGTTGGCCGACCTGGTCGACCAGAACCGACTCGGGATCAACTTCACCTGGCTGCTGGCCATGGGCTTCCTGGTCATGTTCATGCAGGCCGGCTTCGCCCTGGTCGAGACCGGCTTCACTCGGGCCAAGAACGCGATGCACACCATGAGCATGAACTTCATGGTCTACGCCCTGGGCGTGATCGGTTTCTTCTTCGTCGGGTTCGGGATCGCCTTCGGCGGCCTGGGCACGATCGGAGTGGCCAACCTGGGCGGGCTCAAACCGCTCGATCAGATGATCTCGATCTCGATCGGCGGGACGAACTGGGGGATCTCCGGCGGGACCGGCTTCATGCTCAACGGGACGAGCTATGACGTCGGTGTCATCGCCTTTTTCCTCTTCCAGGTCGTGTTCATGGACACTGCCGCGACGATCCCGACCGGTTCGATGGCCGAACGCTTCCGGTTCAAACCGTTCGTGATCTACGCCCTGTTCATCTCGGCCATCCTGTACCCGGTCTTTGCATCGTGGACGTGGGGCGGCGGCTGGCTCAGCCAGATCGGCAGCCTCGGTCTTGGCGTCGGCTACGTCGACTTCGCGGGCTCGGGTGTCGTCCACATGGTCGGCGGCTTCTGCGCCCTGGCCGGGGCGATGGTCCTCGGGCCACGGATCGGCAAGTTCAACAAGGACGGCACGGCCAACCCGATCCTGGGCCACAACCAGGTCCTGGCCGTCCTGGGCACGTTCATCCTGGCCTTCGGCTGGTTCGGCTTCAACCCGGGTTCGACCTTCGGCGCATCGGGCAACGGCGCGCTGCGGATCGGCATCGTGGCCGTCGTGACGATGCTTGCTTCGGCCTTCGGAGCGGTCTCGGCGATGCTCTACACCTGGCGCACCGAGGGCAAGCCGAACCCGGCCATGATGGTCAACGGGATGCTCGCCGGGATGGTCGCGATCACCGCTCCGTCGGGCTTCGTGAGCCCGTTCGCGGCGATGATCATCGGCCTGGTCGCCGGGGTCCTGGTCTGTGTCGGGGTCGCCTTCGTGGAGAAGGTCATGAAGGTCGACGATCCGGTCGGCGCGGTCGCGGTCCACGGCATCAATGGGCTGTGGGGCGTGCTGGCACTGGGCCTCTTCGCCGATGGGACCGCGAACTACGGCGGCTTCCAGGTCACCGGCCTGCTGTATGGCAACACCGGGCAGTTCCTGGCCCAGTGCGTCGGCGCCGCGGTGTGCATCGCCTGGGCGTTCGGTGCCTCGTTCATCTTCTTCAAGGTCCTCAACCGGTTCGTCCCTTTGCGGGTCAGCCCGGAGGACGAGATCGGTGGTCTGGACATGCCCGAGATGGGGATGGGCGGCTATATCCCGGACGATATCGATGCGACCGGGACGTACCACCCGCTGCCCGCCGGGACCGGCGCCCCAGCCGGAGCCTAGACCGGACAGCGCTCCCTCCACCTCGGGTCGTCGGCGGTTTCAGGCGCCGCCCGACGACCCACCCGGTCCATGCGCGGCAGCCAGTTCGAGCACGAACTGGCTGCCCGCCGGGACCCGATCCTCGAGTCTCAGTTCGGCCTGCATCGCCCGAGCTAGGTGACGGGCCGCGAACAGCCCGATGCCTGCCCCCCGGACCGAGTCGTCGCCGCGCACGAACGGCTCGAACAGGCGCTCGCGCCACTCCACCGGGATGCCCGGACCATCGTCGGTCACGGCCAGCAGGACCCGGCCCCCTTCGCGCCAGCCGAAGATCTCGATCCGTCCGCCGGTCGGCGCGTACTTCGCGGCGTTCTCCAGCAGGTACTCGAGGATCCGGCCGAGGAGCTCGGCCGAACCCATCGCCATCAGCGGCCGCGCCCGGAACGACGCGTCGAGCTGGTGACGGCGGAGGATCGAGCCGAGCGAACCGAGGATCGCCTCGACGACCTCGGCCACATCGATCGGCCCGACGTTCGGCGGCGGCTCGCGCAGGACCCGCAGGCTGGCCAGGATCGAGTCGACCATCGAATCGAGGCGGTCGACCTGGAGCAGCGCCTCAACCTCCCAGTGACTCGCCTCGCTGATGCCCGCCGCCCGTGTCTCGAGACCCATCAGCTCGAGGCTGGCCCGGACCACGGCCAGGGGCGTGCGCAGCTCGTGGGTCACGATGGTGACCAGGCTGGCCCGCGCCTCGTCGATCGCCCGGAGGCTCTCGACCTGGGCTTCCGCTTCGGCCTGCAGTCGGCCCTTCTCCACGATTCCTGCGAGGAGCACGGCGAGGGTCTCCAGGAACCGGACGTCGCTCCGCCGGAACGCTCGTCGTCGGACCGTCTGGACGTTGAGCACGCCGACCACGGTGTCGTTCCAGATCAGGGGCACGGAACACATCGAGGTCAGGCGCGGCTCGTCGAGACCCTGGAGCCAGGCGAAGCGGCGGTCGCGCCGGACGTTGAGGCTGACCTGGGGCTGACGGCTGAGCGCGGCCCGCCCGGTGATCCCGGTGCCCATGGGCAGGCGGGCGACGCCGATCTGGTCCCGGTCGAGCCCATTGGTCGCGGCCAGGGTGACCCCGGACCCGTCGCGGTCGACGAGGTAGACCGAGCAGACCTCGGTGTCGGCGGCCGCGGTCGTCCGATCGATGATCGTCCGCATCAGCTCGTCCCAGGTCCGGGCCGAGGTCGTCAGCCGGGCAACCTCCTCGAGGAAGGTCAGCTCGGTCAACCGGCGGGCGGCGCGCTCGCTCTGGCGTTCGGTCACGCCTCGATCGTGCGCGGCGCTACCTGCCCGGTCAATGGCCGAGTCCTTCCGGACCGAAACGGTGACCGGCTCGCAACCTAGCGCCCACCGTCTCGCGCCCTTCTCGCGACGGACGGACCGCCTGCGCGAACCTACGGTGTCCTTCCGATCCGAAGCGCGCGAAGCGGAGGACGCTCAGATCGACAAGTCCGACCGTCGACGGACCCCGTTGTACGACCCGCGTTACGAACACGATGCCTGTGGCGTCGGCTTCGTCGCGGACGCCGGCGGGCGGTCGCGCGGATCGGTCCTGGGACTCGCCCTGGCTGGCTTGGGATCCCTCGGGCATCGCGGCGCCTTCGCCGCGGACGGCGCCTCGAGCGACGGTGCCGGCCTGCTCCTGCCGCTCGAGCCGAGCGTGCTGGCGCTCCTCGCCCCGGGTCTGGCCGGTCGTCCGGGCGTCATCTCGCTGTTCCTGCCGCGCCAGGCCAAGGCGGCGGCAGCGGGCCGGGCGATCGTGGTGGCCGCCCTGACCGACGAGCGGTTGCCGGCACCCGAGTGGCGGGTCGTCCCCTCGGACCCGGCCGCCCTCGGTCGTGAGGCCGACGCGACCCGGCCGGCCTTCGCCCAGGCCATCGTCGAGCGTCCGGCCAGCCTGTCCGACGCGCGCTTCGAGCTTCGGCTGGTCCTCGCCCGGCGGCGGATGGAAGCGGCCGCCCGAGCCGCCGGTCCGACCATGGCCGGCGTTCGCGGTGCCGTCGGCCTCGTGTCGATCGGTCGTCTACAAGGGCCTGGTCGCCGGTGGGCAGCTGGCCCAGCTCTTCCCGGATCTGGCCGCCGGGCTGATCGTCAGCCACGCCATCTTCCATCAGCGCTATGCCACCAACACCCACCCCGACTGGCGCCTGGCCCAGCCGTTCCGGGCGATCGCCCACAACGGTGAGATCAACACGGTCCGGACGAACCGCGACCAGGTCAACGGCCGCAGCGGCGACCCGCTCGGGGCCGTCGGTTCGCCGGCCCGACGACTGGTCGAAGCCGGGCCGCTCCTGTCGCCGGGCGGCTCCGACTCGCTCTCGCTCGACGAGGCGCTCGAGCTGGCCGTCGCGACCGGCTGGAGCCTCGAGTCTGCGCTTCTTGCGCTCATCCCCGAGGCGTCGGCCCTGCGGCCTGTCGGGCATCCCCTGGCCGGAGCCTTCGCCCGACGGACGGCCGGGTTCCTGGCCCCGTGGGACGGACCGGCCGCCCTCGTCTTCGGCGACGGTCGCCGGGTCGGCGCACTGGTCGACCGGAACGGACTCCGTCCGCTGGCCTTCGCCATCACCCGCGAGCGCGTGGTGGCCGCGGCATCCGAGGCCGGCGCGGTGCCGTTCGCTGCGGCCGACACGATCCGGCGCGGTCGCCTCGGGCCGGGCGAGATGCTCCTGGTCGATCCGCGCCGGGGCGTCATCCTCGAGGATGTCGAGGCGAAGACCGAGATCCTGCGCCGCACCTGGCGCCCGGACGAGCCGCGATCCGTCTACGTCGACCACCCGGCTGCCGTCGTCGGCGACGCCCGACTGCGACGCGGGACGACCTCGACCCCGCTGCGCCTCCTTGCCGGGCTCGACGCGGAGCGAGCCCGGCTCGACATCAAGACGATGGTCCTCGAGGCCAAGGAACCGCTCTGGAGCATGGGCGACGACACGCCGACGCCGGCCCGGGCGAGGATCGATCGTCCCGTCGTCGATCACCTGCGCCAGGCCTTCGCCCAGGTGACCAACCCGCCCATCGATCCGGAGCGAGAGCGGGCGGTGATGGACCTCCACGTCGAGCTCGGCCGCCGACCGGCGCTGCTTGGCGGCATCCCGACCGGGCCGCGGACGGTCCGGCTCGATCGGCCGTTCGTGGCCGACCTCGATGGCCTGCTGGCGCGCTTCGGGTCGCGCCGTGTCCGTCGGCTGAGCGCGACCTGGGATCCTGCCGACGGGCCGGCCGGTCTGGCGATCGCCCTCGATCGGCTGGCCGTCGATGCCGTCCTGGCGGTCGAGTCGGGTCCGGTCGAGGTCCTCGTCGTCTCGGATCGCGGCTACGCGTTCGGACGGTTGCCGATCCCGAGCGTGCTGGCGGTCGGGGCGGTCCACGCGGCACTGAGCCGGGGCGGGCTGCGCGGCCGGGCCGATCTGGTCGCCGATGCCGCGGACATCCTCGACGTCCATGCCATGGCCATGGCGATCGCGGCCGGGGCGACGGTGGTCCAGCCGCGGTTGGCCATCGAACTGGCGGCCGAGCTGGCCGGCGGACGCGGGACCGAGACCCTGAGCGAGGCCGACGCGGTCGGGCGGTTGCTCGAGGCCTTCGAGGCGGGACTGCGCAAGACGCTTGCCCGGATGGGCATCTCGGCCGTCGCCTCGTACGTCGGCGGAGCCCTGTTCGAGACGGTCGAGCTTGCCCCGGAGGTCGTCGAGCGCTGCTTCCCGTCGGCCGCCGCCTGGCCGGGCACGCTCGGTTTCGCGACCCTGGCCGAACGTGGCTTGCGCCGACTGGCCGCTGCCGAGGCTCTGGCCGGCCTCGGCGAGACCGCGAAGCTGGCCGACCCCGGGCTGGCTCGTTTCCGGGCCGACGGTGAGCGCCACCTCTACGCGCCGATCACGGTCAAGGCGATCCAGGCCGTCGCCGACGGCGTGGCGCCCGACCTGGCCGGCCTCAAGCGGTCCGATCCGGCGGTCGTCCGCGATGGTCTGCGCATCCGGCGACCACGGCCCGTCCAGGCGGTGCCGCTCGCCGAGGTCGAGTCGGCCCGGTCCATCGCCCGCCGCTTCGTGGCCAGTGCGATGAGCGTCGGGGCGCTCAGCCCGGAGGCCCACCAGGCGGTGACCATCGGGATGCAGCGGGCCGGCGGCGCGGCGAATACCGGTGAGGGTGGCGAGGATCCGGCCTGGTACCGTCCGGGGCCCGCCGGCGAGCGCCACGACGCCCGGATCAAGCAGGTCGCATCGGCCCGCTTCGGGGTCACGGCCACGTACCTTGCCCGGGCCGACCAGCTCGAGATCAAGATCTCCCAGGGGTCCAAACCGGGCGAGGGCGGACAGCTCCCGGCCAAGAAGGCCACCGCCGAGATCGCCGCGCTCCGGCGCGCCCAACCCGGTCAGTCGCTGATCAGCCCGCCACCGCACCACGACATCTACTCGATCGAGGACCTGGCTCAGCTCATCGCCGACCTGCGGGCGATCAATCCGGTCGCCCGGATCGGGGTCAAGCTGGTCGCCAGCCGGGGCGTCGGGACGATCGCGGCCGGGGTGGTCAAGGCCGGCGCCGACTACATCCACCTGGCCGGCCACGCCGGCGGGACGGGAGCCAGCCCGCTCAGCTCCATCAAGCACGTCGGCGCGCCCTGGGAGCTGGGCCTGGCCGAGGTCCACCAGACCCTGGTCCGGAACGGGCTGCGCGATCGGGTCGTCTTGCGGACCGACGGCGGTCTCCAGGTCGGTCGGGACGTCCTGGTGGCTGCGCTGCTCGGCGCCGAGGAGTTCGGCTTCGGCACCGCGACTCTGATCGCGCTCGGCTGCGACATGGCCCGTCAGTGCCACCTCGACACCTGTCCGACCGGCATCGCCACCCAGCGGGCAGACCTTCGGGCGAAGTTCACCGGCACGCCCGAACAGGTCGAACGGTTCGCCCTGGCCGTCGCCGAGGACGTCCGGCGCGAGCTCGCCGCGATCGGGGCGACGACCGTCGGCGAGATCGTCGGCGAGGGCCGGCGCTACCTGGTCCCGAACACGGCCCACGATCCGACCGACCTGCGGGCGATCATCGGGGCGTCGGGCTGGGAGGCTGGCCGACCCGTCGATCGGATCCCAGTCGGGCCCGCGACGGCATCCGGCGCCAGGTCGCCTCGCCGCTGGAGCACGGCCTCATCGTCGACCTGTGGACCGGTCAGGACATTTCGGCCGCCGCGAGCACGCGGGCCCCACTCCAGGTCGGCACCGTCGACCGTTCGTTCGGGGCCGAGCTGTCCGGGGCGCTCGAGCGCGGTGAGATCGAGCTCGGTGAGCAGAGTCGCCTGCGGTTCGACCTGCGCGGCTCGGCCGGCCAGAGTTTCGGGGCGTTCCTGGCGGCCGGCCTCGAACTCGTCCTGGTCGGGCAGGCCAACGACTACGTCGGCAAGGGCCTGTCCGGCGGCACGGTCGTCATCCGGCCCGAAGCGGACCTGCTGGCCGACCCGTCGCCGTCGACCCTGGCCGGCAACGTCTGCCTGTTCGGGGCGACCGACGGCCGACTCCACGTCGTCGGGCGGGCCGGGATGCGCTTTGCCGTCCGGAACAGCGGTGCGGACGCGGTCGTCGAGGGACTCGGTGCGCACGGTTGCGAGTACATGACCGGCGGGATGGTGGCCGTCCTCGGTCCGATCGGGCCCAACTTCGGCGCAGGCATGACCGGCGGTCGGGCCTACCTGCTCGATCCGACCGGGCGTTCCGCCCCGGCCCTGGCCGGGACGAGCGTCGTCGCGACCCGGCTGTCGGCCGCGATCCGCGACCGGTCCGATGGAGTCGAGCGTGTCGCCGAGCTGCTGCGGCTGGTCGAAGCCCACGCCGAGGCCGGGTCCGAGCTGGCCGAGCGCCTCCTCCTCGGAGGCGGCCCACGGACCGAGGACATCTGGCTGGTCGAGCCGGTCGCCACGGTGATGCCCCAGGTGATCGAGGCAGCCGACGTGGTTCCGACGATGGCGCCGGCTGCGGCCGCCACGCCGATCCGGGTCGTTCCGACGAACCGACCGTCGTCGCCGGTCGCGGTGCCTACACTCTCCTGAGCCGAGCGGTCGCGCTGCCGACCGCGGTCGTCCGGAGGAACGATCGATGCCCGCCCGTCCGAACCCGGCCGTTCGCGGTGAGCCGCGCGGGATCGGGACGGCCGGTGCCCGCGATCCGCTGGCGCGCGAGGTCCGCCTGCTGGGTTCGCTGCTGGGCCAGGTCATCGTCGAGCAGGAAGGCCTCGACCTGCTCGAGCTCGTCGAGCGGGTCCGCCGGGCGACCATCGCTCTGCGCCAGAACGACGACCCGGCCGCACGGGCGAAGCTGTCGGCCGAGCTCGATGGCCTCGACCTGCCCCGCGCCGAGGCGCTCATCCGGTCATTCGGTCTGTACTTCCAGCTGGTCAATCTGGCCGAGGAGCGCCACCGCGTGCGGACGCTCCGGCGACGCGAACGAGCCGCCCGCGGCGGCATCCTCGACGACTCGGTCGCCGAAGCCGATGCGTCGAATGTGGCGGACCGGGCGCGGCGTCGACGACATCGTCGAGCTCATCGGTCGACTCGAGATCGCGCCCGTCCTGACCGCCCACCCGACCGAGGCTCGTCGGCGGACCCTGCTCGTCGCCCTGCGGCGCTGCCATCGCCTGGTCGAGCGGCTCGACGATCCCCGTCTCACCCCGACGAGGACCGCGACATCCGGCGCCGACTCCGCGAGGAGATCAGCCTGCTCTGGCGGACAGCCGACCTGCGCTCCGTCGCGCCGACCCCGCTCGACGAGGTCCGGACCGCGATGACCTACTTCGACGAGACCCTGTTCACGGTCGTGCCCCGCCTCTACCGGGCGGTCGACGGGGCGCTCGATCCGCTGGCCGAGGCCGAGCGCCGTCGGGCGTTGGGCGCGGGCGGGCCGGCTGGCCGCGCCCGATCCGCCGGTCACCGACGCCGAACGGACCGGCACGCGGCCACCCCGCGTGCCCGGCCTATCCTGCGCTGGGGGAGCTGGGTCGGCGGCGATCGGGACGGCAACCCGGCGGTCACGGCCGAGACGACCGGTCACGTGCTGCGGATCCATGCCGACCACGTCATCCACGGCTACGAGGCGGTCGCCACCCGGTTGATGCAGACGGTCGCCCCGACCGAGGCCGCCGGGCGCGTGGCACCCGCCCTGGCCCGCCGGCTGGTGGCCGACGACGACGACCTGCCCGAGACGATGCGCCAGCTCCGGCGACGGTTCCCCGACGAGCCCTACCGCCAGCGCTTCGGGGCGATCGCCGAGCGACTGCGCCGGACCCGGGCTGGACTGACCGCCGAGGCCGGCGTCCCGGTCGGCGGTCGCTACGGCCAGCCGTCCGAGCTGCTGGCCGAGCTCGACGAGGTCGGCTCGGCACTCGTCTCGGACCGCTTGGCCCGGGTCTGCTGGGGCGAGCTCCAGGACTTCCGCTGGCAGGTCCAGACGTTCGGCTTCCACCTTGCGGCGCTCGAGGTCCGCCAGCACAGCGAGGTCCATGAAGGTGCGCTTGCGGCTATCGCCAGGGGCGACCTCGACGCCGACCTGCCGGGCGCTCCGGGAGTGACCGCGGCCGAGGTCCTGGCGACGTTCCGCGCCGTAGCCGACAGCCAGGCCCGGTTCGGACCCGCCTCGACCGGGCGCTACATCATCAGCTTCACCCGAAAGGCGGCTGACGTCCTCAACGTCCTCGAGCTGGCGCGGCTGGCCGGTGCGCCCGAGCTGACCGCAGCGCGGACGAGCGGGTTCGGACCGGGCCGACCCGTCCTCGACGTCGTCCCGCTGTTCGAGTCGGCCGATGCGCTCGAGGGTTGTGCCGAGATCCTCGATACGCTCCTGGCCGACCCGACCTACCGCGCCCACCTGGCCGCTCGCGGCGATCGCCAGGAGGTGATGCTCGGCTACTCCGACTCGAACAAGGAGTCGGGCTTCCTCGCCGCCAACCGGCTGCTCTACCGGGCCCAGGCGGCGCTGGTCGAGCCGTCTCGCCGACACGGCCTGCGGCTGACCCTGTTCCACGGACGTGGCGGCGCCATCGGCCGTGGCGGTGGGCCGACCAACCGGGCCATCCTGGCCCAGGCGCCGGGCTCGATCGACAGCCGTCTGCGGATGACCGAACAGGGCGAGGTCATCGCCGCGAACTACGCCAACCCGGCCATCGCCCGGCGTCAGCTCGAACAGCTGACAGCGGCCATCCTGCTGGCCTCGACCCCGGAACACGATCGGCTCGTCGCCGAGGCGGGCGAGGCCGGTGCCGCAGCCATCGATGAGTTGGCGGCGGCTTCCGAGCAGGCCTATCGACGGCTGGTCTGGGAGGATGCCGAGTTCCCGGCCTTCTTCCGTGACGCGACCCCGATCCTGGAGCTGTCCGCCCTGCGCCTCGGTTCGCGGCCGGCGGCGCGCGGCCGGCGGACGGCAGCGGCGGCCGAGCGTGGCGGCCCAGCCACAGCTGAGCCCGAAGCGCCACCGTCGATCGGCTCGCTGCGAGCCATCCCGTGGAGTTTCGCCTGGTCCCAGGCGCGCTTGAATCTGCCCGGCTGGTATGGCCTCGGCTCGGCCTTCGAGGCGTATCGGGTGGCCCACGGCGATGCGGCCCTCGATGAGCTCGGCGCCCTGTACAAGGCATGGCCGTTGTTCGAGACGATCCTCGACAACGCCGAGATGACCCTGGCCAAGGCCGACATCGGGGTCGCCCGGATCTACGCCGGTCTGGCCGCCGGGCCCGAGTCCGCCCGGATCTGGGAGACCATCGAGGCCGAGCACGAGCGGACCGTGCGGCTGCTGCTCAGGGTCACCGGGCGCGACCACCTGCTCGACGGCCTGCCCGTCCTCCAGCGCTCGATCGAGCTGCGCAACCCATACGTCGATTCACTATCCGAGTTGCAGGTCCGGCTGCTCGCTCGGCTGCGTGCCCTGCCCCCCGACGATCCCGGCCGGGCGGAGCTGCTTCGGCTGGTCCAGCTGACCATCAACGGCATCGCGGCGGGTGTGCGCAACACGGGCTAGCGAGATCCACGTTCGGACCGAAACCGGGCGGACCACTCCCGGCGTACCGCTCAGTGCCGAGGATGGTCCGCTGCTGCGCCCGATCGGGTGCCCGGCCACCGGCTCAGGAGGTCGCCGATGATCCAGCGCCGACTCATCGCAGCAGGGGCAGCACTCGGCCTCCTCCTGGTGGCGGTCGCACCGGCGGCCGCCGCGAGTCCTCGCCTGCCCAACGTCTATGAGACCCATGTGGCCGTTTCGGACGGAACCATCGCGGCCGACCATGTCGACCCGAACCTGGTCAACGGCTGGGGCATCGTCCACGGGCCGGCTACTCCGTGGTGGGTCGCCAACAACGGCACCGCCACATCGACCCTGTACAACGGTGCGGGACTCCCGCTGCCGCTGGTCGTCACGGTGCCCGGCGCGCCGACCGGCACGGTCTTCAACGGCGGAACCGGCTTCGTCGTCAGCAACGGGACGGCCTCAGGTCCGGCCCGTTTCCTGTTCGCCAGCGAGGATGGGACCATCTCTGGCTGGAACCCCGGTGTGCCAGCTTCAAGTCCGCCGGTCACCTCGACCCAGGCCCTCGTCGTGGCCGATCACGCCCGAGCCATCTACAAGGGCCTGGCCATCGCCAGCTGGAATGGCGCGGACTACCTGTATGCCACGGACTTCCACCGTGGTCGGATCGACGTCTTCGACAGCACCTTTGCCCGCATCTCCTGGAAGCACGCCTTCGTCGACCCGCGCCTGCCGCGCCACTACGCACCATTCGGGATCCAGACCCTGAACGGGATGATCTTCGTGACCTACGCCCGCCAGGATGGAGCGCGTGAGGATGAGATCGCGGGGACCGGCAAGGGCTTCGTCAGCGCCTTCGACCCACGCGGTCATTTCTTGGGCCGGGTCGCGTCGCGCGGCGCTCTGAACGCTCCGTGGGGTCTCGCCTGGGCGCCAGCCACGGGCTTCGGCCGGTTCAGCGGAGACCTGCTGGTCGGCAACTTCGGTAACGGCCGGATCAACGGTTACCGCTGGCACAGCGGTCGCTGGCAGTTCGATGGCACGGTCCGCAGCGCCGACCACAAGGCCATCGCGATCAATGGTCTGTGGGGCATCGGCTTCGGCAATGACGCCGCTGCCGGGCCATCGACCACCCTGTACTACGCCGCCGGACCGGGCGACGAAAGCCACGGCACCTTCGGCTCGATCTGGGCGCCCTGAGCGACCTTCGCGAACGACCACGAGGCGGGCGGTCCAGCGCGGATCGCCCGCCTCGGGATGTCTTCGACGTCGATCCCCGCGACTTCGGTCGCATCCGGTTCGCAACCGAACCGTGACTGGGCCGGTGCCGACGCGAACCGTCGGCGCGTGCATCGTGACCAGACTGCCCGGAGTTCATCTCCTGGAACGACCTACCCCGACGTCACGATGGTGAGGCTGCGATGATCCACCCGTCCGATCCCCAGCCAGCCTGGCCGCGCGGACAGGTCTCGGTGGCCGGCGGGCCCGTCACCTGCGCCATGTGCGGTTGTCGACTCACGACGGACGACCTGGGTCAGCCGTCCGTGTGGACCCACTTCTCGCCGCTCGGCGGCCGCGACGCCCGCGGCTGTCGGGTCGCTTGCGTCGATCTGCCGCATGACGCGGCCGGTCGCGCCCTCCTGGGCGTGCCCGCCTGACCTGAGGACCGGCCGACCGGTCCATCCCGACCGACTCTCACGAGGGGCGCCATCCTCCTGGCGTCCCTCTTCGTGTGTGCCCGCCTCGATCAGGCCTCGATCCGGTAACCCACGGATCGGACCGCCACGATGGCCGGGCCACCGCCGCGATGGACCTTGGCCCGGAGTCGAGCGATGTGGGGCTTGAGCCAGAGCAGATCCGGATCGGCCTCGGCCGGCCAGCCGGCTCGGACCAGTCGGTGATGGGGGACCACGTCGCCACCGGCCCGGACGAGGGCCTCGAGTAGGCGGTACTCGGTGGCGGTCAGGTTGAGCACCGCGGATCCGATCCTGGCCTCGTGGCGGCCCGGATCGATGGCCAGGGCGCCGGCCTCGAGCGGACCGCCCCCGCCGGTCCCGGTCCCGACCGAAGCCGCATCGGCCCGGCGCATGATGGCCGAGATGCGGGCCAGCAGCTCGGCCTTGCCGAACGGCTTGGTCAGGTAGTCGTCGGCACCGATCTCGAGGGCCTTGACCTTGGCGCCCTCGCCGCTCTCGCCGGACACGACCAGGATCGGCACGTTGCCGGCCGCCCGGATCTGACCGGTGACGTTGAAGCCGTCGGGCCCGGGCATGGCCAGGTCGAGCAGGACGAGGTCCGGTGCGTCGTCCCTGAACCGTTTGACCGCGGTCAGGCCATCGTATGCCGTGATCACCTGGTGACCCTCGGTCCCGACCAGGGCGGTGATCGCCCCGACCATGGCCGGGTCGTCATCGACGACGAGGATCCGGAGCGGACGAGTCATCGGCATCATGAGGACTCCTTTTCTCTAGACCGCGACCGCGGCCGGCAGGGCGATGACGAAGCGAGCTCCGGCCGGGTCGGCCGGCTCGCACCACAGATGGGCGTTCATGGACTCGGACAGGCGCTTGGCGGCGAACAGGCCGATCCCCGAGCCGCGGGCGGTGTGGGTATCGCGCCGGGCGTACGGTTCGAAGATCCGCTCGCGCCAATCCTGGGGGATGCCCGGACCCTCGTCCGAAACGGCCAGGCGGACATTGCCTTCGACCAGGGTCGTGCCGACGCTGATGGTCGTGCCCGGCGGAGCGTACTTGACCGCGTTCTCGACCAGGTGCTCGAGGATCTGGCGGAGCCGGGGCGGGTCGGCCAGGGCGAACCGACGGACGCCGGCGTCGACCACCACATGGTGGTTGCGGAGCAGTGGGCGCAGGCCGCCGACGACCTCATCGAGCAATGCGGCGACGTCCACCGGGACCACATCCGACGGGCGATCCTCGAGCGGTCGGACCGAGGCCAGGATCGAATCGACCAAGCGGTCCAGCCGCTCGATCTGGTCGATCGCTCGGTTGTGCCATTCGTCCCGGGTCCGGCGTCGGATCATGTCCCGGCTCTCGCGGCCGACCAGCGGCGGCTCCTCGGACAGCAGGTCGGTGTAGGCGCGGACGACCGCCAGCGGGGTGCGCAGCTCGTGGGTGACCATCGCGATCAGCTCGGTCCGGGCCTCGTCGATCGATTGGAGTGCCTCGACCTGGTCCTCGGCCTCACGCTGGGTCCGGCCCTTCTCGACGATCCCCGCCAGCAGGTCGGCGATGGCCGACAGCTGGGCGACATCCGAGTCGCTGAACTCGCGGGCTTCCTCGGTCTGGATGTTCAGGACGCCGACGACGCCTTCGTGCCAGGACAGCGGGACCGATAACATCGACGCGATGAAGCGGCGCTGGTCGATCCCGCGGACCCACAGGAAGCGCGGGTCGTGGCGCACGTCGGCGATCCGCATCGGCTCCCGCGTCGCGGCGACACGACCCGTGACCCCCTCGCCGAAGGGCACCCGGGCACGACCGATCTGGTAGCGGTCCAGACCGTTCGTTGCGGCCAGCGTCAGGTGGACGCCGTCGCGGTCGAGCAGATAGAGCGACGAGACATCCGCCTGGAGCGCATCGCGGGTCTCGTCGACGATCGTCTCGAGGAGCTCGTCCCAGGTCCGGGCGGTCGTCGCGAGCCTGGCCACACGGTGGAGGAAGCGCAGCTGTTCGAGCTGGCGCTCGGCCGCCGGCCGCTCACCGGTCGACCCGTCCTCGGTCGGTACCGAACGTGCCATGGTCGCCACGATACAAGGGTACGGATGAACGTGTCGAAATAAGGTTGCGGTCAGGTTGCGACCGAAATCCTTGACGGTGGCACCGCACCGCGCCATTCAGCAGGAGACCCGGACGGAGGAGGGTCGGTCCGGGTCTCATGCTTATGGGTTCCCGCCGATGGGCCGATCGAGACCGGCGCCACCAGCGGTAGATCTAGTCCCGGCGCGAGGCGCCGGTGCGAGTTACTGGACCCAGCGGCGGCCAGCCTCCAGGACGAGCGCGAGGGACATGAACGGTGCCAGCGCCACGCTGAGCCGCCACACCTGCGTTCGGAACTTCATGGAGGATCTCCTGGTCCGGCCGTCGAGTGCATCCGATCTCGTGCCGGGCGGACTCGATCGGACCGTGAGGCTACCCGCCATCCGGCCCATCGGTGAACCCTGACGAAGGTCCTGGGTGGTGCATCGAGTCATGGCCCAGAAGTACTATCCCGCGCTGCGTCACACGAGGGGTCCGGGCACGAACCGGGACCGAGCGGTAGACTCTCGGGCGGCACGTCTCGCCCTACCCGTCGGTCTCAGCGACCGAACCCGATCGAGGTCCTTCCGACTATGCAGCCGGTCCGCTCTCTGCCTGCCCTCACCCTCGGCGCGCTCCTGATCGTCGCCATCGCCGCCTGTTCGTCGGGTCAGACGGCAGGCTGGACCTATGCCCCGCCGCCGAGTCCATCGGTCGCCCCGTCGACCGCACCGAGCGCCTCGGCCGGGGCCTCGACGGCTCCGTCGTCCGCCGCGCCCAGCGCTTCGGTCGCTCCGTCCGTCGCTCCGTCCGTGGCTCCGAGTGCGTCTGCCGATGCGTCGGTGGCGCCCTCGGCCGGGGCATCCACCGGCGCCACGCTCCTGACCGAGGTCGCCAAGGACATCAAGTTCCAGACCTTGGTGCTCCAGGCCCCGGCCGGTCAGCCGTTCCAGATCGCCTTCGACAACCAGGACGCCTCGGTTCCCCACAACATCCAGATCGCGGACGCATCGGGGACCAGCGTTTTCGAGGGCGCTCTGCTGACAGGGGTGGCCCAGACCACCTACGACGTCGGCGCGCTTCCGGCCGGCATCTACAAGTTCACGTGCAAGGTCCACCCGACGGTCATGAACGGTGCGCTGACGGTCAAGTAGTGACCGACGCGGTCTGCTACCGGGACGCGTTCGCCCGTTCGATCGAGGCGGTCGTCCAGGATGTCGACGACGCGGCGGAGGGCACGCTCGTCGTGCTCGACCGGACGGTCTTCTATCCCGGTGGTGGCGGCCAACCCTCGGACCGGGGAACGCTCCTACGCGCGACCGATGGGCGACGCTGGATCGTCCGGGCCGCACGCAAGAGCGGCAGCGACATCGTCCACGAGCTCGAGCCGGTCGGGTCCGATGGCCCGGTCGACGCGGGTCCGCCGGCGGTCGGCGATCGGCTGGAGGTCGACCTCGACTGGAACCGGCGGTTCGCCTTGATGCGGACCCACACAGCCCTCCACGCCCTGTGCGGCGTGGTCTGGCGCGACTACGGTGCGCTCGTGACCGGCGGCAACATGGAGCCGGCGAGCGGTCGGATGGACTTCGAGTTCGAGCGGATGAGTGCCGACCTCGTCGCTGAGATCGAAGCCACGGTCAACGCCGAGCTGGCCGTCGGCCGGGACGTTCGTGTCGCCGTGCTGCCGCGCGACGAGGCCTTCGCCATCCCCGACCTCATCCGGACCAAGGTCAACCTGCTGCCGCCCGGGATCGAGCAGATCAGGACCATCGAGATCGTCGGCCTCGACCTGCAGGCCGATGGCGGGACGCACGTGGCCAACACCCGCGATGTCGGCGCGATCCAGGTCACCGGCTATGAGTCGAAGGGCCGGATCAACAAGCGCATCCGGATCGCATTGGCAGACGTACCGGTCTGACCGGCGAGCGCCGAGCATCGGCTGGCCGCGTGCATCGCCGATTGCGGCACGTTCGACATGTACGCCGCGTTCCTCGAGCGGTTGCCTGGGCCGCTTGCCGCCGGTTACGGCCGTGGCAGCCGGGCCGCGGTCGCGCTGACGAGGGCGCTCCTCGGACGCGTCGCAGCCAGACCGACCGGTGGCTGGGCGCTTCGCCGGGGGATGCTCGTCCATGGGGTCACCGACCCGATCGCCGCCGTCGAGGCGCTGCGCGACTTCAGCCTCAAGGAACGAGCCGGGCTGATCCAGTGCCCGACCTGGGTGTGCAGCGCCGAAGGCGACGACATCAGCGCCTCGGCGGTCGATCTCGTCGCGGCCCTGACCTGCGACAAGACGTACGTTCGGTTCAGCGCCGCCGAGGGTGCCGGCGACCACTGCGAGGTGGGTGCCGGGACGCTCTATCACGCCCGTTCGTTCGGCTGGCTAGACGGGATCCTGCGGCCCGACCGCGTCGCCTGACCGACGCCGGTCCAGCGGATCAATCCCTGGGGCGGATCCGGATGATCAGCATGGCCGCGTCGGGGTCGTCGCCGATGACCTCGCCGTCGTGGGGGATGGTGCCGTCCCAGCGGACGTAGTCGCCCGGCCCGATCTCGATGACGTGGTCACCCTGGGTCATCCGGAAGCGGCCGCGCAGGACGACGTGGTGCTCTTCGCCGGAGTGACTGTGCGTGCCCACCCGGCTGCCCAAGCCATTCGAGGTGACCTCCAGGATCGATACGTCGCGGGAGGCCCTGCCGTCGACGTGCTCGATCGTGCCCAGGTCGGTCATCGTCACCGGACGGTCGGCGGCCCGGACCACGACCGGCTCGGGAAGGTCCTCCAGGAAGAACCACGCGGTCGGCACCTCGAGGGCATCGGCGATGGTGGCCAGGCACTGGAGCGAAGGCGACGCCTTGTCGTTCTCGATCTGGGATAAGTAGCCGACGTTGAGCCCACTCCGCTCGGCGACGTTGGCCAGGGTCAGCTGACGCTCCAGGCGCCAGCGTTTGATCTGGACGCCGACGGCCGGTCGGCGCCGCTCCTCGGTCGTCATGTTGGCCCTCCGCAAACAGGTATTGACAATCTTGGACCGTCGGGCGTATGTTGTGCCCACACCAAATATCGCTTGACAGAGGCAAACTCGTCAAGTCAATGAAGGAGCGGATCATGGATATCGCGATCATCGGTGCGGGCAACGTCGGCAAGGCTCTGGCCACCGCCTTCAGGCGAGCCGGCCACGACGTCGTCATCGCGTCGCGCGACCCCGAGGACGCCGGCAGCGTCGCAGCTGCAACTCGAGCACAGGTGGCCACTTCGAACGCCGCGGCCGCTGCGGCGGCCGACGTGGTCGTGCTTGCCATCCCGTTCAGCAGCGTCCCTGAGGTCGCGGCAGAGATCGCCCAGGCCGTCGCCGGCAAGCCCGTCATCGACGCCACAAACCGGATGTCGTTCGGTGCCGACGGCCCCGCCATCGACACGACCTCGTCCAATGCCGAGGACCTTGCCGCGCTGCTACCTGATGCCCGCGTCGTCAAGGCGTTCAATACGGTCTTTGCCAGCAATCAGGCCGACCCGATCGTGGAGGAGACCCAGCTCAGTGGCTTCGTCGCCGCCGACGACGCCGAGGCCACCGCCACGGTCCTCGCCCTGGTCGCCTCGATCGGGCTCGAGCCGGTCTATGTCGGGCCGCTGAGCCGGGCCCGCCAGCTCGAAGGCCTGGCCTTCCTCAACATCACCCTGAACATCGCCAACAACGGCAGCTGGCAGTCCGGCTGGAAGCTCGTCGGTGCGCCCGCCGCGACTCCGAAGGCGGCCTGATCCCGATGGCCGCGAGCGCCGCGATCCCCATCATCCGCCTGAACCACGCCGTCCTGTACGTGCGCGACGCGACCCGGTCCGCCGAGTTCTATCGCCGTCTGTTCGGCTTCGAGGTGGTCGAGAGCGCGTTCGGTGGCCGAGCCGTGTTCATGCGCTCGGCCATCGGCGGCAACCATCACGACCTGGGTCTGTTCTCGGTCGGGCCCGACGCGCCGCGTCCGACCCGCGGCTCGGTCGGGCTCTACCACCTGGCCTGGGAGGTCCCCACGATCGAGGACCTCGCGGCGGCCTCGGCCATCCTGTCCGAGGCCGGGGCGCTCGGTGGAGCATCGGACCACGGTGTGTCCAAGTCGCTCTACGGCATGGATCCCGACGGCAATGAGTTCGAGATCATGTGGAGCGTCCCGCGCGAAGGCTGGGGCGAGTACGCCGAGAAGGGCGCCGTGATGCCCCTCGACCTCGATGCCGAGGTCAGGCACTGGGGTGCGGGCGCGACGGGCGGATAACCTCCGCATGGCCGAAACTGGTCCCTGACGAGGCAGCGCTCGAGAGGGACCAGACGGCATGAATCCGGCCATCCACATCGAACGCCTGACCAAGGCCTACGGCGCCCACCGCGGCATCATCGAGGTCGACCTCGATGTCGAGCAGGGCGAGATCTTCGGTTTTCTCGGTCCCAACGGGGCGGGCAAGACCACCACGATGCGAGTCCTCCTCGACTTGATCCGGCCGACCTCGGGCAAGGCCGAGATCTTCGGCATCGAGACGACCGCCGACCCGGTCGCGATCCATCGGCGGGTCGGTTATCTGCCGGGTGAATTCGATCTGTACGATCGACTCACCGGCGCCGACACGATCGCCTACTTCGGCAACCTCCGGGGCGGGGTCGATCAGGCGTTCGTGGCCCAGCTCGTCGAGCGTCTCGAGCTGGATCCGAGCCGCCGCTTCCGCGAGTACAGCAAAGGCAACAAGCAGAAGGTCGGGCTGGTCGTCGCCCTCCAGCACCGACCCGACCTGCTCATCCTCGATGAGCCCACAGCCGGCCTCGACCCGCTGATGCAGCAGACCTTCTTCGAGTTGGTCCGCGAGGCTCGCGCTGAGGGCCGGACGGTCTTCCTCAGCTCACACATCATCGACGAGGTCGACCGGACCTGCGACCGGGTGGCCATCATCCGCGAGGGTCGGCTGGTCCAGGTCGATCGGATCGAAGCCATCCGCCGGCTCGCCTACCACCACGTCGAGCTGTCGTTCAGCGAGCCGGTCGCGACGACCGTCTTCGAGGGCATGGACGGGGTCAGCCAGCTCGAGGCGAATGGCGCCACGGTCTCGATGCGGGTCAGCGGCCCGGTCGGGGCAGTGCTGGCCGCGGCAGCACCGCACGGCCTGGTGGATGTCGTCAGCCGCGAGCCCAACCTGGAGGACGTCTTCCTGGCCCAGTACGGCCAGCACGCGGCGGACCATAACGGGTGAGCGCCGAGACGATCGGCGCGCCGAAGTGGCGTTCGCCCCGGACCATGCCTTGGGCGCCGATCATGGGCCTGCGTAGCGTCTACTCGAAGACGGTCAAGGACAGCCGGCGGGCCGCCCTGGTCGTCGGCATCGTCGCCGGGTTGTTCATGTTCGGGACCGGCGCGCCCTTCGGCAGCGCCCCGGAGTTCGCCACGCTCGAACTCCGTCGGGTGTTCGTCCAGGGCGTCCTGTCGCTGCCCCTGGCGTTGCGCGGGCTGCTGGGCGATCCCATCGACATCGAGCATCTGGGCGGCTTCCTATCCTGGCGGATCGGTAACAGCCTGGTGGTGATCTTCGGCGTCTGGCCGATCCTCGCCCTGTCCGGCACGCTGGCCGGAGAGGCCGCGAAGGGGAGCCTGGATCTGCTCGCCTCGACAGCGCATGGGCGCCGATCGATCGCGCTCCAGAAGGTTGCCGGACATCTGACCGCACTGGCCGCAGCGATGACGATCTTCGCCCTGATGACGTGGGCGGTCGGTCAGCGCTTCGCGTCGCTGCCGGGCGATGCGATCCCGCTCGGAGCGGCCCTCGGCGAGGGTCTCCTCATCGGGTTGCTGATGCTGACCGCCGGATCGATCGCCTTCGCGGCGGCGCCCTGGGTCGGTCGGACCCGGGCCATGGCGATCGGGCTCATCGCTCTCTTCGGCAGCACCGTGATCAATTCGTATTCGAGCCTGTCGCCGATCATCGCGGCGCTGCGACCGCTGTCCTGGCAGTCGTGGACCGCGGGCCAGCGACCGATGGCCGGCGTGACCGACTGGCCTTCGATGGCGTTGCTGGCGATCGTCTGCGCCGGCTTCCTGGCCATCGGCGTCGTCGGCTTCGTTCGTCGCGATCTGGGCGATGTGGCGGCCCTGACCTGGCTGCGGCTGCCATCGTTGCCGGCCGGGATCGGCGGTCCGTTCCGGCGTCAGGCTGCCGACCGGACCTCGATCGCCCTGGCCTGGGGTCTGGGCATCGGTTTGTACGCGGCGCTGATCGTCGCGTCGGCCAAAGCATTCGCCGAGAGCATCGGCTCGATCCCGTCGATCGTCGAGTTGATCAGCCGGATCTACCCGGGCATCGACTTCACGCAGCCGTCGGGGATCCTCCAGCTGGCCTTCTTCGGGTTCGCCTCGCTGATCATGTGCCTGGCCGCCGCCACCATCTTGGCCGGCTGGTCGTCCGACGAGACGGGCGGCCGACTGGCGGTCGTCATGTCGGCGCCGATCGGGCGGGTCCGCTGGATGCTGGCAAGCGGTCTCGGGGCGATGGCAGCGATCGGGATCATGACCGTCGTCCTGATGATCATGGTCGCCGGCGCCGTCCTGACCCAGGCCGGCGATCTGGTCGACCCGGTCGTTGGCAGCGCGATCCTGGGGCTGGCGGCGGCCGCGTTCGCCGGGGTCGGGTTGGCCGCCGGTGGGCTGGTCCGGGCCTCGCTCGCGGCACCGGTCACGGGCTTCCTGGCGATCGCCACGTTCGTCCTGGACACGCTCGGGCCGGCGCTCAAGCTGCCCGACCCGATCCTTCAACTGTCGCTATTCCAGCACCTCGGCAAGCCGATGGCGGGGATCTACGACCCGGTCGGGCTGGTCGCCGCCGCGGTCCTGGCCGCCGGTGGGCTGCTGATCGGGGCCTGGGGGTTCCAGCGGCGCGACCTCGATCGGTGATCTGGACCCGACCGCTGACCGGTGGCGGATAAGGGGGGTCCGGACGTACTAGGTCGGATAAGGGTGGTTCGGGTGGTTCAGGTCTTGCCGGCAAGGGGCTAGACTCCGCGTCCTGATGCGTCGTCGTCTGTCTGCTCGTCTGTCCGCTTCGCCGCTCATCCGGCGCATCCGGTTCTACGCGCGCCGGGCGGGCGGCCAATTGGACCGCCACTTCTTCATCACCCTGATCGAGGGCATCCTGGTCATCGTCGCGATCGCGGCGGTCCTGGTCACGGTCCTGGAGAAGCCCTGGACGCTGGCCTCGCTCGGTTCGTCCTTCTACTGGGGATTGACCACCGTCCTGGGCCAGGGCGACGCGGCGTTCATCACCTCACCTGCCGGTTGGCTGATCAGCTGGATGCTGATCCTGTTCGGAGTCGCGCTCTTCGGGACCATCACCGGGGCGCTCATCGCCATCGTCATCGATTTCCTGCTCAAGGAGGGCCAGGGTATGGGCGCGTCCGGATACGAGGGCCACGTGGTGGTCTGTGGCTGGAATACCACGGCCCGCGACCTCATCAAGGAGCTCGAGACCGACGACTACAAGGTCAAGATCGTGGTCATCGCCCCACTCGACAAGAACCCGGCGGGCCCAGGGGTCTACTTTGTCAAGGGCGACCCGACCGAACCGGCCGATCTTGAACGAGCCGGGCTGGCCGAAGCCTCGGCCGCCCTCATCTTCCCCACCGACGACACCAACGACGCGGACATGCGCTCGATCCTGACGGTGATGGCGATCGAGTCGGTCGCACCGGCCGTCCGGACCGTCGCCGAGGTCAACAACCCGCGCCACGCCGACCATTTCCGACGGGCACATGTCGACGAACTGCTCGTCTCGTCGCAGGTGGGTGCGCGGCTGCTGGCTCGGTCGGCCCTGTACCCGGGATTGACCGAGTTGGTCGCCGACATCGTGTCCGGCGGCGACGGGTCCGAGCTCTACCGGATCGCCATCCCGGACGACTACCTGGGGATGTCGGTCGACGAGATCAGCGCCCGATTGCGGGTCGACCATCGCGCGACCTTGCTCTCGATCAGTCGGGACGGCCGGTCGTACGTCAACCCGCCCTCGGACTTCCGGATCGCGTCCGGTGACGACGCTGTCGTGGTCGCCGAATCGCTCGGGACGTTGGCGCCGCTGGTCATCCGCCACAGTGACGGAGCGGCCGGGTCAGGAGCGGCCGATCGGCCCGAGGCGGGGGCGGTCGAGACGGTCGCACCTCCGGTTGCCGTCGTCACGGTCGCTGGCGCGCCCGTTGCTGACGACACGCTCGCAGATGGGGCACCTGCCGTGGTCGCGGCGGTCGCTCCCGCACCTGCCGTGGTCGCACCGGTCGCGGCGACGACCATCGCGGCGGTCGCACCCGCACCCCCGCCCGCATCGGTCGCTGAACCTGTGCTGCTCGTCGCCACGCCCGTGGCCGGCGCGACGGCGTACTCTCCGTCGTCCGTGGCGCCGTCCAAGCTCGTGGCCAGGCCGGTCACGCCGATCACCCGCTCGCATCGGCCACAGGCTCCGTTCATCGCGCCGGCTCCACCGGTCCCAGTCGCGGCCGTCCCCGCGCCAGTCGCGGCCATGCCCGCACCAAACCCGGCCGTGCCCGCGAACGTCGCCGCGGTCGCCGCTCCGACCGAGACCGCGCCGATGCCGGCCGCACCCGCGCCCGTCGCCGCGGTCGCCGCTCCGACCGAGACCGCGCTGAGGCCGGCCGCACCCGCGAACGTCGCCGAGATCGCCGCTCCGACCGAGACCGTGGCCTACGTCTCGTCGCCCGACCCCGGTCCGGGCAACGGCAACGGCCACGCCAAGAACGGCAAGAAGCACAAGAACCGCTAGGCCGCCCCGCGCAGACGCAGTGCCCTGGCCCCGCGGTCGTCAATTCGGCGCGCTGACCTGCTTGCTGGATCTGGCGCCGACCCCAAGTAGAACGGCCATTGCTAGCAAAGGGCTAACGCCACCCGGAGGTGCTCCGGCGAGCGCGTTAGGGCCTCCTCCCAGTCATCCCCGTCCTATCTGAGGCTGTAAGCCGCCTGATCGACCGACCCTGGCTCGGTCAGCGCCGCGGGGAGACCCTCCTAGCAATGCCCGTTCTAGCGGAAGCGATGGCCGACCACGCTGAGGGTCGCTCGAACGGTGGCTTCGGCCCGCGACCGAGCCGCTGGATATCACCGCCACTGTTAGCGGATATGACGATCGACTCGAGATGCCGTCGACGCTTGTCGTAACGACACTCATACGAATGCTGCTGATATCTCGGTCATCAGGAAGGGTCGATCGGCCCTGATCGGGTCCGTAGGCGTCAGATCACGGCCTGGTAACGATGCCAGTGATATGTCGGTCGAGAGGCCGCAGCGGGCCACGAGGCTCGGAGCAGGCCACGAGGCTCGTAGCAGGCCACGAGGCCCACCGCGGCCCCCTCATGGCGCCGACCCAAGGCCCGGACCCGCCCCGCCGCAGTCCCGAACCCGCCCCGCCTTCCTCAGCCGCCCGCTTCGGAACCCCGGCTCAGACCGCCTTGACGGCGCTGACGAGGGCGGCCAGGCCGTCCTTGGCGTCGGCGAAGAGCATCCCGGTCTTGGGGTCGGCGTACAGCTCGTTGTCGATACCGGCGTAGCCGCGACCCATCGAGCGCTTGATGACCACGATCGACTTGGCGTGGTCGACGTCGAGGATGGGCATCCCCGACACCGGCGAGCCGGGCCGCCGGGCGGCCGGGTTGGTGACGTCGTTGGCGCCGACGACCAGGGCCACGTCGCAGCGGTCGAACTCGGGGTTGATCTCCTCCATCTCCTTGAGCTGGGGGTAGGGCACGTTGGCCTCGGCCAGGAGGACATTCATGTGCCCCGGCATCCGACCGGCCACGGGATGGATGGCGTACTTGACGTCGACCCCGCGGGCCTCCAGCAGCTCGGCCAGCTCGCGGACCTGGTGCTGGGCCTGGGCGACGGCCAACCCGTAGCCCGGCACGATGATCACGTGTTGGGCGTAGGCCAGCTGGATCGCGACATCGTCGGCCGAGATCTCGCGGACCGACCCACCGGCCCCGCCGACCGCCCCGGCGACCGCGTCGCCGCCGCCGAAGCCACCGACCATGATGTTCAGGACCGAGCGGTTCATCGCATCGGCCATCAGCTTGGTCAGGATCGCGCCCGAGGCACCGACCAGCGCGCCAGAGATGATCAGGACCGGGTTGCCCAGGACGAAGCCGGCCATCGCCGCGGCGGTCCCGGTGAACGAGTTGAGCAGGCTGATGACGACCGGCATGTCGGCCCCACCGATGGGCAGGACCATGGTGATCCCGAAGATCATCCCGGCCGCCACGACCAGGGCCAGGATGGCCAGGCTGGCGCTGCTGGTCAGGGTGATGGTGCCCAGTGCCCCCAGGATGAGCGCCGCCGTCCCGAGGACCGCCACCAGGGCGATCGCGATGGTCACGAACCGGCCACCGGGGACCATGATCGGCTTGCCCGCGATCAGTCCCTGGAGCTTGCCGCCGGCGATCAGCGAGCCGGTGAAGGTCACCGATCCGATGACGGCCCCCAGGACCACGAAGATCGTCGTCGACAGGTCGGCGCCCTTGTCGGCCAGGCGGATGAAGTCATCGATCGCGACCAGGGCGGCCGCACCGCCGCCGACCGCATTGAACAGCGACACCAGCTGCGGCATCGCGGTCATCTTGACCGAGCGGGCGGTGTACAGACCCGCTCCACCGCCGATGGCGAAGCCGACCACGATCACCCCCCAGGCCGCCGGGCTGAGGCCGCGCGGCTGGGCGATCAGCCAGACCAACGTCGCGCCGACCGCGACGGTCATCCCCGACGCGCTGAGCCGGTTGCCGTTGCGGGCGGTCGCGGGCGAATTCATCTGGTGCAGACCCAGCACGAAGCAGGCGGCCCCCGCCAGCCAGGCCAGGTAGACGAAGGTGTAGATCCACTCGAGGGACATCCGGCCGCTCCTTGCCTAGGACCCGGAGGCGCCCGGGGCGCCCTCGGACCCGGCCTTCGCGGCCGTGGGCTTCTTCCTGAACATCTGGAGCATCCGGTCGGTCACGACGTAGCCGCCTACGACATTCATCGCTCCGAAGACCATGGCCACGAAAGCCAGGGCATAGCTGACCGGGTTGTCCGCCTCGGCGGCGATGATCATCGCGCCGACCAGGACGATCCCATGGATCGAGTTGGCGCCCGACATCAGCGGGGTGTGGAGGGTGGCCGGGACCTTGGCGATGACCTCGAACCCGACCAGGATCGCCAGGACGAAGATCGCCAGCGAGGTGAGCAGCTGCTCGCTCATGCGGTCGCACCTCCGGCGGCCGGGGCCGCGGGTTCAAGGAGCTTCTTGGTGGCCGGCTGGACGACGGACCCGCCGTGGGTGATGACCGTGCCGGCCGTGATCTCCTCCTCGAAGTCGTAGGACATCGCGCCGTCCTTGACGAAGTGGAGGAGCAGCGCCGAGATATTCCGGGCGTAGAACGCCGAGGCGCCGGCCGGCATGGTCGCCGGAAGGTTGTCCGGAGCGATGATCGTGACCCCGTTGTCGGTCACCACCGTCTCGCCCGCTCGGCTGAGCTCGACGTTGCCGCCCAGCGCCGAGGCGGCCATGTCGACGATGACCGAGCCCGACTTCATCCCGGCGACGGCGGCCGCGGTGACCAGCAGTGGCGGTCGTCGGCCCGGGACCTGGGCTGTCGTGATGATCACGTCCATGGTGGCGATGTGGCCGTTGAGCTCGGCCTGCTGGGCGGCCTGCTCCTCGGGCGTCAGCTGGCGGGCATAGCCACCCTCGCCGGAAGCGTCCGCGACCGACTTCAGGACGATGAAGGTCGCGCCGAGCGAAGCCGCCTGCTCCTTGGTCTCGGAACGGACGTCGTAGGCCTTGACCACGGCACCGAGGCGCCGCGCGGTCCCGATCGCCTGGAGGCCGGCCACGCCGATCCCCAGGATCAACACGTTGGCTGGCTTGGCCGTCCCGGCGGCGGTCGTCAGGAGCGGGAAGTAGCGGCCGTAGGCGTCGGCCGCGATGAGGACCGCCTTGTAGCCGCCGACGTTGGCCTGCGAGCTGAGGGCATCCATCGACTGGGCCCGCGACAGCGTCCGGGGTAGGGCATCGAGGCTGATCGCCGTGACTCCCTTGGCGGCCAGGGTCGCGGCCAGCTTGGGGTCGATCAGGGGAGCCAGGAAGCCGATCACGGCCTGGCCCGAACGTAGCTTGCCGACCTCGGCCTCGGATGGCTTCTGGACGCGCAGCACGACGTCTGAGCCGGCGTACAGCTCGGCTGTCGAAACGACCGTGGCTCCGGCCTCGACGTAGGCACTGTCGGGGATGGCTGCGCCGCCGCCGGCGCCGGCCTCGACCAGGATCTGGAGCCCGGCAGCGGTCAGCTTGCCGAGCACTTCGGGTACCAGGGCGACGCGCCGTTCTCCGGCCGCGGTCTCCCGGGCGACGCCGACCTTCATGGGCACCACCTGTGGGTCTGGGGGTCTGGGATATCGCCGCCAAGGATACCCGAGCCGGCCGTTCGCTCGTGTGGGCGGGACGGGTCGCGGTCCGGTCGCGGTCAGGTCGCGAACCGGGTGTCGGCGGTTTGCCGTCCGTGCCCGGTTGGCCGCTCGGCTACGATTGATGGAATGACCAAGATCGGCTACGCCGCGATGCTCGAGCAGTTCCACCCGACCGAGCTGCTGGACCTGTGCGCCCAGGCTGAGGCCGCCGGCTTCGATGCCGGCTTCATGGTCTCCGAGCACTTCCACCCGTGGACTCCGCAACAGGGTCAGAGCGCCTTCGCCTGGAGCTTCATGGGTGCCCTCGGTCAGCGCACCTCGCTGCCCTTCGGGACCGCGGTCACCTGCCCGGGGTTCCGCTACCACCCCGCGGTCATCGCCCACGCTGCGGCCACCCTCGGAGCGATGTACCCCGGTCGCTTCTGGCTCGGCCTGGGCGCGGGCGAGGCCCTCAACGAGCATATCGTCGGCGGGGAGTGGCCCGAGATCGGCGTCCGCAGCTCGATGATGTTCGAGGCCATCGAGGTCATCAACAAGCTGTTCAGTGGGGCGGTCGTCCGACACCGCGGGGACCACTTCAAGCTCGAGAGCGCCAAGCTCTATACCCGGCCCGAAGATGCGGTCAAGGTCTACGTCGCCACCGCCGGCCCGGTCAACGCCAAGCGGACCGGGCGGCTGGCCGACGGGATGATCACCGTCGGCGCGGCCGACGACAAGATCGGGATGCTCTGGGGCAAGTTCGACGAGGGCGCCCGCGAGGCGGGCAAGGATCCGAGCGGCATGCCCAAGCTCCTCCAGATCCATATCAGCTGGGCCAGGACCGACCAGGAAGCCGTCGACAACGCGCTGCGCGAGTGGCCCAACGGTGGGATGCCCTTTCCCAAGCAGGACATCAAGAACCCCGAGGATTTCGCCGCGATGGCCAAGCTGGTCCGGCCGGAGGACTTCATCGATCGCTGTCTGATGACTTCGGATCTGGCCTGGCACACCAGTCAGATCCAGCACTACGTCGATATGGGCTTCGACGAGATCCACATCCATAACGTCGGCCGGAATCAGGCGGAGTTCCTGGACGTGTTCGGGCGCGAGGTCCTGCCCAACCTGCGCCTCGATTGAGCCGACCGGGCGGTGCATGCGAGCGACACGATTCGGGCGTGCACTCGAAATGAGGGCGGTCCGGATATGGGAGACATGACGCCGAGGCGCTAGGATGGTGTCAGGTCGACGGTAAGGTGGCACCCCGGAGTGCCCATCGAAAGGAACGTTCGCTGAGCCCCAGACGGGTCGATCGCCGCCTCCTGGCCCTCGCCTTCATGGCGATGGCGAGCGTCGCCGCGTGTGGCCCCCAAGTCGTCACCCCGACCCCGCCGAGTGGTGTCCGACCGGTTCCGGATGGGCTCGCCTCGGTCCCGCGCCCGGGACTGTCGACCGCCGACGGCACCGCCGGACCTGGCGTCGATGGAGCCGACGACTTCTTCTCGTTCACATCCCAGCTGTCGCCCGAGTCGACCATCGCGGCCTACGCCGAGCAGTTGCTGAGCGCCGGTTTCAGCGACGCCGGGCGGATCGGCGCCTGGCGGGTCTTCACCGATCCATCGCTGACCCTGTGGGTGCGGGTCGGTTCAGGCGGTCCACCGACCAACCTGATCGTTCGCGTCGCGCCGACATCCGACGACGTCGCCGACGGCCCGTTCCGCCCGACGGCCACCGATCTGGCCGGATCGGCACAGCCGGAGCCGAGTGGCGGAGTCGGTGACGCCGGTCCGAAGGCAACGAGCCGACCGGCCACTTCATCGCGTCGACCCGACCCGCCTCACGCCTCGCCGCGGACCGGCGGGATCGGCAGCGCCGGTACCGGAACGTCGGGTGGCACCGCGAGCGGCTCTGGGACGGCCGGTGGGACCGCCAACGGCGGGGCTCCCGTCGCGACCGCCCCAGCCGACCCGGGAACATCGGGCGGAGGCGGGTCGGGCACGGGCACCGGGATCGGTGGAGGGACCGGCAGCCGGCCATGACCGATCGGCATCGCCTGCTGCTCGTCGACGACGACGTGCAGTTGACCCAGTTCCTCGGTGCCCGTCTTCGGCGGGACGGCTTCCAGGTAGCCGTGGCCAGCTCCGGCCCGGAAGCCCTGGCGGCCATCGATGAGTCGTGGCCGGACCTCGTCCTGCTCGACCTGACCATGCCGGGGACATCTGGTGAGGAGGTCGCCGCGGCCATCAAGAAGCGCGCCGATATCCCGATCGTCGTCCTGTCGGCCGTGGCTACGTCGCGCTCGAAGACGGACCTCATCGAGCATTACGCCGAGGACTACATCACCAAGCCGTTCGACTACCCCGAGCTGGTGGCCCGGCTGAACCGCGTCCTGCGCAGACTCAACGAGCGCATCCCGAGCGAGCTGCTCGAGCTGGGACCGGACCTGTCGTTGGCCCTCCGTCGACGCGAGGCGATCGTGGCCAGTCGACCGGTAGCCCTCTCCCCCACCGAGACCCGCCTGCTGGCCACCCTGGCGGCCAACCTGGGCACGACCATCACCACCGAGCAGATCCTGGCCCGGGTCTGGAGCGATTCCGATGGCGCCGACCCGGCCTACGTCTGGGTCGCCATCCGACGACTGCGGCGCAAGATCGAAGTCGACCCGGACGAACCGCGACACCTCCTGACCGATCGGAACGGGGGCTATCGGCTGGTCGCGGCCAGCTGACCGCACCGATGCCCGACGGGTCGCGGCGGGGCGGCCGGGGCTTGACCTATCGACGTCAGGTCATCCTGGTCCTGATCCTGGTGGCCGTCGTGCCCCTGGCCATCTTCGGGGTGGCAGCCATCCGCTCGGTCGAGGGCGTCGTCGGCGGCGAGGCTCTCGCCCAGGCCCGGACCGCCATCGGCGGCGTCGCTGCAGTGCTCGCTCGCGACGCCGCGGACCTGACCGAGACCACCGAGAGCTATGCCACCTGGTCGATCCTCCAGGAGGAGGTCGCGGCGCTCGATCTGGAGGCCATCCGTCGCGATGTGATCCAGTTCCAGGTCGACCGCGGCGAGGTCGACGCGATCGCCTTGATCGACGGCGATCGCCAGGTCACGGGTGGCCCGAACCAGGCGGCGGCCGCCCTGGCGGCGCTGACCAGCCAGGCCCTGGCCAGGTCGAGCCCGCCGACGGGCCCGATCTACACCGACCTCGGCGATGGGGTCTACCTGGTCGACTTCCGGCCGATCGATCTGACCGGCCGGACCGGACCCGGCGTCGCGGCCGGCCAGGGCAAGCCGGTCGGTCTGGCCTTCGCCCGGCGGTTGGACCCGACGTTCATCGTCGACGCCCGGGAGGTGACCGGCTTCGATGGCGCGGTCTTCGATCGGTCCGGTCGACTGCTGGTCGCCAGCGACCAGGCTGCCGCGACGGCTTATGCACCGGTCTTCGACCCGACCGCCGACCCGGGTCAGGCGGCCGCTCTGCGGGCCGGACTGGCCGGTGGCTCGCTGACCCTCACGGATCTCGACGGTCGACCCGTCGGCTGGTACGTGGCGACGATGCGGATCGAAGGTCTGCGGACGGTCGGCAGCCAGCTCGTTCCGTTGCTCGCGGCGGGTCTCCTGCTGGGCGTCCTGGGGGCGGCCATCCTGGCCATCCTCCTGGGTCGTCGGTTGCGTCTCCGCCTCGATGCCATCGGCGGCGGTCTGAGCGCCATGGCCGCAGGTGACCTGGCGATCCGCCTGCCAGCCGACGATCGCGACGAGATCGGCCGACTTGCCACGGCCCTCGACCGGATGGGCGACACCCTCGAGCGGCGCGACCGGATCCTGCGGGCCGCCATCCGGGCGATCGCCGAGCTGACCCCCGATCTTGGCGTCGGGCGGGTCCATGCCCAGGGTGTCGCGGCAGCCAGCCGGATCTTCGAGCTGACCGAAGTGACCCTCGAGGACGCCGATGGGGCCGTCCTCGTGCAGGCCACCGCTCGCCCGACGCAGGCTGGCCCGACCGGTACCGGGACCGCGGCTGGGATCGCCCGGGGCCGACTCGTCTCGGCCGCCCTCGGTCCGCTGGCTGACGACGACAGCTCCGCGCCGGGTGGGACCCGGCTGGCCGGTCGCCTGCCAGTCGGACGCGACTGGTCCGAGGCCGACCAGTCGCTCCTGGATGTCTACGCGAGGCTTCTTCGGGCGGCCATCGACGACGCCGCGGTCCACGCTCGGACCCTCGACCGGGTGGACCGGCTCGGGCGGCTCACCCGACTCCAGGGCGACTTCCTGCGCGGCGTCAGCCACAACCTCCAGGCCCCGCTGACGAGCATCGCGGTGGTCGCCGACGAGCTGGCGACGGCCGACTCGACGGACGCGCACGCGCGCGAGGGCGTCGAGGTCATCCGGGTCCAGACCGACCGGCTGGCCCGGCTGGTCGGTCAGCTGCTGACCCTTTCCCGGCTCGAGGCCGGGACGCTCCGGGTCGAGGCCGAGCCGGTATCGCCGGCGCCGATCGTCCGGCGGGTCTGGGCGTCGCTCGGGTCGGAGCGTCCGTTCGAGATCGATGACCGTGCCGCCGGCATGGTCGCCTTCGCCGACCGGGCAGCCCTCGAACAGGTCGTCTGGATGCTCCTCGACAACGCCCTCAAGTACGCTCCGTCTGGAGCGATCGAGGTGGTCATCGAGCCGACCGACGCGGACGAGCGGATCGCCGTCACGGTCTTCGACCACGGCCCCGGGGTCCCGCCCGACGAGCGGGCCAAGGTCTTCCGCCGGTTCGAGCGCGGCTCCACCAGCCAGGGCCTGGACGGGACCGGACTGGGCCTGGATGTCGCCCGTGGATTGGTCCGCGCGATGGGCGGTTCGATCCGCTACGTGCCCGCTCCGTGGGGTGGCGCCGGGTTCAGATTCACGGTCCCCGCGGAGCGCTCCGAGCGACCCGTCTGACGATGGTCCGGGGGCGCCCCCGTGACCTTCGGGCTGTGCAGCGGCGCACTTTCGTAATGAGGCGCGAAAGGTCCAGCTTCCTAGGCTAGACGGTATCCAGTGGCGATGGTCTTGAGGGCCTTGCCATCCGTTCCAGCGACAGAGGCGGACGCAGCGCGTGAAGCGACCCGACCGAGCGAAGCGACAGCCCTCCCAGCGCGGCCAGTCCCTGGTCGAGTTCGCCCTCGTCTTCCCGATCTTCTTCGTCCTGCTGATGGGCATGATCGAGTTCGGGCTGGTGTTCAACGCCCTGCTCTCGATCAACTTCGCCAGCCGCGATGCCTCGCTCATCGCCGCCGAGGCGGGCAATGCCGTCGGCTCCGACTGCGTCATCCTCAAGAAGGTCGAGGACGCCATCGGGCCACCGGCCAGCACCGCCCGGGTGACCGAGGTCCGGATCTACAAGGCCGACAAGAACGGCCTGCCGACCGGCGCGGTCAACGTCTACCCGCGCTCCGGCTCGACCTCCTGCACCCTGCCCGGCGGGATCGCCTGGACCGCGCCGTACAACCTGACCTCGGGCGGCTATCTCGAGACCAACCGGTGCAACATCCAGGCCGGCTGCGGCTCGGGCGGGGTCGACACGATCGGCGTCCGGATCACCTATCACTACACCCCGTTCACCCCGCTCGGCTCGTTCATCGGGCTGGGCACGACGGACTACACGATGGTCGAATCGAACGCGATGCGGATGGAGCCGGTCCTGTGAGCAGGCTCCAGCGCCTCCACCTCGGCCGACGCAGCGGCGCCCGCGGCCAGAGCCTGGTCGAGTTCGCGGTATCGGTCCCGGTCTTCATCATGCTGTTGTTCGGGATGCTCGAGTTCGGCTTCGCCTTCAGCCACAACCTGACCCTCGAGTACGCCACCCGCGAAGGTGCCCGGACCGGGGCCGCCCTGGGCAAGGGCACCGCGAGCGTGCCCTGCGCCCAGGTCGACCAGGAGATCATCGCCGGAGTCCAGCGGGTCCTGACCTCGCCCGGCTCACCGGTCGATATCAACCGGATCAGCCAGCTGACCATCTACCAGTCCAACGCCTCGGGCGGTCCGGCCGGCCCGATCAACATCTGGGTCCCGGGCGCCGGTCCGACGGTCGACGGCGTGCCGCTCCTGTTCAAGTCGAGCAGCGTCGGCTGGAACGCCTGTGGCCGGGACAACGGCTCGACCCCCGATTCGATCGGCATCGGGCTCATCTACAGCTATCGCCTGATCAGTCCGCTGGGGGTCTTCTTGGGGATGACCGGGACCCCGGCCTTCTCGATGTCCGACCACACCATCATGGCGCTCAACCCGAGCTAGGAGAACGATCGAAATGGGTCCCCTGGACCGTGCCCGCCAGTCCACCAGCGCCGTCCGTCGTCGGATGGCCGCGCGTGGCCAGATGCTCGTGTTGTTCGCCGTGTCGATCTTCGTCCTGACCGGGATCACCGCCATCGTCGTCGATGTCAGCTGGTACTGGGCCAACAGCCTGCGCGTCCAGCGGGCGGCCGATGCGGCCGCCCTGGCCGGTGTCGTATGGCTGCCGGGCAACCCCAGCCAGGCCTACACCGTGGCCACCGACGAAGCCACCAAGAACGGCTACAGCGCCGGCGGCGGGACCACCGTCACCCCGCTCCAGGACACGACCAACAAGCGTCGCCTGAACGTCACCATCAGCGCCCCCGTGGGCACCTTCTTCATGCGCATCTTCGGGATGCCCGACGATCCAGGCGACCCGCTCGTCGAAGGCGGAGTACGTCTTGCCGGTGCCCGATGGGCAGCCCGGAGAACTACTACGGCGTATTCGGGCTGACCCGCGGTCTGACCTCGACCGACCAGGCGACCACGACCAACACGAGCACGGCCACCGGCGACTCGGGCTGGGGCATGGTCGACACCACCGCGCCTGGTACGGCGAACTGGACCGCCTCGAGCGGGACGCTCATCAACAGCGTCAACTCGAGCAACAGCGTCTACGCCAGGACGAGCACGACCAACTCGGCCCAGCAATGGAGTGGGTTCGGGCTCCTCGGCGGCGCCAATGCCATCCCGACCCCCGGTGTCGGCCAGACGCTCACGATCATCGGGCTCCAGGTCCGGTTGACCAAGACCTGGATGGCCTCGGCCTGCGCCGGGACCACGATGAAGGCCGACGTGTCCTGGAATGGCGGGACGAACTGGGGGAGCCAGATCGCGTCACCCAACCTCACGACGCCGGTCGGGAGCGCGGCCACTTCCACCTTGCCGTCGTCGGGCGGCACGACGAGCACGACGGCTTGGGGTCCGGCCACGCCCCACACGTGGGTTCGCAACGACTTCTCGGACACCAACTTCCGGGTCCGCCTGACCGTGATCAAGGGCTGCACCACGCTGCCGCAGACGAACCTGGATATGCTCGAGGCACGGGTCTACTGGTCATGGACGACCACGACCACGACCACGACGACCGCCACCACGACCCTCACCGACAAGAACCTGCAGGGTCCCGGGACCGCCTGCCCCGGCGTGGCCAGCTGCTACCAGGCCGATGGATCGGCGCTCAACCCGCGCGGTTTCTGGGCGACCCAGAACACCGAGGGTGCGGCCAATGTCAACGGCGACGCCTTCCAGACCTACTACGACACCGTCGGCGGGGCGACCAACCCGGCCTACGACGCCGACGCCTACTACAACTACGCCGTCGAGATGCCGGCCGGCACGTCCAACGGCGCGGTCTACGTCTACGACCCGGTCTTCTGCGCCGTCCAGACCGACAAGGGCACCGGCGACCGCTGGTTCAGCGGCGCGGGCGATCCGGTCAGCACGTTCTACGAGCTGTACGACACCAAGGGCACCCAGTACGACATGACCGACGACGGCGCGCCGATCGCCAACTCGAACGGCCTGTTCCGATCGGTCGCCGCGTCCGACACGACGATGGGCGGCAGCAGCGGCTCCGAGTGCAAGCACACCACCAGCACGATCGGGACGTACGGCGACGGCCGCGACTACCACGACGAGTGGTATCTGCTGGCCAGCGGCCTGAGCGGTGGGGCGAACGGCAAGGTCTATCGACTTCACGCCACCTCGACCGATCCGACCAACGTGGCCGACCAGCGCGGGACCGACGGCGAGAACAGCTACGCGCTGTATGCCTCGGCCAGCGGTGGGACGCCCAAGATCTACGGCATCGGCGCGATGCAGATGTTCACCCCGCTGTCGGCCTCGGGCTCGGCGACCACCTCCGAGTTCTACCTGGCCCAGATCGACGCGGTCCACGCCGGCAAGACGGTCGAGATCGCACTGTGGGATCCGGGCGACACCAAGCCCCTGAGCGCGTCGATCGAGATCGAGGTCCCGACCACCAGCGGCTGGTCTCCGGCCAGCCTCGACTACACCGCGGCCAAGGGCACGACCAATGCCAACGCGGCCAACTGCGACTCCCTGTCGGGGACCGGCGTCACGTCGATCCAGACCAACGTCGGGCAACACCGCCGGGACCTACAACGGCTGCTGGCTGACCATCCAGGTCAGCATCCCGACCACCTACACCGCAGCGCAGAGCGGCTGGTGGAAGATCAAGTACACGATGAACGGCACCGGTACCTCCAACGACGTCACGACCTGGAAGGTCCAGATCCGAGGCAACCCGGTCCACCTCGTCGTTCCGTAAGACTCTCCGTGGGCGGAGTATTTCGCCCTCCGTCCTTATCGGCCGAGCCGTTCGGGTCATCCGACGGCTCGGCCGCTTTCCGTTGAGTTCTCGGTGCGCCCGGGCAACGATTCAATCCGGCGCGAAAGGTCTCGCTTCCTAACCTGACAGCGTGAAGCGACCCGACCGCGTGAAGCGACCCGACCGAGCGAAGCGACAGCCCTCCCAGCGCGGCCAGTCCCTGGTCGAGTTCGCCCTCGTCTTCCCGATCTTCTTCGTCCTGCTGATGGGCATGATCGAGTTCGGGCTGGTGTTCAACGCCCTGCTCTCGATCAACTTCGCCAGCCGCGATGCCTCGCTCATCGCCGCCGAGGCAGGCAATGCCGTCGGCTCCGACTGCGTCATCCTCAAGAAGGTCGAGGACGCCATCGGGCCACCGGCCAGCACCGCCCGGGTGACCGAGGTCCGGATCTACAAGGCTGACAAGAACGGCCTGCCGACCGGCGCGGTCAACGTCTACCCGCGCTCGGGCTCGACCCCCTGCACCCTGCCCGGCGGGATCGCCTGGACCGCGCCGTACAACCTGACCTCGGGCGGCTATCTCGAGACCAACCGGTGCAACATCCAGGCCGGCTGCGGCTCGGGCGGGGTCGACACGATCGGCGTCCGGATCACCTATCACTACACCCCGTTCACCCCGCTCGGCTCGTTCATCGGGCTGGGCACGACGGACTACACGATGGTCGAATCGAACGCGATGCGGATGGAGCCGGTCCTGTGAGCAGGCTCCAGCGCCTCCACCTCGGCCGACGCAGCGGCGCCCGCGGCCAGAGCCTGGTCGAGTTCGCGGTATCGGTCCCGGTCTTCATCATGCTGTTGTTCGGGATGCTCGAGTTCGGCTTCGCCTTCAGCCACAACCTGACCCTCGAGTACGCCACCCGCGAAGGTGCCCGGACCGGGGCCGCCCTGGGCAAGGGCACCGCGAGCGTGCCCTGCGCCCAGGTCGACCAGGAGATCATCGCCGGAGTCCAGCGGGTCCTGACCTCGCCCGGCTCACCGGTCGATATCAACCGGATCAGCCAGCTGACCATCTACCAGTCCAACGCCTCGGGCGGTCCGGCCGGCCCGATCAACATCTGGGTCCCGGGCGCCGGTCCGACCGTCGACGGCGTGCCGCTCCTGTTCAAGTCGAGCAGCGTCGGCTGGAACGCCTGTGGCCGGGACAACGGCTCGACCCCCGATTCGATCGGCATCGGGCTCATCTACAGCTATCGCCTGATCAGTCCGCTGGGGGTCTTTTTGGGGATGACCGGGACCCCGGCCTTCTCGATGTCCGACCACACCATCATGGCGCTCAACCCGAGCTAGGAGAACGATCGAAATGGGTCCCCTGGACCGTGCCCGCCAGTCCACCAGCGCCGTCCGTCGTCGGATGGCCGCGCGTGGCCAGATGCTCGTGTTGTTCGCCGTGTCGATCTTCGTCCTGACCGGGATCACCGCCATCGTCGTCGATGTCAGCTGGTACTGGGCCAACAGCCTGCGCGTCCAGCGGGCGGCCGATGCGGCCGCCCTGGCCGGTGTCGTATGGCTGCCGGGCAACCCCAGCCAGGCCTATACCGTGGCCACCGACGAAGCCACCAAGAACGGCTACAGCGCCGGCGGCGGGACCACCGTCACCCCGCTCAAAGATGCTCATAACGCCCGCCAGCTCAATGTCAAGATCAGCGCCCCCGTGGGCACCTTCTTCATGCGCATCTTCGGACTGAACTCGATCCAGGCGACCCGCAACGCCAGCGCCGAGTTCATCCTGCCGGTGCCCATGGGCAGTCCCCAGAACTACTACGGGGTCGGCTTCTACGAGGGTCAGAGTCCGAAGACCGCCACCGCCCCGCATTTCCCGAGCTGGTCCCAGACGTCCAGTCCCAACAACGACTTCAAGAACCCCGATGACGCATGGTCCTCGAACGACCAGTACGCGACGGGGACGGTCGGGACCGGGTCGAACGGCGACACCCAGGCCTACGGCGACTTCGGCTTCAACATCGCGTCCGGCCTCACGATCCAAGGCATCAAGGTCCAGGTCGAAGCGAAGTCGAGCGATGCGGCGGGCTGCCAGCTGGGCGTCGAGTTGTCCTGGGACAACGGCGCGACGTATACCAACGCCGGCGCCCTGATCGACCTCACGGGTAGCGACCCGGCTGCGGGCAGCTGGCCGAGCGCTGGCAGCTCCAGCGACACCTGGGGACGGACCTGGTCGCCGGGCCAGTTGGCCGACGGTCAGCTGCGGGTCCGGCTACGCGCCTACGACCCCGAGTCGGCCGACGACTCGACCAACTCGAGCAATCTGCGTTGCAACAATGCCGCCACGGTGTCGGTCGACGCGCTGACGGTCACCGTGTACACCCAGGCCGCGGGCAACCAGACCCTGTCAGTTCCCAACCCGCTGGGCGGCAGCCCGCTCGCCCCGCAGAACATCTGGGGGGCTGTCTTCACGTCCGGTGGGCTCCGCGAGAACGGAGACCGCTACGCCCCGTCACATATCGGCGGCGGACTGGGCGTGCCCAAAGGCAACGCCAACCCTGACTACGACGCCAATGGTTACGACTACACCGTGGAGTTGAGCGGCGGCGCGACCAACGGCCAGGTCCAGCTGTTCGACCCGATGTTCTGTGCCACCGGGGACAATGGACACGGCGGGTCGTTCGGTGCGGGCGACCACTGGACCGACAGCCCCAACGGGACCGTGATCAAGCCGGTCGCCGTGACCTATCGCCTCTTCGACATGCACAACACCCCACTCGATCCATCGGACGATGGGGCCCCGCTCGCGACGCTGACCTACGACCCCGGCAACAAGACCATGGGCGACTTCAGTGGCGACTTCGGGACGCCCGCAAACAAGGGTCTCGCGAACAGCCAGGACTGCTCGTCCGATCCCGCCCACAACGACTGGGTCGTCCTCAAGTCGGGGTTGGCCGGCGGGATGTACCGGGTCAATGTCAACACGACCCTCGACGCGGCCAACGCCAATGTCGGCGCCGAGAACATGTTCTCGATCTGGGTCGGATCCTCGGGTGGCGTCGCCCGGGTCTACGGTGCCGGCCGGATGGCCGTCTACGCCAACCTCGCCTCGGGCAAGGGCCTGTTCTACCTGGCCCAGATCGAGGACGTCCACGCCGGCAAGACGATGACCATCGACCTGTTCGACCCGGGCGAGTCCAACGGCAACGCCTTTCTGCGGATCCTGTCGCCGGACGGCGATGCCTACAACTACGCCCACTTCGACTGGACGTCCGACGACGGCCGATCGGGCACGGACGTGACCCAGATCCAGACCTCGAACGGGTCCCCACTGTTCAACAACCACCTGATCTCGATCTCGATCCCGCTGGGCAAGACGTACGGCGCCGGGGGCCTCACGCCGGCCGGCGAGACGGAGCCCGGCTGGTGGAAGATCGAGTACGAGATGAGCCAGGCCAACGACACCACGACCTGGGAAGTCGGCATCAACGGCAACCCCGTCCACCTGATCATCCCCTGACCGCAGGGCCCTCGGGGCCCTGCGTCGCCAGCCCGGAACCCCCTCGCCCGTCACCGGGTATCGCTGCACCCGCGAGCACCGCACCGGACCGCACTTCAGGCGGCCCGATCCCTCAAGACTCACGAATACCCCACCGGACTGGACCTGCCGGGGCATTTCGGCAACGGAACATCGTCGGAACGCCCTTGACAAGCGCATTTGTAATGTCGGCCGTCAAGTACCCCTGACTACGGTACTAGGACCGGATAGCCCGAATGGGTCCTCACAAAGGGAAGGAAGTGGGATGGGTTCGCACCTTCGTGCCGTCCACCCCCGGTCGGCGGGGTCTCGGTCGGGTGTCCGGCGTCGGATGGCCGCCCGTGGCCAGATGCTCGTGTTGTTCGCGGTCTCGATCTTCGTCCTGACCGGGATCACCGCGATGGTCGTCGACATCAGCTGGTACTGGGCCAACAGCCTGCGCGTCCAGCGGGCCGCGGACGCCGCAGCCCTGGCCGGCGTGGTCCATCTGCCGAGCGACACCACGACGGCCTACGACCTGGCCCGCAAGGAAGCCGTCAAGAACGGCTACAGCGCCGGTGGCGGCGTGACCGTCACCCCGCTCCAGGACTCGAGCAACAAGCGCCGTCTCAACGTGACCATCAGTGCCCCAGTGGGCACCTTCTTCATGCGCATCTTCGGGCTGGATTCCATCCAGGCGACACGGACGGCGCAGGCGGAGTTCGTGCTGCCCGTCCCGATGGGCAGCCCCGACAACTACTACGGTGTCTTCGGCAAGGTCCGGACCCCGGGCGGCGGGATCGACAAGGTCACCGACGGCGACACCGGCTGGCTACATGTGACCGCCCCGAAGGGGACCAGCGGCTGGGCCAACTTCGGGGCCGTCTACCAGAGCGACAACAACTTCGCGACGTCCAATGCGAACGGTGAGCAGCAGGCCTGGGGGACGCCGCGGACCGCGTTGAACAACTCGATGGTCGTGCCGGGGGGTGCCACCATCGCCGGGATCGAGGTCCGACTTGAGGCCGATCGGACGGTCGGCAGCAATTGTCAGATCCAGGTCCGCCTGTCGTCCAATGACGGCTTCAGCTACACGACCGGCAACGGTACCGGGATCCAGAACACGCTCGACCTCGACGGGAACCCGGACGCCGTCCGTGTCCTGGGCGGCGCCACCGACCTGTGGAACCGGGCCAATTGGTCCACCTCGGACCTGGCCGACGGCAACTTCCGGATCCGGGCCGAGAGCGTCCACCCGGGCAGTTGCAACGGCACCATCAACCTCGACTACCTCGAGGTCCGGGTCCACTACACCACGACGGTCTTCGTGCCGGACGCCAACCTCGATGCGCCTGATGGGAGCAGCCTCACGCCCCGCGGCTTCTGGGGCACCTTCATCAACCAGGGTGCCGAGAAGGTCAACGGCGACGCCTATCTGCCCCACTGGAACCCGCGAACGTCCGGGACCAACGCTGAATACGACCCCGTCACCTACTACAACTACGGGATCGAGATCCCGGCCGGCGCCGGCGCCGGGCAGATCTGGATCTACGATCCGGTCTTCTGCGCGACCGACACCAGCGGTCAGTACGGGACGGGCGATCGCTACTTCGGCGGATCGAACGCGACGAGCGCCTACTACACCCTGTACGACACGATGAACACGCCATACGACCTCGACGACGATGTGAAGAACGGGGTCATCGCTTCGTCGGGCAACCTGTTCGCCAACATCCGGGCGTCCGATGAGAGCCTGGGCGGCCCGAACCTGGGCAGCGCCGGCGCTTCGACCGACTGCTCGCAGGGCGCGACCAACAACAAGGGCGACGGCCGCTACTGGCACGATCGCTGGTACCCGCTGTCCGTGACCTTGCAGGGCGGCCACACCTACCGACTCCACACCACCTCGACCAGCCCGACCAGCCCCAGTGCCATGGATGATGCCAACGGCCACAACTCGTTCGCCCTGTGGACCACGGCCTCCGGCGGCAGCAGCGGACCGCGGATCTACGGCATCGGGGCCATGGAGGCCTACACCCCGCTCGACGGCGGCGACGTGGCTGAGTTCTACCTTGCCCAGATCGACAAGGTCCACTCGGGCAAGACGATGCGGATCAAGCTGTGGGATCCGGGCGACACCGGCAACCTGTCGGCCACCCTGCGCATCCTCCGGCCGGTCCAGGGCGCTGCCCCGACCCCAGCCAGCTTCACCTGGACCTCGAAGGACGGGACCCCGTCGGGTGGCTCGGCCTGCCCAGCCAGCGGCTCGGGATCGTCGATCACGGCCAACACGGGCGGATCCTCGGTCTTCAATGGTTGCTGGCTGACGATCGACATCCCGCTCACGAACTACACCGCGCCGCAGTCGTCCGGCGACCCGGAACCCGGCTGGTGGCGGATCCAGTACACGATGGGCGGCAACAAGACGGACAAGGCGTTCGATCTGACCACCTGGCAGGTCGAGATCCTGGGCAACCCGGTCCACCTGGTCCTGCCCTGATCGCGTAGCCATCGCCGGCTCAGTCCGCCATGCGACCCGTCGGTCCTCCCGGCGGGTCGTTCGCTGCCCGGCTCGATCGACCGTCGACCCACCCCCAACCGCACCGCATCCGTACGGACAGCCCAAGTGTCATCAATTCCTAACCAGTCCGCACAGGGTGTGGCATTTCGTCAACAGAACGTAGTCAAATGACCACAAATCAGGGTCATTTGTAATGTCGGCCGTTAAGTACCCCTGACTAAGGTACTAGGCATGGATGACCCGAATGGGTCCTCCTCTCGCCTTCTCGGGGACCGCGCCGCTTCCGACCTTCCAGGTCGTGACGACCGGCCGTCCAAGGGCGCAGGTATCGTCCGCCGGATCCGGCGCAGCGAAAGGAACAGGGGATCGAATGACGGCAACGACGGCCCGATTGCGCGGGCACCTTCGATCGGCGGGGACCGCCGCCGCTGCAGGTCTGCTGATGGCCTCGGCTGCGATCGTCCCGGTCGGCTCTCAGATGGCACCGGCGGCCCTCGCCGCGGATCCGCTCCAGGGCTGCGGCCGCAAGCCGCTCGACGTGGAGTTCATCATCGACCGGTCGGGCAGCATGGGCGAGGCCCAGTGGGCCACCGACGGTCACGTTCGTCTGTTCTGGGCCAAGGATGCGGCTGACGGCCTGGTCGACTCGCTCGACGCGACCGGTGGCGTCGGCGGCTCGCCGAACATCCATCACGTCGGACTGACCAAGTTCGGCAATGGCAGCTTCGTCGGTCGAGCTCGCGCTCGGCACCTCGAGCGCGGCGACGGTCAAGGCCAACATCGACGGTCTGACCTCGGCCGGCAACACGCCGCTCCGCCAGGGGATGGCCACCGGTGCCGGCGACATGAACGCCAATGGTGAGGCCAGCCGCGGTGGACTGCCCGTCAAGCACGTCATCATCCTGCTGTCGGACGGTCGACCGAACCCGGACAACACGGGCGCCAGCGGTGCTCGCCCGACCCAGGCCAATATCGACTCCTTGAAGGCCTCGGCCGACGTGGTCTACTCGATCGCCGTCGGTGAAGGTGGGACCGGCCTCAGCCAGGTCGACCTGCCCCTGATGCAGTCGCTGGCCAAGCCGGCCGGCGCCTATCGCCACGTCGTGGACGGCAGCGAGCCTGCCCAACCTGTTCGACGACATCTTCGAAGAGATCGCCTGCACGCCCGGGCATCAAGATCGTCAAGTCGGCCTGCGCCGGACAGCCTGGCGGCCGGTGGCGGTGACGTCACCTACACCTTCAAGGTCACCAATGTCGGCAACGTCGCGCTGACCAACGTCGACGTCACCGACAAGCCTTCGTGCGGCACCATCGAGCTGAAGTCGGGCGACTCCGACAACGACAACAAGCTCGATCTCGACGAGACCTGGACGTTCAAGTGCACGAGCAACGTGACCAAATCGACCACGGACGTCGCCACGGCCACCGGCCATGACGGCAACACCGAGGTCAAGGACACGTCCCAGGCCCACGTCGATGTCGCCGACCCGACCCCGACCCCGCAGCCGACCCCGACCGAGGCGCCGACGGCCACCCCGGCCGAGCCGACCCCGACCGACGGCCAGCCCACCCCGACCACGGCCCTGCCGACCCCCACGATCGCTGTGCCCTCGGGCGAAGTCGACGCCGCGACCGGCAAGCCCAAGACGACCCTTCCGCCGACCGACACGATCGACGGCTCGGGTAGCGGTGGGACCGGCTCAGGCCTGCCCATCGTCCTCATCGCACTCCTCGGGATCGCCGTGGCGATCGGGCTGCTCAGCCCGACGTCCAATCGGTCCCGCCGACGGAACCGCCGGGAGTAATCCCGAAGGGTCTCCGTTCGGAGCCCGGACCTAGGGTCCCCGAGACCCGGAGGGGCGTGCCGCGAGGCACGCCCCTCCGTCATGTCCGGGAGTACCCTGACCGGCGATGATCGGGACCGTCGATCTCCTGTTCGCGGGCGACCGGATCGTCGTCCTGGACGGGGGCCTTGCCACTGAGCTCGAGCGACGGGGCAACGATCTGTCCGACCCGCTCTGGTCGGCCCGCCTGCTCCTCGAGGCACCGGCCGAGATCGTCGAGACCCACCTGGCCTACTTCCGGGCAGGCGCCCGGGTCGCCGTCACGGCCAGCTACCAGGCCAGCTTCGAAGGGTTCGCCGCCCGGGGCATCGGTCCCGCCCAGGCGACCGACCTGTTCCGCCGCAGCGTCGCCCTGGCGACGGACGCGCGGGAACGCAACCAGCGCGAGCGAGCCGAGGCGGGCTTGCCCGTCGTACCGCTGTTCATCGCCGCATCGATCGGGCCGTACGGGGCCATGCTGGCTGACGGCTCCGAGTACCGCGGGGACTACGGGCTGAGCGCGACCCAACTTCGGGCCTGGCACGCCCCCCGGATGGCCGTCCTGGCCGACGCCGGAGCCGACCTGCTGGCGGTCGAGACGATCCCCTCGGTCGACGAGGGTCGGGCCGTGGCCGAGCTCCTGGCGACGACCGCCGGGCCGCCGGCCTGGTTGAGCTTCAGCTGCGCCGACGGGGCGACCACCCGGAGCGGTGAGCCGGTCGAGGCGGCCTTCGGCCTGGCCGGGATGACCGACCGGATCCGGGCGGTCGGCCTGAACTGCACTGCCCCGGAACACGTCGCAGAACTGATCCAGCGAGCCCGGGCGGTCACCGACAAGCCGATCGTCGTCTACCCCAACAGTGGCGAGATCTGGGACGCCGGACTGCGCCGGTGGGTCGGCACGAGCGGTCCGACGGTCGATGTCGTCGCGGCGCGGGGCTGGGTCGAGGCGGGCGCGACCCTCATCGGTGGCTGCTGCAGGGTCGGACCCGACCGGATCGCGGAGCTCAGCCTGGCCGACTACCGACGACCTTGAGCGCCATCGCGGAGTCGCTCAGGGCAGCGGCGTGCGGACCGTGCGGCGGGTCTTGCGGACCATCCGGATGAAGCTGGTGAAGTGGCGCCAGGGCTGGATGTGCGAGGCCTCGCCCGCATAGATCGTCCGGATGGGCACCCACTCGAGGCGATAGCCGGCGCGGATGCAGGTCGTGATCATCTCGACCTCGTACTCGAACCCGGCTTCGTCGCTGACCGCGACCGCCGCCATCAGTCGTCGGCTGAGCAGGCGGTAGCCCGATTGGTTGTCGGGCAGCTCGCGACCGGCCGCCCAGGACATGGCTCGTCCACCGAGCCGATTGGCCAATCGTCGGGCGGGTGGCATCTCGCCGAAGTCGCGTCGGCCGATGATCAGGTCCGCGCCGGTCCGGCGATAGGCGTCCAGGAAGATCGGGATCTCGGCTGGATCGTGCTGGCCGTCGGCATCGAGGGTGACGACCGCATCGAGATCACGCTCCAGGGCCCAGCCGAAGCCGGCTCGGAGGGCCGCGCCCTTCCCCTGGTTGGGCCGCTGGATGATCACCGTCGCGCCGGCCACTTCGGCCACCCCCGCGGTCGCGTCCGACGATCCGTCGTCGACGACGAGGACCGGCAGGTGGGCGACGGCGCCGACGACCACCGCGCCGATGCCCTCGGCCTCCTGGTACGCCGGGATGAGGGCGAGGATGTCGGCCACCGCCCAACGATAGCGGTTCAGCACCGTCGCTCAGCGGCATCGGCTCTGCGACACCGGCTCAGGCTGGTCCGGCCGCCAATCGGCCGTCGCGCAGGTCGAGGACCCGGTCGGCCACGTCGAGCATGGCTGGGTCGTGGGTGGCGACGATCGCGGTGACCGCTTCGTTCCGGACGATGGTCCGGAGCATGGTCATGATGGTGTGGCCGGTCTCCGAGTCGAGCTGGCCGGTCGGCTCGTCGGCAAGGAGCAGCTTGGGCCGGTTGGCCAGGGCCCGGGCGATCGCCACCCGCTGTTGCTCGCCACCCGACAGCTCGTGGGGCCGATGGCGAGCGCGCTCCGACAGACCGACCATCTCGAGCAGGTCGTAGACCCGCCGGTCGCGCTCAAGGCCATCGGCCCGGACCAGCCGGAGGGGCACCTCGACATTCTCGGCGGCGCTCAGGATCGGGACGAGCCCGAAGGCCTGGAAGATGTAGGCGACCGTCGAGCGACGCAGGTCGACCACGCCCAATTCGTCGAGCGAGGCGAGATCGACCCCGTCGATGACCACCTGTCCCGCGGTCGGGCGATCGAGTCCACCGAGGACGTTGAGCAAGGTGGTCTTGCCGCTGCCCGATCGGCCCCGGATGGCGATCAGCTCGCCGCGGGCGACGGTCAGGTCGATCCCGCGCAGCGCATGGATGACCGAGTCACCGGTCTCGAAGTCGCGCTCGATCCCGGTCGCGGCGACCATCGGTGCGGTCATCGGCCCGTCTCGTCATCGGCCGGGCGTGCCGGACGCCCGGGACCGTCGTCCAGCGCGCGGTCCGGCCAGACGCCGACGTGATCGCCCTCCAGTCGGAGACGGACCCGCTCGGACAGAGCCAGCGCGTCGATGTGGGTCTTGGGCAGTTGCAGCCGGCCGACCCGATCGAGCAGGGCGAACTCCTCGGCCACGACGGCGCCGGAGCCGTCCTCGCTGAGCTCCGTCCGGCGGCGCGTCTCGGTGCTCGTTCGACCGTCGCGGATCCGGACAGTCCGGGCGACCTGCTCCGAGACGAGTGGGTCGTGGGTGACGACCACGACGGTCGTCCCGGAGGCCGCGTTGACCGTCCGGAGCAGCCCGAAGATCTCGGACGATGTCGTGCTGTCGAGCTCGCCCGTCGGTTCATCCGCCAGGATGACGGCCGGCCCGTTGGCCAGGGCCACCGCGATCGCCACCCGTTGCTGCTCGCCACCGGACAGCCGTTCCGGCCGATGCCCGGCCCGATCGGCCAGTCCGACCAGCTCGAGCAGCTCGAGCGCCCGGGTCCGCCGGGCCGCCCGCCCGTCGAGGATGAGCGGCAGCTCGACGTTCTCCTGGGCGCTCAGGTAGGGCAGCAGGTTGCGCGCGGTCTGCTGCCAGATGACGCCCACCACCGAGCGCCGATAGGCGGTCCGTTCGCGCCGGCCCATCGCGGTCAGATCGTGCCCGGCCACCCGGGCGCGACCGGCCGACGGCGCATCGAGGCCGCCCAGGATGTTCAGCAGGGTCGACTTGCCGCTGCCCGATGCGCCGACGATGGCCATCATCTCGCCAGCTTCGACGAGCAGGTCGAGTCCCTGGAGGGCGACGACCTCGAGGTCCGCCACCTTGAAGATCCGGACCAGGTTGTCGCACACGATCTGGGCTCGCTCGCCGTAGCGCGCTCGGCTCATCTGATCCCTCGACGAAGGGCGACCGGCGCCGCCGGCTCTCGCTCGACGACCGCGCCGAGCCCGATCCCAAGACTGACGATCGCGACGATCGCCACGATGAGCGGCCCAAGCTGGATCAGTCCGATCCCAAGCGGGACATCCAGGTCCGAACCGACGACGGCAGCCAGCCCCAGTCCTGGCCGCAACGCCACGAAGATGCCGGTCCCGAGGACGATCCCGAAGCCGACCGCGAGGACCACGGTCGGCCCGTGCTCGGCGATGGTCAGCCAGATGCTCTCACGTCGGGTCAGCCCGAGCGTCCGCAGGTGGGCCGTCTCCGGCGCCCGTGCCGAACCGGTCAGGGCCAAGGCCGCCGACAGCGCGATGGCGGCATAGACCAGCGCCGCAACCAGACCGGCGTCCACCCCGGTCGAGGCAGCGCCGACGACCGGCGCGCCGCGGATGGCACTGGAGCGCTCACTCCGGCTGTCGACATCGACCCCGGGCGCGACTGTCAGCATGGCCTGGCGAAGGCCGCCGGCCGCGTCGTCGGGCGCGGCCACGAAGACGGTCGTCGTGTCCAGATCGGCAGCGGGCGCCGGGCCGCCAGCTGGGTCCGGTCGACCACCACGAACGGGCCACCGACCGGAAGGGTCGGGAAGGCGTCTTCCACCTGCACCGCCCGCAGCTTGACATCCTGACCGCCGATGAGCAGCTCGAACGGATCACCGACCCGGATGCCGTCGACGACCCCGCCGGTCGATACGATCGCTCCGATGCGGCCGTCGGCCGGGCCAGCGGGCTCATCCAAGGCGCTCGGCAGGGCGGCGGCCAGCGGCGTGTCGGCGATGACCCGGGCATAGGCGGCCGCGTCGATGGCGAGCAGGTCGATCCCGGCGCTGCCGGCGGCCGGCAGGCTTAGCTGGGCGGCGCCGGCGGCGGCGCGGACCCCGGGCAGACGGGGCGCCTCGGCATCGATGTTCGAGTCGAGTCGGCCGTCACCCTCGACCAGCCGGAACGCCCCACCGACCTGCTGCCAGCCGATCGCCTCGGCAGCGTGTTCGAAGTAGGCAAGGGTGGCCAGCGAGAACGCGCCGACCGTCGTCGTCAGCATCAGCACGAGCAGGATCGGGGTCGCCGTCCCGCTTCGGGTCGTCCGGCGTAGCCCGAGGACCGGGACCAGATCGTGACGCAGGCCGGCCACGGCGGCCAGGCCGCGGATCGGGATCGTGAACAGGCGTACGGCGATCAGCCCAGCCGCCAGGCCGACCAGCGCCGGGACCGCCGCGATGAACGGGTCGGCGGCCGTCAGCTCGGCGGTGCTGCTGCCGCCTTGGATGGTCCGTTCGCGCAGGAGGATGGCACCGCCGATCGCCAGACCGATCACCAGAAGTTCACCGACCAGCCTGCGCGGCGAGGAGCGCCGAGTCGCACCCCCGGTTCCGGCCGGGTCCGTGGCGGTCCCGCGGGCGACCGGCACGATCCCGGCGACCATCAGAGCGGTGGCCGCTGCCGCCACGAGCAACGGGATGGCCACGGTCGGTGGGTCGAGCCCGCCGGGCACGGCCAGGGTCGCCAGGACGATGGCCACGAGGGCCGCCGGGACGGTCAGGAGCGACCCCTCGACGGCGGTGGCGGCGACGATCTGGAGCGGTGACGCGCCTCGGCTCCGGGCCAGGCCGAGCGCGGTCCGACGTCGGGCTGAGCCGAGCAGGACGATCAGCCAGAGAGCCGCCCCGGCGACGGCGGCCGGACCGATGGCGACGGTGGTCAGGACCGCCCGGACCGACGCCCAGCGAGCCTGCTGCTCGTCGATGAACCGGAGCAGACCGCTGCGCAGGATCGTGCCTGAGCCCTTGCCCGCTGCGACCGCGCTCGCCGGGAAGACGCTCTCAAGCCGGCGCAGGCCGTCCTGAAGGTCGTTCACCTGGCCGGCTTCGAGACGGGTCGGGTCCACGTACCAGCGCCACGAGTAACGCAGTGGCAGCCCGATCTGATCGGTGTTGCCGAGCAGGATCGGGTAGGTCTCGGGCGCGATCAGGGCGACGGCGTTGGTCACGACGTTGTCGGCCGAGAACGCCTTGAGAGTCGGTCGGTCGAGGGTCGTGTCGTCCGACCAGTAGGCGGCTTCGGGCTCGGGGACGTCGAAGATCCCGACGATCTGGACAGCGGACTTGGACGTCTTCGCTCGGTTCAGCGGGTCGGTCGAGTCGAGCGCCAGCTGAAGCGTGTCGCCTACGCCGACGCCGATCTGGTCGGCCGCCACGGTCGACAGGGCCACCTCGTAGGCGGTCGTCGGACCGGGCGTCGAGGAGGTCGGATCGGCCGGGACCGGCCGGAGGGCACCGCTCGGCGCTCGACCCTCGACGTAGCGGATGTGGTCGGCGACGTCCTGTTGGACACGCAGCGAGAGCAGGCTCGGGGTCCTGGTCGGACTCATCACCCGGGACCGGGACGTATCGACCGTGAACACGCGATCGGTGAACAGGCGACTGACCGGCCCCGGGACCTGCGCCTCGAGCTCCGCGCCGGCAGCATCGACCGGCCCCATCGGATCGTCGGGCGAGGTGCCCAGCCGACGTTCCTGGATGAGCTGGATGTCGCGGATGGCGGCGGACGCACCGGCGACCTCGGCTCGGAGCGACTCGTCCGAGACCCGACCGAGCAGGCGCGGACCGACGGCGAACGCGAAGGCGGTGACGACGACCAGGAGGACCAGGCCGAGGGCGGGCGTTCGCTCCTGGGACAGGCGCCGGAGCGAGATGACGAGCCAGGCCATGGCTATTCGCCGCCGGCTCGCAGGACCCGACTCACCCGGCTCTCGGGCACCTGTCGAGCGAGGACGAGGACGGCCCCGACGAGGACGACCAGGACCGCCAGGTAGACCGGCACGATCGTCTGCCAGGGGACCACGATGACCGGCGGCGGGACCACGGCCGCTCCGCTCGCGCTCAGGGTCGAGTACGGCAGCACCAGCCAGGCCAGGAGCAACCCGAGGGCCGAGCCACCGACCAGACCGACGACTACCAGGAACACCTGCTCCATGGTCAACCAGGTCGCCAGCTGACGTTGCGACAGACCGAGCGCGCGGAGCAGGGCCAGCTCGCCCAGTCGTTCATCGGTCGTAACGGTGGCGCTGACGATGAAGCCGATGGCAGCGAAGACGATCGAGGCGAGTGCGCCCAGGACGAGGACACCGACGACCCCGAGCCAGATCGGGTCGCCCGCCAGGGACCGGGCGATCTGGTCGCGACTGATGACCGCGGCGGCCGAGTATGGTTTCGTCTTGAGGACATCGACGACCCCGCCGCTCGCCGGATCGAGGCTCAACCACCATTGCCCGGTCGCCACCGGGTAGCCGGTCGCGGCGAAGGCTGTCTGATCGAGGGTCGCCGCATCGACGATCAGGAAGGCCGACGTCGGATCGAGCGGGGCGAAGGAATTGACCCGCCCGACGATCCTGACCGTGAGCGGCTGGGCCGACGAGGACACGGCGATGGTGTCACCGACCTTGGCCCCGGTCGCGGCCAGCAGGCGGTCCCCGGCGATGGCCGCCACGACCCCGTCGCCCGTCGATGACGTCGCCAGTCGGTAGGTCGCACCCGGCCGGTCGGAGACGCCGACCAGGGCCGGCGACGCGTCATCGCCCAGGCCCGCTTCGATCCGCCCCGGCGACCCGGCCGGTGGACGGTAGGGTGCGTTGCCTTCGGCGGCGAGCCGCGTCCACGACCAGCCCTTCGCGCTCGGGTCCAGACCGGCTGGGGCCCAATCGTCGCCACTGTCGGTCGGGCTCTGGGAGAGTTCCTTGAGCTCGACGCTGCCGGTCGCGACCGCATCCGGCGGCGGGGTCAGCTCGATATCGAGCCCGACCACCCGGAGCGGATAGACCGCCGTTCCGGTCAAGCCGTCGACGACCGTCGCCAGAGGGAGCTCGATCCGACGGCCGAGCTCATGGGGCCCGGCCGTCCCGCCGGCGATCCGGTGCAGACGACCGTCCCCATCCTGGACGATGACCGTGATCGAGACCGGCCGCCAGTCGGTCGGGACCTCGACGTCGCCCGATGCGGTCTGGTCGATTCTGAGGTCGGAGTCGATCGTCAGGGCCAGACGGCGTGGCTGCCCGTCGAGGTCCAGCGCCGTCGTGGCCGGTCGGGCGGTGACGAGGTCGGCCATCAGGCCCGCGCTCGGCCCGCTATCGATCGCCGCCGACGCGGTCGAGCGGGCGCTCGGATCGAGCGCCAGGACGGTGCCGTCGCGGACCGTCCGCCCGATCTCGAGCGAGCCAAGGCTGACGGGCGTGGCGGCCCTCACTCCAGGGATGGCGCGATAGGCCGAGCCGATGGCCCAGGCCGGCAGGTCCGGGTAGTCCGACACGAGGACCCGGGCATCGCCCGCTGCCTGGTAGGTCGCCTGGTCGAGCTGGGATCGGGCGAACGTCGCGGCACTGGCCGCCGCGAAGGTGCCCAGGGCTGCCGCGAGGACCAGGAGCAGGGCCGATCGGGTGTAGCGGAGCGGCCGTCGGGCGACCTGGCGAGCACCGAGCGGCGGCACGATGCCGGTGCGCCGAGCGAGGACCCGCTCCCCGATCTCGGCCATTCGCGGGATGAGCCGGGTGGCCAGGACGGCGCCGGCCAGGAGGCCGATCGCGGGTGCCGCCACGAGCAGCGGGTCGATCCCCAGCACACCACGCGCATCGCGGGTCAACGGCGCCCCGTACAGCCGGAGTTGCCACAGGGCGATCGCGGCGAGGACGACCAGGACGAGATCGATCCCGAGCCGCTGGGCCACCGTCCGGCCGACCTGGCGACCGAGCGGCGTCCGGATCCCCAGCGGCGTCCCCCCCATCGTCAGGGACGGCAGGGTCAGGACGACGATGCTGGCCAGACCGGCCAGTGCGGTGACCGTCAGCGTCTCCCGGTCGAGTCCGACCGTACCGCCCACGCCGCTGGCTGCCAGCGGCCCGAACGCGCCGATGAGCTGGACGATCCCGACCGCCAGGAGCAGTCCAACGACCACAGCCGGGAGAGTGAGCAGGACGGCCTCCCCGAAGGCCAGTGCGGCCAGGTGGCCGGAGGTCGCTCCGCGCGATCGGAGCAGAGCCGTCTCCGACCGGCGCCGTTCGACCAGCAGGCCGGCGACGAGCAGGACCGCGTAGCCGGCCAGGACCGCGAACTGGAATGTCAGCAACGTCACGCCGCTGCGACTGACGAGGATCGAGCTCGACGTCGCGGTCAGGATCGCCGGCAGGGCGGTCGCGATGGCGACCTCACGACCGCGCGGCAGGCCGGCCTTGAGCTGCGGCTTGAGCCCGTCGATGCCTGCTCGCAAGGCGTCGATCCGGTCGACCCTGAGGCCATCGATCGAGGGCACGGCGCGCCACTCGAAGGTCAGGTCGCGGGCGACCGGACTGGCGGTAAGATCCTCGAGGCTGATCACGAACGGTCCCCGGGTCGTGATCGGCGGTTCGGTTCGCATCCCGTCGAGCTCGAGTCGATCGCCCAGGAAATAGGCGTCGTCGGCGTGGGGCTGCCACAGACCGACGACCTGAACGGCGATCGGGGCACTGCCAGCGCTCCGGCTGAACTCCATCCGATCGCCCAGCTCGACGCCCAGGGCCGCCGCCGCCCCCTCGGACAGGGTCGCCTCGATCGGGTCGTGGCCCGCAGCCGGCCAACGGCCGGAGGTCAGGCTGGCGTGGCGCTCGAGCTGGCCGTAGCTGGCAAGGGCCGTCAGATGGTCGCGAGCGGCCGCACCGTCGAGCCCGGCCGGCGCCAGCGAGCCGCTCCGGGCGACCAGCGCGACGTCACCGCCGGTCGAGGCGATGGCCTCGGTCAGCGCCGGACCGATCGTCCCGTCGAGGCTGGGCAGGTCCTTCGCCCCGCCCGAGGTCCGGGCGACGATCGCTCGGTCGGCCGCCGGGGCGTCGAGGACCGCTCGGCGCAAGCCACTCAGCGCGACCGTGTCGCCATACAGGGCACTCGTCGCGACCAAGGCGATGGCGCACGCGAGCAGAACGAACGCGGCAGCCACGACCGAACGATCGGCGCGGCTGCGCTGGACCACGGCGCGCCACAGGCCGATCGTCCGGAGCAAGCGTTCTCCCGTGCTCGTTCGCCTCGACCCTCAGTACCGATGGATAGCCGCCGGACGTGGTCCAGGTTCAGTCGGCGCCCACGATACGCGCCCCGAGGTCAGCGCAGAGCGTCCTCCAGGGCCACCCGGCGGTCGGTCCCGGCGTCGCGGTACTTGACGATCAGGGGGGTGACCATCGCCAGGCCATTGCGGGCGCCGAAACCGGCGCCGATCGGTCGGGTCCCGGGCACGACGACGGCACCGGCCGGGACGATCGCGGGAGCGTCGGATGTCCCCGGATGACGACCTCTCGCTGACCGTGTCGAAGATGGTCGACGTCCCGGTCAGGCAGACTCCCGGCGGCGACGACCGCCCCGGTCCCGACGAGGATGCCGTCGAGCAGGAGCGAGCCGGCTCCGATGAAGGCATCGTCCTCGACGATGACCGGCCGAGCTCCCGGCGGCTCGAGCACCCCGCCGATCTGGACCGCGGCGGCGAGGTGGACTCGATCGCCGACCTGGGCGCACGACCCGACCAGGACGTGCGAGTCGATCATCGTGTCCTGGCCGATCCAGGCGCCGATGTTGATGAACGACGGGGGCATGACCACGACGCCGGGCTCGAGGTGCGCCCCGGCCCGGATGCTCGTCCCGCCGGGCACGATCCGCCACGGTCGGCCGAGCTGCATCAGCGGCCGCTCCATCGATCGCGCCGAGGATCGCCTTCGGTGGGACGCCGACCCGGTCGCGGAAGGCCAGCGGCCCGACGACCCACTCTTCCGTGGCCCGGTCGGCGAAGCAGGCCAGGATGGCGGCCTTCGCCGCCGGGTCGACCCGCCAGCCGCCGGGAGCGTCCGGGTCCGGGTAGGCTGCCCGGAGCGAGCCTGCCTCGAGGTCCTCCAGGATCGATCGTCCGGCGACGGTCATGCCACCGCCTCCCGGGCTTCGCGGTCCTGCGCCTGCGCGACCGGCCGGCAGGGCCACGAGGCCGAGCGAGCGCAGGAGTCCGGCGAATGCTTCGCGCGGCTGGTCGGCCAGGCTGAGCAACGGCCGTCGACACGCATCCGACTCGATCAGGCCCATCAGGACGAGGGCGGCCTTGACCGGCACCGGGTTAGGCCCACCGCGGAAGTTCGCCTGCATCAGCGGCAGCCAGCGTTCGTGGATCCGGCGCGCGCCGTCCCAGTCGCCCGTTCGCGCCGCATCGCACAGGGCGACCATCTCGGCCGGGATCTCGTTGGCGGCGACCGAAACGACCCCGTCGGCACCCAGCGCCAGCATCGGCAAGGTCCAGCTGTCGTCGCCGGCCAGGACCGCCACGTCGGCCGGTCGGTCGCGGCAGATCGTGGCGATCTGTTCGAGGTTGCCCGACGCCTCCTTGGTGGCGATGACCCGGGGATGCTCGGCCAGTCGCAGGAACGTGTCGGCCTCGACGTTGGTGCCTGTTCGCGAGGGCACGTTGTAGACGACGATGGGCAGATCGCCCTCGTCTGCGATCGCCCGGAAGTGACTCTCGAGCATGCGTTGATCCGGGCGGTTGTAGTACGGCGCCACGACCAGCGCCGCGTCCGCGCCGAGCAGGGCCGCGCGACGGGTCGCGGCGATGGTGGCTTCGGTGTCGTTCGTGCCGGTCCCGGCCACGATCGCGACCCGACCGCGGACCGACCGCTCGGTGGCGACCTCCACGGTCAGGGCGATCAGCCGCTCGCGTTCGGCACTGCTCAGGGTCGGCGCTTCACCGGTCGTCCCGCACGGGACGAGGCCGTCGATGCCGGCCAGGATCTGCCAGGCGACGAGTCGACGGAAGCCGGCCTCGTCGACGCTCGCGTCCGCCGAGAACGGGGTCACCAACGCGGTCAGAGCACCGTGGAGGCGGGGTCGCGGCGTTGGGGCCGCGCGGTCGAGGGTGGTCATCGGGATCTCCTTTGGATCGTCGTTGGGCGAGTCGGCGACTGGGTCGAGTCGTTCATGTCATCGGCACCGGGCTCCCTGCGCTGCCGCTGAGCCGGGCGTCGACGACCGCCTCGAACGGGTGGAGACCGGGCTCGCGCGGTTCGGCCAGGAGCCAGTCCGTGGCCAGCAGGGCACCGGCGGCATAGGCCGATCGATCGCGGGCCGTCAGGCGGAGCTCGACGGTCTCGCCGGGTGCGTCGAAGCCGACGAGGTGCATCCCGGGCGACGACCCCGCCCGGATCACGGCGATCTCCAGCTCGTCAGCGCGCGGCGGTCGGTCCGCCTTCGGGTCGACCAGGCTGTGCTTGGCCGGATGCCCCGCCAGGATCCGCCGCCCGAGATCACGGGCGGTACCCGAGGGTCGATCGGTCTTGGACCGTCGGTGCCACTCGACGATGTATGGGTCGACCTCGGCGAACTCGGCAAAGAGCTCGGTGGCTCGCTCGACGAGGCGCCCGAAGAGGGCCATCCCGATGCTCAGGTTGGGCGCGACCACGGCGCTCGCCCGGTAGCGCGCGAGGAGCGTCGCCACGTCATCGGCATCGCCCTCCCAACCGGTCGTGGCGATGACCAGCCGACGGCAGCCGGCCTCGACGGCCGCCGCGACGTTGCCGTAGACGGCGTCCGAGCGCGACGCCTCGATGGCCACGTCGGCAGCGGGCAGCGTCAACGGATCGTGACCGCGTGGGCCTGGGCGACCGAGCAGGGTGGGTCGCTCGCCCTCGGCCACGAAGGCCGCCTCGATCGCTCGGCCGAGTCGTCCATCTCCAAAGATAGCGACATCCATGATCGACTCCTCCGATGAGGAGCCTTCGGGTCGGGAGGATGAGCGAGTCGCATGAATGAAAAAAGCCGCGCCACCGGTCAGGTGTCGCGGCCCCTCGGATCCTCCGTCCCTGGAGGCTCCGGTTCGTGCGCTTCGGCTATGCGCGCGTCGGAAACTCCAGGGCCCGTACCATCCGGCTGGGCCGCCAGAGCTTCCGCTTCAGCTCGATACTGGTCATGCGCGACATGCCGGCACGATAGCAGCCCGGCCGTGCCAGTGCAACACTTGCAGCATGAATGACGAATATGCATAGGAGTCCCGATGGCCAAGCTCCACTACGAGGCCGACGGTGCCATCTCGCCGGAACGGTTCATCGCCGCCCTGACCGACTTCTCGGCCAAGCGCACCGACTGGTGGCCCAACCTGTCGGCCACCCTGTTCAAGGTCCATCAGCTGGGCGACACCTGGGCCGACGTCACCGAGGGTTCCGACGATCTCGGCGGGGTATGGGCCCGCGAACGCTATGACTGGTCCGAGCCCGGCCACGTTCGATTGACCCTGGTCGAGGCGGCCAGCTTCAAGCCGGGTACCTCGATCGACTACTGGGTGACCGAACGGGCGGGCGGCGGCTGCCACGTCGTCGTGGACTTCCAGCGGATCGCGACGACCTTGAAGGGCCGATTCGTGGGGGCCGCCCTCGAGCTCATCGGCGAGCGCCGATTCGCCGGGGAGCTGCGCGAGACCCTGCGCAGACTGGCCGTCGCGACCTCACCGACGGCGCCTTCGAGCCCGGCATGACCGAGCCATTCCCGGCCGAGGGGATGGAGCTGACCCACCTGCTCGTCGTCTCGGACATGGACCGATCGCGAACGTTCTATCGCGATGTCCTCGGCGCCGAGGTCCAGCGCGAGTACGGCGGGACCTCCTGCGTACTCCGCTTCCTCGGCACCTGGCTGCTCCTGGTCACGGGCGGCGGTCCGACCGCGGACAAGCCGACCGTGGTCTTCGCTCCGCCGCGCGACCCGGACACGGTCGCCCACGAGCTGACCATCCGGGTGCCCGACGCTCGCTCCGCCCACTCGACCCTCGTCGAGCGGGGAGCGACCTTCCTCGCGCCGCTCAGCGAATCCGACTGGGAGATCCGAGGGTTCTTCCGCGACCCGGACGGTCACCTGCTGGAGATCAGTCAGGCCAAGTGACCCCGGTCCGGGTTCGCAAACCGCGGACCCGATGCATTCCAGGATGGACCCGAGACGCATCGTTGACGGGTGTACGACACGATCGTCGCTGGCTATCCTTAGCAGTCCTATGGGCGCCCGGCTCGGGGTCGGCTTGTCCTGGGACGTTGGCCCGAGTGCGGGGGTCGTGTCCAGGAGGAGTGGAACACATGTCGTCATCCGACCGCCGACCCTTTCGAGGGGCCATCCTGGCAAGTCTCGTGGCGCTCGCCCTGGCGCTGGCCCTGGCCACGCCTGCCTTCGCCCACGGTGGCGGCAGCACCGGTCCGACGTACTCGGCCGCGATCAGCCCGCCCAGCGCAGCCGCTGGTACGTCTGCGACGACGACGGTCACCCTGACCCAGCTGGTCGAGGACAGCTGGTTCCATAAGAGCGAGCTCGGTTCGGCCCGGATCACCGCGCCGGCAGGCTTCAGCATCTCCGCTGCCAGCGCGACCCGCGGATCGACCGCCCTCCCGGTCAGCGTCACCTCGGGATCGGTCACGATCGACAAGATCGACCTTGACCACGCTGGCCAGACGGCCGTGGTGTCGATCCAGGCGACCGTCGCCTGCGGCACCTCCGGCGCAGCGGCATGGTCGGTGGTCGCCCATCAGACCTATACCTTCGGCAGCAGCTATGCCAAGGTCCTGCCGCAGGACCCGGCCAGTCAGCTGACCGCCTCGGTCAGCGCCTGCAGCCTGGCCTTCGTGGCCGGCCATCAGCCTTCGACCGCCGGGATCGGCCAGACCATCAGCGCCACGGCCGGCGATCCGGCTGGCCCGGCGATCCAGGTCCAGCTTCGCGATGGGAACGGCGCCCCGGCCGGCCAGGCTGGTCTGGCGATCGGCGTGGGGATCGCCTCGGGCAGCGGCACCAGCGGAGCGAACCTCGGCGGGACGACGAACGCCAGCACGGATATCACCGGCCTTGGCGTCCTTCGCTCCGACCATCGACCTGCCCGGTCCCGACTACCGACTGCGAGCGGAGGCCGGACCGGGGATCGACCCGGCTACCTCGGGCGTCTTCGACATCCAGGCTGTGGCCATCGCCTGCACCGGCAACTGCTCGGGCAGCACGTCGCTGGCGGACACCTCGGGTACGGTCAGCGCCAACGCTCCGGGCGGGCTCCTGACGATGACCTTCGGCGTCGACACCCTCGACTGCAACGACGCCCCGAACCACTTCTACGTCGCCACATCCGAGGTCCTCACCTTCGCCGTGACGCCCAGCTCGGGACGCAAGACGATCACCATCGGCCTCGACGCCGCTTCGGTGACCAAGCCGGCCTCCAAGTACGAGGTCTGCTTCACGACCCCGAACGAGACCTTCGTCAACAAGTACGGCAACACGATCGCGCCCGGTGACCCCGGTATCCTCCCGACGTGCAAGAACTGCAGCAAGCCGTCCGGCGGGCCATGCGTCGTGTCGCGCTGGAAGGACTCCGCCGGCAACGTCTTCGTGAAGTTCAGCGTACCGATGGCGGACCCACGAGGCCGCATCTAGGGCCGCTCCCAGGCCCGTGCCCCGGGCTCGATCCGGCCGCAGCGGCGGTCTGACCGAGCCCGATGCAGATCTGTCCCGGCTGCGGTGAGGAGAACCCTGCCCGGTTTCGCTTGTGCGGGTTCTGCGGGACCGCCCTGGCAGCGGCCCTGCCGGCCCAGGAGATCCGCAAGACGGTCACGATCGTCTTCTCCGACCTGAAGGGTTCGACCAACCTCGGCGAGGCGCTCGATTCCGAATCGCTGCGCGAGGTCATGACCCGCTACTTCGAGGCGATGCGGGTCGAGCTCGAACGCCACGGCGGGACGGTCGAGAAGTACATCGGCGACGCGATCATGGCTGTCTTCGGGCTGCCGACCGTCCACGAGGACGATGCCCTCCGGGCGGTCCGAGCTGCAGCCGGGATGCAGCAGGCATTGAGCCAGCTCAACGACGAACTCGATCGGACCTGGGGCGTCCGCCTGGCCAATCGGACCGGGGTCAACACCGGCGAGGTCGTCGCGGGCGACCCGACGACCGGCCAGCGGCTGGTCACGGGAGACCCGGTCAATACCGCTGCCCGACTCGAGCAGGCGGCACCCGAGAATGAGATCCTCATCGGCGCGTTGACCCATCGGCTGGTCCGAGACTCGGTGGTCGTCGAGCCGGTCGAGCCACTCGAGCTCAAAGGCAAAGCCGAACGGGTGCCTGCCTTTCGGCTCATCTCGGTCCGAGGCCCCGTCGTGGCCGAAGCTGTCGACGCGACCCCGATGGTCGGACGCGACCTCGAGATGACCCGGTTGAGGGTGGCCTTCCGGACCGCGGTGGACGCCCGCCGGCTCCACGCGGCGACCATCATCGGCGATGCCGGGGTGGGCAAGTCCCGATTGACCCGCGAGTTCCTGGCCTCGGTCGCCACCGAGGCCTTCGTCGTGCGCGGTCGCTGCCTGCCCTACGGCAAGGGGATCACCTTCTGGCCGCTGGTCGAGATCGTCCGGCGGGCCGCCGACATCCGCGACGACGATCCCCCCGAGCGCGGTCGGGCGCAGCTCGTCGGACTGCTCGGTGCCCCGGACGTGGCCGAACGGATCGCCTCGGTGGTCGGGCTATCGACGACGGCCTTCCCCCTGGCCGAGATCTTCTGGGCCGTCCGTCGGATGATCGAGATCCTGGCCGAGCGCGGTCCGCTGGTCGTCGTCTTCGATGACATCCACTGGGCGGAGCCGACCCTGCTGGACCTCCTCGCGGAGATCGCGGGGGCGGACCTGGGCGCCCCGGCCCTGATCCTGTCGACCGCCCGCCACGACCTGCTCGAGGAGCGCCCGGACTGGGCCGAGGGGCCTGACGCCGAGCGGATCGTCCTTGGGCCACTGAACGAGGACCACGCCACCGCCATCGTCGACAACCTGCTCGGCCAGACCGGGCTTGTGCCCGCCGTCCGCGAGCAGGTCATCGTCGCCTCCGAAGGCAATCCGCTGTTCGTCGAGCAGCTCGTGTCGATGCTCATCGATGAAGGCGTCCTGCGCCAGGACGAAGGCCGCTGGCAGGTGGCCGATGAGCTCGGCGAGATCCACGTCCCGCCGACCATCCAGGCCCTCCTCGCGGCACGCCTCGACCGTCTCGGACGCGAGGAGCGGGCGGTCGTCGAGCCGGCCTCGGTGATCGGCCTGGTCTTCCAGGATGCGGCGGTCCGCTGGCTGGCGCCGGAAGCGGTCCAGGCCGACCTCGCTCGACATCTGGCTGCGCTCGATCGCAAGCAGCTCGTCCACCCGGCACCGTCGGCCATCGACAGCGAAGGCAGCTTCCGCTTCCATCACCTGCTCATCCGCGACGCGGCCTACGGCGGCCAGCTGAAGCGGACCCGGGCGTCGCTCCACGAGCGCTTCGTGGATTGGGCCGACGGCGTCAACGCCGATCGAGATCGCGGTCTCGAGTTCGAGGAGATCCTGGGCTATCACCTCGAGCAGGCTCATGGCTACCTGGCCGAGCTGGGTCCGCTCGACGCCCACGGGGTCGGTCTCGGCATCCGTGCTGCCGAGCGCCTCGCCTCGGCCGGTCGACGGGCGTTCGCCCGGGGCGACATGCCGGCGGCGGCCAACCTGCTCCGGCGGGCGGCCACGCTTCTGCCGGTCGGTTCGCCCGAGCGGCCGGTCCTCCAGACCGAGGCCGGCGAGGCGTTGACCGAGGCCGGCGAGCTCGGCGCGGCCGATGCCGTCCTGGCCGAGGCGGTCGAGGGTGCGCTGGCCCTGGGTGATCGGTCGCTGGAGGTGACCGCCCGCCTGGTCCGGCAGTATCTCCACTACATCACCGAAGGCGACGAACCGGAAGCCCAGGTCATCGACGAGGTCACCAGGGCGATCGTGCTCCTTGAGGCCGAGGGCGATCACCGCGGCCTGACCCGCGCCTGGCGACTTCTGACCAACGTCCATTTCGCCGGCTGCCGCTATCTCGATGCGGAGGTCGCCGCCCAGCGGATGATCGAGGAGGCCCGCCTGGCCGGAGACCGTCCGATGGAGCTGCGCGTGCTACCCGCCCTGGCGACCTGCGCCCAGCTCGGACCGACACCCGTACCCGACGCTATCGCCATCGTCGAACGGGTCCTGCCCGAGCTCGGCGGCGATCGCAAATCCGAGGCCTACACCCTCCGGGCGCTGGCCAATCTCGAGGCCATGCGCGGCCGGTTCGATGAGGCCCGGGACCTGTACCGGCGGAGTCGGGCGACGCTCGACGAGCTCGGTTGGCGGTTCGATGCGGCGCTCACTTCGGCTATCGCATCCGGGCCGGTCGAGCTGCTCGCCGGCGACGCCGTAGCCGCCGAACGGGAGCTCCGGCGCGACTACGAGGCTCTGGCGGCGATGGGCGAGCGGAACTACATCTCGACGACCGCGGCGTTCCTGGCCGAGGCGTTGTATCGCCAGGGCCGCGACGACGAGGCCCTTCAGATGACCAACGAGAGCGAGCAGATCGCCGCCGAGGACGACGTCGCGACCCAATACCTGTGGCGGAGCGTGCGGGCCAAGCTGGTCGCCCGCCAGGGTCGCTTCGATGAGGCGATCGCTCTGGCCGATGCCGCCGTTGACATCATCGGCGCCGCACAGGATCCGGACTCGCAGGGGTATGCGGCGATCGATCGCGCCGAGGTCCTTTGGCTGGCCGGCCGGCTGGAGGAGGCGATCGCTGCCGCCGACACCGCTGCGGGCCTGTTCGAGCGCAAGGCCAATGTCGCGTCGGCTGCCCGGGCCCGCGCGCTGCGAGCGTCGATCGAGGCGGAGCCGACCTTCCGGCGCTGATCAGCGGCGCATGTAGTCGGGCGCCGCAAGCTCAGGCCCGCGCCAGCGGGACAGCTCTTCGGTCGAGAGGCGTCCGAAGAAGTTCATGAAGTGGGCGTCGGCCTCGACCAGGATGTCGCGCGCCCGGAGCATGGTCGGGCGATCCGGCGCGCGCACCGCGACCACGGCCCGGCCGTCGCGGAGGGCCGCCTCGTAGGTCAGGAAGTCAGGCATCTGGTCCATGGTCATGAACTGGAAGGCTCGGACGATGCGCCGCCACGGCCCACCGACGGTGCCCAGTCCATCGAGCCGGTCGGCTCCCTCGTCACCACGGAGGACGGTCACATCCGCGGCCGGCATCCCCGCCGCGACCAGCGCTCGCCCGGCGGATGCCGCCGCGGCCGGGTCGTCCACGACCGCGAGGAGCTGGTCGGTCGGGTAGGCGAACGAACGGCGATCTACCACGGAGCACTCCTGTTCCGTTCGAGGATAGCCCGTCGAGTCCTTGGTTAAGGAATCGCCACGGTGCAGGAACCTTCACCGTTTCGCGCTCTCCCGTTCATCCCTGGCCGTCAGGTTTGGGGCGATCACTCCGGCTACGGAACCCCGCATGGGCGAGGCCGCCCGGCCCACAAGGATCTGCTCATGGACGAACAACGACCGTCTTGGACCCCCGAGACGTGGGCCGCCACGGCCCCTGAACCAGCCGCTCCGAGCGCAGCCCCGGCTGCCCCTTCATCGACCGCCGCGTCCGCCTTCATGCCGCCGGCCACGCCCGGCGTCGCCTCGAGCGCGAGCCCCCGTCGCAGTCCGGTCGGGCCGCGCTTCGTGCTCGGCGCGGTCATGGCCTCGGCCGTCCTCGCTTCGAGCGGGACGTTCCTGCTCGGCAGCGTGACCGGCGCCTTCGGCCACCAGACCGCCGCCACGCCCGGTCCGGTCATCACCCCCGTCGTCGCGGCCGTGCCGGCCAGCGGCCAGGCCTCGATCGTCGACATCGCGAAGTCGGTCAGCCCGGCGGTCGTGACCATCGTCGCGGACGGGGTCACCTCGACCGACCCGACCACCGGCCAGACCGGCCAGGGCACCGCCACTGGCTCGGGTGTCATCTTCGATGGCAACGGCCTCATCCTGACCAACCACCACGTCGTCGAGGGCAACCCCTCGTCGCTGACGGTTCACCTCAACGACGGGCGGGTGTTCGACGCGACCGTCTACGGCGTCGACACCCTGACCGACCTGGCCATCGTCCAGATCAAGGCCAGCGGCCTGCCCACCGCGCCGATCGGCCAGTCGGCCTCGATCCAGGTCGGCCAGCAGGCGATCGCCATCGGCAGCCCGCTGGGCACCTTCACCGACTCGGTGACCAGCGGGATCATCTCGGCCATCGGCCGGAGCATCCCGGTCGAGACCGGTCAGCTCACCAACCTCATCCAGACCGACACCGCGATCAACCCCGGCAACAGTGGCGGACCGCTGCTCGATCCGAGCGGCAAGGTCATCGGCATCAACACCGCCGTCGCCAGCCAGAGCCAGGGCATCGGCTTCGCGATCCCGATCGACATCGCCCGTCCGCTTATGGAGCAGGCCTCGGCGGGTCAGCCCCTGGCCCGTCCGTGGCTGGGCATCCGGTTCGAGATGATCGACCCGGCGATCAAGAAGGCCGACAACCTGCAGGTGGACCAGGGTGCGCTCATCGGAGCCACCCCGGCCCAGGATCCGACCAGCCAGGACCCGACGGCCCAGGGCCAGAGCGGCCAGGCCCAGTCAGCCATCGTGGCCGGCAGTCCGGCTGAGAAGGCCGGCCTCAAGGAAGGCGACATCATCACTGCCGTCGACGGGACCGCCGTCGACAGCAGCCACCCGCTCGACCTGGTCATGAGTGGGTTCGCGCCCGGCAAGACGGTGACCCTCGATGTCATCCGCGCTGGCCAGACCACCAAGATCTCCCTCACGCTCGGGACGCGACCAGCCGACCTGTAGCGTCTTCACCCCCCAACTTCAGGCGAGGGATCGTCAGTCCGACGGTCCCTCTTCTGATTCCCGGGGAGCATCGCCGGCGGCGACGTAGATCTGCTCGTAGGCGCGGACGACGATGTCGGCCGCCTCGACCCCGGCCCGGTCCATGAGTGGGCTCGAGCGGCGTATCCGCCAGTGTTCGATCCCGGCCAGGGCGGCCGTCCGGACGGCGTCCGGACCCTGGTCGTCGAGCAGGCCGAGCCGCTCTGGCCCCGTCCCGGATGCGGTCAGTCGGTCGACCTCCCGGCGTTCGTCCGGGCTCACCTCGACGAGGCCGGCCAGGACCAGGTGGAGCAGACGGAGCAGGGCCAGCTGCTCCGAACCGGCCTCGATCCGCTCGATCTCTCCGCCCAGACCGACCGCACCGGAGACCCCTCGGTGGACCAGCTCGTCGGCGATGGACCGCAGGGAGGCCAGGGCCGAGCGTGCTTTGAGCGCGTCCGAGCGCCCTGCGAACTGCTCGTCGACGATCGCCTGGAGCCGCTCGATGCCCGAGGCTGCGAGCAACGCCTGGGACAGCTCGGTCGCCGTTCGGATCGCACCCTCGGCGATGAGCCCGACGCTCAGGCGCAGGCCGAACAGACCGAGACGCTCCAGGAGCTCCTCGCGGATATCGGCCCCGAGCGGATTGAGCTCCGCGTCGCGGAATCGGTCGACCGACCTGAGCAGGCTCGTTCGACGGGTCTCGGGCAGATCGGCGATGCGTCGCAGCCAGGTCACCTGCTGCTCGCGCAGGGTGGCGCCCGTCTCGGCGATCAGGCCGGCGACGGGCACCACCGCCGAGGCCAGTTCTCGGACCCGTCCGTCGGCGGCATAGCGGGCCGCGACGATCCCGGCTGAGTCGAGCGCGTCGGGCCGGGCGGCGCCGATCTCGTCGGCCCGCGACAGGACCACGATGGCGTTGATGGGCGAAGCATGGGCCAGCGATCGGTCGATGAACGCCTCCAGGAACTGGGCGTCGTAGCGATGCAGATGGCGCATCAGGTAGATGACGGCGTCGGCTTCCGCCGGTCGATCGCCGTTCTCGTCGAGCAGGGCCTCGGCAGTCCGGGCCGAGGTCGCCGCATCGGCCGAGCCCAGGCCCGGCGTGTCGATCAGGGTCAGGTCGGTCAGCCGCCGAGCCGGCCAACCGACCTCGATCCGTTCGATCGACGCCTGGTCGTGGCCGTCGAGCTCGATGTGCAGGGCGCCGCCCTGTCGTCGAAAGGGCAGCTCGACCGAGCCGGTCGGGCGCAGCTCGGCGACCACCCGATAGCCGACCGCATGGCGGTACCAGGTGACGATGGTCGTGCACTCACCCGCATCGGTGGCGGCCAGCCGTTCGCCGACCAGCGCATTGAGCAGGGTCGACTTGCCCGCCTTGGTCCGCCCGGCGATGGCCACTCGGAGAGGCTCGTCGAGGCGGCGCAGGGCCGTTTCAAGGACATCGGCCAGATCGGTCCCTGCGGCCAGGCGGCCGACCTCGGTGGCGATCTCCCGGACCTGTCCGAAGAGATCGGCTCGATCGGTCGACACGCTACCCGCCGCCTAGTTCGGGAGGTCGACGCAGTTGCCGGTCCCCTGGACGACCGAATGGTCGGCGTTGGCCACCAGGATGCACATCTGGCTGGCCTTGGCCGGGCGATCGGAGACCTTGTAGCCCTTGAACGGCCGGGGTCCGCCATAGACGTACCAGGGGCCTTTGCCGGGCATCCCCGCCTGCTTGGCCGGAACCGTGTCGAAGAAGAAGTGGACGTGCCGTCCGGGCAGTTTCTCGGTGTAGCCGAAGGTCTCGTAGTCGACCACGTAGACCCCGCCGCTGACCGCGATGCCGCTGATCCGGGCCTGGCGTCCGGCCGGGGTCGGGGTGGGGGTCGGCGCCGGGCTGGCGGTCGGAGCGGCGGTCGGCGTGGGACTGGCCGGGGCGCTCGACGGGCTCGGACTGGCCGGTGCGCCGCTTTCGACCGAGGCGGCCGGGAGCGAGGCTCCGCCGAGCAGCGCGCTCGGGCTGGGCGTTCCGCCGCCGGCCCCGGCGTTGCCCACCAGGGCGAAGACGCCGGCGCCGATGGCGACGACGAGGGCCAGGCCGGCCAGGGCCGCGACGACGACCGGCGAGATCCCACTCCGCTTGGGCACTGCGGCTGGACCGGGACCCGCGACGACGGCGGCAGCGACAGGAACGGCGGCATCGGGCGGCGGTGCCCCGACTGGCGGCTCCACGACGGGCGCGGTCGCGGGCTGGGTCTCGGCCGCGACGACGGCACCCGCCGTGACGGCCCCGACCGCAGCCGCACCCACGGCGGCTGCCCCGGTCTCGGTTCCGGATCGGCTACGTTCGGCGACCCAGGCTGCCCCGAGCGCCATGGTGTGCTTGGGATGGGCGTCGAGCGCGATCGGCCGATGGGTCGCTTCGCGGACCATCTCGGCGACCAGTGGGATCCGCGAACTACCACCGACCAGCAGGATCCGGTCGATGCCGTCGAAGGTCAGGTCGGCACTCCGGGCGGCTCGTTCGAGGGCCTGGATCGTCTCCCGGATCCGCGGCCGGATCATCGCCTCGAATTCCTCCCGGGTGATCCGGACGTCGGTCTGGATCCCGGGCAGATACACGGCGATGGTCGCATCGGTGTCGGTCGAAAGGCCTTCCTTGGCGCGGCGGCATTCCTCGCGCAGGCGGGCGATCCCGGCCAGCGTCGCGGGGTCGTTGGGATCGATGCTCACGCCGGCTGCTCGGACGGTCGTCATCACGTGGGCGAAGATCGCCTCGTCAAAGTCGATCCCGCCCAGCCTCTCCATGCCCTCCGGACGACCCAGCTGGCTGAAGCCGTCCTCGGTCTTGCGCAGGAGGGTCGCGTCGAAGGTGCCGCCCCCGAAGTCGTACACGGCGATGACCTCGCCCGTCGGGACCCGTTCCTGGAGGGCGTAGTGGAGGGCCGCGGCCTGCGGCTCGCTGATGAACTCGACCGGGCCGATGTCGGCCTGGCGGACCGCCTGTCGGAGCAGGTCGATCTTGTATTCGCCGTAGCTCGCCGGGTGGCACAGGGCGATCGCCGCCGGGCGCCCGCCGAGCTGCTCGCTGACCTTGGCCACGATGCTCTTGAGGAGGTGACCGATGAGCGCCTCGGCGCCGTAGGGCGTGCCGCCCAGGATGATCGGGGTCGGGTCGCCCAGCCGGCGCTTGAACTCGCGGGCGGTCCGAAGTGGCTCCGAGAGCGCCCGCCGTTCGGCCGCGTCGCCGGTCAGGACCTCACCGTCCGCGCGCAGGACGATGACCGATGGGATCGTCGCGGCGCGCTCCCCCAGCTGGAAGATGTCGAGCCGGTCGCCGCGAGCCGTGGCCGCCGCCGAGTAGGTCGTTCCGAGATCGATCCCGAGCGCGTACTCCACCAGTGCTCTCCGCGTGCGAGGTGCCCGAGTGTACACTCGGCGTCGCTCGTAGAGGGAGGTCCCCGAGATGCCCCCAGACGGCATCGCGGCGCCGGACGAGCCCGGCCCGACGCCCGACCTGACGCTGGTCGCCGAGCTGGTCGAGACGGTCCGTGGGCTCGCCACGGACGGCGGTCGCGAGGACCTGGCGGCCCGGCTGGCCAGCACGGCCCGACGGATCGACCGATCGGATACCGTGGTCTGTGTCGTCGGCGAGTTCAAGCAGGGCAAGAGCGCACTGATCAACGCCCTGCTCGGGTCCGACGTCTGCCCGGTCGACGACGACCTGGCGACGATGACCGTGACGACCATCCGATACGGTCCGCGTGCGACGGCGACCGTCCATCGGCGTGGGGATGGCGAAGACGCGACCGTCTCGATCCGACCCGAGGATCTCGCGGCATGGGTCACCGAACGAGGCAACCCGGCCGACCGGCTGGGCGTCGAGCAAGTGGAGCTGACCCTGCCACACCCGCTCCTGGCCGGTGGCATCACCCTCATCGACACACCCGGCATCGGCGGGCTCAACGCCGCCCACGCAGCCGCCACCCTGGCCTTTCTGCCGGTGGCCGACGCGCTCGTGTTCGTGACCGACGCATCGGCCGAGCTGACCGCTCCCGAGCTCGAGTTCCTGGCCAGTGCCGTCGATGCCGGGCCGTCCATCGTGGTCGCCCTGACCAAGATCGACATGTACCCGGAATGGCGCCGGATCCTTGACATCGACGAGCGACGTCTGCGTGAACGGTCGCTCGCCATCCGGCCCCATCCGCTCAGCGCCGATCTGCGCGCGGCGGCGGTCGCCCTCGACGATGTCGGCCTCGAAGACGAGAGTGGCTTCGGGCCGTTCGCGGCCAGCGTCCTGGGCGGGGTGGCCCGACGGGCTCGAGCGGCCGCGACGGCCCACGCGGTCCGCGATGTCCGGAGTGCGCTCGACCAGCTCCGGGAGCCACTCTTGGCCGAACGGGCGGCTCTCGACCGACCCGAGACCGCGCTCGCCCTGAGCACCGACCTGGCCGACGTCCGGCTTCGCCTGGCGGCCCTCGACGAGGTCGGCGCCCACTGGTCGGTCCGGCTCGATGACGAGTTCGTGGCCCTGCGCGGACGGGTGGCGTTCAGCCTTGCCGGCGAGCTACGGCGGATCCTGCGCGAGACCCAGGACGAGATCGACCGGGTCGATCCGGCGAATGCCTGGAACGACCTCAGCGCTCGCACCCAGACCCGCGTGGCCGGTGCGGTCAGGGCCGCCTTCCTCGAGACGACCGACGGTGCGGCGACGATCCAGGCAGCCGTCGCCCGGCTTCTGTCCGACGAGGAGTCGGCCTGGTCGGACGACGGAGAGGCGGCCGGGTTCGACGCCGCCGGCCTGTGGTCTGACGGCCAGGCGTTCGGCGGGATGCTTCGAACGGGGGTCCTCGCCGGGTTCGGGTTGCTGGCCGGGGCGACCGTCGGCGTGGAGATGCTGGGGATGCTCGGTGCCTTGCTCGGGACGGCCCTGGTCGGGCCGGTCCTCCTCGGGGCCGCCCTGTTCTTCGGTGGCCGCGAGGTCGCCGGTGAGCGCCGCCGCCAACTGACCGACCGGCGCCAGCAGGGCCGCGAGTTCGTGGCCGGCTTCGTCGAGGACGTCCGCTTCGAGGTCGACGGCCGCCTCGCGTCGCTGAGCGCCACCCTCCAGCGCGACATGCGCGCCCGGTTCAGCGACCGGATCGCCGAGCTCGGGCGGACCTACCAGGCGACCGCAGCGGCGATCGAGCGGACCATCGACCAGGACGCGACGCGGCGCGATCGCCGGCTCGTCGAGGTCCACGATCTCCTCGTTTCCATCGACGCCGTCGTGGCTCGGGCGGACGGACTGGAGGAGGGCGTGAGCGCCGTCGCCTGATCGGCCCTGGACTCAGCTCGGCAGCGACACGATCCGGGCCGGTTCGGGAACGACCAGGACCGGGATCGCGGCGCGCCGAACGACCTCGGCCGAGACCCCTCGAGCGCGTTGGCCATCCGGGTCGACCCGGGTCCGCAGACCGATCACGATCAGATCCGCCAGCTCGGCGCCGGCCGCCTCGATGATCGAGTCCGCTGGATCACCCTGCCAGATCAGACACTCCACATCGATGCCCATCTCTCGAGCGCGGTTGGCCAGCTCGCGACCGGCTCGCTCATGGGTCGCCCGGAGCTGATCGACCCGGCCCGGGACCACCGGCAGGTGGGCGCGCGATTCGAGCACGCTGATGATCACCACCGAGGCCTGGAAGGCGACCGCGAGGGCGAGCGTGCGCGCTTCGGGCAGGCCGGACGACTCCGGCAGCTCGACCGCCAGGAGCAGCCTTCCGAACCGGGCCAGCGTGCCATCGAACTGGAAGCCAGGTGAGCGGGCGGAGCGAGTCTCCATCGGTCGCCCGTCAGCTTGGCTCGATGATCAGCGCGGTGACCATCCCGAACATCCCGTCGTGGCCTTCGGCGTGGGGCAGGATGTGGCAGTGGAAGGCCCAGGCGCCGGGATCCTGGCAGTCCACGATCACGTCCCAGCGCTCGCCCGGGTTGACCCCCAGCGTATCGCACAGGAACCCGGCCGAACCCAGTGGGTAGCCGTCCCGAGCGACCACCCGCATGGGCATGCCGTGCAGATGCCAGGGGTGGGTCATGACCCCTTCGTTCATGAACCTGATGAGGATCCGTTCGCCCTGCTTGGCCACGATCGGCGCGGTCGCCGGGAAACCCCGGCCATTGATCGTGAACCCACCCAGGCTGTCGTTGCTGATCCAGACGATGTCCTGGCTGATGCCCTCGGTCGCGGTGTACCGCTTGGCTGGGTCCTTGGGCGCGACGATGAACGCGCCGAGCAGGCCTCGACCGACCTGGTCCGTCGCGTTGTGGTGCGAGTGGTACATGTGCGAGCCGGTCGTCCGGGCCACGAATTCATAGGTGAACGAAGCGCCTGGCTCGATCGGGTCCTGGGTGATGTGGGGGACGCCGTCCATCGCGTTGGGGATCCGTTGGCCGTGGAAATGGATCCCGGTGGACTCGTCGAGGTTGTTGCGGAAGATCGCCCGGACCGTGTCCCCTTCGACGACGTTCAGGCGTGGCCCGGGCCAGGTCCCGTTGAATCCGAGCGCGTCGATCGGCTTGCTCATGGCGTCGATCTGGTGACTGATCTTGTCGACGGTCATCCGGAAGACCTTGACCCCGGCCTCGACCGTCGGTTCAAGGGGCTGATTGCCGGCGCCCGGGACCGTGCCGGCCTCGCCGGCGAGGAAGCGGGCCACGACGGCCTTGGCGGCGGCATCGTGGTCGGCGGCTGAGGGCGAGGCGACAGCGGCCGGGCCGGGCGACGCAGCGTGGTCGTGGCTGGCCGACGCGACTGCCGCGGACGCCGCTGGACTAGCCGCAGCAGCAGCGCCGGACGCAGCCGCCGCCGTTACGGCCGGACCGTACGTCCAGTGGGCAGCTGCCGGGGCGCACGCGACGACGACCCCAGCGGCGATCAAGCCGCCACCGGTGGCGGCGGCGCCGCGCAGGAATCCGCGTCGGCTGAGGCCATGGCTGAACTCGTCTGGGCGTGCGCTCGGCAGGTCGGTCGTATCCATGCCGGTAGCCTGACCGCCAAGCAGTGGTCAGGGGAGGGCCGAGCGGCCCGTCCAGACGGGCCATCGGTCCCGCCTCAGGCACCGCCGGGTGGGCGATGCTTGGCCACGAACGCGGCAGCCTGAGCACGCCGCTCGAGGTTGAGCTTGGACAGGATGGAGCTGACGTAGTTCTTGACCGTCTTGTCGGACAGGAAGACCTCGGCCGCGATCTCCTTGTTCGTCTGGCCCTCCGCGACCAGGGCCAGGATCCTCCGCTCCTGCTTGGTCAGGCCGGCCAGCTCATCGGGCTCGTCGGACGTCGCCACTCGCCGGATCCGCTCGAGGACCCGCTCGGTGACCGCCGGGTCGAGCAGCGACCCGCCGTTCCCGACGATCTCCAGTGCCGAGACGAGGTCGCGGGCCCGGACCTGCTTGAGGAGGTACCCGCTGGCCCCGGCCACGATCGCCGACAGGACCGCTTCCTCGTCGGGATAGCTGGTCAGCATGACGACCTTGGTATCGGGCATCTCCGAGCGGATATCCCGGCAGGCCTCGACCCCGGATCCATCGGGCAGGCGAACGTCCATCACGACCAGATCCGGGCGGTGCCGCCTGGCCTCGGCCAGGGCCTCGGCGACCGTGCCGGCCTGGGCCACGACCTGGAAGCCGGGTCGCCGATCGAGCAACGAGACCAGCCCTTCGCGGACCACCTCGTGATCGTCGACGATCAGGAGACGCAGGGGCGGGGCCGCCTCGTCGGTCATCCTGCCCGCTCCAAGGGGACCCTCAGGACGACCCGGGTCCCGGCGCTCGGCGCGCTGATCACGCTGAGCTCGCCGCCGATGCCCGTCGCCCGTTCATGCATGTTGCGCATCCCCTGATGGCCGAACGTCGATCCGCTGCTGCCCGCGAAGCCGATCCCATCGTCGGCGACCTCGAGGACCAGGCTGCCCCCCTCGCTGTGGACCGTCACCTCGACCCGGGTCGCGCGCGAATGACGGATCACGTTGGCCAGCGCCTCGGACACGATGGCCAGGATGTCCCGGGTGACCAGGGGGTCGGTTTCGGGCAGCTCGCCGGGCAGCACGATGAGGTCCATGTCGATGGTCGTGTCGCGCCGATACTCGCCGACCAGCGCGGCGGTCCCGCCGAGCAGGGTCGTCCCGCCGAGCAGGTCCGGCTGGAGCCCGAAGATGAAGTTTCGGATGTCGCGGATCGTGTGGTGGAGCGAATCGATGGCCTCTTCGACCCGGGCTGCGGCTTCGTCCGGGGCGTCCAGCATCATCTGGGGGACGTCCTCGAGGGAGAGCCCGACGCCGTACAGGTTCTGGATGATCCCGTCATGCAGGTCCTTGCTGATCCGCTCGCGCTCATCGACGACCGCCAGACGCTGGATCTCGTGATGGAGACGGGCGTTGTCGATGGCGATCCCGGCGTGCAGCGCGAAGATCTCGACGAGCTGCTGATCCGCCTGGCTGAACTCGACCGCACCGATCTTGTCGGTCAGGTACAGGTTGCCGACGGTCCGGCCCTTGACCGTGATCGGAGCCCCCAGAAAGCTGGTCATCGGTGGGTGGTTCGGGGGGAACCCGTGCCGGTTGGGGTCGACCGACATGTCGGCGATCCGGATCGAGCGGTTCTCGAGGGTGATCAACCCAAGAAGACCGTGCCCGCGCGGCAGGTCGCCGATCCGCTCGCGCTGCTCGGCCGTCAGCCCGGTCGTGATGAAGTGCTCGATCCGGCCGTGACTATCGAACGTGCCGAGGGCCGCGTAGCGTGCACTGACGAGTGGTTGGAGACGATCCACGATCAATTGCAGGACACCGTCGACGGAGAGCTCCCCGGCGATCGCCCGGGTCGCGGCGTCGAGCGCCTCGACGGTCATCGTCCCGGGCTCCTGCGCCGGACGAGCAGGTCGTGGGGGAAGGTCGGGCCGGGCGGTCGTGGGATGGCGCCCAGGAGGGTCCGGTCGTCGCCGGCTCGTCGTCGACCCAGCTCGTAGCGCAGGCTCTCCTCGCCGCGGGCCATGGCCCAGCGGTGGTTTGCCCCGAAGATCGGGCGCATGATCGGCGACATCCGCTTGAGCAGCCCCTTCTCGGCCACGATCCGCCAGTCGTAGACGACCGACGTCAGCGGTCCACCCGAAGCATCGCGGTCGAGCAGCGGGCTAAGCGTCCAGATCCCGCGCCCGACGAAGTCCCCGGCGGCCTCGAGGCTGAACCCGTGGGGCGGGTCGGACGCGGTGACGGTGAACCGCCAGCGCAGCGAGTAGGGCAGCCAGCCCTTGGTCCACAGGTCGACCACCCGGCCGACGCCACTCTCGCCCCCGGGTTCGACGACGTCGACGGCCAGGTACACCGACGGCCACCAGCGCGCCAGGTCCTGGGCATCGCCCAGGACAGCCGAGATCTCCTCGGGCGTCGCCGGGACCTGCCAGTTCGTCACGAAGTGATAGATGTTGGACGCCATCCGCGAACCTCCTCGCCGAGGATACGCGCCGCGCTGCCTGCTAGGCTTGACCGATGCGGCGGATCGGTCGACTCGTCTCGGTGGTGCTCGTCGCGCTCCTGTTCGTCGCCTGCGGGGACGGAGGGGCCAGCCCGTCAAGCGCCGCGACGACGGCCCCGCCCTCGTCGACCCCGACCCCACCGCCGAGTGTCGCCATCGCCGAGACGATGGTCCTCAAGGGCAGCGGCCCGAGGACGGGTCAGTCGACGACCCTGGCCGGCGACTACAAGGCCAAGGTGATCCTCAAGACGAAGCCCGGATGCAAGTGGTCGGTGAGCCTCGACGGCCTCAGTGCACCCGCCCTGGCCAAGTACACCTCGAACGCCGGGGGGACGTTCCGAACGAGCGTCGACCTGGTCGGATTGGACCCGGACGACTACAAGCTCGTGGTCAAGTCGAAGAAGTGCGGGACCTGGTCGGTCACCCTCGCCCGACCCTGACCCGGCGGAGACCGCCGGTCGATCGAGTCCCTGACCGATCCCGGGAACCTTGCGGTCATCCCATCCGACAGAGCGGGTAAGGGACGCCGATCCGTGGCCGGTCTTCGGTGGCGCGGCTCGTCCCGAAGGCCGAGAGCGAGGGTGAGCGTGTCTGGTCAGGCGATCCGGACCCAGTGCCGGCGGTCCATGGCGATCGCCAGTGTCGTCATCGTCCTCACGGCGTGCGGGTCCAGCGGGCCGAGCGCATCGGCATCGATGAGCCCGAGCACATCTGCGGGCACGGCCATGGGACCCGCAACCAGTGCCTCCGCGGCCGGCTCGCCGGCGTCGGCCTCGTCCCTGTCTCCCGACGCGCTTCGTCCGGACATCCCGTACTGCGCCCCGCTCTGGCGGTGTGGCACGGTCACGGTCCCCATCGACCGGGCCGATCCCGGGTCCAAGACCATCGACATGGCCTTCTACATCAAGGATCACACCGACCACTCGAGCCCGGCACTCCCACCGATCTTCGTCTCGCCGGGTGGCCCGGGAGCCTCGATCTGGGCAGACCAGGGCTACTTCCCGCACGATGACTGGGGCGTCCACCACGACACCGTCCTGCTCGAACCGCGCGGTGTGGGCGCCTCCGGCCTGATCCGGTGCAAGCGCCTCGAGGCCGGGCCGACCACCACCTTGAGCTACGCCTACGCAGCCGAGGAATGTGCCGATCAGCTGGGTCCCTCGGCAGACCGCTACGGCAGCGGCGATATCGCCCTCGACATCGAGGACGTCCGCAAGGCTCTTGGGGTCGACAAGTTCGACTACTACGCGGCGTCGTATGGCACGGTCGTCGAGCAGGCGTATGCGGCTCGCTTCGGCGATCACCTCGACGCGCTCGTCCTCGACTCCGGCTTCAGCGTGACCGACGCCGTCCACAGCTACGGGATGGGCGTCGGCTATGCGCAGGCCCTGATCCGAGTCCTGGCCCTGCGCTGCTCACGGGATCGGGACTGCGCCGCCGCCTACCCAGACCCGCCCAAGGTCGTCGAGGAGTTCGTGCACCGCGTCGCCACGGAGCCGGCCAAGGACTACGGGCGCGGCGCGACCAAGGGGGTGATCGTCGACGAGGTCAGCGCCGAGAGCATCCTCTCGAATGTCGGGGCCGGCGGTGATGAGCCCCAACCGATCCTCGATGCGATGGTCGCGCTCAAGAACGGCGATCAGAAGCCGATCCTTCGGGTCGGCCTCGATCACCCGCTCATCGCTCCGTCGGGCGGTCATCCGGAGTCGTTCTCGCAGGGGGACAACATGGCCGCCTACTGCAACGATCAGGACTTCCCCTGGGATCGCTCCGATCCGCTGGCCACCCGCCAGGCGAAGTTCGCGGCCGCGGTCGCGGCCTTTCCCAAGGACACCTTCGCGCCCTGGACGCCGGCCGGCTGGAATGCCTGGAACTTCCCGGCCCAGGCGTGTATGCGCTGGCCTGCCCCGTCGCGCTTCGAGCCGGTGATCCCGGCGGGAGCGACGTTCCCCAAGGTCCCGACCCTGATCCTGAGCGGCGACATTGACGCCAACGCCCCGATCGAGATCAACCGGGCCCTCCTGGAGTCCTTCCCCGACGCGACCCTGATGACCGTGGCCGGCGCGGGGCACGATGCCGCCGCCTCGTTCTGGACCTCGTGCGGACCCAAGGCCGTCGTGACCTTCTTCGATACCCTCAAGGTCGACCCGACCGCCTGCGCCACGCCCTGAGGCGAGGAGCCGTCGCCTGCAAGGATCGGCGAGTCGGCTCAGACTAGGACCCGACGGGACCCCCGGGAGGCGTCCCCGACCCGCATCCCATGCGGGGCCTCCAGCCAGCCCTCGCGTCGTCGGTCATGTGCCCGAACGCACCACGCGAGGCGGAGCTGTTTCGTTCGCCGTCCCCAGGCGGCGTCCAGGTAGGAAGGAGAACCATGTCGGCGGTAGACACAGGCGCCCAGAGGGCGTCTCGCAGACTCACGATGACCATCCTCATCGGGGCCATCCTGGCGCTCGGCGCCGCACTCGGTCCCTGGTCCGCACCGGTCGCGACCGGTGCCAGCGGCGATTACCTCCTGATGCCGCGAGCGGAGCTGCTGGCCCGCCCCATCACCGGCTCAGCTTGGACGGCCCTCAAGGCGGCCGCAGACGGCACATTCAGCAAGCCGAACCTGTGCGACCAGAACTCCAAGCACCACCTCCAGACCCTTGCCGCCGCGCTGGTCTATGCCCGGACCGGCACCGTCAGCTACCAGACCAAGGCGCAGCAGGCGATCATGGCCGCCCTGCCGACCCAGGTCGTGGGGTGCTCCAACGCCGTTCTGGCGCTCGGACGGCAGCTGACCGCCTATGTCCTGGCGGCCGACCTGTCCGGCCTTCGGACATCGAGCTCCGGCCCGGCCTTCGCGACCTGGCTCACGGCCATCCGGACGAAGAACATCGGCGGCCACTCGATCTGGACGTCGATCAAGTACACCCACGAGAACTCACCCAATAATTGGGGTGCCTACGCCGGCGCTGCTCGGATCGCGGCGGATCGCTATCTGGGCGATACGACCGACCTTGCGGCGGCGAGCAAGGTGACCCAAGGCTTCCTTGGTGACAAGACCGCCTACGCCGGGTTCAACCACAATCTCAGCTCGGCGGGAGTCTCGTGGTCGTGCTCCGGGAGCGCCACGACCTACACCCCGGTCAACCCGGTCTGCACCAAGAGTGGCGTCAACGTCGACGGTGGGGTCGTCTCGGACGTCAGTCGTGGCGGGTCCCTCAAGTGGCCCCCGGCGGACCCCGGGATCTCGTATCAGCTCGAGTCGATCCAGGGACTCGGCCTCCAACTCGAGCTGCTCTATCGCGGCGGCGAGACCGGCGCCTGGAGCTGGTCGTCGAGCGCGCTCAAGCGGATGGCCGGTGTCGTGACCCGGTCGGCCGCCTCGGGCGGCACCGGCTGGAACGGGACGCAGACGGCTCGCCAGATGCCCTGGCTGCTGAACCGGCGCTATGGGCTCACCTTGCCCACTGCCGCGACGACCTATGGCCGAGCGATCGGCTTCACCGACTGGATCTGGGGTCCCTGAGGCACCGATCCCAAGAAGGCCACGCGTCGAAGAGCCCCTCCGGGCGTTCCGGAGGGGCTCGACGATGACCGGGTCGTTGACGGAGCGACCGATGTCAGGGCAAAGGGAGGCGCTGCCAGTGGGCTGCGGCGCCAGCCCCGATCCCGGTCGAGCCCTCACCCTCCGCCCCAAAGGGCAGCGCGGTCTCGGGTCCGCCGTTCGGATCGAGCAGCATCGCGTGGTCACCTAGCCAAGGCACGGCCAGGATCTGGGTCCCGTCGGGCGACCATAGGAGCGAGGTCCCGCCGTCGGGGGGCGATGCCTGGAGGGTCGTCACGGCCCCATCCGCCAAGCGCACGACGGCGATGTCCCCAGCACCCGACTTGGGGCCTCGTTCGAACACGATCCGCGAGCCATCTGGCGACCAGACGGCCAGATCGTTCCAGGCGTCGCCCTGGGTGTACCCGACGACATGGGCGCCGGATCCGTCCGCGTTCGCGACATAGAGCCGTAGGACGCCGTCGACCACGGAGCGCTCCTGGTACACGACCTGCGATCCGTCCGGTGACCAGGTGGGATTGCGGTAGTCGCCCTGAGAGTTGTCGTCGTCAACGAGCTTGCGCGGTCCGACGATCGGATGGAGGTCTGAACCGTCGGCGCTCATCACGTAGAGCCCGACCTTCGAGCCGTCGTCACCCCGGAACAGGATCTCCTTGCCGTCGGGCGGCCGGAACGCGAGCGCGTCGACGACGAGGCCGGTCTTGATCTCACGAGGCGCGCTGGAGGTGGTGGTGTCGAAGATCAGGAGGCGCTCCTCTCCCGGGGCATTGAAGACCGCGGCGAGCGATCGGCTGTCGGGGGTCCAGCCCCACCACCAGGGACCGCCGCCCAGGGAGACGGTGCTGATCTTCCGGACTTCGCTGCCGTCGGAGCGGGCGACGACGAACGATAGGTCGCCCGCGACGTCCCGCACGAACGCCACACGCGTCCCGTCGGGCGAGTAGAGCGGCCATTTGTCGGTCTCCGGACCCGAGACGATGAGCTTCGGGGTCCCGGTCGGACCGACCATGGTGTAGATGTCGCCGAACACCGAATAGGCGATCGCGCCACTCGCGGCCACGCCGAACGGTTCGGGGACGCGCGGTCGGGATCCGACGTAGACGGCCAGCGCGGCCGCAGCGATGAGGAGAGCCAGGATCAAGGCGCCGATCAGCCGCCACGGCAGTGCCGTGACCCGGACCGGACGTGTCGCGACGTCCATGGGAAGCCACCTTTCGGGGAAGACCCAGGCGGGCCGCTGCCGCGAGCGGGCGGTCTGCGCCAGGAGAGAGTCGGTGTAATCAGGGATCGGGCCAGCGCCGAGGTCCGCGAGGATCGTGGGCAGGGCGCGTTCGATGCGTCGGTCGCCGGTCATGCGAGAGTGCCTCCGGCGACCGCGTTGGGGCTGGTCGATGGGTCGGGCTCGATCTCCGTCCGCATCGCACCCAGGGCGCGATGCAGGCGCGACTTGACGGTCCCGACGGGGATCCCCAGGGCAGCCGCGACCTCGGTCAGCGGCAGCCCCAGGTAGTAGTGCAGGACGACGATGGACCGGCTGCTCTCGTCCAGGCGTCGGAGGACGCCATCGACGAGCTCACGGTCGGCCAGCTCGCCGGCCGGGTCGGAAGCCACCGGGGCGTGGAGCGTGGTGATCTCGACTTCGATCGGTCGCCGGCGACGGCGCCGCGCCTGGTCGAGGCAGGCATGGACGGTCAGCTTGTACAGCCAGGCATCGAACCGATCCGGATCGCGCAGGCTGCGGAGGTCTCGCCAGGCTCGGAACAGCCCATCCTGGACCGCGTCGCGCGCGAGCTCCGGGTCCCGAAGGATGAGCTGGGCCGCCGTGTCCAGCCGCGCGACCGCCCCACGGACGAGCTGGGCGAAGGCGTCATGATCGCCCTGCCTCGCGCGTTCGACGAGCTGTCGCTGGTCCACGGTCGCCTCGACTGGGGACGATCACGGCGATCGTCCTTCAGAGGGTAATGGCGACAACCAGCCCGAAACGGTTCTCGCAGCCGTGGACCACGGCGCGCGAGGACATTGCGGTCGACCCCTCACTCGAGGACGCTCCGCCCCGAACGGGCTCCCGCGTGATGGCGCATTCAGCCGACGTGGCGTGGACTATCCTGCTGCGGTACGGCCTCGACCCAGGGGTCCCGGCCAGGTCCGACCAGCGGCACCGATCCTTGCCTGCCCAGGCGGCCAACCCAGGCTCTGGAGGGAGACGCACATGAAGAACCCGCCAATCCTCGTCGCGGTCATCGGCTTCTTCGCCGCGCTGGCAGGCTTCGGATACCTGTTCTTCGGCCTGCGGGTCCTCGGCTTCGACTGGTTCGGCGCGCTGGGCGACCTACCGGTGTTCGAGCACCTCGGGCTGTGGGGCTGGCTGGCGATCATCACCGGGATCGTCTGGCTCCTCGCCGCCTTCGGGCTCTGGGCACTCCAGCCGTGGGCTCGGGTCTTCACCTTGATCATCGCGGGATTCGCGCTCTTCGAGGCGGTCCTGGCGATGTTCCAGTTCCCGGGGTCGGGCACCGGCTTCGCGATGGCGATCCTGCCCGTCGTGATCATCTGGTATATGAGCTCGGCGGATGTCAAGGCCGCGTTCAGCGAGGATGAGCCGCTGCCGATGGCCGCGGCGCCCGTCGCGGCACCCCCTCCCGCCGCGGTACCAGCGGCCATGGTGGCGCCCGTAGCGGTCGCAGCGTCGATGGCGGCCGAGCCGGTCGCTCCCGCTCCGGTCGCTGCTCCGGTCGCGGTCGCAGCCGCGGCCAGCATCGAGGAGCCCGTCCCCGCCCATCACATGGGCATCGAGGACGTCGAGGGGATCGGTCCCGACCACGCCCAGAAGCTCGCTGCCATCGGCATCACGACGACCGACGGCCTGCTCAAGGCCGGCGCGAGGCCATACGACCGCGAGAGGATCGCCCAACAGACGGGGATCAGCAGCGATCTCATCCGCGAGTGGGTCGACATCGTCGATCTGATGCGGGTCCCGGGAGTGGGTCCGCAGTACAGCGACCTGCTCGAGGCCGCCGGCGTGGGCTCTCCGGCGGAACTCGCCCAGCGCAACCCGACCAATCTCGCGACCACGGTCCAGGAGGTCATCGCGGCTCGGCCGGGCATCGTCCGTCGCGCTCCGAGCGAGTCCGAGATCGCCGCCTGGATCGAGGAGGCGGGCAAGCTCGACAAGGTCGTCGAGCACTGACCCTGTCCATGGGTCGACACGACACGATCGAGTGACGCGACCGGGTGGCGCGCCCGGAGGGATTCGAACCCCCGACCTACTGATCCGAAGTCAGTTGCTCTATCCACTGAGCTACGGGCGCGCGGAGCGACATTCTACGGCCTCGGCTGAGCGTCCAGGCCGGATGAACATGACGAGACCCGCCGGGTCGCCCCGCGGGTCTCGTGTGTTGCGGACGGGGGAGGGCGTGTCCTCGCGGGTGGCCCCCCGAGCCGACCCGCGAGGACCCCGATGTCAGGGGGCAGTCTTGGCGGCCCTTGCCGGCGGGACCCGGATGAGCAGCGCGTCGTAGCCCGAGGCGGACTTGTTGCCGACGGCGAGGATCTTGTCGCCGACCTTGAGATCGTCGATGGTGGCGGCCTTGCGCTCGACCCGGATGCGGGTGTTCGGGCCGATCGTGAACGTCGTGGAGACGTTGTCGGCACTCTTGAGGGTCACCGAGGTCGCCGTCTTCGCGGTGATCTCGCCACGCTCGAAGTGGGCGTCGACGGTGGTCGCATCGCGCTTCAGGACCGTCACGTCACCGCGCACGATCCGGCCGAAGCGAGCGGGCTTGTCAGCCTGACCGACATCGAGGCCGAGGGGCGAGCTGGCCGGAGGCGGTGCCGAGCTGGCCAGGATGGTCGGGACGGCTACGACCCCGACCAGGCCGATGGCGAGGACGACGACGGCGACCCGACGAGCCCCGAAGGAACGGATCCGATCGATCATGACGGTGTCTCCCGGGGGCGGTGCGCGGAGCGAGGAAGCTCCCCATCCACCGCCGAATGTCCAGCAGCATCGAGCCCGCCCCTGAGAGGGACCACCGTGCCGGCGGCCCGGACCGTAAGCCAGGTGTAAACCCGTGGTGCGTGCGCTGACTTGCGGTGGACGCCGCGATGCGGTAAGAACCGCCAGTGCGACGCCAGCCCTTCATCGCCATCGCCGCGCTGGTCCTGGGTGGTGCCGTGGTCCTCGCCTGGCCGTCCATCGCCGAGATCGCCCGCAGTCCGGTACCCGTCGGCGCCGTGCTGCCGGCCACAGCCGCACCTGCCGAGACGCCAGCTCCGACCCTGACGCCCGCCCCGACGCCGACCGCGACCCCATCGCCCGAGCCGACCCTCAGCCAGGTGGATCTGAGCGCGGAGATCGAGCTGATCCCGCCGCCGGTCGCTCCAGCCAGGGCCGGCGATGGACCGGCGCCGGCCGATCCGCGCAGCCTGACCGGCTATCGCTGGCCACTGGTCAACGGCGTTATCACCAGCCCATTCGGCCCGAGCCCGTTCGGCGCCTTGCTGGTGAAGGGCCAACGCTTCCACGATGGCCTGGACATCGCCTCGTTCTGTGGCGACACGGTGGTCGCCGCCCATGACGGCCTGGTGGTGGCCGCCGGGCGCAAGTTCGACCCCTGGATCGGCTGGCTCGGCTCCCTCGGACCGCACACCCGTCGGATGGACGCCCTGAACAAATGGTGGGAACTGCCGATCACCGTGATCATCGATGACGGCAACGGCTATCGAAGCATCTACGCCCACCTCAACGCCGTGTCGGTGAAACCAGGTCAGCGCATCCGGGCCGGACGTCAGATCGGCTGGGAAGGCAAGACCGGGTTCGCGACCGGCTGCCACGTCCACTACGGACTGTTCAGCGTCTTCGAGACGAGACGCCTCGAGCTGCGCCCGGACGTCCACTTGCGCACGAAGTACCCGCGCTACGAGATCGCCCGGATCGACCCGCTGCTCGTCCTGCCGCCGCTCCCGCATGGCCGGACCGTCGGCCCGTTCCCACTCCCGAGTGTGCCGGCGAGTCCTTCGCCCGATCCGACGCCGACTCCGCCCGCCGCGCCCTGAGGGCGAACCTAGAGCGGCCGCTCGCCCACCGTCCGGACATATCGCCGAGCGGTCAGCGAATACGCCGGCAGGCGGGCCAGCGCCCCTGACAGCGGCGCGGCCTCCCGACCATCCTGGCCCTCGATGGCCAGGAGAGAGTCGGTGGCCGTCGCATCGGCCGGTCGAGCGTCCACGATGGCCAGGTCGATGGTGACCCGGCCGGGCTCGGCCGGCCCGAGGGTCTCGACCAACGCCGCTGGGTAGGCATCGGCCTCGTACTCGGCCCGGACCTCGGCGTCGGCCCGCCAACGCGGTCGGCGCAGGAGGATCCCCCGCCACCCGGCCGCGACCACGCTCGTGACCGTCCCATCGCCCGGCGTCGGTCGGCCCGAGACCGCCTCTCCGCGTGCCCACAGGGCGGCCTGGTGGAGCAGGGCGTACTCGTCCAGGTCGGCGTAGGCCGACAGGGCGTCGACTGGCGAGCGATCCCCGAAGATCGCCTCGATGCTCGGTCCGAAGACCTCGGCCAGGTCGAGGTCGATGGCCCGGACCGTTCGGTGGAAGTAGACCTGGCGATACATGAACAGGCGCGCCGTGAGGAACATCTCGAGTGCGCCGATGCCCGGTTCGTACAGGGTCAGCCCGCGCTCGCCGATGAACGAGTAGCGGCGCAGTCGCTCGACATCGACCGGCCCGATGGCCACCCCGGTGAGGTAGGCGTCGCGCCGGACGTAGTCCAGGTTGTCCACGGTGAACACGCCCGACAGGAGCGGCTGCAGCCAGCGCACCCAGCGCGGCATCGCCGGGTCGGCCAGGGCCGGCTTCGAGACGAGGAAGGCGACCCAGCCCGGATCGATCGCCTCGCCGTCTGCGAAGGCGTCGCGCTCGGGCACGATCCCCGGCGCCCGGCGCAGGCCGCCGATGAGCCCGGCCAGTTCACGCTCGATGATCAGCTGCGAGAGGTCCTCATGGCTGAGCCGCTTGGCCGTGACCCGACGACGGTCGTCCGGTGCGGGGAAGCGGTCCAGGACGTGATCGTCGAAGAAGTGGGCGAACGGGCCGTGGCCTACATCGTGGAGCAGTCCCGCGATCCGGAGCGTCTCGACGACGAGGCCCTCGGTCGGTACGACCTCGCCCGGCTCGGGCGCCTCGGCCAGGCTGGCCCGCAACGATGGGTAGAGCTGCCGGGCCCACAGGCCCGCTTCGTGCATGACCCCCAGGCCATGGGTGAAGCGGCTGTGCTCGGCGGTCGGGAAGACCCAGCGGGCACTCTGGAGCTGGCTGATCCGGCGCAGCCGTTGAAGCCACGCGGTATCGAGGAGATCCTCCTCGGCGACGTCCTCGGGACCGAGTCCGATGGCGTCGGCCGAGCCCAGCTCAAGCCGCTTGGTCAGCTCGATGTAGCCGTGGATCGGGTCGCTGATGAGGTTGACCGCCGAGAACGGATGGCGGCGCATCAGTCGGGCGTCAGGGGACCCAGGCGCGGATTCCATGGGACCATGCTGACAGGTTCCCGCGCCTGTCCTTGGCCTGGACCCGGACGGTGTACCAGTGGTGCCGCTGGCGGTGGAGCAGGCGCAGCCAGGTCCTCGTCGTGCCGGTCTTGATCTGGACGTAGGCGCCATTGTCCACGCGATATTCGACGTTGTAGCTCTTGATCCCCGAGGTGTGGGTCTGGAGCTTGGCGTCGGTCGCCGACCAGGTCCACTTCACGCTCGTCCCGCTGACCGTCCTGGTCCGCATCCTGGCGATCGGTCGGGACCGGTCCGGTCCCTCGAGGAAGACGATCGACGAATAGGTCGAGCCGTTCGACCGGCGAGCGACGCCGACCCCGAAGTAGTTGAAGTGGGACGACATCATCAGCGCCCAGTGGGCCGGGCTGTGACGCCACAGGTTGTAGATGAACTTGGCCGAGGCCGTGCCCCAGGTGGCGGTGGTCATCCCGATGTCCTCGCCGCAGCGATACCAGGTGATCGAGCGCTTGTCCATCGCGGCACAGGGCGATCCGTCGAGACCGTCGTGGGTCAGCAGGCCGCTCGAGGCCATCCAGCTCGAGCGTTCCCCGGACAGCGCCTCGAGGCGGGTGTCGTTGCGCAGGGCGCGCAGACCCCGGGCGGCCCGGTCGCGGTTGATCCACGACCGGATCTTGGATTCCATCGAGGTATCGACCGCGGCCCGCGTCGGAGCGGGGACGCTGATCGAGATTGACGCGAGGACGAGGACGGCCGCGAACACGGTCAAGACCGCGTCGGACGCGTGCAGCAGGGGCACTCTGCATGGGATAGGTAGGGTAACCCAATCGTCGACGTCCGTCACGTCAGTCGCGGTAGGCGTCCCCCGCGGCTTGCACGATCGCCCCGATCTCGGCCCGCAGCTCGGGCGGTCCGAGGACCTCGACGTCCGCCCCCCAGCCCAGGATCCAGCTCCGGATCTCGAGTGTGCCGGACACCCTGGCCCGCCAGGTCAAGCCGCCGTCCGGCTGCGGCTCGAGGCGCTCGCTGGGGTGCCAGCGCGTCTCGCTCACCCGGGCCGCGATCGTCGGTGAGAAGCGCAGCACGACCTCCACGGCGGGCTGGTCGGCGATGATGTCCCAGGCGGCGCCGAAGGTCTCCTCGATCTCGCCCTCGGGCGGCGCCTCGAACGACTCCGCGGTGAGCGCGACGGCCTCGATCCGCTCCAGCTTGAACGTCCGGATCGCCCCGCGGCTCTCGTCCCAGCCGATCAGGTACAGGGCGCGGGTCGCGATCGACGGCTCGATCAGATAGGGCCGCACACGGGCCGTCCTCGTCCCCTTGGCCGGGTCGTACATCCCGCCCGATAGGTGATCTGGACGACCCGTCGCTCGGCCCAGGCCCGGGTCAGGCGCTGATTGATGGTCCGTTCCTCGGCGTCCTCCGGGGCGCGCCGCGACATCTGGTCGAAGGTCGCCTGGACGTGCGCGGCGAGGACCTCGGGCAGACCCGAGGCGAGCTTCTGGAAGGCAGCCGCGAGGTCGGGGTCGTAATCGTCCGAATAGCGGGCCATCAATCGGGCCGACAGGAACACCGCCATGGCCTCGGCCTGGGTCAGGTGGAGCGCCGGCAGCAGACCCTTCTCGTCGATCCCGTAGCGACCGTCGTCCTCCCAGATCGGTAACTGCAGCTCGTCCTGGATGGCGATCAGGTCGCGATAGGCGGTCCGTTTGGACATGCCCACCGCCCGGGCGATCTCGGTCGGCGTCGCGCCCGCGCTCGCCGCGTCCCTCGAGGAACGCCACGACCCGATAGAAGCGGGCCGTCCGATCGCGCTTGGCGCTGAGTCGGTCGTGGTCATCGTCGATCATCGGGCGTCCTCCCTCGGTCCATGGCAGGTCAGCCCGCCGGCCGGACGATCGGGCGGACGGTCATCCCGATCGGTCGACATGAGCTCGACCTTGATCGTGCCCTGGATACCGGCCTGGCCGAACGTGTCGGCTGGTCCGTTGACGCTTCCGGACACTCGTCCGAGCTCGCCGTCCGTGAACACCCAGTAGTCGAGCTGGCCACGCCACCGCCGAAGGGTATCGTCCCCGACGAGCCAGCGGACCTGGGGGAACGCGGCGACGAAGGTCGGTCCGTCGACAGCGACCCGGCAGTGACGCCCGCGGGCTCCCTCGACGAACTCGACGCCGCGGTTCTCCGCGGTCGCCCGGATGCCGTCGGCGAGCGCGGTCGACAGACCTGGACGTCGATCAGCGCAGCATCGGCGACCGCCGGCGGGTCGCTCGTCCAGCCCTGTCGCGGCCCGCGGGTCCAGGCTCGATCGCCGAGGCGGGTCAACCCGAACCGGCCGAGCTGGAGATCCGAAGCCACGTCGGCCGTCCAGCGGACATCGACACCCGACCGATCGCCGACCAGACCGACCGCTCCGGCCGGTCGTCCGTCGACGTCGCCGGCAGATGCAGGTCGAGCTTGGCCGTCGTCCCGGTCAGGATCGGCGATCCCACAGCGCGGCGGCTGTCCGTCGCCGGCGGTCGGCCCGAAGCGTGAACTGAGCGACGATCGATCGCGCAGCGCGAGATCGTTGGCGATGGCGGCCCCGGCGAACAGTGCCCCGGCGAAGATGGCCAGGACGATCCCGATGACCGCTCCGCGAACGAATCGCGTCCGACGGACCGCCGACTCGCCGAGGATCCGTCGTGCGATCCCCAGTCCGGCGAACAGGCTGGTGGCCAGCAACGCCAGCAGCCATGGGTAGGCCGCCTCGAGCGACGGCACGAGCGTCTGGGGGCCGCGAGCGAGGAGCTGATTCAGGACGCTGCCGATCGATGGCACCAGCAGCAGTCCTGCGGCCAGCCCGAGCCAGACGATGACCGCGAACGGGTCGATCGCCCCGGGCGACCGGTGGCCAGAACACGGCCGCGAGGGCGATGGCCATCGGGCACCGTGGCTGCCGCCCCGACCAGGCCGTCGATCGGTCCGCCCGGCCGATAGCCGAGGATGACATACGACGCCACCAGGAACCACAGCGCGGTCAGAACGAGACCGACCAGGCGCAATTCGAACGTCCGGACTCGCACCCTCCAAGTCTAGCCCGAGGCCGACTCCCGCCCGGTCCGACGACCCTCGCGGGCATCGTGCCTGGGTGCACCGCAACACCGGAAGTACCGGGTCGGTACCGGACGATAGGCCCATCGTTTCGACCGGGACCTCGGATGACAGTTGGGGCATCGGGCGACCCCTCCGGACGTCACCGGAGCGGACTCCGCGCGGGCGGTCACAAGTCGATCCAGAGAGAGAGTCGGGGAACGTGGACCATGGCCGATCGACGGCGCAGCGGCGGTATCAGGGCATCCGGACAGCCGTCCCGGCCCGTGCGCTCGTGGCCGGTGGACGGGGTGGTCTCCGCGGCCGGGTCTGGCTCGGCCACCTCCACGGCATCGGCCCGCCCAGGAACGGTCCCCGAGCCGGACTTCCCCTGGCGGGACACGGCGACCCTGGCGACCTACCGCCACCTCCTCTCGAAGGGCCTGCAGCCTGACGAGGCCGCCAACCTGACGGCGTTCCTGTGCGGCATCCCGGTCAGCGATATCCGCTGGAAGCTGATCGAGGTCAACCGACTCCTGTTCCTCCGTCGACTGGCTCAGATGGGCTCGTGGGGACCGCTCGACGGACGGCGCGGACGACCACATTGAGCCAGACCGTCGCATCGAGGCCGGTCACGCGTCTCGAACCTGAACCATCTCGAATACACCCCCTGAAGCGGCGCCGAATCCTCCTCCCGGCGCCGCTTCGGGTGTCCGGCGGTCGTTTACACTCTCCCGGTTCCCGGACGACAGGAGATCGATCGATGACCGACCAGCCCGACAGCCCGCCCCCGGCCGGCTCCACCCCACCTGCCTCGGCGCCGCCCGAGGCTCCGACGGCGGTCACCCCACCGCCGACCGTTCCGCCGACCGGGACGGGCGTCAGCGGCGGGAGCAGCTCGGGCCAGTCGCGCGGGCTGATCATCGGCGCCGTGATCCTCCTGGTCGCCATCGTCGGTGCCTACCTCCTCCTCAACAACGGCAGCAATGCCGGCGCTGGCGCCAGTCCGAGCCCGAGCAAGGAAGCCGTCGCCAGCGCCAAGGAAAGCAAGGAAGCCTCGGCCGCTCCGACCGCGACGGTGGCCCCTACCCCGACCCCGACGGTCGCTCCGACGCCGGATGCCTGCGCGGTCGCGAACCTGAAGCTGGTGACCTCGGGCAAGCTCACGGTCGGGACCGACAACCCCGCCTACCCACCCTATTTCAGCGATGAGACCAAAGATCCGAATTGGGAGCTCGGCAACCCCAACAACGGCAAGGGCTTCGAGAGCGCGATGGCCTACGCGATCGCCGACAAGCTCGGCTTCACCAAGGACCAGGTCACCTGGGTTTACGTGCCCTTCGCCAACTCGTACGCACCGGGCGTCAAGACCTTCGACTTCGACATCAACCAGGTGTCCAAGACCGCCGCCCGTGAAGAAACGGCCGACCTGTCGGACGGCTACTACCTGGGCAACCAGGCCCTGGTCACCCTCAAGACCAGCACCTTCGCCAAGGCCACCACCATCCCCGAGCTTGTGGCCGGCAAGTTCGGCGCCCAGGTCGGGACGATCAGCTACGACACCATCGTCGATGTCATCAAGCCAACGGCAGCGGCCATGGCCTATGACTCGACTGACGCGGCGATCGCAGCTCTCAAGGCCAAGCAGATCGACGGCATCATCGTGGACCTGCCGACCGCCGACTACGTGGTCAACGTCCAGCTCGACGGATCGACCATCGTGGGCCAGTTCAAGGAAGGCAAGCCGCAACCGTTCAGCGTCGTGCTGGCCAAGGACAGCCTACTGACGACCTGCGTCAACACGGCCATCCAGGCCCTGATCGCCGACGGGACCCAGCAGAAGCTGGTCGACCAGTGGCTGCCGTACAAGGACACGCCCGAGATCAAGCCGTAGTCAGGGACCGACCGCAGGCGATCGTCGATGTCCGGGTTCGGTAACGGTCCGGGCGACGCGGGGCAGCTCATCGGGTTACCCGATCAAGGCGGTCCCTACCGCCGCCAGCGAGGTCGGGGAGGGTCGGGCGCAGTGCGCTCGACCCTCATCGCGTTCCTGAGCACCCTGGTCTTCCTCGGCGTCGTGGTCTACGTCGTGGTCAACTCGCCGAATTGGCCGGCGGTCCAGAAGTCGTTCTTCAACGGCAAGGTCTTCGTCGACTCGTTCCCGTTCATCGTCCGGGCCTTCTGGATCAACGTCCAACTGTTCGTGATCTCCGAGATCCTCATCCTCAGCCTCGGTCTGGTGGTCGCCGTCCTGCGCAGCGTCCCCGGCCCGGTGCTTTTCCCGGTCAGGTTGCTCACAACGGTCTACGTCGATGTGTTCCGGGCGCTGCCGGGCGTCTTGATCATCTACATCCTGGGCTTCGGCATCCCCGGTCTGGCCATCCCCGGGGTCCCCGTCGACCCGTTCTTCTACGCGGTCGTGGCACTCACCCTGATCTACTCGGCCTATGTCTCGGAGGTCTATCGGGCCGGCATCGACTCGGTCCATCCCAGCCAGGAGGCGGCCGCCCGCTCGCTCGGGCTGTCACGCTTCCAGGCCCTGCGCCACGTGATCCTGCCGCAGGCCGTCCGGCGGGTGGTCCCGCCACTGCTCAACGACTTCATCGGACTCCAGAAGGACACGGTCCTGGTGTCCTACATCGGAGTGGTCGAGATCTTCCGTCAGTCCCAGATCAAACAGGCCGGCAACTTCAACTTCACGCCCTACCTGGTGACTGCGCTGGTGTTCCTGGTCTTCACCATCCCGCTGGCGAGGCTGACCGACTTCCTGGTCGACCGAGATCGTCGGCGCGCCTCGGCGGGCGCTCGATGACCGAGCCGCCGGTCCAGCCCGCCGTGGTCATCGAGGGACTCCACAAGTCGTTCGACAAGGTCGAGGTCCTGCGTGGGATCGACCTGGTCGTCGCGCCCCACGAAGTGATCTGCCTGATCGGCTCGTCAGGGAGTGGCAAGTCGACGCTCCTGCGCTGCATCAACCTGATCGAGCCGATCGACGCCGGTCGGATCGTCATCGACGGCCTCGAGATCACCGCCCCGAAGGTCGATGTCGATCGGATCCGGCGGCGCATCGGGATCGTCTTCCAGGCCTTCAACCTATTCCCCCATATGAGCGTCCTGGACAACGTCACGCTGGCCCCGCGCAAGGTCCTGAGGACCCCGCCGGCACGGGCGGCCGAGGAGGCCACCGAGCTGCTTGCCCGGTTCGGCCTGGCCGACAAGCGCGATGAGTTCCCGGACCGCCTGTCGGGCGGCCAGCAGCAGCGGGTGGCCATCGTGCGGGCTCTGGCCATGCGCCCCGACCTGATGCTCCTTGACGAGATCACGAGCGCACTCGACCCGGAGCTGGTGGCCGAGGTCCTGAACGTCGTCCGCGAGCTGGCCATCGCCGGCATGACCATGATCATCGCCACCCATGAGATGGGCTTCGCCCGGGACATCGCCGACCGCGTCGTGTTCCTCGACGCCGGGCGGATCCTCGAGCAGGGCCCACCGGAGCGGATCTTCCGCGAGCCCTCGGAAGTGCGCACCCGCCAGTTCCTCGACCGGGTCATCGCCGCCGGGCGGATGTAGCCGACTCGACGCTCCGCGTCCGGGAGCTCGTTCAGCGCCGGGCGACGGGTCCCCGGCAGGCGTCGACGAAGACCGCCCACAGCCGTTCGAACTCGGCGGGCGTGGACTCCTGGCGCTCGGGATGGCACTGGATCCCGAACAGGAAGCGTCCGTCGGCCGCCTCGACCCCTTCGACCAGGTCGCCGGCCGGACTCGAAGCCCAGGCATTGGCGACCAGCCCGGGCGCGAGATCGCTCTGGCGGACCCCCTGGTGGTGGTAGCTGTTGACCTCGGTCGCCCCGACGACCTTGGCCGGCGACAGGATCCGGGCCAGCCGGGTGCCGGGCACGAGGCGCATCGCGTGGGTCCGCGCCGGACCCTTGCCCCAGGCCGCGCCGACGTGACCGCCCACGTCCTGGACGAGCGACCCGCCGGACAGCACGTTGATCGCCTGGAAGCCGCGACAGACACCCAGGATCGGCACGGAACGGGTCGCTGCCGCCGCCCAGGCCGCGACCTCGAGCTCGTCCCGATCCGGTTCGATGTCGACGGATCCCCGGTTCGACTGGCCGTAGCGCTCCGGGTCCATGTCGGCGCCACCGGACAGGAGCAGACCGTCCATCGCCGCCAGGGCTTCGGCCCTTGTGTAGGCAGGGCTCGCCGCGTCGATCGGGACGGGGTCGCCGCCGTGACGTCGGACCGCTTCCAGGTAGAGCTCGTTCTTGAGCTCGGCGTTCGGCGGGTCCTTCTGACGAGCGGCGACCGCCAGGGTCACGACGATGCGGGGACGATCCATCGGTCGAGGATAGCGCCGACGCTCAGAGGCCGAGGAGCGCCGAGAGGGTCACCGGCTGGAGACCGGCGTCGTGGAGCCCCGTGACGATCGCGGGCAGGGCCTCGAGGGTGGCTGGACCGCCGAGGTGGAGCCGGACGATCGAACCACCCTGGGCGCGGGCCGCGATCCTGGTGACCATGTCCTCGGCGGTCGCGCCACCGGATGTCTCCGCGACGGCGTCGTTGGCATCCACGTCCCACATCACCGCATAGGGGAATCCGGCCCCGGCCGCGGCCGATCGCACGGTCGCGTTCTGAGACCCGTCGGGTGGTCGGAAGACCGGCTTGGTGGTCGTGCCCGTCGCGGCGGCGATGGCGCCTTCGCCGCGGGTCAGCTGATCGGCTACTGCGGACGCGCTCAGACCGGTCAGGTCGCCCGCGTTCCAACCGGCGTCGCCGACCGTGAACAGGTCGGGATGGGCAGCGACCCGGCTGAGGACCGACTTGGTCGTGGGGTCGGTCTGAGCCAGCTGGCCGGTGCTGAAGAAGGTCGCCGGGACTCGCTGAGCGATGAGCCAATCGACGATCGGCAGGGCCGTCTCGGGCGTCCCTCCGACGTCGAAGGTCAGGACCACCGCGTTCGAATCTCGCGAACCGTGGGTGACCAGCAGGCCGGTCCCGTCGCCCGGTGGGAGGACGGCCGGCCCCAGGCTGACCGAGGGCTCCGGCGTGGGCGAGGCGTCGGTCGGTGGGCCGCCGTCTTCGATCTTGACCCCGGGGGTGATCGACAACTGCCAGCCCACCTCGATCCGATTGGGGTCGTACTTGGGGCTCTCTGGATCGAGGCTCTTGTACTTGGCCCGGTTCCAGAAAGCGATGCTCCGGGCCGACGTCTTGAACTTCTTGGCGATCGACAGGAGGCTGTCGCCGGCCTTGACCTTGTAGACCAGCGCGGTCGGCAGGGGCTTGGGCGTCGGCGACGGCGATGCGGTCGGCGAGGGGACTGCGGTCGGACTCGGGGTCGGGCCGGGCGTCTCCGGCGGGGCGCTCCGGGGCGGCCGGGTCGGGATGTCGCCGAGGCCGCAGGCGACCGACCCGACGGCGAGGGCGAGGCTCGCGGCGAGGAGGACGACTCGGCTCCATCCGTGGGACGTCATCAGCCCCAGTGTGACGCCAGTCGAGGCCGAGTGGTTACGCGAACCTCAGTCGGGTGGGATCGCCATCGACGGCGGGTCGACCGGGGTCGGCTCCTGGAGGGCGACCTCGGCGGCCAGGGCCAGACCTTCGGCGGCCGTGGCGATCCGGCCGTTGCCCGTCCGCTTGGCCACGTAGCAGGCGCGATCGGCGGCGAGCAGGACGTCTTCGGCATCGGCCCCGTCGACCGGGAAGGTGGCCACCCCGATGGATGCCGAGACGACGGTCCTGGCAGACGCCCAGACGGGCTGCTCGGCGACCCGCCGGACGGCGTCGCGGGCGCGATCGGCAACGCGCAGCGCGCCGACCCCGTCGGTCCCGGGCAACAGGAAGGCGAACTCGTCGCCGCCGTAGCGGAAGACGTGGTCGGTGTCCCGGCCGGCGTGGAGGAGGGCGTCGGCGATCGCCCGCAGGAGGCGGTCGCCGGCCTGGTGGCCGAGCTCGTTGTTGACGTTCCGGAAGTCGTCCAGGTCGAGCATGATCAGGCTGAACGGGGTCGCCTCGCGGACGCGCTGGACCAGGAACTCCTGGAAGGTGCCGTGATTGAGCAAGCCGGTGAGGTCGTCCGAGCGGGCCCGGATCTCGACCGCCCGGTGGATCTCGGCGTTGTGGAGGGCGATCGAGACCTGCGCCGCGAACAGCTTGACCAGCTCGAATTCCTCTTCGTCGAAGCGGTCGGTCCGACCGAGTCGCTCGAGGGTCAGGACGCCTGCCACGCCCTCACGGCCACGGAGCGGGACGACGATCATGCTGCCGTCGACCGGTCCGGTGGAGTCGAACTGGAGGACCCGCGGATCGGCCAGCTCGTCGATGACCAGCTGCGGCTCGTTGTGCTGGAGGACCCAGGTCGCAACGCCGGTCTCGCCCGGCTCCCAGGGCTGGAGGTAGTCGTCGGCGTTGACGCCGCGGGCCGTCAAGGGAGTCAGGACGTTGGCCCGTCGGTCGTAGACCTCGATCGAGATGTTGTCGTAACGGACGAGGTTCCCGAGCCGGTCGGTGATCTGGTCGAGGACCGCGACCGGGTCGAGCGTGGTCAGGATCGACTCGGTGATCTGGAGCAGCTCGCGCTGATTGCGGAGCTGACGCTCGAGCGCGGCCGACTGCTCGCGCAGGCGCTCGGTCGAGTCGGCGTTGACGAACGCCTGGGCCGCGAAGCTGGCATAGATCTCGAGCAGGCGCAGGTCGTCGTCGCTGAACTGGTGGAGACCCAGCTTGGACAGGACGAGGACGCCCAGGACCTGGTCGTCGAAGGTCATCGGGGCGAGCAGCATCGACTCGTCGAGGTCGTCCTCCGTGCCGGGGATCGTGGCCGCCCGCGGATCGCTCGCCGCGTCGCCCAGGTTCTGGGCCACCCCATGCGCCGCCACCCAGCCGGTGATCCCGACGCCGACCCCGATCCGGAGCTGCTCCGGGGTCTCGTCGATGTACTCGCCGACCTGCCCGCTGAAGGCGACCGGGACGAGATCCTCGCCGACGATCCGGTAGACCCGCACGTTGTGGTAGTCGATCAGCTCGCGCAACTCGGTCGCGATGGCCATCCCGACCTCGCGCTCGACGGTCAGCCGGTTGAGCCGGCTGCCCAGCTGCTGGATCGACTGGAGCTGGGCCGCCCAGGTCGCCATCCGGGCGATGTCCTCGGCTGCCGAGCTGCCGATCCGGTCGAGCCGGTCGATCCGGCGGGGTGCCGCCTCGAGACGACGCCGAGCCTCGATCCGCGACCGGGCGCGTCGGCCTGGGTCGATCGAGGCGAGCGAGATGACGTCGGCCTCGTGCGGTTCCACCCGCCCGTTGATCGGGCTGCCTTCGGCCGCCGCGAGGAACTGCTGGAGATCGCCCAGGCGGTAGCGTCGATCGCCGCGCGGATTGATCCGGAAATAGCGAAGCCGGCCCTGATCGCTCCACGCCCGGATGGTGTTGGGGTGGACGCCGAGCAATCGGGCTGCCTTGGTCACGGAGAGGGTGGCATCCGCCGGGCGTTCGATGAGCAACGGTGGCAGGTCTTCATGAGGAAATGTGAACTGACCCGGTCAGCCTAGGTAACCTCACAGTTCTTCTCTATAGGACGAACGTACGCGGGCGATGCGAGCCGGTCGTGGGCCTCGATCCCGGGTCGCCAGGCCCTAGCCTCGGTCGAGCGGCTCCGTCGCGCGGCGAGCGGTCAGGCGCACGTAGGCATAGGTGGCCAGGGCGCTGACAAGGGCGATGACGCCGACGATGGCGATGGCCATGAGCGGCGAGCCGACCAATCCCGGCCCCTCGCCGACACTCCTTGTGTCGCCGCCGGCCGCGGCGCTGGCATCCGGGCTGGCGGCCAGGGCGACCGCCGGCCCGACCGTCGCGATGACCGCGGACGCTAGCGCCCAGGCCAGACCGATCGCGATCAGCCCGATGCCGAGGCCGAGCAGGGCCATGGCCAGGATGGGCCGGCCACGCCGTCCGCCGGCCAGCAGTTGCATCGCCTCGGTCGGCTCGAGGGTGGACAGGATGAGCGGCCGTCCGAGGCCGGCGGTCAGCATGGTCGTCCCGTCTGCCCGTCGTTCTGGGACGCCGAGGACCGAGGCATGCTCGACCGCCGAGACCTGCTCTACCCGGTAGCGGACGGGCGTGGCCGGAGGCGTCCCGGTCGGAACCCGGCCGGCGGCGTCGGCGGCGGTTCCGATCGACTCGCGCGGCAGGACGACCAGGGCATCGCGTTCAGCGCCCAGCCGATCGATGTCCACCCCCAGCGCGCCGAGGCCCTCGCGAACCTCGAACGGGACCGCCTGGACGTCCTCGTCGATGACGGTCCAGCGCCCGTCGCGTTGGGACTCGAGTCGTCTCCGGCGATAGACCAGCGGTCGCTCGTTCTCGTCGGGGAAGTCGTCCGGGCCGTCGAGTCGACCGTCGACCCGGATGTAGCGTCGGGTGCCGGCCGCGGCGTAGCCCTCGGCGGTCTCGATCGATACGGTCGGGGTGACGGCGAGGAGGCGACCCACCCGGTAGCCAGATCCGAACGAACGCAGCACCGCACCGCCGCCACCGAGCGCGACCAGGCCGATGACGACGACGAGCAGGGGCTCCACGAGGCCGGATGATAGCCGCGATGGCGGCGGCCTGGCGCCTGGCCCGAGCGGACGGCGGGCATGGAAGGGCCCGGAGGAACCTACCCGGCGCGTGGGCGTTGAGGCGATCGCTGCCGTTAGCGCTGTTCAGCCCCTCCGGGCTACCATCCACGCTACGACCCGGACGGCCGACCGGTCAAGGGTCGATGTCCACCGAACAGGCCGTGCGAGCGGCGGTTGTCCACCGCTCGTCCACATCGACGGGGATAGACGACCAGTCGGACTCAGCCGGTCGCGGTCGCCCCGGTCCGCGGATCGAGCGCGCTGAGCTGGCCGCTGTAGCTGGTCAGGACGAGGCGACCGCCGACCAGCTCGGCCTCGGTGACCACGTCCGAATGGGCGACCCGCCAGGCCACCTCGCCGTCGGCTCCGATGGCGAACGTCTCGATCTCCGCCTGGACGATGACATGGGGCAGGCGCGACGAGCCGAGGATGACCCCGACCGGCGTGCCCGACCGGTGGGTCCAACGGAGGTCCCCGCCGCGCGCCTCGAAGCCGTAGGTCATGAACCCGTACTTGACCACGAGCAGCCCCTCGCTATCCCAGAGCAGGGCGGCCGGCTCGTCGTAGACGGGCGTGGCCAGCCGCGCGGTCCAAGGACCGGCCGGTGTCTCGACCCGGAGCTCGGCCCGGCACATCCGCTCGAAGGTCGGGCCGATCAGCGGCCCATGATCGGTCAGCGGCCCGCCGGCCTCCGACAAAGCGAACACCGCGGCGCCCTCTCCGCTGCCCGCCCAGCCCCAGCGAACATGGATGCCGCCGGGGTAGTCGACCGCCGCGTGGCGTGGCTCGCCGGTCACCCGCTGCTGGACTGACCCGGTTCGACACTCGCGGACGGCGGTCGCTCCGGCGCGGGGTCCTCGGTCATCGGCGCCACGGTCGCGTTGGCCAGCGTTCGCAGGGTGGCCGGTGAGACCGGGAACACCGCGGTCGGCGTCCCGGCCGCGGCCCACACGACGGGATACCGCCCGAGGTCGGGATCCATGATCACTCGGATCGGTCGGAGGTGGCCGATCGGGGGGATGCCCCCGATCGAATAGCCGGTCAGCTCGTCGGCTTCGCGAGCGGAGGCCCGTCGGACGTCCTTCTCGCCGGTGACCGCGGCCAGGCGCGCCACGTCGACCCGGTTGGGACCGGACACCAGGCACAGGATGGGGACCAGCTGGGCGTCGTCGTCGGGGGCCACGAAGACCAGCGACTTGACGATCTGGCCGAGCTCCGCGCCGACCGCCGCGGCGGCCTCCTGAGCGGTGTGGGTCGACTCCGTGAAGACCCGGATGTCGAGGGTCACGCCCTTGCGCGCGGCTGCGTCCAGGACGCGCTGGATCCCGGGACGATCGGCGGGTTCAGGCACGGCGGGAGTCTACCATTGGCCGGTCGGGTAGCATCGCCCGAATGAACGCCATCCTGTTCGATTGGGACGGCACCCTGGCCGACACCCTCGGCGCGATCTACGCGGCCAATGTCGAGGTGATGGCGGCCTTCGAGCTGCCTTTCGATCGGGACCGCTACCGGCGTCATTTCGCGCCCGATTGGCGGGTGATGTACGCCAGCTTGGGCGTGCCCGTCGACCGCCTCGACGAGGCCAACGAGCGCTGGTGGGCGGCTCTCGATGACGGCGCGACGACGCTCTTCCCGGGCATCCGGGCAGGCCTCGAGCGACTGATCGCGGCCGGCCATCCGTTGGGCATCGTGACCGCCGGGCGGAGCGAACGGGTCGCGGTCGAGCTCGAGCGTCACGAACTGACCGGGTTCTTCGGGTCGATCGTCTATGCCGACGACACGACGGCTCAGAAGCCGGACCCGGAACCGCTCCGGGCAGGCCTGGCCGGGCTCGGCTTCGACGCTCGTCCGTGGGACGCGGTCTATGTCGGCGACACCCCCGACGACATGCGGATGGCGGTCGCCACGGGGACTCGCGCGGTCGGCATCGAGTCGATCCTGGGCGATGCCGCCGACCTCGAGGCGGCCGGAGCTGCCGAGACCGCCGCCTCCACGACCGGCTGGATCGATCGGCTGCTCGCCGGTCGGTCTCGCGCCGGCGCAGCGTCACTCGGCTGAGGCGCGATCGACGATGCGCGCCCTGATCGTGCTGGCCGGCAGCGCCCCCGAGCGGGCCGATCTGGACCTTGCCTGGCCCGGCTGGTCGGACGGACTCGAGCTGGTCGTCGCCGCCGACGCTGGCGCCGAGACCGCCGAGCGTCTCGGTCTGCGACCGGACCTGGCCGTGGGCGACTTCGACTCGATCGATCCAGCCGCGCTCGCCCGTCTCGAAGCGGCCGGTGTCCCGATCGAGCTATCGCCCGAAGCCAAGGACGAGTCGGATGCCGAGCTGGCCGTCCGGGCCGCGCTCGCCCGCGGGGCCGACGCGCTGACCATCGTGGGCGGCTTCGGTGGCCGGCCGGACCACCTCATCGCCAACATCGGCCTGCTGGGCCTGTCCGAGCTGCGCGGGCTGCCGGTCGAGATCATCGACGGTTCGACCCGCCTGGCCCTGGTCCGCGGTCCCGCCGAACGGACCCTCGTCGGCCGTACCGGCGACCTCGTCTCGTTACTGCCGCTCGGTCCGGGGGTCGTGGGCGTGACCACCGCCGGACTGGCCTGGCCGCTGACCGATGAACCGTTGCCGTTCGGGCCGGCCCGCGGCCTGTCCAACGTCCGCCAGGAAGGCACCGCCCGGGTGTCCATCCGGGCCGGCCTGCTGCTCATCGTCGAGACCGTCGCGGTGTCCCAGTGAGCCCGGCCAGTGAAGCCCGGCCGACGAGCTCTGCTACGCTCCGGCGATGAGCATGCCTGTCGTCGGTGATCGGGCACCCGAGGTCGCCCTGCCCGACGAGACCGGGTCCGTCCATCGACTCTCCGAGCAGCGCGATCGCTGGACCCTGGTCTACTTCTACCCCGAGGACGACACGCCCGGTTGCACCACCGAGGCCTGCCAGTTCCGCGATCTCGATACGGATATCCGGGACGAGGGCGCCCAGGTCTGGGGGATCAGCCCGGACGGCGCCGCCAGTCACCGCAGCTTCCGGGATAAGTTCGCCCTGCCCTTCACCCTGCTATCCGACGAGGACCACGCTGTGGCCGAGGCCTACGGATCCTGGGCGCTCAAGAAGAACTACGGCCGGGAGTACATGGGCATCGTCCGCTCGAGCTTCCTGGTCGATCCCGACGGGCTGGTCGCCCACGTCTGGCCCCGGGTCAAAGCCGACGGACATGCCGCCGACGTGCTGGCCACCCTCGCCGCGGCCAAGGCCGCCCGGGCCGGCTGAGCCGACGGACCGGACGATGGGCATGAAGAGAGGCTTCGCCCGTGGGGGGAGACGAGCGAAGCCTCGGACGAGATTGTACGAATCCGGGACGGTTGTGCAACCCATTTCCTGGCACGGTCGCAACCGATGACGGAGCCGGTCGACCAGCCCGCCGTCCCAGCCTCGCCCGAGGCCCCGACGGCTGTCGACCACGACTGGCGCCCCGACCGGTTCATGGTCATCGTGGCCCACCCCGACGACGCCGACTTCGGCCCGGCCGGTACCGCGGCTCGCTGGATCGACGCCGGATCGACCGGCTGGCTGGTCTGTTGCACGAGCGGCGACCAGGGTGGCGAGGACCCAGACCTCGATCCGACCGACCTGGCCGCCCTGCGCGAGGCGGAGCAGCGCGCCGCGGCCGACGTCATCGGCTATGCCGGGCTCAGCTTCCTCCACCAACCCGACGGCGCTCTGGCCAACGACCTGCCCCTGCGTGAGCTGCTGGTCCGGGAGATCCGCACGTTCCGACCGGATGCCGTCCTGGCCCAGGATCCGGAGGTGGTCGTCTATCCGGATGGAGGCATCAACCACACCGATCATCGGGCCGCCGGACTGGCCGCCATCGACGCGGTCTATCCGGCCGCCCGCAACCCGATGACCTTCCCGTGGCTGGCCCGCTCCGGCCTGGCCGCCCACAAGGTCCGCCGGGTGTACCTGTTCTGGACCGCGGCACCGACCCTCTGGGTCGACGTCAGCGCGACCATCGGACGCAAGGTCGACGCCCTGCGGGCCCACGCCAGCCAGATCCACGACCCCGATGGCCTGGCCGAGCGGATCGGCACGTGGGCCGCCGGCGATGGCGCCCGGATCGGAGTGGCCGCCGCCGAGGACTACCGGGTCGCGATCATCGACGAAGACGAGGTCGAGACCGGGTCGGATCCGGCCTAGACCCTGGCCTGGACCGGGCTCAGGGCTCCAGCAGGAGCGGCCGGACCCGGCCCCAGGCGTTCCACAGGTCGGTCAGCCCCTCCGCCCGGCCGCGCAGCAGGGCGACCATCTCGCCCAGGGTGAGGCCACCGGCAGCCGCGGCCAGGAACTCGCCGGCCGAGACGGCCACGCTGCGATAGAGCTCGCTGGCCTCCTGCTCATTGGGCCAACCCCGGACCCGCATCGGGTCGAACCCGGCGTAGCCGACGGCCAGGGACAGGTCGCGCTGGCTCGGCACGCGACCGTCGACGAACCCGCCCAGACCGTCGAACCGGTAGCCGAACGAGGCCAGCGCGGTCGCCACGTCCCGGCACTGCGCCTGGCTGAACAACCCCCAGAACGGATGGTCGCGCGGGAATTCGAGGGCCGACGCCTCGATCGCGCGGGCGATGATCGCGTCGACCAGGCCGCTCAGGGCGAGCTGCCATGCCCGTTGCTCGGCCGGGTCGGGCCCGCCCAGGCCGGCGACCAGCCGGGTCATCGTCTCGCGGTCGCCCCGAAGCAGCTTGAGGATGGCCGGCTCGGCCTCGCCGAAGACCCGATGTGGAGCGTCCTCGTCGAAGCCCGGACCGCCCGGGTCGAAGCCGGGGCCGCCCACCAGCAGAAGGCGGGCACCGTCGTCGGCCTCGCCGAGATCGTCCGGGGGGCCGACGGGTGGACCGGCGGGTGGGTCGACCGGCGGCCGGAGGTGGATCTCCTCGCAGGTCGCCAGGACCTCGCGGGCGACGATGCAGGCCTCGGCCGCCGTCTCGGCATTGATCCGAGCCGCGTCGGCCTCGAGCGAGATCCGCTCGATGATATTGACCAGGGCGCCGGCGGCTGCCCGCTCACGCATGGCCTCCTGCTCCGCCTCCTGGGCGGTCCGATTGATCCGGTCGATCTCTTGCAGCCAGTCGCGGGCCGCGCCTTCGACCGACTCGCGTGATTGAGCCCCGGCATTGCCCCGTCGGAACTCGGTCCAGGCAGCTTCCTTGGCGGCCCTGACCGCGCGGGGATCGGCGACGATCGCGGCCCGCGCACTCCGGCCGGTGTGCTCGTCGTAGGCGCGCTGTGCTTCGCGGGCACGGTCGGCGGCCATCTGGGCCGCCTCCTTGAGACGGTCGGCCAGGGCGCACCGTTCGTCGGCGACCCGGCGCTCGTCGGCGCACTGGTCCGGTCCGCTCGGGGCGCCCCCGAGCCCGCTCGATCCGCTCGAGCCGGTCGAGCCGGTCGGGCCTTCGTCGCCCGCGGCGATGGGACGACTCGCACTCGGCGGCTCGCCGTCGGCCATGGCTCGGCTCGAACTGTTGGCCGAACCGACCGCCGCCAGGGCGCGGTCGAGGACCGCCACGGTCGAGCCCGCGTCGAGCGCTTCGATCAGGGCGTCCGTCTCGGGTCGGATGGGGATGCCGACCGGCTCGCGCTCGGCGTCCCCGGATGGAACGGGCGTTCGGCTCGGTTCGTCGACCGCGCCCAGCGTGGTCGGGTCGGCCGGGCCACCCCGGGCGGCTCCAGCGACAACCGCCGCGGACGGTTCGGCGAACCCGGACAGGGTGGCCGGAAGGCGCCGCGGCACGGCATCGGTCGACACGGTCACGCGTACTTCGCGCGGAGCGGGCGGGCGAGCCCGGATGACGATCGACAGGGCGGCCCCGCTGGCCACGCCCAGGATCAGGCCGAGAGCCAGGAAGGCGAACTCGCTCGCGGTCACTCTGTCATCCCTCGGTTCGTGAGCCGAGGGTAGCTGCGGCGACGAGGGGCGTCAACTTGGGGCCCGTCTCGTGCAGGGGGCGGGCCGGCGATGGTAGATTCGGGCTGGCCGGCGCTCAGCGCCGCTCCACTTCCGCTTGACCGAGCCGATCGCAGGGAAAGGCACGACCCCCGCTTGGCCATCGATCCGAACCAGGAATTCCTGGTCCAGCCCGTCGACGCCTCCTGGCTCCAGTGCAACATCGAGTGCCAGGAAGCGTGTCCCGTCGGGACCAACTGTCGGGGCTACCTGAACCTCGCTGCCGAAGGGCGGTTCGAGGAGGGCTACATCCTGTCGCGCGATCCAAATCCGGTCGCCGCGATGTGCTCGTACGTCTGCTCCGCCCCATGCGAGCGGGCCTGCCGCCGGGGCGATATCGATCGGCCCCTGGCCATCCGGGCGATGAAGCGCTTCCTGGTCGAATGGCATGAAGCGTCGGGCATCCCCGACGAGATGCCCTCGATCGAGCCCCGCCCCGAGCGGGTCGCCGTCGTCGGCGGTGGGCCGGCCGGGATGGCCGTCGCCCGCGAACTCGCCCTGAAGGGCTTCGTGGTGACCGTCTTCGACAGCCTGCCCTACGCCGGCGGGACGATGCTCATCGGCGTCCCCGCCTTCCGCCTGCCGCGCGAGGCGATCGAGATGGACGTCCGGCTCATCGAGCGGCTCGGGGTCACCTTCAAGTTCAACACGACGATCGGCCAGGACATCACCTTCGACGACCTCCAGCGCGACTTCGACGCGGTGGCCATCACCGCCGGAGCGATGGACGCGGTCGCCCTCGACATCCCCGGTGGCGATCTGATCGGGGTCGACTACGGGGTCGACTTCATGAAGAAGGCCAACCTCGGCCAGGAGATCGATCCGGGTCGCGATGTCGTCGTCATCGGCGGTGGCTACACGGCCATGGACTGCTCCCGGACGAGCCTTCGCCACGGGGCTGAGAACGTCACCATCGCCTATCGGCGGACGCGCTCTGAGCTGGTCGTCGACGAAGAGGAGCTCGGCGAGACCGAGCGCGAGGGCGTCCGGATGGAGTTCCTGGCCAGCCCCATCGAGGTCCTCGGCGAGGACGGCCACGTGACCGGTGTCCGGTTCATCCGCAACCGTCTCGGCGAGCCCGATGCCTCGGGTCGGCGTTCACCGGTGCCCATCCCCGGCTCCGAGTTCACGATCAAGGCCGACACGGTCATTCCGGCCGTGTCCCAGGCCGCCGACCTGACCTTCCTGCCCATCGAGGCCAGCTTCGAGGTCAACCGCGGCCGGGTCAAGGTCGACCCGGCGACCTACGCCACGAATGTCCGCGGGGTCTTCGCCTGCGGCGACTTCGTGACCGGTCCGACGACCCTGATCGAGGCCGCCGGGCACGGCAAGAAGTGCGCCTACGCGGTCGATCGCTACCTGACCGGGCGGACCGACGTGTCGGTCGCGGCCAACGTCAAGATCACCAGCTCGTGGCGTCACGACATGCCCGAGTTCTACGACGTTCTGCCTCGCCAGCACATCCCGATGGTCCCGCTCCAGGCCCGGATGCCGTCGACCGACCCGGAGGTCAATTTCACGACCCCGGTCGAGCTGGGCTACACGGCCAACCAGGCGGTCGCCGAGTCGACCCGCTGTCTGATGTGCAACTTCAACATCTGGTTCGATCCGTTCCGCTGCGTCCTGTGCGGCGCCTGCGCCGATGTCTGTCCCGAAGGCGTCATCCACATGGTCGACGTCAACCAGCTCAAGACCGAGGGCCTCCTGCCCGAGATCGAAGAGGCCTACGGTTGGGAGGACGGGGCAGCGATGATCCTCGACGAGGAGCGCTGCATCCGCTGCGCACTGTGCGTCAAGCGCTGCCCGTTCGACGCCATTACGATGGAGCGGTTCGAGCTCCAGGAGATCTCGACCGACGGCCGCCTCTACAAGGAGTCGTACCGGGACGCGCAGCTCGCGGGGACCGCGGGTGTGGCAGGAGGATCCAGGTGAGTTTCCTCGAGCGAGTGGACCAGACCATTCGCCGAAGCCCCGTGTGGCGGTCGCTCTTCCGCCAGGCCTATCCCAACGACGAACGCTCGCGGGCGTACGCCGTGATGAACAACGTCTTCCTGCACATCCACCCGGTCCGGGTCCGGCAGCACGCGGTCAAATTCGCTTACACCTTCTGCCTGGGTGGGTTGAGCTTCTTCCTGTTCCTGGTCCTGACCGTGACCGGCGTGTACCTGATGTTCTTCTACGTCCCGTCCGAGTTCCAGGCCTACTCGAACATCCTGTCGATCCAGAGCGAAGTGACCTTCGGGTTGCTGACCCGGAACATCCATCGGTGGGCCGCCCACCTGATGGTCTTCTTCGTCTTCCTGCACATGATGCGGGTCTTCTACCACGGGGCCTACAAGCCGCCGCGCGAGTTCAACTGGGTCGTCGGGGTCGTTCTGCTGTTCGTGACGATCATGCTCAGCTTCACCGGCTATCTGCTGCCCTGGGACCAGATCGCCTACTGGGCGATCACCATCGGCTCGAACATGGGTGGCTACGCCCCGCTGTTCAACACCCCGACCAAGCTTCTCCTGCTGGGTGGGCTGGAGGTCGGCCAGAACACCCTGCTGCGCTTCTACGTGCTCCACATCATGGTCTTCCCGTTGGTCGCCGCCATCTTCCTGGCCGTCCACTTCTGGCGGATCCGGAAAGATGGCGGGATCTCAGGTCCCCTATGAGCAGGACGAGCGTCGCCCATGTCTGATGTGAAGACGCCGCAGGAGCCGCGGGTCGTGCTGCCGGTCGATCCGACCCGGCGGACGGAGATCGACAAGCAGCGGGTGCCGATGTCGGCCCGTCCCTATCGCCTGCTGGCCCTGGTCAAGCAGGATGCGGTCGTGCGCGTCCAGAAGGAGCCGGACGACACGGTCATGACCTGGCCGCACCTGCTCACCATCGAGTTCCTGGCCGCGGCCATGATGAGCATCTTCCTGCTGGCGATGGGCCTCATGATCAACGCCCCGCTCGAGCAGCTGGCCAACGGCAACGTGACCCCGGCCGTGGCCAAGGCACCCTGGTACTTCCTGGGTCTCCAGGAGCTGCTGGCCTACTTCCACCCGACCGTCGCCGGCGTCCTGGCCCCGACGTTCATCCTGGTCGGCGCTGCGCTCCTGCCCTATGTCGATCGCGGGGACATCCATACCGCCCGCCCCTCCGAGCGCAAGACGGCCGTCGTCCTGTTCTCCATCTTCTGCGTGACCGGACTCGTGCTGACCTTCGTCGGCATCTTCTTCCGCGGTCCGGGCTACGCCTTCGCCATCCCCTATATCACCACCAACGGGCTCCACTTCAGCCTGTGACCGGAGAACGTCGAGCGAACCCATGAGCAACTACCAGGTCGAACCCGCCGCGCAGTCCCAGGCCCTCTCGAAGGAGGCCATCAAGTCGCTTCGCCATGAGCAGGTCCAGGGCCTTTCCCGACGGACCCTGCTCCGGACGTCGATCGGTGCCGCCGTGGGCCTGTGGCTGCTCGAGCTCGGCGCCGGCACGCTCGGCTTCCTGTGGCCGAGCATCGCCAGCGGCAACAAGAGTCAGGTCAAGATCGGGACGTTGGCCGAGATCAAGGCCCAGAACTCGGCGCTGCCGATCGACCAGGGCTTCCCGGCTTACTACCAGAACGCCAAGTCGTTCGTGATGCTGATCGACCCCAGCCGCCAGGAGTTCTTCCAGGGTGAGGACACCAGCGGCGACGGCAGCGCGCTCAATGTCCGGGCGCTCTACCAGCGCTGCCCCCATCTCGGCTGCAAGCCCAACCCGTGCCTCAAGAACTTCTGGCTGGAGTGCCCCTGTCACGGTTCTCGTTACGACCGCCTCGGGACCAAGGTCAAGGGAGCCGCCTACGGGCCGGCCCCGCGTTCGATGGATCGCTTCGCGGTGCTCGTCAAGGACGACCAGGCCGTCTATGTCGATACGCTCAAGATCACCCTCGGACCGCTCCCGGTCGCCCTCGGCGAGCCCGGCGTGATCCCACCCAGGTCGCCCACCGGATGCATCTGATCGACGTGACCATCGCCTGCCGAGGAGACGCATGAGCGACCCGTCCGGGACCGACCCGGAGCAGCGCCTGCCTGCGCCCCGGCCGCCGAGCGAGGCCGCCCCGGTCGACCGCTTCGCCGCGCCCGCCAGTGCCCACCAGTTCGCGCTGACCCCGGAGCGGGCCGCCGGGATCGTCCGCCAGAGCGCGAGCGCGCGCTGGGTCGGCTTCCTGGCAGCGTTGATCATCGTCCTGTTCGTGATCCTGTACTGGTTCTACGAGCTGGGGATCCCGACCATCGCCGACTCCAGCCGACTTTCCGCCGAGACCGAGGCGCAGTCGGTCACCCGGGTCGAGAACGGCTACAACCTGTACGAGGCCAACTGCGCCCGCTGCCACGGTGCTCAGGGCCAGGGTGGCATCGGACCCATCCTCAACGACCAGGCCAAGCTCTACACCCACCTCAACTCGTCGTACATCAACAACGTCCTGACCGCCGGCGGCCGCTATGTCTGCGGCAATGCCGACAGCCTGATGCCGATCTGGGCCCAGACCAACGGGGGACCGCTCAACTACAAGCAGATCGAGGCCCTGATCGAGTTCATCCGGGCACCCGACACCACGACCTACACCGTCCGCGACCCGAGCACCAACGAGCCGCTGGCATCGGGCGGCAAGGCCCAGACGTTCACCGGCTGGCGCGACCCGAACTACGCCCCGCCGCCCGGCGCCACGCCGGTGCCGGCCTGCTGGAGTGCCACGCCTAAGCCGGTCGCGGCCACCCCGATCGACGCCCCCGGTCCGGTCGTGGCCCAGGGCCTGGAGTTCACGACGCCGAGCATCAACGGGCCGGCCGACAAGCCGTTCACCCTCGACTTCGACAACCAGGCCTCCGGTGTGCCCCACAACATCGACATCAAGGACAGCACCGGGACCGAGGTCTTCAAGGGTGAGATCTTCAACGGCGTGGCCAAGAAGACCTACGACATCCCGGCGCTCAAGGCTGGGACGTATCCGTTCAGCTGCTCGGTCCATCCGACGATGACGGGGACCCTCACCATCAAGTAGTCGCAGCCCGCGGGTCGCCGCGGGCCAGGGATGGAGGACGATGACGGGACAGGCGCTCGGCGCAGGCAAGGTCGGTCGCAAGCGGGTCCTCTTCGGCCTGCTCGACGGCGACGGTTGGACGTGGGCGTCGTTCAAAGCGGCGTTCTGGTTCGTGGTCATCGTGATGATGCTCGGCTACCTGCCCGACCGGGCCTACTACGCCACCGTCTTCCCGACGATCGACCTGGGCGTCCTGGTCTTCTCGCCGATCAATTTCTGCCCCGGCGAGAACCGGACCGTCGATTGCCCGGCACCGGCCGGCTCGACGCTGCCCTGGGATCCGTCGCCGCCGGAGCTGGCGCTGCCGGGCCCGCGGACGCAGGGGACCGCGGTCCAGGTCGGGACCCGGATGCTGTACGTCGGCGGAGGCGATGGTAAGGCGGCCACCGACACGACCTTCCTGGCCGACTTCTACAGCGGCACCTTCGGACCCTGGCGCGCCGGACCCCAGCTCCCAGCTCCCCGGTCCGGCGCGGCCACGATCTTCCTCAATCAGTCCGTTTACGTCGTCGGCGGGCTCGACGCCAGCGGCGCCCCGACCGACACGGTCTTCGTCGCCAGCCAGGATCTGGCGACCGGCCAGCTCGGCGCGTTCAGCGAGGCCGCCCTGCTCAAGCTGCCCGAGGCTCGATCGGGCGGGTCGTTGGTCGCCGCCAGCGACGGCTTGATCCTGGTCGGCGGTCGATCGGCCGCAGGCCCCCAGCCGACGGTCTGGAAGGCGAGCCTCGACTCGACCGCCAAGCTCGGGACGTGGACCGTCCAGGCGCCCTTGCCGGTGGGGACCGCCGACGCGTCGGCCGCCATCGTCGGCAGCTACCTGTACCTGTACGGCGGGAGCACCCCGAGCGGCCCGGTCGGGACCGTGCTCCGCGGCCACCTGGGGCTCGGTGCGACGAACGTCGGTACCGTCGACAGTTGGGATATCGGCGGCGGTGCGACCAACCTGCCCGTCGCCCGCACCCTGGCCTCCGGCTTCAGCGCCAACGGCACGTTGTACCTGATCGGCGGGTCCGACGGCACGGCACCGCAGAAGCAGCTGTACTGGACCATCCCCGACGCCAAGGGCGACCTGCCGGCCTGGCAGAACCAGCCCGCCACGGACCTCCCGGTGGGTGTCCAGGGCTCCAGCGCGATCATCAACGGCTCACACGTCTTCCTGGTCGGCGGCACGACCGTCGATCAGCCCGCCGTGACCGGCAGCGCCCGGGCGAACCTCGCGCCCAAGCAGCCGTTCTTCCAGCTTGGCCTGTTCGGGGCAACCGTCCCGGGGTTGGCCATCGGCGGGGAGATCGGCCAGCAGCTCGGCTACCTCAATGCAGCCGGCGTGGGCACGGTCAACTTCATCCTGCTGATCCTCATCGGCTGGGCGTTCGCCCACAAGGAACGGTCCAAGGAGATCGCCCACAAGGTGGCGGCCCGGCTGCGTCGCTGATCCGCGGTCGAGTCGTAGACCCGCATCAGGGCGGCGGCGGCCCGATCGGATCCGGTCAGCCGGGAAGGTCGCCCTCGCCCGGTGCCATCGGGCCGCGCTTGACCGGCAGCCCGGCCCGCTCCCAGGCATGCATCCCACCAAGGACGTTGCTGGCCGTATAGCCATTGGCCAGCAGGTGGGCGCTGGCCATCCCCGAGCGCCCGCCCGAGGCGCAGATCAAGAGCAGTGGGCGACCGGTCGGCAATTCCCCGAAACGAGCACCGAACTGGGACAGGGGCATGGCCACCAGTCCTTCGATCCGGGCTGCGACCATCTCGTCGGGCTCGCGCACATCGACCAGGAGCGGCCTCGGCTGGTCGGTCGCCCGGAGCCGTCGATCGAGGTCCGCCACGTCGATGGCTGGCGGCAGACCGCCCGGCTCGGTCATGCCAGGTCGAGCAGCGGGCGGCGCCCGCCGAACCCGTCGTCCAGTTCATGCCACCAGGCGATCGGGCCTTCGCCCAGCTGCCAGCACAACCAGACCTGACGCCCGGCCACCAGTGCTGGGAAGTCGACCAGGCCCGTATCGATATCGCGCAAGGTGATGCTCCAACCGTCGATCCGGGCGACCGATGCCTGCATCTGGTCGACCAACCCCTGCATCCGGAGGCGGATGCGCCGTTGATCATCACCGGGCTCGGTCGCGTCGAACACGATCTTGAGCTCGCGCAGCTCGTCGCGCTGGGCGCGCAGGACGAGCAGCATCTCGTCGAGCTCGGGGATCCGGTCATTGGCGCGGTCGAGGGTGTAGAACGTGGCCACGTCGGGATTCTAACGGGGCGACCGGGCGCTCGGAGGCGCTCCAGAGCCAGTGCTAGACTCGGCCCGGGCCGTTAGCTCAGCGGTAGAGCAGCCGCCTTTTAAGCGGTCGGTCGTGGGTTCGAATCCCACACGGCTCACCATGCCCTTCGTCCTGGCGGCGAAAGCGGCGTAATCGACCAGCGGCGTGGTCAGCTGGCACCGCGACACCGCCGCGACACCACTCCGGTAGCATCGGTGGCCAGCGCGTGCCCGAAGGGCGGCAACGATAGGGAGGGACGACCGTGGCGTTCAGTAGATACGGCAGCGGGTACGGCGATGGCAACGACAACGCCACGGCGGGTTGGCATGAGATCGACCTCTCGCCGATCCAGCCGCCGGACGATGGCGAGATGCCCTTCCGCCTCTTTGTCAATCGGTTCGAAAGCAGCTCACCCGACTCGGAGCAGTTCCTGCACGACCCGCGGGCGCAGCTGGCCGGAGCGATCGAGGAGTTCAGCGACGATTGGAAGGTCACGACCTTCATCATCAATCATCATCGGACCCTGTCGTACAAGCACGTCTACGCCATGGCGGCCTCGAGCACCTCGGAGCAGACGGTCGGCCTGACCATCTACAAGAAGGACGGCAGCTAGCGCCCGACGTCGGTCGCCGAGCTCAGCCGACCGGGCTGGCCGGGCGACCCAACCCGGACTCGAGGCGCTCGAGCAGCTCGACCGCGCCCAGCTCGGTCAGGACCGTTCGAGCCTCCCGGGCGGCGCTGTCCGCCGGCTCGGAACCCGCGGGCAGGAGCCAGGCAGCCTCGAGCTGACACAGGCCCAGCTGGAGTGGCAGGTCGAGTCCGCGCCACGCGTCGGCGGCATCCCGATAGCCGTCGACGGCGGCCTCGACCGCCCCGCGGCGAGCGGCCGCCCCGGCCCGCAGGGTGGCGATCATCGCGCTCATCCAGCGGCCGCGCAGGCCGGAACCTTCGAGTGCGCTGATGGCCTCGTCCAGGGCGGACAGGTCGCCGACCCAGAGCGCAGCCCGCCCGGCGCTGCTGCTGCCTTCACGCACGGCGGTCCGGTAGCCGAAGCCGGCGAGGTAGGTGGCCGCGGCCGACGCATCGGCGAGCGCTTCGGCCAGGAGCCCGCAGCTGAGCCGGGCGGCTGAGGTCCGACAGCCGAGCGTCGCCCGGATGAGCGGGTCCTCGTCGGCTGCCGCGATCTGCTCCAGCTGACTGAACCGCTCGGCCGCTCCCGGTTCGCCCCGCCAGGTCGCGATGAGCGCGGTGATGCCCCCGAAGTCGACGACGTCCATCGGCGGCAGGTCGTATCGATCGAGCTCGGAGAGCAACGCCACGACCTCGTCCCAGCGCCCGGCCTCGAGGGCCGCCTCGGCCCAGTTGCTGGCGATCCGTACGGCAAGGTCCAGGAAGCCGACCCGTCGGGCGATGTCGATGCCGGTCCGGGAGACCTCGACGGCGGCCCGTGGGTCGTCGACGATGAGGCCGACCGCCAGGCCGTTCCGGGCGCGCAGGGCGGCGACGGTCAGGCCGTGTTCCTCGGCCAGGGCGAGGCAGGCCCGGAGCAGGGCCACCCCCTCGGTCGTCCGCCCCTCCTCGATGAGCGCGGCTCCCTTGCCGGCGAGCGCGTCGGCGGTGACCTGGGTGAGTCCCAGCCGCTCGGCCCTCGACAGGGCCTGGTCCGCCCAGACGATCGCCTCGGCCGGGCGACCGTTGACGACATAGGCCCGGGCGAGGCCGGCCAGCAAGCCGACCACCGCCGGGTCGTCGGCGAGGATCGGATCGACCCCGCTGCCGTCGAGGCCCAGCTCGGCGATCGCCGCCAGCATCGTGTCGATCGCGCCGGGGTCGTAGCGGACGACCTGGATGGCACCGAGTCGGGAACTGGCCCGGGCGATCTCGGGTCGATCACCCTCGCTCCGATACCAGGCCAGGGCCGCCCGGGCGTGTGTCTCCGCTTCGTCGAGGCGGGCCAGCGATTGGGCCGTCCCGGCAGCTTCCAGCTGGATGGCCGCGATCTCGGCTGGATCGGTCGTCACCGACAGGGCCTCCTCGCGGAAGCGCAGGGCGCTGTCGTGGGCATGGAGCGCGGACGCCCGGTCGGCCGCGGTCCGCAAGGCGATCACGGCTTGTCCGGCGAGCGCCATGTCGGGCCGACCCGGTGGGCCGGAGCGATACGCCGCCAGGACGTGGTTGGCCACCAGGTCGATCAGCTCGGGGTCGTCGAGTGCCGCGAAGTAGGCCGCCGCGGCGAGGTGCCGATCGCGCCGATCCCGGAGGGACAGGGTGCTGTAGGCGACGTCGCGGACAAGCAGCTCGCCGAAGCGGTAGCGCTCGCGGCCGAGGGCTCGCTCGTCGGCGTCCTGGACCAGGAACTCGCGCTCGACGAGGTGCCGGAGCTGCGGCTCGATGGCCTCCGTCGTCGTCCGCCCGACCGCGGCGACGGCGGCCGGCCGGAAGTCGCGCCCGAGCACGGCTGCATCCCGGATCACGGCTCGTTGGAGTGGCTCGAGCTCATCGAGGCGAGCGGCCACAAGGGCCTGGAGCGTCTCGGGCACGGCCAGCTGATCGAGCTCGTGGCGCACGACGTAGACGCCCTCGACCGCCTCGAGATCGCCCCGATCGACGAGCATCCTGAGGATCTCGATGGCGTACAGCGGGATACCCTCGGCGCGGTCGAGGATCCGTCCGGCGATCTCCACCGGCAGACCCGGGGCCAGGCCGCCGAGGAGCTCGGCCATGGCCGATCGCGGCAGCGGCTCGATGTGGAGGCCGACGTAGGTGCGCCGGCCCGAGCCCCAGTCGGGGCGGGCCTCGAGCAGCGACGGCCGGGCCAGGGTCACCACCAGGATCGGTCGGGAGGGCGTCTCCGCGACGAGGTATTCGATGAAGTCGAGTGATCCGGGGTCGGCCCAGTGCAGGTCGTCGAAGACGAGCACGGTCGAGCCCTGATCCGCGACGCGCTCGAAGAAGGTCCGCCATGCGGCGAAGGTCTCGGCCCGCTCGCCGCCGGGAGCCGGACCCACTCCGATCAGGGCCGCCAGGTGGGGCGAGATCCAGCGCCGCTCGGTCTCGTCCGGGACGAAGGTCGTCAGGCAGGTCGCCAGGTGCCGTCGAGCGACCGACAGGCCGTCGCCCTCGGCGATCCCTGCCCGCGCCCGGACCATCTCGGCCAGCGCCCAGAAGGCCAGACCCTCGCCGTAGGCGGGCGAGCGGGCCAGGTGCCAGAAGATCTTCTCGACGACGCCGTCGACGTACTTCTCGAGCTCCCAGGCGACCCGCCCCTTGCCGACGCCGGCCTGGCCGAAGATCGAGACCAGTCGCGCCGAGCCTTCTTCGCGGACCGCATTGAGCAGGTCCTTGACGATGGCGACGGCACTCTCGCGACCGATGAGCGGACCTTCGGGCAAGATGCTCCGGCTGAGGCCACCGCGGAGGGCGACGACCTGACGGGCTTCCCAGGCGGGCAGCGGGGTCCGCTTGCCGCGGAGCGTCCGGTCCCCGGCGCGTTCGAACTGGACCGAGCCGCGCACCGCCCGGTAGGTCGCCTCGTCGACCAGGACGGTGCCCGGTCGAGCCGCCGTCTGGAGCCGGGACGCCGTGTTCACGACGTCGCCGGCGACCATCCCCTGGCCGATGGCGCCGACGGTGATGGCCGCCTCGCCGCTGACCACGCCGGCTCGCGCCGACAGGCGGACCAGACCCAACTCGTCGCCCATGGTGGCCACCGCGGCGACCAGCTCGACCGCGGCCCGGACCGCCCGCTCGGCATCGTCCTCGTGAGCGACCGGGGCGCCCCACATCGCCATCACGGCGTCGCCGATGAACTTCTCGACCGTGCCCCCGTAGCGGGTGATGACGGCCCGGCAGACCTCGAAGTAGCGGGCCAGGAGCTCCTGGACCTCCTCCGGGTCGCGTCCGTCCGACAGCGCCGTGAACGAGACCAGGTCGGCGAACAGGATCGAGACATGACGTCGCTCGGCGACCCGGCCGCCGTTCGCCCCATCGTTCGGGCGGATCGCGACCGGCTCGCCTTCGGACTGCGCGCTGGCGGCACTTTGCGGTGGCTCCGTCCCCGAGAGCGAGGCCCCACACGATCCGCAGAAGCGAAAGCCCTGGACCGTCGGGGCCGCGCAGGCGGGGCAGCGCGTGCCGAGGGCGCTCCCGCACGAGCCGCAGAACCGGGAGGTCTGCGGGTTCTCGCTCGAGCAGACCGCACAACGGATCATCATCTCGCCATCATCGCGCGCTCAGAGGCGGTTCACCAGCCCGGTCCTCAGGATCGGTCGTCGGGCTGTCGTCGGTCGGCCTCGCGGGCGGCTTGCTCGTCGTCGGTCCGCGCCTCGCCGGGCAGGTCGCGGGCGGGGCCGCTGACGGTCTTGATCGGCGGTCGCTCGACGCTGACGGTCGACCGGGAGCGCCCGCGCCAACGCTCGAGCCCGGTCCGCGCCACCACGAACGGGGCCAGGTAGCCGATGACGATGATCGGGACCACGAAGCGGGCCGAGATGGGCAGAAAAGCCAGGGCAAGGCCGAGGCCGAGCATCGCGGCAAGGTACCCGCCGAGTGCGCGTGGTGGCCAGCCGGCACGTTGCAGCCGCTGGGTCGGCGGGAGGAGCAGGGCGAACATCACCAGGGCCAGGACGAGGAAGGCGAGGCTCGGCATCGACCGATGATACGGCGGCCCTCTGCGGCGGCTCTACGCCATCGCCGCCAGGCCCGTCCCGAGCCGCGCGATGCGACGACCCGGCTGGACCCTCGACGCTACGATGGCCGCCAACCCTCGAGCCTGCCCGGGATCACATGCCGTCGTCCGCTCTTAGCGCTCGCCCCGCCATCTGGATCGACCGTTGGCGACCGATCCTGCCCCTGTTCCTGGCCGAGTTCGTGGTCTGGCTCGGGTTCGGGGCATTCCTGCCGGTGCTGCCGCTGTACCTGTCCGCGCAGGGGATCGACTTCGGGACGCTCGGTCTGATCGTGGCCGCCTGGCCGGCGGCTCGGCTGGTGGCCGAACCGATCTTCGGCTGGATCGCCGACCGGACCGCCCGCAAGCCGTTGATGGTCGGGGCGTTGATCGTCAACGCCATCGTCATCCCCCTCCCGCTGGTGCTGACGGGGGCTGTCGCGTTCATCGTCCTGCGGGCGCTGGCGGGCCTGGCCACCGCCGCCTACGACCCCGCCGCGCGCGGCTTCCTGGTCGACTCGACGCCCGACGACCGGCAGGGCGAGGCATTCGGGCTGTACGGCGCCGCCCAGATGGCCGGGCTGCTGTTCGGGCCGGCCATCGGTGGGTTCGGGGCGTCGGTCGTGGGCAACGAATTGTTCGTCTTCTGGCTGTCGGCGGTGTCGTCGGTCGCTTCAGCCCTCGTCATCGCCCTGTTCGTGCGGGAGGGACGCCGGACCCGGGTCGGGACGGGCATCCCGGCAGAGGGCGTCACCGAGCTGCCCGGATCCGCCGGTGGAGGCCGGCCAGCCCGCGCCCTTCCGGACGCCGATGATGACGACACCGGGCATGGCCGGCCGAAGCCGCGGTCGCTGCTCAACCGGCTGCTCCTCGCGGCGATCGTCATCAACGCCGGGGGAGCGTTCGCCCAGGGTACCTACGAGGTGATCTGGTCGCTCTTCCTGACGTCGCTCGGAGCCGGCCTGGACCTCATCGGCGCGACCTTCGCCACCTTCGCGGTCCCGATCCTGCTGTTCTCGCCCTGGGCCGGCCGGGTCGTCGACCGCCGGGGCGGACTTCCGTTCATCGTCGTCGGGACGCTGATGACGATGTTCTCGGGGATCGCCTACACCCAGATCCAGACGCCGCTGTTCGCCTTCCCGCTGATCCTCATCGAATCGACCGGCTTCGCCATCCTGTTCCCGGCCCTCTTCGCGGTGGTCGCCGCCGGTAGCCCGGTCGGACGATCGTCCACGGCCCAGGGCCTGTTCGGCTCGGCGGGGACGGTCGGCTTCATCGTCTCGGCCTTGATCGCCGGCCAGCTCGCGGTCGTCAACATCCGGCTGCCGTTCGCCATGTTCGTGCTGACCAGTGGGATCTGTCTCGGCCTCGGGCTGCTCATCGGCGCCCGTTCGATCATGGCCCTCCGCCCGGCCGCGGCACCGATCGCCGAAGCCCAGGCCTGATCGCTACAGCGCTCGATCGCCGGTCGAGCGGAAGTCCCAGTTGAGCAGGACCGTCGGCTCGGGGGCGTCCGCGCCGGCCCCGCGATAGGTCGCCAGCGCCGCTGCGTTGAAGTCGTCGGTCAGGACCCACATCCCGTAGCAGCCGAGCGACCGGGCCAGGTCCCGGAGTGCGGCGACGAGCGCACCACCGACACCCCGGCGTCGATCCGCCTCGCCGACAGACAGCTCATACAGGAACATCTCCGTACCTTTATCCGGGTGGGTCACCTCGACCCCGGACACGAAGCCGACCGCTCGCCCACCGTCGAAGGCCATGAACAGGTGATGGCCGGGCTCGGCCAGGAATTGCTCGGTCGCGGCAGGCAGCGCTGGGCCGTCGAACAGGTCGCCCACTGCGCCGACCAGCGCCTCGTCCTCGGTCGTCATCCGCCGGATCTCGATCATGGTCTCCCTCGCCCGGCCTCGGGTCGCATTGACGGGTGGCCCCTTCGTCGCTAGGATAGGAGGTCGCGGGGTGGAGCAGCGGCAGCTCGTCGGGCTCATAACCCGAAGGTCGGCGGTTCGAATCCGTCCCCCGCAACCATCGCTTTCGCCTTGAACCCAGGCTCCGACCGGCCTGGGTTCTTCCTTTCCGGGCCGATCGTGAAGGAGGTTCGATGCAACGGATCATCGGGGTCGTCCTCGGGGCGATCGTGTGCTATGTCCTGCTCCTGATCCTGGTCGGGACCGCCGGCGATGTGAGTCGGTCGTACGGCATCGCCGTGATCGTCGGGGCCATCGTCGCCATCTTCTGGCCGTGGATCGTCGCGTTGTACATCGGCCGGCGGGTCAAGGAGCATCGTGACGAAGAGGTCCAGCGCGAGGTGAACCGCCAGCTCGACGAGCGCAAGGACGGCTGACCGGGCCTACTCCCAGCGGAATGTGCGGGTGGCCAGGCCGGTCGTCAGGACCGCCCAGACCGCCAGGACGGACAACGGCTCGAGCGCGTCGCCGACTCCGGCACCGAGGCCGATCCGAAGGGCCTCGGCCAGGGCTGCCGCCGGGAGGATCCGCGCGACGTCGGCCAGGACTGCCGGCAGGTGGTCGACCGGGAGGACCACGCCACCGAGCAGGATGAGGACGAGGAACAGGCCATTGGCGATGGCCAGGGTCGCTTCGGCCCGGAGCGCACCGGCCAGGAACAGTCCGAAGCCGGAGAAGGCAAGGGTCCCGAGCACGAATGCCGCCAGGCAGACCGCTGGACTCGCGCCCGGGCCAGCCGTCCAGCCGAACGCCACCGACGCGACGGCGACGAGCAGGATCACCTGACCGACCTCGACCAGGGCTACCGTGGCCATCTTGGCCGCGATCAGACCTGCCCGCGGCAGGGGTGATCCGCCGAGCCGTTTGAGCACGCCGTAGGACCGTTCGAATGCGGTCGAGATGCCCAGGTTGACCAGGCTCGTCGCGATGATGGCCAGGGCGAGGATCCCCGGCAGGAGAAAGGTCACGCCGCCCTGCGACACAGCGGGGACGAGGCTGAAGAAGACAAGCAGGACGAGCGGCACGACGACGGTCACGAACAGGTTCTCGCCGCGCCTCGACAGGAGTCGCAGCTCCATGCCGAGTTGAGCCACGGTCGCTCGGACGATCGGCGCGGCGTTCCCGCCGACGGCCGGCCCCACGCCCGCCGGTGGCCCGCCCGACGTCACGACTCGACCTCGCCGGATCGGCCCGTCAGCTCGAGATAGCGCTCCTCCAGCGACGCCCCGCCGGTCCGCAGCTCGACGATCGACAGACCGCGTTCGGCGGTCCAGCCGGTCAGTGCGGCGACCACCTCGGGCGTAGGATCGGCCCCGTCCAGGCGATACCGACCGATCCCGCCGTCGTCGACCAGCCGGACGGCTGTGCCGGTCCCCGGGAGGCCACCCAGGCGGCCCTCGAGTCCCGCCCGATCCGCCGCGCCAAGGCTTGCCCTCAAGGTGAACCGGAGGCGCGCTGGGGCGCCGGCGGCGAGTCCAGCCAGCGTGCCCTGGGCCACGATCCGGCCCTGGTCCATGATCGCGATGCGGTCGGCCAGGCGTTCGACGTCGGTCAGCTCGTGGGTCGTCAGCAGGACGCCGACGCCGTGGTCCCGGAGCGAGCCGATGAGCTCCCGGGTGGAGGCCTTGGCGGCCGGGTCCATGCCCGCGGTCGGCTCGTCGAGGACGGCCACTTCGGGCCGGCCGACGAGGGCCAGGGCGAGCCCAAGCCGCTGTCGTTGGCCACCCGAGAGCACCTTGTAGCGGGTCGTGGCGGCCTGGGTCAGGCCGACTCGTTCGAGCAGCGCGACCGGGTCGAGCGGGTCACGATAGAACCGGGCGTACAGCCGGATGAGCTCGAGCGGCCGCGCCTGCGGATAGATCCCGCCGCCTTGGAGCATCAGCCCGAGTCGGCCGCGCAGGGCCCGGACGTCGCGGGCAGGATCCAGGCCGAGGACACGGACCTCGCCCCGATCGGCCCGCCGGTAGCCCTCGACGATCTCGACCGTGGTCGTCTTGCCCGCACCGTTCGGACCGAGCAGGGCCACGATCGAGCCCGCCTCGACGTCAAGGTCGAGCTCGTCGATCACCACTCGACCGCCATAGCTCTTGGTCAGTCCCCGGATGGCGATCGCCGGTGCAGCGGCGGTCACCGCAGGATCGCGTCGAGCTGGCGCTGGAAGTCGGTGGGGCTGACCTCGCCGATCTGGCGCGAGACGATGACCCCGTTGCGGTCGATGAAGTAGGTCTGGGGCGGGGCGACCACCCGCCACGCTTTGGCCCGTGAACCATCCGGATCGACCAGGCTGGGCCAGTTCGCGCCGGTCTTCGTGGCGAAGGCGCGGGCAGCACCGGCGTCGTCCTGGTAGACCGTGCCGACGATCGCCAGCCCATCTGCCGCGTGATCGGAGAGGGCCTGCTCGAAGAGCGGGAATTCGGCCCGGCAGGGAATGCACCACGATGCCCAATAGTTCACGACGACCGGTCGACCACGCAGGCTGGCCAGGTCGAACGGGGTGCCGTCGAGGGTGGTCCCAGTCAGGGTCGGGGCGGGGTCGCCGGAACCCGCCTGGCTGGTCGCCGATGAACTTGTGTTGTTGACATAGACGGCCCCGGCCAGAGCGACCCCGAGGACGACGACGATGATTCCGAGGGCGAGGACACGACCGGGGCGTGCCGGCCGGGCGGGACTGGACGTGATCGGACCCCTACTTGACCGTGAGCTCCCCGACCATGCTCGGATGGAAGGTGCAGGTGAACTTGTAGGTGCCGGCCGAGAGCGCCGGCACGCTGTAGAGGGCCGAGGCGACCCCGGTGACCTTGTCCCCGAGGAACGCGGTCACCCCCGCTGAGTCGAGCAGCTCGATGTCGTGAGGGACCCCCGCGTCCTCGTTGACGAACGCGATGGTCCAGGGCTTACCGGCGGTCGCGCTGAGGGTCGCGGTGTCGAACTCGACGTTCTTGGCGGTGACCGTCACGTCAGCCGGGGGCAGACTCGGCGCACCCGAGCCGCCCGGGGCGCCGGAACCGCCGGGTGCCGCCGAGCCGCCACTCGGCGCCGGTGAGCCGCCGCTCGAGCCGTTGGCCGCACCCGGTGGGATCAGCCCGCTATTAAGGATCAAGCCGAGCACGAACAAGGCGCCGAACACGGCGAACGTCCCGCTCGGGACCCGCGGTGCCGGCATGCTGTCCAGATGGCCGGTCTCGTCGGCCCGCTCGGCCAGGTTGTACTCGGCCCGGGCGTCGCGCAGCCAGCCGATCAGGCTGACGATGAGCATGATCACCCCGAACGCGAGCAGCCAGCCGCCGAAGACCAGGCCGAACAGGAGGACTGCCACGGCCATCGCCACGAGCAGCGGCCGGAACGAAGGACCGGGCATGTGGACGCCCGGCGGGGGACCGCTGTGAACGACCGCGGGCAGTCGGTTCTCGGTCCCCGTCGCGCGATCGTAGTCGCGCATTCCCTCCGCCCCCCAGTACAGGAGGGTCAGGATCAGGGTGATGACGCCGAGGGCGAGGATCAACCCACCGAAGACCAGGCCGAACAGGAGGAGTGCCACGCCCACGGCCGCGAACAGCGGCGCGAAGGACGGTCCGGGCATGTGGACCCCGGCCGGTGGCCGTGGCTTGACCTTGCCTTTGCCCCGCCGCTTCGGTCCGAGGGTGGACATCCGCCACAGCAGCCAGGCCACGAACAGCACGGCGAGGGCCAGGATGGCCACCGGGATGAGCGCGATGAGCGCCCCCCAGTCGGGCGTCACGAACTTGGCCATCAGGTCAAGGATGGAATTCCAGATCTGGTCCATCGGTTCGGTCGGCTGCGTTCGCTCGGCGGATCAGCCGCGCGGTGAGCCGGCGGCCAGGACGTAGGCGGCCAGGGTCATCGCGATCGACAGGGCGTAGATCATCGTGGCGCCCGAGGCGTCGTGGCTGATGAACAGGTAGATCGAGGCGATCACGGCGAACATCACCCCCAGCGCGATGGCGTTGCGGGGGTGGGCGATCGGATGCTCCATCGGATCCTCCGTCAGCGCACGTTGGGGATGATGTACAGCGTTGAGAACAGCAGGATCCAGACGATGTCCACGAAGTGCCAGTAGATCGACACGGCTTCGACCATGTCGTGGTGATCCTTCGAGAACTGGCCCGCCATCGCCCGGTACAGGACGACCGAGAGCATGACCACCCCGCCCAGGACGTGGGCGCCGTGGAAGCCGGTCAAGGTGTAGTAAGTGGTCCCGAACGGCCCGGCGTCGAGGCGGACCTCTTCGCTGTAGAGCACGGTGTAGTCGTAGGCCTGCATCAGCAGGAAGACCGCTCCCAGGACGACGGTCACGCCGATGCCCCGGACGAGCGCGGTGTGATCGCCCCGGCGGATACCCCACACGCCGACCTGGCAGGTCCACGAGCTGATCACCAGCAGGATGGTGGCCACCGTGACCACCGGGATGACGTGCTCGGCGCTGGGCAGCCACAGGAGCTTCCCCTCGAACTCCGGCGGCGGCCAGCCCGGTGCGCTCGCCCGCAGGCTGAAGTACGCCGCGAACAGCCCGGCGAAGAACATGATCTCGCTGGTGATGAACAGGAGCATCCCGAGGATGACGTTGCTGATGCCACCTTCGCGGGCGTGACCCTCCTCGGCGTGGGCGACCACGGCGCTCGAGCTGGCGGCCATCAGTGGCCACCCCCGGTCAGACCATGACGAGCATCGAACACCGGGCGCTCCGAGCGGATCTCAGGCAGCCGGTCGAAGTTGTAGGCCGGCGGCGGCGAGGAAGTGGCCCACTCGAGGGTGTTGCCCTCCCATGGATCGTCACCGGCCAGCTTGCCGTTGCGCAGCGAGGTGAACACGTTCCACAGGAACGGCAGCATGCTCAGGGCGATGGTGAAGCCGCCGACCGTGGCCAGCAGGTTCAGGTCGTTCCAGCCGGCATCCGGCGAGTAGTTGGCGATCCGCCGGGGCATGCCATCCAGGCCCAGGATGTGCATCGGGAAGAAGGTCAGGTTGAAGCCGATGAACATGATCACGAACTGGATCTTGCCCAGGCCCTCACCGAGCATCCGCCCGAACATCTTGGGGAACCAGTAGTAGATCCCGGCGAACACCCCGAAGACCGACCCACCGAACAGGACGTAGTGCAGGTGGGCGACCACCCAGTAGGTGTCGTGCAGGGCGAAGTCGACCGGCACCGCCGCGCTGAAGGCGCCGTTGATCCCACCGATGAGGAACATCGTCAGGAACCCCAAGGCGTACAGCAGCGGGGTCGAGAAGGTCAGCTGACCCTTGTACATGGTCGCGGTCCAGTTGAACATCTTGACCCCGGTCGGGATCGCGATCAGGAAGGTCATGAAGCTGAAGAAGCCCAGGGCGACCTGGCCGGTGGTGAACATGTGGTGGGCCCACACGCTGAACCCGAGGGCGCCGATGGCCGCTGTGGCGAACACGAACGCCTTGTAGCCGAACAGCGGCTTGCGGCTGAACACCGGCAGGATCTCGCTGACGATGCCCATCGCCGGCAGGACCATGATGTAGACGGCCGGGTGCGAGTAGAACCAGAACACGTTCTGCCACAGGATGGCGCTGCCGCCGGTCGCCGGGTTGAAGAAGTGACCGCCGTAGTTGCGGTCGATGAAGAGCATGATCAAGGCGCTGGTAAGGACCGGGGTGGCCATCAGGACGAGAGTGCTGGTCACCAGCATCGTCCAGACCATGATCGGCATCCGGAACATGGTCATGCCCGGCGCCCGCATCTTGAAGATGGTCACCAGGAAGTTGATCGCACCTAAGATCGAGCTGGTGCCGATCAGGAGGACCCCGACGATCCAGAGGTCCTCGCCGGTGCCCGAGTACTTGGCCTGGGCCAACGGGCTGTAGCTCGTCCAACCGGCCGCCGCCGCACCACCCGCGGCGAACCCGCTGATGATCAGGATCGCGGCCAGCGGCAGCATCCAGAAGGACAGGGCGTTGATCCGCGGGAAGGCCATGTCGGGCGCGCCGATCATCAACGGCACGATGTAGTTCCCGAAGCCGGCCAGGATCGGGATGATGAACAGGAACAGCATCAGCGAGGCGTGGATGGTGAACGCCTGGTTGTAGAAGGACTCGTCGACGACCTTGAAGCCCGGAGCGGCGAGGCCGTGGGCGATCAGGCCCGGGACCGCCAACTGGGCCCGGACGACCAGTGCCAGCAACCCGCCGACGAAGAACATCAGCAGCGAGTTGACCAGGTACAAGATCCCGATCTTCTTGTGGTCGGTCGTCGTCAGCCAGTCGTACAACCCAGCGCGAGCACCAGTGGCGGCGGGCGTCAGGGCGGTGGTCGCCATCGCGGGCTCCTTACTTGACCGTCAACGTGCCGGTCATGTTCGGATGGACCGAACACTCGAAGACGTAGGCGCCCGCCTTGAGCGCCGGGATCGGGTAGACCCGGGTATCGACACCCTCGAAGATCTCGCCCTTGAAGACCTCCGTGCCGGCGCTGTCCTTGATCGCGACGTTGTGGGTGATGGACTGGTCGTTATTCTGGAACTTGATGCTGAAGGGCGTGTCGGCAGGAGCGTCCAGGGTGGCTGTGCTGTAGGTCACGTCCTTGGCCGCGAGGTCGAGTTGGACCTGCCCGGCGCCGCCGCTCGGAAGTGGCGGTGGCGTCTCGTTGGCCTTGGCGATCGCCGCTGCCAGCCAGGTGTCGTAATCGGCCGGGCTGAGCGCCTTGACCGTGAACAGCATCGACCCGTGGTAGGTGCCGCACAGTTCGGCGCACTGGCCATTGAAGGTCTGACCGGCGTCGGCCGCATCGACCATGAAGTCGAAGTTGTTGTCGACCCCCGGCACGACGTCCCGCTTGAACAGGAACTTGGGGACGTAGAAGGCGTGGATGACGTCATTCGACTTGAGCAGCAGGTGGACGGTCTTGCCGGCCGGGACGTGGAGCTCGGGGGCCAGCTCGTCGTAGAGGACGGTCTTCGTGTCCGCCGAGAGGTACTGGAACTCCCATTGGAACTGGGCCGCCACCGCCCGGATCTGGATGTCCGTCGGGGTCTGCGCCTGGACCTTCTGGAGGGTCGAGTAGGAGAACAAGAACATCACCGCAACGATGATCGCCGGGATGACCGTCCAGATGATCTCGAGGACGTTGTTGCCGTGGATCTGGGGCGGTAGCTCGGTGTCGGTCGGCTTCCGGCGATAGCGGATGACCGCGAAGATGATCAGCCCCTCGACCAAGACGAATACACCGACGGCGATCGCGAACACGAACTCGTAGAGGTTGTGGACCTCTTGCCCCTGGCTGGTCACCGCGTTCGGCGGCTGCATCACGCCGCAACCGGCCAGCACGGTCGCCGCAGCGACCAGCGCGGCGATCGCCGCGAGGCGCGAGCGGGTGAGCCTGGGCAGCGACATGGGGTGGTGTCCTCGCGACTCGTGAGCGGGGCCGGACAAGACCGAAGGTCATGATAACGGGAGCCGCTCCGGTGTGCCGGTCCCGTAGCGGCCGAGGCGCCCTCGACGTTTGGCGGCCGTCGGGTCGGATCCGGGGCAGAATGGCCGGGTGATGCCCGCCGTCGAGATCCGCTCGGCCAGCCGTCTCCTGGTCGCCGTCATCCTCGGGCTTGGCTGGTTCGTGGCGCCGGCCGCGGTGGCTGCTCACGGCAGCACGGGTCCCATCCCGATCCTGCCCGATGTCCTGCTGGCCTGGTCGTTCGATCCGACCATCGTGATCCCGCTGGCGATCCTGGCGGTCGGCTACCTATGGGCCGTCGTTCACGTGAACCAGGCCCATCGGACCAACCCGGTCCCACGCTCGCGCACGTTCTTCTGGTTGCTCGGGCTGACCACCATCCTGGTCGCCCTCCAGTCGCCGATCGAGCGCTACGACACGACCCTGTTCAGCGTGCACATGATCCAGCACGTCCTGCTGATGCTGTTCGCAGCCCCGTTCCTGGCCCTCGCGGCGCCGATCACCCTGCTCCTGCGAACGGTCCGCCCGGAGACCCGCCGGCGGGTCGTCCTGCCGATCCTCCACTCACTGCCGGTCCGGATCGTGACCTTCCCGGTCCTGACCTGGGTCCTGTTCGCAGTCGTCATGTGGGGCACCCACTTCTCGTCCATCTTCGAGCGATCGCTCGAGGACCCGACCGTCCACCAGTTCGAGCACCTCATCTACCTGGTGACGGCCTGTCTGTTCTGGTGGCCGGTCGTGGCCCTCGACCCGAGTCCGTGGCGGATGCGCGAACCTGCTCGGATCCTGTACACCTTCCTGCAGATGCCCCAGAACACCTTCCTCGGGCTGGCCATCATCGGCGCGGCCGCACCGCTCTACTCGCATTACCGGACACTCGGCCTGGATTGGGGCCCCGGTCCGCTGGCCGATCAGCAGATGGCCGGGGCGATCATGTGGGTCGTCGGCGACCTCGTCTTCCTGACGGCGATCCTGGGGATCGTGGTCGGCTGGATGCGCCGCGAGGAGCGCGAGACCGCTGCTTCGGACGCCCGGGAGGACTCGGCGCGGGCGGCCATCCGCGAACGTGAGGTCCGCTTGGCGGAGCGACTCGCCCGGGAGCGCGGCGAGAACTGACCCTCAGCCGGCGGCCGGGGCCGCCATCGGACCGGCCAGCAGCTCGCGATAGCGCTCCGGGTCCACGTTGCCGCCGCTGACGACGGCGACCACCGGTCCGCTCTCGTCGGCCAGCCCGGCTTCGTCAGCCCGGAAACGCAACGCGGCGATGGTCAGCGCACCCGACGGCTCGGCGACCAGGCGGGTCTCCTCGGCGGCGATCCGGACGGCCGCCCTGATCTCGTCCTCGGACACGGTCACGATCCGATCCAGCAGCGCGCCGAGGTGGGCGAAGGTCCGGGTCCCGAGCGACTGCGTCCGGGTCCCATCGGCGATCGTCCGGCCGACCAGCTCGGCGGGCCACTCGACGATCCGTCCCGCCTCGAGCGACTCGCGGGCGTCGGCGGCCAGCTCGGGTTCGACGCCGATGACCCGACAGTCGGGTCGGAGGGCGCGCACGGCGGCCGCGACGCCACTGGCCAGTCCGCCCCCGCCGATCGGGACCAGGATGGCCGCCACGTCCGGCAGATCCTCGACGATCTCGAGTCCGCAGGTACCCTGCCCTGCGATGATCCGGTCGTCGTCGTACGGCGGGATGATCGACAGCCCGTGCTCGACGGCCAGCCGCTCGGCGACGTCGCGGCGCTCGGCGCTGGACGGCCCGACGACCACGACCTCGGCACCGTCGGCCGCGACGCGTTCCCGTTTGACCATCGGCGCGTCGGACGGCATGACCACGATGGCCCGGGTGCCCAGCAACCGGGCGGCCCGGGCGACGCCCTGGGCGTGGTTGCCGCTCGAGTAGGTGATCACCCCGCGCGATCGCGCCTCGGCCGACAGGCCGGCCACCGCGACGTACGCCCCGCGGATCTTGAATGCCCCGATCGGTTGGAGCGACTCTGCCTTCAGATAGTGCCGGGTAGGCGGCGTGCCGAAGCCGACCAGCGGCGTCCGGAGCGCGACCCCCTCGAGGATCCGGGCCGCTGCCCGGATGTCGTCGATCGAGACCAAGGGCGCCTGGCCGTCCAGCGGCTCGGTCATCGGCCGTCGTTCACGAGCTTCTGGCAGCTGATGCAGTAGGCGGCCCAGGGCAGCGCCTCGAGGCGGCCCAGGGCGATCGGGTTGCCGCAGCGCAGGCACGTCCCGAAGGTCCCGGCTTGGAGTCGGGCGAGCGCGGCGTCGACCAGCTCGAGCTCCTTCTCGGCCTTGTCGTGGAGGGCCAGATCGCGCTGCTGGGCGAAGACCTCGCTGGCCGCCGCGGCCTGCGAGCCGTAGGTCATCTGGCCGGGTGCCTCGATCCCGGCGTCGAGCTCCTCGTGGAGCCTGAAGCGCTCGGCGTCGAGGGCGGAGCGGGCGGTCTCAGCGGTGATCGGATCCATCGCGACGATGCTACGCCCCGGATGGTCCGGACGTCGCTTGGCTATACTCCCAGGGAGTACCGGTGAGACCGCCGGTCGACCGACCCGAGGACGACCATGATGGACGAACGACCGGGCATCGCGATCGATCCCGTCTGCGGGATGGACGTCGACAAGACGACCTCGCAGCTGTCGCTGCTCCACGCCGGCGAGGTCTACTGGTTCTGTGGGCGGGGTTGCCTGCTCGAATTCCGCGACGACCCGGACAAGTACCTCGACCCCGCCCACGTTCCCTCGATGTGAGCGGATAGGTCGCAGGTAAGTCGCAGCTAAGCGGGGCGCGAGAGACTGAGGATCCGACCTGATCCGCGGCGTCGGCCGCAGGACGAGTCGCCAAGGGCACGAGGGAGATCGTGTGCCCATGGAAGGCATCAAGACCCCACGACGGACCGTCGCCGGTGCTCTCGTGGTGGTCGGACTGGTCCTCGGCTGCCTGGCGCTCATCGAGGCACCGGCCCTGGCCGGGATGCGCTGGGAGTCGTCGCCGCGCCGGGCGCTTGCTGCCGCCCCGGCCGATCAGCGGTTGACCGTGGCCGCGCCGGTGGTGTCCGAACTCAGCCGCTGAGCGAAGTAGACCGGGATCACGGATAGGAGGATGAGGCCCAGGGCGACCACGTTGACGATCGGCCGCTGGTTCGGTAGGCGCAAGTGGTTGAGGATCCAGATGGGGATCGTCTCCTGGGTCCCGGCGGTGAACGTCGTGACGATGACCTCATCGAACGACAGGGCGAAGGCCAGCAGGGCCGCCGCGATCATGGCCGTCTTGAGGACCGGGAAGGTGATGTGGCGGAAGGTCTGCCACGGGTCGGCGCCGAGGTCCATCGATGCCTCCTCGATGGACTTCGACGATCGGCGCAGGCGGGCGATCACGTTGTTGTAGACCACCACCACGCAGAAGGTGGCATGGCCGACCACGATCGTCAGCGTCCCGAACGGGATGTCGAAGTTGTGGAAGCTCGCGTTGAGAGCCATCCCGGTGATGATCCCGGGCAGCGCGATGGGCAGGACCAGAGCGAGCGACAGGACGCTCCGGCCGAAGAACCGGAAGCGATGGACGGCCAGCGAGACGAGCGACCCGAGCAGGAGCGCCAGGATGGTCGCTTCGATCCCGACCGTGACCGACAGAACGAACGCGTCCCGGACCCCGGTGTTGATCAGGGCATCGCCGAACCACTTGAGGCTGTACTCCTGGATCGGCCAGACCTGGACCCGCTGGGCGTTGAACGCGTACAACCCGATCACGAAGATCGGCAGGTACAGGAAACCCAGGGTCAGCCCCGTCGCCGTCCGGAGAAGGATCCGGCTCACCGTCGCGCCTCAGAGCTCATCGAACGCCCCGAAGTGGCGAGCAACCAGCAGATAGATCGCCATGATCCCGACGGGGACGAGAGCGAACGCCGCCGCGAACGGGATGTCGCCGGCGACGCCCTGGCTCTCGAACACGACGTTGCCGATGAACTGGGTGTTCGACACCAGCTGCGGCACGATGTAGTCGCCGAGGGTCAATGAGAAGGTGAAGATCGAGCCCGCGACCAGGGCCGGCATCGCCAGGGGCAGGACGACCCGTCGGAAGGTCGTCCCGCTGCGGCCCCCGAGATCCGCTGATGCTTCCAGGTACGAGGTCGGGATCCGCTCCAGGCCGGCGTAGATGGGCAGGATCATGTAGGGCAGCCAGATGTAGATGAAGACGACCGTCATGGACAGGTCGGATACGCCGAAGATGTCGCCGAACTGGTCGAAGCCGAACAGCTTGAACGTCCAGTCGAGCAGGCCGTTGGGGGCCAGGATGACCCGCCAGGCGTAGATCTTGACCAGGTAGCTGGCCCACAGTGGCAGCAGCACAGACATGAACAGAAGGGCGCGTCGTCGGGGTGAGGCGACCCGAGCCATGTAGTAGGCGATCGGGAACGCGATCAGGGCGTCGGCCACGGTCACGATCGCGGCCACGGTCACCGTCCGGAGGACGATCGTGCCGTAGACCGGCTGGTCGATCATCCGCTGGAAATTGGCCAGGGTGAACTGCTTGACCACCTCGCCGGTCAGCGGGTCGAGCGACCAGAAGGCATACGCGAAGAGGAGCGCGAGCGAACCGAAATAGACGACGCCGAACCAACCCGTCGGCGCGACCAGGAGCACTCCGAGCTGGATCCGCCGGTGGCGATGGAGCCAGCCGAACAGGCGCCGGGTCGGACCGGGGTGGGCGAGACCGGGTGTCGTCACGGCCATCGGTCGGTCGTCAGGCGGGTCGAGGCCGAGGATCCGGGAGGGATCGCTCGGCCTCGGTCGACTCGGATCGGATCGGCGATCAGCCTCTCACCGTGGTGAACGCGGACACCCACTGGTCGTACGGGACGCAGGTGTTGCCGCGGTCGTCGCCGCAGTCGCGGACGGGCGTCTTCCAGAAGCTGATCGCGTTGTAGAAGGCTTCGTCCGTGACGTGGTAGGCGTCGCAGAAGTTCGGGATCGCGTAGGGCTTCTTGCTGGTGTTGAGGATGTCGCACGCCTTGGGGTTGGCCGGCGCTTCGCCGAAGTACTCGGCGACCTGGGCCTGGACCTCGGGAGTGACCATCCAGGCCATCCACTTGAGCATGCAGTTGGGATGCTTGGCGTAGCGCGACAACATCCAGGTGTCGGACCAGCCGGTCATCCCTTCGGTCGGGACGACGGCCTCGACCGGGATCTTGGAGCCTTTGAGCGCGTTGGTCTGGTACTGCCAGCTCGTGCCGATCGTCGACGTCCCGTTGGTGAAGTTGTCGATCTCGTCGGTGAACGTCTTCCAGGCCTTGCCGATGAACGGTCGCTGGGCCTTGAGCAGGGCGATCGCCGCGTCGAACTGGTCCTGGCTGAGCTCGTACGGGTCGGTGATCTTGAGCTCCGGGTTGTGGGTCTTGAGATAGAGCGCGGCATCGGCGATGTAGATGGCCGCTTCGTAGGCGGTGACCTTGCCCTTGTAGCCGGCCATCTTGGCCGGGTCGAAGACGGCGTCCCAGCTCGTCGGCGGGGTCGTGAACTTCTCGGTGTTGTACATCAGGGTGTTGCCGCCCCAACCGTGGGATACGCCGTAGTGGAAGCCGTTGACCGTGTTGTTGGCCGGGCTCTGGAGGAACGGCGACAGGTCCTTGAAGTCGGGGATGACCGCGGGATCGATGGCTGCGACCTCACCTCGGTCGATCAATCGGTTGGAAGCGTCGCCCGAGGCCGATACGCCGTCATACGGTGCCGTGGCCCTGGGACATCAGGGTGTACATCTCATCGGAGGTGTCGGCCGTCTTGACCGTGACCTTGGAGCAGTCGGGGTTGGCCGCGATGAACGGTTTGACCCAGTCGTATTCGGGCACATTCGAGCCGTCCTCGACGTAGCCGACCCAGGCGACCAGGTCCAGCTCTCCCTCGCCCGGTCCGATCGAGGCAGCCGGTGCCTCGCTCGGTGGCGCCACGCTGGCAGCCGCCTCGCTGGCGGGGGCCTGGCTGGCGGGCGGCTGGCTGGCCGGTGCGCTGCTGGCAGACGGCGACGCGCTCGATGACGAACACGCGGCGGCCAGGATCGCGACGAGCGCCGTCGCGACGAGTCCCTTGTGCTGGGCCATGGTCGGTCCTCCTCCTCCGTTACCGGTCAGTCACCGACCGGGAAGTTGTGTTCGCGCTTCCAGATCAGGCGGACCGATCTGCCCTGCGCGGCGAGTGCCTCCATCGATGAGATCGACAGGTTCTGGGCGGTGACCACGAGATCGCTGCCCGCGTCGAGGGCCACGATGTAGCGCGTATCCGAGCCGAGGTAGATGACCTCACGGACGGTGCCGGTCGCGGACGTCTCGTCAGCGGCGACCGTGGTCCTCCGGCCGGGCCAGCCTGATCTTCTCGGGCCGGACCGTGAACGTCCCGGACCGCCCGACGATCCGCTCGGCGACCGCGCCCCGGAGCAGGTTCGAGGTCCCGACGAAACCGGCCACGAACGCCGTCCGAGGTCGCTCGTAGACGTCGGCCGGCGATCCGACTTGTTCGACCAGGCCCTTGTTGAAGACCGCGATCCGGTCGCTCATGGTGAGCGCTTCTTCCTGGTCGTGGGTGACGTAGATGAAGGTGATCCCGACCTGATGCTGGATCGCCTTGAGCTCGATCTGCATCTCCTCGCGGAGCTTGAGATCGAGCGCTCCCAGGGGCTCGTCAAGAAGGAGCACGCGGGGCCGGTTGACCAGAGCCCGCGCGAGCGCGACGCGCTGGCGCTGGCCGCCGGACAGCTGACCGGGCTTGCGCCCTTCGTAGCCTTCGAGCCGGACCATCTTGAGGGCATCGGCGACCTGCCGGCCGCGGTCGGCCTTGGCGACCTTGCGGATCATCAGGCCGTAGCCGACGTTGTCGCCGACGGTCATGTGCGGGAACAGGGCGTAGTCCTGGAAGACGGTGTTGACGTCGCGCTCGAACGGGGCCTTGTCCGTGACGTCCTCACCGTGGAGGAGGACCCGACCCTCGGTCGGCAGCTCGAAGCCGGCGATCATCCGGAGGGTGGTCGTCTTGCCCGAACCGGATGGACCGAGCATCGAGAAGAACTCGCCGTCGGCGATGTCCAGGTCGACCCCGGCGACGGCCTCGACCTCGCCGTAGCGCTTGCGGACGCCGTCCAGGCGGACCGCCGACGCTGTCGGTCGAGCGGCTGCCGGGCCACTCGCTTGGTCATCGGATAGGGCCGGGACCGTCAAGCGTCTCCTCGGATGGGCCGCGCTTCCGGAACGAAGGATCCGACCTCGTCGGGCACGTGACGAAAGATCGCCGGAAGGGGTCTGGTGAACGCGCCCGTCCGGGCACTGTGGCGGGTCGGACGCGGCGATGTCAAGCGATGCGGGAGCACCTAGACTGCCCTCCGATGCGCCACCTCGACTGGCTTCGCGCGCCGTTCCTTCTGGTGGTCCTGTCGGCGACCGTGGCGGCCTGCGCGAGCGCCCCGCCGACCGGCCCCGGACCGATCACGGCCGGGACCGTGACCGCCCCGCGCGAGGTCAACATCATCGCCCGGGACTATCGCTTCGATCCTGCCCCGGTCGACCTCGTCCCGGGCGAGACCGTCCTCCTCCATGTCATCAACGCCGGTCTCGAGGTCCACGAGGTGGTCATCGGCGCGGCCCCGGTCCAGGCCGCCTGGGAGGCCGCCGAAGCGGTCACGGCCGGCGCGCCTCCGGGTCCGACCCCGTTGGTCAGCGTGGCCCCGAGCGTCGCAGGCCTGCGCCTGGTCGTTCGTTCGGGCGAGCGGGTCGATGCGACCTGGACGGTGCCGACCGCCGACGACCCGCTGGTGGTCGGTTGCCACATCCCCGAACACTGGGCGAAGGGGATGCAGGTGCCTGTGCGCTTCGTTGCGCCCGGCGGCTGAGGGCGGCTCGGTGATACCCTCTTGGACGTCCTGCGGGAACGTGTCGCGAGGACCGTCCGAGACGATGCGCCAGGGAGAGCAACCCGAATGACCTATGTGATCGCCGAGCCGTGCATCGACGTGCTGGACGTGTCGTGCGTGTCGGTCTGCCCGGTCGACTGCATCCACTTCGAAGAGGGCACGGACCGCAAGCTGTTCATCGACCCCAACGAGTGCATCGACTGCGGGGCATGCGAGCCGGAGTGTCCGGTGAACGCGATCTTCCCCGAGGAGTCGCTGCCGGTCGAGTGGGCGAACTTCACCCAGCTCGACGCGACGTGGTACACGGATCGGGCCGGCGCGCGGGCCGAGGTCGACCGGCTCAAGCCGGCCTGACCGGGCTGGACCCGGTCGCCGCCCGGGCCCTGAACCCGCGATGAGGATCGTCTCCCTGCTGCCTTCGGCGACCGAGATCGTCTTCGCCCTGGGTCTTGGCGACGAACTCGTCGGGGTCACCCACGAGTGCGATTGGCCACCCGAGGCGGCCGACATCCCGGCGGTCACCCGGAGCACGCACACGATGGCCGAGTTGTCGTCGCGCGAGATCGACCGGCTGGTCGGCGAGGCGGTCCACGCTGGATCGTCCCTGTATGAGCTCGACGAGGCCGCCCTGGCGGCGACGGAGCCGGACCTCATCCTGACCCAGGAGCTGTGTGCGGTCTGCGCGGTCGGTTACCGCGAGGTCAACGAGGTCGCCCGGACGATCGACGCCGAAGTCCGGGTCGTGTCGCTCGAGCCGACCTCGATCGAGGGCATCCTCAACTCGATCTCGACGGTCGGCGCGATGACCGAAGCCGAGGATGCCGCCGTGGACGTGGTGGCCGATCTGCGCGAACGCCTGAAGAAGCTCGAGACCCGCCAGGCCCGTCGGCGCGAGGGCGGCCAGCAGCCGGTCCGGGTCGTCTGTCTCGAATGGCTCGACCCACCGTTCGCGCTCGGTCACTGGGTGCCCGAGCAGGTCCGCCGGGCCGGTGGCTGGGATCTCCTCGGCAGCGAGGGCGAGAAGTCCCGCCGAACGACCTGGGAGGCCGTCCGCGAGGTCGATCCCGAGACGCTCGTCCTGATGCCCTGCGGCTATCACCTGGCCGAGACCGTGGCCCACTGGGAGGCCACGCCCAAGCCGACCTTCTGGCGCGAGCTCGAGGCCGTCCGCCGGGGCCAGGTCTTCGCCGTCGACGGGTCGGCCTACTTCTCGCGACCCGGCCCGCGGGTCATCGACGGGATCGGTTTGCTGGCGGAGATCTTCGATCCGGATGGGTTCGTGGAGACCTCGCCGCTGGGAAGCTGGACACCGCTCGTCTGACGACGAGCGCCATCGCATGCCGTTCCGGGCGAGTTTCGAGTGCCTCTGGTGCGGGACGCCGTGGTCGGTCCGCGGGTCGGACGATCTGGAAGGGTTCGCCCAGCTCTGCCCTGACTGCATCGGGCGTGCCGGGGACAACGGCTTCCTGCGCTTCCGCCTGAAGGCCGCCCTCGACGATCGGGGCCGGGCGATGGCCGGGGGCGTGGCAGCGGGGGTGACCGCGGCCCCACCATCGGACGTCGCGTCCGGTTCGGCCCCGGCCTCGCCCGTCACGGCGTTCGTTCCGGCCGCCGTCACGCCCGATCTGTCGGCCGAGATGATCGGCTACTACGCCGCCCGGGCGGGCGAGTACGACGATTGGTATCTCCGGCGCGGTCGCTACTCGCACGGTCCCATCGAGGACGCCGTGTGGAACGCCGAGTTGGACCAGGCCACCCTGTGGCTCGACGGACTGGCGCTGGCCGGCGAGATCGTGGAGCTGGCGGCGGGGACGGGTTGGTGGAGCCCGCTACTCGCGTCGAAGGGAGAGCTGTCGATCTACGACGCCGCCGAGCCGCCGCTCGACATCGCCCGGGACCGCCTGTTGGCCCATCGCCTGCGTGCTCACATCCACGTCCGCGATGCCTGGGCCGAGCCTGACCGGGCGGTCGACGCGGTCTTCTGCGGGTTCTGGCTCAGCCACGTCCCGGACGATCGACTTGATCCGTTCCTCCAGCTCGTGCGCCGCTGGCTCAAGCCGGGTGGTCGGTTCGCCTTCATCGACTCGCTCCCCGACTCGGCGTCTGGGGCGCTCGATCAACCCGTGACATCGGCCGCACAGGCCGACGCCGGGATCGACCGGCGCATGCTGGCCGATGGCCGCGAGTTCCGGGTCATCAAGGTCCATCGAACGGCGGCGCGGCTCGGCGAAGCTCTCGCCAAGGCCGGCTTCGGGCCTGTCGACGTCGGCGCGACCTCGCGGTTCTTCGTCCTCGGCGTCGCTCGGGCGTAGCGGTTCGATCGACCGAAGGGTCGTGGTAAGGCCGAGTGAAGGGGCCGAGAACATCCTGCGAGCCGTGGACGATCAACGGGTCGGCGCAGTCCTACGCAAGTGTCGTATCCGCCGCGGCTGGCGCCAGGTCGACCTGGCCGATGCGGTCGGTGTCCATCGATCGATGGTGTCGCGGGTCGAGCGTGGACATCTCGGCGATCACACCTTCGATGCGATCCGAGCGATGGCGGCCGCGCTCGATGTCCGACTGGACCTCGTACCGCGCTGGCGAGGCGGCGACCTCGACCGACTGCTCAACGCGGGACATTCGCAGATGCACGAGCAGCTGACGACGTATCTCGCTGGCCTGCCTGGCTGGCAGTCGATCCCGGAGGTGTCGTTCTCGTTCTACGGCGAACGAGGGGTCGTGGACATCCTTGGCTGGCACGCTCAGTGGCGAGCGGTCCTCGTTGTCGAGATCAAGACGGAGATCTCCGACGTCAACGAGTTGATGGGGACCCTGGTCCGCAAGCGCCGACTTGCTCCGCGCATCGCCACGGAACGAGGCTGGGACTCGCTGACCGTTGGCGTGTGGCTCGTCGTCGCTGAGTCAAGCACGAATCGACGACGGGTCGAGGCGCATCGGATGGTCCTTCGGAGCGCTCTCCCGATGAACGGTCGAGCGATCCCGGGCTGGCTTCGTGAGCCGTCTTCGGGCATGGCCGGTCTGTCCTTCTGGTCAGATGCGCGTGGTGCGCACGTAGGCCGACCGATCGCCAGCGCCGTGTCCGAAGGTCCGTCGCGCCGACTCGTGAGCGTGGCGGACTCGGGAGCGAGAGCCGCCGAGGTGCTTGAGACCGCCGCTAGGCCCGCTTACGTGCGGACGATGCGCACCTGAAGCCCGGGATCGGCTCGACCGACCAGTTACGCGCGGGACATGCGCGCGTGACGGTCTGGAGGCGCAAGAAGGGGTCGCGGTCCGCCGACGGGCACGGTCCGCCAGCGGGTACCGTGTTCGGCGGGAGTATGGCGATACAGCCGGAGGTGGCGAGAGACGACCAAGGTCGGCACGTATACTCGTCGCCATGTCCCCCTTGTCGAATCGGACGATCGCGACGGTCGGATCCGGGGTGATGGCCGAGGCGATGATCGCCGGCCTGCTCCGCGGTGAGCTGGTCGCGCCCGACCGCGTGGTGGCCAGTCACCCGCGCCTCGAGCGACGCGACGAGCTGAGCCGCCTGTACGGCATCGGCACGGTCACCTCGAACGCCGAAGCGGTCGCCGGAGCGGACGTGATCCTGCTGGCGATCAAGCCCCAGATGCTGGCCAAGGTCGGCGCCGAGCTGCGACCCCACCTGCGCGACGACCAGCTGATCCTGTCGGTCATCGCCGGTGCGACCACGACCGCCCTGGAAGGGTTCCTGGGCCATCGTCGGATCGTCCGGGGCATGCCCAATACACCGGCCCGACTCGGTCGCGGGGTCACCGTCTGGTACGCGACCCCCGAGACGACCGCCGAGCAGCGGGCCCAGGCGAGCACGCTCCTGGGCGCCCTGGGCATGGAGCTGGAGGTCGACGACGAGAAGTTCGTGGCCATGGCCACGGCCGTATCGGGGACTGGCCCGACCTATGTCTTCCTGGTCATGGAGGCCCTGATCGACGCGGCCGTCCACCTCGGTTTCCCGCGTCACGTCGCCCACGACCTGGTGGTCGAGACGCTCGAGGGCAGCACCTACTTCGCCAAGCAGTCGGGCGACCACCCGGCCGTCCTCCGGAACATGGTCACCTCGCCCGGTGGGACCAGCGCCGCCGCCCTCCACGAGCTTGAGTCGGGCCGCCTCCGGACGGTCCTGTCCGAGGCGGTCTGGGCGGCCTATCGCCGGACCGTCGAGCTGGGCGATCAGCTCGAGGCAAGCGCCTCGGCCGAACCTGGACCACCGGTCCGTCGGTGACCGCGATGGTGGCGGCGTGACGGCAGAGAGCGATCGCTCGACCGGCCCCGACAACCGGCCTTCGCCGAGCGATCCGCTTACCGTCGAGCGGCTGAACGGGTTCGACCCGCCGCGGGAATATCGGCTCCATCCGCGCGATCGATCGATCGCCTTCACCGATGAGGCCGGCGGCGCCCGGCAGCTGTTCGTGATGTCGCTGCGGGGCGGGGCGGCGATCCAGGTGACCTCGTCGGAGATGGACATCTCGGATCCGCAGTGGGCTCCCGATGGACGTCGACTTGCCTACGTGCGCGACGGCGCGATCTGGGTGGTCGATGCCGATGGCTCGCGCCAGGTCCGGGTGACGGAACACCCGGCGGGCAACTCCCGGCCGCGCTGGTCGCCCGACGGTCAGCAGCTGTCCTTCCTGTCGCGCCGCCGCGGCTGGTCGCAGATCTGGCTCATCGATGCACCCGTCCCGCGGCGCGGCCGTCCGGCGACCAACCCGAAGCCGGTCGAACCGACCCAACTGACGCCGGTCGGTCTCGACGTGGACGAGTGGTGCTGGTCGCCCGACGGGAAACGGATCGCCCTTGCCGCCCAGCGCGAAGACCATGGCTGGTGGTCGGCCGTCTCGATCGTCGACGTCGATGGAGGGACCGAGCAGCGGATCCCGGCCGGTGACGCCTGGGAGTGCAGCCCGGCCTGGACGCCCGACGGGGCGCTCCTGTTCGTGTCCGATGCGGACGGCTGGTTCCAGGTCGTCCGGTTCGATCCGACCAGCCGCCAGCGGACCGTCCTGACCTCAGGCGCCCGCGAGCACGGCGAGTCGAGCGGGGCCTTCGGGTTCGCCGTGATCTCGTCGACGGACGGTCGTCGGTTCGTCCACCCCGACATCCACGATGGCACCGCCGATCTTGTCGTTGCGCCGACGTCCGGCAGCGGACCTGTCAGGAGGCCGCGCGGACGTCCGCCCAAGAACCCGCGCCCGGTCGATCCGATCGACGGCACCTTCGTGGTCAACCCCTGGCCCGGCCGCTGGCTGGCCGTCGACTGGGCCGCAGACGGGGCCTGGATCGCGGCCATCGGCGAGAGCGAGCGACATCCCCAGGACCTGTGGCTGCTGCCGGTGCCCGGTGTCGCTCCGGAGGGCTCCCGGCCGCGCCGAGTGACCGACTCGCTGCCGGCGGTCCTGCGCAGCGCGCCGTTCGTCGATGCCGAGCGGATCGGCTTCGCCGCGCGCGACGGGCTGCGTATCGAGGGCAACCTATTCCGCCCGGTCGCCGCGACCGGCAAACGCGGTGGCAAGCGCGTCCCCACGATCGTATACCTCCACGGCGGGCCGACCGGGCAGAGCTATCGCTCCTGGCTGCCGCTCAAGCAGATCCTGGTCCGCGAGGGATATGCGGTCCTGGACGTGGACTTCCGGGGTTCGACCGGGTATGGCCGGGCGTTCCGTCTTGGCAATGTCGGCGAGTGGGGCCACGCCGATGCCAAAGACTGCATCGACGCGGCCCGCTGGGCTCAGGCGCAGTCCTGGTCGGATGGCCGATCCGTGGCGTATGGCGCTTCGTACGGCGGCTATCTCGCCCTCTCCGCCATGGTCGAGGAGCCGGGCTTGTGGCAGGCGGGGATCGACCTGTTCGGCGATTCCGAGATCGCCGAAAGCTACCGTCACGGCGATCGACCGGGACGACTCGACATCCATCGGATGATGGGCGACCCCGAGGATCCGGCCCGATCGGCCGACTATCGACGCGGTTCGCCGGTTTATCGGGCCGAGCGGATCGAGGCGCCTTTGCTCCTCCTCCACGGCCGCAAGGACAAGCGGGTCGTGCCCTTGATGACCGAGCGGATGATCGAGGCGCTGACGATCGAAGAGAAGTTCCACGAGGTCCACTGGTACGACGACGAGGCCCACGGCTGGGCCCGCCGAGAGAACCGGCGCGATGCCTGGAACCGGATCATCACCTTCCTGCGCCGACACGCCCCGGTGGATCCCAGCCGACCCCGGTCCTAGGACCCGACATCGGGTCAGCGCGCGGCATCGCGCGGGACGACGCTGATCGAGCCGTCGGTCTCGAGGATAGCCAGGCTGACGTCATGGACGGTGGCGACGCCGTGGGCCCGTAGCGCGGCATCCAGCTCCGCCCGGTCGATCGAGGCCCGCCCGAGCGCGGAAGGCAGGATGCGTCCGCCACTGATCAGCAGGATCGGCTCCCCCTCGAAGATCCGGGCCAGGGTCCCGTTCTTGCGCAGCACCGTGTTGAGCAGGCGGTCGAGGACGACCAGCGTCGCCGCCGAGATCAGGCCGCCGGCCAGGGTGGTGTTCTCGCCGATCATCGCGTTCTGCACGGCGTTGGCGATGATCAGGATGACGACCAGATCGAGGATGGACATCTGGCCGACCTCGCGCCGGCCGGCCAGGCGCAGGATGACGACGAGGAACAGGTAGACGATCGCCGTCCGGAGCGCGACCTCGAGCGGTCCTGAACCGAGATCCGGGATGGTCACGATGAACGGGAGTCTACGCCCCGCTCCCGGGCTCGGAGGGGTCGATCCCCAGGGTCGCCGACAGCTGGCCGACGTGGCCCTCGGCGTGGCTCAGGGCGAACCGCTCGACCATCTCCGCAACGGACAGCTCGCCCTGGGCCGGGTGCACTCCACGTCGGGCCAGATCGGTCGCGCTCATCCGCTCGAGCCGGCGGGCGTAGCGCTCGACGGCGGAGGCGATCCTGTCGAGGAGTTCGGCCGGGGGCAGCGTTCGATCGCGCTCGATGCTTAGGACCCGGATGCGATCCGTCACGTTTCGCCCGAAGGCTGTGGGCTCAGACGACCCGTCGATGACCCGTTCGATCTCACCGAGCCAGAACGGCAGCATCTCACTGACATGGGCAAGGATCTCGGTCGGACCCCACTCCGCCTCCGGTCCGCCACCGTCCTCGACGTCGTGAAGCGGCCACGGCCGCCCCGCCTCGATCGCATCCCGAAAGGCCGCGAAGCCTGCCGCGGCGGCTCGCAGCCGAGTGACGGTCTGGTCGACGGCGGGGTTCGGTTCCATGGCGTCCAGTGTCGCACGCGGCGCCGGGTGCGGACCGGCGAAGCGTGGAGACCTCGGCTCGAGGCTCCACGCTTCGGACAAGGATCAATTGCCCGTCGGGAACCGGATCGAATCGATGACGGGTTGGGCCGCAGCAAGGAGGGTCGGCATGTCCGCGGACGAACCGTCGCTATCGACGATGACCGTCTGACCGCCCACATCGAGGAAGGTCAGATGCATGTCGCCGTCTGCGCCGAGCCCCTGCACCCGGGTCGGGTTCCAGGAGTCCGTCAGGACCACGACGAAGGGACGCGAGGTGTCGAACGGGCAGGTCTGGGTCCAGGTCGGCTTGACGCTGATCTGGACCGTCTGGCCGTCGTAGCCACCCACCCGGGCAGGGACCGGGGCCGTCATCGCGAGACCGGGATGCGTGCCCAGATAGTCGATCCAGTCCTGGACCGCATTGCCGACGCCGGCCTTCTTCGCGGCGGCGCAGTCCGGGGTCTGGTCCGCGATCGCGACGTGGGTGTAGACCCGGACCTCGGCGCCTCCGCTCGACGACCTCAGCCAGTAGTTCTCGGTGGTATCGGCCACGTTCTCCCAGCCGTTGGGGACGCTGAAGCTGATCGGCGGGACTAGCTGAGCGGACGAGTGAGCGCCGGCGGCCAGAGGCCCGGCGCATCCGTTCTGGGTGCCCGCCGAGTCGTCGCATACGCTCGCCGACGGGCTTGCACTTGCGCCCGAGCTCGACGGCGTCGTCGGCACGACGCTCGGACTGGCCAGCGGGCTCGTCCCTGGGCGGCCGACGGACGACGGACCGCCACTGAGTACGCGGAAGCCGACGAGTGCGATGACGAGGATCGCCGCGGCTGTGAGGACAGGTTTCAGGTAACCGTTCATGTGGATCTCCCTCTGAAGGAAACGCCACGCGCGCCGTTGAGGCTGACGTTCGATCCGGTCGGCGACGATCTCGAGGACCCGGTCGGGGGCCTCGGTCGCGCCGTCGTCCAGCCAGTGGTCCAGAAGGCGTTCGATGTCGCGTTCGTGAGTCATGCCAGTCGACCTTCTGTGACCGTGGTCCGAGCGTCCGCCTCGAGGGCGGCACGCATGGCGCGATGGGCGTGATGGAGTCGGGAGCGGGCCGTGCCTGGCGGGATACCGAGCGTTTCGGCGATCTCGGACGGTGCATAACCCGCGTAGTGGTGGAGCACGAGGATCGCCCGTTGGTCGGGCGGTAGCCGTCGGAACCCGCGTTCGAGCTGGTCGCGATCGGCGACGGTCAGGAATTCATCGGGAGCCGCCGGACCGTCGACTGGCAGGACCCGCAGGTTGGCGACTCGGCGACGTTCGCGAGTCGCGTGGGCAAGGCAGCTGTGGACGACGAGGCGGTGCAGCCACGCGTCGAACCGGTCCGGATCGCGGAGCCCGCGCAGATCGCGCCAGGCGATCACCAATGCGTCCTGGAGGGCATCCTCGGCTCGGTCGACGTCGCGCAGGATCCGCTGCGAGATCGCGAAGAGCCGGTCAGTCCGAACCCGGATCAGGTCGACGTACGCCGTCCGATCCCCGTTCTGTGCCGCCTCCACGAGATCGCGATCCACGTGTTCTGCCTCTCGTTCGCGCCGATCGGCGGCGCCGTCCGACACCTATGGTCGACGCGGGCCGGTCCGCGTTCATTCTTTGCGTCGGCCGTCTCGTCCGGCGCTATCCTGACGACGCTCCCGGCGGCTCGGCCGCAGACGGGCAGGCGGGCTCGGCCAGGCAGGTGAAGGAGGGGTTGGGTGGATCGTCGCCTCGTGAGTGTGAGTCTCCTCGTGGGCCTCGTGCTCCTCGCGGTCGGCTGTGGCTCGTCCAGCCCGACACCCGCCCCGACCGCCCCGACTTCGCTGGCCGGCACCTCATGGACGCTCGGTGCCCAGGGTGGGACCGCGCCGGCGGCCGACGTCCAGCCGACCCTCGTCTTCGGCACGGATGGCACCGTGACCGGGAACACCACCTGCAACAACTTCAAGGGCACATACACCTCTACGGCGAGCGCCATCACCTTGAGTGGCCTGGCGTTGACGACCCAGCAGACGTGCCCGGCTGATGGGCTGGCGATCCAACAGACGTATCTCGCCGGCCTGACCGGGGCGACCGGCTGGACGACCCAGAACGTGGACGCGGTCGTGCCTTCCGGGGTCAAGGTGCTGGCCCCGGTCAAGCTCGCCTTGACGGGCTCGGCGACCCTGATCTTCACCCAGAACTGATCGTCTGCTCCGCCAACGGGACGCGCCTAGACTGGTACCGAGCCAGGGGAGGGCGACGCGGAGATGTTCTACGTTTCGCGCGGACGGATCCCGCACAAGCGGCACACCCAGCATCGGGCGCGCGACGGCTCGCTCTATGTCGAGGAGCTGCTGGGTGTCGACGGGTTCAGCGGCCGGAGCTCGCTCCTGTACCACGTCCTCCCGCCGACCCGGACCCAACGGATCGAACCGCTCGGCTCGCTCGTCCTCGAGGAGGTCGACGACGGCATCCTCCGTCATCGCCTGATCGGCACCGCGTCGATCGCCGACAAGGGTGACGCGATCACCGGGCGGATCCCGTTGTTCTTCAACGCCGACGTGACCGTCGGGGTGGTCCGTCCGGCCGAGCCGATGCCGGACACGCTGTTCTACCGGAACGCCGAGGCCGACGAGCTGCTCTTCATCCACGAGGGCAAAGGCGTCTTCGAGAGCGTCTTCGGCCCACTGCGCTACGGCCCGGGTGACTGCATCGTGATCCCGGTCGGAACCACCTGGCGGCTGGCTCCCGACGCCGGCTCGACCCAGCGCCACCTGTGGCTGGAATGCCCCAGCGCGATCGAGCCACCGCGCCGCTACCGCAACGATTACGGCCAGCTGCTCGAGCACAGCCCGTACGCGCAGCGGGACATCCGGGTCCCCAAGGCGGTCCCGCCACGGCGGGAGGAGGGCGAGTTCCGGATCCATGTCAAGGCCCGCGGACGACGGACCGCTTATCACTCGACGTCGCACCCGTTCGACCTGGTCGGCTGGGACGGGTACCTCTGGCCGTACGCCTTCAACATCGCCGACTTCGAGCCGATCACCGGACGGATCCATCAGCCACCGCCGGCGCACCAGGCGCTCCAGGCTCATGGAGTGGTCGTCTCGGCCTTCGTGCCGCGTCGACTGGACTACCACCCGCTGGCGATCCCGGCTCCGTATCACCACTCGAATATCGACAACGACGAACTGACCTACTACGTCGGCGGGACCTTCAGCCGCGGTCGCGGGGTGGACGTGTCGAGCTTCACCCTTCACCCCGCCGGCATCCCGCACGGGCCGCATCCGGGCACAGTCGAAAGGTCCATCGGCCAGGACGCGACCGACGAGCTGGCGATCATGATCGATACGGTCCAAACTCTCCGGATCACCAAGCAGGCGGCCGGCCTGGACGACCCGACCTACCCCTTCTCCTGGCTGATGACGCCCGAAGCGCCCGGCGAGGCCGAAGCACCCGCCGAGCGCGGCCCAGAGGCCTATCCGGGCTGACCGACGACGATCAGGGGGCCGGCGACGGGGGGGAGGGGACTGGGGCCGACACCCAGTCGACCCAGTCGAGGTAGTCGCCGGGCTGCTGAGTCAGCCGAGCATAGGACGAGTTCACCGTACTGACGACGAACAGGTCGGTCTGATCGTCGCGACCGGTCAGGCTCCCCTGGACGACGAGCCAGTTGCCGTCGGGCGACCAGTGGCCGCAGCACACGCCGACGTCGAAGCCGGTCGTGATGTCTTTCAGGCCGGATCCGTCCGGATGGACCAGGAAGACGTCGTGCTTGTTGTCGGGCATCCCGCGGTCGAAGGCGATCCAGGTCCCGTCTGGAGACCACCGGGCGCTGGTGCTCCATGAGCCAGGTTCGGTGATCGACTTCGCGGCTCCGGCGGCGGTGTCGACGACATACACGGACGAGGTGCCGTCGGTCTTGGCCGCGTCGAACCCGGCGAAGGTGACCTGGCGACCGTCGGGCGACCAGCTCGCGCCGGGCCCGAAGGAGTCGCTGACGACGACCCGCGTCGAGGCCGGACTCAGGCGACGAAGGCCCGATCCGTCCACGGCGATGACGTACAGGTCGCCGCTGATCGCGTCAGCAGGGTCCTGATCGCGGACGAACAGCAGCTTCGATCCATCCGGCGAGAACCCGATCGGGACGTCATGAAGAAGTCCCGGGTTGGTCGTGAGTCGCTTGAGCTCGCCGATGGCCGCCCCACCGCCGTTTGCGATCGAGGCGTAAATCCCTGTTCGGTTGGGCTGCTGTTTGTCCCAGCCCTCGAAGGCGACGTCGCCCTGCTGCGAGACCGCGCCGGGCGCGAGGTCCAGCCGGTTCGTGTCGATCTCCCCGACGGCGCCACTGCCGGGCCCCCAAGTCCACGTCGGTTCGGAGTAGCTGCCGTCAAGGTCGCCGAACCCCGGAGTGAGCCGGCCCCCGATATCGGTGGCGTAGGCGAACATCCGGCCGTCCGGTGAGAGGGACAGGCAGCAGGTGTCGCGTGTCGAAAGCGGAACCTGGCTGGTCCCATCGGGTGCGATCGCGAACAGGTCGGTCGTCCGGCCATGTCGTCCGAAGACGATCGTCCCGGGAGCCTGCACGCCGATCGGGATCGATGGTGCTGGGCTCATCGAGGGCGCCGACGACGCCACGGGCGAGGTAGTCACCGGGACGCCGACCGGGGTCGTGGAGGTCGTTGGCGGCAGGATGGCCAGCCGCATGGCGAGGGCTCCGACGACCACGATGGCCACCAGCGCCACTGCCGCGAATGCGTTGCGTGACATGGGCAGGGTCCTCCACGGGCCGAACCTGGCCCGCTGATGGGTTCGATGGATCTCGCCCAGGACGGAGTCCAGCACCCGATCCGGGCAGGACCGACGGCCCCTCTTCGAGCACTGCTCGGATGAGGCGGTCGGGCTCGCGCGGTGCGGTCATGCGGGTCGCTCCTGGGAGAGGGATGGCGTGCGCTCATCGGCCTCGAGGCTCGAGCGCAGTGCCACCGAGGCGTAGTGGAGTCGGGACTTGGCCGTCCCGAGGGGGATACCGAGACGATCCGCGACCTCGGGCAGCGAAAGCCCGAGATAGTGGTGGAAGACGAGGACGGCTCGCTGGTCGATGGGGAGCCTCCGGAGGCCCCGCTCGAGCTGGTCGCGATCGTCGATCGTCAGGATGTCGTTCGGGGCCGTCGCTCCGTCGAGCGGCAGCGCCCGGATGTTCGCCGCCCAACGTCGACTGCGCCGGGCCTCGGCGTAGCAGGCGTTGACCAGCATCCGGTGGAGCCATGGCTCGAACCGGTCGGGGTCGCGCAGTGCAGGGAGCTCGCGCCAGGCCGCGACGAACGCCGTCTGCACGGCATCCTCGGCCTGGTCGGCGTCGCGCAGGATCCGAAACGCGATCGCCATGCACCGGTCGCCGACCGTTCGAGCCAGGGCGCCGAAGGCCTCCTCGTCGCCCTGCCTCGCTCGATCCACGAGTTGTCGGAGCACGTCTCCCTCCAGGTCTCGACGCACCCGGATCGGCGCGTCACCCTAGAGAGTGCACTCGGCCCGTCAATCGTTCGATCTGGCCGACGTCGGGTCGCTCGCCGGTCATCGTCTCGAGGCGTCGCCAGAGCGTGGCCCGGTCCCCCGCTGGAACACGCGTCTGTGGGATCCGGTCGAACGGGCGTGGTCGACGGTCGAGGAACAGCCGACCCGTCGTCCGACCTGCCTCGTCGGCCGCGGCCAGCCAGATCATCGTGTCGACCCCTTCTTCAGCCGTCCGAGCGTACGGCCCAAGGAACTCCCGGAAGCCCGGCAGTGACGCCGCCAGACCAGGCGTGTCGGCCCAGCCGGGGTGCATCGCGTTGGCCACGACATGGCTCGGGCGCAGGCGACGGGCCCATTCCCGCATCAGGCTGACCTGGGCTCGCTTGGCCCGGGCGTAGGCCAGCGCACCGACGTACTCGCCGTCGGTGTACTGAAGGTCGTCGAGATGCAGGCGCTGGGTGTATTGCCCACCGCTGGTCACCGCCACGATCCGACTCGGTGCGTCCTGCCGGGCCTCGGCTCGGAGCAAAGGCAGCAACCGAGCGGTCAATGCGAACGGTCCGAGGACCATCGTGGCGAAGCTCAGCTCGAAGCCGTCCGGGGACTCCCGACGCTCGGCGAACATCGCCCCGGCGTTGTCGATGAGGACATCCAGGCGCCCCTCGTGGTCGAGGATCTCGGCTGCGACGGCCCGGACCGACGCCAGCGAGCCGAGGTCCACGACGTAGGTCGCGACTTCGCGGTTTCCCGACCAGGCGACCAGCTCGGCCTTCGTCCGCTCCAGCCTGGCAGCGTCGCGACCCACCAGCAGGACCCGCGCACCCATCGCTGCGAACTTACTCACCGCGGCTCGGCCAAGACCGGAGGTCGGCCCGGTAAGCAGGACGGTCCGACCCGCCAGGGACAGCCGATCGAGCCGCTCCCAGGCGAACATCCGGCGGCGCAGGTCGTAGCCCACCCGGCTGAAGCTGGGCAGGACCAGCATCTCCAGGATGTCGTCGGCCAACCCGCGTGGATCGATCACGCCACTCCTTCGTCCGAGGCCACCCGTCCGGATCGGTCCCTGCCGCGAACCGTAGGTGTCCGACCCATCATGGACCCGAGCCGAGGATGCCGATGACCACCCTGCGCGAGACGATCCAGACACCATTGCCCATCGAAGCCGCCTTCGCCTATGTGGCGGATTTCGCCAACTCGCAGGAATGGGATCCGGGCGTGGCCACGTCGGGGCGGGTCGGCGGAGGACCGGTCGCGGTCGGCGCCCGCTACCAGCTCGAGGTGATCTTCAACGGCCGGACCCTTCCGATGACCTACACGGTCACCGACTACGACCCGCCGACCCTCGTCGTCCTCCACGGCTCAGGCTCGCGGATCGAGGCCATCGACCGGATCGACTTCGCACCGCTGCCGGACGGTGGGACGCGCCTGACCTACCAGGCCGATCTGCGCCTGGGCGGCATCCTTCGGTTGGCCGAACCCATCCTCGGTCGCGCCTTCGACGGGATCGGGAAACGTGCCCTGGCCGGGATGCAGCGCGAGCTCGATCGGCGGGCCGGCGGCTCCTGAGCCCCGGCTCGCGCAGCGATGAGCCGATCTACTCGTCGGCGACCCGCATCGTCACGCTCCCAGGAGCCGGCCCGCTCGAGGTCTGGGCGAGGAGCACTCCGCCGATGACCAGGGCACCGCCGACCAGCTGGATGGGCCCGAGCGTCTCGCCGAACAGGAGCGAGGCAAGGGCGATCGTCCAGACCGGCTCGAATGTGGAGATGAGCGATGCCTGCGCCGCCCCGACCCGCCGGGTGCCGGCATAGAACGTCTGGATGGCCAGGAAGGTGCACACCAGGCCGATGGCCAGGATGCCCGGCCAGGCCGCCGCCGGGATCTGGCCGGGCAGGACCGGCCGTCCGACCGCCAGCGCCATGGCCCAGAAGCCGACCGCTGTGGCGGTCATCATCAGCGCCGTCGCGACCGCCGGCGACGCCCCGTCGTCGGCCTCGATCCCGACCCGATCCGTGCGCTCGCCGGCGAACCGGGCAGACAGGACGATCCAGACCGAGTAGATCAGGGGCGAGGCGACGGCCAGGACCAGCCCGAGCAGAGGCGGTGCCGTACCGGCCGGGATGCCGCCCAGGGCCAGGGCGACCCCGGTCCCGGTCAGGCCCAGAGCGATCCACGGCCGCCGGCCGACGAGCCGATGGCCGACCCGGATCGAGATCACCGCGACGGTGACCGGATAGATGTACACGATGATCGCCGCGAGTGACGCCGAGACCGTCTCTAGGGCGGCGTAGTAGGTGCTCGAGTTGCCGATGTAGATCACGCCCAGACCGAAGGCGATGGCGACCCGCCGGCGCGACAGCCGGGCCAGGCCGGTTCGTCGTTCAGGTGACGTGAGGAGCCATGCCCAGGCAAGGCTGGCCCCGATCAGGAAGCGCCACGAGAGCAGGGTCAGCCAGTCGACGCCGGCCCCGTAGACCGGCTTGGCGAAGAGCGCACCCGAGCCGAACGAAGCCGCCGAGACGAGCACCAGCCCGACCCCCAGCAGGCGTTGACGATCCACGGCCCGAGCCTAGCAGGGCCGTCCGCGACCGCGCCGCCCGCCTCTGCGGACGGCATCCGAGCGCGAACGGACTACACTTCGACCCGTGGCTGAGCTCACCGAACGCGCCGTCTCGACGCGCGTCCCCGCCCTTGCTCGCGAGACGCTCCGGGTCGTCAATCGGCGCGACCCGTTGACGGTCTTCGAGGGCACCTCGCTGGGCCAGTGCCTGCGCCTGGTCGAAGGTTCCGGGGTCGGCGATTTCGTCGTCGTGACCACGCCCGATGGAGTCCTCCGCGGCGTCCTCACCGAGCGCGACATCTTCAAGGTCATCGTCGGCGGCCAGATCGATCTGGCGGCACCGGTCGAGACCCTGATGAACCGGACACCGCGGACGCTCCATCTCGAGCAGACGGTCCACGAGGCCATCGCCCTGTTCGCCGACGGGCGCTTCCGGAACGTGCCGCTGGTCGACGATGACGGCCGGGTCGTGGGCATCGTCCGCCAGCAGGATGTCCTCAAGTACCTGGCCGAGGCCTTTCCCGAGGAGCTCCTCAACCTGCCGCCGCGGCCGCACCAACGGATGAAGGAGTCAGAAGGCGCGTGACGACACCGACCACGGAACGCGTCGTCCCGACCCAGGAGCTCGAGCGGGTCACCATCCGCTTCGCCGGCGATTCCGGCGATGGGATGCAGGTGACCGGCACCCAGTTCACCCGGACGGCGGCGGTCTTCGGCAACGACATCAGCACGTTGCCCGACTATCCCGCCGAGATCCGCGCCCCAGCCGGCTCGCTGCCCGGAGTGTCGGGCTTCCAGATCAGCTTTTCCAGCTCGGACATCCACACCCCCGGCGACGAGCCGGATGTCCTCGTGGCGATGAACCCGGCGGCGCTCAAGGCCAACATCGGCGACCTGCCGGCCGGCGGCGCCCTGATCGTCAACACCGACGCCTTCAGCGGCCCCAACCTGCAGAAGGTCGGCTACGGCACGAACCCCCTGATCGACGGATCGCTGAAGGCCTTCACCGTCTTCGAGATCCCGATCTCGACCCTCAACGCCCGGGCCCTGAGCGGGCTCGAGATGACCAACAAGCAGATCGACCTGACCAAGAACTTCTTCGCCCTCGGGATCATGTTCTGGCTGTACGAGCGAAGCATGGATCCCACCCTCCACTGGATCGAGCAGAAGTTCGGCAAGCGACCGGTCATCGCCGAGGCCAACGTCCGGGCGCTCAAGGCCGGCTACGCCTTCGGTGAGACGACCGAGATCTTCCACACCCACTACCGGGTCGCTCCAGCCCATCTCGCCTCCGGGCACCTACCGCAACATCACCGGCAACGAGGCCACCGCGCTCGGCTTCGTGGTCGCATCGCAGAAGGCGTCGCGGCCGCTGTTCTACGGGTCCTACCCGATCACCCCCGCCAGCGACATCCTCCACCAGCTGTCCGGCTACAAGAACTTCGGGGTCACCACCTTCCAGGCCGAGGATGAGATCGCGGCCATCGGCTCGGCCATCGGGGCGAGCTATGGTGGGGCCATCGGGATGACCGGCACCTCTGGTCCGGGGATCGCCCTCAAGAGCGAGGCGATGAACCTGGCCGTCATGGTCGAGCTGCCGCTGGTGGTCATCGATGTCCAGCGGGCCGGGCCGTCGACCGGGATGCCGACCAAGAACGAGCAATCGGACCTGCTCCAGGTCATGTTCGGTCGGAACGGCGACTCACCCATCCCGGTCGTCGCCCCGTCGACGCCTGGCGACTGCTTCGACATGGCCTTCGAGGCGGTCCGCATCGCGCTCCGCTCGATGACCCCGGTCGTGTATCTCTCGGATGCGTTCCTGGCCACCGGTTCCGAGCCGTGGTCCATCCCCAGCGTCGACGATCTGCCCGACATCTCGGTCCCGAACCGGACCGAACGACTGGGCTTCCAGCCGTACGCCCGCGACCCCATCACCCTGGCCCGGCCGTGGGCGGTCCCGGGCACGCCCGGTCTGGAGCATCGGATCGGCGGTCTCGAGAAGGCCGACATCAGCGGCAACGTCAGCTACGACCCCGACAACCACCACCTGATGCAGACTCTGCGAGCCGAGAAGATCGCCCGGATCGCCGACGACATCCCCGACCTGCAGGTCTTCGGCCCGGACCGGGGCGACCTGCTGATCCTCGGCTGGGGTTCGACCTACGGCGCCATCCGGAGCGCGGTCGAGCGGCTCCAGGCCCAGGGCCGGAGCGTCGCCCACGCCCATCTCCGTCACCTCAACCCGTTCCCGCGCAACACCGGCGACGTGGTCCGGAGCTACCGACGGGTGCTCATCCCTGAGGTCAACCTGGGCCAGCTGCTGCTGCTCATCCGGGCTCGCTACCTGGTCGATGCGGTCGGCTACGACCGGGTCCGGGGCAAACCCTTCCGCATCGCCGAGATCGAGCAGGAGGCTGTTCGCCTGATGGACGACCTGGAGGACGTCCGATGACCGAGCCGAACGTCGGCGCCCAGCCGGCCCTCAGCCCCGAGAACGACCGGGTGCTCCAGCAGCTCCAGGCGGCGGTGCCCCTGACCCGCAAGGACTTCGTGTCCGACCAGGAGGTCCGCTGGTGTCCCGGCTGCGGGGACTACTCGATCCTGGCCCAGACCCAGAAGGTGATGCCCGACTTCGGCTATCCGAAGGAGAACATCGTGTTCATCAGCGGCATCGGCTGCTCGGGCCGGCTGCCGTACTACATGAACACCTACGGGTTCCACACCATCCACGGCCGGGCGACCACCTTGGCCACCGGGCTCAAGGCCGCCCGACCAGACCTGATGGTCTGGGTCATCACCGGTGACGGCGATGCGCTCTCGATCGGTGGCAATCACCTGCTCCACTCGATGCGCCGGAACGTGGATATCAAGGTGATCATGTTCAACAACCGGATCTATGGATTGACCAAGGGTCAGGCCTCGCCCACGTCCGAGTTCGGCAAGGTCACCAAGTCCACCCCGGCCGGCACGATCGACCATCCGATCAGCCCGTTGACGGTGGCCCTGGCCGCCGAGGCCAGCCTGATCGCTCGCTCGGTCGACACCCATACCGAACATCTCCAGGCGACCCTCGACCGGGTCGGCCGGCACAAGGGGTCGGTCTTCGTCGAGGTCCTCCAGAACTGCAACATCTTCAACGACGGTGCCCATCGCGACTTCACCGATCGCGAGGTCCGCGAGGATCGGATGCTCGTCCTCGAGCACGGCCACCCGATGATCTTCGGCAAGGACCGCGATAAGGGCATCCGCCTGGCTGGGCACCAGCCGGAGGTCGTGACCATCGGCGTCGACGGGGTCACCGAGGCGGACCTGCTGGTCCATGACGAGGGCGATCCGCTCATCGCGTTCATGCTCAGCCGGATCTACTGGCCCGACTTCCCGGTCCCGGTCGGGGTCATCCTCGACGTCAAGCGGGCGACCCACGACGAGCTCCTGACCGCCCAGCGCGAGGCGGCCGTCGCCAAGCGCGGCAAGGGTGACCTCCGGACCCTGCTCGAGGGCGGTGAGACCTGGGAGGTTCCGGCATGATCCGCTGTCCCTCCTGCGGCCACAAGAATTACCCGGGTGAGGACGCCTGCGACGCGTGCGGGGCGGACCTGCGGACGCTCGACGTCCCTCAGGACGCGGTCGACTTCCACGGTCGGCTGCTTGGTGAGCACCTCGACGCGCTGGGCATCGAGCCGCCGGCGACGGTCGTCGCCGGGACCAGTGCCCGCTCGGCCATCGCTCGGATGAAGGACGACGGCCTCGAGTGCCTGCTGGTGGTCGACGGCGAGCGCCTGCGCGGGATCGTGACCTATCAGGACGCCATCGTGAAGCTCAATCGACGCTCCTTGGACGGGCTGGTCGTCGATGCCCTGATGACCCCCGACCCGGTCGTCCTCCGTCACGACGACACGACGGCGGTCGCCCTGCACAAGATGGCCGTCGGTGGCTTCCGCCACATCCCGATCGTCGAGGACGGTCGGCTGGTCGGTCTGGTCCAGGCCCGCAATCTGTTCGGGCACCTGCTCGAGGTCATCGGGTGACCGACGGTCGTCCGCCCCGACTGGCGGTCCTTGCCGACGATCTCATCTGGGCCACTCGTCTCGAGTCGATCTGCCGCGCGGCTGGTGCCGTCCCGACAGTGGCCGGGACGATCGAGCGTTTCCTCGCAACCCTCGGCGACGCGGATGCCGCCGTCGTCGACCTGTCCTTCCGTCGGTCCGACCCGATCGCGGCGGTCGAGCAGGCCAGCGCGGCCGGGCTGCCGGTCGTCGCCGTCGGAGCGCACGAGGATCTGGCCGCTCGAAAGCGGGCCCTTGCGAGCGGCGCCCGACGGGTCTACGCCTACAGCAAGCTGTTCGACGACGGTCCGCGGACCATCGCGGCCTGGCTCGATCTGCCGATCCCCGAGACCGTCCCTACTCGATGAGGTCGCGGTGACCCGTCCGACGATCCCGCCCGAGCGCTTCGCCGAGCGGATCGGGCGTGCCCGGAACGCCGCGGCAGAAGCCGGGCTCGACGCCCTGCTCATCGGGGTCGGGCCGGACCTCGAATACCTGGCCGGCTATCGGGCGATGCCGCTCGAGCGTCTGACCATGCTCGTCGTGCCGGTCCAGGGGCCCACGACCCTCGTCGCGCCTCGACTCGAGCTCAGCCCGGCAGCCGGCTGCCCGGCGGCCCGCGGCAGGGCGATCGAACTCGCCGGCTGGGACGAGACCGACGATGCGATCGCCCTGGTCGCCGACCTGCTTGCTCGGGCGCTTGGCCGACCGACCGGATCGATCGACCGCCTCGCCGTCAGCGACCGACTCTGGGCCATGCATGTCCTCCGGCTCATCGACGGGCTCCCATCTGCCAGCCTCGAGAGCGCCGGCCCGGTCATCGGTCGCCTGCGGATGATCAAGGACCCAGACGAGATCGAGCTCCTGCGGCTGGCTGCCCAGGCCGCCGACCGGGTCGTCGGCCAGATCGCCTTCGGACAGCTGATCGGTCGCTCCGAGGCGCACGTCGCCCGCGAGGTTCGCGAACGGCTGCTGGCCGAAGGCCACGAGCTGGCCGAGTTCTCGATCGTGGGTTCCGGTCCGAACAGCGCCTCGCCTCATCACGAGGCGTCCGATCGGATCATCCAGGCTGGCGAGCCGATCGTGCTCGACATCGGCGGCAGCCTGGGCGGCTACGGCAGCGACATCACCCGGATGATCTGGGTGACCGGCGGCGAAGCCGGCAAGCGTCCCGACGACGCCTTCCTCCAGTTGTTCTCGGTCCTTCGCTCGGCCCAGGCCAGCGCCACCGCCGCCGTCGCGCCCGGCGTGGCGTGCGAGGCGATCGACGCGAGGGCCCGCTCGATCATCGCCGGCGCCGGGTACGGCGAGCAGTTCATCCACCGGACCGGACACGGCATCGGCCTTGAGGGCCACGAGGATCCCTACCTCGTCGCGGGCAACAGCGAAGAGCTTCGGCCGGGGATGGCCTTCAGCGTCGAGCCGGGGATCTACTTCGAAGGTCGTTACGGCGCCCGTCTCGAGGACATCGTGGTCTGCGGCCTGGAGGGGCCGATCGTCCTGAACCAGGCGCCGCTCGACCTGCTCGTCGTCGACGGGGTCTGAGCCGGGCGCGGTATCATCGGGACGACCGACGCGCCAGACGAGCGCGCCCAGCCCAACGCGTTCGGACCGATGCCTGACACTTTCACCCGTCGCCTCGGCGACGCTGGACCCCAGCCGACCCGTACTCGGCGTGCCCGCCGATCGATGCCGGCGGCTCGACCTTGAGCCGTCGCACCGGTCGCGGTGGGCGGCCGCGCCATCCCGATCATCGTGGCGGCCCGCGCCCGCACGACCCGACCAGGGTCGCCCGCCCGGCCACGCCGGGTTCGGCGGCCCTGACCGATCCCGACCCGACCCGACCGGTCATGGACGTCGATCGATCCGGACCGCCGGCCCAGCCGGCCGGATCCGATCTCGAGCACGTGTTGGATCCGATCCCCGCTGACGTTCCGCCCGATGTCGCGGCCGTCTTCGCCGATGGACCGGTCGAGGCCACTCCGCCGCTCGCCTCCGAACCGCCGACCGGCGGACCGCCGCCGACCGGACCGCCACCCTCCGTCGACCGGCATGGGACCTGTACCACGGCGCAGCTGCGCCGGTTCATCAAGAGCCGAGCGTACATCCCGATGCACGAGATCCGGCGACGATTCCTGATCGCCACGGAGGACGATGACGTGACCGGGATCGATCTATCGACCGGTCGGATCTTCGTGGGTCTGCCGGACCGCGAGGGCCACATGCTGGGGGAGCTGCTGCGGGGCGGGGAGGTCGGCTACGAGCTCCAGCTCGATCCCGTCTCGCCCATCGTGATCGGGGTCTATCCGATGCGACCGGTGACCAGGGGCTGAGCCCGTCCACGAGCGGATGGTCGCCTGCCCGACACTCTGAGCGTCGCCCGACGCGCTGGACTGGCGATCCATCCTCGGCGCAAGATGACCTGGCTCGATCACAAGAGCCGAAGTCCGGGAAGCCGACAGGAGATCACCATGCCAAGTCCCGCCAAGCAGCCCCGAGCGACCGAAGACGACGTCGAAGGCCACGGCAAGGGCCCCGCGCCCCGGGCGACCGAAGACGACGTCGAAGGCCACGGCAAGGGCCCCGCGCCCCGCGCGACCGAAGACGACGTCGAAGGCCACGGCAAGGGCCCCGCGCCCCGCGCGACCGAAGACGACGTCGAAGGCCACGGCAAGGGCCCCGCGCCCCGCGCGACCGAAGACGACGTCGAAGGCCACGGCAAGGGCCCCGCGCCCCGCGCGACCGGCGACGAGGATGACGTCGAAGGCCACGGCAAGGGCCCCGCGCCCCGCGCGACCGGCGACGAGGATGACGTCGAAGGCCACCACAAGCACCGAGCGACCGGCGACGAGGACGACGCCGACGTCGAAGGCCACCACAAGCACCGAGCGACCGGCGACGAGGACGACGCCGACGTCGAGGGTCACGGCAAGCACCGTGCGACCGGCGACGAGGACGATGCCGAGGGCCACATGATGGGCAACCCGGTCCTTAGCCAGCACCTCGCCCGTGCCCGCGAACAGGACATCCAGCGCAACCTGCGCGCCCACGAGACCCGCGAAGCGAGCCGTCCGCACAAGAAGTGATCGAACCCTGGAGCGCCTCGACGCGCTCCAGCCCGGATCAGGCTCTGAACGAGGCGACGCCGACCGGCGCCGCCTCGTCGATTCCGCCTCGACTGCCCAGCGGGCGCCGACTACGATGTCGCCCAGTCGGTCGAGTGACCGAGTGGAGGGTGAATGAGCGAGGCCACGTTCGCCATCGAGGCACTGCGCCGGTGCGCCCTGTTCGCCAAGGTCGACGATGAGACGCTCGACCTGTGCGCCTCCTCGTTGCGGCTACGGCACTACCGCAAGAACGAGACGATCTTCCACCAGGGTGACCCCGGCGACTCGCTGTACATCATCGAATCCGGGTCGGTCAAGATCGTCCTGCCGTCGCCCGAGGGCGAGGAAGGCGCGATCATCGCCACCCTGATGCGCGGCGACTTCTTCGGCGAGCTGGCCTTGCTCGACGGGGCGCCCCACTCAGCGACCGCGGTCGCCATCGAGCCGACCGAAGGGCTGGTCCTCCGCCGCGACCGCTTCGAGGACCTGGTGGAGACCCAGCCGCAGCTGCGCAAAGCGCTCTTCGCGGGTCTCGTGACCGAGTTGCGCCGACTGACCGGTCACGTCGAGGAACTCCACTTCCTGGACCTGCCCGGCAGGCTCGCCAGCCGGATCGTCCGCCTCGCCGGCGAGAGCCAGCCCGGCGTGACCAAGGACATCCGGCTCGACTGGCCGTTCACCCAGAGCGATCTGGCCGCGATGATCGGCGGGACGCGCCAGACCGTGAACCGACTCCTGGCCGACATGACCGCCCAGGATCTCGTTCGGCTGGAGCGCGACGCGTTGATCATCCCGGATCTCGATCGGCTCGCCCGCGCCGCCGAACGGTGAGCGCTCATGGCTGACGATGCTGGCCGCTCGACACTCGGTCAGGAGGCACTCGGACTCCTGGAGCGGATCGCTCTCCGGGCTGAGGTCGCTCGGCGCCTGGAGATCGGCTCGGCGCGTGCCGTCCTCCGCTCGGTCGTCGAGGCGACCGTCGCCCTGTTCGAAGCAGAGGCGTCGTCGATCGCCTTGTACGACGCCGCGACCGACAAGCTGATCTTCGAGGTCGCAGCCGGTGAGCAGGGCCAGGGCGTCATCGGGGTCGCCATCCGCCCGGATCAGGGCATCGCCGGCTATGTCTTCACCTCCGGCCAGGCCCTGGCCCTGTCGGATGTCGCCAGCGACCCGCGCTTCGGTCGGACGGTCGCCGAGAAGACGGCCTATGTGCCCCGTTCGATCGTGGCCGTGCCGCTCATCGATGAGCACGGCACGATCGGCGTGCTGGAGGTCCTCGACAAGCGCAGCCAGGCCGCCTTCTCGCTGCGCGACATCGAGCTGGCCGGCGTCTTCGCCCGGCAGGCCACGGTGGCCATCCGGGCCAGTCGGGTCGAGCGCGACCTGGCTGGACTGCTCCGGGCGACCCTGGCCGACCTGGCCGCATCAGCAGGTGCCGATCTCGACGGCCCGTCGACCGAGGCTGCCCTCGATGAGCTGGTCCGCGCGGCGACCGACGGACTGGGTCGTGAAGACGACTCCCGGCTGTGGACGCTGGTCGAGCAGGTGGCCCGGATCCGACGGGTCGGCCCAGATCGGCTCGAGCTGGTCAGCGATCTGCTCGACGCCCTGGCCAGGCAGGCCGAGCGTGATGTCCGCTCCCGCCGACGCGGTCGCCCTGGACCGTCGGCGCGCAGCGACGACCGTTGACCGACCCCTACCTGCCGGCCTGGAGCGAGCCGTTCGTAGGGGAGCGGCGGGACGCCTTGGACCGCCTCGTGCCGATCGCCGGGATGGACCGCGAGACGGCCTTCGGCGGGGTCGACGGGACCGGCGTCACCGTGGCCATCGTCGACTCGGGTGTCGAGCGCGATCATCCGGCGGTCGGCGGCAAGCTCATCCGGAGCGTCCGGGTCGAGCCCGGCGAGGAGGACCCGGTCGTGGTCGACGATCCGGAGGCGATCGACGTGGTCGGTCACGGGACCGCCTGCGCCGGGATCATCCACGGGCTGGCACCGGGAGCGGAGATCATCTCGGTCCGCGTGCTCGGGCCGGACAATCGAGGCAAAGGCACGATCTTCGCGGCCGGGCTGGAGTGGGCCATCGCCCAGGGGGCGTCGGTCATCAACCTGAGCCTGTCATCGAAGAGCGATGCCCTGTTCGGCGTCTTCCATGAGATCGCCGACGAGGCCTACTTCGCCAACGTCGTCCTGGTCAGTGCTGCCAACAACGTGCCCGGGCCGAGCTATCCGTCGTTGTTCGCCTCGGTCATCTCGGTCGCCGCCCACGACATCGCCGACCGCTGGACGTGGTTCTACAACCCACGTCCACCGGTCGAGTTCGGGGCATACGGTGTCGATGTCGACGTGGCCTGGAAGGATGGCAGCCGGATCATCGCGACCGGCAACAGCTTCGCTGCCCCGCACGTCGCCGGGCTGGCGGCCCTCATCCGGGCCAAGCACCCCAGCGCCTCACCGTTCGAGGTGAAGGCGATCCTGGCGGCCGTCTCGAACGGGGCTCGGCCGGGCGGCTGACCGAATCGTCGGCCGCCCTCCCGGCTACTCGCCTCGGCTGGTCGGGCTCTTCAGCTGGCCGAAGTGGCCCTCGACGTCGTCGTCCTCGTCGGCATCGATCCGACGGACCTGCGCATGGCCCTCGACGTCATCCTCGCCACCATCGACACGGACCTTCACCGAATGACCCTCGACGTCGTCACCGGCATCGGCTCGCATCTGGAAGTCGTCCGGGCCGCCGTCGACCCGCGTCCTCATCGAATGGCCCTCGACATCGTCGTCGTCGATACGTGGGCGCATCGCCGAGGTCTTGCTTTCATCGTGCTCTGCCATCAGTGCCTCCTGCCGGCCGCGCGGCCCTCGGTCGACCGAACGGGTGGCTTGCGGTCAGGTCCACCCGGCTGCAACCGTACACGGTGCGGTCCGAACCGGGCTGGCCGACAGGCGACGTCGTCGTGGTCGCATGGGCGACACTCGTGGCTCAACCGGCGAGCGCACCGCCCCGGTGGATCGCCAGCAGGCGTGGTCCGACCTCCGCAGCCGACCCTACCAGGCCGAGGAACTCCGCCGCGTCCAGGGCGACGAGGCGCCCCGGCGTCGCGGCGGTCACGGTCGCCGTCCGGGCCGATCCGGTAAGCAGCCCGATCTCACCGAAGACCTCGTCTTCGCCCATCGTCCGCAGGCGGCTGATCGCACCGCTGACCGGGTCCGCCTGATCGACCTCGAAGGCGCCGGCCAGGATCACGTAGAACCGATCCGCCGGCTCGCCCTGACGGATGACGACGGTGCCTGCTGCCACCTCGAGCTCGATCGCCCGGGACAGGCTGTCGGCCAGGCGCGACGCCGGAACGCCGGCGAACACGGTCAACCCGACGACTCTGGTCGCCGCGGCGGTCAGCTCGGCAGATGGGCCATGGCTGCCGGCGGAGCCGATCAACCAGACAGCGACGAGGGCGCCCAGGACGACCAGGAGGCCCGAAGCCAGCAGGACCGGCTCGATGCCCACGACCCCGGCCGCGACGGGCAGGACCAGCGAGCCGGCGGCGTAGGCGAGGGTCGAGATGGTGGCGATCGTGCCCAGGGCCCGACCGCGGACGATGTCGGGCACGGTCCGCTGGAAGAGGGTCGTGCTGACGACCTCGGTCAGCAGACTGCCAGCCGAGGCAAGGGCCATCGCGACGAGGGCCGGGCCGAGGCTCGTCGTGAGGCCCAGCGCGGCCACGCCGGCGGCCAACAGGCACGAACCCAGGATCAGCGGCAGGCGCAAGGCCGGTCGAACGACGAAGGCCGACGAGCCGACGGCACCGACGATCCCGCCGACCCCGATCGCGGCGTTGAGGAACCCGGTCGCCGCCTCATCGGCTCCCAGCCGATCGACCGCGATGATGACCGTCAGGACTCCCAGGCCGCCGAAGACGAAGCCGGCCACCGTGTCGATCAGGGCCAGCCCGGCCAGTGGCACCAGCGTCTCGCGATCGATCGTCGGGACGGGCGCGGCCTTCGTCTCAGCGGCGGCCGCCTCCACGACCGAGGGCTCGGTCGCGCCGCTCCCGCGCTCGCTTGGCAGGCGCCACAGGATGATCGCCACGAACGCGAACGAGATCGCGTTGAGCACGAAGGCCAGGGCCAGTCCGCTCGCCGCGATCAGCAGGGCCGCGACCGCCGGCCCGATCACGAAGGCTAGGTTGTCGAGGGTCGACCAGGCGCTGTTGGCCGGGCCGAGCTCGTGCTCGTCCCGGACGAGGTTGGGCAGATAGGCGCCGATCGTCGGACCGAAGAAGCATGAGAAGCAGGTGGCGAGCACGGCCAACCCGACGATCGCCAGGAGCGGTCCTTCGACGGCCACCAGCCAGGCCATCGCCAGCATGATCAGGCCGCGGGCGACATCGGTGACCAGCAGGACCATCCGGCGCTCGAACCGGTCGGCCACGATCCCGGCCGGGATCGATAGCAGGACGTAGGGCAGGATCCGGGCCGCCCCGACGATGCCCAGGATGAGCGGGTCCTGGTTGACCTGGTAGACAACGATGAGCAGCGCGACGAGGTACAACCAGTCGCCGATCGAGCTGATGAACTCGCCGCCGAGCAGACGGACCAGCGGTCCGTTCGAGAGAAGGCCGCGGTAGGCGCGAAGGACGCTCACCGGACCCCGCTGGGGGTCAGCGGCCGCGGAGTCGGTCGAGCGGGCTCTTGGCTACCTTGCGGATGGCTTCGCGGGCCGCCCACTGGTCGGTCTCGCGCGCCCGCTGGGCGGCGTGCTGACGAGCGTAGTCGTCGCCAAGCGAGTGGCCGGAGGTGTCGTCCTCGTCGGCCGCTGGCGTCGGCTGATCCTCGGGCTCGGTCATCGGGTTCTCCTCGTCGCGTTCGCGACCGGACCGTCGCAGTCCCGAGTCTAGGCGTCCCATGGGGCCGACGGGAAGTCACCCGTGACGCCGTCCGAAGGTCGTCCAGGCGACAGCGCCACCGAGCGTGCTGCCTTCGAGACCGAGCAAGCTGCGCTTGATCCCGAGGAGCACCTCACGATCGCCGTACCACGAGCCGCCGTAACCGCCGATCGAACCGTCCCCGGCGATGACCCGATGGCAGGGCACGATCAGGCCGATGGGATTCCGCCCGACCGCGCCACCGACGGCCCGGGCGGCACCTGGTCGACCGATCTGGCGGGCCAATCGCCCGTAGCTGGTCAGCTCGCCCCAGGGCACGCTCCGAACGCCGTCGAGCACAAGCCGGTCCCAGCCGGTCAGGCCATCCAGGGCGAAGGGGAGCTCGACGAACGCGTCCGGACGCCCGCCAAGGTAGGCCTCGACGGCGTCGGCGGCCGCTCCGAGGTGGTGCCGCGCTGCGGGTCCCGGCAAGTCGTCCGGCGCCTGCGCCACGACCTCCGCGGGCCGCCGCTTCTGGACCGAGGCGATGAACGCAGCGGTCCCGGTCAGGACCTCCAGGCCCACCACGCCCTGGCCATCGGCGGCGATGTGGACCGGTCCCCAGGGGGCTTCGACGACGCTGATCCCGATCATCGGGCCTCCGTTCGTGGCTCGATCAGGAGCGTACAACGCGACGAAAGGCGATCGATCGGCAGGAATGCGAACGAACCATCCCGAAGGACGGTCCGCCGCTGGGAGCGAAGGGCGGCCGGGTCTCCCCGGCGCCGAGGTCTATTTGCCGCGTCGGAAGCTCTTGGGGTCGGTCGGCAGCGCAGCGCCGGTCGTCGCGGACGAGGCGCCCGGAGCGAACTCCTCCGCGGGAAGCCGGGGATTGACCAGGGGCTGCTCGATCGGCGCGCCATTGGCCAGCGGGATCGCCGGAGCGACATCCTCGATCGGCAGCCGGGGATTGACCAGCGGTTGCTCGACAGGGACGCTGCGCGCGACGGGGGCGAGATCCTCGGCCGGGATCCGTGGGTTGGTCAGGGGCTGGGCGACCGGAGCCGGCGCCGCGACCACGATCGGGGCCGGAGCGGCGACCGACGTGGCGGGCACGCTCGCCGAGAGTTGAGCGGCGGTCACGCCGACGACGAGGGCGCCGGCCACGATCCCACCGGCCAGGAGCCGCTTGCGGAACTCGTCGGCCTTCTGGGCGTTCGGGAAGTGGAGGCTGAGGGCATGACCTGCGACATCGTCCTCGAAGCTGAGGTTGATCGACAGCTCCGTGGCACCGGCCGAGTGTCCACTGGTGTCACCTTCGTCGAGCACGATCTTGACCCGGTGCTTGGCCCAGGTCGGCCCGGCGTCGGCCCGGCGCAGACGGCCCTCGGCCATCAGCTCGTGGTCGTCGTCGAGGATGATCGTGAAGGTCTGGTCGGCGTTCGTCGTCGTGGCGTTCATCGCGGCGGTTCCTCCGGGGTCAGCTCCCTGTCGGGAAGGTCAGGGGAACCGTAGACCCGACCGGGCGGCCGGTCAGCCCGCCGAGAGACAGGCCGCCTGTCGTCCCGGTGACAGTCGACCCGGCCGGATCGCCCGGGGACCGGTCAGTCGACGACCCGCCGGAAGACCGCGACGGCGTTCTGGCCGCCGAAGCCGAAGCCGTTGATCATCGCCGTCTCGACCCTGGTCGGGCGGGCCACCAGGGGGACGTAGTCGAGGTCGCATTCGTCGTCGGGATCGTCCAGGTTGATCGTCGGCGCGATGACCCCGTCGCGGATGGCCCCGAGGGCAGCCAGCGCGCTGGCGATCCCGGCCGCCCCGACCAGATGGCCGATCATCGACTTGGGCGAGCTGATCGGGATCCGCCGGGCCTGCTCGCCGTAGGCTCCCTTGATCGCCCGCGTCTCGGTCACGTCGTTGAGCGAGGTGGAGGTCCCGTGGGCCACGATGTAGTCGATCTCGTCGCCGCTCACTCCGGCGTTGCGCAGACCGTTCTGCATCGCCTTGATCTGGCCCCGACCGGTCGGTTCCGGGGCACTGATATGGAACGCGTCGGAGGTCAGCGCCCCGCCCAGGATCTCGGCGATCGGCGTCGCTCCCCGGCGCCGGGCATGCTCGAGTGACTCGACCACCACGACGCCGCCGCCCTCACCGAGGACGAACCCGTCGCGGTTGCGGTCGAACGGTCGCGAAGCATGGCCGGGGTCGTCGTTACGCCGTGACAGGGCTCCCATGTTGCCCAGGGCCGCGACGCCCATCGGCCAGATGGGCGCCTCCGAGCCGCCGGTCAGGACGACATCGCACTCGCCCGTCTGGATCAGGCGCAGGGCATCGTGGAAGGCGATCACCGAGGACGCACAAGCGGCGACCTGGGTCATGATCGGCCCGGTCAGTCCGTATTCCATCGAGAGCATGCAACCGGCCATCGAACCGGACAGGGCAGGGACCGCGAACGGGCTGACGAAGCGCGGCCCGCGCTGGTCGTGGACCTGGGTCCCGTGGATGATCTGCTCGATCCCGCCGCCGCCGGTATTGACCACCACGCCGACCCGATCGCGCTGGTCCTCGTCCATCGCCTCGAAGTCGAGCCCGGCGTCGGCGACCGCCTCCTTGCCCGCTGCCATCGCGAAGGCGATGAACCGGCTCATCCGGCGGGCCATCTTCGGATCCATGGCCGAAGCCGGGTCGAAGTCGAGCACCTCGGCCGCGATGCGCACCTCGAAGGCCGAGGCGTCGAAGCTCTGGATGCTTCGGGTCCCGGCCACGCCGGCCTGGAGGTTGGCCCAGTAGGTCGGGAAGTCGTTGCCGATGGGCATGACCGCGCCGAGACCGGTGATCACGGCACGGCGGGCAGGATCCTGACTTGGCACGGGATACCTCAGGGTCGACCGGAGGTCGCCGACGGAGCGACCTGGGGCAGCGCTCGGATTGTAGTCATTCGCCGCTCAGTCTCCGTCGTAGCGTCCGAAGATGACGGCGCCGTTGTGGCCGCCCAGGCCGATGTTGTTCGAGAGCCCGTAGCGGATCTCGCGACGGTGGGTCTCGGTCGCGATGGTCAGGTTGCAGAGCGGGTCGGGATCGCGGTAGTGGAGGGTGGCGGGAACCGTCTGCTCGGCCACCGACATGACCGTGGCGAAGGCCTCGAAGGAGCCGGCGGCACCCATCATGTGGCCGGTCATCGACTTGGTCGCGCTGATCTGGATGTTCGGGGTATGGGCCCCGAAGGCGGTCCAGATCGCTTCCGCCTCGCGCTGATCGCCGAGCGGCGTGGAGGTGCCGTGCGGGTTGATCAGGTCGACCTCATCGGCCGGCACGCCGCGCCGTTCGAGGGCCATCTTCATCGCCCGGGCGGAGCCGATCCCGCCGGCGATCGGCTGGATCATGTCCCAGCCGTCGGCGGCCGACCCGTAGCCGACGACCTCGGCGTAGATCCGTGCCCCGCGTGCCTTGGCCAGCTCGAGGTCCTCCAGGAACAGGGATCCCGCGCCCTCACCCAGGACGAAGCCGTTGCGGGTCAGGTCGAACGGCCGTGACACGGTCTCGACCGGCTCGCCCGGCCGGGGCTCCCCGAGGCCGCGCATGTTGGCGAAGCCAGCGTGGCCGACCTCGAGCAGGGGCATCTCGGTCGAGCCCGAGATGATCGCGATGCAGTCGCCCCGGCGGATCGCCTCGGCGGCTTCGGCCACGCAGTGGGTCCCGGTCGAGCAGGCCGTCACGATGCACATGTTGTGACCGATCGCGCCCGTCTCGATGGCGATCATGCCGGAGGCCGAATCGGGCAGGGCGTTGGCGATGAAGGTCGGGGCGACGCCCCGCGGACCGCGCTCGCGCAGGGCGTTGACGCTGTCGATCATGAGCGACTGACCGCCGGCTCCGGAGCCGAACACGACCCCGACCTCGGTCCGGTTCTCGTCGTTGATCTCGAACCCCGAGTCGGCCAGGGCCTGCTTCGCAGCGGCCACCCCGTAGTGCATCGATGTCTCGCTGCGGCGGACGGCCTTGGCGTCCATCCACTGGCTGGGCACGAATCCGTCGACCTCGCCGGCCGCCCGCTGCTCGTAGGCGGACGCGTCGAACTTGGTGATCTCGCGGATGCCGGAGACGCCGTTGGTCAGGTTGGCCCAGGCGCTGTCCTTGTCATTGCCGACCGGACTGATGACGCCGAGGCCGGTGACGACGACGCGACGGGTGTGGTCGGGGGCACGCACGGGCTGATCTCTCCTATCGCTCAGGCAGGGTTCTCGAGGCCGGGCACGGCCAGGCCGTCGATGGCATTCGGGGCGTCGGTGGCGAGCGCCTCGAGGTCGGGCACGATCCGTTTGATCAGTCCGGTCAGGACTCGGCCGGGTCCGATCTCGAGGAACCGCTCGACACCGGCGGCGGCCATCGTCTCGACCGCCAGGACCCAGTCGACACCGGCCGTCAGATGCTCGATGAGCTCGGTCCGTGCCTGCTCACCGGTCGTCAGCAGTCGGGCATCCCGGTTGCCGAGGAGGGGAGCGCTCGGATCGCGGAAGCGGATGTCGGCCAATGCGGAGCGCATCCCGTCCGCTGCATCGGCCATCAAGGGCGAGTGCGCGGCCACTGACACGGGCAGCTCGATCGCACGCTTGGCACCGAGCTCGCGGGCGATGTTCAGGGAAGCCTCGACCGCCGTCCGTTCGCCGGACACGACCACCTGGCCGGGTGAGTTGCGGTTGGCGACCTCGAACTCGCCGTGGCTGCGGGCCTGATCCACCAGCTCAGACAAGCGCGCTTCGTCCAGCCCGATGATGGCCGCCATCCGACCTTCACGTCCGCCGCCCGAGGCCTGCATCAGGCGGCCGCGCTCGCGCACGAGTCGGATCGCATCGCCCAGGTCGAGCACCCCGGCCGCGACCATCGCGCTGTACTGACCCATCGAGTGTCCCGCGTAGAAGGCCGGCTGGGGGTCGCCGAGACCCGCCTCGGCCCAACGACGGCGCACCGCCGCGAGGTAGGCGATCGAGGTCGTCAGGAGGGCTGGCTGGGCATTCTCGGTCCGGTCGAGCAGGTCGGCTGGCCCGTCCCAGGCCAGGCTCGAGATCGACTCGCCCAGCGCTTCGTTCGCCTGGGCGAAGACCGCAGTCGCGGCGGGACTGCCCGCGGCGACGATGCGACCCATCCCGACGGTCTGCGATCCCTGGCCGGGAAAAACGAAGGCGGACGTAGGCATCGGGCTCCTGTGGTCGATCTTCGGGGCGCGCGCGTCGCCGGGTAGGCGAACCGGCTCACCTCCGAGAGTACGTCCGACGGGGTCGTCCAAGCGGCCAGCGTGTGCAAGGTTGCACACATCCCGGCCCGCAGCGTACGCTCAGCGGGTGAGCACAGAACCGACGACCGGTCGAGCGTCCTCCCGAGCCGGGTCCCGGCCCGTCCGGCGGACCGCCTCGCAGCGGACCATCGCGCGCACCTTCGAGGCCGCCCTGAGCGGTCCGGTCCAGGCGGCTGGCACCTCGCTCCAGAACCCGCGCCAGATCTCCGAACGGGTGGCGATGGGTCGGGCGCTCTGGCGCGAGCTGGTCGTGGGCTTCGCCTGGCAGCTCGGTGAGCTGCGCCTCGGGTTCACCCAGCTCGCGGCGCTGTACGTGCTGGCCGACACCGGGACGACGACCGTCGCGGATCTCGCCGACGCGCTCGGTCGTTCCCCATCGGCGACGTCGCGCCTCGTCGAGGGGCTCGTCCGGCGACGCCTCGTGGAACGGCGTCAGGAGGAGGAGGACCGTCGCCAGCGCTCGCTCTGGCTGACCCAACGCGGGCACGCCCTGCTCCGGGTGGTCGACCGGGGTCGCGCCGATCAGTTCCTGTCGGCGGTCCGGTCGCTCCCGCCCCCGGAACGCAAGCTCATCGCCATGGGCGTGGCCGCCCTGGCCACGGGCGCCATCTCGCGGCGGGGACGCTTGATCAAGGCGCCCCAGGACTGACCGAGACGCGGACCTGTCCCGGCGGGACTCCGCCGGCCGCCAGCGAGCCGTGGAGTGGGCTGTCCACGTCGAGGACCAGCAGGTAGTCGCCGGCCACGATCGGCGCGGTCAGGGCAAGCTGGACCGTCACCTCGGAACCGGGCTGGGCGTCGATCGGGACCGTCCGTTCGCCAACGGCATCGCCGGCCTGGCCGACCGCCAGCGGGATCCAGCGACCGACCAGCCGGGCGGCGGGGTGGGCCCGGATGACCGACGGATCGATCAGGTCCTCGGGCACCGCTGCCGGGTCCGCCCAGGTCAGCGCGCCGTCGTTCACGACCCGGACCGGCAGGATCGTCGCCACGCCGGCGGTGAGCCGGAGGACAGGGACCACGCCGTAGGCCGCCGACAGCGGCCGGCTGACCCGGACGGTCAGGGCGGGCACCAGGACCTGGGTCGCTGCGTCGAAGGCGATCCCGTCAGATCCATGGATCGTGGTCACCAGCCGGTAGCTGCCGGGTGCCATCGGTAGCCGGACGGTCACTCGGAGCCGGCCCTTGAGCAGCCTGGCCCGGGCCGTGGTCACGACCGACCCCTGGACCTCGGGAGCGACCAGGTCGATGGTCGGCGGGTCGGTCGGGGCTGGTGTCGCCGTCGGCCCGGGGCGTGGCGCTGGACGGCCGCGCGGCGGCGACCCCGAGTTCGGTCCGACCGTGGTCGTGGGTGATGGGTTCGGGGCGAGGGCCGGTCCCGGATCCGGGGCGGGCGTCATGACCGGGTCGACCGCCGGATCGAGGGCGATCGGGTCCCAACGGACCCCGAGCTGCAGGTTTCTGGGCAGGCTCGGCCCCGACGGAGTCTTGATCGGCAGGTTCAAGGTCGCCGTGGACCCGGCGACGAGACCGCTCCGGCCGGCTGGAAGCGGAGCCAGGGTGGGGGCCTGGAAGGTCACCCCGAGCTGGGCCAGCGAGCCGACCGTGGGATCGCTCGGGCCGGCCGACCGGATCGGTAGCGTGGCGACCTGCCCTGCTCCGTCGCGCATGTCGCCGGCGGTCAGGCCGGGCCGGACCACCAGCGATCGATTGAAGCCCGAGTCGGGTCGGGTCGGATCCATCGAGGCCAGGTCGCCCGGTGTCCGGGTGCTCGGGAAGGTCAGGACGTGGTCGTGGAAGGTCGGGGCATCGCGCCAGATCCGGTCGATCGACTGGTTCGTCCCGAAGAGTGCCTTGAGATAGGGCCCGGGTGCCCCGAAGGTGTCGGCGATGACCGCACCCGCACCGGCGGCCAGCCAGCCGGCCGCGTAGTTGTCGACCCGCTGCCGACCGACGTCGAGCGTCCCCTCGGCGAGACCCGGCTCAGAGTTGCCGCTGGCGTAGCACAGGTGGTGGAGCAGGACGACCGCCCCGGGCGCGAGGCGGACCTCGCGGGCGAGGAACGCCTCGCCGAAGTACTGGTGGGCGGTATCGTCGCCGCCGGCGACCGGATTCAAGCCCAAGCCGTTCTGGGTCGGTCGAAAGAGCGAGTCCCGGTAGGGCGACGGGAACCCGTTGCCATGGCCGAGGTAGACCACGACCGACGCCCCGCGAAGGGCACGTTTGACAGCAGGCCAGGTCGCATCGGGGGTCATGACCGTGACGACATCGGTGGTCCAGCGGCGCGCTTCGCGGGCGGCATCCAGGCCGATCGAGCGGTACAGCCCCGTCAGCTCACCGGCCGGGCCGACGATGACCGCGACACGGGCCGGTTTCTGGGCGGCCCCGACCGACCCGCTGAGGGCGGCGCTCAGGACGATGGCGATGAGGACCGCGAGGATCCGGCGCGTGGGCATGGACGATCACCTCCACCGATGACACGGCGGTCAGGTCATCGTAGAGCGGGGTCGTTGGCCACGGATCAGCTGGCGATGGATCGTGGTGCGAGCGGTCACCGGAGCTCTGGCGTGGCAGCGGGCGGGGCGACCGCCGCGGGAGTGGCGGGCCGACCGGGGCTCGCGTCTCCCGGTCAGCCGCAGTAGCGCCGGACGACGTCGTACAGGACCGGCAGCCCGAACCGGAGGGCATCGACACCGACCCGCTCATCGACCCCGTGGAACCGCTCCAGGAAGCGCTCGTCGGAGTCGAGTCGGAGCGGCGAGAAGCCGTACGTCGGGATACCGAGGCGGACGGTGTGCTTGGCATCGGTGGCGAACGGGGCCAGGATCGGGACGGGCACCCCGCCCGGGTCGTGATCGACCAGCGTCGCGGTCATGATCCGGTATAGGTCGGTGTCCAACGACGCCTCGACCGCCGCCGCCGACCGGATGAGCTCGAGCTCACAGTGGGCCATCAGGTCGGGACCGATCCGGCGCTCGAGTTCGGCCAGCATCGCGGTCTCGTCGGTGCCCGGCAAGGTCCGCCCGTCGACCTCCACCTCGGCGACCCCGGGGATGACGTTGTACTTGATGCCGGCCCGGATGACGTTGGGCGACGCGGTGTCGCGCAGGAGCGCCCGGACGGCCCGACCGTACATCTCATCGAGGCAGGCCTCGGCGATCGCCGCCTCGCTCTCGGCGCTGTCGGGCGATGCGATCCGTCGGACCACGTCCCCGGCTGCGCCGCCGATCTCGGCAGCGATCGTCCCGAAGAAACGAGCCATCGACGGGACGAGCCGCGGGGGGCCGGGCTCGGCCAGGCGGGTCACGATGGCCGCGGCTCGCACGGCCGCGTTGTCCGGGCGCGGCATCGAGCCGTGGCCCCATGTCCCGTGGACGACGATCCGGACGTCGACGTAGCCCTTCTCGGCGACGCCGATCGGATAGAACCGACGACGCCCGAAGTCGACCGACACGCCACCGCACTCGTTGATCGCGCCGGCCGCCTGGAGCAGTTCGGGACGGTGATCCACGATCCAGCCGGCACCGTGTCGACCGCCGGCCTCCTCATCGGCGGTGGCCGCGAACAGGATATCCCGGGTCAGCCCCGGGATCGGGTCACTGGCGGGATCACGGCCGTGGGCACGGGCCTCGGCCGCCAAGCGTCCGAGGACCCCGAGCTCCATCCCGACCATGCCCTTCATATCGACCGCGCCACGGCCCCAGATATAGCCATCGGCAAGGTCGGCGGCGAACGGGTCGTGGGTCCACAGCTCCGGCGGCGCCGGCACCACGTCGAGGTGTGACAGCAGCAGCAACGGTTCACCGCCGCTGCCGTCGCCATGCAGGCGAGCGGTGATGGAGCCACGCCCGGCGACTGGCTCGACGATCTCCGATGGGATCCCCGCCTCAGCCAGGATCGCCCCGATCTCACGAGCGGCGCGGAGCTCGCCGTCACCATCGTCCGGAGGGGGATTGACGCTCGGGATCCGGATGAGCGTCCGAACCTGCTCGATGAGGTCGCCGTAGGCCCGATCCCAATCGGCCGACGGGACGGCGTCGGACGGACGACCGGGCCCGGTCAACCTCACTCGGCCCCAGGACTGGAGATCCCGAGGACCAGGGCGATGATGGTCACCGCGAACCCGCTCAGGACGATGATCATGATCATCGCCACCAGCAGCCGGAGGTAGTAGCGGTCCTCGCGCTGCCCGGCGTCGGGATTCGGATCGACACCTCCGGGAGGATAAGGTGAGGCCAGGCCGCGCTGATCCGGCGCCGGGGGCCAGGGCATGGCCTTGCCCGGCCGCGTCTGGATGGAATCGAAGACGGCGTCGGTGATCGGGCTGGCCTTGGCCGGGTCGGCTGGTCGGGGTTCGTCGGTCACGACGTCATGATGCCGCAATCCGCGCCCGGCGGCCGGCGCTGGACTCAGCCGATGGCCGCGCGCAGCGGCTCGGCGACTTCCCGGGCCACGGCGGCCAGACCGTCCGGTCCGAGACCGGCCGGCATCCCGAGCAGGACATGGCCGGCTCCGGCGGCCACGAACCGACGCCCGATCTCCAGTGCGGCGACCCTGTCGGCTGGCGTCCGCCCGGTCGGCAGCTGGCCGGCGAAAGTGAAGGTCGCAGGGTCTCGGCCGATCGCTTCGAGCTCGCCGAGGATCGCTTCCCGGCGCGCCCGGAACTCGTCCAACCCGGCGTCGTCGGCCGCCGGCAGGACCCAGCCGTCGGCGTACCTCGCCGCCATCCGGAAGCCGCGGGGCTTCTGGCCACCCAGCCACAGCGGAGGTCCACCGGGGGTCACCGGACCGGGCAGGTTGAGCGCCCCGCGGAGAGGGTAGTAGGGATCGTCGAGAGTGACTCCAGGCGGCACCGCGGCTTCCGCCGAGCCCAGTGCCCGGATGACCTTGACCGCGGACTCCAGACGCGAGATCCGCTCGCCGATCGGCGGCAGCGGGATCCCGAAGTCGTCGTGCTCGCCGTCATGCCAGCCAGCGCCCAGGCCGAGGATGAATCGGCCACCCGTGATCAGATCCATCGCCGTGGCCTGCTTGGCCAGCAGTGCCGGGAGACGGAACGTGTTCGACAGGACCGCCTGACCGATCCACTTGCCGGGGACGCGATGGGCCAGTGCCGCCGAGACGGTCATCGGCTCCCAGCTCGAACCGCCCCGCGCGAGGTTGGGGTTGGTGAGATGGTCGTTCATCCAGGCCGACTCGAAGATCGGCAGTTCGCCGGCCAGTGCCCAGGTCGCGTCGAGGGTCGGCCAGTCGACGTCCTGGGGCGACGTCTTGAAGCCGATCAGGACGTGGCTCACCGGCCGCGCAGGCCGGCCGTCATCCGTGCACCCGTCGTGACCGCACCATCCGAGGCGGAACTGACCAGGGCCGCGTACTTGGCCATCACGCCGCCCAGGTAGTGCGGCTCGGGTGCCGTCCAGCGCGCCCGTCGACGCTCCAGCTCGTAGGCCGGCACGTCTAGGTCGAGGGCCTTGCGGTCGACATCGATGACGATCGAGTCGCCCTCCTCGACCAGGCCGATCGGACCGCCCAGGGCAGCCTCCGGGGCGATGTGGCCGATCATCAGGCCGTGGGTGCCGCCCGAGAAGCGACCGTCGGTCACAAGCGCGACCGTGTCCCCCAGACCCTCGCCGACCAGCGCCCCGGTCACGCTCAGCATCTCCTGCATGCCCGGTCCACCGACGGGACCCTCGTAGCGGATGACCACGACATCGCCGGCCACGATCCGACGGTCGCGGACCGCTTCGTAGCAGGCGGTCTCCGAATCGAAGACACGGGCCGGTCCGCGGTGGAGGCGTCGTTCGTGACCGGCCAGCTTGACCACGCAACCGTCGGGCGCCAGCGACCCGCGCAGGATGGCCAGGCCTCCGGTCGGCTTGATCGGCCGTTCGATCGGGACCACGACCTCCTGGCCGGGCGTCTCCTCCACGTCTGCCGCGATCTGGCTGATGGTCCGGCCGTCGACCGTCGGCCGGTCGCCGTGGAGCAGGTCCTGCTTGAGGAGCTCGCGCATGACCAGGGCGACCCCACCGGCGTCGTAGATGTCGGACGCGGTGAATCGCCCGCCTGGCTGCAAGTCGGCCACGATCGGGGTCCGGTCGGCGACCGTGCCGAAGCGGTCGATGTCGAGCTTGATCCCGAACTCGTGGGCGATCGCCAGCATGTGGAGCACGCCGTTGGTCGAGCCACCGGTCGCGGCGATCGAGGCGATCCCGTCCTCGAGGGCTTCGCGGGTCACGAAGGTCGACGGCCGGATGTCCCGTCGGACCAGGTCCATGACCAGCTCGCCGGTGGTGTAGGCCGCCCCATCCTTGCTCGGATCCTCGGCCGGGATCCCGTTGAGTCCGGCCGGCGACAGGCCGATGAACTCCATGACCTGGCTCATCGTGTTGGCCGTGAACTGGCCGCCGCACGCCCCTGGACCGGGGCAAGCCGCGTTCTCGACCTCGTACAGCTCGTCGAGGCTGATCGTCCCGGCCCGGTAGGCCCCGATCGCCTCGAAGACGGTCACGACGGTCGCGTTGCGCTCTGCCCTTGTAGGTGCCTGGATAGATCGTCCCGCTGTAGAGCACGATGCCCGGGACGTCGAGCCGGCCGAGGGCCATGGCGGCGCCGGGGATGGTCTTGTCACAACCGACGATGCAGACCACCCCGTCGAGCAGGTGACCGCGCACGACCAATTCGATCGAATCGGCCACGACCTCGCGGCTGACCAGGCTCGCCTTCATCCCCTCCGAGCCCATCGACACGCCATCGCTGACCGAGACCGTGTTGAATTCCATGGGCGTCCCGCCGGCCGCCCGGATGCCGGCCTTGACCTGCTCGGCCAGGCGACGCTGGTTGTAGTTGCAGGGCATCGTCTCGATCCAGGTCGTGCCCACTCCGACCAGGGGCTTGGCCAGGTCCTCGTCGGTGAAGCCGATCGCCTTGAGCATCGCCCGAGCGGCGGCTCGATCTGGCCCGTCGGTCAGGGCGTGCGAATGGCGCTTGGCGGGATCGCTGGGCAGGTCGTAGGGGTGGCTTCGGTCGGGCATCGGATGGCGTCCTCGGTCGGCTCGACGGTGTGCTGACGACGAGTCTCAAGTGTACGTTCGGTACGATGCCACGGTGACCCCTGGCCTTGCCGACAGCAGCTCCTTGCCCCGGGCGGCCGACGTCGTCGTGGTCGGCGGCGGCGCGGTCGGCGTCAGCGCTGCGTACCACCTGGCCGCTGCCGGCGCGGGATCCGTCCTCCTGCTCGAGCGCGAGACAGCGCTCGGGACGGGCTCGACGGGGCACTGCGCCGGCGGCTTCCGGCACCAGTTCTCGAGCCCTGTCAACGTCCGCCTGTCGCTGGCCAGCATCCCCCTCATCACCGGCTTCAGCGCGACCCACGGGCTGCCCCTCGACGTCACTCAGGACGGCTACCTGTTCGTCATCCGGGACCCGCAGACGTGGGCCGCCTACCGGCGGGCAGCGGAGATGCAGCGCGGGCTGGGCGTTGCCGTCGAGCTGCTCGATGCCTCGGAGGTCGCCGGACTGGTCCCGGGGCTGACCGTCGACGACGTGGTCGGCGCGACGTACTGCGCTCAGGACGGCATCGCCGATCCGTCGGGCCTGACCCTCGGCTATGCCGGCGCCGCTCGTCGTGCCGGCGCCCGGATCCTGACCGGCGTGTCGGTCGAGCGCATCGTGACCGCCTCGGGTCGGGTCACCGGCGTCGAGACGGACCGGGGCACGGTCGCGACGGGGCTGGTGGTGAACGCCGCAGGTCCCTGGGCAGGGTTGTTGGCCGCGACCGCTGGTGTGGAGCTGCCCCTCGAGCCGCTGCCGCGGGTCGTCCTGGTGACCGATCCATTCCCGGGCGTGCCTAGCCGCCGGACCCTGGTCATCGATGCGGCCAGCAGCTTCTACTTCCACCGCGAAGGGGACGGCGTCCTGATGGGCATGGGCGATCCTGCCGGGGAGCCCACCTTCGAGACCAGGGTCGACCAGCGGTTCGTCGCCGAGGAGCTGCTGCCGACGGCGATCCAGGTCCTGCCGGCCTTGGCTGAGGCGGCCATCGCCCACAGCTGGGTGGGCCTCTACGAGATGACCCCGGACCGCCATCCGATCCTGGGTGGGGTCCCCGGCCTGGACGGCCTGCTGCTCGCCAACGGGTTCAGCGGGCACGGTTTCCAGCACGCGCCGATCGTGGGCAAGCTGCTGGCCGAGATCGTGTTCGAGGGCATAGCCCGGACCGTCGACATCGGGTCGCTGGGGCTCGACCGGTTCGCCGCCGAGACCGTTCCCGAAGGCCACGTCGTCTAGGCCTCGGGCGGGTCTCCGCCGAGCTGCGTCTCGACGACCGTGGCCAGCGTGGACAGGGGCAGGGCGCCCTGACCGAGGACTGCGTCGTGGAAGGCCCGGATGTCGAACCTGGCTCCGAGCCGGTCGCGGGCGGCCGCTCGCAACCGCAGGATCTCCAGCTGGCCCAGCTTGTAGGCCAGCGCCTGACCCGGCCAGGTGATGTAGCGGTCGACCTCGTTGGCGATGTTGTCCGGAGCCAGGGCGGTGTGCTCGTGCATGAACGCGATGGCTCGATCGCGTGACCAGCCCAGCGCGTGCATACCCGTGTCGACGACCAGACGCGAGGCGCGCCAACCGTCGAATGAGGCGATCCCGATCCGGTCCAGATCGCTGCTGTAGAGGCCCATCTCATCGCTCAGCCGCTCGGCATACAGGCCCCAGCCCTCGAAGTAGGCGGTCGTCCCAGCATGGCGTCGGAAGGCCGGCAGGTCGGTCAGCTGCTGGCCGATCGCCAGCTGCAAGTGATGACCTGGTACAGCCTCATGGAAGGCCAGAGCCTCGGCCTCGTAGCGTGGCCGGCTGCCCGGGGCACTGCTGTTGAGGTAGTAGCGCCCGGGCCGGCTGCCGTCCTCGGCCGGCTGGAGGTAGTAGGCGATGGTCGAGTGCTTCGACTCATGCGACTCCATCTCGACGACGTCGCACGCGGCCCGGGGCAGGATCCCGAACCAGTCGGGGGTGGCGGCCTGGGCTCGGGCGAGGGCGGCCTCGGCCGTCGCCACGACCTCGGCGCTGGTCGCGAAGTGGAGGCTCGGGTCGGCCCGCAGCCGGGCGACCGCGGTGGCTCGGTCGGGGCTGCCCAGGACTCGTCCTGTGAGCATCTCGAGTTCGCCATCGATCCGCTCGATCTCGTCCAGGCCGATCCGATGGATCTCCTCGGCCGACCGCTCGAGCGAGGTGTGCGCCCGGATGAGCCGTCGGTAGGCCTCGGGCCCGCCCGCGACGTCGCCCAGCCCCGGTCGCTCGTTGGAGCGAGCCCGAGGCACGATCTCGTCGACGAGCATCCGGCGGTAGGCCGCGAAGGCCGGCAGGATGCGCTCGGCGACGACCGCCTCGAGGGCCGTATCGAAGCGTGCCCGGTCGGCCTCGGACCAGGTCGGTCGGTTGGTCCGCGCAGGAGCCAGGAGGGCAGCCGAACCGGCCGGGCCGGCCAGCAGGTCGTCGAGCTCATCGACGACCTTGCGCACCGGGGCCTCGGCCGACACGAAGCCGTCACCCAACGCCTGGCGGATGTTGGCGCTGTGCTGTTCGAGGAGGCGATCCATCGCACCCCAACGCGCCAGCAGGCGATCGCCGTCGGCGGGCGTGGCCAGCGGTTGGAAGGAGGCCAGGTTGAGGAGCCGGACCTGAGGCCCTTCGAGCGGATCGATCGACCAGCGATCGAGTCCCGACTCGTTCAGGTCGAGACCCATCTGGACGAAGGCGATGAGCGCCTCGCGGGTGGTGGCTTCGGCAGCGTCGAGATCGTCGGGTGCGACCTGGCGGACTTCGTGAAGCAGCTCGGTGAGGCGCCGGCGTTCGGCCGCGACGGCTCCCGGCGAGACGTCCTCGAGCCGGTCGTCGAAGCGACGGTCGCCGATCGAGGTCGCGCCGACCGGATCGGCAGCCAGCGAGCCGGACCAGGCCGCATCGGCCAGTCCGGCCAGTCCGCTGGACGTCATCTCGTGCACTCGCCGGTGGCGGCCTTAGCGGTCGCGTCGAGGGCGGGTCGGACCCGATCTGCCACCGGTCCCGGGGCCAGGGCGTAGCCGACCGATGGATCGCTCAGGGCTTCGGCGTAGACGACCCCGCCGACCGTGCCGTCGGGCAGGATCAGGGGGCCACCGCTGTCGCCACGCTCGATGTCGGCGCGGAGCTCCACGATCTGACGCCGGACGCGACCGCTGCCATACAGGTCGCGACCCTCCGCCATGTAACTGCTCGAGACCGCGGCCGGGATGATGCTGAGCGCCGCGCCGCCCGGGTGGCCGAGGGCGGCGCCGAGCGTCCCGCGCTTGGGGTCGGCACTGGCGAACTCGAGTGGCGCGGCCTTGATCTTCGGTGCGCGAAGGACCGCGATGTCGAGCTTCGGGTCGAACAGGACGACGTCGGCATCGACCGGGCCGGCGCCGTCGAAGGCGACCACGACCGCCTTGGACCCGGCGACCACGTGAGCGTTGGTGACGACGTAGCCGCCCGGACCGACCACGAACCCGGTGCCGGTGGAGACCCGGCCGCAGGCGGTCGCCCGGACGGCCAGGGTGCTCGCCGCGGCGAGCCGGCCGATCGTCTGCGCCTGGGCGTCGGTCGGGCGGTCGACCGGCGCCGCCGGGAACGGCTCGAGCCCGATGAAGACTTCGGGCAGGCCCGTGGCATCCAGCCAGCCTGCCAGCTCGTCGACATAGGCGGTCGGGGGCGGCAGGACGTCGGTGATGGTGTGGATGAACCGCGAGCCCTGGGCCTGGGCGGCCATCTGTGGGACCGGTCCGGCAGCCAACAGCCCGCCCACGAGCCACACGACGAGGAGCCCCTGGGCGAACCCGGCCAGCGCACCGGCGGCCCGGTCGAGGCCGCCCAGGACGCCGTCGCCGAGGCGGCTCCCGATCCGTGCCCCGATGCTCGAGCCGATGGCCTCGCCGATGCCGATGGCCGCCAGCAGCGCCACCAGGACCCCGATGGCCCGGAGGGCCGGGTCGAGCCCGTCGAGGAAGCCACGGGCAAAGGGCAAGGCCAGAACGACGATCGCGGCGCCGGCCGCGGCGCCGGCCAGCCCCAGGATCTGCGGGAAGAAGCCGGAGCGCCAGCCCGCGACGAGGCCGAAGCCGAGCAGGATGACGATCCCGACGTCGATGAGGTTCACCGGGGAAGTATCGACGACGCTGGCGGAAGCCGCCCTCGCCCCGTCACCGGCCTCAGCCCACGACGACGACCTCGACCGGTGGTGCCTGGCCGAACGCGGACACGGTGTAGGTCCCGGGCGCCAGTTCGCCGAGGTCCACGAGGGTGGCCTTGAACATGGCCAGCTCGATGCAGGCGACGCCACGCCGATCGGCGCCCTCGCGGACGGTCAGGACGATGTCCGCCCCGGTCTTGACCACGTTCACGGAGTCGAGGACCGAACAGGGGGCGACCCCGCTCCACCAGCTGACCCGGGCGGTGACCCGGCGGCCGGTCGCGCTGGCTGCGACCCGGGTCGCTCCGATCGGATGGACATCGAGGCGCCCGGGCTCGGCCAGGACGATCGTCGGCTGCGGCTCGTCCGTCGGGCCTGGGCTGTCCTGGCCCGGGACGAGCGGCAGGTCGATCGCGACACCCGGGTCGCCCGCCGAACCGCCGCCGGCGGGATCGCTCGGGGTGGTCGTCGGGGGAGCGCTCGGGCCGCCGGCGCCCGGTGCGGTACAGGCGCTGGCGAGCGTCACCGTCGCGGCCAGCAGGATGGTTCGGATGGTCGGGTTCATGACCGCCAGACGACCGGCCGGCCCGATCGGTTCCCTGACGCGGGCGGCGCTCGCCGCCGGGAGGTCAGCCCGCGTCGGCCAGCGTGTCGACCCGCGCCGGATGGGCCACCTCGTAGGCCGCGATGGCCGGGTCGCGGGCGAGCAGCCAGCCCATCTCGTCCGTGCCGGCCAGGAGCATCTCCTTGGCGAACGGGTCGACCTCGAACGGCAGGTCCTCGTCCCCTGGGAGATGGACGACCTGGGCCTCGAGATCGACCGTCAACTCGACCCGTGGCTGGCTCTCGAGCAGCTCGAACAGTTGGCGGTGGCGCTCCGCCTCGACGGCGATGGGCAGGAGGCCGTTCTTGAGGGCGTTGCTCCGGAAGATGTCGGCGAAGCTGGTCGAGATGACCGCCCGGATGCCCCAGGCGACCAGCGCCCAGGGTGCGTGCTCGCGGGACGAGCCCGTCCCGAAGTTGTCGCCGACGAGGAGGATCCGGCGATCGGCCATGGCCAGCCGATCCATCACGAAAAGCGGCTCCTTGAGGCCACCGTCAGCGTCGTAGCGCCAGTCGTGGAAGAGCGCGTCGCGCAGGCCGTCCTTGGCCGTCACCTTGAGGTAGCGGGCCGGCACGATCTGGTCGGTGTCGATGTTCTCGGCCGGGAGCGGGATGACCGCGCTGCTGAACGAGGTGAACCGGGTCGTCACGTCAGCGCCCGCCCAGGCCGGCCGCGGCCTCGATGCCGGGCAGCGTCCGAGGGTCGGTCACGACTCCGGTGATGGCGGCGGCCGCGGCGGTCAATGGCGAGGCCAGGAACGAGCGCCCGCCCGCCCCCTGGCGACCCTCGAAGTTGCGGTTCGAGGTCGAGATGGCGTACTGGCCCGGGGTCAGCTGATCGCCGTTCATCGCGATGCACATCGAGCAGCCCGCCTCGCGCCACTCCGCGCCGGCGGCCTTGAAGATGTCTGCCAGCCCCTCGTTCTCGGCTTCCTTCTTCACTTCCTGGCTACCCGGGACGACCATCACCCGGACGCCTGGGGCGACCTTCCGATCGCGCAGGACCGAGGCGGCCAGACGCAGGTCGCTGATCCGGCCGTTGGTGCAGCTGCCGATGAACACGACGTCGACCGGGCGACCGAGGAGCGGTTGACCGGGGACCAGGTCCATGTATTCGAGCGCGCGCTCGAGAGCGCGGCGCTGGCTTGGGTCGGCCTGGTCCTCGGGGGAGGGGACGAGGCCGGTGATCGGGATGCCCATGCCCGGATTCGTCCCGTAGGTGACCATCGGTTCGAGGGTCGAGGCGTCGATGCTGATCGACCGGTCGTAGCTGGCGCCGTCGTCGGTCGGCAAACGTCGCCAGCGGGCGACCGCCTCGTCCCAGGCCGGTCCGCGGGGCGCGAATGGCCGTCCCTCGACATAGGCGAAGGTTGTTTCGTCGGGGGCCACAAGGCCCGCCCGTGCGCCACCCTCGATGCTCATGTTGCAGATCGTCATGCGCTGTTCCATGGTCAGGGCCCGGATGGCCTCGCCGGTGTACTCGAAGACATGACCGGTACCGCCACCGATGCCGATCCGGGCGATCAGGGCCAGGATGATGTCCTTGGCCCCGACCCCGGCCGACAGTCGACCGTCGACCCGGACCTCGTAGGTCTTCGGCCGGCGTTGGAGCAGGCACTGGCTGGCCAGGACCATCTCGACCTCGCTCGTGCCGATCCCGAAGGCGAGCGCGCCGAACGCGCCGTGGGTGGCAGTGTGCGAGTCACCGCAGACGATGGTCATGCCCGGCTGGGTCAGACCCAGCTCCGGGCCGATGATGTGGACGATGCCCTGGTTGGGCGAGCCCAGGCCATGGAGTGGGATCCCGAACTCGGCGCAGTTGTCGGTCAGCTGCTGGACCTGGGCCGCGGCCATGGCGTCGGCGATGGGCAGGCTGCGGTCGTGAGTCGGGATCGAGTGGTCCGCGGTGGCGACGGTCTGGCCGGGGCGCCGGACGGTCAGTCCGCGCGTCCGCAATCCGGTGAACGCCTGTGGGCTGGTGACCTCGTGGACGAGATGGAGGTCGATCGCCAGGACGGTCGGGGCACCTGGCTCGTCGCTGACGACGTGCTCATCCCAGATCTTGGCGACGAGGGTTCGGGGGGCGTTGGCAGACATGGCTGGGAGGGTACCAGAGGCTCGGCATGGACCGGCCTGGGGAGGGCTCCGGGACCGCCGCTGTCCCGCCGGGAACCGTCCACTCCTCCCCTATCTGTACCGGTCCCGGCCGGTACTTCGGGGTTGACCCCGATGCCCCCTTGGAAGAGGACAATCCGTCGGTGGCCCACGCATATCCACCGTCCGATGCGGTCATCGGGACCGTCCGGTCGCGCTTGACGGCCCACGCTGCCGTCATCCGGGTCGGCTTGTTCAGCCTCGCATTGGCAGTGGCCGCTAGCACCGTCTACCTCGGGTTCGTGCGGGGGATGACGACCCTGCCCGCACCGGTCTCGGTGCCCTGGCCGTTGATCGCCGTGGCCTTCTTCGTGACCGAGGCCAAGGTCATCGACGTCCACTTCCGGCGCGAGACCCACTCGTTCTCACTGAGCGAGCTGCCCGCGGTCATCGGCTTCTTCCTGATGGCGCCGACGGACTTCCTGATCGGCCTGCTGGTCGGTTCCGGGGTCGCCCTGGTGGTCCAATCGCGCCAGTCGCCGCTGCGCGTCGGGTTCAACCTGGCCAACTACGCGTTCATCGCCGTGGTCGGCCTGACCGTCTTCCGGGCGATCGGCACCTTCGAGGGACCGCCCGCCCCGATCGACTGGCTGGCGGCCATGATGGCGACCTTCCTGGGGGCCGTCATCAGCGCCCTGACCATCGCCACGGTCATCGTCCTGTCCGGCGGAGCCCCACAGTTCCAGAAGCTGCCCGAGATGATCGAGTTCGGCGGGCTGGTGGCGTTGGCCAACACCAGTCTGGCCCTGCTGGCGGTGACCATCCTGTGGATCGAACCGATCGCGATGGGTCTGCTGGCCGTCCCCCTGATCACCCTGTTCGTGGCCTATCGGGCCTACGTCTCGGAGCGTGAGAAGCACGAGCGCCTCGAGCTGCTCTACCAGTCCAGCCGGATCCTGCAGCACTCGCCCGAGCTCGACCGAGCCCTGATCGCGCTGCTCGACCATGCCCGGGACATGTTCCGGGCCGAGCTCGCCGAAGTCCTCCTCGAGCCCGTGACCAGCGATGGACAGCCGCTCCGGACCACGTCGGTACAGGATGCGGACTCCGAGTTGATGGTCCCGGTCGAGTTGCTCGACGGCGAGCCGGTCCGGGCCCGGGCCAAGGCCGAGCAGCGTGCCTTCTTCGCCACTCCGCCGAGCACCCCGGGCGGCCGCCGGATGGCCATCCGCCAGGCGATGGTCGCCCCGCTGGTCGGTGAATCGGGCACGATCGGCATCCTGTCCATCGTCAACCGGGCGACCGAGGGCAGCACCTTCAGCGACGACGACCTGCGGCTGCTGGAGACTCTGGCCAGCCAGGTCGCCGTGGCCCTTGAGAACGGCCAACTCGAGCAGTCGCTGGCCGAGCTGGGCAGACTCAAGGAGCAGCTCCGCTACCAGGCCTACCACGACCCGCTGACCGATCTGCCCAATCGGGCGCTCTTCGCCGAGCAGGTCGCGATCCGCCTGCGCGACCGCCGCGACGACCGGGTCCCGGTCGTCCTGTTCCTCGACCTCGACGACTTCAAGGTGGTCAACGACACCCTCGGTCATGCCGCCGGGGACCAGCTCCTCGTGGCGGTCGCCGAACGGATCCGGAGCACCATCCGTGAGGGTGATCTGGCCGCCCGTCTGGGGGGCGACGAGTTCGCCATCCTGGTCATCGACCAGCTTGACCTGCGCCACTCGCTGGCGGTCGCCCGTCGTCTGATCGATCTGCTCGGGATGTCGTTCCCGATCCTGGGTCAGGAGACCGTGGTCGGGGTCAGCGTCGGCATCGCCATGGCCCGGACCGGTCTGGCGGGCGCCCCGGCCGAGGACGTCGACGACATCCTGCGCCACGCCGACGTCGCGATGTACACGGCCAAGGCAGCCGGCAAGCGCCGCTTCGCCGTGTTCGATCCGGCGATGCATGCCTCGATCGTCGCCCGTCACGAGCTCTCCGCCGAACTGTCGCGGAGCGTGGCTCGTAACGAGCTGGTCGTCCACTACCAGCCGATCGTGGCCCTCGATAGCGGCCGGACGATCGGCGTCGAGGCGCTCGTGCGATGGCGCCACCCGGTCCGTGGCCTGACCCTGCCCGACGAGTTCATCACTCTGGCCGAGGAGAACGGGACGATCCTGGCCCTCGGCCACTGGGTCCTGGCCGAGGCCTGCCGGACCGTGGTCGCCTTGCGCGCGGCGGGTGCCCCGGAGGGACTCCTACTGAGCGTCAACATGTCGCCCCTCCAGCTCCAGCGGGCGGATATCGTCGACGACATCCGGGACATCCTCGACCAGACCGGCTTCGACCCGGCCGACCTGGTCCTCGAGCTGACCGAGACCGCGATGTTCCGCGATACCGCGACCACCATCACCCGACTCCAGGCGATCCGGGCGCTCGGCGTGCGGATCGCCGTAGACGACTTCGGAACGGGCTATTCGTCGCTGGGCTACCTGCGTCGGTTCCCCGTGGACATCCTCAAGATCGCCCGCGACTTCGTCGTGTCCGGGGAGGACGACCCAGAAACCTGGGCGTTCGCCCACGCCATCGTGGCCCTCGGTCAGACGCTCGGTCTGAAGATCGTCGCGGAAGGCATCGAGGAGCAAGGTCAACTGGAGCGGCTGCGCAGCCTCGGCTGCGAGTTCGGTCAGGGCTTCCTATTCGCCCGGCCGATCTCGGCCGACCATCTGGCCCGGCTGCTGGGAGTCACCCTCGAGGCTCCCATCGAGAGTCACCGGGTCGAGGCCATCCTCGACCGACCGACCCCCGTCCCGGTCACCTTCCCGGTCGGGACCTAGGGGCGGCGGCAGCGATGTTCATCCTGTATGCCGTGCTGGTCGGGCTGGTCGTCGGCCTCCTGCTCGGTGGTCGACCGGCCGGCCTGGGCGCCCTTCAGTTCCGGTTCGCCTGGTTGGCGGTCCTCGGGTTCGGGATCCAGGTCTTGATCTTCTCCGGTCCGATCAGCGAGCGGATCGGTTGGCTTGGCGCGCCCGCCTATGTCGCCTCGACCGGCCTCGTCTTCCTCGTCCTCATGGCCAACATCCGGATCCCCGGTCTGCCCATCGTCGCACTGGGTGCCGCCTGCAACCTGGTCGCGATCGTGGCCAACGGCGGCTACATGCCGGCATCGGCCGCGGCGCTCACGGCTGCGGGCAGAGCACCGGCCGCGGGCTACTCGAACAGCGCGGTCCTGGCCGATCCGGTCCTGGCCCCCTTGACGGACCTCTTCTCGCTGCCTGCCTGGCTCCCGTTCAGCAACGTGTTCAGCCTCGGCGATGTCCTGATCGGAGTCGGGATCGCCGTCGCCATCGTCGTCGCGATGCGTCGCCCGGTGCCGGCCGGCGGACCGGCCACGGCCTGACCCGCACGCCGGACCGGCCGACGCCACGACCTTACGACGGCTGGGAGGCACGACACCCGGTGCGCCGACGCCACGGTGCATCCGGGAACCTCCCCCGGAATCGCGGTGCGTCCGGTACCGATGGGTCATTCGTCCCGCCGTGGACTGGACCTAGCGTTCTGGTCGAGGGCGATCAACGTCCTCCATCGACTGGACCGTCCAGGGCAAACCCGTCGTGAGGCGGGGACGCAAAGCCAGGGATCTCGAGCCCCTCGAGACCGCCCGGCCGCCGGACCACCGATGTGATCTGACACAGAGGTGTATGACCGTGAAGGCGAACCTGGCGCGCTTCACCACCGCCATCGCGCTGCTGGCGACGATCGCCCTCAGTCTCGGTGCCGGCATGCGGTGGGGCTGACGGCGATGGCACCCGATGCGGGACGTCGCTGGTAGCAATCATCCGAGGCCTTTGGCCTCGATCGCAGATCGCAGAACGACCGCCGGTCGCCCGGCGGTCGTTCTGATTCCGGGGGTGGGGTCGGCCCTGGGGGATGCCGACCCGATCGCTAGCGGTGGACTCGGTAACCGTCGATCGAGACGAGCGGGTGTCCGGGTGTGCCCATCACCTTCACCGTCAGGTAGTGCGTACCCGGCTTGCCGAAGATCGCCGTGAACAACTTGACGCGATAGTGCTTGATCGCCGTGTGCAGGTTGATCGTCCTGATCAGGTGACCATCGACGTAGACCGCGGCACGCCCGAAGGCGGGACCCTTTGGTCCGATCCAGGCGACCTGGTCACCGTAGAACCTGAAGACCGCCTTGGCAGCCCTCGTTCGAGACGAATGGACCCAGCCGCCGAGGTAGCGAGCCGACGAGGAGCGGAACCAGGCCTTGTGGTAGACCACCTTGGCGTCCGAGTAGGAGCGCCAGCCTGGACTGCCGCTGACCTTGGCCCCGTACAGCCAATCCGACCAACCGTAATTCTTCCCGAAGTGGGTCGCGCCGGCCTTCCGGAAGGTCGTCCCGTAGCGATAGTCGAGCAGCCAGGGCTGCCAGTCGTCGTTGGCGTCGGCCGGCCAGCCAGCCCGATACAGGAAGCGGGCAGCCCGCAGGAGCGCCTTGTTCGACCAGGACCAGGCCGCATAACCGGCCCGCTGGAGCAGCTCCGCCTGGAGGACCGCACCCTGCATCAGCTCCCACGGATACGAGGTTGGGACCGGTGGCCACTGGAGCGAGGCGCCGCGGCGCATCTCGTCGGGGATGGCTCCGTCTAGGTTGATCCCGTTCTTGACACAGCCGGCGTCGATCCCGACCGGGGCCGTCACAGAGCACTGCCAGGACAGGTCGGCGCCGAAGTCGAAGCCGTGGTACGAGGCCCGGTCGCCAAGGAAGCCATGGAAGACCGTGGCCGCCCGCTTGAGCTGGAGCGCGTCGCCAAGGTAGATGGCGATGGCGATCCGGGCCGCCCCGGCGTGGGTGCCCCAGTTATTCGGGCGCAGGTTGTGGGTACTGACCAGCGTATCGCCCTGGAGATCCTCGCTCAGCAGCTTGCGCAGCCACGGCTTGAACGTGCCCGCGTCGAAGGTGGGCTGGTAGGTCGGCAACGAGATCAGGTCCGCCGCGATGATGTACGCGGGCAGTCCGCGACCGACCGAGATGCTCCGACCGCCGACCTCGGTCCCGACGACCGCCTTGAGGTTGGTCAGGACGGTGGTCCGGTACGAGGCGATCTTGGTCCGGGCGTAGACCAGGGCCTTGGCCAGGACCAGGACATCGTTGTTGGAGTCCTGATTCGACAGATCGGGCGTGCCGGCGCTCTCGTCGGCTGCCTTCTTCAGGTTGGTCCAGGCGACCCCGGACGTGGGCAGCTTGGCGATGTCCGCCGCGGTGGCGATCATGTGCGGGCCGGTCGCGGCATCGACCTGCTGGGTCCCGGCGAAGCCGGCGTGGTCGAGGATGGGACCGAGGCCGATCAGCAGGACCAGGCTCAGGACGGCGGCGACGCTCGACTCCACGAGACGGGAGGAGGGTCGACGAGCAGGGCTGGAAGGGGAGGCCGTCCGGTTCATCGGACACCTCGCCGCAGGTTGGGGTCGCATGTCCGAGATGATCGGCACGGACCGGGGGTGAGGACTCGACTGGACGCCCTCTGGGCGCCGCTTGTCAACCGCCGCAAACTCTTGCCTCCTCCCTACCAGGACGCCATGCGGCTGGCATGGCGAGCGGAGAGCTGACCTTCGGGGGGCGGCGCGGCGACCGAGGGCACGGGGGTCGCGGCGTCCGGCGAAGGAGGACTGGGGGCCACGCGACCGGGGGTCGCGCCGCGCGCTTGGAGCCCGACAGGGCTACTCGGAGTATGCACCCATCCGTTCGTGAGCGCATCCGGTCCGCTGTGGTTCGGGGCGGTCCGGAGACGTCGGCGCGCAGCCCGCTCGGCTGGTGCGGTCCGGTGCGGTCGCAGAGGTTGCGTTATCGGGCGAGGCTGATAGACTGCGCGCACAGCGCTCCGACCAACGCGGTCGAGTGGGCCGATACCGGAGGATGACTTGGGTCTGTTCAACGGTCAGGATCGCCGCCGCGTCGCCGTCGTCGTGACGACGGACGGTCGCCGTGTGCATCTGCCCATGGACTCCGGGTCGGATCTGGTATCTCCCCTCGCTCTTCTTCGCTCGCTCCTTCTTGAGCTGGACGGCCTTCTTGGGCTCATTACCGGCTCTCGGCAGGAGAACGGAGGATCGCGGAGGTAGCGAGTAGCGCCACCGAGAACCGAAGGGACCCTCGCCGGGAGGCGGGGGTCTTGTCATGTTCGGAGCCGATCACCAAGTACGATTGACGCCACGGAGGGCCTTGACGCGATGACGATGACGAAGGGGACGCCCGACGGCGGGGCGGCACCTGGGGCGCCCGCGGCACCGACCAAGGACGGTCCGCTGGCCGCTCGGCCGCGGCGCAGCCACGTCCCGGCCGATGGGACCCCGACCGCTGTCGCTGTGGAGCAGGCCCGCTCGGCGATGCTGCGCGACGTCAAGCCGCGCAAGCGGACTCGGATCGGGGCCGACGTGGTCTGCGAAGCCCTGCTCCGCCAGGGGGTCGATGTCGTCTTCTCGTATCCGGGCGGGGTCATCCTGCCGCTCTACGACATCCTGGGCGACTATCCGGAGCTCCGGCACATCCTCGTCCGCCACGAGCAGGGCGGTGCCCACGCGGCCGACGGCTACGCCCGGGTCACCGGCCGGGTCGGGGTCTGCATCGGGACGTCAGGCCCGGGCGCGACCAACCTGGTCACCGGGATCGGGACGGCCTTGCTCGACTCAGTGCCGATGGTCGCGATCACCGGCAACGTGCCCAGCGCGTTGATCGGCAAGGATGCCTTCCAGGAGATCGACATCACCGGCATCACCCTGCCGATGACCAAGCACAACTACCTCGTCCGTGACGCCGACGACCTGCCCCGGATCATCGCCGAAGCGTTCCACATCGCCCGGACCGGCCGACCGGGACCGGTCCATGTCGACATCACCAAAGACGCGCTCCAGCAGGAGACGACGGCCGAACACCCGTCGGAGGCCGAGATCGTGGCCGGGCTGCCCGGCTTCCGCCCGACCTTCGACGGCCACCCCAAGCAGGTCAAGCTGGCCGCGGCCGAGATCGCCCGGGCCGAGCGGCCGATGATCCTGGCCGGTCACGGCGTCCTCCATGCCGATGCCTGGGACGACCTGCGCGCCTTCGCCGAGAAGACCAGCATCCCGGTCGCCTGGACGCTGCTCGGCATCGGGGCCATGGACGAGACCCATCCCCTGGCCTACGGCTACATGGGTATGCACGGTTGGAAGCACGTCAATCGGGCCATCCAGGCGGCCGACCTGCTGATCGCCTTCGGGATGCGCTTCGACGACCGGGTCACCGGCAATGTCCGGACGTATGCCCCCTACGCCCGGATCGTCCATGTCGATATCGACCCGGCCGAGATCGGCAAGAACGTGGCCGTCGAGGTCCCCATCGTGGGCGACGCCGGGCGGGTCCTGCGTGCGCTGACCCCGCTGGTCGAGACGACCGCTCCGGCCGAACGCGCGGCGTATCTGGCCCAGCTGGCCGACTGGAAGCGCGAGTCCGAGGGCTCCAGCTGGCATGGTTCGGGCGCCTGGCGCGACGGTCTGCTGTCTGCCGACTACGTGGTCGAGCGGATCGGCGAGCTGACCGACCACGCCGCCACCTATGTCGCCGACGTCGGCCAGAACCAGATGTGGCTGGCTCGCTACGCCGGCTTTCGCCAGCCCAATAGCCACGTCAGTTCGGGTGGCCTGGGGACGATGGGCTTCAGCGTGCCGGCGGCGATGGGGGCGGCCCTCGGCCGACCCGACCGGGAAACCTGGGCGATCACCGGCGACGGTGGCTTCCAGATGACCTTCCAGGAGCTGATGACCCTGGTCCAGGATCGGATCCCGGTCAAGATCGCCCTGCTCGACAACAAGAAGCTGGGGATGATCCGCCAGTGGCAGGAGATCATCTACGGCGGCAACTACCACTCGGCCACTCTGATGGGGCCGGACTTCGCCAAGCTGGCCGACGCGTTCGGCGTGCCGGCCTTCCGGGCCCATACCCCGGCCGAGGTCGACGACGCGATCCGGGCGGCCCAGGCGGTCGACGGACCGGCCCTGATCTGGTTCGAGATCGCCGAGGAACAGAACGTCTTCCCGATGATGCCGGCCGGCAAGGGTCTGTCCGACCTCATCGAGAACTGGGGCGGAGCGGACGAATGACCGCCGACGGCTCCACCTCCGACCGGGGCACGCCCCCACCGCGCGCGTTGCCCGGCGGCGGCGTCCAGCATCGCCACGTCCTGGTCGTGCTGGTCCTCGACAAGCCGGGTGTCCTCAACCGGGTCTCCAGCCTGATGCGGGCGCGCAACTTCAACATCGAGTCGCTCGCGGTCAGCCACACCGACCAGCCCGATATCAGCCGGATGACGATCACTCTGCACGGGGACGACGTCCTGCTCGAACAGGCCACCAAGCAGCTCTACCGACTGATCGACGTGCTCAAGGTCCAGGACCTGACCGACGAGCCGACGGTGGCCCACGAGCTGGCCCTGGTCAAGGTCCGCGCCAGCGACAGCAACCGCGGCGAGATCGTCAAGATCGTCGAGTTATACCGGGCCCGGGTCGTCGACATCTCGGACACGTCGATCGTCGTCGAGGCGACCGGCACCGAAGCGGAGGTCGACGCATTGGTGGCTCTGCTTCGGACCTATGGGGTCAGGGAACTCGTCCGCACCGGGACCGTGGTCATGGCCCGCGGCTCGGGATCCATCGAGGAGGCGATCAAGCGATGACGGCCAAGATGTACTACGACGATGACGCGGACCCGGCCGCGCTGAGCGGGCAGACGGTGGCCATCATCGGCTACGGCAGCCAGGGTCACGCCCACGCGCTCAACTTGCACGAGTCGGGCGTCGATGTCGTGGTCGGTCTGGCGCCGACCAGCAAGAGCCGCCAGCTGGTCGAGGACGCCGGTCTCAAGGTGCTGACCGTGGCCGAGGCGGTCAAAGCCGCGGATGTGATCATGATCCTTGTCCCGGACACCAGTCAGAAGGCCGTTTACGACGCCGACATCGCGCCAAACCTGCGCGACGGTCAACTCCTGATGTTCGCTCACGGCTTCAACATCCACTTCGAGCGGATCGATCCGCCGGCCGGCATCGACGTGGGGATGGTCGCCCCGAAGGGCCCCGGCCACCTCGTCCGGAGCGTGTACCGGGCCGGCGGCGGCGTGCCTGCCCTGTTCGCGGTCCACCGCGACCCGACCGGGACAGCTCGGGCACGGACCCTGGCCTATGCCCGCGGGCTCGGCAACACCCGGGCCGGCGTCCTCGAGACGACCTTCGCCGAGGAGACCGAGACCGACCTGTTCGGCGAGCAGTCGGTCCTGTGCGGCGGCACGGCGGCCCTGGTCAAGATGGCCTTCGAAACCCTGGTCGAGGCCGGCTACCAGCCGGAGCTCGCCTACTTCGAGACGATGCACGAGCTCAAGCTCATCGTCGACCTGATGTACCGGGGCGGGCTCAACTTCATGCGCTTCAGCGTCAGCGACACGGCTGAGTACGGCGACTACGTGTCCGGCCCGCGGATCATCGACGAGCACGTCCGCACGACGATGAAGCAGGTCCTGCACGAGATCCAGGACGGCACCTTCGCCCGCAACTGGATCGCCGAGAACGACGCCGGGCGACCCGAGTTCGAGCGGCTCCGCCAACAGGACAGCGACCATCTCATCGAGCAGGTCGGCGCCGAGCTGCGCGGCCAGATGGCCTTCCTCGACCCGGTCGTCGTCCGTGCCGGCGAGGCCCAGGCGGCGGCCAGCGAACCGCGTCGGGTCGCCGAGTCGTCCCGATGACGCCCGGCTCGGTGCGCATCTTCGACACGACCCTGCGCGACGGCGAGCAGGCGCCCGGCGCCGGCCTGACCGCGGCCGAGAAGCTCGAGGTCGCCCGCCAGCTCGTGCGCCTCAACGTCGACGTGATCGAGGCCGGTTTCCCGGCCGCCTCGCCGGGCGACTTCGAGGCCGTCCAACGGATCGCCCGTGAGACCAAGGGGGTGGCGGTCGCCGCCCTGGCTCGCTGCCGTGACGGCGATCCGCAGCGTGCGGTCGAGGCCATCCGAGTCGCTGAGCGACCCCATCTCCACGTCTTCATCGCGACCAGCGACATCCATCTCAAGCACAAGCTCCGGATCGACCGCGACGAGGCGCTCAAGCAGGCCGTCGAGTGGGTCCGCTACGGGCGCAAGGCGCTCGGTGCCGACGCCGAGATCGAGTTCAGCGCCGAGGACGCCAGCCGGACCGACGTGGACTACCTGCTCGACATCTATGAGGCGGTCGTCGGGGCCGGGGCGAGCACGGTCAACATCCCGGATACGGTCGGCTATGCCATCCCGGCCGAGTTCGGCTTGCTGGTCGGTCGGGTCGTCGAGCGGGTCGGTCGGGACGCCACGATCAGCGTCCACTGCCACAATGACCTGGGCCTGGCCACGGCCAACACCCTGGCCGCCGTCCAGGCCGGGGCGCGCCAGGTCGAGGTGACCATCAATGGGCTCGGCGAGCGCGCCGGCAACGCCTCGCTCGAAGAGGTCGTGATGGCCCTCCGGACCCGGCCCAACCAGTTCCCCGAGCTCGGCTCGAGCGTCCAGACCGAGCAGCTCACGGCGGCCAGCCGGCTGGTCAGCTACCTGACCGGGTTCGCCGTCCAACCCAATAAGGCCGTGGTCGGGGGCAATGCCTTCGCCCACGAATCGGGCATCCACCAGGACGGCGTGATCAAGAACCCGCTGACCTACGAGATCATGACCCCCCAGTCGGTCGGGCTGACCGGCAGCCACCTGACCATCGGCAAGCTGTCCGGGCGGCGAGGTCTGCAGGGCAAGCTGCGTGAGCTCGGCCACGACCTCGAAGGTGAGGCCCTCGACTCGGTCTACCGCCAGGCGATCGCCTTGGCCGATGCCAAGAAGGAGGTCACCGACGCGGATCTGCTGGCGCTCGTCGAGGCGCGCAGCTCGGAGGTCCCGGCCTCGATCGCACTCGAGGGTTGGAGCGTGACCAGCTCCCATGGCGGCAACGCCAGCGGGACCGTCTCGCTGTCGATCGGCGGTGACGTGCGCACGGCCGAATTCGACCGGGAACGGACCGGTCAATGCCCTGTTCAGCGCGGTCGACAAGGCCATCCAGCCGGTCCTCGGTTGGCGGCCGGTCCTGACCGAGTACGAGATCAAGGCCGTGTCCGCCGGCGAGGATGCCCAGGGCCAGGTCCTGGTCCGCTGTCGGCGCTCGTCCGATGAAGGCGCCGGTGCCCTCATCGTCAGCGGCCACGGCCTATCGACCAACATCATCGAAGCCTCGCTCGAGGCCTACCTCGTGGCCACCAACAAGCTCCACGGGGCCGAGATCAACGGGGTCGATGCGGCCTTCGCCACCCGGGCCCGGACCGAGGAACAGCCGTGACCGACGCCGCGGGCGTCTCGGATCCGGCAGAGCCCTACCGGATCGCGGCGATCCCGGGCGATGGGGTCGGGCCCGACGTGCTGGCCGCCGGGCGGCGTGCGCTGGACGCAGTCGGCGCGGCCGGGGGCTTCGCCTTCGACTGGACCGAGCTGATCGTCGGCGGGGCCGGCATCGATGCCTATGGGGTCGCCGTCCGACCCGAGGATGTCGAGGCGTGCCGGATCGCCGACGCCGTCTACCTCGGAGCCGTGGGCGGCCCCAAGTGGGATGACCCGACCTCGTCGGTCCGGCCGGAGCAGGCCCTCTTCGCCCTGCGCGGTGGGTTGGGCCTGTTCGCAAACCTCCGCCCGGTGACCGTCCATCCGACCCTGGTGGCGTCGTCACCGCTTCGCCCCGAGCTGCTCGACGGGGTCGACCTGCTGATCGTCCGTGAGCTGACCGGGGGCCTCTACTTCGGGGCCCGGACCGAGGCGACCGGCAGGCCCGGCGAGCGGTCCGCCAGCGACACCCTCACGTACTCCGAGGCCGAGATCGAACGGGTCGTTCGGTTGGCCTTCGATCTGGCCGGTCGGCGGCGGGCTCGGGTCACCAGCGTCGACAAGGCCAACGTCCTGGCGACGTCGCGGCTGTGGCGCCGGGTCGCCGACGAGGTCGCCGCCGACTTCCCGTCGATCAAGCTCGATCATCGGCTGGTCGATGCCTGCGCCATGCAGATCGTGCAAGTCGCCGGCTGCCTTCGACGTGCTGGTGACCGAGAACCTCTTTGGCGACATCCTGTCGGACGAGGCGTCGGTCCTGGCCGGTTCGCTCGGGATGCTCCCTTCCGCTTCGGTCGGGTCCCGTCGGACAGCCCACGGGCTGCACGGCTTGTACGAGCCGATCCACGGCTCGGCACCGGACATCGCGGGACGCGACCTGGCGAACCCCATCGGCACGATCCTGTCCGGGGCGATGCTCCTGCGCTGGTCGCTCGGCCGGGGTGACGCCGCCGATGCCCTCGAAGCGGCCGTCGGCCAGGCCCTCGACGACGGCTACCGGACGGCCGACCTGCTGCCGGCCGACGGCTCCGCCGCCCTCGGACTCCGCCGGGTCGGGACGCTCGAGATGACCGAAGCGATCGTGGGCCGCATCGCGATCCGCCGGGCGGTGCCGGAAACGGTGGCCGCCCGGACTTCGTGAACCGACCGCCGCCGCCACGCTCCATGGAGCCGACCATCGTGACCGACACCGACCGACCCGCCGCCGCCAGCGGCCCGAGCGACGACCGCCCGGTCGTCCTCTACGACACGACCCTGCGCGATGGGACCCAGGGCGAGAACATCATCCTGTCCCTGGCCGACAAGCTGCGCATCGCCCGGATGCTCGACGAGTACGGGATGCCCTTCATCGAGGGTGGCTGGCCTGGCTCGAACCCCAAGGACATCGACTTCTTCGCGGCCGCCCGCAAGCAGCGCTGGCAGACCGCCCGGCTGGCTGCCTTCGGCTCGACCCGCCACCGTTCCAATCGATCCGAGGACGACCCCAACCTGCGCGAGCTGGTCGCCGCCGAGACCCCGGTGGTGACCATCTTCGGCAAGAGCTGGCTGCTCCACGTGACCGAGGTCCTGGGCGCGACGCCGGCCGAGAACCTCGACATGATCGCCGACTCGATCGGCTTCCTGGTCGACCGGGGTCGTGAGGCCGTGTACGACGCCGAACACTTCTTCGACGGCTACAAGGACGACCCGGGATACGCCGTGAAGCACCCTCCAGGCGGCCCGCCAGGCCGGTGCCGGACCCTCGTCCTGTGCGACACCAACGGCGGGACGATGACCGACGAGCTGCTCCGGATCATCGCCGCCGTGCGGACGGCGGTCGAGGGCGACGGATTCGGACCGACCGATCGTGTGGGGTATCCATACCCACAACGATGCCGAGCTGGCGGTCGCCAACTCGATGGCGGCGGTGACCGCCGGGATCCGGCACGTCCAGGCCACCATCAACGGCTACGGCGAGCGTTGCGGCAACGCCAACATGGTCAGCATCCTGGCCAACCTCGCGCTCAAGACCGACCAAGCGCTGGTGCCGCCGGGTGGCGGCGACCTGGTCGACCTGACCGCCCTGTCGCGCAACGTCGCCGAGATCGCCAATGTCGCCCAGCTCGACTACCAGCCCTATGTCGGGCGTTCGGCCTTCGCCCACAAGGGCGGCGTCCATGGGGCGGCCGTGGCCAAGGTCGAGCGGAGCTATCAGCACGTCGAACCGGCCCGGATCGTCGGCAACGAGGGCCGCCTCGTCGTCTCCGAGCTTGGCGGTCGGGCCAACACCAAGCTCCGGGCCGAACAGCTCGGCCACCAACTCGAAGGCGTCGATCCGCGCGAGCTGTCCAGATTGATCAAGCAGCTCGAGGCCGACGGCCTGGCCTTCGAGGGCGCGGAGGCGAGCTTCGAGCTGCTCGTCCGACGCCACTCGACGGGCTACGTGCGCGCCGTTCCGGATCGTCGACTACACCTGCCTCATCGAGCAGCGCGACGGGCGCGAGCTGCTGGCCGAGGCCACCGTCAAGGTCGAAGTGGACGGCGAGGTCCTGCACACGGCCGCCGAGGGCAACGGTCCGGTCAACGCCCTGGACGCTGCGCTGCGCAAGGCGCTCGGAGCGTTCTACCCGCAGCTCGACTCCGTCCATCTGGTCGACTACAAGGTGCGCATCCTGGACGGCCGGACGGCGACCGCGGCCCGGACCAGGGTGGTCATCGATTCGGCCGACGGTGCCCGGACCTGGTCGACCATGGGCAGCGACACGAACATCATCGCGGCCTCCGCGGCCGCCCTCGCCGACTCGCTCGAATATGCCATCTGGAAGGCCGGCGCGGAGCTGCGCCGGCGGGACGAGCGCCACTTCACCACCGCCCGGGGCGAACCCGCGGTCGCCGACTCCGAGCACGGCCCGATGAACCGATGACCGACGACGCGACGACTCTCCATCTCGAGCGCTGGACGGTGACGTCGGGTTCGAATGTCCAGAGTCGCGGGCGCCGTCGTCATCGGCTCGGGCGACCACCAGTGGGATGGCTCGGCTGAGGGCAATGGCGCGGTCGATGCCCTGTTCCGGGCGGTCGACGCGGCGCTCGAAGGGGTCCTGACCGGTCATCCCCGGTTGATCGCCTACGACGTCCATGCCGTGGCCGAGGGTCCCGACGCGGAGGGTCTGGTGACGGTCCGGATCGCCCCGCCGGCATCGGCCGAGGGCCAGCGGGCGACCGGCAAGTACACCGGATCGTCGAGCGACGTGAACATCATCGCCGCCTCGATCGAGGCGTACATCGGAGCGATCGACCAGCTCCTGGCCGAGGCCCACTGGCAGGGGGCGACCGACGCCGCCGGCAACCGGCGCCGGGCGAGAGCCGCGGCGGTGGCCAGCGAGCCGCGCCGGGCCCAGCTCGACGAAGACGCCGCCGAGCTCCTGACCAGCGACCTGTTCGAGCGTTGATCCGAGGGTGACCGTGCCCGGATCGGCCGCGACCGACGACAGGATCGCCTATCTCGGGCGTGTCCGGGGCCTTCGCCGAGGACGCGGTCGGGCTGGCCTTCGGGGAGATCGAGCGGGTCGGGTTGCCCGGCTTCCGGAACGTCTTCGATGAGGTCGGGGCCGGCCGCTCCATCGCCGGCGTGGTGCCCATCGAGAACAGCGTCCACGGCACCGTCCGCGAGAACTACGACCTCCTCCTCGAGCACGGGCTGGAGATCCGGGCCGAGGTGGTCGTGCCGGTCAGGCTCTGCCTGGCCGCGCTGCCCGGTGAGCGGATCGAGGACATCGAGCGGGTCTACTCGCACATCCAGGCGCTGGGCCAGGCCGAGGCCTTCCTGCGCACCCGGCCCTGGTCCCTGCTGACCACCTACAACACGGCCGGCGCCGGTCAGGCCATCGTCGACCGCGCTGAGCGTGGCTCGGCGGCGGTCCTGTCGCCGCGGGCGGCCGCCCTGATCGGGCTGGACATCCTGGCCGACGGGATCGAGGACGTCGCCGACAACCGGACCCGCTTCCTGGTCATGGCCCGACCCGGCGCGATCCTGCCGCCACTCCGGTCGACGGCCGGCGCGGCGATGCGGACGACCCTGGTCGTCGCGGTCCGCAACGAGCCGGGAACGCTGCTGCGGGTCCTGACCGTCTTCTCAGACCACGCCCTGAACATGAGCACGATCGAGTCCCGGCCGAGTCGGGAGCGCGCCTGGGAATACGTCTTCTGGATCGACCTGGACGCCGATGCCACAGACCCTGCCGCCGCGGCCGCCCTGGGCGACCTGGCCGAGGTCACCACGATGATCCGGGTCCTGGGCACCTACCCTCGAGCCGCCCAAGGCTAAGGCCCGGGTCGACGCGAACGCCGGACCCCGGGCCCGTTCCGGAGCGTGACCAGCGCCGAAGCGCCGGCGATCAGTGTTCGACGACCCGGTCGAGGTCCTTGGCCGCGGCGATCCAGGCCTCGACGGTCGCTTCGGACGGGACCCGCCGGACCAGGTTCGGGCGAGCTGCGTCGACCTCCTGGAACGTCTGGGCCAGGTTGGCCGCGTTGCGTCGGGCCAATTCGAGCGGCGAGTCCACCCCGGCGGCCTCGAGCAGGTCCGAATACTCGGATCCGACGCCCGGGATCCGCATCAGGTCGGCGTGGTTGACCCACTCGAGGATGAGCGTCCCGCTGATGCCCGTCGCAGCGGCCAGGCTGTCTCGCCCGCTGGGCTTGGCGCCATGCTCCAGGAGATCCTCGGTCGTGGACACCCCGGCGGCTGACAACTTCGCGGCGTTCGCCGGGCCGATCCCTTCGATCTCGTCGATGCGCATCGATGAACTCTCCTGTCACTCGGCTGCGGCCGACCCGCCGGCCTTGCGCCGTCTGGGATCGTGCCGTGGATGGTACCCTCGGCGCCCGAGTCGGTTTCGATCCGTGCGCCGCTCCGCGCAGGCCGCTCAGGACGGGGAGGTAGCGGTGGACCAGGCGTTCCATGAGGCGATGGCGGCCGGCTACGCGCTGACCGAGCCGTCGATCATCCTCGGCGGACCGATGCTCGGCGCAGAGGTGGATACGGAGGCCCGGATCCAGGTCGCCTTGTCGATGCTCAATCGTCACGGGCTCGTCGCCGGCGCCACCGGGACGGGCAAGACCAAGACCCTCCAGCTGATGGCCGGTCAGCTATCGAAGGCCGGCGTACCCTGCTTCGTGGCCGATATCAAGGGCGACCTGACCGGACTCGGCGCCCCCGGCGATGCGACCAATCCGAAGGTCGTGGAGCGCTGCGCCAGCCTCGGCTGGACGTTCGAGGCGGCCGGCCACCCGGTCGAGTTCCTGTCGCTCAGCGGCAAGTTGGGCGCCCAGGTCCGGGCGACCGTCCACAGCTTCGGTCCGCTCCTGCTGGGCAAGGTCCTCGACCTCAACGACACCCAGACCTCGATCCTGAGCCTGATCTTCAAGTACTGCGACGATAACGAGCTGCCACTGCTCGACCTGGCCGACCTGTCGACGACGCTGCGCTTCCTCGGCTCCGATGCCGGCAAGCCCGTCCTCGACGAGTACGGCGGGATGTCCAGCGCGTCGCTCGGGGTCCTTCTCCGTTCGATCGTCACCCTCGAGCAGGAGGGCGCCGACGTCTTCTTCGGCGAACCCGAGTTCGACGTGGACGACCTGCTCCGGACCACGGCCGAACGGCGCCGGGATCATCAGCATCCTCGAGCTGTCCGACGTCATGGACAAGCCCGCGCCTGTTCAGCACCTTCATGCTCTGGATGCTGGCCCAGCTCTACCACGACCTGCCCGAGGCGGGCGACCTGCCCAAGCCCAAGCTGTGCTTCTTCTTCGACGAAGCCCATCTCCTGTTCGACGATGCCTCGAAGGCTCTCCTCGACCAGGTCGAACGGACGGCCCGGCTCATCCGGTCGAAGGGCGTCGGGGTCTACTTCGTGACCCAGACCCCGACCGACATCCCGGCTCCGGTCCTGGCCCAGCTGGGCAACCGGGTCCAGCACGCCCTGCGAGCCTTCACGCCGCAGGATGCCGACGATCTCAAGAAGACCGTCCGGACGTTCCCGATGACCGACTTCTACGACGTCGAGAAGACGATCACCAGCCTCGGCACGGGCGAGGCGCTGATCACCGTCCTGTCGCCGCGCGGAGTGCCGACGCCGCTGGCGGCGACTCGGCTGATCCCGCCCGACTCGCTCATGGCGCGCGCTCGACCCGGTCCAGTTCCAGGGTCGCATCGCCACGAGTCCAGCTCACCGCCAAGTACGGGCAGACGGTGGACCGGGAGAGCGCCCACGAGATCATCACCGCCCGGATCGTGGCGGCCAAGCAGGTCGCCGCGGGCCAGGCGGCGCAGACCCGAACGCGACCGTTCCCCCCGGTCATGCTCACGCGGCGCAGCAACAACGCGAGATCGAACGCCAGGCGCATGCCTCGGAAGCTAGCGCGAGCCGGCCGAACGCGACGCGCGGGCCGACGCAGCGAGCGGGAGCCGCCGCCGAGAAGCAACGCAAGGCCGACGAGCGGGCTCACCAGCGGTCGATCGACTCGGCGATCCGGACCGGTGGTCGGATCGTCACATCGAGGGCTGGTCAGAACCTGTTACGCGATGTCTTCGGAACCCTGTTCGGCGAGAAGCGTAGTGGGTCGGGGCCACCGATGCGCCCGGCGACCGCGCGCCTAGAAGGGTGGGTCGTCGTCCTCGGGACTCACCCGGGGAATGCGGCTCGGCCTCGGGCTCGGCGGACCGGACTCGAGGGTCATCTGGTGGACCCAGCCCTCTTCGCCGTACGGCGTTCGGACCAGCCAGTAGGATCCGGAGGAACGGATCAACTCGACTTCGTCACCGCGGTCGAGACGGGCAACCTCGTCGCCCATGATCTCGTCGGGGATGGACGACATCCGGACCAGGCGATAGCGTACCCGTCGACGTTCGACGACCGGCTCGTGCTCCGCGCCGGCAGCCGTCGCGGCGAAGGCCAGCGGCACATGGGCCACTTCGCCGCCACGCGACTCCTTGCGAGCCTTCTGGACGGACGGTCGCCGCCAGCGCGGCATCCCGGCCTCTTCGTCGAGCACATCTGCGGTTGCCGCGACGATGCGCGTCGGAGCCGGTGGCGGGGGCACGACCGGCAACGGGGCGGTCGAGGCCGCGGCTTCGAGGCCGCCTTGGCCGCCTTCGACCGACGCTTCGGCGGAGCCTTGGTCGGTGCGCTCGTCGCGACGGCCGCAGTGGCCGCAGCGAGCGCAACGCTCGGCTCGAGCTCGTCGCGACGTCGGCGCCGGGTGTAGACGAAGAAGATCAGACCGAGCCCGGCCACGACCGCCGCGGTCATCCACAGCCCGAGGCCGCCCGGCCCGCTCGACCCGGTCAGTCCGCTACTGGGCGAAGCCGAGCCGCCCGAGCCCCGATCCGCCATTGTTGCCGCCGGATCCGTCACCGGACCCATCGACCGCACCGACCACCGCGATCGGTCGGCTCGGTCGGCGAAGCGCGTCGCGCTCGTGGGGTCGACCGTCGGATCGGCTGGTCGTCTCGATTGCGGTGGCGGTCGGCGTCGGGTCGGCGGTGCGGGGATCGGCGTTCGCGGCCGGCTTCGGGATCGACCTTGGCCGTCGGCTTCGGGGTCGGCCTGGGGGTCGGCCTTGGGGTGGGCTTCGGCGTGGGCTTGGGCGTGGGTTTGGGCGTCGGCTTCGGCGTCGGCTTCGGTGTCGGCTTCGGGCGTCGGCTTCGGCCGGCGTCGGGGCCGTCACGGTGACGTGCCGCCTGCCAGGTCGACGCGAGCACGCTGCCCTGCCGCACCACCGCCCGTCTTGCCGTGGGCGACGAACGAGTATGGGTGGACTCCCGGCGGGCAGGGTCGTGATCGATCTGGAAGGCGACCGCCAGGGAACCGCGACGTCGCCGGTCCCGGTGGGCATGGCGTCGTCGTTCCATCGATGACGACCCCGATCGAGAACGGTCCGCGCGGGTTGTCGAAGAAGCGTCACGGAGAAGGTGAACTTCGTGACGGTCGTACCCGAGCCGGGTTCACCCCACCGTTCGAGAGGGTGCTGGTGTGGCCGCCGCCGGTCGTGCAGCTGGACGCCGCTGCCACCGGTGCCACGAAGAGCGCGCTCAGACCCGAGCGCGATCGCCACCAGGAGCGAAGGCGCGAGGAGGCGCAGGGACGGCAGGCTGCCGCGACGGGTCGTATCCACTTGGGTGGACCGTACGCAGACGGTCCCGCCTCGTCGATGGGTCGTTGGTCCGGTCGATCGCGCGCCGAACGTGGGACCCTCGGCCTACCGCCGTCCGAGCATCGAGACTACTCGATGACGACCTTGTCGATCCCCGCCTCGGGCGCCGGGTACTGCGGATCGAGCCGCTCGAAGCGTCTCGGCGACGATCCGTTCGACGGCCAGGTTGCGGAACCACTTGCGATTGGCGGGGATGAGGTGCCACGGCGCATAGTTGGTCGAGGTCCGCTCGAGACACTCCTCGAACGCCTCGACGTATCGATCCCACAGCGCTCGCTCGGCGAGGTCGCCGGTCGCGAACTTCCAGTTCCTGGTCGGGTCCGTGATGCGCGCCTGGAGACGCTGCCTTCTGCTCGTCCCGGTCGATGTACAGGAAGAACTTGATGATCGTGGTGCCTTCATCGGTCAGCAGCCGCTCCCACTCGTTGATGTGGCGGTAGCGCTTGCGCCAGATCGTCTCGGGAGCGAGGTCGTGGACCCGAACGACCAGCACGTCCTCGTAGTGGGATCGATTGAAGATCGAGATCGTGCCCTTCTCCGGAGCGTGCGGATGGACCCGCCACAGGTAGTCGTGGCGGAGCTCGAGCGGGGTCGGCACCTTGAACCCGATGACATGGCAGCCCATCGGGTTGAACGCGTCCATGACCTTGCGGATCGTGCCGTCCTTGCCGGCGGCATCGATCCCCTGGAGGACGATCAGGACCGGCTGCTTGGACTCGGCCCAGAGACGTTCCTGGAGGTCGCTGCAGCTTGGCCTCGCCCTCGGCTTCGGTCTCGACCGCGGCGGCCTTCTGATGGCCGAACGTCTCACCTGCGTCGAAGTCGGCGAGGCGGACCCTGGAGCCCGGCTTGATCCGAAGCGCGTCGCCGAGCTTGCCGGTCGGGATCGATCGAGACATCTGGGCTCCTCGCGTGTTCGCCAGCCGAGCCGTTAGGATGACAGCCTCCCCGCCCGACGTCGCGGCCGCCTGACCGCCGGGGAGCAGGAGCCTCGAGATGACCACGACGATCGGCACCGAACCCCATCCGATCCTGCTGGCCGGCCAGTGGGTCGAGTCACCCGAGCGGCTGATCGTCGCGAACCCGGCCGATCCGTCGACCCCGGTCGGAGCGACCTACCTCGCGACCGACGCCCAGTACGAGCAGGCGGTCGACGCCGCGGTCAGCGGCGTTCGAGGAGACCCGTCGACTGCCGGCCTACGAACGCGGCCGGGTCCTGCGCGCGATCAGCGCCGGGATCGCCGGCCGGCGCGAGGAGCTCGGTGCGCTCATCTGCGCCGAGGCGGGCAAGCCGATCCGCGATGCCCTGGTCGAGGTCGACCGGGCGATCCTGACCTTCCGGCTCGGAGCCGAGGAAGCCGAGCGGCTGACCGGCGAGGCCATCCCGCTCGACCTGATGCCGTCCTCCAAGGGTCGGCTCGGGGTGACCCGGCGCTTCCCGATCGGACCGGTGGCGGCCATCAGCCCGTTCAACTTCCCGCTCAACCTGGCCGCCCACAAGCTCGCCCCGGCCATCGCCGCCGGCTGCTCGATCGTGCTCAAGCCGCCGAGCAAGGACCCGCTCACGATGCTGACCGTCGGCGAGATCGTGGCCGAGGCGGGGCTGCCCGCCGGCGCGGTGAGCATCCTGCCGATGACCCGCGAGCTCGGCGACCGGATGGTCGAGGACGAGCGGTTCAAGTTGCTGACCTTCACCGGCTCGCCCGCGGTCGGCTGGCCGATGAAGGCTCGAGCGGGCAAGAAGAAGGTCGTCCTCGAGCTGGGCGGCAACGCCGGCGTCATCGTCGATGCCAGCGCGGACCTGGACTGGACCGTCAAGCGGACCCTGATGGGTGCCTTCACCTATGCCGGCCAGACCTGCATCAGCGTCCAGCGGATGTTCGTCCACGAAGACGTCTGGGAGCCGTTCATGAGCCGCTTCGTGGCCGGGGCCAAGGCCCTCAGGCTGGGCGACCCAGCCGACCCGACGACGGACCTCGGACCGATGGTCGACGCCGCGGCGGCGGCCCGGACCCAGCGCTGGGTGGATGAAGCCGTGGCCCTCGGTGGCAAGCTTCTGGCCGGCGGCACCGCCGACGGGACCTTCTTCGCGCCGACCGTCCTGACCGATACCCCGGTGACCGCCCAGGTCTGCTCCAAGGAGGCCTTCGCCCCGCTCGTCGTGGCCTTCCCCTTCAGCGACTTCGACGCTGCCATCGCCGCGGTCAACGACAGCACCTTCGGGCTCCAGACCGGGGTCTTCACCAACGATCTCGCTCACAGCTGGCGAGCGTTCGAGGGGCTCGAGGTCGGCGGGGTCATCGTCAACGACGTACCGACCTACCGGATCGACCACATGCCCTACGGCGGGGTCAAGGACTCGGGTCTCGGCCGCGAAGGCCTGCGCTGGTCGATCGAGGACATGACCGAGATCCGGATCATGGTCGTGGCCCAGCCCGGTTGATGCCGGCGGGCGCGTTCCGTCGCCCGTTCCGTCGCCCGCGACGGTTGCGTCGGTCGTTCGCCCGAGCGGTCACCATCGACCCATGGATCTGACTCTCAGCGCAGCCCAGCGCGAACTCCAGGCTCGTGCCCGTGCCTACGTCACCGACATCCTCCAGCCGCTCGAGGTCGCGTTCGAGCAAGCCGGCGGCCGGCTCGCCCCAGAGGTCGGGCGTGAACTTCGCCAGGCAGCCATCGCCGCGAACCTCCAGGGTGGCTCGTTCCCGACCGAGCTCGGTGGCCAGGGTTGGTCGGCCTTCGACCAGGTCCTCGTCCATGAGCAACTCGGCCAGGTGACCGGCGGGCTGTGGTCATACATCCCGGGCCCCTACAACGCGCTCATCCAGTGCGATCCCGACCAGCGCCGGCGCTATCTGGACCCATCGATGCGCGGCGAGCGCTCCGGCTCCTACGCCATCACCGAGGACCTGGCCGGGTCTGATCCGCGGACCCTCGCCGCAACAGCCGTCCGTGACGCCGCCACCGGCCAGTACGTCCTCAACGGCGAGAAGTGGTTCGTGACGGGGCCGGACGACACCGACTTCATGATCTTCCACTGCAACGTGGTCGACGACGGTCGCCTCCAGCCGACCCTCTTCCTGGTCGACTACGACACGCCCGGGGTGACCGTCAAGCACGACCCCGACTACATGCACACGTTCGCCGACCGGCATCCCCAGTTCGTGCTGGACGACGTCCGGGTACCGGCGAGTGCCGTGCTGGGGGCCGTCGGTGCGGCCGATGCCCTGACCAACGAGTGGTTCGTCGAGGAACGCATCCACATCGGCGCTCGTTGCAGCGGGGCGATGGAGCGGCTGCTCAGCCTGGCCGTCGAGTGGGCCACCGATCGGATCCAGTTCGGCCAACGGATCTACGACTTCCAGGGCGTCAGCTTCCCCCTGGCCGACTCGGCCGCGGATGCCAGCGCCGCCCGCCTGCTGACCCGCGAGTGCGCCTGGCTGGTCGACACCGGCGAGGATCCCAAGGTGATCCATGCCAAGGCGTCTCTGGCCAAGTTGTTCGCATCCGAGGCTGCCTTCCGCTGCGCCGACCGGGTCGTCCAGGTCTTCGGCGGCCGAGGCTACATGCGCGAGTTCGCTGCCGAGCGCTTCTTCCGCGAGCTCCGGGTCGACCGGATCTGGGAGGGGACCAGCGAGATCCAGCGGCTGGTCATCGCCCGGGCCCTCGAGAAGCGCGGAGTAGGCAGGGTCGTCGGCCAGGGATGATCGACGCCGCGGAACCATCGTCGGAGGCACCGGCGACCCGCCCGGATATCGATCTGCGGCCGCTCTTCGCGCCACGCTCGATCGCCATCGTGGGTGCCTCGCCGAGGTCCGACCTGGCCCCGACGATCCTCAACAACCTGACCGTGATGGGCAGCTCGACCCGGGGCTACCTGGTCAATCCGAAGTACACCGAGGCGTGGGGCCAACCGTGCTTCGCCGACCTGGCCGCCCTGCCCGAGGTCCCCGACGCGGTCCTGATCGCGGTCAACCCGGCTCGAGCGACGATCGTCACCCAGGAGGCGGCTGATCTCGGGGTCGGCGCCGTGTTGATCCCTGGCGGCGGCGTCGTCGAGGGTGGCGAGGCGGCCGCCCGGATGCAGCGCGATGTCCGCCAGATCGCCCTCCGCCACGGGCTGGCCGTGCTCGGTCCGAATTGCATGGGCATGGTCGACTGGACGACCAGTTCGGCCCTGTACATCGGCGATGTCAGCCCGTGGCTGCCCCGTGGCGGCGTGGCCGGGATCGCCCAGAGCGGCAGCGTGACGGACGCGTTCATCCACTCCGGGACGCGCATCGGGTTCAGCCGGATCGTCGGCAGCGGCGCCGAGGTGGTCCTCGACGTGTGCGACTACCTGGCCTATTCGCTGGACGACCCCGAGACCCACACGATCATCCTGTTCGTCGAGGGCTTCAAACGGCCCGAACGATTCCTGGCCCTGGCCGACCGTGCCCTCGAGCTGGGCAAGCCGATCCTGGCGGTCAAGGTCGGTCGATCCGAGCAGGCCCAGGAGGCCGCGGTCGCCCACAGTGGCTCGATCGCGGGGGAGGACCGGGTGACCGATGCGGCCCTCGCCGCGGCCGGCGTCATCCGCTGCGCGGACCTCGACGAGCTGCTCGAATCGGCCGAGCTCCACGCGGGCTGCCAGCGGATGGGCCGCTCCGTGGGTCGCGGCCGGACCGGGGTCGTCACCGTCTCGACCGGGGAGGCCTCGCTCATCGCCGACCTCGCAGCGGAGACCGGGCTCGACCTGCCGCCGGTCCCCGACGCTGCCCGCGCGGCGATCCTGGGCGACCTGCCGACGATGGGCTACATCGGCAACCCGATCGACCCGTGGGGCGCAGCCGACGAGTCGGTCGGCTACCCGGCGGTCTTCCGCGGCTTCGCCGAGTCGGGCGCCTACGACGTCCTGGCCATCGTCCACGACTTCCCCTATCGCTCGCTGCCGGGCGAGGTCGGTGTGGCCCGGACGGTCAGCCGGGCCCTCATCGAGGCGACCGCCGACCGGCCCGACATCCTGCCCGTCTACATCTCGCTGACCAGCGGTGAACCGACGCCCGAGGTCCAGGCGATGCTCGACGCGGCCGGTGGGATCCCCTTGCTACGCGGCGCCCGTGAGGCCGAGGTGGCCATCGCCCGCCGTGCCTGGTGGGAAGGACGTCGGGCCGAGCGACGGGTCGACGGGCCGGCCCGGCCGACCTGGCCGGCGTTGGCGATGGACCGGACCCGCTGGGGCCACGATGACAGCGGGATCGAGCCGGCCGCCAGCGCAGGCCCTTCGCTCACGACCCTGACCGAGTTCGACAGTCTGGCCATCCTTCGATCGGCCGGGATCGCCGTGGTCGACACCTGGCGGGCGAGCGATCCGGACGCCGCGGCCGAGGTCGCGGCCAGCCACGGCGACGGGCGACTGGTGGTCAAGCTCGAGGCCGACGGTCTGGCCCACAAGAGCGACATCGGCGGAGTGCGGCTCGACCTGGTCGGGGCCGACGCGGTGGGCCACGCCGCCGGCGAGGTCATCGACCTCGGTCGCCGCGAGGGACTCGACGTCCGCGGCGTCATCGTCGAGCCGATGGTCGACCCCGGGATCGAGCTGATCGTGGGCCTGATCCGGGACCCCCTGTTCGGCCCGGCCGTCCTGGTCGGCTTCGGCGGTATCTATGCCGAGGTCCTCGACGACGTCGCGATCCGGCTGGCGCCGATAAGCAGCGAGGACGCGCTGGCGATGCTCACCTCCCTACGCGGCGCATCGTTACTGGCCGGGGCCCGCGGCAGACCGGCGATCGACCGTGACGCCGTGGCCGAGCTGATCGTGGCCCTGGCCGGACTCGGCTGGGAACGCCCCGACATCGCGGCCGTCGATCTCAACCCGGTCGTCGCCTCGGCCAGCGGCGCGGTCGCGGTCGATGGCCTGGTCGTGCTGGCCGATCGAGTGGTCCACATGGACCAGCTGTCGGACACGGTCGCCGCTCGTGTCGACCCGGGCGTCCGTCCGCCGTCCGGCGACTCGGAAGCGCCGACCGGCTGATCGGTTCGGGTGCCGAAAGGCACCGCTCCGAACGCGTTCCGAGCGTCCGATGACCCGAAGGTACCGGTCCGGGTAGCCCACTCGTCGTCTGGTGGACTACGTCACCTGTGGGGTGAGATACACCCGACCGGCTCCACGGACGACGCGATCCCATCCGTCCCAGGGGAACCGGTCACGGAGGACCCCGAGCTCGGCATCCGCCGACCGGACTGCTGTGTGAGGTTGCGCGCGTCATGGAGATCTATCCCCAGCCGGTCGTCCCCGATGTTCATCGACGGCGTCGCCGTCGCGGCCTCGTCGCCCTGCTCCTGACCCTGTCGGTCGGGACGATCGGGGCCGGGATGTTCTCGCTCGCCTACTTCACCGACACCGACACGACGACCGGCTCATTCACCACCGGCACGGTCGACATCGCGACGACGCCCGCCACCCTGTTCACCGTCGCCGGCATGCTGCCCGGCGACTCGGGTAGCGCGACCCTGAACGTCGCCAACAGCGGGACCGCCGCGCTCCGCTACGCGATGACCAGTGTCAGCACCAATGCCGACAGCAAGGCCCTGCGCGACCAGCTCCAGTTGTCGATCAAGGCCGGCACCTGCCCCGGTGCCGGGGCGGCTCTGTACAGCGGACCGTTGAACGGCGCAGCCATCGGGAGCCCGACCCAGGGCAACCAGGCCGGCGACCGGCCCCTGGCCTCGGGCGTCAGCGAGCAGCTCTGCTTCGCCTGGAGCCTGGCTCTGGCCAGCAGCAACGCCTACCAGGGCGCCGCCACCACGGCGACCTTCACCTTCGCCGCCGAGCAGACGACCAACAACCCGTAGTCTCGCCATCCTCACAGCACCGCAGCGCGGCCCGTCCGGACGACCATCCGGGCGGGCCTCGCCCGGTGACCGGGGACCGCACCTGACCACCCGGAGATCGGCACCATGGCCATCCGTCCGAACCTGATCGTGTTCGTCCGCCGGCTGGTCGATGTCGCCATCGTCGTGCTGGTGGTCGGTGTCCTGATCTGCCTGGCCCTGAGTCGCCTGCTCCCGCTCGCCGGCAACCAGACGCTTATCGTCGGTGGGCCGTCGATGGAGCCCGCGATCCCGCTCGGATCGATCGTCATCCTCGACAAGGTGGCCGGGAGCGACATCCGTCCCGGTGACGTCGTCACGGTCCGGGCGGCCCCAACCGCGACCTTGTATACGCATCGGGTCACCCGCCTGCTCACGCTCGACGGCGATCCCTACATCGAGACGAAGGGCGACGCCAATCCGGGTCCGGACGGGGCGACCGTCCGGGCATCGGCGGTGGTCGGTCGGGTGGCCCTGAGCGTGCCCCTCCTGGGCTACCTCCTGGCTCTGCTGACCATCCCGGTCGGCGTGCTGTTCGTGCTCGGGCTGGGAGCGGTCCTGGTGCTCGTGGCCCTGCTCCTCGAGTCGTTCGAGGAGACTCCCAGGCAGGCCGCCGTCCTCCGGACCGAGCCCGGACCTCGGCTGGACGGTCGGGTCGCCCGCCACCTTGCCTCGACCCGTCGTCGCGATCGACATGCCGTCCAGCGCCCACGTTGAGCGGCGGCTGAACCGCCGGTCGCGATCGACCCGGCTGGTCGGTCTCCTGGCGATGGCCCTCCTGGTCGGCCTTGGCTCGACCCAGATGTCGCTCGCTCTTTCGACCGACACGTCGGTCTCGACCGGCAGCGTCGCCACCGACACCCTCCTCCCGCCGACCGCCCTCGGTGCGACCGGCGGACTGACCGTGGCGCTGACCTGGACCGCCACGACCAAGACCTGGGCCAGCGGCTACCACGTCTACCGGGCGACGGCCTCGGCCGGGCCGTACAGCCTCATCGCCACGGTCAGCCCGCGGACGACGGTGACCTATCTCGACTCACCAGCAGCCGGCGCCTATTACTACACGGTCCGCAGCTACTACCAGAGCTGGGAGAGCGTCGACGCCGGCCCGCTCAATGCGGTCGTCCAGGCCCAGACCGGCTACAAGGCGTGCGTGGGCGCGTCCAATGCCGCCGACGTCATCAATGCCGGGGACAACAACGGCTACCAGACCAACCCGACCCGAGCCTGCACCGACGACTCGTCCTTCGCGACGGACCCGAGCAGCGGAACGGGTGGCACCCAGTCGTGTGGAGCGGGGGCCGTGCCGGACACGACCAAGGACAGCCACCGCTTCTGGGGCTATGCCCTGGGCCTGCCGGCCACGGTCACCTCGATCGACGGCATCCAGGTCCGGGCGGATCTCGCCCTCAACAACGTCACCGGGACGACCAACCTGTGCGCCCAGCTGTCGTGGGACGGCGGGACGACCTGGACGACGATCAAGACCCTGCCGGTGACCGTCCTGGCCGAGACCACCTACACCTTCGGCGCCACCAACGACACCTGGGGCCGGACCTGGACCCCGGCCCAGTTGAACACGACCAACTTCCGGGTCCGGATCATCGACGCGTCGACCCTCGCGACCAAGACGTTCTCGCTCGACTACGTCGCCGTCCAGGTGACCTACACCCCGTAGGACATCGGCGTCGTGGGCCTCTGGGCGCGGGTACACTGCCGGCCATGTCCACCCCTTCACGGCGTGTTCGGACCGCTGCCGACCTGCTTGTCGAGTGCCTCGAGGCCGAGGGTTGTGAGTACGTCTTCTCGGTCCCCGGCGAGGAGACGATGGACATCCTCGATGCCCTCAGCCGGTCCGAGCGGATCCGCCATGTGACCACCCGCCACGAGCAAGGCGCAGCGTTCATGGCCGATGTCCACGGGCGGCTGACCGGCACCTCGGCCGTGGCCATGTCGACCCTCGGCCCGGGGGCGACCAACCTGATCACCGGCGTCGCCGACGCCTATCTGGACCGGGCGCCGATGGTCGCCATCACCGGCCAGACCGGCTCGGACAAGCTCCACAAGGAGGCCCACCAGCTGGTCGACATCGTCCGGATGTTCGATCCGGTGACCAAGTGGAACACCCGGGTCGAGCGGATCGACGCCATCCCCGAGATCGTGCGCAAGGCGTTCCGGGTGGCCGAACTGGAGAAGCCCGGCCCGACCCACATCGAGCTGCCCGAGAACCTCGCCGCCATGCCCCCCGAGTCGGGCGACGCGACCCGCCCGCTCCAGCCGACCAGGACCTACTTCCCCGAGCCGACCGACGAGGCCATCGCCCATGCCGCCCGGCTCATCGCGGCCTCGAGCCGGCCGCTCATCCTGGCCGGCAACGGCGTCCTTCGCCAGCGCGCCTCGAACGAACTGCGCGCCCTCGCCCGAGGGCTCCACATCCCGGTCGCGGTCACGTTCATGGGCAAGGGCGCCCTCGACGATCGTTCGCACCTCTCCTTGATGGCTGTCGGCCTGCAGGCTCGCGATCACGTCCTGACCGGGTTCGACCGGGCCGACCTGGTCGTCTCGGTCGGCTACGACCTGGTCGAGTACGCACCCAGTCGCTGGAACCCCGCCGGGACCAAGCCGATCGTCCACATCGATACCCAGCCGGCCGAGGTGGATGCCGACTACTTGCCGTCGATCGAGCTCATCGGTGACATCGGCGGGACGCTCCGCCGGCTGTTCGAGGCACTCCTGCCGCTGGGTATCGGCGGACGCGACGCGACCGCCCGTCACGAGTCGAAGGAGATCCTGGTCAACGCCGACCTGCGGGTGGCCCTGTTGCGCGATCTGCAGGCCTACGAGGCGGACGACGGCTTCCCGGTCAAGCCCCAGAAGGCGATCGCCGACCTGCGTCGGGCCCTTGGCCCGGACGACATCGTGGTCTCCGACGTCGGCGCCCACAAGGTCTGGGTCGCCCGCCTCTACCAGGCCTACCAGCCGAACACGGTGATCATCTCCAACGGCTTTGCCGCGATGGGCATCTCCCTGCCGGGGGCCATCGCCGCCAAGCTGGTCCAGCCCGAGCGCAAGGTCGTCGCGTTGTGCGGCGACGGCGGCTTCCTGATGAACAGCCAGGAGCTCGAGACGGCCAAGCGGATCGGCGCCGACATCACCGTCGTGATCTGGCGCGACGACGGCTACGGGCTGATCGACTGGAAGCAGCGCGACCAGTTCGGGCGACCGTTCGGGGTCGAGTTCGGCAACCCCGACTTCGTCGCCTACGCCGAGAGCTTCGGGATCGCCGGCTTCCGGGTCGGGTCGTCGGCCGACCTGTACCCGACCCTGATGCGGGCGCTCGATACCCCCGGTCCGAGCGTGGTCGAGGTGCCCATCGACTATCGCGAGAACCTTCGCCTGACGGAGCGCCTCGGCGCGCTGGCCGGAGGAGCGTCGTAGGCGGAGTCGCGGGGCCGCGGGGCCCGGATCACCTTCGCGTTGCAGGCGGACACCGAATTCCCTCGACCATCGGGACCATCTTCGGCGAACCTCGGGTACCATCGGCGCATCGTCTCGATGCGCGTGAGCGCGTCCCTTCCACTGCTGCAGGGGGAACCCTTTGATGCCGTCCAGCGCTCGTAGCGTCCGCCGCTCGCGCAGGGGTCTGAGGCCCCTCGCCGCATCGCTCATCGCGATCCTCGGGGTCGGTCTCCTCGCGATCGTCCCGGTGGCTGCAGCGCCTGCGGTGCCCGGGCCCGGCTACACCGACTTCGTGTACAAGCCGGATCCCGACACGGGGACCGGCGGCAACGACGTCACCTCGTCGCGCAACCAGAGCAAGCTCTGGTTCAACGACGGCCGATGGTGGGCGATCATGTTCGATCGCGGCACGACCTCCAATGGGACGTACCGGATCCAGAGCTTCAATATGGCCACCCAGGCCTGGACGACGTCGGCGACGGCCACTGCGGTCGATAACCGGAACCGTTCCCACGCCGATGCGCTCTGGGACGGCACCAACCTGTGGGTCGCCTCATCGCACGATCGCGGGTCGAACATCTCGCCGAACGGCGACCTGCGCCTCTACAAGTACTCATACAACGCCACTTCTAAGACATACGCGCTCGTCAGTGGCTTCCCCAAGAAGGTCGACTCGAACACGGTCGCCGGGGCGGGCACCTCGGAGGTGACCATCGCCAAGGCGCCCAGTGGCCTCCTCTGGGTCGCCTACCGCAAGGGCACCAACATCATGGTGTCCCACTCCACGACTTCGGGCGGGACGCTCTGGGTCACCCCGTTCGTCATCCCCGGCATGGGCAACCCCGTTACGACCGACGACCAGGCCGCGATCTCCGTGACCGGCACCAACGGCGTCGGCGTCCTCTGGGGCAACCAGACCCTGGGCGATGAGGCCTTCTACTTCGCCGCCCACAAGGACGGCGACCCGGATGGCACCTGGACCGCGCGCGAGACCGCCTTCGGCGGCACCGGAACGGCGTCGGCCGATGGCCACATCAGCATGAAGACCGACGCCAGCGGGCGGGTCATCGCCGCGGTCAAGACGAGCCGGACCACCGGCAGCGACCCGCTCATCGATGTCCTGGCCCGGACCGGTAACGCCGACGTCGCCGGGACCTGGTCCAACCGCATCGTGTCCAGCGTCAGCCAGAACGGCACTCGGCCGGTCCTCGTTCTCGACAGTGAGAGCAACGAGGCGAACGTGTTCATCACCGACACCGACGCCGGGGTGGGCCACTACCTGATCACCCGGCGCACGGCTTCTCTCAGCACCCTGAGCTTCGGCGCCGCGTCGATCGGCACGCCGTTCATCAGCAACACGGCCTCGGGCAGCCTGAACAACGGGACCTCGACCAAGCAGATCACGACCGCTGCCTCGGGCATCATCCTCGAGGCGGAGAACATCCCCACCCGGACCTACCTGCACGGCTGCGCCGGCGTGGTCTGCCCGGTCGCCCCGGTCGCCGACTTCACGGCCACGCCGACGACCGGCCAGGGCCCGTTGGCGGTCGCTTTCACCGACACCAGCACGGGCGTCCCGGCCACCTGGGCGTGGGACTTCGGCGACGGCACCACCGCCACCGTGAAGAACCCGTCCCACACGTTCAATCCGGGTGACTTCAACGTCAAGCTGACCGTGACCAACGCGGTCGGTTCGAACTCCGTGACCAAGACCGGCTACATCCACGTGACGCCCCCACCCGGAGCGACTTACACGCCGATGGACCCGACCCGGATCCTCAATACAAGGAACGGGACCGGTCTCAGTGGCAAGTTCGTCAACAGCGTGCCTCGGATCTTCCAGATCGCAGGGGTCGGGGTGATCCCGTCCAACGCCGTCGCGATCACCGGCAACCTGACCGTCGCCGACCAGAGCCAGCGCGGCTTCGTGTTCGTCGGCCCGACGGCCAGCTCGAATCCGACCTCGTCGACCCTGAACTTCCCGGTCAGCGACAACCGGGCCAACGGGGTGACGGTCGCCTTGAACGGCAGCGGCGAACTGGCCGCCGTGTACGTCTCGCCGGTCGCCGGAGCGACCACCAACCTCATCCTCGACGTGACTGGGTACTTCGTCGACGGTTCGGGCGACGCGACCTACACCGCGGTCGACCCGACCCGGGTGCTCAATACCAGGAATGGGACCGGCTTGTCCGGGATGTTCACCAACCACAACGTCCGCACGTTCACGGTGCCCGGCCTGCCGGCCGCAGCGGTGGCTATCACCGGCAACCTGACGGTCGCCGACCAGACCCAGCGCGGCTTCGTGTTCGTCGGCCCGACGGCCAGCGCGAACCCGCCTTCGTCGACGCTCAACTTCCCGGTCAGCGACAACCGGGCCAACAACATCACCGTCCAGCTCGGTGCCTCGCACACGCTCCAGGCGGTGTACATCTCCCCGGTGACGACCGCCTCGACCAACCTCATCCTCGATCTCACCGGGTACTTCACGAGCGACGCCACCGGGGCCCGGTACTTCCCCCTGGCGCCGACCCGCGAGCTCAACACCCGGAACGGCACGGGCCTGGCCGGCAAGTTCACCAACCACACCGTTCGGACGTTCACTGTGGCCGGGACCGGTCACGCGGCGCCCGTTGACGCGGTCGCGATCACGGGTAACCTGACGGTCGCCGACCAGAACCAGCGCGGCTTTGCCTTCGTCGGCCCCACGGCGACCTCGAACCCGCCGTCATCCACCCTGAACTTCCCGGTCGGCGACAACCGAGCGAACGGGCTCGATGTCCAGCTGGGTGCCGGCGGCACGCTCCAGGGGGTGTACGTCTCCCCGGTCACATCCGCCTCGACCAACCTCATCCTCGACGTGACCGGTTACTTCAAGTGATCGGTCGCTAGACCGGCGCCTCTGGACGGCGCGGTTCTCGGCCTTCGGGTCGGTGGCCGCGCCGTTCAATTCCCGGTGCCCAGACGGCTCTCCGATGGCGTGAGATCCGAGGGCCAGCCCGCCCCGGCGCCAAGCCCGCGCCGGCGCCAGCCCGCCCCGGCGCCAAGCCCGCGCAGTTCGGGTCAGGGATTGACGCGCGGTCCGCGGTAGGGGTCGGTGGATACCTTCGGCTTCGCATCCGGATCCGGCTCGGCCAGGGCGATCGCCGCGGTCGCTCCGGCCAGGGCCATGATCAACCAGAAGTAACGGGCGTAGGACAGGTGCAGGAAGATCCCGGTCGTCATGTAGGTCAGCACGGACAGACTGAAGGCGGTGGCCATGTTGGCCAGGTCCGTCCGACGGCCGACCCACTTCCTACGGGCCTTGGCGAGCTCCCAGAGCGTGACCAGGAGCACTGCCATCAGGCAGATCAGACCAAGGACGCCGGTCTCCGCGGCGGTCGCCAGGTACAGGTTGTGGGCCTGGCGATCCTCGGCCTTGACGTTGATCGCGATGTCGTTGGCGTATTCACGGTAGTACGTGCTGAACTCGCCCGGACCGACGCCGATGATCGGGGTGGTCCGAGAAGACGGCCAGCGCCGCGAGGTTCTCGGTCGCCCGGCTGGTGATCGAGTTGTCGGCCTGGGTACCCAAATCTCCGCCGGTGACGGCATCGACGATGGCATTGAGGCTCGTCAGCCGCTCGGCGTACTGGGGCACGGCGATGAGCAACGAGACTGCCAGCACGAGGACCACGAAGAGCTGGATCGGCTTGATGTAGCGCAGCAGGACCATGATCACGATCACCAGCCCGAACCCGACGGCCGCACCGCGAGAGAACGTCAGGATCACCGCCCCTGAGGTCAGCACTGCGACGCCGTAGGCGGCCAGCTTGAGCACTCGCCGGCGCTCGGTCCACGCCTGGAAGAGTGCCAGGGGCACGAGCATGAGCATGATCTGCGCGTAGCGGTTCTTCTCGCCGATCGGACCCGCCAGGCGGGCGACGCCCTTGGTCACGATGCCCAGGTCGTTGGTCGCGTCCGATTGGGCGAACCCGAAGTAGTCCGAGGAGTAGGTCCCGGTCACGGCCTGGAGCACCGACAGGCCCCCCAGGAACGCGCCGACGGCGAGGAGGGTCCAGATCACGTTGCGCATCGCCGCGGGCGTCCGGACCACGTTGACGACCAGCAGGTACAGGCCGACGCCCTCCAGCAGGAAGGTGATCAGGCCGGCCATCGCATCGGACATGTCCCGGGCGAACAGGACGCCCAGGATCTGGACCAGCAGGAACCCGGCGACCCACGGGAAGGCCGGCGTGATGACGATCTTGTGGCGCTTGATCAGGAGCTCGTAGCCGAGCGGCACGACCAGGATCATGGGCACGATCGCACCGATGAAGAGGGGCATCCCGAAACGCGTCACCGAGATGACCGCCGCGTTGCTGTAGAGCAGGAATACGACGATCAGGGTCGCGATCTCGGGCCTGATGACCGAGGCCAGGCCAAGCAGCACGGCCGCCAAGCCGGCGGCGGCGATGATCGGTCGATCCGCGGCGACCGCTCCGACCACGGCGCAGGCGCCGATGGCCAACAAGGCGACGATGATCGGCGGCCAGCGGAACCGCGGCCCGTCCTGAGCCACCGCGATCGGGCCGGGGCTGGTGCTCATCGCGGCCCAGCCTCGCTCGGCGTCCCGAGGGTGGTATCCGCCGGCTCGTCGATCGTCCGGCGCGGCTCCCAGCGATCGATCCGCCGACCACTGAGCAGGTTCCAGGCCGCTTCGAGCGAGGCGACATTGACCAGCAGGAAGAACGAGGCGAGGCCGGCGATCCGGTGCCGCCCGACCCGCGATCCGGGAGCGGCCAGTCCGACCGTCCCGAGCCCGGCAACGGCGGCCGCACCGAGCGTCGTCAGCTGATAGATCGGGCCCTGGCCCCAGAGCAACGGCGCACCCAACGCGACGATCAGGAGCGGGACCGCCATCAGCCGGCGCAGGATCTTGTGGGACACGAGCTGGATCGCATAGAACCCACTCCGACGCGGATCGAGGAGGGCTCGGCGGGCAGCCACGCCGCGCAGTCCGCGGGTCATGATCCGGACCTTGCGTCGGTATTCAAGCCGGTTCGATGGCGCGACGGGCTCCCAGGCGACGGCGTCGGCGACGTACACCAGCCGGCGGTCCTGGTCGATGACCGCGGTCGAGGTGATGAAGTCGTCGGTCACCCCGCTGATGACCGGCTGGAACAGTTCAGGCCGGATGGCGTAGATCGCGCCGGTCGCCGCGACCGTGCTTCCGGCTGCGCTCTCGGCGAGCTTGAGTCGTCGATCGAAGTCCCAGTAGCTCCGCTCACCGGCGGCCTCGGTCGTGTCGCCCCCAAGGGGCAGGTAGCGCTGGTCGCCGGCCACCCCGCCGACCTCCGGATCGGCGAACGGGGCGACCAGGGCGCGCAGCGCGCTCGCCTCGAACATCGTGTTGGCATCGGTGAAGACGAGGATGTCGCCGGTCGCAGCGGCCACCGCGGCGTTGAGCGCGTCGGCCTTGCCGACCCGGTCGAGGGCGAGCATCCGGACGCCGCGATCCGCGTACCGCCCGCCGATCGCCACGGTCTCATCATCGGAGCCATCCGACGCGACCACGATCTGTAGCCGTTGCGCCGGGTAGTCCAGCGCCAGCAGGTTGTCCAGCCGGGCGCCGATCGCAGCAGCCTCGTTCCTGGCTGCCAGGACGACGCTGACCGACGGCTCGATCGGAGCCGATCGCGGTGGCCGTGGACGGATGGTCGCCCGGGCAAGGACCAGGATGGGATACCCGACATAGGTGTAGGCGATGGTCACCACGGCCGACCAGAACAGCGCCTTGATCATCACGCGGCCGTCGTTGCGGCCGGCGCAGCCTTCACCAGCCGGATCCGTTCGATCAGTCGCTGGGCATTGCGGTCGACATCGAACTCGCTGACCACCCGCTCCCGGGCGGCGTTGCCCAGGCGGGCTCGCAGGTCCGGGTCGCCATGGAGCCGGACCAGGGCGGCGGCGATGGCCGGGGCGTCGCCCGGCGGGACGGTCGATCCTGACTGACCGTCGATGACCAGCTCAGGGATGCCCGACAGGGCGCTGGCCACGACCGGCAGCCCGGCGCTCATCGCTTCCATCAGGACGACCGGGATGCCCTCCCGCTTGCCGCCCCTGGTCGGGACGCTCGGGGCGACGAGGACGTCGCTCGAAGCCAACAGTCGGGCGATCTCGGTCCTGGTCCGCTGGCCCAGGAACTCGACGCGATCGGTCAGCCGGGCCTCGGTCACCTGCGCCTCGAGGGCCGCCCGGTCCGGTCCGTCGCCCACGAACTGGCAGGTGAACGGGACGCCCTCGGCGGCGAGCAACCGGCATGCTTCGATGAGGTGGGTCTGACCCTTCACCTCGTGCAGCGTGCCGATCGACAGGATGGCCAGCCCGGCCCGGTCGGTCTTCCGCGGGATCGGGTGGAAGACGCCCGTGTCGACCCCGCAGTGGATGACCTCGAGGCTGGCGATGGGGCCACCGCACTCGCGCTCGAAGACCTTTCGGTTGTCGTTCGAGATGGTCACCGTGAAGGCAGCTTCGCTGACCTTCTGACAGAGCATCGTCCGGTCGACATGCAGGTCGGAGCCATGGGCCGTGAACGAATAGGGGATCCCGACCAGGCGATGGATGAGCAGGCCGGCGAGGGCCGGATGGGTCGCGAAGTGGCAGTGGACGTGCTGGACGCCGTCACGCTCCATGAGCCTGGCGGCGTGGGCGACCTTGGGGAAGATGCCGATCCCGCCGACCAGGAAGTTGGGGCTGCGCCAGGTCCCGCGGAGCATCGCCCCAAGCGTCCCCAGGTAGCGTCGCGGGGCGTGGCGCAGGAAGTGCCACTGGCTGGCCAGGATCGCTCGGTCGACGAACGGGAGGTAATGCGCCCGGGCGACGTACGGGGCCGCCTCGGGGTGCATCGTCGCTTCGCGCTCACGCAGCAGGGGGAACAGCCAGACGTCGGTCCCCTGGCGCTCGACCGCTGCCATCTCGAACAGGATGAAGGTCTCGGTCAGCTTCGGGAAGCGCGACATCACGTAGGCCACCCGCAATGCGGCGGGTTCGTCGGCCGATCGGTCGGGCGGATCGGCGACGGCCGCCACGGCCAGGGCCGTCACCGTCCGTATCCATCGGGATGGACCGAGTGCCAGCGCCAGGCCGTCTCGACGATGGCGTCCAGTCGATATCGTGCCCGCCAGCCGAGGGTCGCCTCGGCCAGGGATGGGTCGGCCCAGATCGCCGCGGGGTCGCCGGCCCGCCGATCGGCCTCGATGATCGGGACCGGCGCACCGGCAGCCGCGCCGACCGCCTCGATCACGGCCCGGACGGACGAGCCCTGGCCGGTGCCCAGGTTGAGCGTCGTGCTGGGCAACCCGCCGGCGAGCGCTTCGACGGCAAGCAGGTGGGCCTCGGCCAGGTCCGCGACGTGGACGTAGTCGCGGATCGCCGTCCCATCGGGAGTGGGATAGTCGGAGCCCAGGATCCGGACCGCCGGGCCGCGTCCCAGGGCAGCCTTGATGACGACCGGGACGAGGTTTGGTGCATCGGTCCAATCCTCGCCGTGGCGGCCGTCGAAGGCCGCTCCAGCGGCGTTGAAGTAGCGCAGGCTGACCGTCCGGATGCCGACCCCGTCGAACCAGCGCAGGGCGCGCTCGACGAGCAGCTTCGTTTCGCCATATGGGTTCTCGGGGTGGAGCTCGCTGGTCTCTCGGACCGGCAGATCGGATGGCGTCCCGTACACGGCACACGACGACGAGTAGACGAGCTGGGAGACGCCCGCTCGGCCCATCGCGCCCAACAGTGCGAACGATCCGCCCACATTGGTCCCGAAGTAGCCGGCGGGGTCGCTGAACGACGCCTCGACCGACTTCAGCGCCGCGAAATGGATGACCGCCTCGATGTGGTGCTCGCGCAGGGTCGCCTCGACCAACCCGCCGTCGCTGATCGATCCGACGATCAAGGCCGCCCCGTCGACCGCGGCCCGGTGCCCTCGCTCGAGCGTATCGAGGACGACCGGCTGATGGCCCCTGGCGGCCAGCAGTCGGACCGTCTCGGACCCGATGTAGCCGGCACCGCCGGTGACGAGGACGCGCACCCGGTCCGCCTCAGTGACTGTCGGTCGGGGTCTTCGGCGTCGTCGAGCGCGGCGCGCGGGGCTTGGCCGCCGCAGTCGTACGTGGCTTGGCCGTGGTCGAGCGGGTCGTCGAGGTGGCCTTGCTGGGCGTCGGTTCGGCGACGACCGGCGGCGCCGCCGGGGGCGGGGGTGCGATCGGCGCGCTCGCCCGGATGACGGTCGGTCGGATCGTCGAGGGTGCCAGGACCGGCGCCGCCGGGGCCGCGGCCGGGGAGTTCGACGACGCCGGAGTCTGGTAGCTCGACGGCGCCTGCGCGCGATCCGGCGAGGCCGCGACCGGTGGCTGATAGCTGGTCGGCGGGACCGGATAGGTCGGGGTCGAGGACGACGGACGATAGGTGCTGGAGGCGACCGTGGGCGGGGCAGCTTCCGTTGGGGCGACCTTGGCGGCCATCGACTTCGGCTTGGGTTGGACCGGCTTGGCAGAACCGGATCGACCGCGGCCGAATAGCCCGGACAAGGCTGCCGGTCGTTCCGACATCACGGCTCCGATGAGGCTGCCACCGACGTGGACCAGCGTCTCGGCCGCGGCTTCGACGTCCTCGCGATGGGCGTGGTCTCGGCGTGCGACGAGAACGGTCCGTCCGACGACCCGGGCCCACGACAAGGCCCCCGGGCCGGCCTGGACCGGCGGCGCGGAGACGATGATGACGTCCGCGGAGGCCAGCAGCTCCTGGATCACGGCTCGGGCCCGGTCGGGATCGATCGCGTCACCGCCCTCATAGCCGGCCGGGATGATCGCCAGGCGGTCCGACACGACCCGCATCGCGGCCCGCGGCTGGACCTCGCGGCTGAGGACCTCGCGGATGCCCGGGGTGGGGTCGATCCCGTACAGCTCGGCCAGGCTGCTCCGCGAGCCGCTGTCGATGACCACGGCCCGCCGGCCGAGGCGGGCAAGGGCGCGACCGAGGTTGATGGCCACGACCGCCGACCCAGTGTCCGACTCGGCGTCGACGATGGCCATGCTGTGAAGCACGTCATCCGGGTCGCCGAAGACGATCCGGGCGGCCAGGACGCGGTAGACGTTGGCCGCCGACGATCCCTCGTCGACCAGGTCACGAGCATCCGGGCGCGAGCGCCTTGGCGCCGGCACGGAGCCCAGGACGGGCGCCCCGACCAGCTTGGCCAGCTCCTCGCGACTGGCCACGGTCCGACTCAAGTATTCGATCATGAGCACCAGGACGAGGGCAGCCAGGATCCCGGCAGCCGTCGCCAGGAGGACGATCAGAGAAACCTGGGGGGCCACAGGGTTGGGGTTGGCGACGGCTTGCTGGATGGGTACGAGCTGACCTTCGGGACGGATGATCCCGGCGCTCGCTCTCTGGGCCAGGACCGCGGCGATGCCATTCGCGAGGTCGGCTGCCACCTGCGGTTCACCGGCCTGGACTCGGATGGTCAGGACCCTGCTGTCGACGTTGGCCGATACCCGGGTATTGGACGCCAGCAAGCCGATCGAGATGTCCGATCCGGCTTCTCGGAGCGCGTCACCGAGGACCGGATCAGTCGTCGCCAGCTGGGCGTACGTCTGGATCAGCTTGGCCGAGGCGCCGACCGTCGCCGCATCGGTGTTGATCGGCCCGACCAGGAGTTGGACGGATGACTCGTACGTCGGCGGGATGCCGCTGGCCACGTAGAAGCCGGCCAGCCCGGCGACCCACGCAGCGACCAGCAGCGTCCACCACCAGCGTCGCGCGACCGCGAAGTAACCCGAGAGCTCCACCTAGGTCCCTCCGTCGAGCGAGTCGCAAGAGCCGTTCCGGAACGGCTCAAGGGACCCGCAGCCTACCATCACCGTCGTCTTGGGCGGCCTCATCGAGCCAGCCAGCCGAGTGCCTGCGCCCGGATGAGCGCCGGACTCGAACGTCCCCCGACATTGATCCGTCGAAGTCGATGCCGATCCGCGCGGCGGAGGTCGTTGACCCCCCGGATCGTCGTGAATGCGGCCCGCATGCCGAGCGCCGCGACCCGCGCCACCACCCCGTCCGAGTGGCTGCCGCTGGGGTAGGCGAAGGCTGCCGGCGCCGAGCCGATGTGGTCGGCCAGATCGGTCCGCGAACCGTCGATCTCGGCGTCGAGGTCGGCGGAGTCGACCCGCTCGAGCAGGGGATGGACCCGCGAGTGGGGCGCGAGGGTGACCCCTTCCGCCGCCAACGTGCGCAGGTCCGCCCAGCCCAGGACGGATGACTCGCCGGCAGCGCCGCCGAGCTGGGCGACCAGCTCATCGACCTCGGCCATGGCCTGCGGGTGGGGCAGTGACTTGACCAGTCCTCGGAGTGCCCGGAAGGCCGCGATGCGTTCGTCGCGGGTCGCCAGCGGCAGGATCCCGACGGTCGTCTCGAGCGGCTCCGTCCGGCCCGTTCCGATGAGGGCGGCATAGAGCCGGTCCCACCAGAACGCGGTCGGTCGGTCCGGGAACGCCGTCGGCACGAACAGGACGGCCGGGATGCCCAGGCGTCGAAGGACCGGCCAGGCGTTCTGGGCGAAGTCGCGATAGCCGTCGTCGAAGGTCAGCAGGATCGATCGTGCCGGCACCGCCGCCCCGCCGTCCAGCCGATCCAGGACGGTCTCGAGCGATACGAACGAGAAGCGCCGTGCGAGCGCCTCGACCTGCTCGCCGAACGCCTCGGGGCTGGCGCTGATCAGGCCCGGATAGTGGTCGTCGTCCGGTTCGGCCACCCGGTGATAGGTCAGCACGGGCAGGATGTCGGGTCGGTCGCGGTCGATGGCCTCGAGCGCCCGGACGACCCCGCCGAAGACCGGCGTCGCGGCGGCCGCGGCTGCGGCGGCCCGGGGTCCACCCATCTCAGGCTTCCCCGGCGACGGGTTCGCCCGCCACCCGCCCCGATGATCGTCGCCGGCGGCGCAGCCGGGTCACGCCGACCGACGCCGTCCGCCAGGCGTCGAGGACGAAGGGCAAGGGATCCCGGAGCGACCCGACCGCCTCGATCTTGGGTCCGCGGACGGAGCGCAGCCATTCCGCCGGCGACAGCTGGCCGTGGCGGGCAGCGACCAAGGCCGCCTGAAGGTCGTGCCGCCAGTAGATCCACTTGACCCCGCCGTAGCGCTGGCGGCGGGCACTCGGCAGTGGCTGGCCGAGCGCGTCGCGATAAGCGGTCAGCAGGAGCTCGACCCCACCCCGCTCGGCGATCGCGGAGCGGCCGGTCGGTCGGCCGATGTTCGGCTCGATGATGAACTGCCGGCCGGTCCGGCTGTCCCGCTTCATCTCGAGGTAGCCGAGGCCCTGGTAGGCGACACTCCCGAACAGGCGGATCGACTCGGCCAGGACCGCCTCGTTGTGGACCTCCTCGCCGAGGCAGCTGGTCCCGGTCTCGACCGGCCACTGGCGGATCTTCCGGGCGATGAACGTGACCTGGGGCCGCGAGTCGCGGTCGAAGTACACGTTCGACGAGTACAGCTCGCCCTCACCACCCTCGACCCACGATTGGGCGATGAGCACGTCGGCCCAGGCCGAGCAGCGTTCGTAGGTCTCGATGAACTCGGTCTTGGACTCGACCCTGAAGACCTTGGCCTTGGTCGCCGCCTGCCAGCGGGCCGTCTTGAGACCGGGCTTGATCACGGCCGGATAGCCGAGCTCGCCGGCAGCCGCCAGGGCATCGTCCCGATCGCGCAGGATCCGGGTCGGCGGGATGGCCAGTCCGTGCGCCTGGGCGTGCTCGGTGAACCGGATCTTGTCCATCAACAGCTCGACCGTGTCGTGGGCCGGCAGGACGAAGCGGTACCACGGCGCCAGGCGCTCGCGCCCGGCCGAGATGGCCAGGACCGAGGCGTCGGAGCACGGGACCAGGACCGCCGGACCGCGTTCCGGATCGGCCAGCTCGGGGCCGAGCCGCTCGAGTCCATCGATCAGCCCGTCACCGGCAGTCGGCCCTTCGACGACCCGCCGGACGACCCGGGTACGCGCGCAGAAGTGGCTCCGGTCGGCGGCCAGGCCGACGACCGGGATGCCCCGTGCCGCAAGCAGGCGCGCCGTCTGGAGCCCGGTGATGCAGTCGAGGGCGATCACGACTGCCGGGTTCACGAGCGGCGCAGACGAGCGCTCGGACATCGGGCTCAGCCGACCTCGTCCTCGAGGGCGATGGCTTCCTTGGTCCCGACCAGGTCGAAGACGTGATCGACCGTCGCGATGTGCGGATCGACATCGGCCGCCCGCCCGGCCACGGCCAGCCCGGCCAGGGTGTCTTCCATGGCCTTGACCGCGGCCCGCATCGGGTGGTTGGCCAGGATGACCAGGTTGAAGCCCTTGCCATAGAGCTGCTCTGAGGTGTAGCTCGGGAAGAGCGTGGGAACGGCCACCAACGGGACCGAGCCGAGACCCTTCCAGGCGCCCAGGAAGCCCTCGATCTCGGACAGGGTCTTGTCCCGGGAGTGGATCAGGATGGCGTCGGCGCCGGCTTCGACGTAGGCGTCGGCCCGGGCGCAAGCGTCCTCGACCCCATGGCCCGCGATCAGGCTCTCGACCCGGGCGATGAGCAGGAACCCGTCGCCGTCCTGGAAGGTCTTGGCCGTCTTGATCCGACGGGCCTGCTCGTCGCGCGGGATGAGCTCGCGCTTCGACTCGCCGGTGTACAGGCTGTTGCGCTTGGGGAACAGGTTGTCCTCGAGTGAGATCGCCGAGATCCCGGCCCGCTCGTAGTCGACCAGCGTCCGGACCACGTTGCCCAGCCCACCGAAGCCGTTGTCGACGTCGGCGATGACCGGCAGGTCGGTCGCGGCATCGATGGCGACCGCCGCGGCGAGCGCCTCGGTCATCGTGGTCAGGTTGAGGTCCGGCAGGGCATGGGCCATCGTCGCGACGCCGAAGCCGCTGACCCAAACGGCATCGAAGCCGTACTTGCCGATGAGCTTGGAGCTCAGCGCATCGTGGGCGCCGACGGCCACGACGGCGCGTGGTTCGGCGAGCGCGGCACGCAGCCTGGCTCGCTTGCGATCGGCCCGATTCATGCTTGCCCGGCGGTGGTGTGACTCATGACCGATCCTTCCTTGGTCGGTTCGGCGGCGTCGAAGATGGCGACGACCTCCTGGCCGATCTCGCGTTGTGCGTCGACGGTCGCCGCACCGATATGGGGGGTGAGGACGACGTTGGGCAGCCCCGCCAGCGGTGAGATCTTGCCCTCGCCCTCGTTGACATGAACATCGAGGCCTGCGCCTCGGATCCGGCCACCCGGCTGGAGCTCCTCGAACAGGGCCGTTTCGTCGACGACCCCGCCCCGGGCGACATTGACCAGGAACACGCCCGGCTTGACCTTGGCCAGCTCGGCCGGTCCGATCATCCCGCGGGTCGCCGACCCGAGCGGCACGTGGATGGTCAGGAAGTCGGCCGCCGCCAGGACGCCGTCCAGGTCGGTCAGCTCGATCCCGCGGGCGGCGAACTCGGCGGTCCGCTCCGGGCTCGGAGCGTCGACGCAGCCGATCGGATGCATCCCCCAGGCCGAGCCGAGGGCGGCCACCCGCGAGCCGATCGAGCCCAGGCCGACGATGCCCAGGGTCTTGCCGGTCAGGTTGTAGCCGACCAGCTCGCTCTTGGCCCAGTGACCCTGGCGCAGGAGGCGGTCACCAAGGGCGATCCCGCGGGCCAGGCTGATCATCAGCCCGAAGGTCAACTCAGCGACGGCCTGGGCGCCGGGTCCAGGGATCCGATGGAGCTCGATGCCGCGTCGCCGGACCTGCTCCAGGTCGAGGTTGTCCAGGCCCGATCCGGCCCGGACCAGCAGACGCAGTCCGGTGGCCGCGGCAAGGACCTCGGAGCTGATCGAGACGCCACTCCGGAAGACGATCGCCTCCCGGTCGACGGCCAGTGTTCGCAGCTCGTCCTCGGGTGCGCCGAACGCGGCGACGACATCGTGGCGCGAGCGCAGCACCTCGAGGGCGCCGGGGTCGATCGGGCTGGCGACCAGGATCCTCACTGTCCACCTCCGGATGCAGCCGTGGCCGCCCGGACCGACGGGGCGCCCCGGACGAAGTCGACGATCCGCTCGCGGACGTCGGCGATGACCTTCTCGGTCGACTGGCGGGCGTCGACGACGACGAAGCGGCCGAACTGGTCGGCCTGGGCCAGGTACTCCTGGCGCCGCGCTTCGATCGATTCGACCGTGCCCTCGCCCTTGCGGGCGTGGAGCACCTCGGCCGGCGCATCGAGCAGGACGACCATGTCCGGACGCGGGTACAGCCGGCGCAGGTTGAACCCATGGAGCCGGCTGGCCAGCGGTCGGCCCGGTCCGCCGGCGATGTCATGGGCGTAGTAGTCGCAGAAGAAATGGCGGTCGAACACGATCACCTCGCCGCGTCGCTGGTGGACCCAGGCGATGGCCGCCCGATACCACTCCTCGGCCATCCAGTTGAGCATGCGCAGGGTCATCCGCAGCGTGGCGACCGGCCCGCGACGGCGGTTGCTTGCCTGGCCGGGACCGGAGCCTGTCCTGCCGGTCATGTCGGCCCGGCCGCCGCGGCGACGTTTGACGGCCACGGCCAGACGGGTCGTCGGCAACATCGTCGAGCTCGCCTCGAGGTTGACCCCCATGTACACGTAGTGGGCCGGGAAGGGCAGCGCGGCCACGACCTGGTGGGCCACGGTCGACTTGCCCGCGCCATCCGGCCCGACGAGTGCCACGGTCACCATCGATCACCGCTGACGAGGCGGTGCCCGTCCGATCTGCCCCGGTAGCTGAGCAACTGGTCCCCCTGGTTCCCGCGCCGAAGGATCGACGTTGCCGGACGCGGAGCGCTCAGTGTACGGATTCGGGCGCCGGATGGGACCTTCGGCGTGGCCCCGATGGGCCGTTCGGCCAAGAACCGTTGCGCTCGGACACCGAACGTGCCGTTCAGCGTAGGTGTGGCGCGAGCGCGTCGGCCAGGGCTGGGATGTCGGGCGGATAGGGGTGCCGGAGGCTCACGGCCGGACGTCCACCGAGGGCCTGCCCGAGGCGCTGGCTGAGCGTCGCCTCGAGTCCCTCGAGGTGCTCGTTGGGCCGATCCGGGAAGGCGTAGCGCCACTTCAGGTAGGCCGTCCACAGGTCCAGCCACTCGTGGCGGATGGAGTGGACCATCCGGGCCGCGATAGCCGACCCGTCGATGGGCTCGACGCTGATGCCCGGCCCATCGACGCTCTCCACGAAGACGACTCGGTCGAGCGCGGCGCCTTCGGTCAGGACCCGACCGTCGAACAGGCGGGCCGGCGCGATCTGGACGTCCAGCTGGTGGTCGACGAACGGCCGCATCCGGCGCAGGGTCCGGCCACCGGCGGTCTTGCTGATCACCGGAGCCCCGGCCACGCCGCCGATGACCGAGCCCACGGCCCGGGTCGAGGCCAGTCGGGCGCGCTGTCCGCGGGACACCCGAGCCGCGAACTCGGGCATCTCCCGGAGCTGCCACTCCCACAACCGGATCGGTTCCGGCAGCCCGACCATCCGCGCCCCGTCATCGGCCAGGTAGACCCATTCGTCGCCGACGTAGGACGCGCCCCTGGCCGCGAACGCCAGGAGGACCTCACTCTTGCCACCCTTCGCCCAGCCGGTCACAAGCACGCCCACGCCCTCGTGGACGAAGGCCGAGGCGTGGATCGGCAGCAGCCCCCGTCCCAGCGCGGTGAGGTTGACGATGGGGATCAGCAGCGGGATGGTGCCCGCCCCGCGTTCGGCCACGATCCGGCACGGACCGCCGACACGATCGAGTGGTAGGGCCACCCGGACAGCCGCCTTGAAGCGGCCGCGCAGGACGACGAAGTGGGCCGCGTCGAATGCGGCGTCGTCCCGGCCGATCGCCCGGAGCGCACCTTCGAGCGGCAGCCGGTCGACGTACTCGATCTCGATGTCCGCTGGACGCTCCAAGGTCCGTTCGATCGGTCCGAGCTGGCGGCCGACCGCGTTGGCGTCAGCCGGCGTCGCTCCGAGCAATCGGATGCCCACCGCTCCGTGCAGGTCGAAGTCGATCGGCCGCCCGCCGGTCTCGGTCATCGACTCCGAGCCGTTATCGAGCCCGGAGTTCGAGCAGGACCAGGATCCCGATGGCGAACGATCCGATGGCCAGGACGAACGGGAGCAGGAACGTCTCCATCCGGTCCGGGATGAGGTCTGTCTGCCAGACACCGATGATGAACGCGCCGGCGATCCCGGGGATGACGCCCAGCATCATCCGACGCAGGACCGAACCGGAACCCCATGTCCAGCGCGACACGACCAGGGCCAGCGCGCCGAGCATGCCTGCGATCCCCGAGAAGAGGACGACCTGTTGCATCGGGCCACTATAGGGTCGCTCCGGCCCCCCGGTCCATGACCGATGAGCTTGCCGTTGACCGGTCGTATACTCGCCGCCGCCGACCACCCGCAGATCGGAGCGCACGACGAACCGGATCAAGATCTTGGGCCTTGCCGCGATCGCCTTGCTCACGGCAGCCATCGTCTGGACGGCGGCGAACGGCCCGTTCGGGCCGTCGAACCCCGACCCGAGCGTGCGCCCGACCGTGGCGGTGCCGTCGCCGGCGGCGAGCTTGCCGCCGGCGCCCAGCGTCGCGAGCTATCCCGGACAGCCCCTCGGTCCGACGGCGCCCCCGCTGCCGACCGGCGACAAGGCGCAATCCAAGCTGTGGGTCGCAGCCGGCTCTTGGTGGGCGGCCATGCTCGAGCCCTTGTCGCAGTCATACCACGTCTACGAGCTGGTTGAGGGCGGCGCGAAGTGGCGTGATACGGGGACCGTCATCGACGATCGCCGCCTGGCCCAACCGGACTGCCTGTGGGACGGCAAGCACCTCTACGTCGCCAGCGGAGTGCGCACGCCGTCGCTCTCAGGGGCGGCCACCCTGAGTCGGTTCACCTTCGATCCCAAGGCCCGGCGGTTCGTCATGGACCCGAACTTCCCCGTCCCGATCACCTCGACAGGGGTGGACTCGATCGTCTTGACCCAGGACTCGACGGGCAAGCTGTGGGCGACCTATATCGCCGAGGATGGCCAGGTGACCGTGAACCGGACCCTGGGCAACGACCTGTTCTGGGGCCAGCCATTCGCTCTGCCGGTCGAACACAGCCTGGTGACCAAGGACGAGGTCGCCACGGTCCTGGCCTACGGCCCCGGCCGGGTCGGGGTGATGTGGAGCAGCCGAGGCGACGGCTCGTTCTACCTGAGCAGCCACGAGGACGGCGATCCGGATGAGGCCTGGAGTGCGCCGGAGATCGCCCTCGCCGGGCACGACCTGGCAGGTGGACAGCTGCGCGCGATGGCCGCTCCCGACGGGCGCCTGTTCGCGGTGGTCAGGACGGCGGCTGACGACGATCCGACCTCGAACGGCCGCTCTCCGCAGGTCATCCTGCTGACCCGCGCGGTCAACCCCACGCCGCCCGACCCCACCTGGACGAGCGTGCTCTACGGTCGGGTCCAGGATCAGCACGCCTCGCCGCTGCTGACCCTCGACCCGGCAGCCGGGCTGGTCTATGTCCTTGCGACGACCCCGAAGCACGGGGGTGCGATCTACTACAAGCGCACCTTCGCCGACGGACCGACCTTCGAGACAGGCCTGGGCGACCCGTTCATCACCAACGCGACCTCGACCTCGATCGCCCGGGCGACCTCGTCGAAGGGCCCGGTCAGCCCGGAGAGCGGTTTCGTGGTCCTGGCCTACGACCCGGTCACCTTCCGCTATCTGCACGGGGTGATGGATCTGGGCGGCGGAGTCCAGGCTGGGACCTTGCCCGCGGACACACCGGTGACCGGGCGGCGGCTGCTCTTCTTTGACGACTTCAACCCCTGGCCGGTCGGCTCCAGTCCGAATACCGGCTGGCAGCTCCGACCGAACGACCCGCCCGGCGCCTTCACCATCCAGGCGAATCCCAGCAAGACGGACCGCAGCGCCGCGATCAGCGCGCCGACCAGGGGCACCTTCGTCCGAGCCTGCAAGGGCTTCGCTCCGGTCAAGAACGGCGACATCACCGTCGATATCCGCGTCCGTCTGGCCCGGACGGGGGCGACCGACGGCGTCCTCACCGAGGTCCGTGGGACGAGTGTCGAATCGGCCAGCCTGCGCTTCGCCCGGAACGGCTTCTTCGCCTACTACAACGGTTCAGCCAAGACCAAGACGCTCGTTCCGGTCCGAGCCGGGGCCTGGTATCGCTCGATCGTGGTGGTCCACATGGGCAGGAAGACCTATGACTGGCGCCTGCTCAATGCCCGGGGCAAGGCCCTGATCTCGGTCAAGGGTGTCCGCTGGCGCAACCCGAGCGCAGCCGTGATCGACAAGGTCTGCCTGCGCACGCCCGACGGCGGCAAGGGCATCGCCCTGAACTGGGACGACATCTCGGTCATCCACTAGGCTTGGACCAGATGCGCATCCTCGTCACCGGCGTCGCCGGCTTCGTCGGGTCCCACGTCGCCGAGCGACTGCTCAGCGATGGGCACCAGGTGGTCGGGTTGGACGGATTCACCGACTACTACCCCAGGCCGATCAAGGAGCGCAACCTGTCGGCCGTCCTGGGTCGACCCGGGTTCACCTTCCATGAGCTCGACCTGCGGCGCGATCCTCTGGCGCCCGCCCTCGATGGCGTCGAGGCTGTCGTCCATGAGGCGGCGATGCCAGGTCTGCCAAGGAGCTGGCAGGACGTCGAGGCCTACCTCGACTGCAACGTCCTGGGCGTCGCGCGCCTGCTCGAGGCTTGCCGGGCGGCAGGGGTCCGGCGCTTCCTCCAGGCGTCGACCTCGTCGGTCTACGGGCTCGAGGCCGTCGGCGACGAGACCATGCCCCTCCGGCCGATCTCACCCTACGGGGTGACCAAGCTGGCGGCGGAGCAGCTGATCCTGGCTCACGTCGACACCTTCGGCTTCCCGGCCGTCATCGTCCGTTACTTCTCGATCTTCGGACCGCGCCAGCGACCGGACATGGCCTACAACAAGTTCATCGAGGCGATGCTCGACGGCCGCCCGATCACGATCTTCGGCGACGGCGAGCAGACCCGCTCGAACACCTTCATCAGCGACGCGGTCGAAGGCACCGTTCGGGCCCTCGAAGGCGGTCGGATCGGCGAGGTCTACAACATCGGCGGGGGCGAGTCACTGACCGTCAACGAGGCGGTCGCCGCCATCGCCGAAGGACTCGGCGTCGAGCCCGTGATCGAGCGTCGGGAGGCTCAGCCGGGCGACCAACGCCGGACCGGCGCGATCACCACCCGGGCGGAGACGACCTTCGGTTACCGACCGACGGTCGGCGCTCGCGACGGGCTGCGCGCCCAGATCGCCTGGCAGCGAGGCCTGCGCACCGGCTGACCCGGATCAGCCCGGCGGGATCCTGCTGACCGAGACGTCGTCGACCCAGACCGACAGGTCGCTTCGACCGACATCGACCGAGAACACCGCCGCGTCGCTGCTGACGAACGTGGTGAACGGGTACGTCTGGACCGACCAGGCCGGGCCGATCGTGAAGATCTTGGAGTCGAGGATCTGGCCGCTGTCCGAATCGGCGATCCGGACGCGGACATCGCGGAAGCCGGTGGAGCGCAGGGCGATCGACACGTTGTAGAACGCGCCCGCCTGGACGGCGAAGCCTGTCTGCTTGTAGGCGATCCCGATCTCCCGATCGCTCGAGGCCTGGATGTCGATCCGGGCCGAGACCTTCGGGCTGTGCGGGTTGGTCGTGTCAGGCGTGACCGTGGCCAGGGCCACCGGGTCGGACACCTGGAGCTGCCAGGGCGTCCCGACGCCGGTTTCGAACGAACCGTCGACGATCAGGTTGGGCTCGGGGGACGGGCTCGCCGAGGCGGTGTTGGTCGGCGTCGCCGTCGGAACGGGAGTGGCCGGTGGCGGCGTGACGGGGATGGGCGTCGGTGACGGCGCGGCCGTCGGCGATGTGGCGGCCGATGGGGATGCGATCGCGCTCGCACTCGCCCCGGCCGATGGTTCGCTCGACGGCGAGGGCTCGCCGCCGCTGACGAGGAGGAGCTCAAGCTTTGCATCGATCGGCGGAAGCTCGTCGAGCGTCTTGGCGATCGTGACGGCGCTCAGCCGCCACTTGGCCAGATTCTTCGCGCTGAGATCGTTCGGGCTGTAGTCGGAGGCGTTGGACGCCTGGTCACGCAGCCTCAAATAGATGGCCGTGATCTCGTTCCCCACGGCGGCCCCGCCATGCGAATCAGTCAGCTGCTGGGCCGCCAGGTCGCCAGTGTTCGTCAATTGGGCAAGGATCAAGCGGAAGATCGGCTGAAGCTTGCTCGGGTCGACCTGCTTCGCAGCTAACTCGAGGCCGATCGCGACACGCTGTTCGGCTAAGACCTCGTTGACGCCCTGGAGTTGCCGAATCGCGCCCGTATCGACCCCGGGCGCAGGCCTGGCGGTGGCTACGGGCGTCGGGGTCGGCGATGGGGTCGCCACTGCGGTGCCGCCGGCCGAGGCCAGCCGACCGAGCAGGAGGGCCAGCACGACCACGATCGCCAGGATGGCCGCGACTCCCTCTGGCGCGACGGTGGCGGCGAACCCACCACCCGATGGGCGCGGCGCCGGACCGTCGTTGGCGAGCGTCTCGTCGGTCATCGAGACCCGTCCATGATCATCACGAGGCGCTCGTGCGCCGCGGCGCACGTCGCTTTGCCCCGAAAGCCGACTCCAGGTCGACCCCCTCCTGGACCGTGAGCGACTGGAAGACGATCACGAAGTTCGGGCGGCCGGTCGACTTCTCGGTCACGACCAGCCGGTCGGCCACGACGGTCGCATCGAGCCCGGTCATCGCGTGTTCGAGTCGGAGGACGCCCGGCGCGATGTCGACCGGACCGCGGATCTCGAACGTCCGCTTGCGCCGGGAGATCGCGTAGCGCGCCCCGAGCGACAGGTGGACGGACCCTCCGACGAAGACGCCCGTCGCGAGGATCTCCGTGTCATTGGCCGTCGAGCGCGTAGCTGCGGGGTGGGGGCTCGCAGCGCCGCTGCCAGGGTTCATGCTGGCGACCGGGACGGCGCCGACGGCGGCCAGGTTCGGACCGCTCCGCGCCGCGACCGGCGTACCACCGGCGGGGCTGCTGGGCCCGACCGCCTCGCCCGTGGCTGAGACGCGCATGGACACCTGTGGGGCACCATCGAGCGGGGAGCCGCAGTTGTCGCAGGTGCGCAGCCAGCCACGCCCGCGCGCCCCGCAGACGCGGCAGCGGCCGGGCGGGGCGAGGGCGATCAGGACCGGCGCGATCGGACCGAGGAGCAGCCCGTAGGCGAACCAGATGGCCGCGCTGCGCTCGCGTACGACGGCAAGCCATGCGGACAGCGGTCCGAACACGATCGCGGAGATCACGAACAGGATCGGGAGCGCCAGTTGGATCTTGTACCTCCGGGGTACCGGCCTTCGGCGGGCACCAATCCTACTGGCAACCGGCCGCGTGAGGGAACCATAGGACCATCGGGGCTCCGAATGGTGCGCCCACGCACCGAATTCACCCTTCGCTACCGATTCGAACAGTACTAACAGGTCATCAACGACTCGTTTGTTATTGCGACCGCAAGGTAGGCGTCGGTAGACTCCGGGAGTCACTGATCCACCTGTATCGAGGCTTCGGGTTCCGGCGGGCGAAACTGGACTTATCTCCCACGTTCTTCGTACTTGGCGTAACCAGCCCGTCGCACCTTGCGCGTTCCGGACATCCGGCAGACTCGAACACGTGTACCAATGACACCGGCGATCGGGGAGATCGCATCCTGGGGAACTGAGGGATGTATCGGCGAGCAGGGTGAGCTGTTCGGGTCGAGCGTCATGCCTCGGGGGAGGGCACAAAGTGCGGATAACGGTAGTTGGGCTCGGCTACGTCGGCTTGGTGACTGCAGCGGGACTTGCCCGTTGGGACCACGACGTCACCGGCCTCGAGGCAGACCCGACTCGGGTGACCAGCCTCACGAACGGGCAGATGCCCCTTCATGAGCCCGGTCTGGACGAGCTGGTCGAGACATATGTGGCAGCCGGCACCCTCCGGTTCAGTGGCAAGCCGGCGGAGGCCCTCACATCGGCCCACGTCGCGATGATCGCGGTCGGGACGACCGACGCTGAGGGCAACTGGCAGACCGGGACCATCCTGCGCTGCCTGACCGAGGTCGTGCCGCTGTTGGCCGACGATGCGGTCCTCGTGGTCCGTTCGACGATCCCGCCCGACTTCGTCCGCCAGCTCGGTTCGATCGTCGACGAGATCCGCGATCAGGCTGGTCGCCCGCGCGTCCCGGTCATCCTCAACCCTGAGTTCACCCGCGAGAGCCAGGCAGTCGCCGACTTCCTCGGTCCGGACCGGGTCGTGGCAGGGGTCATCCGCGACCCCGATGGCCACGGCGTCCGGACCATCCGGCGGGTCTACCACCGGGTCGACGCCCCGATCATCGTGATGCGCGGCGTGGACGCGTCGTTGTCAAAGCTCGGGGCCAACCTGTTCCTCGCCACCAAGATCTCGTTCGCCAACGAACTCGCCCGCCTGTGCGACGCGTACGGAGGCAAGGTCGATGACGTCGTCGGAGCGATGGCCTACGACACGCGCATCGGCGGGAGCTTCCTCAAGGCCGGGATCGGATTCGGCGGTTCGTGCCTGCCGCACCAGGTCACCCAGACCGTTCGCAACGCCGCCCGGATCGGGGTCCAGACGCCGCTCCTTGCCGCGGTCGATCAGATCAACCACGACCAGCGGGTCGAGATGGTCGATCGGCTCCAGGAGCTCACCGGCGGCGAGCTGGTCGGTCGCCGGATCGCCCTGCTCGGCCTGACCTTCAAGCCCGGCACGGACGATCTGCGCGAGGCGCCGGCCCTGACCATCGCCCAGCTGCTCATCGATCGGGGTGCCACCGTGGTCGCCTACGACCCGATGGAGAAGGCCCGCACGCGGGCTGCCGCCGATATCGACGGTCTGATCGTCGTCGAGTCCGCCTTCGAGGCCCTTGCCGATGCCGATGCCGCCGCGCTCGTCACCGAGTGGGCCGAGTTCTCCGGGCTGGACTGGGACGCTGCCGCCCAGACGATGCGCCAGGCGCTCATCGTCGACGGACGCAACGCGCTCACGCCCGATGTCCTCGCTCGGGCCGGGTTCACCTATGTGGCCTTCGGCCGCGGTCGGATGGATCCGGACGAGGTCGCCTCACACGCTCCGAACGTCGCCGCCCATCCGGCGATGATCAGCGGCCGGACCGCGACCGCGGCCGCTCTCAGCCTCACGGAGCCGACGCTCCTCGGCGATTACTGATGGCCATCGCGGCTGTCGCGGCGATCGCCGGCGGCGCCATCGGGTGGGGGATCGCGACGAGCAACCCCTGGTCGGTCGCGGTCGTTGCGCCGCTCGTTCTGCTCATCGGCTTCCTGTATCGCGCCCGGCTGCAAGACGAACGGGCCGTCCGGATGTCCAGCGCGAGTTCGACCGAGGCCGGCTGGGCGGACGTCCACCGCGAGATCGCCCGCTCACGCCGACACGAGCGCTCGATGGCCATCATCCGGCTGCCCGGCGAGGCCGGTTCGGACGCCAGCGCCCGAGCCGCCAGCATCGCCCCGTTCCTGCGCCGGATCGACCGGACCTGGGCCGACCAGGGGGAGGTCAACGTCCTCCTCCCCGAGACGGACCGTGAAGCGGCCGAGCTGCTCATCGAACGACTCCGCGCCCGCCAGCCGGATGCCATCGGTGTTGGGCCGGCCATCGCCACCTTCCCGACCGATGGCCTGACCAGCGGCGCCCTGCTGGCCGCGTTGTACGGCACGCCGCTTCCGTCGGTGGCGGTCCCGGTGGGCGTCGGTCGCCCAACGGACCTGCCGGCCGACGTCATCGCTCTCCGTCCGCACCTCCTGCCGGATCCTCCGATCACGGACCGTCGTGAGTCTTCGAGCTGACGCGGCGGTCCCGTCCGTGGCCCGCTCCGAGCGCTATCGGCCGTTCAAGCGAGCATTCGACCTGATCGTCTGCCTGGCGGTCATGCCGCTGGTCGCGCCGGTCCTGTTGATCTGCGCGATCGCCGTCCGGATCGACTCGCCCGGCCCCATCCTGTTCACCCAGCAGCGGACCGGACAGCACGGCATCCGCTTCGGGATGTACAAGTTCCGGACGATGGTCCGCGACGCCGAGGCGCTCAAGGCCTCGCTGATGCACCTGAACATCCTGCCGCCGCCGGACTTCAAGATCATCGACGACCCGCGGATCACCCGGGTCGGCAAGTTCCTGCGCAAGACCAGCCTCGACGAGCTGCCTCAGATCATCAACGTCCTGCGCGGCGAGATGAGCCTGGTCGGGCCGCGGCCGACGTCGTTCGCCGCCAGCACTTACGATCTGTGGCACACCGAGCGGCTCGAGGCCGTGCCCGGGATCACCGGCTTGTGGCAGGTCAAGGAACGCAATGCCGCGACCTTCGACCAGCGGCTCCGACTCGACGTCGAATATCTCCAGCGGATGTCGCTGGGGCTCGATCTCAAGATCATGTGGTGGACCGTCATCGCCGTCTTCAAACGCAAGGGTGCTTGACATGACGTCCGGGGGGACCAGGGGGCGATCCATGAACCAGATGCTGACCAGGCTGGGACGCGCGTTCCTCGCCGCCATGCTCCTGCTCGTGGTCGGTGGCGCAGCGGTGGTGGCCGCGGCCGACATCGGGCACAAGGACTTCGTGGCATCGGGAAGCGCCATCACCGGCTCCAAGCCCGAGAGCAAGGTCTGGTTCAACGATGGGGTCTGGTGGGCCAGCATGTGGAGCACGAGTCCAGCTGGCTTCTACATTTACAAGCTGGACACGAATAGCGAGACCTGGAGTCGCACGTCGACGGCGCTCGATCCGCGATCCGGAACGCGAGCCGACACGATCTGGGATGGCACCAAACTGTACGTCGCGTCGCAGAAGTGGAGTGCGGACGGCGGCGCAACGACGAGTGGCACGGCCGGTGAGACGCGCCTCTACCAATTCAGCTACAACAACGGGAATCAGACATATACCCTCGACAGCGGATTCCCGGCCTCCATGCGGACGAACATCCAGAGTGAGACCCTGGTGATCGCCAAGGACTCGACCGGGATGCTCTGGGCGACTTGGACGCAGAAGAGCGGTTCGAGCAACCTCGTCTATACGAACCACACGGTGAACAACAACGACGCGAGCTGGTCGTCTCCCCAAATCCTGCCGGTCGGGACGCAGAGCGTCGGAGTGACGACCGACCTGGACGACATCTCGACGATCATCGCCTTCACCGTCGGCGGCCAACATCGGATCGGCGTTCTATGGAGCAACCAGGCCGACGTGAAGGACTACTTCGCCTGGCGCGTTGACGGGACTCCTGATACGACCGTCTGGACCGCCGAGACAGCGATCTCGGCGACAAGCGGCAACCCGCTGCCGGCCGACGACCACTTGAACATGAAGGTCGATGCAGGTGGCCACATCTTCGCTGTGGCCAAAGCCAGCAACTCGACATCATCCGCCCGGCCCCTGATCGAACTCCTGGATCGGACCTCGACCGGGACCTGGTCGCAGCACACGGTGGGGATCGGGACGGACAGCAACACGCGAGCCATCCTCGAGCTCGACGAAAGTGCCGGCAAGCTGCATGTATTCATGACCGGCCCTCACAACGGGAGTGGCAGTGGTCAGAGCGGCGGCGATATCTACGAAAAGGTCTCGAACACGTCGTCGATCTCGTTCTCGACCGGCCTTGGCACTGCTGTGATCCGCGATTCGGCAGCCTCGGGTCTCAACGACGTGACATCGACCAAGCAGAACATCAGCTCGGCGACCGGGGTCGTCGCGTTGGCCTTCCAGGACAAGACCGACAAGGCCTACTGGCATCACCACGACACGCTCGGCGGCGGGCCGCCCCAGGATCCGCAGGCCGCGTTCACCCAGGACAACACGTCCGGGACCCAGCCGCTGACGGTGGCCTTCACCAACCAGTCGACGGGCACGCCGACGCTGACCTACGCCTGGGACTTCGGGGACCCATCGTCGGGCGGCAATAACACGTCCACGCAGACCAACCCGAGCCACATCTACAACAACGCGGGCACGTATACGGTCAAGCTGACCACGACCAACGGCAATAGCCAGTCGAATACGGTGACCCAGACGGGCCTGATCACGGTCAGCGCGCCTTCGTCCTCGATCACCCTGACCCCGGACGCCGACGCCCAGGTGAAGTCCGACTCGGCGACAACCAACTACGGCACGCTCGCGAGCGTGCGCACCCGGGATGGCTCGGTGGCCGGCGGTAGCACCTACAGGACGTTCCTCCGGTTCAACGTGACGGGGCTCACCGGCTCGATCACCGGGGTCAAGCTGCGCCTGTTCGCAAGCGATGCCAGCACAGACGTGCAGAGCGTGTGGGCCACCCAGACCAACCCGAACTGGATCGAGTCGGGCACCGGCAGCATCACCTACACCAACGCTCCGGTCATCGGCAGCACCCTCCTCGGTTCGGGCTCCGTACCGACGCTCGGCGCGTACAACGAGATCACCCTCAGTCCGTCGGCTGTGTCGGGCAATGGCCTGGTCACCTTCGCCATGACCAGCGCGGGGAGCAACAGCGCCATCTTCAACAGCAAGGAAGCGGCCGTACCGGTCAACGCGCCACAGCTCGTGATCACCCAGAGCATCGCGCCGGCGAACACACCACCGACCGCAAGTCCGACCAGCACGTCCACGGCCGAGGACACCGCGGCTACGGTCGCCCTGTCTGCCACCGACCCGGAGACGTGCGACCTGGGCTTCGAGATCGTGACCCCGCCCAGCCACGGCAGCCTTTCGTCGATCGGCGGAGCGCCGTGTGTCGGCGGCAGCCCCAACAACGACTCGGCTTCGGTGACCTACACCCCGGCCGCGAACTACTCAGGGCCGGACAGCTTCAGCTACCGCGCCACCGACCCGACCGATCCGTCAGCTCCGGCGACCGCCACGATCACCGTCACTCCGGTCAACGACCCGCCGATCGCCAAGCCGGCCAGCGCAAGCACGACCGTCGACACCGGTGTGGCCGTCACGCTCAGCGGTTCCGATGTCGACAACTGCGAACTGACGTTCACGATCACCAATCCGCCGAGCCACGGGACGTTGGGCAGCATCGCTGACAACACCTGTGTCGTCGGATCGCCCAACACTGACAGCGCGACGGTCACCTACACACCCGCCGCGAGTTATACCGGCCCCGACTCGTTCAGCTACAAGGTCAATGACGGGTCTGCCGACTCCCTGAGCGATGGGACGGCCACGATCACGGTCACGGCGGTCAACACGTCGCCGACCGCCAATGACACGAGCAAGACCACCAACGAGGACACGGCCGCCAACGTGGCCCTGTCCGGCGGCGACGCCGAGACCTGCGAACTGACCTTCAGCCTGGTCACGGTGCCGACCAAGGGCACCGTGAACTTCGCGGGCCAGACCCCTGCTGCTTGCGCTGGCACGGGCCCGTATACGGACTCCGCGACGGTGACCTACACCCCGAACGCCAACGCGAACGGATCCGACTCGTTCACCTATCGGGTCAACGACGGTGCCACGAACTCCGCGCCGGCCACCGCCTCGATCACGATCACTCCGGTCAACGACGCCGCCTCCGCCAACAACGTGACCACCTCGACCGGCCAGAACGTGGCCAAGACGATCACCCTCAGCGGGTCCGACATCGAGACCTGTGACCTGACCTTCGCCTTCAGCCAGCCGAGTCATGGGTCGGTCGGAAGCCTGTCGAACAATGCCTGCGCCGGGGGAAGTCCGAACACCGATTCGTCCAGCGTCCTGTACACGCCGACCAACGGCTACAGCGGCCCCGACTCCTTCACCTACACCGTCGACGACGGGTCGGGCCCGTCCGCCGCAGCCACGGTCTCGATCACGGTGACCGGCGGATCACCCACCACGATCACCCTCAACCCTGTCGCCGATGCGCACATCAACTCGGCCACCGCCAACGTGACGAAGAACTACGGCACGCTCAATCCCATCCGGACCCGCGAGGATCCGGCGACACCGAACAGCTATCGGCCGTACTTCCAGTTCAACGTCCCGGCGCTCAGTGGCTCCGTGTCCTCGGTCAAACTGCGAGTGTTCGTGACGACCGGCAGCTCATCGGTCACCCAGAGCGTCTACCTGGTCGGGAACGGCTGGACCGAGACGGGGGTCAACTGGAGCAACGCCCCGGTCCCGTCCGGGAGTGCCATCGGCTCGGCCGTGGCGGCGACCTCGGGTGCATACGTCGAGTTCACCCTGACGACCCCGGTCACGGCCAACAGCACGATCAGCTTCGCCCTGGTCAGCTCAGGGACCAGCAGCGTCTACTTCAGCACCCGTGAGGACGCGACGAACAAGCCCCAGTTGGTGATCGTCAGCGGTCCCTAGCGCCGACCTAGCTCAGCGAGCCGCCGGGCTGGAGGACGTGGACCTCGACGCCGGTCAGCCCTCGGGCGGCGATCGCGGCGCTTAGTTCGTCGGGGGTCCCCGCGAGCGCCGGGAACGTGCCGTAGTGGATCGGCACGACGTGCTTGACCCCGAGCAGCTCGACGGCGAGGGCGGCCTCGCGTGGGCCCATCGTGTAGTGGCCGCCGATGGGCAGCAGCGCGACATCCGGCCGGTACAGCTCGCCGATCAGGCGCATGTCGCCGAAGACCGCGGTGTCGCCCGCGTGGTAGACCCGGAAGTCGTTCTCCAGGTCGATCACGAAGCCGGCCGGCTCGCCGAGATAGAGGGGCACGCCGCCATCCGGGTTCCAGTCCCCGGCCGAGTGGTCGGCCGTCGATCATCGTCACGCTCACACCCGCCGCAGACGACGGTGCCGCCCTTGTTCATGCCCATCGCGGCATCGGCACCGCCGGGCAGCCGGCGAGCCAGCCACAGGCTCATCTCATGGATGCACGGCCAGGTCGGCCGGAGCCGGCTGGCGATGGCGACCGCGTCGCCCATGTGATCGCCGTGACCGTGGGTGACCAGCATCAGGTCGCATGCTGTCGACCGCGTCGGCCGGTTTCGGGCTGCGTGGGTTTCCGAACCAGGGGTCGATCAGGATCGTCTTGCCGCCCGGTGTGACCAGCTCGACGCAGGCATGGCCGTACCAGGTGATCGTCGTGTCGCGACCAAGTCCCATGGGTCACCTCCGCGAGCATCCTAGCCCTCGGCCGCGTTGCCCGTGGTGCCCGGCTACACTCGCTCCGTGTCCTCACAGCGGATCGCCGAGAACCTCGCGTTCATCAACTGGACGGTCCTGGCCGCGCTCGGTCTGGGTGCCTTCGCGGCGGTCGTGCTCGCCCGCTGGCGGACCGATGCGACCCGCGGCTACCTGGCCTTCACTTCGGCCTGCGCGACCGCCTTCGCCTTCCTCGCCTACCTCTCGGACAGTGCCCTGCCGACGATCACCGGCGGGACCGCGGCGGTCGCCATCGACCCGACCTACGACGAAGCGCGGCGGGCCTGCCTGCTCGCGTTCACCCTCATCGCCGCGATCTACACGATCGTCCTGGCCCGCGGCCGCCGGGCGATCTGGTTCGGGCTGCTGGGGGTCCTGGCCGGGGCCGGCGCATTCGTCCTCGGGGCGCTCGGCTGGGGCGGTGGCTTCCCGGCCCCGCTCGCCCTGATCGGCCAGAGCCTGCTCCTCGCCGCGGCCACCGGCGGTGTCTTCGCCGCGATGATCCTGGGTCACTGGTACCTGGTGACCCCGAAGCTGCCCGAGGCGCCGCTCATCCTGTTCGCCCGGTTGCTCCTGGCGATCGTGGCCCTGCAGCTGGCGTACTTCGTCGTGTCGCTGGCCCTCGGTGGCGGATCCGGCGGCGCCCCGTTCGCGCCGTTGACCGGCCCCTGGGCCCTGTACGTCTGGCTGTATCTGATCGTCGGCTTGATCTTCCCGCTGGCGGTATCGTGGGCGGCCATCCAGACCGCCCGGACGCGCTCGATGGAATCGGCCACCGGCTTGCTCTACATCAATGTCGGCACGATCGCTGCGGCCACGATCGTCGCTGCCGGCCTGTACTTCGGCGCGGGCCTGCTGGTCTGAGCCGCGAGGAGGATCGACGATGAGCACCGAAGGCGGCTACGTCCCGAGCGCTGGCGATCGCGCCTGGATCGAGGCGACGGCGGCACCGCTCAACGCGGGTCTGCTGGCCATCGAGGCCGCTGCCGAGCCGGATGGCGTCCCGATCCTCGACCGTGAGTCAGGCCGCATCCTGGCCGTGCTGGCTGCCGGCCGACATCGCCTGCTCGAGGTCGGGACGGCCTACGGCTACTCGACCCTGTGCCTGGCCCTCGGCGCCGCACCGGATGCGACCATCGCGACGATCGACCCGGATCGTGCCCGGACGGATCAGGCCCGCGGCTGGTGGCGCCAGGCTGGCATCGCCGACGAGCGGATCGTGGTGGTCAATCGCCCCGCCCTCGAAGCATTCGACTTGGGGGCGGACGAGCAGGCCCTGGTCGGACCGTTCGACTTCGCCTTCATCGACGCGCTCAAGAACGAGTACCCGGCCTACCTCGAGGCGATCGTGCCGCGGCTGCTGCCGGGCGCCCTGGTGGCGGCCGACAACGTCCTCTGGTCGGGCGAGGTGTCCGGCGACAAGCCGGCCCGGCGGGGCGGCAACACGGAGGTCCTGCGCGCCTTCGATGCCGCCGTCCTCCGCGACCCACGGTTCGTCTCGACCATCCTGCCGGTCGGCGACGGCCTGCTCATCGCCTCGTACCGGGGCTGATCGGGCCGATGCGTGTCCGAGTCCGCCTCTTCGCCATCCAGCGCGAGCTGGTCGGCTCTCGCGAGCTGACCCTCGAGCTGGCCGATGGCGCGACCATCGCCGACGCCTGGACGAGCCTGATCGAGCGCTACCCGGTCCTCGCATCGGGCGGCCCGTCCGTCCGCTTCGCCCGCAACAGCGAGTACGCCGATCGCGACGCACTCCTGGCCGAAGGCGACGAGCTGGCCTGCATCCCGCCGGTCAGCGGCGGGGCAGACCACGCCGACCCGGTCGGGCCGTCGCTCCGGGTGATCGAACTGCGCGAGGCCGCCTTCCCGACCGGATTGGGCGAGGAACTGGGCGGCCACCTGGCGACCCCGGCCGACGGCGCGGTGGTGATCTTCGCCGGTCGGACCCGCGAATCGCCCGGGACGCCCGCCCCCGGCCAGGAGGCCGAAGCGGCGCTCCACGCGGACCGCCGGGTCGACGCGCTTGAATACGAGGCTCACGAACCGATGGCCGAGGCGGTGCTGGGCCAGATCGCCGACGAGATCGCCGAGCGCTTCGGCGTGGTCAGGGTGGCCATCGTCCATCGAACCGGACCGGTGCCGCTCGGTGAGGTCAGCATCCTGGTCGTGACTGCCGCCCCGCATCGGGATGCCGCGTTCGCTGCGGCCCGCTACGCGATCGACGAGACGAAGGCACGGGCGCCGATCTGGAAGGCCGAGCGGTTCAGCGACGGCCACATCTGGATCGGGGCGCCGGCCCGGACGCACGCCGAGGAGGGCTCGTGAAGGTCTACATCAGCGTCGACATGGAAGGCATCGCCGGGATCAGCCACCACGACCCGACCGGGCGCAAGGACCGCGAGTACCCGCGGGCGGTCGAGTTGATGACCGCTGAGGCCAACGCGGCCATCGCCGGCGCCTTCGAGGGCGGCGCGACCGAGGTCCTGGTCAACGACAGCCACGGCGGGATGTTCAACCTGGACCAGCTCGAGCTGGACCGGCGAGCGACCTTGCTCCAGGGGCAGAAGACCTGGTCGATGGTGGCCGGCGCGGGGCCGGATCGCGGGTTCGGAGTAGCCCTCTTCGTGGGCTATCACGCCCGGGCCGGGAACATGCTCGGGACGATCGCCCACACCTACTCGTTCCGACCGGTCCGCTCGACCCTGAACGGCCGCCCGGCCGGCGAGGCGGCCATCAACGCGATCGCCCTTGGCGCCTGGGGTGTGCCCGTCGGGCTCGTCGCGGGTGACGATGTGCTGGCCGCCGAGATGGCCGATTGGTTCCCCTGGGCGGAGCGGGTCGTGGTCAAGGAGGGAGCCGGCCGCAACGCCGCTGCCTCGGTCCATCCGACGGTCGCCCGCGAGCGTGTCAGATCAGGCGCCGAACGTGCGCTCCGCCGCGCGATCGGCGGGGAGATGCGGCCCCTGGTGCTGGAGCCGCCATACGTGGTCGAGGTCACCTACGCCAACGCACTCCAGGCCGATTACGCCTGCGTCGTGCCCGGGGCCGAGCGGGTCGGCGAGACGGGCGCGCGGTTCGCCGCCGACGATCCGCTCGATGCTTATCGCGGCTTCCTCGCCGGGGTGCGCCTGGCCGGCCTCGTCGACTGAGCCCCCGCGAGCGTCCTCTTCGGCCCTAGTGGGCTTCGCTCGTCCCGCCGGCGCTCTCGTGGGCGACCCAGACAAGATCGCCGTCGTATGGGAAGTCCGCCGGATCCTCGTTGCGGGCGACCACATTGAGCCAGCGATCGGACCTGCCGGCGCCGTAGGCGACGGCGGCGCTGCCGAGGCCGACCCGACCGCGGGTCAGCGACGAGGGGCAGTCGCCGGGGTCACGGCAGCGCAGTGAGGTCCAGACCTGGATATTGCTGATGGCCCCCGGATCGACCAGCTCGCTGGCGACGGCGTCGACGATGCGGCCGCACTGCTCCGTGCTCATGGCGTTGCACACGATCGGCACCTGGTCGAGCGCCTTCAAGGGTCGCCCCGCGAGCGGCAGGGTCGGCGCCGGTACGGGTGCGGGCCGCGCAGACGGTGACGCGACCTCGGTCGCCTCCGCCTCGGTCGCGGCGTTCGTCGGCGAAACTGCGGCCTGCGCGACCGGGCTCGGGTTCGGCTGGCTGCCTGAGCTCGTGGTAAGGGCGAATGCGACGACGCCCAGCGCGGCCACGATCACGATGACCACCGACGCGCGCGCTCCGCGTCGCCCGATCCGCTCCGGTTCGACCTGGAAGCCCATGAACTGAGAGTAGCGCAGGTCCCCGCTGGCCTTCGCCGACCGGGAGCGAGCCCGGCCCGACCCCGCCCGACCCGATCGCGCCCGCCTCGACACCGACCTCGCGTCGACCTCGACCGCCCCAGGGCTCGCGATATCACCACCATTGCTATGCGCTGCGCATCCGCCCTTTGAGGCCGCGATCCCGTGCACTTGCAGCCCCAGATATCACTGCCAGCGATGGCAGGGCCGCGAGTGAGGCTGGACACCCGCCGGAGGGTCCGACCGACGGATTCCTAACAACGGTGCTGATATCCAGGGCCTCGGTCATGCGTCACGCATGAAGACCGTGTGTGCCGATGCGCCGGTGCCGGCCTGCTTCCGCCGATGCTGGCCCGGTTCGACCCGGACGTTCCGCGACCCGGACGTTCCGCGGCCCGCCCTCCACCTCGCCGACGCCGGATCGGGCCCGGCCCGACGGGCCCTCGCCTGCGTCCGTATCCTTGACCGGCCGAAGACGGGTCGATCGATCCTCCGGCCGGAGCCCGGGAGGGACGCGTGTCGCCAGCTTCGCAGCCGCCCGCAGCGCGTGCCCGGGCGCGCGACCTCGGCCTGCGCATCGGTTTGCTGCCGACCGGCCCGACGAACTCGATCGTCGACGTCGCCAACGTGGCAGTCGGGCACAGCACGATCTGGCGAGACGAGCCGGAACCTCCGCTCGGTCGCGGGATCGCCCGGACCGGGGTCACGGCGATCGTGCCCTTCGAGCCCGCTGACCTGTTCGATCGACGGGTCCCGGCTGGAGCGTCGGTCCTGAGCGGTGCCGGCGAGGCGATCGGGATCACCGCGATCCAGGACTGGGGCGTGATCGAGTCGCCCATCCTGCTGACCAGCTCGATGGCCATCGGTCGGGTCTACGACGCGGCCATCGCCCACCTGGTCGAGCGGATCCCCGCTGCCGGCATCGACAGCGCCTACATGCCGGTCGTCACCGAGTGCGATGACGGGACGCTCAATACCACCCGAGTCGGTCAGGTGGGACCGGAGCACGTGGCGGCGGCGATCGACGGAGCGCGGGGATCCGACCACGGCGCCCCGGCCCTCGGCGTCGTCGGTTCGGGCACCGGCATGCGCTGCTTCCAGCTCAAGAGCGGGATCGGCAGCGCCTCGCGGGTCGTCCATCCACGCGGGCCGGACGGCGAGACCCCGGATGGTCCCGACGTCGGGTATCACGTCGGCGTGCTGGCCATGACCAACTTCGGTTGGCTCGAGCGGTTGACGATCGACGGTGTCCGCGTGGGCCAGGCCCTGGTCGCCGACGGCTGGCCGGTCGCGGCGGGCGGTCGCGAGCACGGCAGCTGCATCGTGGTCATCGCGACGGACGCACCGCTCCTGCCCCATCAGCTGACCCAGCTCGCGCGCCGGGCCGGGCTGGGACTGGCCAGGACCGGCTCGACCGCAGGCCACGGATCGGGCGAGATCTTCCTGGCCTTCTCGACCGGCTCTCGGGTCGATCGCAAGCCACCGGCGGTGCTGGCCCGCACGACCCACTTGACCGATCCTCACATCGACTCGTTCCTGATGGCCGCGGTCGAGGCGACCGAGGAGGCCGTCATCGATTCGTTGTTCGTGGCCGACACGGTCACGGGCCGGGACGGCGTCCTCATGCCTGGGCTGCCGGTCGAGCGAACGCTGACGATGCTCCGGGCAGCGGGCCGCCTGGCATGAGCGGGCCGGGCGACCTTGGGCCGGTCGACCGGATGGTCGAGCTGGCCGAGACCCTCGCCGGGGCCTGGGGCGCGCGCGCCCGGCTGTGCACGACCGGCGGCCAGGAGCGGGCGCTCCTCCGGATGTTCGGTGTCACCGGGCTCGACCGGTCCGGCCGACCGCTGGCCGCCGAGGTCGTCGACCGGTACGTCGCCCATCGGCCCGATCGACTGGCGGGCGGGGTCGTCCTGCCCTTCACCGCGGCGCTGCTCGAGTACGAGACGACGCCCCAGGAGCTGGCTCTCGATGTCGCCTCCGGCGCGGTCGATCTGAGCCTCGAGGCCGAGGTCCTGCGCGATCGCGATCGGCGATCGGCGGTCGAGGTCGCCGCCCGGGCCCTGGGCGCCGCGGCGCTCGAGCGGATCGACGCCAACCGGACGGCTCGTCTCGAGCTGCTGGCCCTCATCGGCGACGCCGACAAGCCGTGGGTCGGGGCGATGCTCGGGGCGACCGACGCCGGCGTCGGGGCGCGCGAGGCGGCCGCCATGGCCAAGGCCGGCATCGATGTCGTCCAGGTGAGCGTGCCGGCCATCCGGGAGCTGGCCGAGCGTCTCCACGACGAAGGGATCGACGTTCCGTTCTGGCGGCCGCGTCCCACCCCCGGCGGGTCGCCCGCCAGCGACGCTCCCAGCGAACCCGCCCCGTCGGGCAGCCAGCGCGGTCTGGCCGAGTTGCGCCAGGCAGTCGATGGAGCGGCCGCCGAGCGGCGCGCCTACGCCCGGCTGGCGACGGTCGGGATGCCCTTGGCCGCACCGGAGCAGGCCGTCGTGGCGGCCTTCGAGCGGATAGACCTGGTCTCCGCCGATGTCGTCGCCGAGATCGTCGACGGCAACGTCGATCCGGACCGGGCCCTGGCCGACCACGCCTTCGCTCATCGGATCCTGGCCCGCTCGGGAGCGACCGTGATGGTCGGTGCCGGACCGCTGGTGGTCGGACCGGATCTGGCTCGCGGGCTGCCATCCGATGCTACGACCCGGGCCGGCCGCGCCCTCGCCTTGCAGTTGGTCGGGGTGTTCCTGGCTCGCCAGCACGGCGTGCCCGAAGGCCGGTTGCTGATCGGCGCGCTTCCTTCCTGGCTGCTCGAGGAGCGCGGCCCGACGGCCGCCGCCATCGCCCAGGTCGCCGTCCGGCGGGCGGCCATGCCCGAACATCCGCTGATCTTCGAGGAGCCAGTGCGCGGCCCCCATCCGGTCGCGGCCTGGCCGTCGATCCTCGGGGCGGTCCTGCCCCTGGCTGGCTCGGCCGGCCTCATCGTCCGCTCCGACCTGGGTGAGAGCGGCTCGGTCGCCGAGGCTGCCGCGGCGACCCGGGCAGCGGCGGCGGTGGGCCTGGAGACCGCGGGATCGCTCGGACCGCTCCGTCCTCGTGGCGCCGCGTTGACGATGGCCCGCGGGACGGTCAGCGCGGCCGTCGCGACCCTCGAGCGCATCGCGGCCAGCGGCTGGCCGTCGATCTTGGGTGAGCCGATCCGACCGGCTCGCCGCGGCCGGCTGGGTGCCGATGCGGTCGTCGAGCGGACCGAATCATTCGATCCGCTGGTGGCTGCCGAGAAGGTCCGCCGATGACCATCGACCCGGAGGGCTACGGCGGGACGAGCTTCTGGCTCGAGACCTCGGATGACGACCTGACCCCGCGATCGCGCTTCGACGGGTCGGGTGACACCGACGTGGCCATCCTCGGCGCCGGCTACACGGGTCTCTGGACAGCCTATGAGCTTCTGCGCCGCGAACCAAGCCTCAAGGTGACCGTCCTGGAGCGTGACATCGCCGGGTTCGGTGCCTCGGGACGGAACGGTGGCTGGTGCGCGGCGGGGCTCCAGGTCTCGTCGGCCAGCCTCGAGAAACGGTTCGGCCGGGCGGGCATGACCGCCGTCGAGGACGCGGTCGACAGCGGCGTCGACGAGATCGGCCGGTTCTGCCTCGCCGAAGGCGTCGACGCGGACTACACCAAGGGCGGCAGCCTGGTCGTTGCCCGCGGGCCCAGCCAGGTCCCGGCCATGGACGAGCACTGGGCCGGGCTTGAGGCGGCCGGGCGAGCCGATCACTACCAGCGGCTGGATGCGGCCGGGGCGGCTGAAAGGATCCGGGTCGAGGGTGCGCTCGGCGGGATCTTCGGGACCCAATACGCATCGATGCATCCGGGCAAGCTGGTCCGTGGCCTGGCCCGTGCCGTCGAGCGACGGGGCGGCGTCATCCACGAACGGACCGAGGTCGTCGAGGTCGAGCCCGGCGCCGGGAACGGCCAGCTCCGGCCGGCCCTGCGCACGATGCGCGGGGAGTTGCGGGCCGACACCGTGGTGCTCGCCGGTGAGGCCTATCTCACCCAGCTTCGCCCGTGGCACCGCTCGCTCCTGCCGATGTACTCGCTGATCGTCCTGACCGAGCCGCTGAGCGACGGGCAATGGGCCGAGATCGGCTGGCGCGATCGCGAGTGCCTGTCGTCATATCGCCTGTCGATCGACTACCTGACCCGGACCAGGGATGGCCGGATCCTGTTCGGGGGTCGTGGAGCGCCGTACCACTTCGGGTCACGGATGGAGCCGCGCTTTGACCGCGATCAGCGGACCCACGCCATGCTCCGTCGCTTCGTCGAGACCTGGTTCCCGAGCCTCCAGGGGATCGGCTTCACCCACGCCTGGGGCGGGGCGGTCGGATTCCCGCGCGACTGGCTGCCGACATTCGCCTACGACCGACGGACCGGACTCGCCTCGGGTCGCGGCTACACCGGCCACGGTGTGGCCACCGCGAACCTGGCCGGACGGGTCCTGGCCGATCTCATCACCGGGGCAACGACCGAACTGACCGAGCTCCCGCTGGTCGACCGTCGCGGCCCGTCCTGGGAGCCCGAGCCGTTCCGCTACCTCGGCGTCCGGTTCGTCCAGGAATCGCTCCTGCGCCTCGACGACAGGTCCGAACGGACGGGTAAGCCGCCGACCGGGCGAAGCCTCGCCGAGCGACTCGCCTCGCGCTGATCCCGGTCCCGAGCATGGTGAAGCCGGCACCGGGCGGACCCAGGGCCGGCTTCAAGCCAGGTCAGTCGGCCGGGAACTCGGCTGCCGACTGGCGTGTGCCGTCGGTCAGGAAGACCACCACACCGTCCGACTTGCGGTCGCGACGGAAGGCGTGCAGCTGATCTTTGTCGAGCTTGACGGTCAGGACATCGGTGCCGTTGGCGCTGACGTCGGGCCCGGACAGCGTGGCGATGATCTGATCCCCATTCGGCTTTTCGATCGTCCCGCCCTGAACGACGGCGGTCCACTGGTCGTCCGCCCGAAGGCCGTGCAGGTGGAGGTTCAGGTCGGCGTTGCCGTCGGCGAGTTCGTGGACCTTGGCCACACCCCAGACATTGTGGATCGGGTGGATCACGGCCGACGGCTCGACGGCGGCAGCCGTCGTCGTGGCCGAGGGCGATCCGCTGCCGGTCCCGGTGGTCGCCGGCGTTGCGGTCGACGCGGGCGTCGCGCTCGGGGCCGGGGAGGCGCTGGGCGATGGAGATGGACTCGCCGCGACGGTCATGGTCGCCGCGAGCATCAGGATGGCGATGGCTCCCAGGATGGATAGCTTGCGCATCGGACTTCTCCGTGTCGGTCCCGCTGGCGATCCGTCCATCGGAGCGCCGGATCGGGACATCGGGTGGAGCCTGCCCGAGTGCCCCTGAGGAGACCGTGAAGGACGATGTCGACGGGATTCACCTAGCGTTCATCCAGCTCGATCCGATACACCGCCGGGAGTGGATCGCCGGTGACCATCGACACGATGACGTCCAGCGGTTGGCCTGACCGACGAGCGACCAGGTTGGCGATCCGGACCGGATCCCCGTGGGTCCGCGACAATCGGACCCGGTCGAGGCCCGGCCACAGGAGCAAGGCGCGGCAGCGGTAGACGCGGGCCATCTCGACCGATCCGGAAGCGACCGCTTCAATCAAGGCCGAGTTCGGCTCGCAGCCGCTCGAGGATCCGTTCGGCGTCCGCAGCGGACAGGTCGACCGCGATGGCCGCTCGATGGGACTCCAGTGCGGCCAGGACCAGGCTGGAGCCAAGCCGGGCTCGCCGGCCGGCGGCTCGTCGCCCGACGTCGGGTCGATCGGTGTTGGCGGGAGGGTGCAGGCTCATCCCACGGCTCCTTGGGTGCGACCCGACCGGCGCCCGTCGCGCCGGTCGCTCGTCTGCGATCAGCCTGCCCGTCGACGGATGAAGCGATGATGAAATCGGGCGGTCAGGCCGGGACCCAGAACCAGAAGCGGGCACCCCCACCCGGGCGGTCGTCGTACCCGATGGTCCCGCCGTGGGCGTGGATGGCGGCGGCTGCCGTCGCCAGGCCCAGGCCCGTCCCTTCGGAGCCGGGATGGCGAGCCCGCGAGAACGGTTGGAACAATGAGTCCCGAACGTCCGTAGCGACGCCCGGTCCCCGGTCGAGGACCTCGACCCGGAGGATGGCGTGGGTCGGATCCGGATCCATCCCGGCTACGACCTCGACCGGTGTCCCGGACGGTGCGAACCGGGCTGCGTTGGAGACGAGGTTGATCAACGCCTGCTGGACCCGGGCTCGATCGACCCTGACCGTCGCGTCAGGGGTCTCGATCTCCAGTGCCGCCAGCGACCCGTCCGGCGTGACGGGGACCAGCTGGATGGCATCGCTCAGAAGACCTGCGAGGGGAATCTCCTCGCGTTCGAGGGCCTGACCGTCGGCCTCCGCGGAAGCCAGCCGGAGCAATCCGGTTGCAAGGTCGCTCAGGCGGACCGAGTCGGCGTGGGCAGCCTCGACCGCTGCGATTAGGGTCGCCTTGTCCGACGGATGCAGCAGGGCCAGCTCGAGCTCGGTCCGCAGGGCGGCCAGCGGGGTCCGGAGGTCGTGCGATGCGCCGATCACGAAGGCTCGCTGGCGCCGGGTCGAACCCTCGACCCGAGCCAGCATCCGGTTGAGCGTCCGGGCCAGGTCGCCCAGTTCGTCCTTCCGCTCCGGTTCCTCGAGTCGACGGCCGGGTTCATCGCTGCCGATGGCGTCGGCCTCCCGGGTCAGCCGGGCGACGGGGGCCAGGGCGCGACCGGCCAGCCAATATCCGCCGACCATCGCCAGGAGACCGCCGACGACCCCGACCAGGGCCATCGTCCGGGCCAGCCCGGCCAGGTTCCGATCGACGTCGACCAGGGTGCTGCCGGCCACGACCAGGCGGTCGCCCTCCGCCGGCAGACCGTACAGGGCGTCGGCGCTGACACCCTTGCCGGGGACGCCCGGCAGGGTCGATGGCCCGGTCGTGGGTCGACCCAGATCCGGGGCATGCGGGCTGGCGTAGCTGACCGCCCCGGTCGGTCCGAAGACGACCAGGAAGAGGCCCCGCTCGAGGCCTTCGGTGTCCGGCGGGGCGGTCGGGTCCGCTTCGAGGAGGTCGACCATCGCGCTCGCCCGGGTCTCAAGGATCTCGTCCACGGAGCGGCGCAGGACGGTCGAGTACTGGAGCCACACGACCGCGCCGACGATCAGCAGGGTCAGGACGCAGACCGCCGCGTACCACAGGGTCAGCCGCAGCCGGATGGTCATCGTCGACCGGCGCCAGCGGCCGCCCCGATCCGAGCCGGTCCAGGCCGCAGGACGTAGCCCATCCCTCGGACCGTTTCGATCCAGGGTGCCTGCGGGTGTTGGCCGAGCTTGGTGCGCAACGCCCGGACATGGACGTCGACGACGTTGGAGGTCCCGTCGTAGGCCCAGTCCCAGACCCGCTCGATGATCTCCGACCGACTCAGGACATCACCGGCCCGTCGAACGAAGACCTCAAGGAGGGAGTACTCGCGGGCCGATAGCTCGAGCGCGCTGCCGGCGATGGTGACCGAGCGTGCCGCCGGATCGAGGACCAGCCGTCCGACCTCGATCAGGGTCGGTCTGGCCGGGGCGCCTCGTCGGACCAGCGCCCGAAGCCGGGCGGTCAGCTCGGGGAAGGCGAACGGCTTGACCAGATAGTCATCGGCCCCGACGTCCAGCCCACGAACGCGGTCCGAGACCGCATCGCGCGCGGTCAGCAGCAGGACCGGCGTCCACATCCCTCCGGCCCGCAGATCCGCGCACAGGCTGAAGCCGTCGCCGTCGGGCAGCATCACGTCGAAGACCAGGGCGTCGTAGGGGTTCTCGGTGGCCAGCCAGCGACCGTCCTCGATGGTCGCCGCGCGATCGATCGCGTGGCCTTCGCCCTTGAGGCCCCGTTCGAGCAGGCCCGCCAGGCGGGTGTCGTCTTCGAGCAGCAGGAGGCGCATGGTCGTGGCCTTTCAGGCCCATCATCCGCCGACCGGGTTCATCCCCAGTTGCGCCGCGGTGAAGTCTTCGATACCTATTCCGCTGCTACGTGATCGGCCCAGCGATGCTCGGGCTCGTAGCCGAGCAGACGACGGGCGGTGTCGATCGCCAGCAGGGTCTCGCGACCCTCCACTGCCCGGCGAAGCGGGACGCCCGGATACACCTCGGCCATGAGCTCGGCGCTGGACCGGGTCATGACCGTGTCGATGGCGGCCACGATGCACACCTCGGCTCCGACGATCGAAGCCTCGAGCCCGCGCCGGACCGCCTGGGCGACATCGCGCACGTCGACGTAGCCCCACAGGTTCCACTTGCGCAGGGTCGGGTCGTCCCAGTACGTGGGGAAGTCGAGGTAGTCGTCCGGTTCCATGATGTTCGAGATGCGTAGCCCGACGAACGGGATGCCCGAGCGCCGGGCGGCTTGGCGGGCCATCTCCTCGCCCAGGAGCTTGGACAACGCGTAGGACGATTCCGGTCGCGGCTCGATCGTCTCGTCGATCGGAGCGAACGCCGGCGGCGTGTCGAAGGGCAACCCGAGGACCGTCTCGCTCGACGCCCACACGACCCGACGGACGCTCGCCGCGACCGCCGCCGCGAAGACGTTGTAGGTCGACAGCGCATTGACCCGGAAGGTCTCGCCTTCGGGTCGCAGGCCAGGGGCCGGGATGGCCGCCAGGTGGACCACCGCGTCGGCGCCGCGGATCACATCGTGGGCCTGGCCCAGGTCGGTCAGGTCGGCCACGATGCACAGCCCGTGAGCACTGCCGTCCCGGACGAGGTCCACGTTGAGGACGTCGTGGCCGTGCTCGCGCAGGTCGCGCACGACCCACCGTCCGGCCTTGCCGCTCCCACCGGTCACCACGACGCGCACCGTCAGCGGCCCGCCTTGAACGGGTAGACGATCCAGGCATCGGTCGCCACGGCGTAGTGGTCGGGCCGGCCGGCCACCTGCGAACGGCCTGGCTTGTAGTGGAGGACGACGGTTGTCGGGATGCCGCCGGCCTGACGGATGCGATCGCTCACGGCCGTGATGGTCGTGCCGCTGTCCCAGACCTCGTCGACCACCAGCAGTCGCCGGCCGTGCAGGAGGCTGTCGGCCGGGAACTGGAGGAAGGTCGGTGCCTCGGCTGGCGCTCCGCCCTCGTCGTAGTAGGCGACCGCCGCGACCAGGATGTCGCGGATGCCCAAGCGATAGGCCAGCATGCCGGCCGGGACCAGCCCACCGCGGGTGATGGCCAGCATCGCGTCGTAGTCGCCCGCGACCTGCTCGGCCAGCTGTGCGACCATCCGATCGAGCTCGGCCCAGGACACGATCTCGCGCTGGACCTCGACCGTGCCGGCGCCGCCGGCGATGGCCGGGATGACGTGGACTGTGGCCCCCGGCCCGACGGGGGTTTCCAGTGAGGTCGTCCGCTCGCCGTCGACGAAGATGTTGATGTGCTGGCGGATCGACGGGCCGGAATCGCACAGGCGGTCGGCCAGACCGGGCCAGCGGGCGTCGAGCGCGGCGATCAGCTCACCGACGGTCGAACCCGGGGCCGTCGTCCGATGCTCCACACCGGGCACCAGGGCGGCCAGTGAGCGGGGCAGGATGACCGCGGCCGGCTGGCTCAAACCAGGATCGCCTCGACCGAGAAGATGGGTGGCAGGGTCGTGATGATCGGGTTCCAGGCGACCCCGCCGTCGGGACTCCCATAAAGCTGGCCGGTGCTGGTCCCGAAGTAGACCCCGACCGGGTCGAGCTCATCGCGGGCCATCGCCTCGCGCAGGACGCCCAGGTAGGCGTCGTGCTGAGGCAGTCCCGCCTCGCCCCGGATCCAGCTGCTGCCGCCGTCGTGGGTCCGCCAGACCGCTGCCGACCCGCCGGGCATGAACCGGCCGTTCTCGGCGCCATTGAGCGGGATCGCCCAGACCGTCAGGGGGTCGCGGGGATGGGCGACCATCGGGAAGCCGAACTCGTTGGGCAGACCGGCCCCGATGTCCTGCCAGGTCAGCCCGCCATCGAGCGAGCGATACTGACCGCAGTGGTTCTGCTGGTAGAGGTGCTCCGGCTCGCCGGCCGCCATGACCAGCTTGTGGACGCACTGACCGGTGACCGGATCGGGTTCCGGGATGAAGTCGGCCCGGACGCCCTTGTTGCGCGGCTCCCAGGTCGTGCCCCCGTCGCGCGTCTCGAAGGTGCCGACGGCCGAGATGGCGATCCACATCCGGTCGGGGTCGGTCGGGTGAGGCACGATCGAATGGAGGATCAGTCCGCCGGCGCCGGGTTCCCAGGTCGGTCGGGTCGGGTGGTTGGTCAGACCCTCGACATGGGACCACGTCCGTCCGCCGTCCTCGCTCCGGAACAGCCCGGCCGGCCCGACTCCGGCAAACACCGACCCGTGCGCTGCGGTCACGTTCCAGACGGCCGTGATCTTCGGGCCGTCGTCGCCGTAGGTCAGGCCGTCGCTCGACTGGCTCCAGGTCTTGCCCAGATCGTCGCTCCGGAAGACCGTCGGTCCGAACCAGGGCGAGCCGCCACCGGCGTACAGGGTGCCGGTCGCCGGATCACGGCTGATGTCGTGGATGGGGTAGCCATCGCAGATCGGTCCGTTGACGGTCCAGGTCCGCCGACCGTCGGTCGACTCGACGATGAAGCCGCCCTTCTTGGTGCCCACCAGGAGCAGGATCCGCTCGGCCACGACGACCCCTCCGTCCGGACGGGTCTTAGGCTGCCCGTCCGAACTAGAGTACCGCCCGTCGCGGCTGTGGTGGTCAGCGCCCTTCGGCGCAAGGGTCAGCGACCGGGGGTGGGTCCCTCGTCGCGGACCGCCTCGACCGACCCGAGCGCATCGCGCAGCTTGTCGATCCAGTCGCCCTGGTGATCGGCGACCAGCCGGACACACCAGGCCAGAGCCTCGCTCCGACTGCGGGCCACACCGGCATCGACCAGGGTGTCCAGGACCGCCCGCTCGCGCATCCGGAGCCGGGTCATGACCGGGATGCTCATCGTGGTGAAGTGCTTCTCGACGTCGCCGATCCGGACCCCCCAGGCGACCTTTCGCTCGAAGCGGTGCTCGGCGTCGTCGGCGATCCGCATCCGGGCGCCCCTGGTGTCCTCGCGGAACGCCTCGATCCGGGAGGCGCGAGCCGCGGACCGCTCCGCGTCGGATGCGTCCTTGTCGAGGCTGACGTCGGTCAGCTCACCGACGACGAGGATCTCGTCCCGGTCGGTGGTGATGGTCGGGGTTGCCGTGAACCAGCCGTCGGTCAGGCGACCGACGAACCAGCCGCGGAGTTCATCGGGAGTGTCGTGGTGTCCCATACGGTGTCGCCTCTCTGCGAAGTGCTGCGTTGTTGTGATTACATCATTACACAACAACAGACTTGGTATCAGCGCACGCGTGACTCGCGGTCGCAGCGCGCGCGACCGGTGTGAGGCATGACCCCGCTAGAATTGGCGGATGGATGCATCGGCGGGTCGCCCGCCAGGTCGAAGGCGCCGGAGCGTCGTGCCGACGGCTGGCCTGATCCTGATCGCAGTCGTCATCGTGCTGGTCGGCGTGGGGATGATCGCCCGCGGAGGACCCTCGATTACGCCCCGACCCACCGATCCAGTGGTCGGGACACCGACGGGCGCGACCGACGAACCCACGAGCCCGCTCGAGAGCGCGCCCGGGAGCGGGTCGCTGCCGCCATTCGACACCGCTACCAAGGGCTACCTGGTCCTGCCCGACGATCTCACGGCTCGAACGGCGGCGGCCGACGACGGGACCCAGCCGTACGCCGCGGCTCGCGACCAGCTCCTGGCCTTCGCCGATCAGGCGCTCCAACGCGAACCCCGACCGATCGCCCACCTCGACATCACGGGCACGGAGGGCCCCTTCGTCGACGATACGGCGACCGCCTATGGCCTGGCCCTGGCCTACACGGTCAGCGGCGACAAACGCTACGCCGAGGGTGCTCGCAAGTACATCGACGCATGGGTCAAGACGACCACCAGCCTGGTCAATGCCTGCCCCGACAGCGGTGGCTGCCAGACCTCGCTGATCGTAGCCCGGGTCGTACCGGGCTTCGTCTTTGCCGCCGACCTCCTCCGGCCATCGGGTGTCTTCAGCGCCGCCGACGATGCCGCGTTGCGGGCCTGGCTCAAGGACCTGATCCTGCCTGATCTGCCCACCCGCGACGGCAATTGGGGCGATGCCGGGACATTCTCGCGCGCGGTCATCGCCGACTACCTGGGCGACTCCGCCGAGTTCGCCAAGGCTCTCGACGAATGGCGCCGCCGGATCGACAGCATCCCGGCCGATGGCGATCTGCCCGACGAGGTCCGGCGCGGTGAGGACGGCATGTCCTATACCCAGGAGGCGCTCCAGTACAAGGTCGGCCTGGCCCGACTGGCCGAACTGCGCGGCACGGACCTGTGGTCGTACGTGGGCAAGCAGGGCGGCACCCTCCAGGGAGCGATCGACCTGCTCGCCGGCTACTGGTTCCGACCGACCAAATGGCCCTGGGATGCCAACGTCCGGGTGCCCACTCCGAGCGCGATGTGGGAGGTCGCCTACCAGCATTGGCAGCAGCCGGCCTGGGCCAAGATCTTCATGCCCGAGCGACCCTACGGCGAGGACGGCCATTCGGCCATCCGCTGGACGACCCTGACCAACGGGGTCCGGGCCAAGTGAGGCCCACCCATTGACGATGGAGCCCGGCCGACGGCGCGGCCGACGCGCCCCGCAGGGCCTGCCCCGCCTGCCCTGGCGCTCGATCGTCAATCCCTACCGACCGATCGAGATCCTGAGCGTCGATCAGGTCGAGGCGATCCATGGGGCATCGCTCCGGATCCTGCGCGAGATCGGGGTGGAGGTCCTGGGCGACCGAGCGCTCGACGTCCTGGCCGCGGCCGGTGCCGAAGTCGACCGGACCAGCCGCAACGTCCGGCTCGATGACGCGCTGACCGAGGCGCTCATCGCCACGGCACCGAGTGAGTTCACCCTCTACGCCCGCAACCCCGAACGGAACGTGGTGTTCGGTGGGCGGCACCTCGTCTTCGGGGCGGTCGGTGGGCCGGCCTTCGTGACCGACCTCGACCGGGGTCGCCGGGCGGGCAACTTCGCCGACTTCCTGGACTACGTCCGGGTCATCGGCTCGCTCGACATCATCCAGCAGGAGGGCGGCGGACCCCTCGAACCCAACGATCTACCCGTGCCGACCCGCCATCTCGACATGTATGGCTCGCTCGCCACCCTGCTCGACAAGACCTGGCAGAGCCTGGGGGCGGGCCGGGTCCACGTCGACGACGCGATCGAGGTCGCCTGTCTGATCCGCGGCATCGACCGCGATGGGCTGGCGGCGGCGCCATCGGTCATGACGATCATCAACTCCAACTCGCCTCTCCGCTTCGACGGGCCGATGTCCGACGGGCTGATCGAGATGGCCATGCACGGCCAGCCGGTGGTCGCCACGCCGTTTACCCTGGCCGGGGCGATGACCCCGGTCTCGCTGGCGGGCGCACTCGCCCAGCAGAACGCCGAGGCCCTGTTCATGGTCGCCCTGGCCCAGGCGGTCCGGCCGGGCGCGCCGATGGTCTACGGCGGGTTCACTTCGAACGTCGACATGCGGACGGGCTCACCCGCCTTCGGAACGCCCGAGTACGTGAAGGCCGCGTTCGCGACCGGCCAGCTGGCCCGCCGCTACGGGTTGCCCTGGCGCTCGTCGAATGCCACCGCCTCGAGCGTGGTCGACGCCCAGGCGGCGTACGAGTCGGAGATGTCGGTCTGGGGTTCGATCATGGGCGGGGTCAACCTGCTCTACCAGGGCGCGGGCTGGCTCGAAGGCGGGCTGACCGCCTCGTTCGAGAAGCTCATCGTCGACGCCGAGATCCTCCAGATGATGGCCGAGGTGCTCGTCCCGTTCGAGGTCGACGAGGCGACCCTGGGCGTGGACGCCATCGCCGCGGTCGGTCCCGGCGGCCACTTCTTCGGCTCGCCCCACACGCTTGAGCGCTACGAGACTGCCTTCTATCAGCCGCTCCTGTCCGACTGGCGCAACTTCGAGACCTGGCACGACGACGGCGCTCGAACCGCGACCGAACGGGCCAACGGCATCTGGAAGCAGCTCCTGGCCGAGTACGTCGAGCCGGCGATGGACCCGGCGATGCGCGAGGCGCTCGCCGCATTCATCGCGCGACGCAAGCTGGAGATCGCGGCGAGTTGAGCGGGCTCAGGCACCCAGCGACCGCTTCGACCCAAGCACCCGAGCGATGGCGACGCCCATCACCAGGATCCCGACGTAGAAGGTCAACTCGGGCACCTCACCGAGCTCCACCAGCCGCTCCCCGACATTCGGCAGGAAGACCAGACGGATGGCCCGGTAGGCGAAGGGCAGGAAGAACAACGCGACGAGGCAGATCGGCGGCACGAGCAACGGATCGAGCCGTCCCAGGCGCGCCCGCACCCGCGGCATCAGCCACAGGATCGGAAGCACGAAGCCATACAACCCGGCCAGCATCTCGCCCAGGTTGAATGCCTTCTGGACGATCCCGATGTTGTGGATGTTCGACTCACCCTGGTGGTTGACATCCTCGAGGGCAGCCGGGGTCCCCCAGCCGAAGATGCGTTGTCCCCACGAGATCTCCTCGCCAGCGGTCACGAAGCAGGCCAACGTAACCAGGACGAACAACGCGGCCAATCCAGGTCGACCCCGGTCTCGGGCCCGCTTGGCCGCCAGGGCGAAGGCGACCGCGCCGCCGAAGATCGCGAAGAATTGGATCCACTCGATGAGATGGTCTTCATCGATGAACCAGTGGAAGAGATCCACATCGAACGCGGCCAGCACGATCATCGCGGCCATCAGCACGAGCGGTGCGATCAGGAGGGTCCAGGCGAGGGCGTTGGCGATGCCCCACAGCGCCGAGTCGGCGGCGATGATCGCGTTGACGGAACGAGGACGCTCGGTCGTCGCCAAGGTCTCCCCCCGATCTACCTGGATACGATCATCGTCAGTAAGGATAATCGCCGGGCCACGGACGGATAGATGATAGGACCGCAATGACCCGACCCTCGGTGGATACCGATCTCGCTCTTGCTCTCGACCTTGGCGGGACCCGGATCCGGGCCGCAGCCGTCGCTGAGGATGGCTCGGTCCGCCACCGCACGAGCACTGCCACGCCGGTCGGGGACGGCCCAGATGCGATCGTGGCGACCTGCCTGGCGGCTCTGACCGAGGTTCGGGCGCAGGTCGCCGAGCAAGCCCGGAGTGCCGGCTCGGCTTCGATCCTTGGCGTGGGCATGTCCTCGCCGGGTCCGGTCGACCCGTTCCGCGGCGTAGTGGTCGACCCGCCCAATCTCGGACCGCGCTTCCGCGACATCGCTCTGGTCCAGCACGTCACAGACGCCCTCGAGCTGCCCGCCTTCCTCGACCGGGATACCCAGGTCGCGGCGATGGGCGAGGGCACCTTCGGCGTCGCCCAGGGTTCCAAGGACTTCGTGTACGTCACCGTGTCGACCGGCTGCGGTGGGGCGATCGTCAGCGACGGTCGACTGCTTCGCGGGCCTGACGGCGCGGCGGGCGAGATCGGCCACATCCTGGTCGACCGCAGCGGGCCGCCGTGCGGCTGCGGGGCGAACGGACATCTCGAGGCGATCGTGTCGGGCGTCGGGCTCACCCGCGCGGCACGAGCCGCAGTTGCGCAGGGACGGTCAGCGGCCCTGGCCGAGCTCATCGCCAGCAACGGCGACCGATTCGGGGCACGTGAGGTGGTCGCCGCCGCCGAGGCCGGGGACCCGACCGCCACGGCCATCGTCGATGATGCCTGCGATGCATTCGCCCAGGCCTGCGTGACCGTCGTGGACCTGTTCAACCCCGAGCTGATCGTGGTCGGCGGGAGCCTTGCCGCGGGCCTCGGCGATCGACTCCTCGACCCGGCTCGTGCCTTTGTCTCTCGATTCGCCTTCCGCACCGCCGCCGGGCGCGTCCGGATCGTGCCGTCGATGCTCGGCGACGACGTCGGCCTGATCGGGGCACGCGTCCTGGTTCAGGAACGTTCCGTCGGATGATCCCGACCGTCGATCCCAGCAGGGTCCGGGCGCTCAAGAACGACGAGGACGCCCGCTTCCGCAGCGAGCACCCGCGTTCCCTCGAGCTACGCGAGCGAGCCCGCCATTCGATGCCCAACGGCGTCCCGATGGCCTGGCTCATGAGCAGCTATCACGACGCTCCGCCCTGGGTCGTCGAGGGCCACGGCGCGCGCTTCACCGATGTCGACGGGCATAGCTACTACGACTTCAACATCGCCGACATGTCGATGTTCTGCGGTTACGGGCCCGAGCCGCTCGTTCGCGCCGTAAGCGACCGGATCGCCCGCGGTAACCAGTTCCTGCTGCCCAACGAAGATGCGATCGTCGTGTCCGAGGAACTGGGCCGGCGCTACGGACTCCCCAAGTGGCAATACACCCTGTCGGCCAGCCAGGCCAATACCGAGGCGATCCGGGTGGCCCGGGTGGCGACCGGAAGGGACAAGGTCCTCCTCTTCGACGGTCACTACCTGGGCCACTTCGACCAGGCCCTGGTCGAGCGCGACGACGATGGTCGGCTCGTGCCCGAAGAGCGCGGCGTGCCCGCGGCGGTCGTCGAGCAGACCGTTCTCGTGCCGCTCAACGACGTCGACGCGTTGGCCGCCGCCCTCGAGCGTCGAGATGTCGCGCTGGTCCTGACCGAGCCGGCTCTGACCAACAACTACGGGCTGATCCTGCCCGACCCGGGCTACCACGATGCCCTGCGGGCCCTCACCCGCGAGCACGGCACACTCCTGGCCATCGACGAGACGCACACCCAGGTGGTCGGAGCCGGTGGGCTCACCGCGGCCTGGGGTCTGGATCCGGACTTCGTCACCTGCGGCAAGTCGATCGCCGGCGGGGTGCCGTTCGGGGCGTGGGGCATGACCGAGGACGTCGCCGGCGTCCTCCACCAGACGAAGGGTCCCGACGGCGAGCGCTCGAACCTGGTCGCCATCGGCGGGACGCTCTTCGGCAACGCCCTGTCGATGGCGGCGGCGCGGGCCGTCCTGACCAAGATCCTGACTCCAGAGGCATATGCCGAGACGCAGCGGCTGGGCGCGCGGCTGGCCGATGGGATGCGTAGCGCGGTGACCCGGACCGGGCTGCCCTGGCACATCCATCACCTCGGGCCGCGGGCCGGCTACACCTTTCGGCCGACCGCGGTCCGGGATGCCGACGAGGCACGAGCCTGCGCCGACGACCTGCTGACCCGATTGATCCGGATCTGGCTGGCCAACCGCGGCGTGTGGGAGGCGATCGTCGGGGCCGGCCCGGTCTGCTCCATCCCGGCCACCGACGAAGGGGTCGACGCCTATCTCGCCGCCTGGGACTCGCTGCTCGAGGCTTTGACCGGCTGATCCGAGCCTGACCAGGCGCCGACCAATCCGCGCGCCCGATCGGTGCGAATGACCGATCGACGAGTAGCGGAGCACCCATGTCCATACCGACCACACGGCCAGGGCGACGGCCATGAAGGTCGCCATCGTCGGAGCCGGGATCAGCGGCCTGAGCGCGGCCTACGCGCTCCGCCACGACCACCACATCCGGCTGTTCGAGAGCGAGCCGGCCGTCGGCGGCCACGTCAAGACGATCCCGGTCGAGACGGCCGCTGGGCAGATCCCCGTCGACACGGGATTCATCGTCTACAACGAGCAGACCTACCCGCGCTTCACGGCGCTCCTCGCCGAGCTTGGCGTTGCCACCCAGCCCAGCGACATGTCGCTCGGGTCGGCCTGTCGGGCGTGTGGGATCGAGTTCAGCTCGCGCGGCGCCAACGGCTACTTCGCCCAGCGCACCTCCCTGGCCAGGCCGTCGCAGTGGCGGATGATCGGCGACATCCTGCGTTTCTACAAAGACGCCCGGCAGACCATCGATGGGGGAGTCACCTCGCCGGCGACCCTTGGCGACTACCTCGACGATCGCGGCTTCGGGCCGGGCTTCCGCGACCACTTCCTGGTCCCGATCACCGCCGCGGTCTGGTCCACGGCCCCCCACCGGATCCTCGACTTCCCGATCGACTACCTCCTCCGGTTCCTCGACAACCACGGTCTCATCGGCCGGAGCAGCGCCTTGTCCTGGCGGGTCGTCACGGGCGGATCGATGACCTACGTGGACCGCCTCGTCGCAACCCTGCCGGCCGACGCGGTCCGCAGCGGCGACCCGGTGGCAGCCGTTGATCGCGACCCCACCGGCGTCACCGTTCGGACCCGGGCCGGCTCGATCGAGCGGTTCGATGCAGTGGTCTTGGCGACCCATGCCGACGACGCGCTGCGCCTTCTGCGCGATGCCGATGAACGTGAACGAGCCGCCCTCGGCGGCTTCGACTATTCGACCAACCAGGTCGTCCTCCACACCGACGAACGGGTCTTGCCCCGGCGGCGCCAGGCGTGGGCCTCGTGGAACGTGGATCAGGCGAGCTGCCGGACCCCCGGCGAGGCGCTCTCGATGACCTATCACATGAACCGACTCCAGTCGCTCGAGGGCCAGATCCAGTACTGCGTGTCGGTCAACCCGGGCGACCGGATCCAACCCGAGCGGGTCCTCTTGGAACGCGCCTTCCGCCACCCGCAGTACACCTTCCGGACGCTCGAAGCCCAGGTGGCACTGGGCCAGCTCCAGGGTCACCGCGACACGTATTTCGCCGGTGCCCACCTTGGCTATGGCTTCCACGAGGACGGCTGTCGATCCGGGTTCGAGGCCGCCGCCCTGCTTGCGCCTGCGGCCGGCGAGCGAGCGGCATGAGGTCGCACCTGCTGGAGGGCACCGTCCGCCATCGACGGGCCCGGCCGTTCGTCTACGAGCTGGACCACGACGTGTACTACTTCGCCCTCGACCTGGCCGAGCTGGATATCGTGGCCGGCGCCAGCCGCCTGGTGAGCCGCAACCGCCCCAATGTGCTGACCTTTCGCGACGACGACCACCTGGCGCCCGCGGCGCACGATCTCGACGTGGCTGCTCGGGAGCACCTCCGCACCGAGGGCATCGACCCGGCCGGCTGGCGGATCACCCTGGTCACCAACCTGCGCGTCCTGGGCTACGTGTTCAACCCGGCCAGCTTCTACCTCTGCCGCGATCCCGCCGGCGAGCTCCAGGTCGTGGTGGTCGAAGTCCACAACACCCACGGCGAACGGCACCTGTACACCCTCCGGCCGATGAGCGCCGGCCCGGACTTCCAGGCGTCGATGGACAAGGACTTCTACGTCTCACCGTTCATCGAGTCGATCGGGCGCTACACGGTCCGGGTCCGCGATGAGCCGGCGCGGCTTCGGATCACCATCAATGAGGATCAGGACTCGGCGCTCCTGCTCCACACCAGCCTGGACTTGCGCCGGGTGCGGCTGACCGACCGGAACCTGGTCCGGATGCTCTTCAGCCACCCGTTCGTCACCCAGCGGACGATCGGTCTCATCCACTGGCACGCCTTCCGTCTGTGGCGGCGGGGCGCGCGCTTCCATCCACACCGGGAGGTGGCTCGATGACCCAGCCCACGTCGACCCAGCGACTGCCGCTCACCGCTGAACCGCTCCTGGCCGGCCTGGCCTGGCGGCTCGGTGACGCGGCCCTGCGCCGGATCCGGGTCGGCTGCCTCACGGTCGTCCTGCCCGATGGGTCGCGTCACGACTACGGCGACCGCTCCTCGGCTCGTCGCGGCGAGATCCACTTCCACGACCAGCGGGCGCTGGTCCGGATGCTGACCCACGGTGAGACCGGCGGCGGCGAGGCCTACATGGACGGCCAGTGGTCCAGTCCGGACCTGCCCGAGCTGCTCAAGCTGGCCGCCCTCAACCGCGACGCGCTCGCCCTGTCGGTCGGCTGGTGGCGGGCGCCGATCCAGCTCAAGCGGACACTGGCCCATCGGGGCCGACGCAACACCCGGCGCCAGAGTCGCAAGAACATCTCCGCCCACTATGACCTGGGTAACGACTTCTACCGACTCTTCCTGGACGAGACGATGACCTACTCGAGCGCCGTCTTCGCGACGCCCGAGCAGCCGCTGGCTGACGCCCAGCGCAACAAGTACCGACGGATGGCCGAGGGCGCCCGCCTCCAGCGCGGCCAGCACGTCCTGGAGATCGGTTCGGGCTGGGGCGGTTTCGCCCTGTACGCGGCCGGGGAGCTCGGCTGCCGGGTCACTTCGGTCACCATCTCGCAGGAGCAATACGACCTGGCCCGCCAGCGGGTCCACGCTGCCGGTCTGGATCACCTCGTCGATATCCAGCTGTGCGACTACCGCGAGATCGCCGGGACCTACGACGCGATCGTCTCGATCGAGATGCTCGAGGCGGTCGGGGCCGAGTTCTACACCACCTTCTTCGAGGCCTGCGATCGCGCCCTCGTGCCGGGTGGTCGGCTGAGCATCCAGTCGATCACCTTCCCCGACGCGGCCTACGAAGCCCAGCTCCACGGCGCCAACTGGATCCAGCAGTACATCTTCCCGGGCGGGCTGTGCCCGTCGCTGGCGGTCATCGAGACCTCGACCCGACGGACGAACCTGCTCATCCGCCAGGTCGACGACATCGCCTCGGACTATGTCCGGACCCTGCGGGCGTGGCGGCTGCGGTTCATGGAGCAGCTTGGCGCGGTCCGGGCGATGGGCTTCGACGAGCGTTTCATCCGGATGTGGGAGTACTACCTGGCCCTGAGCGAGGCGGGCTTCGCGACCGGGGTGGCCCAGGACCTCCAGGTCGTCTTCGAGAAGCGACGCGGGATCGGAGAGGCCGCTACCATCGCCCGGTGACCGCGCAGATGCCTGGCGAAACCAAGGTCGGGCGCGGCTCGGCCGACCATCTCGGGGCGATCCTCGGCTCGGACGGCCTCAACCTGTGCGTCTACAGCAAGCACGCGACGGGCCTGGACGTGTTGCTGTTCGACGCGGTCGAGGATGCCGCCCCCAGCCGCGTGGTCTCGCTCGATCCGCATGCCAACCGGACCGGCGACTACTGGCACGCGCTGCTCCCAGGGGTCTCGACCGGACAGCTCTACGCCTTCGCCGCGCACGGTCCATGGGCGCCCCAGGATGGCCTCAGGTTTGACCCATCGAAGGCGCTTCTCGACCCGTATGGGCGAGGGGTTGCCGTCCCGAACACCTACCGCCGGGTCGAGGCGGCCCATGACGGGGTCGGCTCGGTCCCGATGAAGAGCGTCGTGATCGACCTGGGCGGCTACGACTGGCAGGGCGACCGACCGCTCGGCCGACCGTTCCGCGACACGGTGGTCTACGAGGCCCACCTGCGCGGCTTCACGGCCGACCCGAGTTCGGGTGTCGGGCCCCACCGGCGTGGTACGTACGCGGGCTTCATCGAACGCATCCCGCACCTGGTCGAGCTGGGGGTGACCGCGGTCGAGCTCCTGCCGATCTTCCAATTCGACCCGCTGGCCGCGCCGCCGGGAGTGACCAATTACTGGGGTTACCAGCCGGTCTCGTTCTTCGCGCCGCACGAGCGCTACTCGAGCCGACCGGGGGCCGCCGCCGCCGTGGACGAGTTCCGCGACCTGGTCAAGGCCCTCCACCGGGCCGATCTCGAGGTCATCCTCGACGTGGTCTACAACCACACGGCGGAGGGCGACGAACATGGCCCGACCCTGTCCTTCCGGGGGCTGGCCAACGACGACTACTACCTACTGGATGACGCCGACCGGTCACGCTACTCGGACTTCAGCGGGACCGGCAACACGTTCAAGGCGAACGGCCCGATCGTCCGCCGGATGATCCTCGACAGCCTGCGCTACTGGGTCGAGGAGATGCACGTGGACGGGTTCCGGTTCGACCTGGCCGCGGTCCTGACCCGGGGCGAGGACGGTCGGCCGCAGGCGGATCCGCCGATCCTGTTCGACATCGAGACGGATCCGGTCCTGGCCGGGACCAAGCTCATCGCCGAAGCCTGGGACGCCGGCGGGCTGTACCAGGTCGGCAGCTTCGCCGGCGATCGCTGGGTCGAGTGGAACGGGCGCTTCCGCGACGACGTCCGGTCCTTCGTCAAGAGCGATCCGGGCAAGGTCGAGGCGGTCGTCCAGCGCGTCCTGGGCAGCCCCGACATCTACGGCCACAAGCATCGCGATGCCGCGGCCAGCCTCAACTTCGTGACCTGCCACGACGGCTTCACCCTCAACGACCTGGTCTCCTACGACGTCAAGCACAACCAGGCCAACGGCGAGGGGAACCGCGACGGCAGCGACCAGAACCTGAGCTGGAACTGCGGCGTCGAGGGCCCGACCGACGATCCCGCCATCGAGCGGCTGCGCCGGCGCCAGATCAAGAACCTGTTGGTCTTCGACCTGCTTTCGCTGGGCGTCCCGATGGTCTCGATGGGCGACGAGGTCCGGCGGACCCAGGGCGGCAACAACAACGCCTACGGCCACGATGACGCGACCAGCTGGTTCGACTGGGCGGGGATCGAGCGTCATGCCGACATCCTGCGCTTCACCCGCGGCCTGATCCACGCTCGTCGTCGGCTGCAGATGCTGTTCGACGAGCCCGAAGGGATCGGCCTGCTCGAGCTCCTGCGCGACGCCCAGGTCGAGCTGAGCGGGATCCGGCTCGACCGGCCCGACACCGGACCGGCCTCACGGAGCGTCGCCCTGACGGTGCGCCGCCCGGAGGGTGCGCTCCACCTCATCCTCAATGCGTATTGGGAACCCCTCGACTTCGAGCTGCCGCTCCTCGACGGGACCAGCGGCGGCTGGCGGCGCCTGTTGGACACCAGCTTCGAGTCGCCCGACGATCTGTTCGCGGACCTCGACTCGGCCCCAGCCGTGGCCGGGCCCGGCCATCGCGCCGAGAGCCGGTCGGTGGTCCTGCTGGCGGCCAGAGGAAATGGCCGGAGCTAGGCTAGTCCTTCGGGGTCTCCGAGCCGCCGTCGGCGCGATAGGCGATGACCTCGACCCGTTCGAGCGTGATCAGGCCGTCCTTGACCATCTCGTCTAGCTCGGGCAGGACCGCCCGGACCTTCTCCTCGGTGTCGACGAACTCGATCAGGACGGGCAGGTCCTGGGACAGGCTCAGGATCCGGCTGGTGTGGAGGTGGGAACTGGCCCCGAACCCTTCGAAGCCCATGAAGCTCGAGGCGCCCGCCATGCCCCGCTCGCGCAGGACCCGGACGATGGCCTGGACCAACGGCATCCCGTGCCATTGGTCGCGATCGCCGATGTAGATCCGGGCGAGCATGCCCTGGCCCTCGATGCGCATCAGATATTCCTCCCGATGGCGAGACCGCCGGCGACCGCGACGATGCCCAGGATGGACGACGCGACGATGTTGGCAAGCCCGAGCAGGGGAGCACCCGTCTCGGCCAGGCGCCATGACTCGAGCATCAGGGTCGAGAAGGTCGTGTAGGCGCCGATGAAACCGATGAGGACGGGGCCTCGGACCTCGGCCGGCAGGATCCCCCGCTCGGCAGTGATGGCGAACAGGATGCCGAGGGCGAAGGCGCCGCTGAGATTCACCGTGAGCGTGCCCCACGGGAACCCACCACTGGTCCGTTCCGACACGTTCAGGTCGACCAGGTAACGGGCGATCGCCCCGAAGAAGCCACCTACCCCGATCAGGACGATGGGCATGGTCGGCTCCTATCTTCTCCGGCCGATCGTGCACGCACGAGCGCAGCATCTCGTATCGGCTACCCTCTCGGGATGATCTGCCCGAGTTGTTCGACCGACAATAAGCCAGGTCGGAAGTTCTGCGTGCAGTGCGCCACGCCACTGGCCTTGGCCTGCCCAGCCTGCGGGGCGGGCTACGACCCGGGCGATGCGTTCTGCGGGGAATGCGCGACCCCGTTGCCGGGAGCCGGCGCGGGATCGGGGCCTACGACCCGGGCGGCGACTTCGGCGGTCTCGACCGGCCCGCTGGCCGAGCTTCGGCTGGTGTCGGTCCTGTTCGCCGACCTGGTCGGGTTCACCCCGTTCGCCGAGGAGCGTGACGCGGAGGACGTCCGCGACACCCTGACCCGTTACTTCGAGCTCGCGACCGACGTCATCAGCCGCTACGGCGGGACCGTCGAGAAGTTCATCGGCGATGCCGTGATGGCCGTCTGGGGCGCCCCGACCGCCCGTGAGGACGACGCCGAGCGAGCTGTCCGGGCCGCGCTCGACCTGGTCGATGCCGTCAAGGGTCTTGGACCCGGTATCCAGGCCCGTGCCGGGGTCCTGACCGGCGAGGCCGCCGTCACTCTCGGCGCCACCAACCAGGGCATGGTCGCCGGGGATCTGGTCAACACCGCCGCCCGACTCCAGGGTGTCGCCCAGCCGGGCACGGTCCTGGTCGGCGAGCCGACGATGCGTGCCGCGAGTGCCGCCATCGCCTACGAACCGGCCGGCGAGCAGACGCTGAAGGGCAAGCAGGCCCCGGTCGAGGCGTTCCGTGCCCTGCGTGTCGTGGCCCAACGCGGCGGGCACGGTCGGACCGATCTGCCCGAGCCGCCGTTCGTCGGTCGGGACGAGGAGTTTCGTCTGCTCAAGGAGACGATCGGGACCACCGGCCGGGACCGCCACAGCCGACTCGTCTCGATCACCGGCCCGGGCGGCATCGGCAAGAGCCGCCTGGCCTGGGAGCTCGAGAAGTACATCGACGGGATCAGCGAGAACATCTACTGGCACCGCGGCCGGTCGCCGGCCTATGGCGACGGGATCACCTTCTGGGCACTGGGCGAGATGGTCCGCCGCCGGGCCGGTCTGGCCGAGGACGATGACGATGCCACCTCGCGTGAGCGGATCGCGGCCACGGTCGCCGAGTTCGTGCCGACCGACGAGGATCGGCGCTGGGTCGAACCCGCTCTGCTGACCCTGCTCGGGCTCGAGCCCGCCCCGCCCGGCGGCCGGGATGTCCTCTTCGCCGCCTGGCGGATCTTCTTCGAGCGGATCTCCGAGCAGGGCACGACCGTCCTCCTGTTCGAGGACCTTCAGTGGGCCGACAGCGGCCTGCTCGACTTCATCGATCATCTCCTCGAGTGGACTCGCAATGCCCCGATCCTGGTGGTGACCCTGGCCCGCCCAGAGCTGTTCGATCGGCGGCCCGACTGGGGGGCGTCGACCCGGAACCTGACCAAGCTGGCCGTCCAGCCACTGACCGACAGCGCCATGCGCGAACTTCTCGCCGGCTTCGTGCCGGGCTTGCCCGAGACCGCGGTCGCGACGATCCTGGGCCGTGCCGAGGGGATGCCGCTGTACGCGGTGGAGACGGTTCGGATGCTCGTCGCCGACGGGCGGCTGGTCCTCGACGACGGGGCCTATCGCCCGGTCGGCGAGTTCGGGACGCTGGCCATCCCGGAGACCCTCCGCTCGCTCATCGCGTCGCGCCTCGACGCCCTCGATCCGGCCGACCGGAGCCTGGTCGCCGATGCCTCGGTGCTGGGTCAGTCGTTCGGCCTGGCCGGGCTGTCGGCGGTCAGCGGGATCGAGCCGGAAGCGCTCGAGCCGCGGATGCGGGCGCTTGTCCGGCGCGAGTTGTTCGATCTGGAGATCGACCCGCGCAGTCCCGAGCGCGGCCAGTACGGCTTCGTCCAGTCGCTCATCCGCGAGGTCGCCTACGGGACGCTGGCCCGGCGCGAACGACGGACCCGGCACCTGGCCGCCGCTCGCTACTTCGAGGCCCTCGGCGATGACGAGCTGGCCGGCCTGCTGGCTTCGCACTACGTGGCGGCGCATGACGCCTCGGCCGAGGGCGCCGAGGCCGACGCGGTCGCGATCCAGGCCCGGTTGGCGCTGTCCAGCGCCGCCGATCGGGCAGCGGCGCTGGGCGCCCACGATGCGGCTGTCGCCTACTACCGACAGGCCATCGCGATCAGCGCCGATCCCGCCGAGCAGGCCCGGCTGTATCTGCGCGCTGCAACGTCTGCCAATATCGCAGCCCGACACGGCGACGCCGAGGAGCTCGCGACGGCGGGCATGGAGCTTGGCCGCGCGGCTGACGTCCCGGCCGTGGTCGACGGCGGCCAGGCACTCCTGGGGGAGATCCTGATCGACGCCGGTCAGCCCATCGAAGCGGTCGCGATCCTCGAAGCTGCCGTCGCCCAGTTGTCCGGGACGAGCGATCCAGACACGAGCGCAGAGCTGCTCAGCACCCTCTCTCGGGCGTACATGCGGACCGGGCGGGCCGTCGAGTCGATCGAGACGGGCGACCGAGCGCTCGCGATCGCGGAGCATCGCCACCTCGACCGGATCATCGCCGAGACATTCAACAACAAGGGCTCATCGCTCGGCTATCTGGGTCGAGACCGCGAAGCCATCGCCCTGCTGACCGCAGCCGTCGACCTGGCCCAGGCGCGTGGCTTCGTGTCGGCCGAGATCCGGGCCCGATCCAACCTCGGGGCCTCGTCCCTCGGCGATCCCCGCCGGACGAAGGAGATCGTCGAAGTCGCGCTCAGCCTTGCCCGTCGGGTGGGCAACCGGTCGATGGCCAACTGGGCCGGCAGCACCGTGCTCTGGGCCACCTTCGTCCTGGCTGAGGGCTGGGACGAAGCGCTGGCCCAGGCCGAACGGGATCTGGCCGAAGCGTTGTCGTATTCGGCAGCGAGCCCACTCGACGAGATCCGCAACCTGTCGACCCAGGCGCTCATGCTCGTCGCCAGGGGCGAGTCGACCGATGCCATCCTCGCCCGGATCGAGGTCCTCGGCGAGCAGACCTCTGACGCCTTCGGTGCCGCTGCCCTGCACTCGCTGCGCGGCGATCGTGCGCTCCTTGCCGGCGACCTCGAGGAGAGCTACCGGGAGATGCTGATCGCGTCGGAGGAGCCCAACGTGGGTCAGATCTTCCTGGTCCGGGCGATCCGAGCAGCGCTCTGGGGTGCCGATCGTGCCCGAGCCGTCGAGGCGGCGGATCGGCTCGATGCCCATCCTGACTCCGACGCCTCGATGACGGCCGGTCGGCTGATCGCGCGCGCCGGGATCGCGGCCCTTGAGGGCCGACGCGACGAAGCGGTGCTCGGCTTCCGTGAGGCGCTCGATGGATTGCGCGTCTCGGGCCACGACCTGGTCCGAGCACTGGCCGGACTGGACTTCATCCTGATGGTCGGGTCCGACGAGCCCGTCGCTCGGGCCGCGGCCGAGGAATCCCGGGTCATCTTCGCTCGCGTCGCGGCCCGGCCGTACCTTGCCAAGCTCGATGCGGCCCTGGCCGGCGACGTTCGCGTCGGGCCGAAGGCGGCTCCTGACGGCGGCGCGCTCGCCCTGGCGGACCGCCCCGGCTGACGCTCCAGGCAGACACCCCGGAGCCCTGTCACTCGACCGGTAACGCCTCGGGCGCGACCAGGTCGGGCGGAGCGACCGCCTTCGTGGCTTCGAGTCGAGCCAGCAGCGGCGCCGCACCGAGCCGGGTGAGGGTCTCGCGGGCGGCCTCGATGAGGCTGGCCGCCTCGGCCATCTCGCGCTCGCTCGGTGCCAGCAGGATGGCCAGATCGATCGTCGCCAGAGCCTCATCGAAGGCCAGACCGAGCTGGCGCCACCCGCGCAACGCCTCGCGGTATGCGGCGATGGCATCCGTCCTGTGTCCCTCGAGCGCGGCGATGCCCGCCCGCACGGTGAGCATGTCCAGTCCGTTGGCTTGACCCAGCACGACCGAGCCCCGCATCGTTTTCAGGATGGCCTCCGCGCCACCCGCGTCAGCCTCCCACAGAGCGGCCCTCGCCGCGATGGGCAGGCTGATCGGGACGAAGTATTCGGTGGCCTGTGCGGCCGCCTCGGCTTCCCGTCGCGCGTCGCCGAGATGCCCTGCCGCGAACGCCGCCCAGGCCCGTCCCCAATGGCAGTAGGAGTCGTACTGGCTGTCCTCCAGACCGGGCTGGAGCCTCTCCGCTTCGGCCAGATCGCTCGATCCGTCGCCACCCCGAAGCGACGTAAGGACGGCACGATCGACGTACAGCTCGAGGTAGAAGGCACCGGTGATCTCGTTGAGCAACCATTCCTCGAGCAGAGCGGATGCCCAGGCCCACTCCCCGGTCCGGATGGCGCAGGAGACCGCGTTGCCGACCATCAGGAACCCACCCAGGCTCGATCCCTGTCGCCGCGCGATCTCGAGGCCTTCACGGGCCATCGCCAGGCCGGCGGCCGGGTCGGCGAACTGCTCGTAGAAGGTGAGCATCGTGCGGGTCCGCCGGTCGACGTCGGCCAGGTCGTTGGTGACCGCCAGCTCGTGGGTCCCGCGCATCATGATGAGGGCCTGTCGGGGCCGGTTCAGCCGCAGCAATGCCGAGCTCAATCTCATCAACCCGTCGGCGGACTCGGCCAACAGACCGAGGCGCTCGGCGACGGGCATGGCCCGTTCGAACCAGCTGTAGGCGAGCAGGTCGTCACGATGGGCGTAGGCCCGCCCAAGCTCGAGCATCAGGGTCACACCCGCTGCGGTCGACTCGAGGTCCGAGAATTCCTCCCAGGCGGGAACCATGATCTCGAGCATGCGATCGCCGTCGTCCAGGAATAGCGCCAGTGCGCGCGCGTGTGCGGCGATCGCCAGCGCGATGGCCTCTCGGTCGTCGAGTTCGCGCCGGGCCTCCAACGCGCCAAGGGCGTGCCGGAAGGCGACCTCAGGGACGAGGCCGACCATGGCCGACGCGAGCGCTCGTTCATGGAGCTCGGCCCGATCGGTGGCTGCCGGGCTGACCGCCAGGGCACGCTCCAGAAGGGCGATCGCCTGGGCGTGCGAACCAAGAGCGGCGGCGCGTTCGGCGGCGCCCCGAAGGGCCACCCGGGCTTGGGCGGCCAGGGCGTCCGCCTCGGGCCCTTCGGTCGCATAACCCTGGGCCGCCAGGTAGTGACCGGCCAGCGCGCCGGCCAGTTCGTCCGTGTCGAGCGACTCGAAGAAGCGCGCCGCGGCGAGGTGACGGATCTTTCGATCGCGCTTGGCCAGGGTGTTGTAGGCGACTTCGCGGATGAGGGCCTGGACGAAGCCGTACTGGCCGCGTTCGGGCGAGCGGGGGTCGACCATCTGGACCAGCAGCTCGCGTCGAACGAGAGCCCGAAGCCGGGGCTCCAGAGCGACCGGATCGACGCCCGAGATGGCCGCGACGCCGGCCAGGGTGAACGTCTGGCCAAGGACGGCCGCGTCGGCGACCAGGCCCCGGTCGGCGGCGTCCAGCTCGTCGAGGCGAGCCGAGATCAGGGCGGTCAGCGTCTCGGGTACGGCCAGCGCGGTCAGGTCGTCCACCGGCTGGTAGACCCCGTCCTTGAGGACGAGCCGACCCTGCGCCAGAAGCATCCGGACCGTCTCCACGGCATACAACGGGATCCCGTCGGCCCGGGCCACGATCGCATCGCGGGCCGACTCCTGGAGACCTGGCACCAGGCCCGCCAGGAGCTCGCGCATGGCCTCGATGGGGAGCGGCTCGAGGTGGACCGACGTGAAGCTGCGCTTGCCGGCGCCCCAGTCGGGCCGCCGTTCGAGCAACTCGGGTCGAGCCAGGGTCAGGACCAGGATCGGGACGGTCCGGCTCCACTCCATCATGTGGTCGATGAAGTCGAGCAGCCCGGAGTCGGCGAAGTGGAGGTCCTCGAAGACCATGACCACCGGGCCGCTCGCGGCGAGCCGCTCGAAGAACGTCCGCCAGGCCCCGAACAATTGGTCCGACCCGACCCCGGACTCGATCCCCAGCAGGGACAGCAGGGCGGGGGCGATCCAGGCTCGCTCCGCCTCGTCCGGAACGTGCTGCTCGAGCATCGCCGCGATCCGGGCTCGGGTCGTCGGCTCGTCGTCGGTCTCCTGAAGACCGGCTCGACCGCGGACCATCTCGCCCAGTGCCCAGAACGTGATGCCCTCTCCGTAGGCGGGGCTGCGGCCGTCATGCCACCAGACGCTCTCGAGCAGCCCGTCGATGTACTTGAGGAACTCCCAGGCCAGGCGCGATTTGCCGATCCCGGCCGGCCCGATGACGCTGACCAGCCGCGCCCGACCCTCGCGCCCGGTCGCGTGGAACAGGTCCTTGAGCTGGCGGAGCTCCTCGTCGCGCCCGACGAAGGGCGCCTCGAGGGTCTCGGATCGGCCGACTCCGCCGCGCTGGGCCACGACCCGCACGGCCCGCCAGGCTGGGACCGGGCTGGCCTTGCCCTTGAGGGTCTGGTCGGCGGCCGGCTCGAACACGATCGCGCGATCGGCAGCCCGCTGGGTGGCCTCTCCGACCAGGACCGTCGAGGGTGCCGCCGCGCTCTGGAGCCGGCTGGCAGTGTTGACCATGTCGCCCGAGACCATGCCCTGGCCGGTGGCCCCGAGCGTGACCGCGGCCTCGCCGGTCAGGATCCCGGCCCGGGCCGCGATCCCCGGTCCAAGCCCGCGTACCGCGCCGACCAGGTCGAGCCCGGCCCGGACCGCGCGTTCGGCGTCATCCTCACGCGCGACCGGAGCACCCCACAGCGCCATGACCGCATCCCCGATGAACTTCTCGACGACGCCGCCGTAGCGGGCGATGATCTCGCGGACGAGCTCGAAATAGCGGGTCTGGAGCTCACGGACCTCCTCGGCGTCGCGAGCCTCGGAGTACGCGGTGAACCCGACCAGGTCCGCGAACAGGACGCTGACCAGCCGTCGTTCGGCCGTGGCCTCGGAAGCGTCGTCGGAACGAGCGACGGCTGGCGGGATGGGTGCCGCCACCGTTCGAGGCGTGGAGCCGGTCAGGGGAGTCGCGCACTCGGAGCAGAACTTGGCGGCCGGCAGGTTCGCCGCCCCGCAGTTCGGGCACGTCGCCGCGAAGGGCGTGGCGCATTCCATGCAGAAACGCGCGCCGGGCTGGTTCTCGGTCCCGCACTTCGTGCAGATCACGTCAGTCGTATCTCCCACGCCACCGCTCTCAGGTAGCGAGGATAGCCGGAGCGCATCAGTCCGGGGGCAAGGGCAGGGGGAGCCACGCCTGGCCCACATCGCTGAAGACGAGGACTTCGCCGGTTTCGAGCGTGTACAGCGCGGCCTGCACGCTCAGGGTGCCCGCCCCGAGTCCGGCCGCGACGCACGGATACGCCACGAGGCGCTCGCGCTGGACGAGGACGTTGGCCTTGGTCGTTTCGAGGGCACACTCGGCAGCGGGCAGCCCGAGCCCCGCGACCCGAGTCTCGGCCGGTCGGGCCAACTCGACCCAGCGGGCCAGTTGCGGTTCGCGCTCCGGGTCCAGCTGCTCGCTCAGCGCCGCGACCCCGCCGCAGTCGGTGTGGCCGCAGACGATGATCCGGCCGACCCGCAGGGAGAGGACCGCGAACTCGACGATGGCGCCGACGGCATCGTCGGTGCCGGCGGGCGGGACGATGTTGGCGACGTTGCGCAGGACCAGCAGCTCGCCCGGGTCGGCGTCCGTGATCTGCTCGGGGATGACCCGTGAATCGGAGCAGCCGATCCACAGCGCCCGCGGCGACTGGCCTTGGGCGCGGGCAGCCAACTCGGGCCGCAGGTCGGCGATCCTGCGTCGGTAGCGGTGGTAGCCGGCCAGCAGCTGTAGGTCGTCGGTCATCGTTCGGCTCCGATGGTAAGCGGTCACCGGGCCCACGGGCGCCCGTGCCAGAATGGGCCATGGGTCCAGCCCTGCCGAAGGTCCTCGTCACCGAACCCGCGATCGCCGGCAAGATCGACGTTCTGCGCGACCAGCTGCCCGGCGTCGACGTCGTGGTCGTGTCGAGTTTCGACGACGACGAGTTCGCCCGACTCGCCGCCGACGCGGTCATCCTGGTCAACCTGCGCCGGCGGATCGACGCGGGAGCCCTGGCCCTGGCGCCGCGGGTCGGTCTCGTCCAGCAGCTCGGGGTCGGCTACGACGCGGTCGACCGCCCGGCGATGGCGGCGGCCGGGGTCGCCGTAACGTACAACCCGGGGGTCAACCGCGAGGGCGTCGCGGAGCACGCGTTGATGCTCATGCTGGCCCTGCTCAAGCGACTGCCGCTCAGTGAGCGGGTCACCGACTCCGGGCGCTTCGTCAGCGCCGAGATCGTGGGCCACGGCCTCGACGACCTGGCCGGGGCGACCGTCGGCCTGGTCGGGATGGGCGATATCGCCCGTGAGGTCGCCGTCCGGCTGGACGCCTTCGGGTCACGGGTGGTCTACCACGCCCGGCGGCCGGTCCCCGACGGAGCGGCCGCGGCCCGTGCCGTGCGGGTCACGTTCGCCGAGCTGCTGGCCGCCTCGGACATCGTCAGCCTGCACGTCCCGGCGACCCCGGAGACGTATCACCTCATCGGGGACGCCGAGCTGGCCGCCATGCGTCCGGGTTCCTACCTGGTCAACACCGCCCGGGGAGGTTTGGTCGACGAGGACGCGCTGCGACGCTCGATCGAGAGCGGTCACCTTGCCGGCGCCGCGCTGGACGTCCTCGAGAACGAGATGGACGGCCGCAATCCGCTCGCGGACCTGCCCACCGTCATCGTCACCCCGCACACCGCCGGCGGCAGTCATCGAAGCCTGGACGGCAGCCTCTCGCGCTCGGCGGCGAACGTCCGTCGGTTCCTGGCCGGAGAACCGCTGGTCGACCTGGTCCCGTCCTGACGTGCCGGACCTGGACACGGCTGCGACCGGGTTCCTCCACGGCCTGGCTAGCCCGGTCCTCGACACCGTCATGCGGACGCTGACCGATCTCGGGTCGCTCATCGTCATCGGTCCGCTGCTGGTGGTCCTGTTGGTCGGCCTGGCGCTCGATGGTCGGCGCCACGAAGGGATCTTCCTGGCCGTCGCGATGGCCGGCAGCGTGGTCCTCAACGAGGCAGCAAAGGCGCTCTTCCAGCGGGCCCGCCCGCAGCTCGAATGGGCGCAGGCTCCGCCCGACTTCAGCTTTCCCAGCGGCCACGCCATGAACTCACTGGTGTTCTATGGCGCCATCGCCCTGATCGTCTGGACGATCCGCGGTCGGCAGGCCGGTCTGACCGCGATCGTCGCCGCGGTCGCCCTCGCGACCCTGATCGGGGTCAGCCGGATCTACCTTGGGTACCACTACCTGACGGACGTCGTTGGCGGCCTCCTCGCCGGTGGCGTCTGGCTGGCGATCGTCGCCCGGGCATTCGGAGAGCCGGTCGATCTCAGCGCGGCGGCACCGTCAGTCCGTACCGGGCGATGACGTCGGGCAGCCAATCGGGCTGGGCGAAGGGCAGGTCGTAGCGCTGCCCGAGTGCGGCGATGGTCTCGATGTCCGGCCGTCCCGTGGCGGTCATCGCCGAGAGTTCCCGGAAGAACCCCTCGAACCCGGCCGGCGAGATGACCTCGATCATCCGGGCTGGGATGGCCCCGGCATTCCACATCGCGTGGACCTCGCCGCGGGGCTTGACGATATAGCCGCCGGGACCGAGGACCACCTCGCGGTCGTTGGAGCGGAAGCCGATCTCGCCCTCGAGCACGATCGAGTACTCGTCCTCGAGATGATGGACGTGGGGCGGCACGAGCGCCCCGACCGCGAAGGGATGCTCCACGATGGAGAGGACGCCGCCGCTGTCCTCGCCGTCGATCTTGAACACGACCCCGACGCCTGGGGCAAGCCCGCCGACGTCGCCCTCGCCGGGCTGGACCACCTTCAAGCGCGCGACGGCGGCGACTGGACTCTGACTGGCCATCGGTCGGTCCTCCTGGGTCGATATCGAGTGAACACTGGTGTACGATGAACGTCGTGGAGGTCGTTGTCAATATTGAATAGCCAGGTGCGTTCGACGAAATCTCGCCCGTATCGGATGAAGCGGCGCGCCGAGCAGGTCGACGAGACCCGGCTGCGGATCACCGAAGCGGCCGTCCGGCTGCACACGACGATCGGTCCGTCGGCCACGTCGATCGCCGGCGTCGCGGAGGAGGCGGGCGTGACCCGCTTGACCGTCTATCGCCACTTCGCCGACCTCGACGAGTTGTTCATGGCCTGCGCGGCGCACTGGACGGCCCGTAACCCGCCCCCCGATACCGGGGCCTGGACCGAGATGGATGGGCTCGAGGCAAGGGCTCGGCGCGCCTTCGGCGAGCTGTACGGCTGGTACCGCGACCACGCCGACGACCTCTCTCCGATCTACCGCGATATGGCCTCGATGCCGCTGAGCGCCCAGCGCGGAAGAGAGGCCGAGAACCGGCGCCTGGCCGACGCGATCCTGGCCGACCACGAGGGCGGACGTCTCGCTGTCGCCGTAGCCCGCCACCTGGTCCGGTATGTGACCTGGCGCTCGCTGGCCGTCGAGCAGGGCCTCGACCATCGCGATGTCGTCGACCTGGCGGTCCGACTGCTCATGTCGGTGAGCGTCGTCGCCTGACGGGAACCATCCGCTCGACGGGTGCGACATATCGTGTGAGGGCGACACGCTGTCGCACCGGTTGTAGGGGCCGTGATGGACCAACGAGAGCTCGTCGAACGGGCACAGCGAGGCGATCATGACGCCTTCGCCGTGCTTGCCGGCGCGTTCGTCGCGCGGTTGGACGGTGCGGCCCGTCTCATCCTCCGGGATCGTGAGCTCGCGCGAGACGCGGTCCAGGAGGGCTTCATCCACGCTTGGCGGAACCTGCCGACGCTGCGCGACCCCGATCGCTTCGAGGCGTGGCTGCACCGACTGATCTTCCGCGCCTGCATCGACATCCTGCGTCGCCGCCGGAGCCGACCGATCGAGGTCGAGCTGTCGCCCTTCGAGGCCGGCCCAGCCGTCGCCGACGCGTCAACGACCATCGCCGACCGTGAGCTCCTGGACGACGCGCTCCGGCGCCTCGATCCGGAGTGGCGCGCGGTCGTCGTCCTGCACTACTACCTGGGGATGCCCCTGCCCGCGGTCGCCGCGACGCTCGGGATCCCGATCGGCACCGCCAAATCCAGGCTCCATCGATCGCTGGCCGCGATGCGGCTGACGATCGCCCTCGACCCGGACGATCCGGCCTCGAACCCGCTCAGGCAAGGGCAGTACGCATGACCTCCATCGATCGCTTCGAACAGCGCCTGCCCGAGCACCTGGCCGACCTGGCGGCGGCCCGCATCCCGGACTACTTCGACGACCTCCTCCAGGAGGCCGCTCGCACGCGGCAACGGCCGGCCTGGAGCTCTCTTGAAAGGTGGCTTCCGATGGGCGTGACCGCCCTTGCTCCGGTCTCGAACCGAACCCGCTCGACGGTCGGGTTCGCGCTCCTCATCCTGGTCGGCCTGCTGGTCGCGGCCGGTGTCGCGGCCTACGCCGGTTCGCACCTGCAGCGCGTGCCGACGCCGTTCGGACCGGCCGGCAACGGCCTGATGTTCTATGCCAGCAGTGACGGCGACATCTTCTCGGTCGACCCGGTGAAGGGCGGCTCTAAGGCTCTCGTCCACGGATCTGAACCGTATACGTACCCGTACCCGTCCCGGGACGGCAGACGCTTCTTGATCGACCACACCGCCGACGACGTCAGCAGGTTGTTCGTCGCGGATGCCGATGGATCCAACGTCCATCCACTGGCCGGGACCTACGCTGGTTACAGTTGGACGGACTGGTCGCCCGACGGCGCCGACCTGTCGATCGTGTCCAAGATCGACGGCGTGCCGTCGGTGTCCATCGTCCCGGCGGATGGATCCCCTGCCAGGGCACTTGCTCTCGGGATGGGCGTCGAGTACGCCTCGTACCTGCCGGATGGACGGCTGATCTTCCTGGGCACGACGACAAGTGGTGCCCGAACCTATGGCGTGTACATCGTGAATGACGACGGCAGCGGCCTCAAGCCGATCCTCCCGGCCACCTCCAGCGATGGGGACTGGTTGGGCGTGAACCCCTCGCCGGACGGCCGCAGCATCGTCTACCACCGCTGGCGATCCGGCGTGGAGCCAGGCCGCCTCCACGTGGTGGACATCGCCAGTGGGATCGACCGCCCGGTCGCGATGGACGGCACCTCGTCCGAGGAGAACCACGAGAACGCGCAGTTCTCGCCCGACAGCAGCCACATCCTGTTCGTTCGTTTCGAGGCGGATCGGACCAGGTTGGCCATCGTGCCCGTCGCCGGCGGGACCCCGGTCGCCATCGGCCCGACGGTGGCTCCGGACGCCGGGGACAACACCGCGCCGACCGCCATCTACTCGCCCGATGGCAGCACGGTCCTGGCGTACTACCCGGTCACCAAAGAGCTTTGGCTCCTCGATGCGACCGGTGGCCAGGCGGGCGGGGACCGACTCCTGTCGCTGCCGGTCTCCGACACACCCGGCTGGCAGCGCGTCGCTCCCTGAGCAAGCCCTGACCCGGACGCGCCGCGGGCATCGCGCCGGCGGCGCTTCCGGCTGCTTGAAGGCGCCTAGACTCGATGCCCCAGGCTGGTGAGGTGGCCATGCGTTCGTTCGAGATCGGTGTCGTGCTCGGATCGTGGCGTTCGTCGACTGACGGGACGGCGGTCCCATGGTCGGAGATCCGCGAGCTGACGATGCGGGCGGAAGCGATCGGGTTCGACACGGTCTGGAGCCCCGACGAGCTGCTCGGCCGGCTGGTCAAGGATGGCCCGCGGTTCGGCTTCTGGGACGGGATCGCGATCCCCGCTGCGATGGCCGCCGTCACCACCCGGATCAAGATCGGGACCTGGGTCCTGTCGTCGCTCCATCGCAACCCGGGGATCACGGCCAAGGCCGCCGAGACGATCGATGAGATCAGCGGCGGCCGCTTCGTGCTTGGGCTCGGGGCCGGCCACGCCGGCAGCGGCGCCCATGCCTTCGGGCTGCCCGAGGACCATATCTACGACCGCTTCGAGGAGGCCCTCCAGATCGTGCTGCCCCTGCTCCGGGGCGGCCGGGCGGACTTCGAGGGGACCTACCACGTCGCCCGCGACCTCGAGCAGCTGCCGGTGGGTCCGCGGCCGAACGCCATCCCGGTCGTGCTGGCCGCCCACGGGGCCAAGGGCTACCGACATGCCGCCCGCCTGGCCGACATCTGGAGCTGCTACGCGGAGGCGAGCAGCGGCGTCGACGAGCTCGGGCCGCGAGTGGCTGCCTTCGAGGCGGCCTGTGTCGAGGTCGGTCGGGATCCGGCGACGATCGGCCGTTCGGCCGGGGTCGTCGTGGCGCCCCTCGAGGCGGCCGGGGCAACGGGCGCGTTCGGCACGATGATCGGCGGCTCAGCCGAGGAGATCGCCGACGCGTTCCGCACCTTCCGCGCCGCCGGTTTCACCCAGCTCGAGTTCATGCTCCACCCGCAGACCGCGGCGACGCTCGAAGCGATGGCCCTGGTCCTGGAACTCCTCGACGCCGACTGACCTCAGCCGGTGAGGCGCTTGTACTTGATCCGATGCGGCTGGTCCGCCCCGACGCCGAGCTCGCGGTGGCGGTACTCCTCGTATTCGGTGAAGTTGCCTTCGAACCAGCGGACCTGGCTGTCGCCTTCGAAAGCCAGGACGTGGGTGGCGATCCGATCGAGGAACCAGCGATCGTGGCTGATGACCACGGCACAGCCGGGGAAGGCTTCCAGACCGGCCTCGAGCGCGCGAAGCGTGTCGACATCGAGGTCGTTGGTCGGCTCGTCCAGGAGGAGGACATTGCCGCCTGAACGCAAGACCTTGGCCAGGTGGACCCGGTTGCGCTCGCCGCCCGACAGCTTGCCCACCGGTTTCTGCTGGTCGGTGCCCTTGAAGTTGAAGCTGGACACGTAGGCCCGGGCCGGGATCTCGCGGTTGCCGACCTTGATGAACTCGTCGCCGCCACTGATCTCGGCATAGACGGTCCGGTCGCCCTGCAGATCGTCGCGGTCCTGGTCGACGTAGCTGAGCTGGACCGTGTCGCCGATGACGATCTGCCCGCTGTCGGGCTGCTCCTGGCCCACGATCATCCGAAACAGGGTCGTCTTGCCGGCACCGTTGGCGCCGATGATCCCGACGATGCCGGCCTTCGGCAGCGAGAACGACAGATCCTCGATGAGCACCTTGTCGCCGAAGGCCTTGACCAGGTCCTGGACCTCGATGACCGTCTCGCCCAGACGGGGACCGGGCGGGATGGCGATCTCGATGTCACGGGCGTTGCCCTTGTCGGCCTGGGCTTCAGACAGCAGCTTCTCGTAGGCGCCCAAGCGGGCCTTGCCCTTGGCCTGACGTGCTTTCGGGGCAAGTCGGACCCATTCGAGCTCGCGGGCCAGGGTCCGCTGCCGGGCGTCGCTGGCCTTCTCCTCGCCGGAGAGTCGCTCCAGCTTCTGCTCCAGCCAGCTCGAGTAGTTGCCCTCGAATGGGATGCCTCGGCCGCGGTCGAGCTCGAGGATCCACTGGGCGACGTGGTCCAGGAAGTAACGGTCGTGGGTGATGGCCACCACGGTGCCCGAGTAGTCCTGCAGAAAGCGCTCCAGCCAGTCGACCGACTCGGCGTCGAGGTGGTTCGTCGGCTCGTCAAGAAGCAAGAGGTCGGGATGACCGAGGAGCAGCCGGCACAACGCCACTCGCCGTTTCTCGCCACCAGACAACGTGGTCACTTCGGCGTCGTCCGGCGGGCAGCGCAGGGCGTCCATCGCGATGTCGACGTTGCGTTCGAGGTTCCAGGCGTCGGCGGCGGCGATCTTGTCCTCGAGGGCCGCCTGCTCGGCGCCGATCGCCTCGTAGTCGGCATCCGGTTCGGCCCAGGCAGCCATCACCGCGTTGTACCGATCGATGAGCCCCTGCGTCTCCGCGACGCCATCCATGACGTTGCCCTTGACGTCCTTGGCCGGGTCGAGCTCGGGTTCCTGGGCCAGGTAACCGACGCTGAAGCCGGGGGTCAGGCGGGCCTCCCCGTTGAACCCATCATCCAGCCCGGCCATGATCCGCAGGAGGCTCGATTTGCCCGCCCCATTGGCGCCGATGACCCCGATCTTCGCCCCGGGATAGAACGAGATCGAGATGTTCTCGAGGACCGTCCGGTCGGGTGGGTAGTGGCGGGCCAGTTGGTACGTGGTGTAGATGAACTCGTGGGCCATCCCTCAGCGCACATCCTGGCCGAAGGACGCCGGATCGATCGGCGCGGCCGCCGTCGCATAGTCGTGGCCGAAGTACTTCATCGACAGGTTCTTGAGGGTCCCGTCGGCGAAGCGTGCCGTGAGGGTCTCATTGACCAGGTCGTACAGCGCCTTGACGCTGCGACCGGATGACTTGTCGATGGCACCGGCCGGGATGCCGATGTAGGCGGCGGGCTCGATGCCCCGGAGCTTGACCCCCTTGTCGATGAGGCCCTGGGCGACGGTGTCCGCGCACAGGAACGCATCCAACTTGCCATCGGCGACGTCCTGGAGGCCGGCCGCTTCGACCGCGTAGCCGACGATCTTGGCGTTGTCGACCTTGAAGTCGACCTTCATGCCGGGAACCACGAGGCGTTTCTGGAGATAGAGGTCGGCCCAGCAGGCGGTGCACACCCCGATCCGCTTGCCATCGAGGTCGCTCATCTGGTGGGCCGCCGAATCGTCGCGGACCCACAGGCGCTCGGGTGATCCGATGTAGGGCTTGGTGAAGAAGAGTCCGGCCATCCGTTCCTGGGCCACCCCGATCGAGGCGAAGGCGATATCCCAGCGGTCGGACCAATGGCCGGCCAGCATCTCGGTCCAGGTCGGGACGACGTAGCACGCCTCGACGCCGATCGCGTCCGCGATCAGATTGCCCACGGCGACGTCATACCCGTCGACCTCGGTCCGAGTCATCTGGTTGGCCGCACAGCGGGAGTTCGCCTGGCGGACGGCGCCGGGAACCGCAAAGGACGACGGCGGATAGGCCGGATCGGTCGGCAGGACGAGGGTTCCGCGGGCGCGCACCTGGGCCAGCTTGTCGTGGACCGGATCGGCACTGGCCGAGGCGACGGCCGGAGCGCCGGTCCCGCTGCAGCCCGCCAGAAGGATGGCCCCGACCAGAAGTCCCAGGAGCGCGCGTGCTGAGCGAGGCATCGAGCGCATCTTGGTCGGTCTCCGAGGCTTCGCTGTTGAGTGGATGCTCGGGGCAGTGTACTTACCATCCGAGTCCCGGGGTGTCTACGGGACGAGCACCGCCCGCCCGCGGAGCGTTCGCGCGTGCAGCCGTTCGTACGCAATGGGACCGTCATCGAGTGAGAACCGCTCGATCTCCACCTTGATCGCGCCGGAGCGAGCCAAGTCGAGCACCTCGAACAGGTCGGACCGGGTCCCCCAGATCGGAGCGCGGACGCTCGTCTCGCTCGACAGCGCAGATGTCCCGACAGCGACCGCGCCCGGCCCGAGGCCCACCATCACGATGTCTGCGCAAGCGCCGACCATCTTCGCTGCGAGGTCCGCCGTCGCCTGGAGGGCGACGAAGTCGAACACTGCCTCGACGCCGCGCCCGCCAGTGAGGTCGCGGACCGCATCGACCGAGGAGGGGTCCGAGGGGAAGGCTGCGTGGGCCCCGACCTGGCGCGCGAAGGCGAGCTTGTCCTCGCCGATGTCGAGGGCGATCACCTGGGCGGGCGACAGAGCTCGGAGCATCTGGATCGCGAGATGGCCGAGGCCGCCCGCACCGATGACGACAGCGCACGAGCCCGGCACGAGCTTCGGCAGCGACGCCTTGATCGCGTGGTAGGGCGTGAGCCCCGCGTCGGTCAGGGCGACATTCTGGATCGGATCAAGGTCACCGAGGGGGACGAGGTGCCGGGGGCTCGGGACCACCATGTACTCGGCCATGGACCCTGGGGCGTCGAAGCCCGGCCAGGGGATCTTCAAGGTGCCGGCATTGGGGCAATAGTTCTCGGCGCCGGTCGCGCAAACCCGGCAATACCCGCAGCCCCACGCCCCGTACACGGCCACGGCGTCACCCACCTTGACGCCACGGACACCGGCATCGAGCTCGGCGACGGTGCCCGTCCCCTCGTGCCCGAGCGTGAGTGGCAGCCCGAACGTGTACTCGTCCGCAGGAAGGCTCATGAAGTACTCGTCCGAGTGGCAGACCCCCGCGGCGGTCATCTTGAGCAGGACCTCGCCGGGCCGGCGCCTCGGCATCGGCACCTCGCGGATCTCAGGCGCCCTGCCGATCGCGGTGTATTGCAGCGCCTTCATCTGTCACCTCGCTCTGGCTCCGGGGTGGAGAGATCTCGCTCCGGGGGTCGGTTCCCCGAGCGCATCTTCCTCCGTCAGCGTTGCCGCGCGAGTTGGCGGCGACCCGTTGCGCGCAGATCCGGCGCGGTCGAGTCGATCAGGCGATCGCGGACAAAGCGTCATCCCGTGGTTCGTCGGGCGGTTGGACGGTTCGTCGATCGGCGCCCATCTGGCGTCGAAGCAGCGCGGCGAAGAGCTCCTGGTCCCGTGTCGTGAGGAACCATCGGCATCGACAGAGCCCGTCCGGACAACCTTCGTGGGGCAGCGTCGGCGAGCCCAGCTCCTCGGCGATCTCGACCACCCTGTGGTCGTCGGCCCGGCATGCCTCGCAGCACCATTGCCCGCGAACCTCGGCGTTCCTGGCGACTTCGCCGATCGCCCGCAGATCGGCCGCGAGCCCGTCGCGTTGGAGTCCGACGATCTCGTCGGATGGACCCGACGACCCGGCGATGGCGGACAGCGCGCCCGCCTGCTCGTAGCGGATCCTGGCCGCCTCCTCCCAGCGGCGCTCCCGCTCTGCGACCAGATAGGCTTGATCGACGCTCGCCATATACCAGGCTTGTGCGCCGGCGACATCGCCGTCCGAGATCAGTTCTCCAGAGAGCGCCGGCGCCTGGTCGCTGGGCGCCCCGCTTGCGCGACCCAGCTCGAGCCAGCGCTGCCGGTCAGCGGTCCAGCGTTCCTCGTTGTGGCGCTCCGCCTCGAAGAACGGCAGCACGGCTTCAGCAAGGATGGCCACCCGAGCACCGACCGATCGGACGATCAGCCGCTGGTCACAACGTGGGCATCGATCATCCGTTGCCGGCAACTGCTCCAGAAGGGCCGCGCAGTACGGACAGCAGACAGTCATCTCGCTCCTGGGTTCTGCTCGTCGCCGCTCCTTGGCAGCCAGGCGGCCTGGCCGTTGGCCGTCACGGGACTGAAGGCGAACGGTGGGTTTTGCGGGGTCAGCGGCTTCGGATCGAGGATCAGCCGCGGTCAGCAGGGCTTCGGGCGGGACCAGGCCCTCGTCGAAGTGGGCCTCGCGAAGTGCCTCTTCGCTCGTGGATGACTCGTAGAGCACGTCGCCTCCGGTCTGGGCCTGGACCCCAGGCTCGAACGTCGGGGTTGCCTCGACGCTGGCCATGCTGTCGGCACCGGAGTCTTCGAGCGGTGCGACCAGCAGCCACGCCGATGGAGCCTGGGTTTCGGCGCCGACGACCGGGTACGGCGCTCCGCCGGGTGTCCCGCCATGGATCTGGCGCACGACCACGGGCCGTCGCTCTGAGGCGGGCGGATGGTCGGCAGTCTCGCCATTCGAGACAGCCAGGCGAGCCAGGACCACGCGCCGGATGTCGTCGAGCTCGGCCTCGTCGACGTCCCGCCGACGCTTCAGGATGCGTTCAAGGTGCGCCACTGCCCAACCCCCACTTGCAGGCCCGGTGTCCGCGTTTCGTGTGGACGTGACGCCGAGCCCTGTGTCGTCACGCGACGCTAGCACCCGGACGGTACGAATGGGTGGTTTGGACGTCGCCAGAAGTACCAAACGGGTGCGTCGGCGCACCTCCCGGTGGCAGACTTCGTCCGATGGACGCTGAACCGCGGACGACCCCCGCACCACGACTGACCCGATTCGTCCCGATCCTCCAGTGGTCGAGGACGTACGACCGAAGCTGGCTCAGAGGCGACCTCGTGGCGGGGATCGCCGTCGCCGCGATGATCGTGCCCAAGAATCTCGGTTACGCCGACATCGCCGGGATCCCCGTGGAGAATGGGCTCTACGCGGCGGCGGCGGCCGCGATCATCTACGGCCTGTTCTGCACGTCTCGACACATCTCGACCGGCCCGAGCTCGTCGCTCGCGGCCGTCGCCGGCGGGGCGGTCCTGGTGACCGGCGTCAGCGGGACCGATGCGGCCCAGCTCGTGGCGGCGATCGCGATCGCTACCGGGGCCCTGTTCCTCCTTGTCGCCGTCCTGCACCTCGGCTGGCTTGCCAGTTTCCTGTCGCGAGCGGTCGTGACGGGCTTCCTTGCCGGCGCCGCCATCGACGTCGTGATCGGTGAACTGCCGAAGCTCACCGGGACCTCCGCCGACGGCGTCAATGCCTGGCAGGAGTTCGCTTCATGGGTGCGGGGACTGGGTGACCTCAGCTCGAGCACCCTGCTAGTCGGCGTCGTTGCCCTTGGCGTCATCCTCGGGCTTCGCTTCGCGGTCCCGAGGATCCCGGGAGCGCTGGTCCTGGTCGTCGGCGGCCTAGTCGCATCGGTGGTCCTCGACCTTGGGGCCCACGGTGTCGCCCTGGTCGGCCCCGTGCCGCGCGGTCTGCCGCTGCCGCAGGTGCCATCGCTCGTGGTCGTGGCGGACAACCTCCCGGCGATCGTCATCTCGGCCCTCGCGCTCCTGCTCATCGGGTTCTCCCAGACCGCCGGTGATGCCCAGGCGTTCGCCACGAGGCATCGCTACCACATCGACCTCAACCAGGAGTCGGTGGCCCAGGGGATGGCGAACCTCGGCGCCGGCGTCTTCCAGGGGATGCCGGTGTCGACCAGCCTGTCGGCCAGCTCGCTGAACGAATCAGCCGGGGCCAGGACGCCGGTCGCCTCCCTCGCCACTGGCGCGATCGTCCTTGCCACCCTGATCTTGCTCGCCCCCCTCTTCTCGCAGCTGCCGAAGGCGGTCCTGGCCGCGATCATCATCGATGCCGTCGTCTTCGGGATGATCGACCTCAAGGAATTCCGACGGCTCCGGCGGGTGAAGCGGTTTGACTTCTGGATCGCGACGGCGGCGGTCATCGGGGTGCTGTCGGTCGGCGTGCTCCTCGGTGTGGTGGTCGGGATCGCGTTGTCCCTGCTCTGGCTGATCCATGTCGCGACGCGGCCGTCGATGCCGATCCTGGGCCGCGAAGCCGGAACGCAGGTGTACCGCGATATCGATGAGCATCCCGACGACGAGACCGACCGGGGCGTTGCGGTGATCCGCATCGACGGTGGCCTCTTCTTCGCGACGGCTGGGGCGCTGGACGAGCGCGTTCGGGCGATCCTTGCGAGCCGACCCGAGCTCCATTCGCTGGTACTGGACCTCGAGGGCGTGAATTTCGTCGACTCGCAGGGCGCGGCGAAGCTGAAGGAGTTGTTGGAGATGACCGACGCGCTGGGCGTAGAACTCCGCCTGGCTCGCTTGAAGCCCGATGTCTCCGCCGTCCTGGCGGCGGACGGGCTGATCGACCTGATCGGGCGGGACCGGATCCACGGCAACGTCCACCGCGCGGTCGAGGCGGCGCAGGCAGCCGGGACCCCCGGGCGCCCGTAGTGCCCCAACTCGCCCTCGTCGCCCTGGCCATCCTCGCCTATGCCCTGACTGCCGTCCGACTCGACCGGCTGTCCATCAGCGGTCCGCTCGTCCTCGTGGCGGTCGGCGTCGTCCTCGGGCCGGCGGGCGTCGGCGCGCTGACCGCTCCCGCGACGTCCGAGCCGTTCCGCGTGCTGGCCGAACTGACCCTGGCGCTGCTCCTGTTCTCGGATGCCTCGACGATCAGTCTGCGCGAGGCAGGCGGGATCGCATGGCTCCCGGGACGACTGCTGGCATTCGGGTTGCCGCTGACCATCCTCGGCGGGGCGCTGGTCGGGTGGCTCTTGTTCCCCGCGCTCGGCGTCGGCTTCGCCCTCGTCCTTGGGTCGATCCTGGCGTCGACGGACGCGGCGCTCAGCCTGCCCGTGCTGCTCGACCGGGCGATCCCGGTCCGGATCCGCCGCGCCATGAACATCGAGAGCGGCTTGAACGACGGGATCGTCGCGCCGTTCGTGACCCTGTCCCTGGCCGTCGCCGTGGCCGAGGAGACTGCCGGGAACCAGAGCTGGCTCCTCGAGTCGGGCAAGGAGATCGCCCTGGCCATCGTCGTCGCGATCGTCGTCGGCGGTCTGGGAGGTCGTTTCGCGAGCGAAGCCCGCAGCCGAGGCTGGGCTTCGAAAGCGTCCGAATCCCTCGCGGTCGTGGCGCTGGCGATCTTCGCGTACGCCGGCGCGACCGCTGTTGGCGGCAACGGCTTCGTTGCCGCGTTCGGGGCTGGCATCGCCTTTCGGACGGCGGCCCCCCGCTCGGAGCCGTCGGTCGAGTTGGCCGAGTCGATCGGGCTGGCTGCGTCGTACCTCGTATGGTTGGTATTCGGAGTCGCCCTCGTCGGTCCGGCTGTCCGGGCCGGGTTCGACGCCGCACTCATCGGCTACGCTCTTGTCAGCCTGACGGTCGTGCGGATGGTCCCGGTCGCCATCTCGCTCGTCGGTACCCGTCTTCGGCCCGACACGATCGCCCTGATCGGCTGGTTCGGGCCGCGGGGCCTGGCCTCGGTCGTCTTCCTGTTCGTCGCACTCGACCAGTTGGGTCCAGCGGATCCCCGTACGGACATCCTGGTGCGTGCCGTCACCTGGACCGTCCTGCTGTCGGTGCTCCTCCACGGATCGAGCGCGCGTCCGGTCAGTGCCTGGTACGGCAGAAGGATCGCTCGGGCAGCAGCCGGCGACTGGGAACGGGGCGGTGCCGACGAGCCTCGGATCAGCCGTCGTCACTCATGGGCCAGACCGCCGAGCGAGGGCGACTGAGGCCGTAGGCGATCGCGGCCGGGCGGACGCCCGTGAGCGCAGCAGGGGTGCGTCCCGGGTCTCGTCTGGCCCTAGAAGACGGCCTCGGGCTCGAGGTGGCGGATGCGGGCCGCCAAAGCCTGCAGGACCTGGAGCTCGATCGAAGGGCGCCGCGTCATCAGCGAGTGGAACTCGCGATGGCCGATGACCAAAACGCTCGAGGGAACGTCCGCGATGACGGTCGCGGTACGCGGCCCCCCGTCCACGAGAGCGATCTCGCCAGCGAAGTCCCCGGGGCCGAGGCGATTGATGACGCTCCCGTGCCGCTCGACCCGAAGCGCGCCGTCGACGACGACGATGAACTCGTGGGCGGTCGCGCCCTCGCGAAAGATCACGTGGTCGGCGGCGAGGTCGACCCGGTCCGCAAGCGCGCCGATCCACTCCACGTCTCCCGGGGTGCATCCGCTGAACAACGGCACCCGACTGATCAGGTCGAGCTTCGGGTCCTTGGTCATGCCTTCGCTCACTTCCTCATGGCGACCCTGACAGATGCCAGGCGCCTCACGCCGCTTCACGCTCGCAGCGAGTCCGTCGGTGCACGATACTCCCACGGCGGCCACCTCGACCGCCCTCGGCGAGCAGCTGGACCAGGAACGCCCGCCCAGCCGACATGCCAGCGGGGTTCAGGTCGATGGATCGTCGGCGTTCGCCAGTCGAGCGTCGACGAGGCGCTCGGCGGAGACCGCCGCCTCGCGGTCACCGGTCACAGCGGCGATGAAGCTCGGCGAGTCCAGGCCGAAGGCGCTGGTCTCCGACACGGCGCGGACCGTCGCGGTGCGCGGGACCCTGCGCAGCAGAGCGACCTCGCCGACATGACCCCCCGGCCCGATCGTGCGGATGGTCGCTCCCGCCTGCTCGACCTCGACGGACCCGCTGTCGATGAGGATGAACCGATCGCCCGGGTCCCCTGCTCGCATCAGGATGTCGCCGGGAGCGAAGTGGAGCGGTGTGAGGCTACCGGCAAGCTGTTCGATGGTGCTGACCGAGAGGCCAGCGAACATCGTGATGCCGCGCAACAGACGGAGCTGCCGCTCCGGGACGAGGGCCACGTCGTCGGCCCGAAGGATGCGTCCCGCGGCCACGGCGGCGACGACCGGGAGGATCGCCCCGGTCACCACGAAGGCCCACTGGACTCCGACGACAGCCAGGAGGATCGGCGCTACGACCCCGCCAAGTCCGGCTGTCGCAGCGATGTAGCCTTCGAACACGCCCATGATGCTCGCTCGGACCTCGTACGGGATGGTTCGCTGGAGGAGGGTGAAGCCGGCGACGTCGAGGATGGCATTTGCGGCGCCGACGACGACCATCGAGGCGACCGCGACCCAGACGGCAGGCACCAGGCCGACGACGGAGATCGGCGCGCCCCAGAACACCAGGCCAAGGATGAAGAAGGGAGCGAGTCTTGGCCTCCCGACGAGCAGGACGCTCGCCACAGCACCGATGATGCCGCCGGCGCCGATCGCCGAGTTCAACAGCCCGACGCCTGACTCGCCGAGGCCGAGGGACCCGATCGTGGCGACGACGATCAGGACGGTGAGCATCCCCCGCACGAACGGCTGGACGCCGAAGACGGCGATCACGAGAAACGGCGTCGGCAGGGTCCGAAGCGCCGCGAACCCGTCGAGGTATCCCCCGCTCGATCGCCCACGGTGCGTCGCAGATCCGGTCGGGGCCGCCCCCGGCAAACGGATCACCGGCTGGACCCGGCTGAACGCGATCGTCGCCAGCGCCATCCCCAGTGCTCCCGCGGTGGCTGCCGCCGCCGTGCCGAAAACGAGCAGGATCCCGCCGAGCGCGGGCCCGACGAGGAGGCCGACCCCTTCGCCCGTGCTCGTAGCGACGTTGGCTGCTACGACCTCGGCGGGCGATCGGGCCAGCCCTGGGATGATCGTGTTCTGGAGCGGTCGGATCGTCGCCGTGGCGACAGCGTTGACGGCCGCGATGACGAGGACGATGAGGAACGGCGAGCCCACGGAGAGGGCGACCGCGGCGGCGATGGTGGTGGCCAGGGCGGTCGCATAGAGGCCCCGGAGCAGGCGGGTTCCCGAATGCCGGTCGCCCAGTGTCGCGGCGAGGGGGACCCCGATCAGGGTGGGCAGCGTGCGAGCGAGGCCGAGGATCCCGACAGCAACGGCCCCTCCATCCCCGTAGGCGGACACCAGAAGGGCGACGATGAGCGCCCACTGCGCGGCGATCGACAGGGTCCAGGCGGTTTCGAGCCGGCGGAGGTCAGGATTCTGCAAGACCCGGCGGATAGCGTTCAGCGAAGCCGTGAGCTGCTGGCGGATCTCGTCCACGGGTCCGAACACTAGCCGTGGGTCGCCACCGCCACAAGGGACGCTCGGGTCGGCGATCCAGAGGAGGTCCTCGACGACGAGGACGAGCCGTATCGGAGTGGAGCGGGAGACGGGGTTCGAACCCGCGACCTTCTGCTTGGGAAGCCGACCTCGTGAGGGCGGTGGCGCGAGCGTGGACCGTCCAGCGTGTGCGGTGCAGTCTTATGGTGTCGACACGGAGGGCGTGACGGAACCTGTTTCCGTTGCCATTACGGAGCTAACGGCCGAGTCCAACGAGCGATCGAGCTCTGCGTCGAGCCGGGCGACGAAAGGCCCGGCCTCAAGCCTGACGAGGATGTCGCGAGAAGCTCGGGCCGCGGCACGGACCTCCGGGTCCGCGGGATCGAGCAGGATCGCCATGTCGATCCCGCACAACGCCTCGTCCCAGGCGAGACCAAGGTCGCGCCAGGCTCGAAGCGCCTCGCGGTAGAGGGACAGGGCGTCGCCCGTCCGTCCATCGAGTGCGGCGATGCCGGCCGTGATCGTCGTCCGATCTGCCGCCAGTGCAGGGCCGTGTACGCCGCTCAAGTCGATCTCTGCGAGATCGGCCCGCGCCCCGTCGACGTCGCGATCCCAGAGGGCCGCCCGAGCGGCGAATGGGAGCATCTCGGGCACCGCGAGCAACTCGATCCACCGCCGGTATCGGTCGCGAGCCTCGCCCAGCCGTCCCGCGGCGAACGCCACCATGCCATAGGTCGACTCAAGGTAAGCGATTCGGTAGACGTCGGTCGCACCACCGAAGAGCTGCTGTATCTCCGCGACTTGCTCGGCCGTCGGATCGCCACGCAACGCATGGAACACGATCGCCCCCGCCAATACCGCCCCGCGCTCGGACCCTTCGAAGCCCTCGTCCAGCGCGTCGTCAAGCAATTGGAGCCCCCAATCCCAGTCACCCACCCGCAGAGCGGCATCAGCCGCGCCGCCGATCACCGATGAGTCGCGGTATCCAAGTCGGCGGGCTGCCGCAAGTCCCGCCCGACCGACCGCCACCGCCGCCCGCGGATCCCGGGAGGCCTCCAATGCGCTCCGATTCCCGAAGGCCCTCATGAGAGTCTCGGTAAGGCCGTGCCTCTCGGCGAGCTCCTGACCGGCCCGCAGGAGCGCCATGCCCTCGGTCGAGCGGCCGTCCTGTGCGAGCGCGGAGCCTTTGGTCACGAGGGTGTCGGCGACGAGCGGGATCAGGTCGAGATGCTCGCCGGTTCGGAGCACACGATCGGAGATCTCGATCGCCCGCTGAAGGTTCCCGCTCAAGTAGTGCGCTCGTGCGAGTTGACCGCCGAGGGCCGCAAGGGCCGCCGAGCCATCGAGTTCGGCGAACTCGACCGTGGCTGTCTCCAGGAGCGATATGGCTACATCGCCACGGCGGTCATTTATGAGAACGCGGCCGAGTGCAGCCGTCGTCTCGGCGACAGCTGGCCGATCGCCGAGCTCGCGCCGGGCGATGATGGCCCGCCTGAGATGGGCCTCGGCGACTTCGTGGCGACCGGCCATGGTGGCGGCATCGCCGGCCCGCTCGAGCAGGTCTGCCGTTGCCGCGGGATCGGTCGTGACGGCGAGAGCTTGCTCGACGAACGTGAGGCCCTGGTCGTACGAGCCCAGGGCGATGGCCCGTTCTGCGGCCGCCGTGAGCGCGATCCGCGCCTGCCCTGCGACCGCATCAGCCTCGGGGCCCGCGGGGCTGTTCCGGTATGCCGCGAGATAGTGGCCGGCGAGACCGCCGGCGATCTCGTCCGTGTCGAGGCTTTCGAAGAATTGGGCGGCGGCGAGGTGACGGCTCTTCCTATCGGGCTTCGCGAGCGCGTTGTAGGCGACCTCGCGAATGAGCGCCTGGACGAACGCGTACTGACCGCGCTCCGGTGATCGTGGGTCGGTCTGCAGAGTGAGGATCTCATGCTGGATGAGCGAGCGGAGACGTGTCGGCAGGTTCTCCTCATCGTCGCCGCTCACCGCCCCTAGCCCCGCGAGGGTGAAGCTCTGCCCGAGCACCGCGGCATCCGACACGATCGCCCGGTCGTTGGGCGACAGCCCATCGAGCCTGGACGCGATGAGCGCCGTCAGCGTCTCAGGGACGGCAAGGGTCGCCAGATCCCCAACCGGATGATAGGCACCATTCACGAGGGTCAGGCGATTCTGGGCGAGGAGCATCCGAACCGTTTCGACCGCGTACAGCGGGATGCCGTCGGCCCGCTGGACGATGGCCCTTGCAGCCGCCGGAGGCAGGCCGGGTACGAGCCCGGCCAGGAGTTCGTGCATCGCCTCATTCGGCAGCGGGTCGAGGTACAGCGAGGTGAAGTTGCGCTTGCCCGCACCCCAATCCGGGCGGCGCTCCAGGAGCTCGGTCCGGGCGAGAGTCACGACATAGATCGGGACGCCTCGCGACCACTCCAGGAGGTGGTCGGCGAAATCAAGAAGGCCCGTATCCGCATAGTGGAAGTCCTCGAATACGAGGACGACCGGGGCTGATACCGCCAGTCGTTCGAAGAATGTCCGCCACGCTGCGAAGAGTTCGTCCGAAGCAACGGAGCCGACCTCGATCCCGAGGAGCGTGAGGAGCGCCGGCTCGATCCAGCGCCGGTCCTCGGCCTCAGGGACGTGCTCGGCGAGGGTGGTGGCGATCTTCGCTCTGGTCGTGGCTTCGTCGTCGGTCTCGAGCAGGCCGCATCTGCCGCGGACCATCTCCCCGAGCGCCCAGAAGGTGATCCCGTCGCCGTAGGCCGGGCTGCGGCCGTCATGCCACCAGACGTCATCGACGAGGCCGTCGATGTACTTGAGGAACTCCCAGGCCAGGCGCGACTTGCCGATCCCCGCGGGGCCGATGATCGACACGAGCCGCGCGCGCCGTTCCCGCGTCGTGGCATGGAACAGGTCCTTGAGCAGGCGTAGCTCGTCGTCCCGTCCGACGAACGGAGCCTCGAGGGTCTCAGACCGGTTGCGCCCGCCGACCTCTGCGACGACACGCAGAGCTCGCCAGGCCGTGACCGGGCTCGACTTGCCCTTGAGGGTCTGTTCGCCAGCCGGCTCGAAGGCGATCGCCCGCGACGCGGCCCGCTGGGTGGTCTCGCCGACGAGGACGGTCCCCGGCTCTGCGGCCGACTGGAGCCGGCTGGCAGTATTGACGAGATCGCCGGCCACCATCCCTTGGTTGGTGGCCCCGATGGTCACGGCAGCTTCTCCGGTGAGGATCCCGGCTCGGGCCGCGATGCCGGGGCCGAGCCCACGCACAGCATCGACGAGTTCGAGGCCGGCCCGGACCGCTCGCTCGGCGTCGTCCTCGTGGGCAGTCGGCGCGCCCCACACCGCCATAACCGCGTCGCCGATGAACTTCTCGACTGTGCCGCCATATCGGCCGATCACATCCCGCGCGAGATCGAAGTAGCGCGACAGGAGCTCCCGTGTGTCCTCAGCGTCTCGGCCCTCGGCGAGCGTCGTGAATCCGACCAGATCGGCGAACAGGACAGACACGAGCCGGCGCTCGGCGACTGGTGCCTGGCCCCGGGCCGGATAGGGTGGAGAGGGAGGACGAGCCCGCCGAGACGGATCCGACGACCAATGGCGCCGCACACTCACCACAGAATCTCGCGGTCGGCGAGTTCGAGCTTCCGCAAGCGGTGCAGACGGCGACCAGCGGCGTCGCGCATTCGCCGCAGAACTTCCGCCCCGCTTCGTTCTCGGCTCCGCAGTTCGAGCAGACCAATCAGCGCTCCGATGCCGACGTGAAAGAGCGAGGGTACTGCAGGAACATCAGCTGCGAGAACGCATATGGCTACTCGGCGAGCGCTGCGGCGGGCCCAACAAGCAGCAGGTCGACGAGGTCAGTACCTCCCCGAGGCAGATCAGGGTGTCGCCGTGTTCATGAGTGGGCAAATGGAGCGGGAGACGGGGTTCGAACCCGCGACCTTCTGCTTGGGAAGCAGACGCTCTGCCAACTGAGCTACTCCCGCTCGGGAGAGCGACATTCTATTCCAGGACCCGTGGGCAGATGGAGTCACGCCGCCTAACGGGCCGGTCGAGCCGCGCCACTGGATGGTCATCCACAGCGACGGTCGGCAAGGCAGCGGGCAACGGGCGCATGCGATGCTACCGGGATGACCAAGAACCGGATGGAGGCGTTCAGCGACGGGGTCGTCGCCATCCTGATCACGATCATGGTCCTCGACCTCAAGGTCCCCCACGGATCCGATCTGGCCGATCTCGTCCCGCTTGCACCGATCTTCCTGTCGTACGTCCTGAGCTTCGCCCTCCTGGGGACCTACTGGAACAACCACCACCACTTGCTGCAGGCCGCCAAGGTCGTCGACGGACGCGTCCTCTGGGCCAATCTCGCTCTTCTGTTCACCCTCTCGCTCATCCCCTTTACCACGGCCTGGATGGGCGAGACCGTCTTCCAGCCGGTACCCACGGCCGTCTACGGCATCGTGTCGCTGATGGCGGCGATGACCTTCTTCATCCTGGTCCATGCCTTGATCCGCGCTCCGGGCCAGGCACCGACGCTGGCCCGCGCCGTGGGCACCGATCGCAAGGGGATGATCTCTCCGGCCCTCTATGCGATCGCCATCCCGGTCGCGCTCGTCGCGCCGGCGATCGCCGTCCTCCTCTACGCCACGGTCGTGGCCCTCTGGATCGTCCCGGATCTACGGATGGAGCGGGCCCTGGCGGAGTAAGGCGACGCGCCGCCGTCAACGGCATCGGGCAAACGGGCTGGACACGCTCACTATGATGACCACCGTATCGTGTGTGGCGGTTGTGGCACCTGCCAGCGGTGGGCGTCGCAGTTCGGCCGAGGTCGACAGAATAGTGAGGGAGTCACGAATGAAGAACCCGCCCATCCTGATCTCGGTCATCGGATTCTTCGCGGTACTCGCCGGCTTCGGCTACTTCTTCTTCGGCTTGCGAGTGCTCGGCTTCGACTGGTTCGGCATCTTCGGCGACCTCCCAGCCCTGGAGCATGTCGGGCTGTGGGGCTGGCTGGCCATCGCCACCGGGATCGTCTGGCTCCTGGCCGCGTTCGGCCTGTGGGCGCTCCAGCCGTGGGCCCGACTGTTCGCGATGATCATCGCGGGCTTCGCCTTGTTCGAGGCGGTCCTGGCGTTCTTCCAGTTCCCGGGGACGGGCGTCGGCTTCGCGATGGCGATCATGCCGGCCTTGATCCTGTGGTACCTGAGCACGGACGAGGTCAAGGCTGCGTTCGGCCTGGTGGAGCCTGCGCAGGCGGGCTGACCTCTGTCAGTGGAGTTGGCGCTGCCAGGTCGCGGGGACGCGACCGGCAGGGCCCGGCACGGGTTGGTCGAGGGGATGGTGGTGCGGCGGCGCCAGGACCGGTCCATCGAAGTCCCGGCGCGCTGCGTAGTCCCAGAACCAGTCCTCGCCGGGCTCGTAGCTCTGGACCACCGGATGCCCCTGGGCAGCCGCGTGGTGAGTGGCGTGCTGCGACGGCGACGAGTCACAGCATCCGACGTGGCCGCAGTGCGCGCACCGGCGCAGGTGGAACCACCAGCCATCTGAGGCAAGGCACTCGACGCAGCCTGGGCCGCTCGGCGCCACCTCGAGATCGATATCGGTACGGTCGGCCATCGGTCTCCTCTCGGGTGAGGTTAGCGCTCTCCCGGTTGGAGCACCTCGTCACGCCACTCGGTAGTACGGACAACTGACCCACCGGCGTCGGCTTCGGCCAGGCGTGCGTCGAGCCGCTCCAGGAACGGCTGCGCTCGCAGCCGGACGAGCGTCTCGCGGGCCGATCGCGCTGCCTCCCGCACCGCCGGTTCCGATGGATCGAGCACGGTCGCCATGTCGATCGCCGTCAAGACCCCATCCCAGGTCATCCCCAGCCCGCCCAGCGACGAAGCGCGTCGCGATACAGCGCGATCGCGTCGGTGGTCCGACCCTCGAGCGCCGCCACAGCAGCCCGAAGTGTCGTCCGCCGAACCTCGACGACCGGACCGTGGAAGCCCGTCGCGTCGAGGCGCGCGAGGTCCGCCCGGACGGCGTCCGCATCCCCGGCCCAGACGCCTCCACGCGCGGCCTCGTAGGTCGCCGCCGGCCCATACCCGCCGTTGACATCGGCGATCTGGTTCCAGATCGAACGTGCCTCCACCAGGCGACCGTCTGCCAGCGCGCGATTGGCGCGTGGGTCGTCCGGCCATCGACTGCATGCTGATATCGGACGTGTCGGCGAGGAGAGCGTCGAGCTCCAGGAGACCCGCGTCGATCGACTCGCCGCGACACGTTCGGACGATCAGGGCGTTGCTCAGGATGCCGACACGATCCAGCCGATCGAGGTCATCGGCGAGTGCGGCGTCCAGCTCGGTCAACGCGGCGTCCCAATCGCCGACGAGGAAGCTCGTGTAGCCGACGTTGATGGCCAGGGTCAGCGTCTGAGCACGTTGGCCAAGTCGACGTCCGAGCGCCAGACCCTCGCGGTAGAGATCCAGCGCCGCGCGAAGGTCGATCTCCCCCAGGAAGAATCCGCGTCCGATGAGGGCCCCCAAAAGCACGGCATAGCAACCCACGCTCACGGGCGATCTCCTCGGCGACCCGCATGATGCCGATCGCCTCCCGTAGCCGCCCGAGGCTCCCGAGCGCGTTGCCCTTGGTCAGCAGCGTCTCGGCAACGATGTCGACGAGGTCGAGATGCTCAGCGGCCTCCAGCACGCCATCGGCGACCTCGATCGCCCGGCGACTGTCCTCCCGGGCGCCGAAGCCCCGGGCCAGCTGGCTTTCGAGCGCGACGTAGACGGGCTCACCCGCGAGATCGGCGTACGACACGGTCGCCGGTTCGAGGACGGCGAATGCCTCCTCGCTCCGCCGTCCGACGAGTAGGGTGCGACCCAGTCCGGCGATCACCTGGACCGTGGCTCGTCGATCCGTGCCCGCCTCGCGGAGGGTGAGGGCCCGGCGGAGGAGCGCGTCCGCCTCGTCGTAGCGTGCGGCTGAGGTCGCAGAGACGCCAGCGCGCTCGAGCAGGCCGGCCTGCTCCGAGGGATCGCTCGTGACCGTGACCGCCTGCTCATAGAACCGGACGGCCTGATCGTGCGCGCCGAGGCCAGCGGCACGTTCCGCCGCAGCGCGCAGGGCGATCCGTGCCTGGCCGGCCAGCGCATCGGCCTCCTGCCCTTCCGGTGCATTGGCGTGGGCGGCAAGATAGTGTCCCGGCGAGGCCGCCGACGAGCTCGTCGGTCCCGATCGTCTCGAAGAACCGGGCCGCAGCCACGTGGCGAACCTTGCGGTCCTTCTTGGCCAGCGTGTTGTAGGCGACCTCGCGGATGAGTGCCTGGACGAACGCGTATTGCCCGCGCTCCGGTGAGCGCGGGTCGGCCTCCAGCGTCAGCAACTCACGACGTACGAGCGTCCCGAGATGCGGCTCGAGCAGGGCGGCGTCCATGCCGGATACGGCGGCGAGGCCAGCCATCGTGAAGCTCTGGCCCAGCACCGCCGCGTCCTGGGCGAGCGTTCGGTCGACCGGGTCGAGGGCATCGAGCCTGGCAGCGATCAGCGCGGTGAGCGTCTCGGGCACGGCCAGGCTGGTCAGGTCACCGACCGGGACGAACACACCGTCCCGAAGCTCGAGCCGACCCTCCGACAGGAGCATCCGGACCGTCTCTACGGCATACAGGGGGATCCCGTCCGCGCGCGCCACGATCGCTCGGACCGTCTGGTCCGGCAGGCCGGGCACGAGTCCGGCGAGCAGTTCCCGCATCGCCAAGACGGGCAGTGGCTCGAGGCTCAGCGCGACGAAGTTCCGCTTGCCGGCGCCCCAGTCCGGCCGCAGGTCGAGGAGCTCCGGTCGAGCGAGCGTGACGATGTAGATCGGCAGGCCCTTGCTCCAGGTCAGCAGGTGGTCGATGAAGTCGAGCAGGCCCGAATCCGCGAAGTGGAGATCCTCGAAGACGAGGGCCACGGTCCCGTGCTCAGCGATGCGTTCGAAGTACGTTCGCCAGGCCGCGAAGAGCTGGTCCGAGCCGGTTCCGGTCTCGAGGCCAAGGAGGGTGAGCAGGGCCGCCTCGACCCATCCTCGCTCCGTCTCGTCGGGGATCCACTCCGCGACCGATGCTGCGACCTTGGCGCGGGTGGTGGGCTCGTCATCCGTCTCGAGCAACCCGCAGCGGCCACGGACCATCTCGCCGAGCGCCCAGAAGCTGATGCCCTGGCCATACGACGGCGACCGACCCGCGTGCCAGTACATGGTCTCGGCGAGGCCGTCGACGTATTTCAGGAACTCCCAGGCGAGACGGCTCTTGCCGATGCCGGCAGGTCCGGTGACGCTGATCAACCGGACCCGGCGCTCGCGACCCGTGGCATGGAACAGGTCGCGCAGGAGTCGGAACTCCTCGTCGCGCCCCACGAATGGGGCCTCTAGGCCCTCCGATCGGTTGCGCCCGCCGACCTCGGCCACGACCCGGAGGGCCCTCCAGGCCTGGACGGGTGCCGCCTTGCCCTTGAGCGCCCGTTCGCCGATGGGCTCGAACGCGATCGCCTGGTGCGCCGCGCGCTGGGTCGCCTCGCCGACGAGGACGGTCCCTGGTTCGGCCACCGATTGCAGCCGGCTGGCGGTGTTGACCAGATCGCCGGCGACCATCCCTTGGTTCGTCGCCCCGAGTGTCACCGCGGCCTCGCCGGTCAGGACGCCCGCTCGAGCAGCGATACCCGATCCGAGCGCGCGCACCGCGTCGACCAGGTCGAGGGCGGCCCGAACGGCCCGCTCGGCGTCATCCTCCCGCGTCGTCGGGGCACCCCACACCGCCATGACCGCATCCCCGATGAACTTCTCCACCGTCCCGCCGTAGCGACCGATGACATCACGGGCAAGGTCGAAGTAGCGCGACAGGAGCTCCCGCGTGTCTTCGGCGTCCTTGCCCTCCGCCAGTGCCGTGAAGCCGACCAGGTCGGCGAACAGGATCGACACGACGCGCCGCTCCGCGACGGCCGGCGAGTCCGGCGGGCGAGCGGCCGCGACCTCTGCGGTCTTGGTGGTCGCCGACTCGATCAGCGCCGTTCCGCAGTCGCCACAGAACTTCTTGCCTGGCGGGTTGACCGCTCCGCACGTCGGGCAACCGGAAGCGAGCGGCGTCCCGCAGTCGCCACAGAATCGCTTGTCGGCCGGGTTCTCGGTCCCGCAGCTCGGGCAAACCACGTTGACGCTCCGCGTGACGGTTTCCGCGAGGGTACAGCGCCGAAGAGACCCCCGACGCGGTCGAGGGTCTCTTGATCAGTTCTCGAGCCGATGGCCCGCCCGTGGTCCTAGCGGCTTGAGCCGGTCAATGGCTGCGGGGCCGTGCTCGCATGCCTGTATAGGGCCCGAGCCCGAGCGGCCGCGGCCGATGAGGCGTACCGATCCTGCTGCCCGTACAGAGCCTGGATGCGCGCCGCATCCGCGCTGCTGGCGTACCAGGACTGCTCCCCGTAGAGGGCCGCGACGCGAGCGGCGTCGGCCGTGGTGGCGGACACCGAGGGCTCGCCGTAGAGGGCTTGGACCCGCGCGGCGTCGGCCGTGGTCGCGTATGACCCGTCGGTCAGTCCGGAGTCCTGGGCCAGGAACTCGAGCCGGGCTTCGCTACCGGCGCTGACGGCGGCCGGAGCGGCTGCGGTCGCGGCTCGATGGGGCATGGCGGAGACCGCCAGGAACACCCCGACAACGGCGACCATGGCGACCAGGATCGCGAGTCCGGTCGGTACCGGCGAGCTCTTGGCCTGGGCGATGTTCTGTCCTGCGGTCATCTCTCTACCCCCTTGATGGTCACCGTCAGTGGTGATCAACCTGGGGCGATCGTCGTCCAGTCTGGACCCGACTTGAAGTGACCCGTTGACCGAGTCCTCGTCACCTGGCGCACGGTGCCGGAGTCGGCCCGTCGACCTTCGTCTCTGCCCGCGTCGCGGCCTCGGGCCCCGCCGACGCTCAGAGGGCGATCGCCCGGCCCGTTGCCGCGGAGCGGTAGAGCGCCTCGATCGTCCGCGCCTGGCCCAGGGCGTCGGCCCGACCGAGCAGGGGAGCCGACCGGCCCCGCACCGCGGCGCTGAAGTCGTCGATCTCGAGCTGGTAGGAGTCGGCCGCCTCGAGCTCGGTCCGGATCCCGTCACGGAGCATGGCAGCGGGTCGGGCGTTCCATGGGTCGAGGAACCGGAACGAGCCGGCACTCCCGACGGCCTCGAGGACCCTGCCCTCGGTCGTGAAGCCTGAACTGATCTCGGCGGTCAGGCCGCTCGGGAAGCGCAGGATCCCGCTGAACTTGAGGTCGACCCCACCAACGCCGGTCGTCGCCGAACCGATCGCCAGGTCAGGCTCTTCGCCCGCCAGAAGGCGAGCACCACTGACGCAGTAGCAGCCGACGTCCATCAGTGACCCGCCCTCGAGGTCGGCCTGGAGGCGGACGTCGGCTGGGTCGTCCGGGATGAAGCTGAAGGTCGCTCGGACGGTTTCGAGCCGGCCGACTCCTGGCAGGAGGTCCAGGAGTCGGCCGACCTGGGGGTGATGGCGCCACATGAATGCTTCCGACAGGACGAGACCCGAGGCCTCGGCCAGGTCGAACGCCTCGGTGACCTCATCGGGATATCGCGAGTACGGCTTCTCGCACAGGACGTGTTTGCCGGCCCGGAGTGCCTTCATCGTCCAGGGGTGATGGAGGCCGTTGGGCAGGGCGATGTAGACGGCTTCGATCTCGGGATCGGCCAGGAACGCCTCGTACGAGCCGTGGGCGCGGGCGATGCCGTGCTCCTGTGCGAAGGCCTGGCCCCGGTCCAGGTCCCGGCTGCCCGCGGCGATGATGTTGGCTTCGCGACTGAGGCGGGCCCCGTCCAGGAACCGCAGGGTGATGCCGCCGGTACCGAGGATCCCCCAGCGGACCGGCTCTCGTCCGTGATCGGTCACGACGACACCACCGGTATCGGGCGCAACTCGCCGGACCCACGCACGATCAGCCGGGTCGGGATCACGATCCGCTGGGGCGGACGCACGTCACCGCCCATCCGCGAGAAGAGGAGCTCGGCGCCCGCTCGACCGAGCTCACCGGGGTCGTAGCCGACGACGGTCACCGGGACGCGCCAGTAGATCGGCCAGCTCGAAGTCATCGAAACCGACCACTGCGACCTGTCGATCGATCGAGCGCAGGACCCGCATCACGCCGATGCAGTTGCGATTGTTGCCGGCGAAGATGGCCGTCGGCGGATCGTCGCCGGTGAGCATCTGGCGGGCCGCCACCTCGGCCAGTTCGCTCCGCGCCGAGCCGAACCGGACCAGGGTCGGATCGAACTCCACGCCGGCCTGGTCTAGCGCCAGGCGGTAGCCCGCAAGCCGCTCCTGAGCCGTCGACACATTGGCCGAGTCGCCCACAAAACCGATCCGGCGGTGACCCAACCCGAGCAGGTGACGGGTCGCCCGGCGGGCCCCGTCCACGTTGTCAAGAACGACCGCATCGGCATCGATCCCGGTCGCCGGACGATCGACGAACACGATGTGGACACCGAGCCGCCGCTGGGGTTCGAGGTAGCCGTGGTCGACCCCGGTCGGCACGACGAGCAGACCGTCCACGTGGCGATCCAGAAGCTCCATCACGATCTGGCGCTCACGGGTCGGATCCTCGGCGGAACTGCCGATCGTCATCGTGGCCTGGTGTCGGTTGGCGACCGCCTTCGACGGCGGCCGCGATCGCCGCATAGAAGGGGTTCAACAGATCCGCGATGACCAATCCCACGCTCGATGTGGTCGATCCGGTCCGCAGATTCTTGGCGACGATGTTGCGCCGGAAGCCGAGGCTGACGACCGCGCTCTCGACCCGGTCACGGACATCGGGCCGAACGTTGGGTTCACCGTTGAAGACGCGCGAGACGGTCTTGACGCTGACGCCGGCGACTTCCGCCACGTCGCGCATCGTCGGTCGGCGAGATCCGTTGGAGGGAACTGACATCGTGGGTCGATTGTCGCTGGGCGGATCGTCCGAGTCAACCTCGACCGTGCCCGCAGACGTGTGTCGATCGTCCATCCAGATATTGACAACGTAGGACTCTTGACCCTATGTTGCGGGCCGGCGCAGGGACCATTCGCGCCATGGCACCGCAATCTGAGAGGAGCGATCCGTGCGGAGTACCAAGATCCTGGGGATGGTCGCGATCGCGACGATCCTCGTGGGTGCCTGTTCGAGCGGCGGCGCCTCGAGCGCACCGAGCGCGGCCGCAGCCTCGGCCGCGGCCGGCGCGGCCAAGAACCTGACCCTGATCCAGGGGATCAAGGGCGACCCGTTCTACGTCACGATGGCCTGCGGCGCGCAGGCAGAGGCGACCAAGCAGGGCGCCCATCTGACCGTGACCGGTGGCGACAAGTGGGACGCCAGTGTGCAGACGCCGGTCGTCACCTCGGTCACCGCGGCCAAGCCGGATGCCGTGATGATCGCGCCGGATGACGGCAAGGCGATGTTCGCGCCGCTGAAGGCCATGAGTGACGCCGGCGTCAATGTCACCCTCGTCGACACCGGTCTCGAGGACACCTCGTTCGCCAAGGGCGTCATCACCTCGAACAACGCCCAGGGTGGTCAGGTCGCTGGTCAGACCCTGGCCACGCTCATCGGTGACAAGGGCACCGTGCTCGTCGTGAACGTCGATCCGGGGATCACGACCACCGACGCTCGGGTCAAGGGTTTCAACGACGAGATGGCCAAGCACCCGAACATCAAGCTGCTGCCTGTCCAGTACACCCATGACGACCCGACGAAGGCGACGGCGATCGCGACGTCGACCCTGGCCGCGAATCCCGATCTGGCCGGGATCTTCGCCACCAACGTGAATACGGCGGAAGGCGTCGCTGCGGGTCTCAAGCAGGCTGGCAACAGCGCGGTCAAGATCATCGCCTTCGATGCTGGCCCGAAGCAGGTCCAGGACCTCAAGGACGGCATCGTCCAGGGGCTCATCGCCCAGGATCCATACCAGGAAGGCATCCTCGCGGTCCAGGCTGCGATGGACGGCCTCAATGGCAAGACCCCCGCCAACACCCAGACCGAGCTCGCGGCGATCACCAAGGACAACTTGACCGATCCTGCGATGAAGAAGTTCCTGTACCTGGACAAGTGCCAGTAGAGGGACCATAGGCTTCGGCAACGTCGCCTGTAGATCCAGTCGGGGGTCCACCGCGCGTGGACTCCCGACTGTCTGCGTCGGGCCCGGCGGTCGGGCTCTCGCATGCGCCCAGGAGGCAAGCATGGCTGAACCGCTGATGCAGGCCCGCGGCATCGTCAAGCTTTATGGGCACGTCGAGGCGCTCCGCGGAGCTGACCTGGACATCTATCCGGGCGAGATCGTCGCCCTCATCGGCGACAACGGCGCGGGCAAGAGCACGCTGGTCAAGATCCTGTCGGGTACCGAGCAACCCGACAGCGGAGAGGTGGTCCTCGAAGGCCAGCCGATGCGGATCAGCTCCCCACTCGAAGCGCTCCGCCTCGGCATCGAGACGGTCTACCAGGACCTCGCCCTTGCGCCGGATCTCGACGGGACGGCCAACCTGTACCTCGGCCGGGAGGTCATGCGTGGTGGTCTGCTGGGCCGGCTTGGCTTCGTCGACGACAAGAAGATGCGGGTGGGCGCCCGAACCGCCTTCTCCGAGCTCGGGGTCGACCTTCGCAACGCCAGCAATCCGGTCGCGGTGCTGTCCGGCGGCCAGCGACAATCGGTCGCGGTCGCGCGCTCCGTCGCGTGGGCCAGCAAGGTCATCTTCCTCGATGAACCGACGGCGGCCCTTGGTGTGGTCCAGACCCGGCGGGTCCTCGACGTGATCCTCAAGATCCGCGACCGCGGGATCGCCGCCGTCCTGATCAGCCACAACATGCCCCAGGTCCTCGAGGTCGCCGATCGGATCGAAGTCCTCCGGCTCGGTCGACGGGTCGCGACGTTCACGGGACCCGGGACGACCATCGATCAGCTGGTGGCGGCGATGACCGGTGGGCTCGAAGCCCCGAGGGGTGCCGCGTGAGCGAGTCGCCCGAGTCGAGCCACGGGGACCCGGTCAACGTCCCGGCCGCCGCAGCCGCCGACGCGGCCTCGAATCCGCCTCGCTGGCGTCGGCTCCTGAGTAGCAATACGGCCGGCATCTTCATCGTCCTGCTCATCCTGGTCGCGTTCTTCAGCATCCTGAAACCGAACAACTTCCCGACCGAATTCAACATCCGGGCGATGGCCACCAACGCAGCCGTGCTCCTGGTGATCGCCGTCGGCGAGACGTTCGTGATCATCAGCGGCGGGATCGATCTGTCGGTCGGCTACGTGCTGTTGTTCTCCGGCGTCGTCGCCGCCCAGACGATGAACGCGTTCGGCGACACGGAGAACCAGGGCTGGACGGTCGTGGCGCTCGGCGCCGCGATGGGGCTTCTGGCAGGGCTGAGCTGGGGCATCCTCAACGGGGTGCTCGTCGCCAAGGGCAAGATCCCACCGCTCGTGGTCACCCTCGGCACGCTCGGGATGTCCTGGGGGCTGGCCCAGATCATCAGCAATGGACAGGACATCCGCTACATCCCGACGCTGCTCTCGTCGGTCCTCGGGGTCGGGCGGGTGTTCGGAGTGCCGTGGCTGGTGATCATCGCCGCCATCGTGGCCGCGACGGGGACGATCATCCTCCACTTCAACCGGTTCGGCCGGTACACCCTGGCCATCGGCTCTAACCAGGAGGCGGCCCGGCGGGCGGGCATCAACGTGGACCGGCACTTGATCAAGGTCTACGCGCTGAGCGGCCTCCTGTCGGGGCTCGGCGGCGTCCTCGCCCTGTCCTACTTCACGACGACCACGATCTCCGGCCATGCCAACGACAACCTCAACGCGATCGCCGCCGTCGTGATCGGCGGAACCAGCCTGGCCGGCGGCGTCGGGACGATCATCGGGACGACCATCGGCGTGTTCATCCCGACGGTCCTGGAGAGCGGCTTCATCATCATCGGGATGCAGTCGTTCTGGCAGAACGTGGCGGTCGGCGCCGCCCTGATCATCGCCGTCTGGATCGACCAGCTCCGGCGGCGCTCGCGCGACAGCGGCTAGTCCTGGGGCAAGCCGCCGGCCCTACGGCGTGCCGGTCGACTCGACCCGGAGGACCCAGATGCCAGCCGTCCTGTCGACCAGCAGGGGCACATAGCGCAGTCCGTCGATGATGGTCGGCCGGTCGATCTCGAGAAAGGCATAGCGCGGGTCCGAAGTCGAGTCGCCGAGTCGGTCGTGATAGACGATCGTGCCGGCCGTCGGCCTGCCTCGGGCCGGGTCGAGCTGCGGGGCATACGAGTAGGCCACGTCGGTCAGAGGCAGGTCCAGCTCGGCGACGGCTTGCGCGCGCAAGGCCGGCGGGACGATCAGCAGGGGATGAGCGGCGAAGCCGCGGGAGGCGGGCTGGCCCCGCCACGATGGATGCACCAGCAGGTTGGCGCGGATGGTGGCGAACGCTCGTTGGGCATTCGCGTGCAACCGGATCTGGGTCGCGATCGACGCGCGGGTGACGGCGTCGCTGGGACCGATCGGAGCCAGCGCGAGGGCGACCAACAGGCCCCCGGCGATCGGCACCAAGCAGCGCCGACCTCGGCCTGGTCCCAGCCGCCCCCTCGCCCAGCGTCGGATCTCGGGGGCATCCAGGACAGCGACGCCGATCGCCGCCGCAAAGAGCAGCCCGAGGTCGATGGGGACCAGATATCGATCGGACAGGAAGGTGCCCCGGATGCCGATCGCGATGAAGAGCACGGTGATGCCCCCGACGACCCCAGCCAGACCGACCGCCAACGCCCATCGACGGCGGGAGATCAGGACGTAGATGGCCGCTGCAGCCAGCGGTAGAAGGGCTATATCCCCGATGAAGTGATGTCCCATCCAGGCGACCATCTCCACCAGGCTGCGTACATCTCGTCCTTCCGAATTGGCCTGCGCCGTCGTCGCCCAGAAGAGCGGGTCACCGAAGACGAGCGCGTCGTGGATGACTAGGATCGGGAGCGCGACGAACCCGATCAGGGTCAGGTAGGCGGCGCGGGGCGGCCTGGTCCGGTGCCCGGCGATCGCCGCGGTCTCGGCCGCGATGAGCGCCCCAAGGGCGACCGCGACGACAGCCAGGACCTCTGGGCGGACGAGGACCGCGAACATCAAGGCGAGTCCTGCCAGCCCGTAGCGCGGACGTTCGTCGGTGACCGCCAGTCCGGCGGTGAGCAGGAACAGGACCATCCAGCAGATGGCGTAGGCCAGGCTCAGGTCGACCAGTAGGATCGGTGAGAGCGCGAACGCGAAAGCCGCGAACGCGCCGCTGGCGAGCCCACCGACGCGATGCGCGAGCACGGTGGCCAGGACCACACTCAGGGCGAAGGCGAAGATCGCCGACCAGACGACCGGGCGCCAATCGTTGGAGAGGCTATACAGGACGCCGTAGATGAGATCGAGCAACGGCTTCGAGGTCTGGGTCAGGTGGCCCTCCACCTGCTGACCGGCGAGGAGTCGTTGGAGCTCGATGACCGGCGCGACGGCGTCCGGTCCGACAGACCCAGAGCCGACCGGTCGGACCATCTCGACCGCGACGACGACCGAACCGACGAACACCGCCCCAAGGATCCCGAAGCGCCACGGAACGGGCACGGGAGGTCCGCTCGCGCGACGCGGGGACGGCGACATGGCACAGGTATACCACCCGGACCTGAAGGCGCGATGAAACGAACGAGCCCGCCGTCACTGGCGATGCCGTCACTTGCGATACCGTCTCCGCGGACCCGTCGGGATCCCTGCCGCCCCTCGGAGGATCGTCTTGAGGTCACGTTCCGGCGGCCGCCTGATCGCCCTGCTGGCGGTTTCTGTCGCGCTCGCGGTCGACAGTGGATCTCCCGCCTTACCGGTGACGACGGCGACGTTCCCAGCTTTGACCTGGTCGCCGCCGATCGACCCGCCCGAGGCAGCCGCGCCGCCTCTGATCGACACAGGGACCAGCGAGTCGTTCGGTCAGGACCCGAGCTTCCATCAAGCTCAGCGGCAGGATCGACCCGCCATCGCGGTCGCCTGGCCCGGGCCGGATCGTCGCGGGCCGGGTCCCGGCCACGACGTCGTGCTCCATGTTCCGATCCTGATGTATCACCGGATCGTGGATTCGCGGACGGCCCACTGCCCTCGGCCCGGCCTGTGCGTCGCTCCGGCTACGTTCGCCGCCCAGCTCGGGCTGCTCGCCGCTGCCGGCTGGCACACGGTCACGATGGCGTCCCTGGCCGCGGACCTGGCGACGGGGAGGGAGCCACGCCGCAGGACGTTCGTGATCACCAACCAGACCCTGCTCGGCATCACCGGGTCCGGCAAGTCGGCCACCATCGCCTGGACTCATCGAGGAGGTCCAGCGGCCCACGCTCATCATCGCGCCGAACAAGACGCTGGCCGCCCAGCTGGCCGCCGAGTTCCACGAGTTCTTCCCGAAGAACCGGGTCGAGTACTTCGTCTCGTACTACGACTACTACCAGCCCGAGGCGTACCTCCCGTCGACGGACACCTACATCGAGAAGGACTCGTCGATCAACGACGAGATCGACCGGCTGCGCCACGCGCCACGAGTCGCGCTCCTGCTGCGGACGAGACGTGATCATCGTGGCCTGCGGTCTCGTGCATCTACGGCCTCGGCTCGCCCGAGATGTACGCGCAGCAGCTCCTCACGCTTGAAGGTCGGCGAGGAGCACGAGCAGCGCGCCATCCTGCGTCGGCTGGTCGACCTGCAGTACGAGCGCAACGACATGTCGTTCGTGCGCAACAAGTTCCGGGTGCGGGGCGACACGATCGAGATCCACCCGGCGTACGAGGAGCACGGGATCCGCATCGCAGCTCTTCGGTGACGAGATCGAGCGCATCGCGTCCGTCGACCCGCTCACCGGCGAGATCGTGCGAGGAGCTCGACGACGCTCGTCCTCTTCCCGGCTTCGCACTACGTGACCCAGGAGGAGCAGCTCCGGGTCGCGATCGAAGGCATCGAGGCCGAGCTGGCCGAGCGCCTCAAGTGGATGGAGGATCGCAACAAGCTGCTCGAGGCGCAGCGCCTGCGGATGCGCACCGCGTACGACCTCGAGATGATGCGCGAGGTCGGGTTCTGCTCCGGGATCGAGAACTACGCGCGCCACCTCGACGGGCGGGCCGCCGGGCAGGCGCCGTACACCCTGCTCGACTACTTCCCGGACGACTACCTGTGCGTCCTCGACGAGAGCCACGTCACCGTGCCCCAGCTCCACGGTCAGTACGAGGGCGACCGGTCCCGCAAGGAGACGCTGGTCGAGCACGGGTTCCGGCTGCCGTCCGCGATGGACAACCGTCCGCTGCGGTTCGAGGAGTTCGGCGAGAAGGTCAACCAGGTCATCTACATGTCGGCCACGCCGGGCCCGTACGAGCTGCAGATCTCGGAGCAGGTCGTCGAGCAGATCGTCCGGCCGACCGGCCTGTGCGACCCCGAGATCCTCGTCCGGCCGACGAAGGGCCAGATCGACGACCTCGTCGCCGAGATCGGGCTCCGGTCCGAGAACGACCAGCGGACCCTCGTGACCACGCTGACCAAGAAGATGGCCGAGGACCTCACCGACTACCTGCTCGAGCTCGGCATCCGGGTGCGGTACCTGCACAGCGACGTCGACACCATCGAGCGGATCGAGATCCTGCGCGTCGCTGCGGCTCGGCGAGTTCGACGTGCTGGTGGGCATCAACCTGCTGCGCGAGGGCCTGGACCTGCCCGAGGTCTCCCTGGTGGCGATCCTCGACGCCGACAAGGAGGGCTTCCTCCGGTCGGCCACCTGCCTGATCCAGACGATGGGGCGTGCCGCGCGCAACGTCGACGGCCAGGTCGTGATGTACGCCGACCGCATCACCGACTCGATGCGGCACGCGATCAGCGAGACGAACCGCCGGCGCAAGACAGCAGCTCGAGTACAACGCGGAGCACGGCATCGACCCCCAGACGATTCGCAAGAAGGTCACCGACATCCTCGAGATGGTGCGACTGCGCGACAGCGGCGACGCGCGCGACGTCGGGCGGTCGCGGGCGAGGTCGGAGCCGCAAGAGCAGCGCCGCTGTTCGCCGACCTGCGCGGCGTACCGCCCGACGAGCTCGGCCGGCTCATCCAGCAGCTCGACGAGGAGATGCACGAAGCCGCGAAGGAGCTCCGCTTCGAGGAGGCGGCCCGGCTGCGGGACGAGATCAACGAGCTCAAGCGAGAGCTGAAGGCAGTCAGCTGATGGCGAAGGCCACCCCCAAGGCCACGACCGACGCACGTCACGAAGCCGCGCAAGGCCGTGGCGAAGCAGCCGCGCCGAAGCCCGCCGCCGCCCGCCGTGCCCGCGGGCGAGCCGAACGTGATCACCGTTCGGGGCGCGCGCGAGCACAACCTGCAGAACGTCGATCTCGAGATCCCGCGCGACCAGCTCATCGTGTTCACCGGGCTGTCCGGCTGCGGGCAAGTCGTCGCTGGCCTTCGACACGATCTACGCCGAGGGCCAGCGCCGCTACGTCGAGTCGCTCTCGTCGTACGCCCGCCAGTTCCTCGGCCAGATGGACAAGCCCGACGTCGACTTCATCGAGGGGCTCTCGCCGGCGATCTCGATCGACCAGAAGTCGGCGAGCCGCAACCCGCGCTCGACCGTCGGCACGATCACCGAGATCTACGACTACCTGCGCCTGCTGTACGCCGCGCATCGGCATCCCGCACTGCCCGAACTGCGGCCGGGTGATCACCCGCCAGACGCCGCAGCAGATCGTCGACCGCGTCCTCGAGCTGCGCCGACGGCACCCGCTTCCAGGTGCTCGCACCGGTCGTGCGCGGGCCGCAAGGGCGAGTACGAAGGTCTGCTCGTCGAGCTCGCCAAGCAGGGGTTCACCCGGGCCCGGATCGACGGCGAGGTCGTCGAGCTCTCCGAGCGGCGCCAAGGGCCGGCTCGCCCGGTACGAGAACCACACCATCGAGATCGTCGTCGACCGGCTGGTGCGTCGCGGCCGGGCATCGAGCGGCGCCTGACCGACTCGCTCGAGACCGCGCTGCGGCTGGCCGAGGGCGTGGCCGAGGTCGAGATCGTCCCGGCCGAGGACGAGCAAGGCCGAGGCCGAGACGCTCACCTTCTCCGAGCACCTCGCGTGCGCGCACTGCGGTCTGAGCTTCGACGAGCTCGCCCCGCGCAACTTCTCGTTCAACTCGCCCTACGGCGCCTGCCCGAGCGCTGCGACGGGCTGGGCACCCGCTTCGAGGTCGACCCCGAGCTCGTCGTCCCCGACGACGACCTGTCGCGTCGCCGAGGGCGCGATCTCACCCGTGGAGCGGGTACCGCGGCGAGTACTTCGAGCGCGTGCTCGAAGCGGTCGCCGACGAGAACGGCTTCTCGCTCGACACCCCGTGGAAGAAGCTGAAGAAGAACGACCAGAAGGTCGTGCTGTACGGCGCCGGCAAGTCGACAGGTGCAGGTCAAGTACCGCAACCGCTACGGCCGCAAGCGCGACGTACCGCACCGGGTACGAGGGCGTCGTCCCGTGGCTCCAGCGCCGCCACTCCGGAGGCCGACAGCGACCGCACGCGGGAGCAGATCGAGGGCTACATGCGCGAGGTGCCGTGCCCCGCGTGTCAGGGCGCCGGCTGCGAGCCCGAGTCGCTCGCGGTCACGATCGGCGAGCGCAACATCGCCGAGGTCGGCAACCTCTCGATCCGCAAGGCCGCCGAGTTCTTCCGGCAAGGTCGAGCTCACCGACGCGCGAGCAGCTGATCGCCGAGCGGGTGCTCAAGGAGGTCAACGAGCGGCTGCAGTTCCTGCTCGACGTCGGGCTCGACTACCTGAGCCTCAACCGCTCGTCGGGCACGCTCGCCGGCGGTGAGGCGCAGCGGATCCGGCTCGCGTCAGCCAGATCGGCAGCGGACTCGTCGGCGTGCTCTACGTGCTCGACGAGCCGTCGATCGGGCTGCACCAGCGCGACAACCAGCGGCTCATCGACACGCTCGATCCGCCTGCGCGATCTCGGGCAACACGGTGATCGTCGTCGAGCACGACGAGGAGACGATCCGGGTCGCCGACCACGTCGTCGACATCGGTCCCGGGCGCGGGCGAGCACGGCGGCGAGATCGTCGCGCAGGGCACGCTCGAAGCGATCCTCGCCGAGCCGCGCTCGATCACCGGCCAGTACCTCTCCGGCGCGCGGACGATCGAGGTGCCCGACCGTCGGCGCGAGCCGGGCGACGCCTGGCTCACGGTGAAGGGCGCCCGCGAGCACAACCTCCACGACCTCGACGTCGGGTTCCCGCTCGGGTGCTTCGTGGCGGTCACCGGCGTGAGCGGGAGCGGCAAGAGCACGCTCGTGAACGACATCCTGTACCACGCGCTGATGCAGAAGGTGTACCGGTCGCGCACGGTGCCGGGGCGGCACAAGTCGATCGTCGGCGTCGACGCGCGTCGACAAGGTGATCAACATCGACCAGTCGCCGATCGGGCGCACGCCGCGCTCGAACCCGGCCACCTACACCGGCGTGTTCGACAAGGTCCGCGCGCTGTTCGCCGAACACGCCCGAAGCGAAGGTGCGCGGCTACCAGCAGGGCCGGTTCTCCTTCAACGTGAAGGGCGGCCGCTGCGAGGCGTGCTCGGGCGACGGCACGATCAAGATCGAGATGCACTTCCTCCCCGACGTCTACGTGCCGTGCGAGGTGTGCAAGGGCGCGCGCTACAACCGCGACACCCTCGACGTCACGTTCAAGGGCAAGAACATCGCCGAGGTGCTCGAGCTGTCGTGCGAGGAGGGCGTCGAGTTCTTCGTGAACCAGCCGGCGATCGCCCGGTGGCTGCAGACCCTGGTCGACGTCGGGCTCGGCTACGTGCGGCTCGGTCAGCCGGCGCCCACGCTCTCCGGCGGCGAGGCGCAGCGGGTGAAGCTCGCGACCGAGCTCGGCAAGCGCTCGACCGGCCGCACGATCTACCTCCTCGACGAGCCGACCACCGGCCTGCACTTCGAGGACGTGCGCCGGCTGCTCGGCGTGCTGCAGCGGCTCGTCGACATCGGCAACACCGTGCTCGTGATCGAGCACAACCTCGACGTGATCAAGTCGGCCGACTGGATCATCGACCTCGGGCCCGAGGGCGGCGACGGCGGCGGTCGGGTCGTGGCCGAGGGCACGCCGGAGCACGTCGCGAAGACGGCCGAGTCCTGGACCGGTCAGTACCTCGCACCGGCGCTCGGCCTGGGGTGAGCTCGACGGACGAAGCGCAGCCCGACCGATCCGTGGGAGGAGCACGCCCAGTGGTGGCAGGACGGCTTCACCGACGGCGCCGACCCCGAGTACGAGGAGCAGATGCTCCCGATCATCGCGGAGCAGCTGCAGGGCTGCGGCACGCGTGCTCGACGTCGGTTGCGGTGAGGGCCAGGTCGCCCGGCACCTGATCTCGAGTCGCGGGCGCCGGCGAGGTCGTCGGCGTCGACCCGTCCGTGAACCAGCTCGTGGTCGCGGCCGAGCGGGGCGGCGGTCCGCGGTACCTGCGCGGCGCGGCGAGTGCGCTGCCGTGCGACAACCGCGGCGTTCGACGCGGTCGTCGCCTGCCTCGTGTTCGAGCACATCATCGAGGTCGACCGCGCGATCGCCGAGGTGGCCCGCGTGCTTCGGCCCGGCGGCGTGTTCCTGTTCCTGCTGAATCACCCGCTGCTGCAGGTGCCTGGGAGCGGTTGGATCGACGACCACATCCTCGAGGAGCAGTACTGGCGGATCGGGCCGTACCTGATCGAGGACGAGACCGAGGAGGAGATCGCGCCGGGGATCTTCCTCCCGTTCATCCACCGGCCGCTGTCCCGGTACCTGAACGCGCTGGTCGAGCACGGGCTCGTGCTGGAGCAGATGCTCGAGCCCGCGCCGCCGCCCGGCTTCGTGGCCCGGCGCACCCGAGTACGCCGACGTGGTGCACATCCCCCGGCTGCTGGTGCTGCGCACGCGCCGAACCGACCGATAGGTTCCGGCCTTTGAGTGGATGGTCGTGAGGGGGCGCGCGTGAGCTATCGGATCTTCATGTCCGAACCAACGGTGGGGGAGCCGGAGGCGCTCGCCGCGGCCGACCGCATCCGCGCCCGCAAGATCACGGCGGGTCCGGCCGTCGCCGACTTCGAAGCGGCGTTCGCGCAAGTTCGTCGGCATGCCCGAAGCGGTCGCGGTCGACAGTGGCACGGCCGCGCTGCACCTCGCCTTGCTCGACGTCGGTGTGGGTGCGGGCGACGAGGTGTGGATCTCGGACCTGACCTTCATCGCGACCGCGAACGCCGCGCACTACTGCGGCGCCCGGGTGACGCTCGTCGACAGCGAGCCCGAGACGTGGAACCTCGACCCGAACGTGGTGGTCGAGGAGCTCGAGGCGCGCGCAAGTCCGGCGCGCGCGATGCCGGCGGCGATCGTGCCGGTGCACCTGCTCGGTCACCCGGCCCAGCTCGCGCCGATCCTCGATGCCGCGGCGGAGCACGGGATCCCGGTGGTCGAAGACGCGGCCGAGGCGCTGGGATCGCGCTGGACCGCGGGTCCGTTGGCCGACCGCGCGCCCGGCACGGTGGGCACGGTCGGGATCTTCTCGTTCAACGGCAACAAGATCATGACCACGGGCGGCGGCGGGATCGTGGTGTCGGGCGATCCCGAGCGGCTCGCGCGCATCCGTCACGTCTCACACCAGGCGAAGGTCCCGGGCAGCGACTACGAGCACGACGCCGTCGGCTTCAACTACCGGCTGTCGCACATCGCGGCCGCAATCGGCAGCGTGCAGCTCGAGCACCTCCCCGGCATGATCGACCGCCGCCGCGAGATCGCGCAGCGCTACGAGGACGCGTTCGCCGACCTGCCCGATGTGGGCGGGCAGCCGAATGCGCCGTGGGCGTGGCGGACCGGGTGGCTTTCGAGCATCGTCCTGGCCGACGCGGCCGCGCTCCGTGATGTCCGTGAGGCGCTCGAAGCCGCCGCGATCGAGGCCCGCCCGGTCTGGCGCCCCATGCGTCAGCAGGTGCCGTACGAAGACGCAACCGTCCTCGGCGGCACGGTCGCCACCGAGCTGGCAGCCCGGATCCTCTGCCTCCCGTGCTCCGCCCACCTGACCGGCGAGGAGCAGCACGGCGTCATCGAGGTGGTTCGAGGTGCCCTCGCCCGATAGGGGGCGAATCCCACGGTCATCACGCAGCGTGGCCCGGTTCCAGGGAGCGATTGAGTCGGGGCGTGAGTCCGTCGATACCCCGCAGGATGCGTCGGTTCGCCAGGCTCTTGGTGCTGCTCGGGGTGGTCGGAGCTGTCTTCGGCCTGAGCAAGGTCCACGCGGTCGCGCACGGATACTCCTTCCACGGATCGTTCCGGTTCGGCTGGGCGTTCGCCTACGCCCTGCTGCTGTGGATCGCGGCGTACGCGGTCGGCATCCCGGACCTGGCCCGGCGGCGCAACGTCTGGCTGTTCGCGGTCGCGGCGTCGGCCGTCGGCGCACTCGGGATCTCGACCTTGCAGCTCATGGCCGGCAGTGCGCTGCTTCCACGAGCGGTGGTGTTCGGCGCGGCCGTCATCCTCGTGCCCTGGTACGTCCTGTGCAGCATGGTCGCCGCCGGCGGACGGCTGCGGGCCGAAGCGCGCGACCAGGTGATCGTGGTGGGCGCGGTGCACGAGGACGAGATGCTGCGCGCCGAGCTCGAAGAGAGCGCCGAGCAGCCGGCGCAGGTGATCGCGACGTTGCTGGTCTCCGACGCGGCCGGCACCGACGACGGATCCGAGCCGCTCGTCGACCGCGCGATCGCGGATCAGGCGACGGTGGTGGTGCTGTCTCGCACCGCGCAGGACGACGATCGCATCGTCGATCAGGCCGCGGTGCTGCACGAGGCCGGCGTACGGGTCCGGTCGCTGGCCGACTTCTACGAGCAGTGGCTCGGCAAGCTCCCGCTCAGCGAGCTCGAGCGCGTCTCGCTGATGTTCGACATCCGCGAGGTGCACCGCGAGCGGTACGCGCGGGTGAAGCGGCTGCTCGACGTCGTGCTCGCGTCCGTCGGCCTCCTGGCCTTCGGCGTGAGCGTGCCGATCGTGCTCGTGGGCAACGTCTTCTTCAACCGGGGCCAGCTGTTCTACCGGCAGGTCCGTGTGGGTCGTGATGGTCGCCGGTTCTCGATCCTGAAGTACCGGACGATGGTCGCGTGCGCGGAGGGCGAGATCCCGAACGAGTGGACCACCGAGGACGACCCGCGCATCACGCCGTTCGGTCACGTGCTGCGCCGCACGCACCTCGACGAGCTGCCGCAGGTCGTGAACATCCTGCGGGGTGACCTCTCGGTGGTCGGGCCACGGCCTGAGCAGCCGCAGTACGTCGAGGAGCTCACCGACAAGATCCCGTTCTACGACGCTGCGGCACCTCGTGCGGCCCGGCCTCACCGGATGGGCGCAGGTGAAGTTCGGCTACGCGGGCGACGAGCGCGACGCGATGGAGAAGCTGCAGTACGACTTCTTCTACCTCCGCCACCAGAGCCTCGGCCTCGACGCCCGCATCTGCGCCCGCACGCTGCGCGACGTCCTCGGTCGGGGCGGTCGGTAGGTCGGCGGTCGGTAGGTCGGCGGTCGGTAGGTAGGGCTACCGGTTCGGGAAGCGCGCTTGCGGGCCAGGCTCGCCATGCGGCGCGCCCGGTGGGTCAATGGCGGCCGCGTGATGGTGCCGGCGTAGCGCGGGTCATGGGCGTAGGCGTCCACATTGATCGGCTCGTCGCGCAGCTGGCGGTCTACCGCGTCGAGCAGCAGCGGTCCGGTGGCGAAGTCGCTGGTGTGCCCACCCGTCGGGCGCGTGTCGAGGTCCACGGATCCTCCGAGCGCGCGCCAGTGCGCAACCAGCGGCAGCACCTGCTCGTCGTGCACGCCGGCGTCGTCGGCCATCGACTGGATGAAGAGCCGGGGGAGGGCGCGGTCCGACGGCCAGTCGGCGAGCAGGTTCGAGATCTGTCGCGTGGAGCGCCGGTTCTCCAAGGAGTACGGGTCGCCGTCGGGACAGATGAAGGCGACCTCGGCTTCCCGGTCCTGGGCGGCGGCCGAGACGTCGAGATCGATGTGCGGAGTGATTGCCACGATGCCGCGCACCGGGAGCTGCAGACCGAGCTTGAGTGCGGCCGTCGCGCCCATGGAAGACCCGACCGTGATCACCTGGTCGAGCGGGGTAGCCGTGTTGCTGATCGTTCGATCGATGATCGAGCGCATCGCGCGCTCGACGAAGAAGTCCCCCGCCTGGCCCGTGTAGTACGTGCCGTTCTCGAACGCGCCGTAGGGGTCGCACAGGAACAACCAGTTGTGGTCGACGGCGGTCCCGAGCATCTTCAACCGGTGGAAGTAGCCCTGGAACCGGTCGCGGTACGCGCGCGCGTCGCCCCACTTCCCGAAGAACGCGCTGAAGTGCACGACCAGGTCGGTGCTGGCGCGGTCGCCGAGGTGCACGAACGGGAACGTTCGGCCTTCGGCGTCGACGTGGTGCTCCACCTCGAAGACCAGCGTGTCGTTCATGCCGCGGTTCCGGTGGTTCGCTGGCCGAGAGTCGAGCGCAGGTCCCGCAGCTCGCCCCGGTGGAACGAGACGCGCATCGCAACCAGGACGTACGCGACCCCGCCGACCCCGGCGCCGATCGATGATCATCGCCAGGTTCCCGACCGGCAGCAGCAGGGTCAGCCCGCAGATCGCGGCGAGCAGGACGTTCGGAACCAACGTCGGCGCGATCGCGGTGCGGACGAACTCCGCAGCCGAGGTCTCGGTCTGACGCAGGAACGCGCGCGCGAGGATCGGCACCAGCAGCAGCGCGCCGAGCAACGCGCCGATGAACGCACCCACGATGCCGATCGCGTTCACGAGGACGATGCTGGCGACCAGGTTGATCGCCACGGCGAGGAGCGCGGCCCGGAGCACGTCACCGGCGCGCCCGACCCCGACGAGCAGGTTCGAGCCGACCTGCAACGGCCCGGTGACTGCGGTGTAGAGCAGCGCGACCACGGCGAGGCCGGCGGCCGCCGAGTACTTCGGCCCGACCCACACATCCACGATCGGGTTGGCGAGCACCGCGATGCCGACGACGATCGGCAGCGTCACGACGAGGGAGTAGCGGGTACCGCGCTCCAGCAGGTCGCGCAGCGTGGCACGGTCTTCCCGGGCGTGCAGCCACGACGCGCCCGGGACCACCGCGTACGAGGCTGCGGAGAGGATCGCCTCGGCCCCGTTCTGGAGCTGGGTGGCGATCTCCACCAGCGCGACTGCCGACGGCCCGATGATCGCGCCGACGATCAACCGGTCCATCGTGCGGTGCAGGACGCCGAGCGGGCGGAGCACCGCCACCGTCTTGCCGTAGTGGAGGATCTCGCGAATGCGGTGCAGCTCGGGTCGGCGCAGCTTCGGCGCGTGCCGGAGCAGGATGACGCCGCTGAGCAGCATGGCGACGAACGAGGCGATCGAGGCTCGCGACCGCTACGCCGCGGAGCCCTCCGTCGGAGATGGCGACGACGCTGGTCGCGGCGGCAACGGCCGTACGGCGGAGCCCGTCGACGATCCGCGAGAGATCGACGCGCTGCAGTCCTTCGAGGCACGACTCGGCGCCCGAGGTGAGCAGATCGATCAGCACTTGGATCGCGAAGAGTCCGATCGCGAACTCCACGTCGTTGACCAGACGCGGCGGGCGTGTCGAACAACGACGGGAGGAAGGTCACGCCGAGCGTCGCCATCGCAGCCGCGCACACCACGCCCATCACCGCGAAGAGCACCAGCGCGCTCGTGATCGTCGACGCGACGCCCGCGTGGTCGTCCAAGCGACACGTCGTGCGCGATCGATCGCGTCGCCGCGGTGCCGGCACCGACGTCGAGGAGTGAGAACCAGCCGGTGAAGGCGGAGAACGTCTGGATGAGCACCCACAAGCCGAAGCGTCGTTGCGCCGAGCCCCGAGAGCAGCAGCGGCAGCGTGACGAAGGTGACGACGATCGCCCAGATGTTCCCGGCCATCGTGGTGGCCGCATTCAGCAGAACTTGGCGACGGAACGGCCGGGCGTGCGCGCCCCGAGCATCGTCGGGAGTCGCGTTGCTCACAGGTACAATCGCCCGGACATTCGGCGTCCAGTTTGGCCCAGGAGCGCGGGTTGGTTGATGCATCACTGACGGGAGCGCACCGTCGGCTCCGGTGGGGGTATCGATCAGCACGACGCGTGGTTGCCGGCGTCAACGGCCTGGGTGTTCGTCCGCTCGTTGGCCTCCGTCACCGACCGCTTTCGTCGGCAGCCACGGCGACGCGGCGGCCGGCAGCAGCTTCACGTGGGTGCACGCGGCCGACGCCGAGACCACGTTGGTCTGGCTGCACAACTACTGGTCCGACGCGTACGACGTCGCCTCGCCCGACGCTGCGCGCGTCGCTCGTCGACGGCGTCGGCGAATTCGGTCACGACGTGGACGGTCACGCTCGAGCCCGACAGCACCGAAGTGATCGACGTGCGGGAGCGCTGTCGCGACGCCGGCGTCGCGCTGCCGTTCGAAGGCACGCTGCTGCTCCAGATGCTCGACGACGTCGGTGCCGGCCGGACGGCCGGTGCAGGTCTTCGCCGAGTACGTCCGGGACGACGGCGAGGCATCGGGCGTCCACGGTCAGTACGGGCTGATGGAGACGCCGCTCGCCCAGGTCGTCGCGACGATGCGGGTCGAAGCCGATGCCGGATCGCCGCACCGGGATCGTGGTGACGAACCCGTACGACGGCCCGGGCTCGCCGGCCCTGCTCACGGCGGCGCTCACGGTCTTCAACGCCGACGGCGAGTCCCGCTCGGGCGGGACCGTGAGCGTCGAGCCGAACGGCATGCGGCAGCGTCTACCTCGACGAGATGGTCCCGGACCTCGACGTGTTCCTCGACGGTCGCAGCGGCCACGCCCGGCTCCAGGTGCCGTGCCCGGTGTCGCGCGTCGCGAACTTCGTGGAGTACGCCGACGACGGGCGTCGCATCGTGAACCACGGCACCATCGACCGGACCTTCCAGCAGGACGCGGGTGTCGAGCGAGCTGGCTCGAGTCGGCGCCGGTCGCCAGCGTGCTCGTGCTCGGCAGCGACCGCGAGACCGTGCTCACGCTGCCGAACGTGTGGGGTCCGGTTGCCGGCGACTGCGACGTGGAGGTGCGCGTCTTCGCCCCGAACGGCGACGCTGCCTGCTCACGCACACGGAGCTGGTGCGCCGCGACGGGCTGGTCGCGCTCCGGTTCGCGGAGCTCTTCGCCGGTCCACGGCGTCGCCGCAACCTGCCGTTCGCGCACGCCGAGGTTCGGGTGTCGCCGCGAGGGCGGCGGCGAAGGCCCCGCGACGTTCGACGTGCTGGTCGGCTTCTTCGTGCACGGTGAGCTCGCCGGCGAGGTGCAGGTCGGCGCCGAGTACTTCAATGCCGCGGTGCCGCCGGGCGTGCGGTTCCCCGACGTGCGGCGGACACGCGTGTTCGCGGCGGATGAAGTCGGGCGGCGGTGTGCGGTCGTACGTGTTCCTGGCGCATCCTCGAGCATCTGATCGGCAAGCAGGCGACGACGCGGTGGCCGCGGCGAACCCGCGGCTGACGCTCCTCGACCGCGCCGGCGTCGAGCGCGAGACCACGGAGCTCACGATCCCGCGCACGGCTGCGCGTTCGGCGAGATCCACGACTTCTTCCCCGACGCGGACCGGGTCCTCGGTGCGGCGCAGTCCGCGATGGTGCGAGTCCGCGACACGGGCGCGCGCCTGTACGGCTACCACTTCGTCGAGACCGACGGTGCCCGCAGCCTGCCGATCGACCACCTGATGGGCGGCTGAGTGGAGTCTGAGATCCAGACCGTCACGGTGATCCTGCCCGACGCTGAACGAGCGCGACTTCCTCCGCGACTGCCTCGACTCGCTGCTGGAGCAGGACTACCCGGACCTGCTCGAGGTGCTCGTCGTCGACGGCGGCTCGACCGACGGCACTCGCGAGATCGCCGAAGGCCGGGGACTCGCGCGTCCGCGTGGTCGACAATCCGGGCGTCACCGCGGCCGCGGCGATGAACCGTGGCATCAAGGAAGCCAGCGGCGACATCATCTGTCGCGCCGACGCGCACACGCTGTACGCGCCCGACTACGTGACGCCGGTGCGTCGAGGTGCTGCGTCGAGACCGGGCGCCGACAACGTCGGTGGTCCGATGCGGCCGCTCGGCACCACGAGCTTCGGCCGCGCGGTGGCCGCGGTGACGTCGTCGCCACTCGGCGTCGGTCCGGGCCGGTTCCACTACTCGCAGCCGCGCGAGGACGTCGACACCGTCTACCTCGGGTGCTGGCTCCGGGCGACGCTCGAGGCGCTCGGCGGGTACGACGAGACCGTCCTCCAGTGGGGCGCCGAGGATCACGAGCTCAACCTGCGGATCCATCAGCAGGGCGGCCGGATCGTGCTCGACCCGGCGATCCGCTCGACGTACTTCCCCCGCGGCACGCCGGACGCGCTCGCCCGCCAGTACTTCAACTACGGGATCGGCAAGGCGTCGACGCTCGCGAAGCACCGGCGGCTCCCGTCGTGGCGGCCGCTCGCGCCGGCGGTGCTCGTCGCGGCGTCGGGCGTCGGCCTCCTCGTGCGGTCGGCGCGGCTGGCGGGTCGCGATCCCCGCGGTGCACGCGGCGGTGTGCGCGGCGGCCGCGCTCAAGGTCTCGTCCGATCCCGGCGTCGCGCCGCACCGGGCGTTCGCGGTCGTCGGAGATCTGTCACTGGACGCTACGGCGCCGGCTTCTGGGTCGGCCTCTTCCGCAGCTGTTCGCGGCCGGGCTTCGATGCCCGGCCGCGCGGTCCCGATGCCGATCCCGATGAGCCCGCTGCCCGAGCCGGGCCCGCGCGCGGCGGAGTACGCGGCGAAGGGCGTGCACGCCGGGCTCCGCGAGATCGGACAGGCGCCGGAGCAGGTGCGCGCCCGATCGCTCGCGCGGGAGGCGGCCGCGCTCCCGCCGGCGCCGACGGCCGCCGCATCGCGTTCCTCACGCCGCGCGACTGGGCCGTCCACGTGCAGTGGGAGGCGATGATGGCGCAGGCGCTCCGGCTGCGCGGCGCCGACGTGCAGCTTCGTCACCTGCGGCGGTGGGCTCGAGATCTGCGACCGGGTGAACACCTGGGAAGGCCCGCCGATGCCGTGCCGCACCTGCACCGGCGTACGTGCAACGTCGCTGTCGGCGCACGGGTTCCCGCCGTCGACGCTGCGCGAGGGCTGGTCGGGCACACCGGAGGACTGGCCCGAGCTCGATGCGCTCGGCGCCGACGAGCTCCGCGACGTCGAGTGGGCCGGCGTTCCGATCGGGCGGCTGGTCGAGATCCCGGTGAAGTGGTTCCTCATGGGCGCGTCGGCCGACCCGATGGGTCCGCTGACCACGCGCCGGTTCCTGCGCTCGGCGCGACGCGTCGTCGACGGCGCGGTGGAGGCACTCGACCGCATCCGGCCCGACATCGTCGTGCTGCTCAACGGCCTGTTCTTCTTCGAGTCGATCGTGGCGAGCTGTGCCGGCAGCGCGGCATCGACGTCGTCACCTACGAGCGCGGCTTCCCGAAGGAGACGCTCTTCTTCCGGCGCCACGTGCCGGCCTGCCTGGGCGACGTGTCGCGACCTCTTCGCAGGCCTGGCGGGACCTGCCGCTGACGCCGAGCGAGAACGCCGAGCTCGACGCCTACCTCGACGACCGCCTCCACGGCCGCCGCACGATCGACCGCTACTGGGACGACGTGCGGTTCGAGACGCCCGACGCACCGCGCACCGGCCGGCTGGTCACGCTGTTCACCAACCTCACCTGGGACTCGGCGGTCATCGGCCAGGAGCTCGCGTTCCCGTCGATCCAGGAGTGGCTGCTGCACGCCATCGACGCGTTCGCCCGCCGGCCCGAGCACGAGCTCCTCATCCGCATCCACCCGGCCGAGGTGAAGCTGCCGGGCAAGCAGACCCGGGAGCCGCTCGGCGCGCTCATCGATGCAGCACTACCCGCAGCTCCCGCCGAACGTGCGGGTCATCGGCGCCGACGACCCGACGAGCTCGTACCCGCTGATGGACGCGAGCGACGTCGGCCTGGTCTTCACGTCGACGACCGGGCTCGAGCTCGCGCTGCGCGGGCAAGCCGGTGCTCGTGGCCGGGCGCACGCACTACCGCGGCCAGGGATTCACCCTCGACCCGCGATCGCCCGAGCGAGTTCGAAGCGATGCTCGACGCGGTGCTCGCCGACCCGAGCGACGGCCGCGCCCGACATCGATCTCGTGCGCCGCTACGCGTACCTGTTCTTCCTCCGGGCGCCGGTCGCGTCACCCGGGGTCGAGGAGCACGTTCCCGGGCTCGCGCGCATCACGGTGCAGAGCCTCGACGAGCTCCGACCGGGCCGCGATCCGCGAGCTCGACCGGATCTGCGACTTCATCCTCGATCCGGGCCGGGAGCACCCGGCGCTAGCCGGTCGCGGCGAGCTCGACGCCGCTCGACGGTGATCCACCCGTGCCATCGCGTGCGTGCACCTCGAAGCCCGGCCCGGAGGAACGCGCGTAGCGACGCCTCGTTGTCGGTCGGCGATGTGCGCGACCAGTCGCGTGCACCTGCCGGTCGGCGGCCAGCGCCGTCGATGCAGTGCGGCGAGCAGCTTCGGGCCCAGAGCCCTGACCCCGCCGGTCCGGCGCGAGCGCGATGCTGACCGTGCCGACTCCGGACTCCACGTCGACCCGCACCTGACCGACCGGCGTCGGAGTCCGAGACTCGGCGATCCAGAGCCGGTGCGCCGGGATCGGAGAGCACCGCCGTCGAACCACGCGTCGGTGCTCGTGCGGGGTGACCGCGACCCTGCGTCGCGCTGAAGCGGACCGTCGTCGGGGTCGTTGCGCCACGCCAGCACGTGCATCGCGGTCCGCCGGCACCGCGGGTCGGAGCGTCGACCGCGTCGGGCGCGGCGGGATTGCCTGCACGCCGAGCTCGGTCGAGGAGCTCGTGCCATCCGGCGGTCGCGAGATCGGGCTCGTCCGGCCAGCCCGCTGCCGGAGCCGCTCGAGATCCTCCGGGGTGTCGACCGTCCAACGCTCGTTGCCGAGCAGCTCGGGTGTGCGGAGCGCGACGAGCCGGAAGCGTTCCGGGCGGCGGTAGACGAACGGGGTGACGTGCTCGCGCTCGACCGGATCCGTCGCCTCGGCGATCGCGGCGCGCAGCGCGTCGGCGCGGATCACCTCGACGTCGAGCCCGTCGGGGATACGTGCGGATGAGCGTGTTCGACGACGTAGTCGGCGTCGCGTTCGCGTCGCGCGGAGCGCGAGCGCGTCGGCGACGACCGCCGGGTCGATGAGCGGGCAGTCGGCGGTGAGCCGGACGACGACGTCGGCGGGTGCGACGTCGAGCGCGAGCCCGAAGCGCCCGAGCACGTCCGCCTCCGGACCCGCGCACCACCTCCGCGCCGGCAGCATCGGCCAGCGCCGCGACCGGATCGTCGCGATCGAGGTCGGTGGTCGCGACCACGAGGTGCTCGACCGCGAGTGGTCGCAGCCGGTCGATGAGCAGCCGCAGCATCGGAGCCCCGCCGAGTGGCTCGAGCACCTTGCCCGGGAATCGGGTCGAGCCCATCCGGGCCTGGATGACGCAGGTGACCGTCACCGGGCCGCGGCCCGGATCCGGTCGGTGAGCTCGACCACCGCGGCGCCGGCGGCCGCGTCGCACGGCGGCCGCGCGCTCGCCGGCGACGAACGCGAGGAACGCCTCGGCCTCGCGCCGGTACGACGCGGCGACGTCGGTGTCGACGGTCTCGACGTCGGTGCCGTCGCCGACGGGCGATCTCGATCGTCTGCCGGGCCCAGTCGAGCCGGATCGTCGCATCGCGATCCGACGACCTCGAGCCCGCGCCGGTAGTCGCGGGACAGGTAGTCGAGCGCGCAGCGAGGCGCTCGACGCCGTCGGCGCGGCGGAGCAGCGCGAGCGCCACGTCCTCGACGTCGATCTCGAGCGCGCCGACCCGGGCCAGCACGCTGCCCTCGACCTCGAGCTCCGGGACCGAGGAGCCAGATCAGGAGATCGAGCTCGTGCGACGCGTCCATGAGCACGCCACCGCCGAGTGCCCGCTGCGCGCCGAGTACGACGTGCGGTAGTCGACGGTGGGCCGCCAGTCGGGGAGGTAGCTGCCGAACCAGGCGCGGGCGTGGGCGATCTCGCCGACGGTCCCGTCGGTGACCAGCTCGCACGAAGCGCTCGACCGGCGCGTGCGAGCCGGAGGTTGTAGCCGACCATGATCCGGTCGGCACCGGCCGCGAGCACTCGCGGGAAGCTCGACTCGCGGTCGCGCGCGAGCGGCTTCTCGACCAGAACGCGTGCGCCGGCCTCGAGCGCGCCGCGGGTCTGCTCCGCGTGGAGCACGGTCGGACTCGCGATCACGACGCCGTCGTAGCCCGTCGAACGAGGAGCTCCGGCGTCGACGATCGAGGTCGGCGCCATCCACGCTCGCGGCCCGGGCCGGGTCCGGATCGGCGAGCGCGACCCGCGCCCCGAGGCTCACCAGGTGGCGGCGCGTGGCGGGCACCGGCCGATCCGGCGCCGACCACGAGCACGCTCGGTTCAGCGGCCATCGACCGACCCGTGTCGCGCCGACGCGACCACGGTCGCGATGCGTCCGTCGCCCAGCCGTCGAGTCGCGGCCGCGGCCTCGGCGAGGCGCTTCCGCCGGCCGGGTCCGCGGCGAGGCTCGGCCGCGACCTTCGGCGATCTCGGGCTCGGCCGCGACCACGATCGCACCCGCTGGCCGCGGCGCCGTCGACCTGGCGCCGCTGGTTCTCGGCGAGGGTGAACACGACGGTGGGGCGGCCCGAGGGCGAGCGACTCGAGCATCGTGATGCCACCCGCGGTCACGACGAGATCGGCGTCGGCGAGCGCGCCGGCGACGCCCTCGGCGGGCGCCCGTCGGCGTCGGTGCGAGCACGACGATCGTCGACGTCGGCGCCGAGCACGTCGAGCAGCTCGTCCCGCACGCGGCCGCGCGCTCGCCGTGCCGGTGCCGCCGGCGGTCACCACGATGCGCGTGCAGTCTCGCCGATCGGGCGCCGCTCGAGCTCGCTGACGTCGGCGCCCGAGGAGCGCGTAGTCGGACCCCGGCCAGGACCTCGTGGCGCTCGCGGGTGCTCGGAGCGCCTGCGCGCCCGGGGCACGGGTCGACGAGCGACGTCGACGGCGAGGTCGCGCAGCAGATCGTCGATCGCGACGAGGCGCTCACCCGGAAGCGCGACGCCGTCGTCGGCGCGCGCCAGGTACGAGTCGACCACGACGAGTGGCGCATCGACGCAGCCCGGACCGACCGGCTGCAGCTCGCGCGCTCACGCCCTGCCGTGTGAGCGCGCGGGCCAGGGTCTCCATGCGACGCCGGTGACCGAATCCCACGGCCGGGCCCGTCGTCGTAGACGAGCACGGCGTCGGTCACACCATCTCCCACGTGACGACGTCGTCCTCCTCGATGTCGACCGTGGCCTTCCGTCCGACGAGATCGTCGATGAACTTCGGCTTGACTCCGTGGCCCGGCCGCTTGACGGTGAGCATCGGTCGCGTGTGATCACCGTGCCCGCCGGGATGGCGCACGCGGCGACCACCGACCGGCGGGCCTTGCGTACATCTCGAGCTGCTCGTCGGCCGAGGGCCCGCGCTTCACGCCGTCGCCGAGCGCCGCCTCCGCGTCGCGGACGTGCCGGACGAGCAGCTCGCAGCTCGTCGGGCTCGATCGCGAACGCGTGGTCGGGTCCGGGCAGCGACCGGTCGAGCGTGAAGTGCTTCTCGAGGAGGTCGGCGCCGAGCCCGATCGCCGCGACCGCGACGTGGATGCCGAGCGTGTGGTCGGAGAGCCCGACCGGCAGGTCGAACGCGGCCTTCATCGTCGGGATCGCGCGCAGGTTCATCGTCTCGGGCGGCGCCGGGTACAGCGACGCGCACTGCAGCAGCGCGAGCTCCTTGCGCCCGCCGGCGCCGTGCCGCGGCCAACGCCTCATCGATCTCCTCGAGCGTCGCCATGCCCGTCGAGAGGATCATCGGCCGGCCGGTGCGTCCGATCGCCTCGATGAACGGCAGGTCGACGATCTCGAACGACGCGACCTTGAACGCGGCGACGTCGAGCGCGTCGAGCTCGTGCGACCGCGTCGAGGTCGAACGGCGACGAGAGGAACTCGACGCCGCGATCGCGGCAGTGCTCGGCGAGCAGCGGCTGCCAGTCGCGGGGGAGCGCGATCGACTCGAGCAGCTCGTGCGCGGGCTGCGTCGCTGACGTCGGCGAGGTAGTCGAACTGCGGCGTCTTGGTGGAGTAGAGCGACCGGCCCGAGAAGGTCTGGAACTTGACCGCGTCGACCTCGCGCGTCGGCGGCGACGTCGATGAGCCGGCGCGCGACGTCGAGGTCGCGGTTGTGGTTCGAGCCGGCCTCGGCGATCACGTAGCAGCGGCGCGCCGTCGCCCACCTCGCCGCGGGCCGATCCGGATCGCGGTCATGGCTGCGCGGAACACGTCCTGGACCGGGGGACCCGGCGAGCCGCGCGGCGATGTCGGCGTCCGTCGGCCAGCCCGGCGCACGCGAACGAGAACGCGTCGAGCGCGCGGTCGATGTCGGCGTCGGTGTGGCGGGCGCAGATGAACATCGAGCCGTTGAAGAGCACGCCGTGCTCGACCATGCACTGCTGCACCCAGCTGCGCGCGACCAGGTGGTCTCGCGCCGCGCGCCGCGACCACGGTCCGGCTCGGCTCGCCGCCGACGCGCAGCCGCTCGTCGACCCCGTGCTCGGCCACGCGCGGCGCGCATGCCGTCGCGCGAGCCGTTGCCCGCGGTCCGCGATGTCCTTGAGCACGGTGCCGTCGGCGAGCGTGTCGAGCACGGCGCGGGCCGCGGCGAGCGACAGCGTCTCGCCGCCGTGGGTGCCGGAGAAGAAGATCTCCTCGAACGGGCGCATCGCGGCCCAGGTCCCGGCGACGGCCGAGATCGGCATGCCGTTGCCCGAGCGCCTTGCCGTAGCAGGAGAGGTCGGGCTGACGACGCCGTAGCGCTCGCGCGGCGCCGCCGGGCGCGAGGCGGAAGCCGGTGATGACCTCGTCGAAGATCGACGACGACGCCGTGCGCGCCGGCACCAGTCGACGACGCCTTCGAGGTAGCCGGGCGTCGGGGATCTCGAGCCCGACGGCTCGAGCACGACGGCCGCGACCTGCGCCGTCGCGCTCGGTCCAGCGCGCGGTCGAGGTCGGCGAGGTCGTTGAACGCGGACGGTCCCGGTGAGCGTCGCGCACGGCGTCGGGCACGCCCACCGTCGCGAGTCGTCGTGCCGATGTACCAGTCGTGCCAGCCGTGGTAGCCGGCGACGAGCACGTGGTCGCGGCCGGTGCAGCGCGCGCGCCGCGCGCACCGCGGCGCTCAGCGCGTCGGACCCGCGACTTGCCGAAGCGCACCGCCTCGACGCCGGGGCACATGGCCACGATGCGCTCGGCGACCTCGACCTCGAGCGGGTGCATGAGCGTGAACGTGATGCCGTCGGCGAGCTGGCGCGCGATCGCGTCGTCGACGACCGGCTCGGCGTAGCCGAGGATGATCGGCCCGAGCGCCATCGGGTAGTCGACGTACTCGTTGCCGTCGACGTCCCACACGTGCGCGCCCTGGCCGCGCGCGAGGTAGATCGGCGACGACGCCCTGCACCCACTGCGTCGGGCTCTTGGAGAGCGTCTGGGTGCCGAGCGGGATCACCCGCTCGGCCCGCGCCCACCACGCGCCGCGACTGCTCGAGGCTCACGCGGGCTCCCGAGCGACGACGGTCGAGCACCTCGACCACGCGGTCCTGCTCGGCCTCGGTGAGCGCGGGGAACAGCGGGCAGCGAGAGCAGTCCGGTCGTACGCCGCGTCGGTGTTCGGGCAGCGTCGGGCGCACCGGCGAAGCGCGGGTGCCGGTGGATCGGCACGTAGTGCACCTGCACGCCGATGCCCTCCGCCCGCAGTCGCGTCGTAGACCCGGCGGCGGTCGGCGACCCGGACCGCGAAGAGGTGGTAGGCGTGCGTCGACGCCGTCGGGCGCGGCGGGCGGGAGGACGATCGGCAGGGCGGCGAGCAGCTCGCGGTAGCGCGTCGGCGAGCTCGTTGCGGCGGGCGACGAACCGGTCGAGCTTGCGCAGCTGGCTGCGTGCCGAGCGCGGCCTGGATGTCGGTGAGGCGGTAGTTGAAGCCGACGCTCGACGATCTCGTAGTACCAGCCGCCGCGCTCGGGTCGGCGCACGATGCCGTGGTTGCGGAAGCGGCGCAGCGCGTCGGCGAGCGCGTCGGAGTTGGTGGTGACCGCGCCGCCCTCGCCGGTCGTGATCGTCTTGACCGGGTGGAACGAGAAGCAGCACAGGTCGCGAGTGGGCGCAGTTGCCGACCGGGCCGTCGGGGGTGGACGCGCCGAGGGCGTGGGCGGCGTCCTCGATCACGACCCGCGGGCCGGTTGCGCGAGCCGGCGTCAGGTCGACCGGGCAGCCCGGCGTAGTGCACCGCGACGAGCGCGTCGAGCCCGGCGGGCACCGCGGCCGGGTCGAGGTTGAGCGTCGCCGGGTCGATGTCGACGAAGCGCACGTCGGCGCCGACGTAGCGGGCGCAGTTGGCGCTGGCCGACGAACGACAGCGGCGAGGTGCCGACGACGTGTCGCCCGGGCCGAGGCCCGGCCGCGCGCGGCCGCGCCGTGGAGCGCGGCCGTGCCGCTCGACGAACGCGACCGCGTGGCCGGGCGCCGGTGACCTCGCACCAGCGCGGCCTCGAAGCTCCGTCGACCGCCGGGCCCTGCGTCAGCCAGTCGCCCTGCAGGACGTCGACGACGGCGGCGATGTCGTCGTCGTCGATCCACTGGTGGCCGTACGGGATCACGGGAGCAGGGCCTGGAGCTCCGGCACGGTCGAGCCACCAGTCGTTGGTGTCGCTGGAGTAGGCGAACCCGTCCTCGAGCGGCTTGCCGTCGAGCCACTGCGGGTGCGGCTTCCCACCACGGGTGCTCGGGCAGCACGACGTACACGTCGCCGGCGTCGATCGCGTGCCGGCTCTCGTCGGTGGTGAGCAGGACCTCGTGCAGCTTCTCGCCGGGGCGGATGCCGATGACGTCGTGCGGCAGGCCCGGGCGCCATGGCCTCGGCGAGGTCGGTGACCTGCATCGACGGGATCTTCGGGCACGAAGACCTCGCCGCCGATCGTGTGCTCGAGGGCGAAGAGCACGAGGTCGACGGCCTGGTCGAGCGTGATCCAGAACCGGGTCATGCGCTCGTCGGTGATCGTGAGGCGACCCGTCGGCGCTGCTCGCGGAACAGCGGCACCACCGAGCCGCGGGAGCCGACGACGTTGCCGTAGCGGACGCACGCGAGCCGGGTGCTCGGACTGCGCCGGCGTAGGCGTTGCCCTGCACGATGATCTTCTCCGCGCACAGCTTGGTGGCGCCGTAGAGGTTGACCGGGTTGACGGCCTTGTCGGTGGACAGCGCGATCGACCTGTCTGCACGCCGGTGTCGATGGCGGCGTCGACGACGTTCTGCGCGCCGAGCACGTTGGTCTGGACCGCCTCGAACGGGTTGTACTCGCAGGCCGGCACCTGCTTCATCGCCGCGGCGTGGACGATGAAGTCGGCGCCCTGGGCGGCCCGCGACGAGCCGGTCCCGGTCGCGGACGTCGCCGATGAAGAAGCGCAGGTTGCGCGTCGCCGAGCCGCTCGCCGCATCTCGGACTGCTTGAGCTCGTCGCGGGAGAAGACGCGGATCGTGATGTCGGGCCACGGCTGCGATCGCGCGCTCGACGAAGGCGTTGCCGAACGAGCCGGTGCCGCCGGTGAGGAGGATGGTTGCTCCGGAGAGGTCCATGACGCGCACTCCAGTTCGTGCCTCGACGCCCGCTGCCGTCGTCGCGGCCGCGGCGATCGGTGACCGTCAGGTGATGTCGAGCATCCGCTGGAGGGCGACCTCGGCCCACTCGGTGGTCTCGGCGTCGACCGTGATCTGGTTGACGACCTCGCCCGCGACCGAGGTCTCGAGCACCCACGCCAGGTGCGGGCGCGTCGATGCGGAACATCGTCGAGCACGGGCACACCAGCGGATCGAGCGACACGATCGTCTTGTCCGGGTGCTCGCGCGGCCAGCCGCTGCACCATGTGGATCTCGGTGCCGATGCCGAGCGCGTGCCCGGCGGGCGCGGCCTCGACCCACTCGAGGATGCGCTCGGTGGAGCCGACCCGGTCGGCGAGCTCGACGCACGTCGTGCGCGCACTCGGGGTGGACGATCACCTCGCCGTCGGGGTGCTCGGCCCGGAACGCCTCGACGTGCTCGGGGCGGAAGCGCTGGTGCACCGAGCACCAGCCCCGCCACAGCAGGAAGGTCGCCTCCTTCACGCTCGTGCCTCGTCGAGCCCGCCGAGGTCGGGGTGCGGGTTCCAGACCAGCATGTCGGCGTCGGTGTAGCCCATCTGGAACGCGGTGTTGCGGCCGAGGTGCTGGTCGGGGAAGAACAGCACCTTGTCGCCGCGGGCCGAGCGCCCACTCGAGGACCGCCCGGGCGTTCGACGACGTGCAGACCGCGCCGCCGTGCTCGCCGACGAACGCCTTCAGCGCCGCGGAGGAGTTCATGTAGGTGACGGGGACGATCCGGTCGACGTCGGTGACGCCGGCCAGCTCCTCCCAGGCCTCCTCGACCTGGTCGATGTCGGCCATGTCGGCCATCGAGCAGCCGGCGTTGAGGTCCGGGAGGATCACCCGCTGGTGGTCGCCGGTGAGCACGTCGGCGGACTCGGCCATGAAGTGCACGCCGCAGAACACGATGTCGGTGGCCTGCGGTTGTCCGGCCGCGAACCGGGCGAGCTTGAAGGAGTCGCCCCGGGTGTCGGCCCAGTCGATGACCTCGTCGCGCTGGTAGTGGTGGCCGAGGATCAGGAGCTTGGATCGCCGAGCTCGGCCTTGGCCGCGCCGATCCGTCGTCGGAGCTCGTCGGGGTCGGCCGGGGTGTAGCGGTCCGGCAGGGGTGCCTGCAGTCGCAACATGGTGATTGCCCCCTCGGGGAAGGGCTCCGATACTGGCCGGCGGGGACAGCCTGGTCGCCACACCGCGGGGTTGTCGGCCTCGGAACCGATATGTGGCCGGAATACCAGGACCGGCCTCCGATCAGCATAACGGCTCACGGGGACCGATCCCTTCCCAGAACGTCCTACTCGGCTGTCGCATCCCGCTGGGACAATGGGCGCGTGCTCACCCGCCCCGGCCCGGCTCGATCCCCGACACCCCGGGCTCGTACCAGTTCAAGGACAAGGACGGCCGGGTCATCTACGTCGGCAAGGCGAAGAGCCTCCGCAGCCGGCTGTCGAACTACTTCGCGCGCGCCCGAGACGCTGCTGCCGCGGACCCGCCAGATGGTCAGCGTCGGCCGAGTCGGTCGAGTGGATCGAGGTGCGCAACGAGGTCGAGGCGCTCTTCCTCGAGAACGAGCTCATCAAGGCGCACAAGCCGCGCTTCAACATCCGGCTGAAGGACGACAAGTCGTATCCGTTCCTCGCGGTCACCGTCGGCGAGGAGTGGCCGCGGGCGATGGTCATGCGCGGCGAGAAGCGCAAGGGCGTCCGCTACTTCGGTCCGTTCGCCCACGCCTACGCGATCCGCGAGACGCTCGACCTCCTGCTGCGCACGTTCCCGATCCGCACCTGCACCAACAACAAGTTCCAGCGCCACGAGCGGCTCGGTCGGCCGTGCCTCTACGCGCACATCGAGAAGTGCGTGGCGCCGTGCGTCGCGGCGATCGACCACGAGGAGTACCAGCAGCTCGTCAACGAGCTGATCTCGTTCCTCGACGGTGAGACCGCGCCGGTGCTCGACCGGCTCGAGAAGCAGATGCACGAAGCGTCCGAGGCGCTGGACTTCGAGCGCGCGCGCGCGGCTGCGGGACCAGCTGCTCTCGGTGCGCAAGGTCATCGAGCGCCAGCAGATGGTCGGCGCGAAGGAAGAGGACCTCGACGTCATCGGGATCGCCGAGGACGAGCTCGAAGCGTCGGTGCAGGTGTTCTACGTGCGCGAGGGTCGGGTCACCGGGCGCAAGGGCCTCGTCGTCGACAAGGTCGAGGACGTCGGGCCGCCGGAGCTCGTCGCCCGGATCCTCGAGCAGCTCTACGGCGACGCGCCGGCCGAGGACGTGCCGCGCGAGGTGCTCGTGCCGGTCGAGCCGGAGCAGCGCGAGCTCTACGAGGAGTTCCTGTCGCTGACCCGCGAGAAGTCCAAGGTGCGGATCCGGGTGCCGCAACGGGGCGAGAAGCGCGCGCTGCTCGAGACGGTGACGCAGAACGCGCAGGAGGCGTTCGGTCGGCACAAGCTGAAGCGCGCGTCGGACCACAACGCGCGCGCCCGCACGCTGCTCGCGCTGCAGGAGGCGCTCGACCTGCCCGAGGCGCCGCTGCGCATCGAGTGCTTCGACATCTCGAACCTGCAGGGCACCGAGATCGTCGCGTCGATGACCGTGCTCGAGGACGGGCTGCCGAAGCGGTCCGACTACCGCCACTTCAAGATCAAGCACGAGGGCCAGGACGACTTCGCCGCGATGGAGGAGGTGCTCGACCCGTCGGTTCCGGCGCTACCTCGAGGAGCGCGACGAAGGCGCGCGCGCCGGCAAGCGGTTCGCGTACCCGCCGAACCTGCTCGTGATCGACGGCGGCAAGGGCCAGCTCAACGTCGCGGTGCGCGTGCTCGAGGAGCTCGGGCTCGAGGACATCTGCGTCGTCGGTCTGGCGAAGCGGTTCGAGGAGGTCTACATGCCGGGCGAGTCGGATCCCGGTCCGCATCCCGCGCGACTCCGAGGCGCTCTACCTGCTGCAGCAGGTGCGGGACGAGGCCCACCGCTTCGCGATCACGTACCACCGGCAAGCTGCGCGACAAGCAGATGACCCGCTCGGTGCTCGACGACGTCCCCGGGCTCGGGCCGACGCGGCGCAAGCGCCTGCTCAAGGAGTTCGGGTCGGTGAAGAAGCTCCGCGAGCAGCCGGTCGAGCGCTCCTCGAGCGCTGTCGTGGCTGCCCGGACGCGGTCGCGCGCGACCTCTTCGACCATCTGCACGGCGGTCCCGACGCCGAGCGTCCGGCGGGCCCCGGAGGTCTGCCATCCTTGGAGCAGTCATGACCGTCGAGCTCCCGAATCCGACGCTCGACGTCACCGTCATCACCGGCATGTCCGGCGCCGGTCGCTCCGAAGCCGCCGACGTGCTCGAGGACCTCGGCTTCTTCGTCATCGACAACCTGCCGCCCGCGCTCATCGGCAAGGTCGCCGAGCTCGCGCGCGGCGGAGGGCGTCCGCACCGCTACGGCCTCGTCGTCGACGTGCGCTCCGGCGTGTTCATCGACGACCTCGGCGCGGCGCTCGCCGAACTGCGCGCCAGCGGCGCCCGGACCCGGGTGCTGTTCCTCGACGCGTCCGACGACACGCTCGTCCGCCGGTTCGAGGCGACCCGCCGCCGTCACCCGCTCGCGGTGACCGACCGCGTGCACGAGGGCATCCAGAAGGAGCGCGCGCTGCTCGGCGAGCTCAAGGGCGGCGCCGACGTCGTGCTCGACACCTCGCAGCTCAACGTGCACGAGCTGCGCGACCGGCTCGTCGACATCTTCAGCGAGGAGCTCGCCGTCGCCAGTCGCTGCAGGTCAGCATCGTGAGCTTCGGCTACAAGCACGGGCTGCCGCTCGACGTCGACCTCGTCTTCGACTGCCGCTTCCTCCCGAACCCGCACTGGATCGAGGAGCTGCGCCCGCTCGACGGCCGCGACCCGGCCGTGCGCGACTACGTGCTCGGCCAACCCGACACGCAGGCGTTCCTCGAGGAGCTGCGCCGGCTGTTCGAGCTCACGCTCCCGGCGTACGAGCGCGAAGGGAAGTCGTACCTCTCGATCGCGATCGGCTGCACCGGCGGTCGGCACCGCAGCGTCGCGATCGCCGAGGCGCTCAGCGAGATCCTCGTCGGGCTCGGCTCCGAGCCCGCATCGGTCCGCCACCGGGACGTCGACCGTGTCTGCGACGGCTGGACCCGAGCCGGGCCCGAAGGTCGTCGCGCTCGGTGGCGGGCACGGGCTCGCGATGACGTTGCGCGGCGTGCGCGCGTACGCGGGAGAGATCACCGCGGTCGTGAGCGTCGCCGACGACGGCGGCTCCACCGGTCGGCTGCGCCGCGACTTCGGCGTCCCCGCACCGGGCGACCTCCGCAAGTGCCTCGTCGCGCTCGCCGCGGACGACGCCGGGTCTGGCCCGAGGCGTTCGAGCACCGCTTCGCCGCGGGCGACCTCGAGGGTCACGCGCTCGGCAACCTGATGATCGTCGGGCTCGACCGAGACGCTCGGCGACTTCTGCCGGGCGCTCGACGAAGCCGGCCGCCTGCTCGACGCGGTCGGTCGGGTCCTCCCGGCGACGACGGAGCCGGTCGTGCTCAAGGCCGACATCGAGGGCGAGGCGGTCGAGGGCCAGGTCGCGGTCCAGAACTCGGCCGGGCCGGATCCGCCGGGTCGGGCTCATCCCGAACGACGCGCCGGCCTCGCGCCGACGCGCTCGAGGCGATCGCCGGCGCCGACCAGATCGATCCTCGCCCCGGGGTCGCTCTACACGAGCCTGCTGCCGGTGCTCTGCGTCCCCGACGTGCTGCGACGCGCTCGCCGCCGCGCCCGGCCGGGTCGTCCAGGTCTGCAACCTCCGGCCGCAGGTCCCGGAGACCGACGGCCTCGACGCCTCCGACCACCTGCGGGCGGTGCTGGAGCACGGGGGCCGGGTCGACTCGTTCCTCTATCGCCGACGGCGGGATCCTGGCGGCCGACGAGGCGGCGATCCGGGCGCTCGGGTGGTCGAACCGGTGGCGGCCGACGTCGCCCGACCCGACGTATTGGCGCACGATCCCCAAACTGGCGGAAGCCCTGCAGGCTCTGCTGTAGTCCCGCCCGCAGGGCAGAGGCGCGGTCCATCGACCGGAGCACGGAGGCGTCATGACGGTACGGGTGGGCATCAACGGCTTCGGCCGCATCGGTCGGTCCTTCACCCGGGCGCTGCTGGCGCGGGGTGCGAGGCCGCGGGCGTCGAGCTGGTCGCCGTGAACGACCCGTTCGGGGACTCGCACACCATGGCGTTCCTCCTGAAGCACGACTCCGTCGGCGGGGTGCTGCCGAACGAGGTCAAGGAGACCGACAACGGGTTCTCGATCGACGGCGTCGAGATCAAGAAGCTCGAGGAGCGCGACCCGGCCGAGATCCCGTGGGGCGCGAACGGCGTGGACGTCGTCATCGAGTCGACCGGCCTGTTCACCGCCCGGGAGAAGGCCGCCGGCCACCTCAAGGGTGGCGCGAAGCGGGTCGTGATCTCCGCGCCGAGCGGCGACGCCGACGTGATGATCTGCATGGGCGTCAACGACAGCGTCGTTCGACCCCGAGGCGCACACCGTCATCTCGAACGCGTCGTGCACCACGAACTGCCTCGCGCCGATGGCGAAGGTGCTGAACGACCGCTTCGGCATCGAGCAGGGCCTCATCACCACGGTGCACGCGTACACGACCGACCAGCAGCTCCAGGACCAGGCGGTCGCGACCCGCAGCGGCAAGCCGGACCTCCGCCGCATGCGCGCCGCGGCGCTCTCGATCATCCCGAGCAGCACCGGCGCGGCCCGCGCGATCGGGCTCGTGCTGCCGGAGCTCAAGGGCAAGCTCGACGGCACGTCGCTGCGGGTGCCCACGCCGATCGGTTCGATCACCGACCTCGTCGCGAACCTCGGCCGTGAGGCGTCGATCGAGGAGATCAACGCGGCGTTCGAGGCGGCGGCCGCCGACCCCGCGCTTCCGTGGCGTGCTCGAGTACAGCGACGAGCCGCTGGTGTCGGCCGACATCGTCGGCAACCCGTCGTCGTGCATCTACTCGTCGCTCGACACGATGGCGAACGGCAAGTTCGTCAAGGTGCTCGGCTGGTACGACAACGAGTGGGGCTACTCGAACCGCCTGATCGACCTCGTCGAGCTTCATCGGCGACTGCGTAGCCACGCGCCGGTCACATGCCTGCTGACCTCCCGCGCCTGGAAGACCTCGCCGAAGCTGCACGATCTCCGCGTCCTGCTGCGCGCCGACTTCAACGTGCCGCTGCCCGACGGGCAGGTCGAGGACGACCTGCGCATCGCCACCGTGCTCCCGACGATCCAGTGGCTGCACGAGCAGGGCGCGGCGGTCGTCGTGTGCGGCCACCTCGGCCGGCCGAAGGGCAAGCCCGACCCGCAGTTCTCGATGGCGCCGGTCGCGGCACGGCTCGGTGAGCTGCTCGGCCAGGAGGTCGCGCTCGCGCCGAAGGTGTTCGGGCCGACGCCCGCGTCGATGATCGCGAGCCTCGACGCCGGCGACGTGATGATGCTCGAGAACCTGCGCTTCGAGCGCGGGGAGACCGAGAACAGCCCGGCGCTCGCGGTCTCGCTGTGCGAGACGGTCGACGCCTACGTCAACGAGGCGTTCGGCGCGTCGCACCGCGAGCACGCGTCGATCGTCGGGCCGCCGCGGCTGCTGCCGAGTGCGGCGGGTCGCCTGCTCGTGCGCGAGGTCGAGGTGCTCTCGGGTCTGCTCGCCGCGCCGAGCAGCCGTTCGTCGCCGTGCTCGGTGGCGCGAAGGTCAGCGACAAGCTCGGCGTGATCGAGGCGCTGCTCGACCGGTGCGACACGATCCTCATCGGCGGCGCGATGGCGTTCACGTTCCTCGCCGCGCAGGGCCACTCGATCGGCGACTCGCTGCGTCGAGCCCGACCGGATCGAGGACTGCAAGGCGCTGCTCGAGACCGGCCGCGTCAAGATCCCCGTCGACGTCGTGATCGCGCAGGAGATCTCGGCCACGGCCGCGACCCGGATCGTCGGCGCCGGCGGCATCCCCGACGGATGGAAGGGCCTCGACATCGGCCCCGAGTCCGCGGCGATCTTCGCCGACGTGATCGCCGACGCGGCGAACGTGCTCTGGAACGGTCCGATGGGCGTGTTCGAGATGGAGCCGTTCGCGTCGGGCACGCGCACCGTCGCCGAGGCGGTCGCCGACTGTCACGGCTTCACCGTCATCGGCGGCGGCGACAGCGCGGCGGCGATCCGTCAGTTCGGGCTCGCCGACCGCGTCGACCACGTGAGCACCGGCGGCGGCGCGTCGCTCGAGCTCATCGAGCAGGGCGACCTGCCGGGGCTCGCCGCGCTTCGAAAGGGAAGGGTTGCGTCGTGAGCCCGACCGCAAGCCGATCATCGCTGCGCAACTGGAAGATGCACCACGATCACTTCACCGCGATCCAGTTCACGCAGAAGCTCTCGTACCTGCTCGGACAAGAAGGACTACGACGCGCGTCGACGTGGTGCTGTGCCCGCCGTTCACCGACCTCCGCTCGGTGCAGACCACGCTCGAGAGCGACCGGATCCCGATCTCGCTCGGTGCGCAGAACTGCCACTGGGAGAAGGAGGGCGCGTTCACCGGCGAGATCAGCCCGCTGATGCTGGCGAAGCTGAACGTCACCTACGTGATCGTCGGCCACTCGGAGCGGCGCGAGCTGTTCGGCGAGACCGACGACGCCGTGAACCGCAAGGTCCGCGCCGTGCTCGCGCACGGGATGACGCCGATCGTCTGCGTCGGCGAGACGCTCGAGGAGCGCGAGGCCGGCGCGACCGAGGGCAAGGTGCTCGGTCAGGTCGCCGCCGGCTTCGCCGGGGTGAAGCGCGAGGCGGTCGCCGGGTGCGTCGTGGCCTACGAGCCGATCTGGGCGATCGGGACCGGCCGCAACGCCACCCCCGAGGACGCCGAGGCGACGATCGCGGTGATCCGGGGCGCGGTCGCCGAGGCCGCGGGCGACGACGCGGCCGAGGCGGTGCGCATCCAGTACGGCGGGAGCGTGAAGCCGGGCAACATCGCCGAGCTCATGGCCCGGCCCGGCATCGACGGCGCGCTCGTCGGCGGTGCCTCGCTCGATCCGGAGGATTTCGCCCGGATCGTCCGATTCCGACCCTGACGCGGACCTTGCCGGAACGTCACGGGACGACTTCGCGCCATAATTGCCGACAATTCCCTGTTAGCGTCCGCGCCGTTCTGAAGGGGGAACACCGCACGTGTTGACCGCGATCATCCTGGTCATCCACATCGTCATCTCGTTGACGCTGATCGTCCTGATCCTGCTCCACGCAGGTCGGGGCGGCGGCCTCTCCGACATGTTCGGTGGCGGGTCGCTGGGCGGCTCGATGGCCGGATCCACCGTGGTGGAGCGCAACCTCGACCGCATCACCGTCATCATGGCGATCGTGTTCACCTTCACGACGATCCTGCTCGGTCTTCGCGTTGGTTGACGCGAACCGCGGCAGGCAAACCAAGATGCGGCTCGGCCGCGGGAGGTCTCGCAATGGTGAGGTCGAAGCGGACACTGACGGCGATCGCGCTGCTCAGCATGCTGGCGGTCGTGCTGGCCGCGTGCGGTGGGAGCAGCGGCAGCAAGGGCGCGTCCAAGACGACGGACACCACGAAGGCGGCCGCAACGTCCCGCGACCGACGCGGCGCGGCACGCTCACCGTCGGTGCCGAGCAGGACGCCACCGTGCGCCGACTGGATCGACCGTGCGCGAGCTCGTCGTGGGGCGCCTACATGATGGCGTTCCAGACGATGCCCCGGGTCTTCGACTACGTGAAGCAGGGTGACGACTGGGTCGAGGTGCCGAACCCGATGATGGCCGGCGCGCCGACGGCGTCCACCGTCAACGGCAAGCAGATCGTGACGTACACGATCAGCCCGAACGCGGTGTGGTCCGACGGTGAGCCGATCACCTCGACCGACTTCAAGTACACCTGGGACCAGATCGCCAACGGCAAGAACATCTACGACCCGACCGGGCTACGACCAGATCGAGAGCGTCGACGACACGAACCCGAAGGTCGCGGTCGTCACGTTCAAGAAGCCGTTCGCGAGCTGGACGCAGCTCTTCAGCGCCGACTACGGCGATCTTCCCGTCGCACATCCTCGAGGGCAAGGACCGCGACAAGGAGATGAAGAACGGCTACGACTGGTCCGGTGGTCCGTGGATCGTCAAGTGGGACAAGGGCGTGAGCGTCACGCTGACCCCGAACCCGAAGTGCTACGGCACCGAAGCCGACGATCAAGAAGGTCATCTTCAAGATCCTGGCCGACACCGCGGCCGAGTTCCAGGCGTTCAAGTCCGGTGAGGTCTCGGCGATCTACCCGCAGCCCGAGCCGTCGACGATCGTCTCGTCGATCAAGGGCGGCGTCGAGGGCACCAACTCCCTCGTACACCGCCGACACCGGCAACGTCGAGGCGCTGTGGATCAACAACGCCAAGCTTCCCGTTCGACTCGGTGCCGGTGCGCCAGGCGATCGGCTACTCGATCGACCGTGACGCCATCGTCGCCGCGCTCTTCGGCGACCTCGGCGTGACCAAGGCGGGGCAGACGCTCAACCCGCCGATCGTCGGTCGGTACGCGGACAAGCACGGCGTGCTCGCAGCTACGTGCTCGAACCTGGCCAAGGTGAACAGCCTGATGACGGGCGACGGCTGGACCAAGAGCGGCGGCTTCTGGGCGAAGGACGGCAAGACCGCGGCGTTCACGATCAAGAGCACCGCGGGCAACAAGCGCCGTGAGCTCACCGAGCAGATCCTGCAGGAGCAGCTCAAGGACGGCCGGCTTCAAGCTGACGATCGAGAACCTGACGCGCGGACGACCTCTTCGGCACGATCCTGCCGCCGGGCGACTACCAGATCTCGCTCTACGCGCAGACGGCGACGAGCCTGAACCCGGGCCTCTGCTCGATCGTCTGCTCGAAGAACATCCCGACGAAGGCGAACAAGCAGACGGGTCAGAACTGGTCCGCGGATCAACATCCCGACGCTCGACCCGCTGCTGGAGACGGTCGACACGAGCATCGACGAGCCGAGCGCGCATCGCCGCCTCGAAGCAGGCCGACCAGCGTCATGGCCGCCAGGACCAGGTCACCCTGCCGCTCGACCCGCTGCCGAACATCGTGCTCTGGAGCAAGAAGATCGCCGGCCCGGTCGGCGACAACCCGCTGCTCTCGATGTTCTGGAACATGAACGACTGGAGCGTGATCCAGCGGCTAACCGCGAGCACGGAGCACTGCATGACGAGGTCCGGGCTCGGCACCTCGGTGCCGGGCTCGGGCCGCATCGAGCGAGGGGCGACGCTCCCGGATGCTGACCTACATCACGCGGCGGGCGCTTGTACTCGATCCCGGTCATCCTGATCGCGTCGTTCCTGCTGTTCTGGGTCGTGCGCGTGACCTTCGATCCGTGCGTGCAAGCTCCGCACGACGCAGGGACGGCGCCGCGACGTCGCGCGCTGCCGCGACAACCTCCACCTCGACGACCCGATCTTCGTGCAGTACGGCCGCTGGCTCGGCAACGCGGTCGCAGGGCGACCTCGGGCAGAGCGAGCGCACCAACGACTCGGTGAGCACGACGATCACCGACGGGCATGTGGTTCACCGTGCAGCTGATCTTCTGGGGGATCCTCGTCTCGGCGATCCTCTCGATCGTCGCTCGGCGTCTACTCGGCGATCAAGCAGTACTCGGTCGGCGACTACATGTTCACCGGCGCTCTCGTTCATCGGCCTCGCGATGCCGCCGTTCTGGTTCGGCCTGCTGGCGATCCAGTTCCTCGCGGTCGGCCCGAAGACGTGGTTCCACCTCGACGAACGCGCCGTTCTACTTCGTCGGGCTGCACGGCAGCGGCCAGACCGGCTTCAACCTCGACTACGCTGCGACACCTCGTGCTGCCGGTCGCTGACGCTGACCGTGCAGATCATCGCCGAGTGGAGCCGGTTCCAGCGGGCGTCGATGCTCGACGTGATGTCGGCCGACTACATCCGCACCGCGCGGGCCAAGGGCGTGCCGCGACGCAAGGTGATCGTGCAAGCACGCGTTGCGCAACGCGCTGATCCCGCTCGTCACCGTGATGGCGCTCGACATCGGCGCGCTGTTCGGCGGCGCTCATCATCACCGAGAAGATCTTCTCGATCCCGGGCATGGGCCGCGTGTTCATCGACGCGCTGCAGCGCGGGTGACGCGCCGGTGCTCGTCGCGTGGACGATCGTCACCGCGATCTTCGTCGTGCTCTTCAACCTGCTCGCCGACGTGCTGTACGGCGTGCTCGATCCGCGGATCCGGCTCTCGTGACGCCGACACGATCTCGAGGAGGGCCACCGCGACCTCCGGCCGGAGGTCGCGCCCGACCGGCATCGGGCCGTCGGGCTTCATCCCGTCGGCCGCAGGGCGAGTTCGAGAGCGCGACGCACGCCGAGCCGCAGGCGCCGCTCGCAGTGGGCGCTGTTCCGGCGCCGCTTCCTGCGCCACAAGGTCGCGATCGCTCTCGATCGTCGTGCTGCTCGTCCTCGTGATCCTCTGCTTCGGCGCCAACTTCTTCGCGCCGTTCTCGAACACCGACCAGGACCTGCTGCTCGGGCCGGTCGTCGCCGAGCGGCACGCCACTGGCTCGGCACCGACGAGCTCGGCCGCGACCAGCTCAGCCGGCTGCTCTACGCCGGCCAGATCTCGCTGAAGATCGGCTTCGCGGTCGCGATCATCTCGACGGTCGTCGGCACCGCGGTCGGCGCGATCGCCGGCTACTTCGGCAAGGGCGACCGACCAGGTGCTGATGCGGGTCACCGACCTGTTCCTCGTCGTGCCCGGCGATCGCGATCCTGGCGATCGCGCTCGAGTACTTCGGCCACACGGACACCGGGATCATCCTCGTGCTCGCGTTCCTGTTCTGGATGTACGTCGCGCGCGTCGTGCGCGGCCAGGTGCTGTCGCTGAAGGAGAAGGAGTTCGTCGAAGCGGCGCGCGCGTCGGGCGCGTCGCCGACGCGGATCATCGTGCGCCACATCATCCCGAACATCATCGGCTCGATCATGGTGAACACCACGCTCGAGCGTCGCCGGCGGCGATCATCACCGAGTCGACGCTGTCGTTCCTGGGCTTCGGCGTGCAGCCGCCGCAGACGTCGTGGGGCAGCATGCTCTCGGACGCCGAGGGCTACGTCGGCACCGCCAAGGCGTACCTGATCTACGCGCCCGGGCATGATGATCCTGATCACCGTGCTCGCGGTGAACTTCATCGGTGACGGTCTGCGCGACGCGTTCGACCCGCAGTCCGAGAAGCACTGACGATGAGCCGCAGCGACGACCTCGAGACCGATCGACGCTCGAGCCGACGAGCGGCAGCTCGACGCCGACGGCGTGTCGACCCGGCGCGCCGGTGCTCTCGGTGCGCGACCTCACGGTCGAGTTCCCGACCGACGACGGCATCGTGCACGCGGTCGACAAGGTGTCGTTCGACGTGCGACCGCGACGAGACGCTCGGCATCGTGGGGGAGTCGGGCTCGGGCAAGAGCGTCACGTCGATGGCGATCCTCGGGCTGCTGCCGAAGTCGCGCCAACGATCACCGGCGAGATCGCTGTTCCGGGGCGAGCCGATCCTCGGCATCCCGGAGAAGGAGCTCGAGCAGCTCCGCGGCGCGCGGATCGCGATGATCTTCCAGGACGCGCTCGCCGCGCTGAACCCGGTGTTCAAGGTGGGCAAGCAGATCGCCGAGGCGATCGAGGTCCACCACGAGTCGATCAGCGGCGACGGACCTGCAGGAGCGGGTCATCGAGCTGCTCGAGATCGTCGGCATCCCGAACCCGACGACGCGGGCCGAGCAGTACCCGCACGAGTACTCGGGCGGCATGCGGCAGCGGGCGATGATCGCGATGTCGATCGCGAACGACCCCGACCTGCTCATCGCCGACGAGCCGACGACCGCGCTCGACGTCACGATCCAGGCGCAGGTGCTCGACGTGCTCGAGCGCATCCAGGACCGGACGCAGCTCGTCGATCATGCTGATCACCCACGACCTCGGTGTGGTCGCCGGCGTCGCCGACCGGGTGCTCGTGATGTACGCGGGCCGCCAGGTCGAGCTCGGCGACGTCGACGAGATCTTCTACGAGCCGCGCCACTCCGTACACGCAGGCCTGCTCGCGTCGCTGCCGCGCCTCGACCGGCGCGCCGACAAGAGCAGTCGGCTGCACCGGATCAAGGGCCAGCCGCCGTCGCTGATCTTCCTGCCGCCGGGGTGCGCGTTCAACCCGCGGTGCCCGGGCGCCGAGGTCCCGGGCCGTGTGCGACCACGGAGCGGCCGGAGCTGCGGCTGGTCGGCGCCGGACCACTGGTCGGCGTGCCACTTCGCCGAGCGGCTCGGCGAGGCGACCGCGGACGCGCGCCCGAGTGCCGCGGCGACGATCCGAGTCGGTGACGCGAATGACCACGATCGAGCCCGAGCCCACGTCGCCGCCGCCGCCGGCGGCCGGTGCCCGTCCTCGAGGTGAAGGACCTGGTCAAGAACTTCCCGATCCGCGCCGGCCTGTTCCAGCACGAGGTCGGCGACGTGCAGGCGGTCTCGGGCGTGAGCTTCGCGGTCGGCCGGGGCGAGACGCTCGGGCTCGTGGGGGAGTCGGGCTGCGGGAAGTCCACGACCGGGTCGGTGCATCCTGCGGCTGATCGAGCCGACGTCCGGGTCGGTGCAGTTCGACGGCGCCGACGTGCTCGCCGCGTCGGCGTCGGAGATGCGCGACGCTGCGGGGCAAGATGCAGATCGTCTTCCAGGACCCGTACGCGTCGCTCAACCCGCGCATGACGGTGCAGGCGATCATCGCCGAGCCGATGCGCATCCACGGGACGTGGAAGGACAGCGGGCGCCGAGCGGGTCAAGGAGCTGATGGCGACGGTCGGGCTGAACCCCGAGCACGTGAACCGGTTCCCGCACGAGTTCTCCGGTGGTCAGCGCCAGCGCATCGGCATCGCGCGCGCGCTCGCGCTCGACCCCGACCTGCGTGGTGCTCGACGAGCCGGTCTCCGCGCTCGACGTGTCGATCCAGGCCGGCGTCGTGAACCTGCTCGAGGACCTGCAGGAGCGGCTCGGCCTCGCGTACCTGTTCATCGCGCACGACCTGTCCGTGGTGCGCCACATCTGCGACGACGTCGCGGTGATGTACCTCGGCAAGATCGTGGAGATCGGCGAGGCCGACGACCTGTACGAGCACGCCCGGGCACCCGTACACGCAGGCGCTGCTGTCCGCGGTGCCGGTGCCGGACCCGCGCAAGGAGCGGGCGCGGCAGCGGATCGTGCTCGAGGGCGACGTGCCGAGCCCGGCGAACCCGCCGAGCGGCTGCCGGTTCCGGACCCGGTGCTGGAAGGCCGCAGGACATCTGCGCGCGAGGAGGAGCCCGCGCTCATCGACCGCGGCCAGGGCCATCCCGTCGCGTGCCACTTCGCCGAAGAAGCCGCGCCGATCTAGCGTCGGCTCCGAGCGTGCGGTGCCGTCGATCGGAGCGTTCGCTTGCTAAGATCGCGCGTCCACGTCGGAGTGGCGGAAACGGCAGACGCGCTAGCTTGAGGGGCTAGTGCCCTTTGGGGCGTGGGGGTTCAAGTCCCCCCTCCGACACCAATGTGATGTCGCGAGACGTCGGAGACAGATGTCTCGCGACATCGTAGACATCAGGCCTGGTTTGGGGCTGGTAGTCGCGGGTCGGGTCGAGGACGGGGACTGTCAGGGCGGCGAGGAGACGCCGACTCAGAAGAGTCCCAAGCGACGTACCTCGGTGACCGCTTCCGCGGAGACGAGACCCCGAGCTTCTGGTAGATCCGCTTGACGTGGGTCTTGAGCGTGTTGGTCGAAACGAAGAGCTCCGCCGCGATTTCCTTGTAGGTGAGTCGAGACGCGAGATATCGAGCGACGGTGAGTTCACGAGTGGTGAGCGGTCCGGACGTGTCGCTGCGCGCGGTTGCGCGGGGAGATTCGCGTTCGAGACGGTCGAGCACGGCCTGTTCATAGCTCTCGATGCGTCTGGATCGGAGGACGAGAGCGACGCGCGGGCCGAGGGTTATGAGTTCGTCGGCGACGGCGACTACGAAGCGTTCGATCTTTGCGATGGCAACGGCTTCCGAGAGCAGCAGGTCTGTGTCGTCGGACTTCCGAGCGTCCGCGACTCGTGCCGACAGCGCTGCGATGTCGACGCGTTCGCGCATGGTTGTCGGCGTGCATTGAGCGAGGGCGTGGTCGGCGTTTTCGGTTTCATTGTGGGCGAGCGCGATTCGTGCGCGAAGCAGGGAGACCCGGATTCCCGGTGGGAGGCTCTGCGCGCATCGGGTGGCGCGGTCAAGGTCACCGATCTCGACCGAGATGCGGCCTTCCAACGCGTGACAGAGATGGAGGAGCGGACTGGTGGAGTCGGGCGGCAGGAACGCTCGCGCTCGTTCGACGCCGGAGAGTGCCTCGCCGGGTCTGCCATCGGCGAGCCAGACGCTCGAGAGAGACAGCTGGCTCACGAGCGCGAAGGCGGGCCGCACGTCTTCGCCGATCGAGAGCGACTGCTCGAGTTCGCGTTCTGCCGTGGTGAGGTCACCGCGCTCGAACGCGACTCGCCCGCGAGTGCGAATGGCGTCCACCATCGCCGTGTGCCCAGCGAGTCCGATGGATTCGGCATCTGTGAGCGCTCGCTCCGCGAGGTGCTCGGCCTCGGTCAGAAGTCCCTCGACGCACGCAACCCAGGCGAGCGCGCCGGTGAGTGCTACCTGCTGCAGGTTTGGTGCGGCGTGCGGATCCAATGTTTGTTCGCAAATGTCGCGTGCGTGATCGAGATCGCCGAGCCACAGACGGGTGCGCGCGGTCAGGACTGGCCCGTACTGGACGACTTCGTCGTCAGGGCGATGTTCCAGGCGGGCATAGTCGGACAGCGCTTGTTCGACGTCGACGGCCTCCCCGTACTGCACGCCGACGAGACCTTGCGCGATCACGAGTCGAGCGCGGTCGGCTTCGGTGAGGTCGCCAGCACGTTTGGTCGCGCGGCTGATCCATGGGGCTGCGCGCCCGGCCGGGGCACTCGCGGCTAGTGCGAGGGCGAGGTCGGCGAGGCGACCGGGGTCGTCGGTTGCAGCCTCGCCGACCTTGGTAGCGAGGCGATGCAGCGCGCGACCGTCGCCTTGGATGTAGACACCGACGAGACTGCTTCTGAGCAACTCGAACGCTTCGGTTTCCTGTCCTGCGTCCAGAAGGTGCCCGAATGCACTCTCGATGTCGCCGGTCTCGGTGAAGTAGGCGGCGGCGCGTCGATGCAGGGCCCGTTCTCGGTCTGGGTCCTCCCAATGCAGTCGTTGCCGCACGAAGTCTCCGAATAGGTGGTGGTACCGGTAGGTATCTCCTCCCAACTCGATCAGGAAGAGGTGCCGATCGTGGACGCGTTGCAGCAACGCGCGGGCGTCGCGTCGTTCGGTGACTGCGGCGCAAATCTCGGCGTCGAGCTGCTCGAGGATCGACGTCGCGAGCAGGAAGTCGAGGATCTCGACGGGTTGACGTTCGAGTACCTCGGCTCCCAGGAAATCGGTGATCGACCGTGGCGTCTTCGCGAGGTCGCTGAGGAACAGATCGGGAACCGATTCGTCGCGGAGGGCGACGGCAGCCATCTGGACACCCGCAGTCCAACCCTCAGTTCGGGTCGTGAGCAGCTCGATGTCGGCGCTTGTCAGCTCGACGGCCAACTCGACCATGACGGCAGCGACTTCGGCGCGCGTGAGTCGGAGCTCGTGATCGCGCACCTCGTGCAGGTGCCCATGGGCACGAAGTCGGTACAGCGCGAGTTGCGGCTCGGTGCGGCTGCCCAGAACTACCCGACATGTGGGAGGTAGCCGCTCGATGAAGAGGGTCAGGCTGGGTTCCGCGGCGGAGGCGAACTGGACGTCGTCGATCACGATCACGACAGGTTCGCCGAGCGCCGCGAGGCCGTTCACGATCGCGATCGTAACGTCGCTGAGGTCGGGTTCGGACTCGTCGAGCATGTCGGCGGCGTCGAGCCAATGGTCGGGCCACCGTTGGCCAAGCGCGGCGGTGAGCGCGCACCAGAAGGTGACAGGATCGGCGTCGCGCTCGTCGCAGGAAAGCCAGATCGACGCAAGGTCGGGCCGAGCGCTGAGCCACGCGGCGAGCGCGGCGCTCTTGCCCGCTCCGGGTGCGCCGACGACGATGGTGAGTGGGACCTGCGCACCTGCGTCGAGGGCATCATCGAGTCGATGGCGCGGGACGTGCCAGCTCGCAAGTGTGGGCGGCGAAAACTTGGTCGCGGCCACTACTCGCGGAGTCAGGACCCTGCCTTTGTTCGCAGGTCACCCCCGAATGGGTGACAGCCGATCACCCCGTCGGGCCTCATACTCGGTAGCGCTGCGGCTCAAGGCGATCGGGGGCGAGCGTAGCCCCGTCGCAAGGTCCGGACTCGACGAGCGGGGGTGGCATCGTGACCGAGAGGTATGCGCTTGCATTCCGCGGTGAGCCGGGACCGGTCACGCATGCCGCGTTTCCCGAGTTCGAACTGCGCTGCGAAGCAGGCCTGACGGTGCTGCAGGGCGACTTCGTGGACCAAGCCGGGCTGTACGGCCTCATCCAACGCGTCAGCTCGCTCGGTCTCGAGCTCGTCGACGTGCATCTCATTGCCGACGATCCGTCATGAGCCGAGGGTTTCGCGCTGCGTTCGGGACTTTCGGCTCTACCGAGGTCGCATGCGCTGATGCAGGCTCGCTTCGTCGGTCTCGCCGAGATGGTCGAGACCCGGGAATTTCTATCCATGATGCTGCTGGCTCGGTGAGCGAGCGGCTCGGCCAAGGAGTAGCTGATGCTGGCGTATGACTATCCATTGCTCTCGGTGTTCTGGTCTCTCTTGATGTTTGCGCTGTTCGTGCTGTGGATCTTCATCGTGATCTGGTGCTTCGTCGACAACTTCCGCCGCCGCGACCATCACGGCTTCGCGAAAGCGGTCTGGTTTCTGTTCATCGTGTTCGTTCCGATCATTGGTGTGTTCAGCTACCTCGTCACGCGACCGGTCGACCCGTACGTCGTAGTGACTGAGGTCTAGCAACCCGAAGCTCCCGTTCCACAACTACCGAAGGAGACCAAGCATGGCCAAGGCAGACGGTGTCTTCATCTACATCGGTACGTATCCGAGCGAGGGTGTCGCACGCGCGGACTACGAGGTGGTGAAGGACCTCCACGCAGTCGGAGCGGTCGGGACCTATGACGCGGCGGTGATCACCAAAGACGACAGCGGCAAAGTCCATGTCAACAAGGACGAGACCGCGACTCGTCATGGCGCGTGGGGTGGGATCGCGGTCGGTGCGATGGTCGGGTTGTTGTTCCCGCCGTCGATCATCGGGTCCACGGCGATCGCAGGCGCGGTCGGCGGGGTGGGCGGTCACTTGTGGAAGGGCATGTCGCGGGCGGACGCCAAGGAGTTCGGTGATCTGATCGACGCCGGGCAGGCGTGCCTGCTTGTCGTCGGCGAGTCCACGATCCAAGACGCTATCGACAAGGCCGGGCTGAAGGCCGAACGTCAAGTCGAAAAGCAGCTCGACGTCAGCGCCAAGGATGTCGATCAGGCCGTGCAGGACACAGCCAAGGAACTGGGCTGATCCTTGCCCGGCCGCGGTTGCGGGCCCCGGTCGTGGTCGAGGACGACCCCGATGCGGGCGAGCACGTTCACGCACCCGGTCCACTCACCACGATGAGCGACGACATCAATCTCGAACGGTCTGTTGACGCGGTGTCGACTCGAAATATCGAAATCGTCGTGCGGTCGCTGCAGGCTCGCCTCGGCGTAGGTACGGATCCCGTTCTGATCCGGACTGAGGTCGAGGCCGAGTTCGCGAGATATCAGGCGGCCCGGGTGCGTGAGTTCGTCCCGATCCTGGTCGAACACCAGGTGCAGGCGCCGGCTAGGCGGTGGGCTGTAACGGACCTCGCCGGCCCGGTAACGGTCGGACGCGTACCAACGCCATGACTACCTCGACGAGGAACGGTGGGGCGGCACTGGTCGCGTTGGCGACGGCGCAGTTTCTGATGGTGCTCGACCAGTCGGTGATGAATGTTTCGATCAGCCAGCTGGTGAAGGACTTCGATACGACGGTTACCACGATTCAGGCTGTCATCACCCTGTACTGCCTGGTGATGGCGATGCTCATCCTGACGGGAGCGAAGATCGGCGACATCATCGGCCGCCGACGGGCGTTCGTCATCGGTCTGGTCATCTATGCGTGCGGCTCGGCACTCACCGCGGCGTCGCAAACCGTCGCGGTCCTCGCGCTGGGCTGGTCCATGCTCGAAGGCATTGGTGCCGGACTGGTATTCCCCACGCTCGCCACGCTGATCGCCGGCAACTTCGAGGGACCCAGCCGCAAGGCAGCGTACACGGTGATCGGCGGCGTCGCGGGTGCGGGCGTCGCGGATGGTCCCATCGTGGGCGGCAGGGCAGCCGCCGACTACATGGCGGGTCGTGTTCGTCGGTGAGGTCTTCATTGCCGGCTTCATCCTGTTCATGACCCGCAAAGTCAAAGACGCCCCGGTCCCACTCCCACGCCGAAGCTCGACATCGTCGGCTCGGTGCTCTCCGCCACGGGTCTGGGCCTGTTCGTGTTCGGTGTCCTCGAATCGAGTACGTGGGGATGGGTCAAGCCCAAGGACTCGCCCTTCACGATCTTCGGCTTCTCGCTCACTCTCTTTCATCATCACGGCCGGGTGCGTGGTCCTCTGGGGTTTCGTGAAATGGCAGGGCCACCGCGAGGCGACGAAGCGCGACCCACTGATCCACCTTTCGCTGGC